>CAWFBH010000001.1:0-488916 GCA_963814035.1 uncultured delta proteobacterium
GAGCTCGCGATCCCATTTGCGGCGCAGGAACGCCTCGATCGCGGCGCGGCCTTCGATGAACTCCGCGCATTGCGCCATTGGCTGTGATTTATAGGCCAGCGCGACGCGTGCCGGGTCGCGGCTGTCCAGGCATCCTCGGCCAGACGCACTTTCTTCGCGGCGGTTTGGACTGAATGGCGGCAGCGGGGGACGGTCGGTGGTTTCCATCGTCAGGCTCCTGGCAACGCAAGCTTATCCGCAGCGCGTCATTCTCCGCCTCGAGCGCTGCGATGTGCCGGCGCACCGGCTGCAAGGATGGTCCCGACTGGCTTCGGTAAAGCGCGGCGTGATGTGCTGCGGACATTCCAGTCGAACGCCTCGACATGCAGAGGAAAGCACGTCCGGCCTTCCCTTTATAGCCTGGCACGGCAATTTCGGCCAGCCGGGTCGTCGGCCAGATCCTTCGCCTCGATGCGCGCGTAGATTTTAAGCGCGCCGGCGGTCGGTAGTCCATCAGGAACAACGAAGCACGGTCGTTCGCCCGAGATTGCCGAGGCTGATATATTGCCGGTTGCCCTGAAATCGGCAAAGCCGAGCGTCGTGTCGTCAACAGCGCAGGAAGCCGGGCGGGCCGCCGCGGTGCTGAACATAGGGCCAGCCGGTCCTGAACGCTTGCCATGTAGAAACTGTCGCGCGCGGCGATGAAAGCGATTTCGGCCTCGGTCAGCGAATGCAGTCACGTCGCCACCTGGATTTCTCCCAAACCGCGGCACTTCCGTTCGCCGCCTGCGCAGCCCTCACGCTCGGCGTAACGGCGAGGTCGAGGTAGCGATAGGCCATGGCAAAACTCCTGAACAACGATGCGGGCCGGCGGCATCGCGAGACGAGGCCGGCGCCGTGTCCGTCAGCTCTGCTCGGCGGCGCGCACCACCGGAAAGTCGATATCGGTCTTGGCGACTTCGTTGACGAAGTTGGTGAAGACGTTTTCGACGACGAGGCCGACGATTTCGATGATCTGCGCATCGGTAAATCGGCGGCCCGACGGCGGCGAGATCGGCGTCGCTGACATGGCCGCGACTTCGGCGACCTTGGCCGCGAAACGCACGCGACATCCGCCTTCGCGTCGCCCGAGGCGCCCTGGCGATTGAGGGCGATTTCCTCGTGGCTCAGCTTGGCGAGGTTCAGGCCGAGATAGGTGTGCGCCGACAGACAGTAGTCGCAGCCATCGACCTGCGCGACCGCGAGCGCGATGCGCTCACGCGTCTTGACATCGAGCGCCTTGGTGAGCGCGCCGGAAAGACCGGTCATGCCGGCAGCGCGGCAGGATCAGCGCCAGAGACGGAACAGGTTGGGCACTGTCCCGAGCTGCTTGTTCACGGCGTCGAGGATGGTTGGACGCTTCCGGCGCGTCGTCGCGGCTGGGGATGGCGATGCGGGACATCTGCGTTCTCCTTTTCGACCGGGACCCGGGCGGGCCTCCACTCCCGACATAGGCCCTATTGCCCAAGCCAATAATCGGGTATCTTTGAGATAGCTTCTCTCGGAAAGTGGTAGGATAGGTGGACCGGCTGGAAGCGATGTCCGTCCTGGTCGCGGCGGTCGAGGCCGGCAGCCTGTCGGCAGCGAGCCGCAGGCTTGGACCGCCGCTGCCGACGGTCAGCCGGAAGGTCGCCGAGCTGGAGGCGCATCTCGGCACGCAGCTGCTGATCCGCTCGACGCGGCGGCTGGGGCTGACCGATGCAGGTGCGGCCTATGTCGAGGCGTGCCGGCGCATCCTGGAGGAGGTGAGGGAGGCCGAGCGCGCCGGCCTCCGGCGAATACAACGCTCCGCGCGGCGACCTGCTGGTGGCCGCGCCGATCGTCTTCGGCCGGCTGCACGTGCTTCCGGTCGTGACCGAGCTTCCTCGCGCAATTTCCCGAGATCGACGTGCGGCTGCTGCTGTCCGACCGGAATGTCCAGCTGATCGACGATCATGTCGACGTCGCGGTGCGCATCGGCGCGCTGCCCGACAGCATCCTGGTCGCGACACGCGTCGGCACGCTGCGCCGCGTGGTGTGCGCCAGCCCCGATTTCCTCGCCGCGCACGGCGAGCCGAAGACGCCGGCCGCGCTGTCCGACCTGCCCTGCATCACCTTCGACGCGCTGGGTTCGGCTGAGTCGTGGGGCTTCGCGGTTCCCGGCTCGACGGCGACGCGACCGTGCCGGTCCGCTCGCGACTATCGGTGAACACGGCCGAGGCGGCGATCGACGCGGCGGTCGCCGGGCGTGGGCGTGACGCGCGTGCTGTCCTACCAGGCGGCCGATGCCGTCGCCGACGGCCGGTTGCTAATCGTCCTGGTGCCGTTCGAGTTCGCGCCAATTCCCGTCAGCCTGCTGCACGCGCCCGGGCGGGTGCCGCTGAAGCTGCGCGCCTTTCTCGATGTCGCGACGCCGGCGTTGCGCAGGGCGCTCGCCGCGCTGGCCGTCTGAACGCCGCCGCCCGTTGACGGGCTCGCCGGCTTTGCTGCAACCACGCCAGCGTGTTTCCGGACCGCCACCTGTTGCAGATCGAGGGCCTCGCGCCGCCGGCGATCGGCAGCTGCTCGACCTGGCGGAGAGCTACGTGCTGCTCAACCGCTCCGGCAAGACGCAGCGCGACCTGCTGCGCGGCCGCACGCTGATCAACCTGTTCTTCGAGGACAGCACCCGCACCCGCACCAGCTTCGAACTCGCCGGCAAGCGGCTGGGCGCCGACGTCATCAACATGTCGGTCTCGACCTCGTCGGTGAACAAGGGCGAGACGCTGCTCGACACCGCCGCGACGCTCAACGCCATGCACTGCGACCTGCTGGTGGTGCGGCACGACCAGTCCGGCGCGCCGGCGCTGCTGGCGCAGAAGGTCGATGCGGCGGTGATCAACGCCGGCGACGGCACGCACGAGCATCCGACCCAGGCGCTGCTCGACGCGCTGACCATCCGCCGCCGCAAGGGCCGGCTGGAGGGGCTGACCGTCGCCATCTGCGGCGACGTGCTGCACTCCCGGGTCGCGCGCTCCAACATCCACCTGCTCGGCACCATGGGCAGCCAGGTGCGCGTGGTCGGCCCGCCCACGCTGATCCCGAGCAGGCGCGCCTCGCTCGGCGTCGCGGTGTTCCACGACATGCGGGCAGGGCTCGCCGGCGCCGACATGGTGATGATGCTGCGCCTGCAGAAGGAGCGCATGGCCCGCGGGCTGGTGCCGAGCGCGCGAGAATTTTTCCGCTTCTTCGGCCTCGACGCCGAGAAATTAAGCTTGGCGAAACCCGATGCCCTGGTGATGCACCCCGGGCCGATGAACCGCGGCGTCGAGATCGACAGCGCGGTCGCCGACGACCCGGAGCGCAGCGTGATCAGGGAGCAGGTGGAGATGGGCGTCGCGGTGCGCATGGCGGTGCTCGACGTGCTGTCGCGTCCGCAGGGCCGGCCATGGGGCCGCAATGAACCCTGACCTGCTGTTCACCGGCGTCCGCCTGCTCGACCCGGCGAGCGGGCGCGACGAGACAGGGCAGCGCTCTGGTGCGCGACGGCCGCATCGCCGATCTCGGCAGCGGGCTCGGCCGGCCCGACGGCGCCGAGACATCGTCTGGCGACGGCGAAATGCTCTGCCCGGGCCTCGTGGACATGCGGGCCGCCCTGGGCGAGCCCGGGCTTCGAATATCGCGAAACCATCGCCAGCGCCGCCGCGCGCCGCCGCCGCCGGCGGCATCACCACCCTCGCCGCCCTGCCCGACGGCGCGCCCGCCATTGACGACCCGGCGCTGGTGCGCCTGCTGCGCGCCCGCGGCGAGGAGACCGGCAGCCTCACCATCCTGCCCTATGGCGCCGTCACCCGCGGCTGCCGCGGCGAGGAAATGGCCGAACTCGGCCTGCTGCGCGAGGCCGGCGCGGTCGCCTTCACCGATGGCGCGCCGGGCCATCGGCCCGGCGCGGCTGATGCGCCTCGCGCTCTCCTACGCCGCGGCTTCGGGCGCGCATCGTGCAGCACCCGGAGGAACCCACGCTGGCCGATGGCGGGGCGGCCACCGAGGGCGAACTCGCCACGCGCCTCGGCCTGCCCGCGCATCCCGGCGGCGGCCGAGGCGATCCATGGTGGCGCGCGACATCCGCCTGGCCCGCTGACCGGCGGCGCGGTGCACTTCGCCCATGTCTCGACCGGCGAGGCGCTGGACCTGATCCGCGCGGCCAAGGCCGAGGGGCTCGCCGTCACCTGCGACACGGCGCCGCCCTATTTCGATCTGAACGAGACCGCGATCGGCGAATTCCGCACCTACGCGAAACTGTCGCCGCCGCTGCGCGCCGAGGCCGACCGGCAGGCGGTGGCGGCCGCGCTGGCGGACGGCACGATCGACGCCATCGCCTCCGACCATCAGCCGCGCGATGCCGACGACAAGCGCCTGCCCTTCGCCCAGGCCGCCGCCGGCGGCGCCGGGCTCGCCACCCTGCTGCCGGTGACGCTGGCGCAGGTGCATGGCGGCGCGCTCGGCCTGACGCGACGCGATCGCCCTGCTGACCTGCCGACCCGCCCGCCTGCTCGGCAGCGCCGGCCGGCACGCTGGCGCGGCGGCGCCGGCCGATCTCTGCCTGTTCCACCCCGAGCGCGCCTGGCGGGTGGAGGCCGGCGAGCTGCCCGGCAAGGCGCAGAACACGCCCTTCGACGGCCGCGCCGCTGGAAGGCCGCGTCGCTCGGCACCTGGAAGGCCGGGCGGCGCGTGTTCGGATGACGCCACATCCCGATCGCCCTCGCCGCCTGTTGGGCTACCTGCTCGGCTCGATCCCGTTCGGCCTGCTGCTGACCCGCGCGGCCGGGCTGGGCGATATCCGCCAGATCGGCTCGGGCAATATCGGCGCCACCAACGTGCTGCGCACCGGCAAAGGGCGCTGGCGGCCGCCACCCTGCTGCTGGACGGCGCTGAAGGGCGCGGCGGCCGGTGCTGCTCGCGCGCGCTCGTCTGGGCCGGGCCGGAGGCCGGGCTGTGGGCCGGGCTTCGGCGCCGCTGCTCGGCCATATGTTCCCGGTCTGGCTCGCTTCCGCGGCGGCAAGGGCGTGGCGACCGGCATCGGCGTGCTGCTCGCCGCCGCCTGGCCGGTCGGGCTGCTGGCCGGCGCCATCTGGCTGGTGATGGCGCAAGCTGTCACGGATGTCCTCGGCCGGCGCGCTCGCCGCCTTCGCGCTCGCGCCGCTTGCTGGCCTGGCTGCTCGCCGGGCCGCGCCACGGCGCTGCTGGCGCTCGCCATCGCCGTGCTGGTGCTTCGTCCGCCACCACGCCAATATCCGCCGGCTGCTCGCCGGCACCGAACCGCGCATCGGCAAGCGCGCATGAGCGACGTGCCGCGCCGACGCCGCCGACCGGCTTCCGGCTGGCGCGCACCGAAGGCGTCGGGCCGATCACCTACCGCCGGCTGCTGCGCGCTACGGCAGCGCCGCCGCGGCGCTCGACGCCCTGCCCGGCCTCGCCCGCGCCGGCGGCCGCGCCGCGCCGCCGCGCCTCCCGCCGGCCTCCGCCGCGGCGCGGCGAGATCGACCGGCTGGCCGCATGGGCGGCGCAGCTGCGCTTCGTCGACGACCGATGCCTATCCCGCCCCTGCTCGGCGCTGCTCGACGACGCGCCGCCGGTGATCGCCGTGCTGGGCGACGCCGGCGTGCTCGACCGCCGCGCCGTGGCCATGGTCGGCGGCCGCAACGCCTCGGCCAACGGCCAGCGCATGGCCGAGACCCTGGCCGCCGATCTGGCCGCCGCCGGGCTGGTCGTCGTCTCCGGCCTGGCCCGCGGCATCGACGCGGCCGCGCATCGCGGCGCGCTGCGCGACCGGCCGCACCGTCGCGGTGGTCGCCGGCGGGCTCGACTGCCCTACCCGCCGGAGCACGCCGATCTGCAGCGCGCGGATCGCCGAAGCGCGGCGCAGTGGTGGCGGAGGCGCCGCTCGGCACCGCGCCGCAGGCGCGCCACTTTCCCGCGCCGCAACCGCATCATCGCCGGCCTGTCGCTGGGCGTCGTGGTGGTGGAGGCGGCGCCGCGTTCCGGCAGCCTGATCACCGCCCGCCTGGCGCAGGAGGCCGGGCGGGAGGTGTTCGCCGTGCCCGGCTCGCCGCTCGACCCGCGCGCCGCGGCGCCAACGACCTGCTCCGCCAGGGCGCGCATCCTGACCGAAAGCGCCGCCGACGTGCTGGACAACCTGCCGGACCACCCCGTCGCGCGAGGGCATCGGCCGCGCACCGCTGTTCGCGCGCGGCCGCCGCCGACGGCTTCCGCGCCCGAGCTGCCGCCTGGACTGCCCCGCAGACGCCGACCAGCGCCGCCGACGCGCAGGTCCTGTGCAGCTGCTTGAGCCCTACGCCGACGCCGGTTGACGATCTGGTGCGTCGCTGCCAGTTCTCTGCCGCCGCCGTCATGGCCGTACTGCTGGAACTGGAACTCGCGGGCCGGGTGGAAACCCTGCCCGGCAACCGCGTCGCATTGCTTGCCGCAACGCCGGAGCGCATAGGCCGCCAAACAGGACAGCAATGACCGACGTCGTCGTCGTCGAATCGCCCGCCAAGGCCAAGACAATCAACAAATATCTGGGCGGCGGCTACACCGTGCTGGCCAGCTTCGGGCATGTGCGCGACCTGCCGCCCAAGGACGGCAGCGTGCGCCCGGACCAGGACTTCGCCATGGACTGGGAGTCCGACGAGCGCGGCGCACCGCCAGGTCGCGCGCCATCGCCAAGGCGCTGAAGGGCGCGCACGACCCTCTATCTCGCCACCGACCCGGACCGCGAGGGCGAGGCGATCTCCTGGCACGTCCGCGCCATGCTGGAGGAGCCAGCAGGCGCTGAAGGGCGTCAACGTCCGGCGCATCACCTTCAACGAGATCACCCGCAGCGCCATCCGCGACGCGATCGCCGCATCCGCGCGACCTCGATCAGCCGCTGATCGAGGCCTACTGGCCCGCCGCGCGCTGGACTACCTGGTGGGCTTCACCCTCTCGCCCGTGCTGTGGCGCAAGCTGCCGGGCAGCCGCAGCGCCGGCCGCGTGCAGTCGGTCGCGCTGCGCCTGATCTGCGAGCGCGAGGCCGAGATCGAGGCCTTCCGGGCGCGCGAATACTGGACCGATCGAGGCGCGTGTTCACCACGCCCGGCGGGCGCCCCGTTCACCGCCCGGCTGACCCATCTGGACGGCAAGCAGCTCGATCAGTTCGACCTGAACAACGCAGACGCTGGCCGAGCGCGCGCCAAGGCCGCGGTCGAGGCCGGCGCATTTCACCGTCGGCTCGGTCGAGCGCAAGCGGGTCAAGCGCAACCCGCCGCCGCCCTTCACCACCTCCACCCTGCAGCAGGAGGCATCCGCAAGCTCGGCTTCGGCGCGCAGCAGACGATGCGGCTGGCGCAGCAGCTCTATGAGGGCGTCGATATCGGCGGCGAGACCGTCGGCCTGATCACCTATATGCGCACCGACGGCGTGCAGATGGCGCGCGAGGCGATCGCCGCCATCCGCGACCACGTGCAGCGCCAGCTTCGGCGCCGGACTACCTGCCCGGCGCGCCGCGCGAATACACCAGCCAAGGCGAAGAACGCCCAGGAAGCGCACGAGGCGATCCGCCCGACCGATGTCGCGCCGCACGCCGGAGGATGTCGCGCGCTATCCTCGAGCCCGACCAGCGCGCGGCTCTATGAGCTGATCTGGAAGCGCGCCGTCGCCTCGCCAGATGCAGTCGGCCGAGCTCGACCAGGTAGCGTCGAGGTGACCGACGGCACGGGCATGCGCCTGCGCGCCACCGGCTCGATCGTCGCCTTCGACGGCTTCCTGAAGCTGTATCGCGAGGACACGCGACGACGCGGCCGAGGACGAAGACAACCGCATGCTGCCGCCGATGGCGGAGCGCGACCCGCTGACGCCGCGGCGAGGTCGACGCGCGACCAGCATTTCACCCAGCCGCCGCCGCGCTATTCCGAAGCCAGCCTGGTGAAGAAGATGGAGGAGCTGGGCATCGGCCGGCCCTCCACCTATGCCTCGATCCTGTCGGTGCTGCAGGACCGCAACTATGTCCGGCTGGAGAAGCGGCGCTTCATCCCCGAGGATCGCGGCCGGCTGGTCACCGCCTTCCTGGTCAGCTTCTTCGAGCACTACGTCGACACCGGCTTCACCGCCGCGCTGGAGGAGAAGCTCGACGACATCTCCGGCGGCCATGCGGACTGGCGCGCGGTGATGCGCGCGTTCTGGGACGAGTTCTCCAAGGCCGTCGACCAGACCAAGGACCTGAAGATCAGCGACGTCATCGACGGCGCTGGACGAGGATCTCGGGCCGCACTTCTTCCCGCCGCGCGAGGACGGCAGCGATCCGCGCGCTCTGCGCCGCCTGCGGCACCGGCCGGCTCGGCCTGAAGCTCGGGCGGCTACGGCAGCTTCATCGGCTGCTCGAACTATCCGGCCTGCCAGTACACGCGCAGCCTGGCGATCGATACCGGCGAGGACGGCGGCGACACGCTGAAGGACGGCATGCGCGCTGCTCGGCCAGCGACCCCGACACCGGCGAGGAGATCACCGTCCGCCGCGGCCCATACGGGCTGTATGTGCAGCAGGGCGAGCACGGACCGAGGACAAGAAAGCCGAAGCCGCGACGCACCTCGCTGCCGCGCGGCATGGACGGCGAGCAGATCACGCTGGAGCAGGCGCTCGGGCTGCTGTCGCTGCCGCGCATCGTCGGCATCCATCCGGAGACGCAGGAGCCGATCGAGGCCGGGATCGGCCGGTTCGGGCCCTATGTGCGGATGGGCGCGGTGTTCGCCTCGCTGGACCGCGACGACGACGTGCTGGCGCTCGGGCTGAACCGCGCGGTCGACCTGCTGGCGCAAGAAGCTGGCCAGCGTGCGCACGCTCGGGCGCGCACCCGGCGGACAAGGAGCCGGTGCCGGTGCGCAAGGGCCGGTTCGGCCCCTATGTGCAGCACGGCAAGATGGTGGCGAACCTGCCGCGCGGCGTGATGATGGACGACATGACGCTGGACGAGGCGGTGGCGCTGCTGGCCGAGAAGGGCAAGGTGCTGAAGCCGCGCGGCGCGGCGAACGGCAAGACGGCCGCCGGCGAAGGCCGCCAAGCGCGGCGCGACGGCGCCGGCTGCCCGAAGGCCGCGGCGCGCCGGAAGGCGGCCGCGAAGGCCGCCGCCAAGACAGGCCCGAAGAGGCGGTCGCCAAGCGCGAAGCCAAGCCGGCCACGAAGAAGGCCGCGCCGCGCAAGGCCGCCGCCAAGCCGACGGCAGGCCGAAGACTGCGGCGCCGCGCGAAGGCCGGCCGCGCGCAAGGCGCGCGCGAGCCCGGCGCCCGGCCCTCCGAGCCGGAAGAGGTCCGCCGCTTCCTCCGCGACAGCCCGGCCGCGTCGGCAAGCGCGAGATCGCGCGCCGGCCTGGCCGCCGCGAGCCGCGCACCAGCGCGGCGCTGCGCGAACGCCGCGCGACCTGGCCGACGGCGGCAGCGCTGCGCCCGCGCGGCCAGCCGCCGCCGCTCACCGCCGAAGCCGGCCGCCTGCCGGAATGCGATGGTCGTGCAGGTCACCGGCACCGACCCCGATGGCGACGCCATCGCGCGGCCCGGTCGGCTGGGAGGGCGAGGGCCCGCCGCCGCTGATCCTGATGGCGCCGGAACCGCGCGGCCGGCCGGCGCTGGCGCCCGGCGAGCGCGTGCTGGCCCGGCTGCGCCCGATCGGCGCGCGGGCCGCTACGAAGGCCGCACGATCAAGCGCCTCGACCGACACGCCCGGCCGGGTGCTCGGCGTCTTCCGCGCCGGCCCGCGGCGGCGATGCGCATCGTGCCGACCGACCGGCGCGCCAAGGCCGAATGGGTGGTCCCGCCGCGGCGAGGACGGCGGCGCCGAGCCCGGCGAGATCGTGCTGGCCGAGCCGCTGCCGCATGCCGGCGCTCGGCCTGAAGCCCGCGCGGGTGATCGAGCGGCTGGGCACGCATGGGCGATGCCCGCTCGGTCAGCCTGATCGTCATCCACACGCATGACATCCCGCAGGATTTCCCGCCGGAGGCGCTGGCCGAGGCGGAGCGCGCGCGCGGCGTGGCGCTCGGGCGCGCGCGACCGATCTGCGCGACGTGCCGCTGGTCACCATCGACGGCGAGGACGCGCGCGACTTCGACGACGCGGTGTATCGCCGAGCCGGACGGCGACGGCTTCCGCCTGATCGTCGCCATCGCCGACGTCGCGCATTACGTGCGGCCGGGCGCGGCGCTGGACCGCGGCGCGCGGACGCGCGGCAATTCCGTGCTATTTCCCCGACCGCGTCGTGCCGATGCTGCCGGAGGCGCTGTCCAACGGCTGGTGCAGCCTGCGCCCGGACGAGGATCGCGGCTGCCTGTTCGTCGAGATGCGCATCGACGCCGACGGCCGCAAGCTCGCGCCACCGCTTCGGCCGCGGCCTGATGCGCAGCGCCGCGCGGCTGACCTACGAGCAGGTGCAGGACGCGCGACGACGCGCGGCGACGGCCTGCGCCTGCCGGCCGGTCTGCTCGACCGCTCTACGCCGCCTTCCGCGCGCTGCTCGCGGCGCGCACGGCGCGCGGCACGCTCGATCTCGATCTGCCCGAGCGCAAGGTGGTGCTGGACGAGGAGGGCCGGGTCGCCGCCGTCGCGCCGCGCCCGCGCCTCGACAGCCACCGGCTGATCGAGGAGTTCATGGTGCTGGCCAACGTCGCGCGCCGCCGAGGAACTGGAACGGCTGCGCCAGCCCTGCATGTACCGCGTGCACGCGCCGCCGTCCGACGAGAAGCTCGATGCGCCTGCGCGGCTTCCTGCACGGCGCTCGGCATCTCGCTGCCGCCGGGCGACCAGATGCATCCGCGCGACCTCGACCGCGTGCTGCAGCAGGTCGCCGGCACCGAGCAGGCGCCGCTGGTCAACGAGGTGATGCTGCGCAGCCAGTCGCAGGCGGCCTACAGCCCGGACAATATCGGCCATTTCGGGCTTGGCGCTGCCGCGCTACGCGCATTTCACCAGCCCGATCCGCCGCTATGCCGATCTGCTGGTGCATCGCGCGCTGATCGCCGGGCTGCGGCTCGGCGCCGGCGGGCTGACCGCGGACGAGGCCGCGCGATTTCGCCGATACCGCCGAGCACATCACCGCCACCGAACGGCGCGCCGCGCATGGCCGAGCGCGACGCGATCGACCGTTACCTGGCTGCCTTCATGGCGGACAAGGTCGGCGCGTGTTCGCCGCGCGCATTTCCGGCGTGACCCGCTTCGGCACTTTTCGTCACAGTGGCCGACAACGGCGCGAGCGGGATCGTGCCGGTCGTCATCTTTGCCGGACGATTACTGGATGCACGACGAAGCGAGCGCAGACGCTGACCGGCCGGCGCACGCCGCATGGTCTTCCGGCTGGCGCAGGAGGTGGAGGTGCGGCTGGCCGAGGCGAGCCCGGTCACCGGCGGGCTGGTGTTCCATATCCTGCAGGGCGATCCGCGCGCCGGACGCGGCCGCCGGGGCCCATCGGCGGGCAAGGCCGCGCCGGGCGGGACGAATAGCGGTCGACCAGGACGGGCGCGAAACGGCGATCGGGCCATCGATGAACGAACCGGCCACGGTGTTCCGCCTCTGCTTCCTGCTGTTCGTGGTCCTCGCTGCCGCTGTGCCGGCCTGTGCCGAACCGCCGGCCGCCGGCGCGGCCTTCGACCCGGCGCTGGTCGCCCAGTCACCGCCGCCGCCCTGGCCTTCATGGCGCCGCGCACGCTCGAGCCGGTGCCGGTCTCGGAACTGACGGTCTGGGGCCTGCGCGGGCTGACCGCGCTCGATCCGCAGCTCACCGCCGAGCTGCAGCGACAACGCCTGCGGCTGCGCCTGCCGGACCGCGTCGCTGCATCGCGGCCCGCCGCCGCCGGCCGAGGATCCGCGCGGCCTGGGCGCAGCGCCTTCGCCGCGCTGGCGCGCGGCCGCCTGGACCGCCTCGCCCGCGGTGCGCCAGGCCGGCACGCACGGCATCATGCAGAGCTTCTTCGACGAGATGTTCAACCATCTCGATCCCTATTCGCGCTACGTGCCGCCGGGCGCGGCGGCCGAGGACCGGGAGCGGCGCTCGGGCAGCGCCGGCCTCGGTCTCGCCCTCGGTCTGCGCGCGGCGGCGCGGTCGGTGGTCGCGGTGATCGCCGACGGCCCGGCGCGCTGGCCGGGCTGCGGCCGGCGACCGCATCCTGACGGTCGACGGCGCAGCCGACGCACGGCCGCAGCGTCGACGCGGTCGGCGACGCTGATCGCCGGACCGGAGGAGCACCACCGTGACTGTCGGCTGGCGCGGCCGCGACGGCCGCGCGCGCACGGCGCTGAGATCGTGCGCATGATGGTGCCGCCCGAAACGGTCTTCGCGCAGATGCTCGGCGACCTGCTGCTGATCCGCATCACCGGCTTCAACCGCGACACCGGCGAACGGCTGGCGCGCGAACTGGCGCAGGCAGTCGCCGGCGCGCATCCGCCGCCGGGATCGTGCTCGACCTGCGCGGCAATCGCGGCGGGCTGCTGCGCGAGGCGGTGGCGGCGGCCGAGCGCGCTGCTGCCGCCCGCGGCGTGGTCGCGGTCACCGCCGGGCCGCGACCCGGAGGCAAGCCGGGTGTGGCGGACCGACGCGGACGAGATCGCCGGCAGCCTGCCGGTGGTGGTGCTGGTGGACGGCCGCATCCGCCAGCGCCGCGGAGATCCTGGCCGCCGCACTGGCCGATCGCGGCCGCGCGGTGGTGGTGGGCAGCGCGACGCTCGGCAAGGGCCTGGTGCAGACCATCGACCCGCTGCCCGACGGCGGCGAGCTGTTCG
Source organism: uncultured delta proteobacterium (assembly GCA_963814035.1). GTDB lineage: Bacteria > Desulfobacterota > Binatia > Binatales > Binataceae > DATGKG01. The sequence goes on from CAWFBH010000001.1 coordinate 12,775, forward strand.
TCACCTGGAGCCGCGTGCTGGCGCCCGGCGGCTGGCCGATCCAGGGGCTGGGCGTGCTGCCGCAGGTCTGCACCAGCCTGGGCGAGGCGGCGCTGCAGCGGCAGCTTGCGGCGCTGGCCGAGGGCGTGCAGCCGATGCAGGACGCCATCGCGCGCCACCGCGCCGCGCGCGCGCCGCTGCCGCCGGCGGAGGTGCTGGCGCTCCGCAGCGCCTGCCCGGCCGCCGAGGGCCGCGACGCCGACCTGGCGGCCGCGCGCAGCGTGCATCGCCAATCCGGCCGACCTATGCCGCCGCGCTGCTGCCGGTGCTCAACCGGGCAATAAGTGCACCGGTCTTGACCTCGGCGGCGGATGCGCATTTTCCGCCGCTTCCGAGGATCACGCCATGGCCAAGACGAACACCATCCAGATCAGGCTCGTGTCCACCGCGGACACCGGCTACTTCTACGTCACCAAGAAGAACGCCCGCGCGCAGACCGGCAAGATGGAGCTGAAGAAATACGACCCGGTGGCGCGCAAGCACGTCGCGTTCAAGGAAGCCAAGATCAAGTAGCGCGGCCCGGGCGGCGTCGCCCTGCTTATGCCACCAGGGCGTGGACGACGCGGTTGCGGCCCTTGCGCTTGGCATCGTACAGGGCTCGGTCGGCCGTCAGCAGCAGCGATTCCGCCGTGCATGGTCCGGCTTTGGTCGACAGGCGGCCCGATACTGACGGTCAGGCGGCAGCAGCGGCCGAGCTGCGGCTCGAACGACAGCGCCTCGACCGCCGCCCGCAACCGCTCGCCCGCGCAGCGCCGCCTCCGGCCGGTCGGTGGCCGGCATCACCACGGCAAATTCCTCCCCGCCATAGCGGGCGACGGAATCGAGGACGCGGGTATTGGCCCGCAGGCGCCTGCGACGGCCTGCAGCGCCCGGTCGCCGACGCCGTGACCATGGTCGTCGTTCACCAGCTTGAAGTGATCGACGTCGATCATCAGCACGGCGATCGGCCCGGGCTGGCTCGGCCGCCGGTTGCCGCCTGACCGGGCTTTCGTCGAATCATGGTTTCATCTACACCTCATGTGGCGCCTGAATGAAGCCGTGGAACATATGACAAAAGCATGACAAATATGTTCAAGACGATGCGTTCATCAGTCGAAGTCGAGGCGCGGGAGGCGGCCCTGGCGGGCGCCAATCCGGTCATGTTCTTTCGCCGCTGGCTCGCAAACCCGTTGCAAATGGGCTCCGTTGTGCCGTCCTCGCCCGCGCTGTGCCGGCGGATCGTTCGCCATACGGTGCGCGAGCCCAACGAGATCGTGCTGGAGCTGGGTGCCGGGACCGGTGTGGTCAGCCGCGCGCTGCGCCGGGGCGGCGTGCCGGCGGATCGGCTGGTGGTGGTGGAGATCGACCCGGCGATGGCCGCGCATCTGCGCGCACTGCTGCCCGGCACGCAGGTGATCGAGGGCGATGCGCGCAGCCTGCCGGACCTGCTGCCGCGCCGCTGGCATGGCAAGGGGGCACGGTGATCTGCGGCATCCCGCTGGTGCTGCTGCCGCGCGCCGAGCAGCGCCGCTTCATCGATGCGATCGAAGGCGGTGGCGCCGGGACGGGGTTTTCTGCATTTCAGCTACTGCGCACCTCGCCGCTGCCGTTTCAGAGCGGGCACCGGCTGGAAGCGCGGCGGGACGGCCTGGACGCCGCTCAATTTCCCGCCGGCCAGCGTCTGGCGTCCCACAGCCGGCCGCCACCTCGACCCTGTGACGGAAATCGCGCAATTGCGGCCAGCCCTTGTCAGTAAGGCGGTTTCACCTTACGTGCCTCTGGACACGATGGGGGCAGCCCATGAGCACACTGACGGTCACCGCCAAAGGGCAGGTCACACTTCGCAAGGATGTCCTGCAGCACCTAAGGGTCCGGCCGGGTGAGCGGTTAGAACTGGAGAAACTGCCGAACGGCCGAGTCCAGGTCAGGGCGGCGCGGCCGACCGGTCGGATCGAAGATGTCTTCGGCATGCTGCGGCGGGAAACCGGTCCGACGCTGGCCCCCAATAAATCGCTGAAATTGCGGCCCTGGGGGTCTAGGCTTACGGTTGAGAGGTGTAATGCCTTAATCATCGCCGGAATCATGAGCAGAATAACAGAGGACCTGCTGAAGACGATCCGCTCCGGCGCCGAGTTCAGGACCCCGACAACAAAGCGCGGGGCGCCGAAGCCAGGAATGTTCTTTCGCCGGTGGCTCGCCGATCCTTTGCAGATGGGCTCGGTGGTCCCTTCGTCGCGGGCGCTGTGCGACCCACTCGTATCGCCGGTCCGTTCCAGGGCGGCTGACGAAATCGTGCTCGAACTGGGCGCCGGCACAGGCGTCGTCGGCCGGGGCGCTGCTGCGCTCGGCGTGCCCGGCGACCGGCTGTTCGTGGTCGAGAACGGCCCGGCATGACCGGGCATCTGCGCCGATGCCGGGCGGGCGCGTGCGTCGAGGGCGACGCGCGGTGCTGGATAGCTGCTGCCGACGGCTGTGGCACGGGCGCATCGGCACGGTGATCTGCGGCGATGCCGCTGGTGCTGCCGCGTGCCGAACAGCGCCGTTCATTCGATGCAGATCGAGCCGTCGCGCCGGGCACCAAAATCCTGGCATTTCAGCTACTGCGCCACCTCGCCGCTGCCCATCCGCAGCGCCAGCGCTGGGGACGGCGGCGCGAGGCCGTGGACGCCGGCTCGACTGCCCGCCGCGCGAGCGTCTGGCGTCATACGTGTCCGGCAGCTGAACCTGCTTCCGTCGGGAGTTCAGGCGTTGCCGGCCAGATAGTCGATCGCCGCCTGCGCGCCGCCGGGCTTGTGCGGCACGCCGGCGACGCGCAGGCCCATCTCCACCCCGCCCAGCGTGCCGACCAGCTGCAGGTCGCCGAAATCGCCCAGATGGCCGATGCGGAACACGCGGTCCTTCAGAATGCCGAGCCCGTTGCCCAGGCTCATGTTGAATCGCTCCAGGATCGTCGCGCGCAGCGCGTCGGCGCTGTGGCCCTCCGGCACGCGCACCGCGGTCAGCGACGACGAGTAGTGCGCGCGGCTCGGCGCACTGCATCTCCAGCCCCCAGGCGCGCACCGCGCGGCGGGTCGCCTCGGCGTGGCGGTCGTGGCGGGCGAAGACGTTGTCCAGGCCTTCCTCCAGCAGCATCTTCACGCGCTTCGTTCAGGCCGTACAGCAGGTTGGTGCCGGGCGTGTAGGGGAAGTAGCCGGTCTTGTTCGCCGCCAGCATCGGCCGCCAGTCCCAGTAGCTGCGCGGCAGTCTGCGCCGTCTCGGCCGCCTCCAGCGCCTTGTCGCTGATCGCGTTGAACGACAGGCCCGGGCGGCAGCATCAGCCCCTTCTGCGAGCCGGCGACGGTGACGTCGACGCCCCATTCGTCGTGCCGGTAGTCGATCGAGGCGAGCGAGGAGATCGTGTCGACCATCAGCAGCGCCGGATGCTTCGCCGCGTCCATCGCGCGCGCGCACCTCGTCGATGCGGCTGGTGCAGCCGGTGGAGGTCTCGTTGTGCACGACGCAGACCGCCTTGATCGCGGTGCGCGCGATCGTCGGCGCAGCGCGGCGCCGATCGCGGCCACATCGGCGCCGCGCCGCCAGTCGGTGTCGATGAACACCGGCTCGAGCCGAGCCGCTCCGCCATCTCCTTCCACAGCGTGGCGAACCAGCCGGTGCGGCACATCAGCACGCGTGTCGCCGGGCGACAGCGTGTTGATCAGCGCCGCTTCCCACGCGCCGGTGCCGGAGGCCGGGTAGATCGACCACCGGCCCGCTGGTCTGGAAGATCGCGCTCGCAGGTTGGCCAGGACTCGCGTGCCCAGGCGGCCGAATTCGGGGCCGCGATGGTCGATCGTCGGGTTGTCGATGGCGCGCAGCACGCGGTCCGGCACGTTGGTCGGGCCGGGGATCTGCAGGAAATGCCGGCCGGCGTGATGATGAGCCATCACAGTCTCCCACCTCGGGGTGAAATGCGAGTGTGGGCCGGGCGGCAGCCGCCCTCAGAGGGCTCGACCCCAAGGGCTCGACCCCGAAGGGGGTCAGTCCACGCGGTGATACGTGAGGCGGCGGGCGAGCCAGCAGCCGACCTCGACGTCGATCGACGGCGCCGCCGGCGTCGCGCCGGAAGCCAGCGTCCAGTCGCCCGGCGGCGTGTGGTCGAGCGCGCGCGGGCACGGCAGCACCCAGACGTCGGGACCGACCGGGTGCGAGCAGCTCCATGCGCCCCTGGCCCAGGAATCCGGAGAAGCCGCCGTAGAGCACGCCACCGGCATCGGCGACGGTCAGTTCGGCGTCCAGCTCGTCGCAGCGGTAGCGCCCGGCGACGTCCGCGGTCGGCCTCGCCGTGGCACGGGACGCAGGCGCGAGCTCTGGTTGTCCTGCGGCCGGTCCATCCACAGCCCGCCCTCGCCCGGCCGCAGGCCGCGTGCCGTACCGCTGCCGCGCCGTGCCGTCGGCCTGCAGGTCGAGCACGCTCGGGCCGATGGCCGTAGCGCAGCCGCACCCTGCCCGTCGCCCGGCCGGCATTCGATGCGCACGGCAAGGCCGCGTCTCGGGCTCGATATAGGCGCCGAGCCAGTCCGGCGGCGGGACGCAGGTGCCGGCCGCGGCGGGCGCTCTTCGCCCAGCACGGCGGCCAGCAGGTCGAGCGCGGCCTCGTGCGCATCGGACAGGTGGTTGAACATCACCACGACCGAGACCCGCTCGGCGGGCACATAGAGCCGATGGCTGCGCCAGCCGCGCAGCCCGCCGCCATGGCCGGTGACGGCGCGGCCCAGCTCGCGTCGCCGCGGCTCAGGCCGAAACCGTAGTCGGCCGGCGCGCCGTCGGCGAAGGTCACCGGCGCGCGACAGCCGCGTCGTAGAGCGGCGTCGGCGTCGTCGCGCGTCGGCGTCGATGTGGCGCTCCCAGGCGATCATGTCGTCGAGGCGGGCGCCGAGGCCGGCATCGCCGGTCCACAGGATGCGGTTCTCCGCGGCGCGGAAGCCGCCGGCCGGCGTGCCCTCATAGCCCTCGGTGCCGTCCGGCATGGCGCGCGTATCGGCGGCGAGGAAGGCGCTCGTCCATGCCGGCGCGGTCGAAGACGCGGCTGCGCAGCAGCTCGGCGAAGCTGCGGCCGGTGCCGCTCCTGCAGGATGTCCGAGAGCAGGCGGAAGTTCTGGTTGACGTAGGAGAAGCGCGTGCCCGGCGCGAACTGCAGCGTGCGCGTCGCCGCCGATCACGCGGGCGGCCTCGGCGTCGCCGAACGGCGCCTCGGCGGGCGAGCCGTGCAGCATCGCCACCGCCCAGTAGTCGCGCAGGCCCGACTGGTTGTGGCAGAGCTGCAGCGCGCGTCGGGCGCCGCCTGCGCCAGCCGCGGCAGGCGCGCGCGCACGTCGCGCGTCCAGCACCGACGGGATCGGGGAAGGCGTCCAGCACCAGGGCGCAGGTGAACTGCTTGGTGATCGAGCACATGCGGAACAGCGTGCGCGGCGTGAAGGGGATGCGCCGCTCGGCATTCGCCCAGCCCCAGGCGTGGCGGACCAGCACCTCGCCCTCGCGCAGCACGGCGACGGCGCCGCCGGGGCCCGGAAAGGCGCGCGGCAGATCGCCGAGCGCGCGATCGAGTTGGGCGGCGAGCGTCGTCGTCATGGCAACAAGTTTCATCTTGATAGCGCAACGCGTAAAGACAGAAACGCGCGTTAACGCCAGGTGACTGCCACAACATAAGTGCAGGTCTCGGTAGCGGAGGGATCGACGTACGCATGGAGCGCGCGGAGGCGCCGGGGATGAGCTGCCGCGAATACGCGCTGGAGATCATGGAGCGCGGTCGCCACCGATGACCGCTCACGGCGTCCCGGTGCCATGCACCAGCATGACGGCGCCACGGACCATGTCGGCAAAGGCCTGGTCGTAGCCGACGCCGCTGATCTGCCAGTCGTGCGCGACGCCATCCAGGCGCACCTGCCAGGTGCCGACCCAACCCAGCGCCTTCACGTTCCAGTTCAGCGAGCCGGTGATCCGCACCTGACCGGGGTCGGGCGCGCCGAGTGGCGCCGGCGGCCCGACCAGACCGACGCCCCAGGCCGCCAGGTCGTCGTCGGCCGGGAAGTGCACGCCGACGCCATAGCTGGCTGCCATCTGCACGATCGCCTGTCGCATCTCGACCCCACGTGGGGTGTCGGCGGAGAGCAGATACGGCGTCTCGTTGCGGCGTACGATGATGATCGGGGTCAACAAGGGCCGCTTGCCCCGCCACGGTGGCGCGCCCAGCCGAGCCAGTTCCGCGTCGATCTTGGCCGGATCGAAGCGAACCGTCAGCTCGGTACGATCGGTCATAGGTTCCCTGGTCGTCGTGGTGCAAAATCCACGCGCGCGGATCGACATAGGTAAAGCCGGCCACCAGCGTCTCGGCATGCTCGGCGAGGGCCGCGACGGCCGGGTCGTCGGCGAGCCGCGGTGCGCCGGAGACTTTCACCAGCACCTCCTTCAAGCATTCCGCGAAGCCCAGCGGACGCTGGCGCATGTCGGTGCCGGTCACCACGGCCGTGGCCTGATAGAGCGCGGGATCGTCGAGCGGCACGTCCGCTGCCTGCGCGGACCCCAGACCGAGCCAGCCGCTGGCCAGCAACACGAGGACCGGCACACCGAAACGCCCCGTCAAATGCCTTCGCAACACACCTTCCTCCCATCGGCTGAGCGGCGGCTTGACCCTGCACCACCGCCGCGCACACTCCCGCGAAGCCCGGGGGAGTAACCGATGGCCGTGACCTTGGGCGATCCCGCCCTCGCCGCCCGCCTGCAGCGCGAGCAACGCGGCGCCGTGCTGTTCGATCGCGCCAGCCGCGGCCGCTATGCCACCGACGCCTCGATCTACCAGGTCGAGCCGGTCGGCGTCATCGTGCCCGAAACCATCGACGACGTCGCCGCCGCCATGGCGATCGCGCGCGAGGCCGGCGTGCCGGTGCTGGCGCGCGGCGGCGGCACCAGCCAGTGCGGCCAGACCGTCAACCGCGCGCTGGTGATCGATACTTCGAAATATCTGCGGCGCATCCTGCATGTCGATGCCGGATGCCCGCACGCGCCACGGTCGAGCCGGGCGTCGTGCTCGGCCAGCTGAACGCGGCGCTGGCGCGGCACAGGCTGTTCTTTCCGGTCGATCCCTCCACCCATGCGCGCTGCACCATCGGCGGCATGGCCGGCAACAATTCCTGCGGCTCGAAATCCATCCGCTACGGGCTGATGGCCGACAACGTCCCCGCGATCGACGCCATCCTGGCCGACGGCACGCCGCCATCGCTTCGGCGCGCTGCCGGACAATCTCGGCGCCGACATGCCCGCGCGATCTGCCGACGCTGATCCAGCGGCTGCGCGCGCTGGGCGCGGCCGAGGCCGAGGAGATCGCGGCGCGCTTCCCCAAGCAGCTCCGCCGCGTCGGCGGCTACAATATCGACGCGCTGACGCCGGCCGCGCGCGCGGCGGGCGCGACAACCTGGCGCGCCTGCTGGTGGGATCGGAAGGCACGCTGGCGTTCTCCGCCGCGATCGAGCTGACGCTGCATCCGATCAAGCCGCGCAAGATGCTGGGCATCTGCCAGTTCCCGACCTTCCGCGCGGCGATGGAGGCGACGCGCCACATCGTCGGCCTCGATCCCGAGGCGGTGGAACTGGTCGATCGCACGATGATCGATCTCGGCCGCGCCATCCCGATCTACCGCGCCACGATCGAGCAGATGCTGATCGGCGAGCCGGACAGCCTGCTGATCGTCGAATTCCACGGCGACGAGGACGCGCCGCTGCTGGCCAAACTCGACGAGCTGGAAGCGCTGATGGCCGATCTCGGCTATCCGGACGCCGTGGTGCGCGCGATCGACGCCGGCTTCCAGGCCGACATCGCCGCGGTGCGCGAGGCCGGGCTCAACATCATGATGTCGATGAAGGGCGACGGCAAACCGGTTTCGTTCATCGAAGATTGCGCCGTCGATCTGGACGATCTCGCCGACTACACCGAGCGGCTGAACGCGGTGTTCGAGCGGCACGGCACGCAAGGGCACCTGGTACGCGCATGCCTCGGTCGGCTGCCTGCATGTCCGCCCGGTGCTGAACATGAAGGACCCGACCGACATCGCGACGATGCGCGCGATCGCCGAGGAATGCTTCGCCCTGGTGCGCGAATACAAGGGCTCGCACTAGCGGCGAGCACGGCGACGGCATCGTGCGCAGCGAGTTCCACGAGACGATGTTCGGCGGCCGCATCGTGCGCGCCTTCGAAACGGTGAAGGACGCCTTCGATCCCGACCGGCATGCTGAACCCGGACCGCATCGTGCATCCGCCGCGCATGGATGACCGCACGCTGTTCCGTTACGGCCCCGGCTACGCGCCGGTCGCCGATTTCATGCCGAAGCTCGACTGGTCCGACCATCCCGGCCCGCTCGGCGGCATGCTGGGCGCGGTCGAGATGTGCAACAACAACGGCACCTGCCGCGCCTTCGATGCCGGCGTGATGTGCCCGAGCTTCCGCGTCACCCGCGACGAGGCGCATCTGACGCGCGGCCGCGCCAACACGCTGCGGCTCGCGCTGACCGGCCAGCTCGGCGCCGACGCGATGGCGTCCGACGCGCTGGCCGAGGCGATGCGACTTTGCGTCTCCTGCAAGGCCTGCCGGCGCGAATGCCCGACCGGCGTCGACATGGCGAAGATGAAGATCGAGGTGCTGGCCGCGCGCGCCGACCGGCACGGCGTGGCGCCGCGCGCGAGCGTCTGGTCGCCGAACTGCCCCGGCTTGCGCCCACGCTGGCCGCGCTGCGCGCCGCTGGCCAACCTGCGCAACCGCATCCCGGCGCTGCGCCGCCTGGCCGAGCAGCGGCTTGGCCTGGCGGCCGATCGCGCCGCCTGCCCGCCTGGCGGCGCGACGCCTTCCGCGACGCGGAGGCCGACGCCGCCCGGCCGGCCGCGCCGGCGGCACGGTGATGCTGCTGGCCGACACCTTCAACCGCTAGTTCGAGCCGGAGAACCTGCGCGCCGCGCTGCGCGTGCTGCGGCGCCGCCGGCTACCGCGTGGTGATGCCCGCCGGCCGCCGGGCCGGCCGCTGTGCTGCGGCCGCACCTACCTCGCCGCCGGCATGGTCGACCGCGCCCGCGCGCGAAGCCCGCGCGCATGCTGGACGCCTGCGCCGGCGAGCTGCCGGTGATCGGGCTGGAGCCGTCCTGCCTGTTGACGCTGCGCGACGAATATCCGCGCGCTGCTGCCGGGCGCCGCAGCCGACGCGCTGGCCGGCCGCGCGATGCTGCTGAGCGAGTTCCTGGCGCAAGACGCAGCCCGACGCTGGCGCTGCGCGCCAGTGCCGGCGGTGGCGCATGTGCACGGCCATTGCCACCAGAAAGCGTTCGGCGCCTTCCCCGACGCGCTGGCCGCGCTGCGGCGCGTGCCGGAGCTGACGGTGCGGCCGATCGCCTCGTCCTGCTGCGGCATGGCCGGCGCGTTCGGCTACCAGGCGGAGACCCAGAGCTGTCTCGAGCGCCATGGCCGAGGCGGGGCTGCTGCCCGCCGTGCGCGCCGCCGCCGCCGAGGACTGATCGTCGCCGACGGCACGTCCTGCCGCCACCAGATCGCCGATCTGGCGGGCCGGACGGCGATCCATTCGGTGCGGCTGCTGGAGCGCGCCCTGGCTTAAGCCCGCCCAGGCCCGATCGCGTCCCGCCATGCGCGCAATTGCGTGATCGAGGCCCGGTGACTGACCGCAGTCCCTTGCCGTGTGACGCCGCGCTCGTAAATGCGACGCCGGTTAAGCGGATGCTAACCGTTTGCATGGCAATCTCACGCAGCGGGACAGGATCGGATACCAGGTGACGCTCACGGAATTGCCGGCCCGACATCGACCAGGACGCGACCGCCGTGCTTGAACGTCCTGCTCCGCGGCGGCGGGATGCCAACCTGGATGATATCGAGGCGCGGGCCGACGCGCAGGATCGCCGTCGTCTGCTGCAGGATCTGCGTCAGGTCGTGGCGACCGGCGGGCTCGTTCTGCACTATCAGCCCCGCGTCTCGCTGACCGACGACACGATTGTCGGCGCCGAGGCGATCATCCGCTGGCCGCACCGCAAGCGCGGCCTGATTCCGCCCGAACGCTTCATCCCGTTGGCCGAACAGGTCGGCATGATGGGCCCGATCGGCGCCTGGGTGCTCGCCGCCGGCTGCGCCGAGGCTGCATCGTGGCCCGACCAGACCGCCACCCTGTCAGTCGCCGTTTCGCCGAGCCAGGTACTGGACGCCGGCTTTCCGTCCCATGTCGCCGCCGCGATCGAGGCGTCGGGTCTGGCGCCGGAACGGCTCGAGCTGGAGTTGACGGAATCGATCCTGCTTGGCGTCGACGATGACTCCCTGTTCATGCTGGCGGCGTTGCGCGACATGGGCGTGGGTCTGGCGCTGGATGATTTCGGCACCGGCTTTGCGAGCCTCGCCATGCTCCGCCGCCTGCCCCTGACCACGCTCAAGATCGACCGCGCTCTGGTGCGCGGCCTGCCTGACAGCACCGAGGACGCCGCCATCGTCCGCGCAGTGGTCGAAGCCGCCCATGTCGTCGGACTGACCGCCGTCGCCGAGGGGATCGAGACGAGGCCCAGCGCGAGCTTCCTCGCCCGGATCGGCGCGGATTGGGTCAGGGCTATCTGTTCGGTCGCCCGATCCCGGCCGAAGGCATCCGCGAGCAGTTCGCCGGCTGACCTGCCCCGCCGACCTACCCCGCCGACTTGCCCCGCCGACTTGCCCCGCCGACTTGCCCCTCTGGCTTGCCCCTCTGGCTTGCCCCTCTGGCTTGCCCTTCCGACTTGCCGGGACCGGGGTTCCTTGCCATGTGCGGCTCATGCGTGCCTGGTTCCCTGCCCCGCCCGTCGCCGCTGCGACGGGCCGCCAGCTTTCCCGCCCCGTGGGAGAGGCGGCGCTTCGCATGCACGGATGACGGGCGGAGCGACCGGCGATTGTGACATGATCGCGCCGCCGATCGCCGCCGAGATCCTGCGCCAGACCGCGGCGCGTGGCCCTGACCGGTCGATCTGCCCGAGCGACGTCGCGCGGGCGCTCGACACCGACTGGCGTGGCCTGATGGCCAAAGTGCGCCGCGAAGCCGCAAACCTGGCGGCCGCCGGCCGGATCGACATCCTGCGCAAGGGGCGGCCGGTGGCCCCGGATGCGATGCGTGGCGTCATCCGGCTTCGCCTTCGGCGGGACAGCGCCGGCGGCCCGGTTGAGGGCCCAAGGGGTGGCCCACCGGATGGCCCACCGGATGGCCCCGGCGCATGAACCCACTCGCCTGGTTGGTGGGCCTGATGATGCCGGCCTGCGGCTACGCCGGCGCGGCTGGGCTGCCGCCGCCGCCGCTGATCGACATGGCGCATATCGAGCGCCCGGCGACGCCGAACACCGCCCTCGCCGCGCCGGCCGGCTTCAGCCCCACGCCGGACATCGTCACGCCGGATTACAAAGTGCCCGCCGACCGGCTGTTCGCGACGGTCGAGACCGTGGCCTTGCATGAGCCGCGCACCTACCGGGCCGCCGTCTATCCGTCGGCTCGCCAGGTCCATTAGGTGGTCCGCAGCGCGGTGTTCAATTTCCCCGACCTGGTGACCGCCCAGGTCGACCCCGCCCCGGCGGACATGGCCAGCCTCGTGCTGTATTCGCGCAGCGTTTACGGGCATGGCGACCTCGGCGTGAACCGCGCGCGCGTTGACGCCTGGCTCGCCGCGCTGCGATGCCGCCCTCAACCATCCAACGAAAGATGATGCCCGCATGCGTGGTCTCGGCCCGTTCCTGAAGGACGCCTGGCGGCTGGCCAGGCCCTACTTACGCTCCGAGGAGAGATGGTCGGCCTGGGGCCTGCTGGTCGCGATCATCGCGCTGAATCTGGCGCTGGTCGGCATGAGCGTGCATGCTGAACTTCTGGAACCGCGAGTTCTACAACGCGCTGCAGGACAAGGACTGGCGCGCGTTCATCGGACCTGCTGTTCTGTGTACCGCCACACGCCCAGCGGCCTGATGCCGGGCTTCTGCTAGATCGCCGCGGTCTACATCGTCGTCGCGGTCTACAGCATCTATCTGAACCAGTGGCTGCAGATCCGCTGGCGGCGCTGGCTGACCGCGGCACTTCCTGGACGAGTGGCTGGCCGACCGCGCCTATTACCGCATCAGCCTGACCACCGACCGCGCCGCGATCGGCACCGACAACCCCGACCAGCGCATCGCCGAGGATCTGCGCGACTTCATCGACAACACGCTGTCGCTCGGCCTCGGCCTGCTGTCCAACATCGTCTCGCTGGTCAGCTTCGTCGGCATCCTGTGGGGCCTGTCCGGCGCTATCCGCTGTTCGGCATCAGCATCCCCGGCTACATGGTCTGGGTGGCGCTGGTCTATGCCGGCGATCGGCACGCTGCTGACCCATCTGGTCGGCCGGCCGCTGGCGGCACTGAACTTCCGCCAGCAGCGGGTGGAGGCGGATTTCCGCTACGCCCTGGTGCGGGTGCGCGAGAACATGGAGGGCATCGCGCTGTACGGCGGCGAGCACGAGGAGAAGCGTGACCTGCGCGCACCGGTTCGGCGCGGTGATCGGCAACTGGTGGGCGATCATGCGGCGGACCAAGCTGCTGAACTCGCTGATCGCCGGCTACGGCCAGGTCGCGGTGATCTTCCCGATCATCGTCGCCGCGCCGCGCTATTTCGCCGGCGCGATGCAGCTGGGCGGCCTGATGCAGACCGCCGGCGCGTTCGGCCAGGTGCAGGGCGCGCTGTCCTGGTTCGTCGATGCTGTACGCCTCGCTGGCGAACTGGCGCGCCACCGTCGAGCGTCTGACCACGTTCCACCGCGCCATCGTCGCGGCGCGCGCCGCCGCCGGCACAGGCTGCTGCGAGCGCGGCGACCGCCGGACGGCACGCGTGCAGCTGCACGACCTGACGCTGGCGCTGCCGGACGGGCGCGAAGCTGCTGGAGCATGCCGATCATCGCGCTGCAGCCGGGCCATTCGGTGGTGGTCACCGGCCGGTCCGGGTCCGGCAAGTCGACGCTGTTCCGCGCCCTCGCCGGCATCTGGCCGTTCGGCAGCGGCCGCGTGCAGCTGCCGGCGGCGAGCACGCTGTTCCTGCCGCAGCGGCCCTACATCCCGCTCGGCACGCTGCGCCACGTGATCAGCTATCCCGCAGCCGGCCGAGACCTATCGACGCAGCCGAGCCTATGCGCAGGCGCTGACCGATGCCGGGCTGCCGGCAGCTTGGTCCGCGTGCTGGATCGAGGACGAAAACTGGCCGCAGCGGCTGTCGGGCGGCGAGCAGCAGCGGCATGGCGCTGGCCCGCGCGCTGCTGGCCAAGCCGGACTGGCTGTTCCTGGACGAGGCCACCGCCAGCCTGGATCCGGAATCCGAAGACGGAGCTGTACAGGATCCTCAAGCAGCGCCTGCCCGACACCACGATCATCTCGATCGCGCACCGGCCGAGCGTCGCGGCCCATCACGACGAAAAGCTGACGCTGCGGCGAGCCACGCCCGAGACGCCGGGCAGGCTTGCTGCAACCGAACTGGCCGCGGCGCCTTGATGGGATATCACGGGGGCTGAACCGATCCGGTAGCCGTTGCCGGTGCCGCAATTTGTTGACGTGAATTTTCTGGCGGACTTGTCATTGCGTGCCCGGGGGTGTTGACTACGATTCGCGCGGATTGGCTCAAATAACGGGATTTTAGTCGAAATTTCGCGTTTGGCGTGTATTGATTGAGGAAAGATGCTCGTCCGCAGCCAAATGTAACCCACCTCCGGAAACGTCGTCATGCTCTATCACCACTATGAGTTGCAGCGCCTTGCGCTAACTCCAATGCGGGTCGCAGCCGGCAGCGCGCTGTCCCTGCTCGACATGCCGGAGAATCCACTCCGCGAAACCGCGGCAGGACGCTTCACCGCCGCCGTGCTCGACAGTTTCGAGCACATGACGCGCCGCTTCGGCAAGCCACGCTTCGGCCTGGCCGAGACGATCGTCGACGGCCAGACGGTCGCGGTCACCGAGAAGACGGTGCTCGACCTGCCGTGGTGCGCGCTCAAGCATTTCAGCCGCGAAATGCCGGCGGGGCGGCACCGCCGGCCCGATCCGAAGGTGCTGATGGTGGCGCCGATGTCGGGCCACTACGCCACGCTGCTGCGCGGCACGGTGGAGGCATTCCTGCCCGACCACGACGTCTACATCACCGACTGGCGCGATGCCCGCGACGTGCCCTGTGGCCGGGCCCGACTTCGACCTCGACGACTACATCGACTACATCATCGACTTCCTGCGCATGCTGGGCCGGAGACGCACGTCATCGCGGTCTGCCAGCCGGCGGTGCCGGTGCTGGCGGCGGTGGCGCTGATGAACGCGTGCGACAAGACGCGCCGCCCCGCCGCTCAGCATGACGCTGATCGGCGGCCCGATCGACACGCGCGAGGGGCCGACCGCGGTCAACAACTTCGCCAAGCGGCACAGCCTCGACTGGTTCCAGCGCAACGTCATCCACCGCGGTGCCGTTCGGCCACCCGGGCTTCCATGCGGCTGGTCTATCCGGGCTTCCTGCAGCTCGCCGGCTTCCTGGCGATGAACCTCGACCGCCATGTGGAGCGCGCACTGGCAGATGTTCCAGCATCTCGTGCAGGGCGACGGCGAGAGCCTCGCCGTCCAAGCGGCCGCTTCTACGAGGAATACCGCGCGGTGATGGACCTGCCCGCCGACTTCTACCTGCAGACCATCGCACACGGTCTTCCACGAGCATCTGCTGCCGCGCGGCCTGTTCATGCACCGCGGCCGACCGGTCGATCCGGCGCGATCGAGCGCACCGCGATGCTGACCATCGAGGGCGAGCGCGACGACATCTCCGGCCTCGGCCAGACGCGCGCCGCGCACAAGCTGTGCCGCACGCCTGCCCGACGACGAAGCGCGAGCACTGGGAGCAGCCGGGCGTCGGCCATTACGGCCTGTTCAACGGCCGGCGCTTCCGCAACGAGGTCGCGCCGCGCATCAAGGCGTTCATTCATGCCCAGGTGAAACATCCGGCATTGTATGTCTATGATCGGCGCAGCGGCGCCTACCGCGCCATCATCGCCGGTGACGCGAGGCCGCGCAACGGCCCCCCTGCAAGACGGGGCGTTGGAGACGTGCCATGTTCGGATCTGATGCAGGACCAGCCGCTGATCGATCTCGATCATCCGGCAACGCCGCGCGCCACCATGCCGCCACCGAGATGGTATCCAAACCGTCGAGGGCGAGCATCCACCGCACCAGCTGGGCCGAAACCGAGCGCCGCGCCCGCCGCCTGCGTGCGCGTGCTAACGCGCTCGGCGTCGGCGCCAGCGACCGGGTCGGCACGCTGGCCTGGAACGGCTCACCGCCATCTGGAGCTCTACTACGCCGCGCCGGCATGGAGGCGATCTGCCACACCATCAACCCGCGCCTGCCCCCGACGACATCGCCTACATCATCAACCATGCCGGCGACTGCGTGCTGTTCGCCGAAACGAGCTTCGCCGCGCTGATCGAAGCCGTCGCGCCGCGATCGCGCGGCATCGCGTGCGCGCCGTGGTGATGATGACCGACGCCGGCGCACATGCCGGACATCGCGTTGCCCGCCGGCATGGACCTGCTCTGCTACGAAGACGCTGATGGACGCGGCGCGACGAGGACTACGCCTGGCCGGAGTTCGACGAGAACACCGCCAGCGCGCTGTGCTACACCTCCGGCACGACCGGGCCGGCCGAAGGGCGTGCTGTACAGCCACCGCTCGACGCTGCTGCACGCCTACGGCGTCGAACATGCCCGACGTGCTCGGGCTGCGCGCGACCGACCGCATGCTGCCGGTGGTGCCGATGTTCCACGTCAACGCCTGGGGCACTCCCTATGCCGCGCGCGATGGCCGGCGCGGCGCTGGTGATGCCCGGCCGGCATCTCGACGGCGCCGAGCCTGGCGACGCTGATGAACCAGGAACGCGTCACCGATGGCGGCCGGCGTGCCGACCGTCTGGCTCGGCCTGTTGCAGCATCTGCGCGCCACGGCACGGCGGCTGGAGACGGTGAAGCGCATCATGACCGGCGGCTCGGCCTGCCCGCCGCTGCTGATCGAGGCGTTCGCCGACGAATACGGCGTGCCGGTGGAGCACGCCTGGGGCATGACCGAGATCAGCCCGGTCGGCACCTACAACATGCCGAAGCAGCGCGCATGCCGGGCTGGACGCGGCGGGCGCGCTGCAGCTGCGCGCTGAAGCAGGGCCGCGTCCTGTCCGGCGTCGACATGAAGATCGTCGACGACGAGGGCCGCGAACTGCCCTGGGACGGCGTGGCGTTCGGCGACCTGCTGGTGCGCGGGCCGTGGGTGTGCGAGCGCCTATTACGGCGACCCGCCGGGCAGCGCGCTGGACGAGGACGGCTGGTTCGCCACCGGCGACGTCGCGACCATCGACCCCGACGGGTTCATGGAGATCACCGACCGCTCGAAGGACGTGATCAAGTCGGGCGGCGAATGGATCAGTTCGATCACGCTGGAGAACATCGCGGTGTCGCATCCGGACGTGGCGGAGGCGGCGGTGATCGCCGCGCGGCATCCGAAATGGGACGAGCGCCCGCTGCTGCTGGTGGTGCCCGCGCCCGGCCGCAGCGTCGACGCCGGAGGACGTGCTGCGCGGTCTACGAGGGCAAGGTCGCGAAATGGTGGCTGCCCGACGCCGTCCTGGTGGTGGACGAGTTGCCGCACACCGCCACGGGAAAGCTGCAGAAAACCGCTCTGCGCGGGCAGTACCAGGATTATTACCTCACTCTGGAGGAGTAATATTCCGTATGCGGGCCATCGCCCTGTGCATGGGGATCGGGCGAACGCGAAGCCGGCTCGCCCGGCGGGCGAACCGGCTTCGATAGTTCACGGATTGGAAATCGTCACCTTGGAACCGTCGATCTTCGTCAGCGAGATGCTGAAGGGCTCGTTGTAGCTGCGCGCCCGGTCGCGCAGATAGCTCAGCGCGACCGCCTCGCCCAACGCGATCGAGGTGTCGGTGTCGCTGCGCCAGTGAATGCCCGCGTGGATGCCGTGACCGAAGCTGATATTGTGCGCCAGCTTGTGCAGCTCGCCATTGACGGTCAAAGGCGGCTCACCGACGGGGGCCGTATAGGCCGTGATTGCCGATCCGTCGCTCGACGGCACGACCGGCTTCGGAATGACGAAATCACCATCGAAGAAGAACTTCAGGACGGTGATGCACGCGCCGGCGACGGCCCCGTGCCCCGTTGGGTAGGCCGGGTGCGTCGGCGAGCCTTCCGGGAAGGCCTGCGACAGAAAGAAGCTGCCGTTGGCGGTGAAGCTGCTCTGCAGTGCCTTCGATTCCAGGACCGTGTTGCTGACATGCCCCTGGATCGTTCCGCCCGCCCCTGTCTTCATGAGATGGACGATGCCGCCACCCAATTCGGGGCGATGGCGCAGATGCACGAACCATTTCTGGTACCAAACGGCCTTGATCGCCTCCGCGGCCGCCGCGGCGAGAGTGGCGGCGATATCCGGCTGGCCCAACGTGGCAAAGCCGTTCTCTGTTTTGGAGCCGATGTACGGATTGCCAGGGTTCAGCGGAGCCGGGTTTCCGCCGTTGATCGTATTGAGCACGAGATAGGCCATGAAATAGGATTGGTAGAGCACGTCATCGTGGGTGTAAGCGCTAAATCCGCGTCCATCGTGCAGATATTGCGCTGGCACCGGCGTCAAGTTCTGGTTGGTGCTTATGCCATTCTGCACCGCCTGGAAGAATTCCGCCTTCGTCACGAAGTCGACACCGGCTTTGTTGGTGATGTATTGCTGAGTGATCGGCAGCGATCCCAATGCCGTCGGCTGAAGCAAGAACTGCGACACGTAAGGACCGTCCGTCTCGCCGGCCAAGCGCCCGCGAAACAGCAAGTCCTGGGTGACATTCCCGGCAGCGTTGCGCGGGCCCGCATAGGTCGGCATCGAGGACAATTCAACCGCCGCGTCCATCGCTGTCGCATTGGTAATGTAGCTGGTGAACGGAACATCGCGCAGCAGCGAGGCCCAGTAGAGTTCCACCAGCTCCGTCGCATAAGCCTCGCTGGCCAGTGCGGGCGCCGGCGGCACGACGAACTGGCTGCCGTCCAGGCATTCCAGATAGAAAGCCAGGCCGCCTTGCGGACCGTTCAGGGTGCGCGGGCCGCCCAAGGTAATCTTCTCGAAGTCGGCGAAGGCGCCACTGCTCAGGGCGGCCTTGAACGTGCCATAGGCAGCGGGATCGACCACGCCGATGCGCGACTGCCGGTACGCCCTTCGTATAGGTGCCCGACTTGTCCGCATACCGGGCCTCGTCTCCGTTATCGACCTGCACGGGCATGGGCGTGAAGGTGTCGGCGCCGGCCAGCTGCACGCGCAGCGCCAGCGATCGCGGCACTCGATTTGCTGTGGCAGGCTTCAGATCTTCGTTCAGCATGGCGTCCTCCTGATTTTGGTGTGGATAGGGAACATTTTGCCAGTGGCGGATCAACGGCCCGTCGCGGCAAGCACGGAAGCCTTTGGACGGTCGCTGATCCGCTTGACCTGTGCGGGCGACGCATCGGCTTCCGCCATGCTTTAGCCTTGTCGGCAGCCCGGGCCGTGTGAGATAGGTCACACGGCGGCCAGTTTATTCTTTATTGGTATCGATCACAGTTGTTATCGATAACAGGGATTTGCGGCGAGACTGTTGCCGCCGCGCCGTGCCGGACACTGGGGATCATGAGCCAAGCGCCCCAGGCAGGCTCCCCGACATCTAGCGCGGCTGGAACAGTTCGATCACGTTGCCCGAAGGGTCCTCGACGAGGATCTGGCTGCCGCCGGGGCCCCCGATGATGTCGTTGCGAAATACCGCGCCGCGATCCCGCAAGCTCTGCACGAGTTGCGCCAGATCCGGGACTTCCAGAACGAAACGGTTCCAGCCACCCGGCGATGGCACGCGCCCGTCCGGCATCGGCTTCGAGGCTGACGCGGCTGGTCCGGCCAGCCAAAGCTGTAGGTCGCCGCGTGACAGGATGGCCATCGCGGGGCCGAACTGCTGTTTGACCTCGAAACCGAGCGCATCGCGATAGAAGGCCAGCGCCGCTTCCACATCCGTGACCAGATAGCGCACTGCCACCATCATCGCGCGTCCCCCCGGCAGATCGAGCCGGAAGAGATGTCCGATATTTCGGTGGCTGCTGTCGAGCCCGCTCAGCCGGCGGCTTCGACCGGGCGTACAGACAAGCGTCCGCAACGCGGCGCGGCGCAGCAGATCGAGCGCCAGGTCCTGGCCGATCGTTTCACCGGTCAGCAGCCGATGCAGGTCGTCCGTGCCGCTGACCGGATGGCCGCCCATCGCCACGATCACGTCGCCGCGCTCAAGTCCGGCCAGGGCAGCCGGGCCATCCGGCGTCAGCTCGGTCACTAGCGCGCCCGACCCCACCGTCAGGCCATGCGCCCGCACCAGTCGCACATCGATCGGCACGGTCTGCGCGGCCATGCCGATGCGGCCGCGCCGCACCCGGCCGTCGCGCATCAGCCGGGTCGCGACATCGATCGCCGTGTCGATGCCGATGGCGAAGCAGATGCCCTGCGCTGCGGCGATGATCGCCGTGTTGATGCCGACCACCTTGCCGCTGGCGCTCGACCAGCGGGCCGCCGGAATTGCCCGGATTGAGCGGCGCATCGGTCTGGATGACGCTGTCGATGGCCCGGCCCGAGCGCGCCCGCAACGTGCGCCCGAGCGCGCTGACGATGCCCGCCGTCACCGTCGCCTGAAAGCCGAACGGGTTGCCGATGGCGACCACCATCTGGCCGACGCGCAGGCGCGCCGAGCTGCCGAGCGCGGCGTGCGGCAAGACCCGAACCCGGCCAGCCGCAGCACGGCAAGGTCGGTGTCCGGATCGTCGCCGACCAGGGCTCGCCGGCAACCGCCGCCCGTCGCCGAGCGAGACGTCAGCCTCTGCGCGCCGTTGACGACGTGGCTGTTGGTCAGCGCGTAGCCGTCGGGGGTGAACACCACGCCGGACCCCTGGCCGCCACGCGGCATGCGGCCGCGGCCGGCGCGGATCGCGGCGTGAACTCCGCGGCAACGTGAATGACGGCGGGCCCGACCTGCTCGAAAGCCGCGATGACCCGCGCGGAATAGGGGTCGCGGCTCGGCATGCCGGTATCCTGGGTGGCAGAATTGCATCGAATGGCATGGCTCGCCGAAATGGTTGCCGCTGCCCGCCACCTGCATCCCGGCCATCCGGCCGGCGGGGCTTCCCGGTCATCCGGCTGATGCGTGAATCGCGCGCGCGGGTTCACGTCCCGGCCAGTGCCGATATAAGCGGAGATGCAGAAGTCCTCAGGCGCAAACGAGCGATGAGCGTGACCGATCTTCTGCCCGGCCTATCCGACGCGATCGCCGCGCGCGTCGCCGCCGCCGCGCCATTGCTGGTCGATCCGTGCGGCCGCCAATAGGCGCAGCCTGAATGCGATCGCCTGGCGTGCCGACATCGTCGTCACCTCCGATCAGGCGCTGGCCGAGCGCGATGCCTACACGCTGACGTGCGCCGGTGGCGGCACGGTGGGCGCTGCACCGCCGCGGCCGCGATCCGGGCACCAACGTGGCCGTGCTGCGCACCGCCGCGCCGATCGCCACGGCCGGACCGACGCCGCCGGCCGCCGAGCCGCGTGTCGGCGCACTGCGCTGGTGCTGGGCAGCAACGGCGATGGCGGGCCGACCGCGCAGTTCGGCGTGATCGCCGAAACCGGGCCGCAATGGCACAGCCAGGCGGGCGGACGCATCGACCGGATGATCCGCCTCGACCTGCGCGCCGGGCGGCTGTCCGAGGGCGCGCTGGTGGTGGATGCCGCCGGCAACGCGCTGGGCATGGCGGCCGCCGGGCCGCGCGGTCAGGTGCTGGTCATCCCGCATGCAACGATCGACGCGCAGCTCGATCCGCTGCTGGCCGAAGGGCCGCATCGCGCGCGGCTGGCTGGGCGTCGGCTTGCAGCCGGTAACGCGTACCGCCGGCGCTGCGCGAAGCGGCCGGGCCAGGACCAGGGCCGCATGATCGTCAGCATCGCGGCGGGCGGACCCGGCCGAACAGGCGGGCCTGATGCCGGGCGACATCCTGCTCGACGCTCGACGAGCAGCCGATGCTGGCCTGCGCACCTCCGTGCCTCTCTCGGCGCCGAGCGCATCGGCAAGCCCTGGCGATCCGGCTGGTGCGCGGCGGCGCAGTGCAGACCGCGACCTGACCGTCGCCGCCCGCCCTGCCGCCTGAGGCGCGGCCGATATGCCTCCGCATGGACGGCGCACGGGCATCGAATGGGCTCGCCGTAGCCGAGCCGCCCTGGCCTCTCGCGGTCGTTCCGAGGGGATGTCGCGGGGGGTCTGCGGGTGGCCGTGCAGGCCGAGGACGCGACACGCCTCGGCTCGCTCGTGCGACTGCTGCACGAAGCTGGCCACAGCGTCAGCGCCCGACCGGCGGATGCCGATGTCCGGCTGATCGATCTGGCCGGCGAGGACGTGGCACCGCGGCCAGCGGCCTGCCGGCCTGGTGCTGAGCGACAGCGAGGGCGGGGCGCCGATGCCGAAATCGCCCGCCGTGCTGCCGCGCGCGGCGCGGCGCCGCGCAGATCGATGCCGCCTTGCGCGCCGCCGTTGCGGGCTGCTGGTGCGCGCCCGCGATTTCCCGCCGCGTTCGCTGCCCCGAGGACGCCGTGCCACCGGCGCTGCTGACGCCGCGCGAGATCGAGATCCTGACGGCGATCGGCGAGGGCAAGAGCAACAAGGAGGCCGCGCGTGCGCTGGGCATTTCCGCGCACACCGTGAAGTTTCATCTGGAAGCGGTATTTGCCAAGCTGGGCGCCGCCAACCGCGCCGAGGCGGTCGCGAAGGGACTGCGCCGCCGTCTGATCGAGGTCTGAACCGCCGCCCGCCCGCGCGGCGGCGCGATTCGCCGGGCGGCGCAACAGCCGGTATAATCCCCAAGTGGACAGCGGCGGCCGGTTCTGCGTCACTGGTCACGGTGCGACGGCCGCACGCGGATCACCGCATGGTGGCCTTCGCCATGATGACCTTTGCAGCGAAGAGACTAGCCATGAAGCTTGGCACATGAAGAACCAGGACTGGGAGATCCCGCCCAACCTGCAGCCCGATCCCAGCGATTACGGGTACGATCTGCTGCGCGCGTTGAACGCCGTGGTCGGCATCAAGTCGTATGTCCCGGCGGATGCCTTCACCGCCGGATCGCTGGGCACCGAGCGGGCCGGCAGCGGCGTCGTGATCCGCGACACCGGGCTGGTGGTCACCATCGGATATTTGATCACCGAGGCCGAGACGCTTTGGATCGCTTGTGGTGATGGGCGCGCGGTGCCCGGTCACGCGCTGGCGATGGACCCGACCAGCGGCTTCGGGCTGGTGCAGGCGCTGGGCCGGCTCGATCTGCCGGCACTGGAGATCGGCGATTCGGATGCCATGAAGGTGGGCGACCCGGCGGTCTTCGCCGCAGGCGGCGGGCGGCATCACGCCATCGAAACGCGCATCGTCGGGCGGCAGGAATTCGCCGGCTACTGGGAGTACGTGCTGGACGAGGCGTTCTTCACCGCGCCCGCGCATCCGTTCTGGGGCGGCGGCGCGCTGATCGGCAGCGACGGCAAGCTGTTGGGCATCGGTTCGCTGATCCTGCAGCAGGGCGACCGCAAGGGTCGGCGGCTCGACATGAACATGGTGGTGCCGATCGGCTACCTGGCGCCGGCGCTGCCCGACCTGCTGACCTACGGCAAGCTGCGTCAGCCGCCGCGCCCGTGGCTTGGCATGTACGCGACCGAGAGCGATGACGCGCTCGTGGTCGGTCAATCTGGCCGATGGCGGTCCGGCCGAGCAGGCCGGGGTGCGCGTCGGCGACATCATCGTTTCGGTCAGCGACGAGGAGGTACCCGACCTCGCGTCGCTGTGGCGGCGCGTGTGGGCGTGCGGCGCCGCCGGTGCCGGCGTGCGGCTGCGGCTGCGGCGCGACGAGCGGCGTCGTCTCGGTGACCGTGCGATCGGCCGATCGTGCCTCGTTTCTCAAAGCGCCCAAGCTGCACTGATGGCCGAGAGCAGTCTGCGCGGCGCCATCGTTCCGGTCACCGCGTTTCAGCAGAACTGCACGCTGCTCTGGGACGAGACGACGAAGCGCGGGGCCGTGATCGACCCTGGCGGCGACGTACCGCGCATCCTGGATGCGATCGAACAGACCGGCATCGCGGTCGAGAGGATTTTGCTGACGCATGGCCATATCGACCATGCCGGCGGCGCCGCCGCGCTGCGCGATGCGTTGCAGGAAAGACGCCGGGCGCCGTCATGCCGATCGAAGGACCGGACCGGCGCGACAAGTTTCTGCTCGATGCGCTCGCCGAACAGGGTCGCGGCTTCGGCATGACCGATGCCCGCGCCGTCACGCCGGCTCGCTGGCTGATTGAGGGCGATACCGTCAACGTTGGGCCGCATGTCTTCCAGGTGCTGCATTGCCCGGGCCACACGCCGGGCCACGTCGTCTTCTACAGCGCCGCCGATCGCTTCGCGCATGTCGGCGATGTGCTGTTCCACGGCTCGATCGGCCGCACCGACTTTCCCTATGGCGACCACGCCGCGCTGCTGCAGTCCATCACCGAGAAGCTGCTGCCGCTCGGCGATGACATAAGCTTCGTCTGCGGCCACGGCCCTGGCTCCAGCATCGGCGCCGAGCGCGCCGGCAATCCGTTTTTGCGCTGATTGGGACAACGGACATGATCGAAGGCCCCCTTGCCCGTTTCAAGGTGATCGATCTGACGCGCGTGCGCGCGGGCCCGACGGCGGTGCGCCAGCTGGCTGACTGGGGCGCCGATGTCATCAAGATCGAGGTCGCCCGGCGGCGACAGCGGCCTGGGCGGCGAGCGGCATGGGCCGGACTTCCAGAACATCCACCGCAACAAACGCAGCCTGACGCTGAACCTGAAGGCGCCCGAAGGGCTGGACATCCTCAAGCGCCTGGTCGAGCGGTCGGACGTGATCGTCGGAGAACTATCGGCCCGACGTGAAGGACCGGCTGGGCATCGACTACGCCAGCCTGCGCAAGATCAATTCGCGGCTGGTCTATGCCAAGCATCTCCGGCTTCGGCCAGGACGGGCCTTATCGCGACCGGCCCGGCTTCGACCAGATCGCGCAGGGCATGGGCGGACTGATGTCGATCACCGGCCTGCCGGGGCGCGGGCCGATGCGCGTGGGCATCCCGGTCGCCGACCTGACCGCCGGCATCTTCTGCGCGATGGGCATCCTGATCGCGCTGCTGGAACGCGAGCAGTCGGGCGAAGGGCCAGTGGGTGCAGAGCAACCTGCTGGCGGCGCAGATCGCCATGCTGGATTTCCAGGCGGCGCGCTGGCTGATCGCGAAGGAGGTGCCGGGACAGGCCGGCAACAACCATCCGACCAGCATTCCCGACCGGCGTGTTCGCGACCGCGGACGGCCACATCAACATCGCCGCCGCCGGCGACGAGATTTTTGTCCGCTGCTGCAAGGCGCTGGATGCGACGGAACTGGCGACCGACCCGCGATACGCGACGGGCGGTGCACGGTCGGAGAACCGCGACGCGCTGAACGCGGCGATCGAGGCAATGACGCGCACGCGCAAATCTCGCCGACTGGATCGAGCGGCTGAACCAGGCCGGGGTGCCGTGCGGGCCGATCTACAGGATCAACGAGGTGTTCGCCGACCCGCAGGTGAAGCACCTGAACGTCACGCGCCACGTCACGCACGAGTCCTGGGCGACGAGGAGGTGGTGGGCCAGGCGATGGAGCTGAGCCGCAGCAGATGGAGCGTCCGCACAGCGCGACGCCCGAGCAGGGCGAGCACACCGATGCGATCCTGGGCGAGCTTGGTTACGCCGCGGCCGACATCGCGGCGCTGCGCGAGGGCAAGGTGGTCTGACGGCGGCTCCCGACGGCTCGCAAGCTGCCGCAGGAGAGCGACGTAGCGTCTTCGTCCCGTGCCATTCAGAACTGACGTCCAACCCGCGCGCCCAAATTGTCGAGCCCCGCATTATGGCGGGCGAACCCGGCATTGGAACTGTGCTCGAAATAAACCGATAGCGACCAATCGGAGCAGGGGCGGCATCCGTGCCGCCCCTGCTCCGACGGCCTCGCGCGCGCTACCCGTCCAGCATCCCGCGCAGCATCGCGTTGAATTCCTCCGCCGCCTCGTACGCCACCCAGTGGCCGGCGCCTTTGATGATGCGGAAATCCACGTCCGGCCGCACGGCGCGGATCGTCGCCTCGCGCTCCGCCAGATGCGGATAGGCCGGCGCGTCGAACTCGCCATAGATCGCGTTGAGCGGCATCCGCGTGTTCGCCAGCGCCGTCCGCAGCGACGTCGTGCGCGACATCGGGCGGCTTTTCGTGCGGCCGTGGCGTGTGTTCCAATCCTAAATCGCCAGCGCCAACGCGTCGATGCGCGATGGATCGGCGAACATCAGACGCTCGAGATTGATGCGATGCGCGGCGCGGCGCGCCTCGCCGCTCAGCAGGACGACCCGCACAAGCTGCACCGACGATGGCGAGCCACCCAGACCGCCCGGCCCAACCAGCGTCAGCGTTCGGAGGTGCTCGCCATCGATCGCAGCGACGTTGCCGGCGATCATGCCGCCGAAGCTGAACCCTGCCATATCGTAACGTTCACGCTGCGGCAGCACGGTGCGCAGTCCGTCGCGCACGATCGCCGCGATCGCCTCCGGTGAGCCGTCGCTGTCGGGAAGGGCGGAATTGCCGAGGCCGGGCAGGTCGGGCGCGATCACCTGGCGGTCGATCGCGAAGGCGGGAATGGTGCGGACCCAATGCCGCCACGACCCGTAGCCGCCATGCAGCAGCACCAGCGGCGGACGCGCGCCCTCGCCCCAGCTGCGCCACACCATGTGACCATGGCCGCACGGCGTTTCGATGCGCCGCGATGCCCGTTCCATGCGCGCAAGCAGTGTCGCCGGCGTTTCGGCTTGGTCGTCCACGTCGCTCTCCGTTCCGTTGCGCCGGCATTGTCGGCAAGCCGGCGCGCCGTGTCGATATCGCGGGCCGCGTCGATTGGACTCGCTCGCCGACCTGGCCTTCAATGACGGGAACCACCGAACAAGGAGGATCGCATGTCCAAAACCCCATCGAGTGCGGCGCGGGATCGTGTGCGCGACACCGTGCCGAAGCTGATCGAGGTCACCGAGAACGTGCTGTTCGGCGACATCTGGGAGCGTCCGGGCCTGTCGAAGCGGGACCGCAGCCTGATCACCTGCGCCGTGCTGGTCGCGACCTACCGTCCCGAGCAGCTGCGCGGTCATCTGGAGCGCGCGCTGATCAACGGGCTCACGAAGGACGAGCTGAGCGAGATGATCACGCATGTCGCCTTCTATGGCGGCTGGCCGGCGGCCATGTCGGGCGCCAACATCGCCAAGGAGATCTTCGAGAAGAATCCGTAGGCCTGAACAGCGGGAAAGGGAGGAACGGCCATGCGCATCGGGTTCATCGGCCTCGGCATCATGGGGGCCGGCATGGCCGCCAACCTGCAGAAGGCCGGCCACGCGCTGCTGGTCAACGACATCAGGCGCGACGCGGCGGCGGCGCATCTGGCGAACGGCGCCGAATGGGCGGACACGCCGCGCGCCGTCGCCGCGGGTGCGGAGATCATCTTCACCTCCCTGCCCGGGCCGCCGGAGATGGAGGCGGTGGCGCTGGGCGAGAACGGGCTGCTGTCGGGCATCAAGCCGGGCGGCGCCTATTTCGATCTGTCGACGAACGCACCGAGCATGGTGCGCAAGGTGCATGCGGCCTTCGCCGAGCGTGGCGCGGCGATGCTGGATGCGCCGGTCAGCGGCGGGCCGCGCGGCGCGGCCAGCGGCAAGCTGGCGATCTGGGTCGGCGGCGATCAGGCGGTGTTCGATCGTTGCAAGCCGGTTCTGGATGCGATCGGCGACGCGGCCCGCTATGTCGGGCCGATCGGTGCCGGGTCGGTCGCGAAGCTGGTGCACAACTGCGCGGGCTACATCATCACCGTCGGCATGGCCGAGGTTTTCACGATGGGCGTGAAGGCGGGCGTCGATCCGCTGGCGATCTGGGAAGCGGTGCGCATGGGCGCGATCGGCCGGCGCGGCGGCTTCGACGGGCTGGTCGATCAGTTCCTGCCCGGCACCTATGATCCGCCGGCCTTCGCGCTGAAGCTGGCGCACAAGGACGTGTCGCTGGCAACCGCGCTGGGCCGCGAGATCGGCGTGCCGATGCGGCTGGCCAACATGACGCTGGAGGAGATGACCGAGGCGCTCGGTCGCGGCTGGGCAGGTCGCGAATTCGCGCGTGGTGATGAAGTTGCAGGAGGAGCGGGCGGGAGTCGCGATCGCGGTCGAACCGGAACGGCTGCGCGCGGCTCTGTCGCGGAATTCCTGAGGCTACGTCTGATCGTCTGTGGCGGCGACGCCGGCGGTGGTGCCGCCGTCGATCACGATGGTCTGGCCGGTGGTGAAGCTGCCGGCGGCGGAGGCGAGGAAGATCGCGGCGCCGGCGATCTCGTCCGGTTCGCCGATGCGCTGCAACGGCGTGGTGCGCGTGCGCTGCTTGTAGTTCTCCGGGTCCTCCCACAGCGCGCGGGCGAAATCGGTGCGCACCAGGCCGGGCGCGATGCAGTTGGCGCGCACGTTCTTCGGCCCCCACTCCACCGCGACGTTGCGCACCAGCTGCATGTCGGCCGCCTTCGAGATGGCGTAGACGCCGAGCACCGGCGAGCCGCGCAAGCCCGCCGATCGAGGAGATGATGATGATCGATCCGCCGCCGCGCCCGGCCATGTGCGGCGCGACCATGTTGCAGAGCCAGAAATTGCTCCGGACATTGGCGTTCATGACGCGATCGTAAGCCTCGTCCGGCATGCCGGCGGCGGGACCGAAATACGGATTGACGCCGGCATTGCCCACCATGATGTCGATGCCGCCCCAATGCGCGATGGTGCCGTCCACCAGCGCCTGCAGCTGCTCCTTGTGCGCGACATGGCACGGAATCGCGATGGCCTCGCCGCCCTTGTCGCGGATGCCCTGGGCGACAGTTTCGCACACATCGCCCTTGCGGCTGGAGATCACCACTTTCGCGCCGTGCTCGGCCATGCGCTCGGCGATGGCGCGGCCGATGCCCTTCGTCGAACCGGTAACGACTGCAACTTTCCCGGTCAGATCGAACAGCGACATCGCATTTCCCCGCTGCCAATCTTGCTGGCCCTGCTACCGGTGAGTATGGTTGAGAGACGAGGAAACGTCAATCGGGACTGCGATGGCCTGCTCGCGGGAACACCGTCTACGCCATGCCGATCTTGTGCGCCTGCTCAATCCCCGCGAGCGTTGCCGTGATCGGCGCCTCGACGCGGGCCGGATCGTTCGGCGAGCGGGTGCTGAACAATCTCGAGAAATTCGGCGGCCGTACCTATGCGGTGAACGCGCGCTACGACCGCATCGGCGAGCTGCCCTGCTATCCGTCCGTCGGCGCGCTGCCGGAAGTGCCGGATTGCGCGGTGATCGCCACCCCGCGCGAGGCGGTGGAGGAGATCGTGCGCGACTGCGCCGACGGCCGGCGTCGGCGGCGCGATCGTGTTCGCCTCGGGCTACGCCGAGGTCGGCAAGCAGGAGCGCATCGCCGAGCAGGAACGGCTGGCCGACGATCGCGCGGGGCGAACCGGCATGCGCATCGTCGGGCCGAACTGCATCGGCATCGTCAACAGCGGCGCTGCGCGCCGAGCTGACCTTCATGAGCATCACGCCGATCCCGCCGCCGCGGCCGAATGCGATCGGCCTGATCAGCCAGTCGGGCGCGCTGGGGATGACGCTGGCGCAGGCCTGCGTGCGCGGCGTGTCGTTCAGCCATGTGATGACGTCGGGCAATTCCTGCGACGTCGACATGGCCGATTACATCAGCTTCCTGGTCGAGGAGCCGGCCTGCGCGCGCCATCGCCTGCGTGTTCGAAGGCATGGCCGATCCGCGGCGCCTGCTGCTGGCGGCCGAGATGGCGTGGCAGGCCGACAAGCCGCTGGTCGTCTTCAAGATGGCGACCGGCGAGCAGGGCGCGGCGGCGGCGATGTCGCATACCGGCACGCTCGCCGGATCGGAAGCCGCCTATCGCGCGGCGTTCCGCCGTGCCGGCGCGATCCTGGTGGATGATTACGAGTCGCTGATCGAGACCGCGGCGTTCTTCGCCAAGGCGCCGCCGATGAAGGCGCGCGGCGTCGCGGTGCTGGCGACATCCGGCGGCGCGGCGATCATGGCGGCCGACCGCGCCGAGCAGCACGACGTGCCGTTGCCGCAGCCCGACGCCGCGGTGCGCGCGATCCTGGAAACGCCACATCCCCGAGTTCGGCGCCGCGCGCAATCCCGTGCGACGTCACCGCGCAGGTGATCACGCAGCCCGGACTCGCTGCAGGCCTGCGCCGAGGCGTTGCTGGGCCATGACGAATACGCGGCGCTGGTCGTGCCGGCCGCCTATGCCATCGCAACCGCCGCGGCGCGGCTGCCGCTGTTGAGCGAGCTGTGCCGGCAAGCACGGCAAGATGATCTGCAGCATCTGGCTCAGCGAATGGCGCGACGGCCCCGGCGTGAAGGAGGCCGAAATCCAGCCGAATGTCGCGCTGTTCCACTCCAGCAACAGCTGCTTCGCCGCGCTCGCCGCCTGGCACTGGCGCACCGCATTGCGCGCGGCGGGCACGGCGCACCGCCCCGCGCCGATCGCCCGCCAAGCGCCAAGGCCAAGGCTGAAGCGCTGATCCGCGCCGCTGCGGCCGCCCGCTGACCGAGCGGCGAGGCGAAGGCGGTTCTCGCGCTGTACGGTGTTCCGGTGGTGGGCGAGCGGCTGACGCGGAGCGCCGAGGAAGCGGTGCGGCGGCCGAGGCGCTGGGCTTGCCGGTGGTGCTGAAGGCGGAAAGCCCCGATCTGCCGCACAAGACCGAAGCCGGCGTCATCCGCCTGAACCTGCGCACGCCGACAGAGGTGCGCGACGCCTTCGCGGAGATCATGGCGAAGGCCGAAGCGCGTGGTGCCGCGTCCGCGCGTCAACGGCGTGCTGGTGCAGCCGATGGTGCCGCAGGGGATCGAGATGGTGGTCGGCGCGCGCATCGATCCGCTGTTCGGCCCGCTGATCGTCGTCGGCCTGGGCGGCATCCTGGTGGAGCTGCTGAAGGACACCGCGCTGGCCCCCGCCCCGGTCAGCCCGGCGCAGGCGCGAGGCGCTGCTGGATGAGCTCAAGGGCACCAGGCTGCTGGACGGGTTCCGCAACCTGCCGGCGGTCGATCGGGGCAGGCTGGCCGACATCATCTGCCGCGTGTCGGAGTTCGCCGCCGACCAGGCCGGCCTCGTCGCGGAGCTGGACGTCAATCCGCTGATCTGCGCCGGGACCGGCATCACGGCAGTGGACGCGCTGATCGTTCCACATAGCGTATAATGTTGCTTCGATCGGAAGGGACCGACCATGACTGAGCTGATCCGCATCGGCGGCATAGAATTGCGCTTCCTCCGCAGCAAGCACGAGACGGGCGGCAGCCTCGATCTGTTCGAGATGACGGTGCCGCCGACGGGGCGGATGCCGGTGCCGCATTACCACCGCAACTGGGATGAAACGGTCTACGGGCTGAGCGGTCTAATGACGTTCACGGTCGCCGGCGAGCCGCACGAGATCGGCCCTGGCGGGACCATGTTCATCCCGCGCGGCGTCGTGCATGGCTTCGACAACCGCTCGGGCGCACCGGCAACCTGTCTGTGCGTCCTGACGCCGGGTGTGCTGGGACCGGAGTATTTCCGGGAAATTGCCGCGCTGGTCGCCGCCGGTCCTCCGGATGCGGCGAAGATGACCGAGATCATGCTGCGCTACGGGCTGGTCCCCGCCTGATCGCGCGACAGTGGACGTCGCGATCATTCCGCAGGCACAGTCCGCCGGATAAAGCCCGTCACGGAGGTCACGTGCGCGCCGTCGATGAACTGTTCCGTCCCGCTGCGGCAAGCGCCGACCTCGCACCGGCGGCGGCCTCGGCGCAAAGGAGCCGCATGCCGCATCCGATCGTGATGATGATCCTGATCATCGCCGCCGCGGTACTGCTGACCTGGATCGATCCCGTCCGGCCTGTTCGACCGCGCGCCGAACGGCCATGTGCTGCGCCGGCACCTACCACGAAATTCCCAAGCAATTCTCGCTGAGGCGCTGCTGCTGCCGCATCGCAGCACGCCGCACGCTCGCGTATCCGGCGACCATTGTCGCACTCGGCACGTCAATCCCGCCGGGCATGACGCAGGCCGCCGGACTGATCTTCATGATCATGTTCCTGGGCGGCATGTTCGGCGTGCTGCGCGCCTCGGGCGCGCTCGATGCCGGCATGGAGCGATTGCTCGCCGCCACGGGCGGCAACGTCTATCTGCTCGCGCCGGTGCTGATGATCGCGCTGTCGGCTGGCAGCACGTTCCTGGGGCTGATCTCGGAATACCTGGTGCTGATCCCGATGATGCTGGTGCTGGCGGAGAAGCTGCGACTCGGTCCGCTGTTCGCGGTGGCGCTGGTGGCGATCCCGGCGAAGATCGGCTACCTGGCCTCGGTCACCAATCCGCTGCCGCTGGTGATCGCGCAGCCGATCGTCGGCGTGCCGGTGTTCAGCGGCGCCGGCTTCCGCCTGGTGATGTGGATCGTGTTCGTCGGCGCTGGGCATGGCGTATCTGCTGTTCAACGTGCTGGCGCAGCGGTTTTTCCCGCGCTGACGCCGGGTTCGCGGCGCCGAAGCTGACCGCCGCGGCAGGTCGCGGTCCTGGCTCGCGGTGGGGCTCGGCATCGTCGCCATCGTCTATGGCGCCGGCGCGCTGGAGCTGGCGCAATCCGCGAGCTCGGCGGCGTTCTACATCGCGTTGGCGGCGCTGATCGCGGTGCTCGGCGGCGTGGGCGCGGAACATGCGGCCGAGGCGCTTCGTCGATGGCATGAAGGGCATGATGCTGGCCGCGCTGCTGGTCGGCCTGGCCGGCGCGGTGGAGGTGGTGCTGCGCGACGCGCTCGTGCTGGACACCATCATCAACGACCTGGCGGCGCTGGCGCGCGACCGGGCGCCGGTGATGGTGGCCGAGGCGCTGGTCGGGATCGAGATCATCCTCGATGTGCTGATCCCTTCGACCAGCGCCAAGGCGGCCATCTCGATGCCGATCCTGTGGCCGATCGCGCAGCTCACCGGCGTGTCGGGCCAGACCACGGTGCTGGCCTATCTGGTCGGCAATGGCCTGACCAACATGGTGACGCCGACCTCCGGCATGCTGCTGGCATATCTGGGAACCGGGCGCGTGCCGTACGGCACCTGGATGCGCTTCATCCTATCGAAAGGATCGCCCGACAATGGCTCTGACCCGCAAGACCTACGGCAAGGATCGCGTGCGCGTCATGCGCATCGACCGGCGGCCCGACCGGCACGACGTACGGGAGTTGACGGTGCGCGCCATGTTGACCGGCGATTTCGACGGCGCCTACACCGACGCTGACAATACGACCTCGGTCGCCACCGACACGGTGAAAAACATCGTCAACGTGGTGGCGCGTGAGAATGTGACGCTCGGCACCGAGATGTTTGCGCGGCCGTCGCCGCGAAGCTGCTGACCTATATGCAGGTGGAAAGCGCGACAGTAACCGGCCATGAGACGAAATGGACTCGGCTTGTGGTGGACGGCCAGCCGCATCCGCACGGCTTCACGCTGGATGGCAACGGCAAGCCGTTCGCCAAGGTGGTGGCGACGCGCGACGGCGTGACCATGGAGTCCGGCCTGTCCGGCTTCACCTTCATGAAGACGACGGAGTCCGGCTGGGAAAACTATGTGAAGGACAAGTACACCACGCTGCCGGAAACGCATGATCGCATAGCGGCGACGGCGATGGATGCGTCCTGGCGCTGGGAGAAGCCGCCGGCGCATTACGAGGCGGCGAATGCGGCGATCCTGGCGGCGCTGCTGAAGACGTTCGCCACCACCTACAGCGCGAGCATCCAGGACAGCCTGTATCGCATGGGCATGGCGGCGCTGGCGACGGTGCCGGAGCTGATCGACATCAGCCTCGCGTGTCCCAACAAGCACTACCTCTCGCGAACCTGACGCCGTTCGGCCTGGACAACGCCAATCAGGTGTTCGTCGCGACCGACGAGCCGCATGGCCAGATCGAATGCACCGTCGGGCGATGACGGTTAGGTGGGGCGTTGTCAGGTCGGACGTTGTCAGAGGGGGCGCGGGTGCCCTTCGGCATCGAGCGCGACCATGACGAACTCGGCGGCCGTCACCTTCATCCTCGGCGGGCTGATTGCGGCGCAGCACCCAGGCCTCGACATGAATGACGATGGAGGTGCGGCCGGTGCGCGCCAGGCTGGTGTAGCAGCACACCACGTCGCCGACATGCACGGCTGCAGGAAGGTCAGGTCCGACACCGCCTTGGTGGCGACCCGGCCCTTGGCGATGGTGCCCGCCGCCATGCCGGCGGACAGGTCCATCAGCGACATCAGCCAGCCGCCGAAGATGTGGCCGGCCGGATTGGTGTCCGCCGGCATCGCCACCGTGCGCAGCGACAGGTCGCCGACCGGATCGCCGTTCTCGCCCACGGTCAGTAGGTTTCCGCGTGGTAGCGGCCGGCATCGCGCAGGCGCGGACGCAGCGCCGCCCAGTCGATGCCGTATTGCCGACCGATATCGGCGAATGCCTGCTCCACGCCATCCTCCAGCCCACGCAGGCCGCAGATGTAGATGTGCGTCGTCTCCCGCCGTCAACAGCTCCGCGAGGTCGGCGGCGCGCTCGCGCATGCGGTCCTGCACATAGCGGCGCGGCGAACCGGGCTGGCGGGAATAGACCAGTTCCTGATCGAGCAGCGTCTTCGGCACTTTCTGCAGCGGCCCGAAATACGGGCAGCTCCTGCGGCGTGCGGGCGCCGAAGAACAGGAACAGCCGGCCGCGCCCATTCGGGCTGGTGCGGCGGCGGCGTTCGGTGAAGGCGCGGAACGGCGCCGCACCGGTGCCGGTGCAGACCATCACCACGTCGGCGTCGGGATCGTCCGGCATCAGGAAGTCGCACCGAACGGGCCGACGACCGCGACCTTCTCGCCGAGCTTCAGGTCGCAGAGTAGTTCGACGCCGACGCCGCCATCGCACGCGCTTGACGGTCAGCGCGAGGTTGTTGGTGTTCGGCCGTTCGCCATCGCGCGCGCTGGAAATCGAATAGAGCCGCATCGCGTGCGGCTTGCCGGCGGCGTCGGCGCCCGGCGGGATGATGCCGATGCTCTGGCCTTCCAGCACCGGAAACGGCACCACGCCGAAATCGAGGATGATGTGCCGCACATCCGATTCAGCGGCGGCGGCGGTGATGCGGAAATTGCCGGTAACCGTCGCGGCGGCGGGATTGTCGCGATTGAAAAGATTGATGCGCGGCTTGGATGGCCGTGGCCGGCGCGCGCGCCCGGCCGCCGGCGCGCGCATGGGCATCGGCCAGCAGCGCGCTTGCTTCCGCATCGAGCGCATCGGGCACATCCCCGCCCTGCTCGTCGACCGCCGGTGGCGGCGGCAGTTCCGACCAGCCGAACTGGTCGTCGAGCGAGAACGCATCCGCCACGGTGAACCAGTTGTCGATCGCGCCGGTCGGGCATGGGGCGACGCAGTCCATGCAGAAATTGCAGATCGCGGCATCCGACGACGTAGTTGTTGGCATCGTGCGTCACCGCGCCGACCGGGCACGTGGCCTCGCAGGTGTTGCACCGGATGCAGATCTCCGGGTCGATCAGATGCTGCTTCAGCCGCGCGCCGGTATCGGTGGTGCCATCCATGCTGCTCTGTCCCTTGCACCCGTCATGCGCGGGCTCGACCCGCGCCCGTCGTCAGCCAGGCGGGAGGTCGCCGGGTCAAGCCCGGCGATGACGGTCCTTTTTGCCGCCCGCACCGCTATTCGTGGATCTTCACATACTCGAAATCGCCCGGCTTGTTGTCGATGCCGATGCCGCGGCGGGGCGATCCAGCCGGCGAAGGCGCCGCGCTCCCGCACCGGCTGCATCAGGCTGGCGACGAACGATGTCGTCGTCGGTCGAGGGCAGCAACTCGTCCGCCGCGCGCTGCCCATGCGTCGGCGGTCAGCAGGTTGCCCTCGGTGATCGGCGTGCACGGCGGCGAACTCGCCGATGCGGCGGTTGAACGCGACATGCGGCAGCGTGATGCGGAACTCGATGCCGGCGCTGCTCGAACACGCGGTTCCAGCGCGCCGACGCCGGCCGCGGCATCGGCCACGTAATCGTCGCGCAGCCGCATGTTCAGCGCCGACAGCGCCGGCACGTCCTCGCTGCACGATCGCGCCGTCGCGCAGGCGCAGCACCGGATAGGTGTCGTCGCAGCAGCTGGTGGTCGTCGGTCAGCTTGTCCTCGCGATAGCGGCCCTTCAACCCGGCGTTGAACGCGTTGGCGGCGTTGGTGCTGATCTCGTTGCCGAACAGATCGAGCGTCAGCGAGAAATGCAGGTTGGCCTTCTTCTGGATGCGTCGGCAGGTCGATCACGCCGAGCGCGCGCACGCCGCTCGATGTCGGTCGGGATCGTCGATGCCGGCCTCGCGCATCGCCTCGCAGGTGCGCTGGATGACGCGCTGCACGCCGGTCTCGCCGACGAACATGTGGTGCGCTTCCTCGGTCAGCATGAAGCGGCAGGTGCGCGACAGCGGATCGAAGCCGGACTGCGCCAGCGCCGCGAGCTGCATCTTGCCGTCGCGGTCGGTGAAGAAGGTGAACATGAAGAAGCTGCAGCCAGTCCGGCGTGCGCTCGTTGAAGGCGCCGAGCATGCGCGGGCGTGTCGGCATCGCCGGAGCGGCGGCGCAGCAGTTCCTCGGCTTCCTCGCGGCCGTCGCGGCCGAAATATTTCTGCAGCAGGTAGACCATCGCCCAGAGATGGCGGCCTTCCTCGACATTCACCTGGAACAGGTTGCGCAGGTCGTAGAGCGAGGGCGCGGTGGCGCCGAGGTGGCGCTGCTGCTCGACCGAGGCGGGTTCGGTGTCGCCCTGGATCACCAGCAGGCGGCGCAGCATGGCGCGGTACTCGCCGGGGACTTCCTGCCAGGCCGGCTCGCCCTTGTGCGCGCCGAACGGGATGGTGCGGCCCTCGACCGCGGGCGCCAGCAGGATGCCCCAGCGGTATTCCGGCATGCGGACGTAGTCGAACTTGGCCCAGCCCTCGGGGTCGACGCCGACGGCGGTGCGCAGATAGACCAGCGCGTCCTGGAAGCCGTCGGGCCCCATCGTCCTTCCACCAGTCGATGTAGCCGGGATGCCAGGTCTCCAGCGCCTTGCGGACGCGCAGGTCGTCGTTGAGGCCGACATTGTTCGGGATCAGGCCGTCGTAGTCGACGTGTCATGCCGTCGGGCATCGGAGCCTCCGTCGTCCTCCGACGTGGCGAGCGTCGATCAGACGCGCGGTGGCGGCTCGTAACGTCCGGCCTCGCTACACCGGCTCGCCGTAGCCGCTTTCGTAGCGTTCAGCGCGCCGTCTCGCCGACCGCGTTGGGCCGCTGGAAGATCCAGTTCTGCCACGCGGTCAGGCGGCCGAAGATGCGCGTCTCCATCGTCTCCGGGCCGGCGAAGCGCAGATTGGCTTCCATCCCGGTCAGCGCGTCGGGCGAGAAGCTGCGCGCGCTCCTCCAGCAGCAGCCGCACCTCGTCGTCCCAGTCGATCGTCGTCGTAGCGTGCGGTGACCAGCCCGAGCGCCTCGGCCGCTTCCGCGTCCAGCGCGCGCGCCGATCGTGCCCGCGCGCCGCATCGACGCTGTCGGGCTCGCCGAGGAAGCGCGTCGCCAGGCGGGTCAGGCCGTTGCCCATCGGGTAGGCGCCGAAATTCAGCGCCGACAGAGTGCAGCGTGGCCGGCGCGCGGTTGTCGCCGTCGCGCGTGCCGGCAAACATGCATCGCCCGGTCGGCGGCGAACACCAGTTCGGCCAGCGTGCCGGCGAAGCAGCTACCCGGCTCGATCAGCGCGACCAGGCTGCGCGAGGTCAGGTCGACGCGCTTGAACACGCGCTTCAGATAGCAGGCGGATTTCGCGCACCAGCCAGTCGTGCGCGATGCGCCTCCAGCAGCGCGTCGGCGGCCAGCACCGCGCCGGATCGCCCTCGGTGCGGAACACCAGCAGGCCGAGCTCCGGCTCGTTGAGGCGCAGATGCAGGATCGCGTCGTCGAGTTCGCGCGCCAGCGCCAGCGGCCAGAACGCCGCGCCCTGCGGCGTGGATGCCGGCCAGGTCGGCGGGCAGCGCTTCGGGCCCGCGCAGGGTGATCGTGGCGCGGCGCTGCGCGCGGTCGAGCGCGACGCGGACATGGCGGATAAGCGCACGCCGTCGTCGGCGAATCGCGCGTCCAGCGGCGGCAGCGCGATGCCCGCGCGCGTCGCCGGCCGGTCGGAGCGGGCGGCGAGCGTCGGCGGCGCGCTCGCGCGACGCGTCGCTTCCCAGGCCGACGGCGGCACGACCTCGTCGACCAGCCGCCATTCGACGGCGCGCCGGCCGCGCACGCCTTCCTCGATGCGTGCAGAACACGTCGGCGCGGTCGCGCCGCACCTTGCGCTTGTCGGTCAGCCGCGTCAGGCCGCCGGTGCCGGGCAGCACGCCGAGCAGCGGCAGTTCCGGCAGCGCGACGCTGCGAGCGGCGGTCGTCGATCAGCATGATCGTGCTCGGCGGCCAGCGCCAGTTCGTAGCCGCCGCCGGCGCGGCGCCGCTGACCGCGGCGAGATAGCGCTGGCCGGAATTCGCGCGAGGCATCCTCGATCGCCAGGCGCGTCTCGTTGGTGAACTTGCAGAAGTTCACCTTGTGCACGTGCGTGGCCTGCGCCGAGCATGCGGATATTGGCGCCGGCGCAGAACACGTTCGTCCTTGCCGGAGCGCAGGACGACGGTGCGCACTTCCGGATGCTCGAAGCGCAGCCGCTGCACCGCGTCGGCCAGCTCGATGTCGACGCCGAGGTCGTAGGAGTTGAGCTTCAGCTCGTAGCCGGGGAACAGGCCGCCGGCGGGATCGACGTCCATGGTCAGGTGGCGACCGGCCCGTCGAAGCGCGAGCTTCCAATGGCGATAGCGCGACGGGTCGGTCTGGAAGTCGATGCGCGCCGTGTTCCGGCTTGTCCATGCCCGTTCCTCCATGCCCCTGCTCTCATGCAGTATATTGCAGATCTCCGTCGCAGGCCGGCAATCGACAGGATGCATTATAATACACGTCTGACGAAGCGCGCCGATCGCCTCCAGCGTCGGCGTCCGGTCGCCTCCAGATGCGGCGCGTGGCCGACCCCGTCGATCAGCACGCGTCTCGGCCGGCGCGCGTGCCGCGCGCGCGGCAGCATAGACCTGTTCGGCGCTGCCGTAGGGGTCTCGGCGCCTTGCAGGCAGCATCGGCACGTCGATGCCCGCCACGCGGTCGAGTGATGTCGAAGGCGCGGAAACGCCGGATCGAGCCAGGCGCCGTTCCAGCCATGGAACGCGATGTCGACATCGCGCGTGATAGCGCGCCAGCCGCGCGCGCAGGTCGCCGTGTCTCGTACTGCGGCGCGGATCGCGGCGATGCTGGCGAGGTCGAGGTCCTCGACGAAGAAATGCGGCGCGATCAGCACGACGCCGGCGCAGCCGCGCGTCGGGCGACGTGCCGGCATAGATCGCGGCGATCGAGGCGCCGTCGGAATGGCCGATCAGGACGTCGCGGCGGATGCCGGCCGCGATCCAGCACGCGCGGCAGCACCTGCGCGCCTCGTCGTGCATGTAGGTGAGCGGCCAGGGCAGCGGCTCCGGGTCGGACTGGCCATAGCCGAAGCGGGAATAGGCGAAGACGCCGCAGCCGGTCGCCTCGGCCAGCACGGCGCGGGAAGTCGCGCCACAGGGCGACGCAGCCGAGCCCTTCGTGCAGCAGCACGAGCGTGGGCGCGCGTCTCGGCGCGCGGCCCCCACCAGCGCCGTCTCGAGGAGCGCGTCTCGGCCGGTCACGTCGCGCAGGCGGAAGCGCTGGATCTTGCCGGTGGCGGTCTTCGGCAGCGCCTCCACGAACTCGATCCAGCGCGGATATTTCCACACGCCCGCACTGCGTCCTTGACGTGCGTCCTTCAGTAGTCGCCTCCAGCGCGTCCGCGTCGATCGCCTGCGCCGGCCTCCTGCAGCACGACGAAGGCCCGCGGCTTGGTCAGCCCGTCGGCATCCGCATGCCCGACCACCGCGGCTTCCAGCACCGCGGGGTGCGCGATCAGCGCTTCCTCGACCTCGAACGGCGAGACCCAGATGCCGCTGACCTTCAGCATGTCGTCGGCTGCGGCCGCAGAAGCGGAAGTAGCCCTCGGCGTCGCGCAGTATAGGTGTCGCCGGTATGGGTCCACTCGCCGCGGAAGGTGCGGCGGCTTTTCTCGCGCTGGTTCCAGTAGCCCTCGGCGGCGCTCGGCCCGCGCACCACCAGCTCGCCGCTCTCGCCGTGCGGCGCCTGGCGGCCATGCCTCATCGACGATGCGCGCCTCGTAGCCCGGCACCGGCTTGCCCGAGGTGCCGTAGCGCACGTCGTCCGGCCGGTTCGACAGGAAGATGTGCAGCATCTCGGTCGAGCCGATGCCGTCCAGGATGTCGCACGCCCACGGCCTGCCGCCAGCGCTGGCCGACACGCCTCCGGCAGCGCCTCGCCGGCCGAGATGCAGCGGCGCAGCCGGTCCGAGCCGGCGCTTCGGCCCGATGCGCGGATGCGGCCAGCAGCGCGGCGTACAGCGTCGGCACGCCGCCGAAGATGCGTCGGGCTGATGGCGGCGCATGACGCCAGCACCGCGTCGGGCGTCGGCCGGTCGGGCAGCAGCACGGCGGCGGCGCCGACCGACATCGGGAAGGTCATCGCGTTGCCGAGGCCGTAGGCGAAGAACAGCTTGGCGGCCGAGAACATCAGATCGTCGCGGCGCGATCCCCAGCACCTGCGCGCCATAGGTGTCGGCGGTGGCGCGCAGGCTGGCATGCACGTGGCGCACGCCCTTCGGCGCGCCGGTCGAGCCGGAGGAATACAGCCAGAACGCCACCTCGTCCGGCGAGGCGGCGACCGGCGATCGCCGGCGAGTGCCGGGCAGTCGCCGCTGGCGAGGAAGTCGGCGAAGCCGACGCCGCCGCCGCTCGGGCGCCGCCGACCAGCGTGACGCTTGACGATGCGGCAGCTCGGCAGGCTGTGCGGCCGGCGCCGGCAGAGCAGGGGCGCCGAGATCGACCAGCGCCTCGGCGCGGCTGTCGGCCAGGATGTAGCCGATCATGCTCGGGCGGCAGCAGCGTGTTGATCGGCACCGGCACGACGCCGGCACGCAGCGCGCCCCAGAACGCGATCG
Organism: uncultured delta proteobacterium; assembly: GCA_963814035.1. Lineage (GTDB taxonomy): Bacteria > Desulfobacterota > Binatia > Binatales > Binataceae > DATGKG01. The sequence continues at coordinate 53,122 of CAWFBH010000001.1, forward strand.
GGAAATCGACGGTGTCCAGCATCAGCATCGCGATCCGCCGCTCCCGCCCGATGCCGGCCGCGCGCAGCGCGGCGGCGAAGCGGCAGGGTAGCGGCGCGCAGCTCGGCGTAGGTCAGGCTGCGCCAGGGATCGGTGAAGGCGAGGCTGGCGCCGCCGCCCTCGCGCAGATGGCGGTCGACGAACCAGTCCGCCGCATTCTGCCCGCCGGTTTCGGTCATGGCGCTGCCTCCCTGTCACTATGCAGTATAATGCATGAGCCTGCGGCGGTGCTACTCCCGAACTGGTTCGTTGACGCTGCGGGCCTCGCATGGCTTTCATCGCCGCCTTGGGGTCAACTCGGAAGGACTGGCGATGAAGCTTCTGATGACGTTGGCGGCGGCCGGCATGCTGGTGCTGGGCGGCGCGACGGCCCAGGCCAAGGACGACCTGGTGATCGGCGTCGCCCAGTTCCCCTCCAGCCTGCATCCCGCCATCGACCCCGAGGTGGTCAAAGGCTACATCCTCGGCTTCGCGCTCCGCCCGATCACCGCCTTCGACGAGGACTGGAAGAACGGCTGCATGCTCTGCACCGAACTCCCGTCGCTGCAAAACAGCCTCGCCAAGCTGGAAGAGCAGCCGAACGGCGCGAAGGGCATGGCGGTCACGCTCAAGCTGCGGCCCGGCCTGGAATGGGGCGACGGCGCGCCGGTCACCACCAAGGACCTCGCCTTCACCTGGCAGATCGGCAAGGATCCCGATTCCGGCTTCGCAACCGCAACCCGTGGGACCACCCCACCAACCTCGAAATCGTCGACGACCACACCGCGGTCATGCATCTCGACCAGGTCGCGCGTCGGCTACGACCGTGGGCCCATCTCCTGCCCGAGCACATCGAGGCGGCCGTCTACGCGCAGGCCAACGGCGCCCGGCGCCTACGTCAAGCAGACCACCTACAACCGCGCCCCCACCACGCCCGGCCTGTGCAACGGCCCCTACCGCATCACCGAGTACAATCCGGCGGCAGATCGTCCTGGTAGCCGAACCCGCACTGGGCCGGCACAAAGCCCGGCTTCAAGCACATCGTCATCAAGCTGATCGAGAACACCGCCGCGCTGCAGGCCAACCTGCAGTCGGGCGACGTCGACATGGTCGCCGGCGAGGGCGTCGTCGCTCACCATCGACCAGGTGCTCGACGCTGCGGAAGCAGCAGCCGGATGCGTTCACCTACATCTTCAAGCCCATCGCTGACCTACGAGCACATCGACCTCAGATCGCGACAATCCGATCCTGGCGGATCTGCAGCGTGCGCCGCGCGCTGCTCTACGCGCTCGACCGCAAGACGCTGGTGGACAAGCTGTTCGAAGGCATGCAGCCCGTCGCCAACACCTTGGTCAATCCGCTGGACCCGATGTACAGCGGCGACGTTCCGCTCTATCCCTATGACCCGGCCCGCGCGAAGAGCCCTGCTAACGGAGGCAGGCTGGAAGCCCGGCGATGACGGCATCTGCCGCAACGCCAAGGGCGAACGGCTGTCGCTGAATTCGGCACCACCGCCGGCAACCGGGTGCGCGAACTGGCAGCAGCAGGTGCTGCAGAGCCAATGGAAGGCCGCCTGCATCGAGGTGCTGATCAAGAACGAGCCGCGCGCGCACCTTCTTCGGCGAAACCCTGAAGCACCGCGCCTATCGGCGGCCTGGCCATGTACGCCTGGACCACCGCCATCAGCGTCCCCCCGCGGCAGACGCTGGCGAGCGACAGAGTCCCGACGCCGCCAACGACTGGGGCGGATCGAACTACATCGGACTTCCGCAATCCGCCGAGATGGACGCGCTCATTCACCTCGCCGAAACCGAGCTCGATCCGCAACGGCGCCAGGCCGCTGTGGGCCGAGATGCAGAAAATCTATGCCGAGCAGTTGCCCGTGCTGCCGCTGTTCTTCCGCGCCGACGCCACGTTCTCCCCAAATGGCTGAAGGGCGTACACGCCGACCGGCCATTCCGATGCTTCCGGCCGTGTGGGCGGAGAACTGGCGCTCGCGAATAGTGTGACGCCGCCCCCACCGCCCTCCTGCGAGAGTCGGATGACGGCCGCTGCTGGAATACCGGGTCGGTGGCTTCCGCCGCGGCGCGAGGTCGTCTGGCCGGCATCGGCTACGCGATCGCGCCCGGCCGCACGCTCGGCGTGGTCGGCGAATCCGGCTGCGGCAAGTCGATGACCGCGCTCGCGCTGATGGGCCTGGTGCCGTCGCCCGGCCGCGTCTAGCGGTTCTGATCCGCTTCGGCGGCCGCGAGCTGCTCGGCCAGCCGCCGTCCGCCTGGCGCGCGCTGCGCGGCGAGCGCATCGCCATGGTGTTCCAGGAGCCGATGACCGCCCTCAACCCGGTCATGACGCGTCGGCCACGCAGATTGCCGAGGCGCATAGTGCTGCACAAGGGAATTCGGCTGGCACGAGGCCGAGCAGCACGCGGTGCGCATGCTGGAGGCGGTCGGCATCAACTCGCCCAAGGACCGCGCGCGCGCGCCTATCCGCACCAGCTTTCCGGCGGCATGCGCCAGCGCGCGATGATCGCGATGGCGCTCGCCTGCGCGCCCGCGCTGCTGATCGCCGACGAGCCGACCACGGCGCTGGACGTGACCATCCAGGCGCAGATCCTCGACCTGATGCAGGATCTGCAGGACCGCATCGGCATGGCGATGCAGTTCATCAGCCACAACCTCGCGGTGGTCTCCGAGATCGCCCACGACATCATCGTCATGTACGCCGGCCGCATCGTCGAGCGCGCGCCGGCCGACGCGCTGTTCGCCGCGCCCCTGCCACCCCTACACGCGCGGCCTGATCGCCACGCTGCCCGATCCCGACCATACAGTGCCGCGGCTGCCGGTGATCCCGGGCGGCGTGCCCAACGGTCGACGCCGCCGGCTGCCGTTTCGCCGACCGCTGCGCCGCTGCGCCGATGCCGCCTGCCGCGCCGCCGAGCCGTCGCTGGATGAAGTTTGCGCCGGTCATTTCGCCGCCTGCTTCAAGGCCGCGGCATGAGCGCAACTGATCGCGCCATCGACGACATCAGCGTGCACTTCAACCTGCGGCGGCGGCAAGCTGCTGCGCGCGGCCGACTGATGTGTAGCTTCGCCATCGCCGAAGGCGAGACGCTCGGCCTCGTCGGCGAGAGCGGCAGCGGCAAGATCCACGCTCGGCAACGTGGTCGCGGGCTTGCAGGAACCGACCGACGGCACGCCTCCGCTTCCGCGGCCAGCCCCTGGAACGCGCGCCGACCGGCGCGCGGCGCGACGCGCCATCCAGATCGTCTTCCAGGACCCGTTCAGCGCGCTCGATCCGCGCATGCCGGTCTCCGACCATCATCGCCGAGCCGCTGCGCATCCAGCGCATCGGCGGCCGTGCCGAGCCGCCGCGCCCGCGCCGCCGAACTGGTCCGCCGCGTCGGCCTGCCGGCGCGACGCGCTGAACCGCTATCCGCACGAATTCTCCGGCGGCCAGCGCCAGCGCATCGCCATCGCCCGCGCGCTCGCCCCCGAGCCGCGCCTGATCGTCGCCGACGAGCCGCTCTCCGCGCTCGACGTCTCCATCCAGAGCCAGATCCTGAACCTGATGAAGGAACTCCAGGAGAGCCACGGCCTCGTCCTATCTGTTCATCAGCCACGACCTCGCCGTGGTGAACCACCTCGTCGACCGCGTCGCCGTGCTCTATCTCGGCCGCCTCGTGGAGTTGGGCACCCGCGCGCCGCTCTTCGCCACGCCCTCGCATCCCTACACGCAAGCGCTGCTGCATTCCGTGCCGCGCATCGGCCACCGCCGCAGCCGCGGCCAGGCCATCCGCGGCGAAATGCCGAGCCCGCTCGCCCCGCCGCCCGGCTGCGTGTTTCATCCGCGCTGCCCGAAAGCGCAGGAGATTTGCCGCACCGTCGTCCCCGCGTTAGAGCAGGTACCGCGCCCGGCGCCGCGCAAGCTCGCCGCCTGCCACTTCAAGGACTGAGCCGCGATGGCGCGTTACATCCTCCGCCGCGTCGCTCCAGGCGATCGCCGTGCTGCTGGCGATGTCCTTCGTCATCTACAGCCTGATCGGCCTGATGCCGGGCGACCCGATCGACGCCATGATCGCCTCCAACCCCGGCGCGACCCCCGAGGTCGTCGCGCATCTGCGCGCGATCTACGGCCTCGATCAGCCGCTGCTGCTGCGCTACTGCGCATTGGCTGATGGCCGCGCTGCAGCGGCGACTTCGGCTATTCGCGCGCCTGCACTCCGCAGCCGGTGCTGGAGGTGCTGGTCCCCGCGCTACTGGCAGACCTGCCAGCTGATCTTCCTCAGCTTCACCCTCGCCGTTATTCTCTCTTTCGCCCTCGGCATCATCGCGGCCCTTCGCGCCCGGCGGCATCGCTCGACAGCCTGGTCAGCCTGTTCGCCTTCGCCGGCATTTCGGTGCCGGTGTTCTGGCTCGCGCTGATGATGATCCTGCGTGTTCGCGGTGCAGCTGCACTGGTTCCCCGCGAGCGGCATCGCCACCGTCGGCGACGGCGGCTTCATCGACCAGCCTGCGCCACCTGGTCATGCCGGTGATGACGCTCGCGCCTCGCCAACGACCGGCGGCTTCACCCGCTTCGTCCGCGCCAGCATGATCGAGACGCTGCGCATGGACCACGTGCGCACCGCGCGCGCGAAAGGCGCCGGCGAGCGGCGCGTCGTTCTGGTGCACGCGTTCCGCAACGCGCTGATCCCGGTGGTAACGGTGATGGCGCTGAACTTCGGCACGCTGTTCGGCGGCGCGCTGCTCACCGAAACGATGTTCGCGCAGCCCGGCATGGGCAAGATGATCTACGACTCCATCCTTGGCAACGACTACAACCTGGCGCTGGCCGGCCTGCTGTTCGCGACGCTTAGTCACGCTCTCAGCAATCTCGGCGCCGATCTCGCCTATGGCTGGCTCGATCCGCGGATCACCCTGCAAGTGAGCGCGACCGCCATCGCCGAGGCGCACCGAAGCCGCGGTTGTCGCGTCTGGCGTCTGCGCTGGCGGCGCTTCCGCCGCCACCGCGCGGCGCATGGCCGCGCTCGTCGTGCTGGCGCTTGCTGGTCCTGTTCGCTCTCGCGCGCGTACCCGCATCGGCACTGGATCAAGCGGCATCGACCCCGACGCGACCGACCTGCTGTCGCGCTTCGATCCGCCCTCGGCGCAGCACTGGCTTGGCACCGACGACGCCGGCCGCGACGAACTGATCCGCCTGATGGTCGGCGGGCAGATTTCGCTGCTCGTCGGCCTGCTGGCGACCGTCGCCGGCGGCACCATCGGCCTCATCATCGGCGTCTGCTCCGGCTATTTCGGCGGCAAGCTCGATGCGCTGCTGATGCGCTTCACCGACGGCGTGATCACGCTGCCGCTGTTGCCGCTGCTGATCGTGCTGGGCGCGGTCGACCTGACCAAGCTCGGCTTCTCCGCCGGAATTCGCGCATTCCGGCGCCGCGGGTTTCTGGCGCATCGTCATCATCATCGCCGATCGTCGACTGGACCGTCGATCGCGCGCATCGTCCGCGCCGCCACGCTCGCGGTGAAGGAACGCGACTACGTGCGCGCCGCGCGGGCGAGCGGGGCAGGGGCCTGGTACGTCATGACCACGCACGTCCTGCCCAACGTCGCCACCCCGATCATCGTCGCTTTCACGCTCACCGTCGGCCGCGTGATCCTGTTCGAATCCGTACTGAGCTTCCTCGGCTTCGGCATCGTCCCGCCGACCCCAAGCTGGGGCAACATGCTGAACAACGCGCAGGAACTGGTGACGACGGCGCCGGCGCTGGCGGTCTATCCCGGCCTGCTGATCTTCATCACCGTCATCGCCGTGAACTTCCTCGGCGACGGCCTGCAGCACGCGTTCGACCCGCGGTCCGAGGCCTGAGCGTCAGGCGGCGCCAGCCCGCACGGATTTCGGCACACCGGCAACACCCCGCGCGACGAGATCGGCGATTTGCGCCGCACTGTAGCCATGCTCGCGCAGCACGGCGCCGGTGTGCTCGCCGCAGCTGGGCGCGGTGGCGCGGGGCGTGCCATCGACCAGCGGCGACACGCCCGGCAGGTTCGGCATCGGTGCGGCGCGCGTCAGGCCGGGTTGGTTCAACCAGCGCCATCAGGCCGGACGCCTCCACATGCGGCTGCGCGAGAAACTCCATGTAGGAGTTGAGGCGCTCGTGCATGATCCGCGCATCGGCCAGCCGCCGGTCGAGATCGGCGGTGGTCATCGCCGCCAGCGCCGGGCGGAGGATGGCATAGAGCGCGTCCTGATTGTCCAACCGTCCGCCACGCCCGGCGAAGCGCGCATCCTCGGCGAGCGCCGGCAGATCGATCGCCTTGCACAGCGCGATCCAGTCGCGCTGCTGCACGACCGTCATCTGCATCCAGCCGTCGGCGGTCTTGAATGCGCCGCCGGGCACCGAGGCGACCGGCGTTGCGCCATCCTCGAGCCAGGTGCCCATCATCCGCACCGCCTGCAGACAGGCGGCGGCCTGCATCAGGCTGGTCTCGATATAGCGGCCATGCGGCTGGTCGCGCCGCGCATAGAGCGCCGCCGAGACCGCCTGGAAGGCGTAGAGCGCGGTCGTCATGTCGATGGCGATGATCGGTACGCGGTGCGGGATGCCGTCCTCGCCGCGGTTCTCCATCATCAGTCCCGTATAGGCCTGCAGCACCGGGTCCATGGCCGGACGTTCCGCAAGCGGTCCGCTCTGCCCAAAGCCCGAGATCGACAGATAGAGGATGCGCGCGTTGCGCGCCGCCACCGCATCATAGCCGAAGCCGAGGCGCGCGGTGACGCCGGGACGGAAGCCCTCGATCATCACGTCGGCGCCGTCCAGCATGCGCCAGAGCGCTGCCTTGCCATCGTCGCTCTTGAGGTCGAGCGCCACGCTGCGCTTGCCGAGATTGGCGGGGATCGAATAGGCGGAATGATCGCCGTAGACGCGGCCGAGGATGCGCGTCCAGTCGCCGGTTTCGACAGGTTCGATCTTGATGACGTCGGCGCCATGCTGGGCGAGCAGCATCGCGCAATAGGGACCGGCGACGCCCTGGCTGACGTCGACGACCTTCAGGCCGGCAAAGGGCGCGTCGTAGCTTGCTTCGGGCTGCATTGCCGTTTCCCCTGGCGCGACTTGGCAGGCGGCCCTGGCGGCCGAGGCGCCCTGCGGATGATGGCTTGCGCGGTATCGGCGGGCAAGGCGGGGCCGTCAACTCTCGGCGTCGAACTTAGAAAAGCGGACATAGAGCAGCGGCGGCACTCCTAATCGGTACTTGCAATTAGCCGCAGGTTGGCACGGACTGCGGCAGAACGCTGCCATCCTGGCCGTGCTTTGCGCGGAAGATCCCGGCCTCGGTCCGATCAGGACCTTCAGCTTGCCGCCTTGACCCGCGTGAGAAGCCAGTCGAAAGCCGCGATGACCTTGCTTCGGCCGTCAGGATCGGCGGCTATGGTGGCGAATGAAAGGCTCGGGTTGCGCTCCAAATCTTGCTCCTTGAGGCCCGAACCTTCGACCTGCCCAAAGCGTTGCCAGGAGTTCACGCCGGATGCGTAGGTCACCGAAGACTCGGGCGGTCTCTCATGGCCCCGAGATGGAGCCAGATCCTTCCATGCCGTCGAAAGGTAGAGCCGGATTGATTACGACGCCTTGCGGCCGCAGGAGCGGGTAAACGGACCCGTTCTCCCGTCCCGTTCCCCAAACGAGCGGAAGACCTGTTCCCTTCCGTCCAAGCAAGAACGGCCCGAGCGACGGCTGCTTCAGGCACGGGGAACTTGTTGTCGATTTTTGCGAGAAAGCGCTCCTCCGTCCACTTTGCGGTCGGTGTGCCCGTCTTCTTCTTCGCCGCTTCCAGAGTCTGCCCGAACACCATTGGTAGTCCCCGTGCGCAATCTTGCCCTGCGAATTGGCGTAACTCAATGGCGAGTATCTGCCGCCGGATTACATCTGCTCGTTCAGAAACTCGACGATTCGACGCGACTCCGATGGTATCTCGTCTGCGACGAACAGCGTGCGGACCTTGCCAGCCTGAAGGTTTGTCTTGACGTTCGCCCAGAAAGTCTCCGACGAAGTCGTCGGGTCCAAGAGGGCCGCGATTACGGCATCGTGGGATGTCCCCGCCGAGCTACAGGTCTCCTCGAGGCTCGCGCGCATCGTCTCGGCAGTCCAAGTCTGGCAATTAGCCGCATAGTCGAGCTCTGTGCCACGACCTCACGGCGAAGTCGGGTGTCGCTCTTACGCTTGATCTCTACCAGCGTCGGCACGCCGTCCTGGTCCAGGAACGGTGGTCGATGGACCATCGCGCTACGTCCGCGTCGTGCCCGACAGCTTGCTCTCGTTTCACGAGTCACAAACCGCCTGGGGTTCTCTGGATCGATCTGATCTCCGACCAGGAGTTCTGGGAATTTCGACGGGGGAGCTGGAAATCCACTTCCGCCGCGAACTGCGTAGGCTGCATGGCGACGAGGGACTCGTCACTTTGAAGGACGAAGACACCGGAGTGCGACGGCAAAAGACTTCTCCATTTGTGGATAATGAACAGGAATACGGGCTATAGCCCGTTGGGGTGGGCGGCCCGGCCCTACTGCGGTCATGCTTCCCCGCCGTTTTCCAGCTTACGGTCAACGACGACGTGCCGGCCGGCGCGATCGTCCGTCGCTGAGCCTGGTGAGCGCTCGTGCGAGGGCGCAGGCGACCCGGAAAGCCGTGCTCGAGTGGCCGGAACCGGAAGCTCATTCAGAGAAACCGTCGGGCTTGGAAAGTTCCTGTCGCATTCAAGATGCGCCGTCGACCAGCGAGCGGATCAGCGTGGTGTAGGCTTTCAGATAGGCCTCGCCGTCGAGTTTCTCCTCCGCGATAGGCGCGCGCATTGGTGCGGAGCTTGGTCGACAGCGCCTTGTCCTCCAGCACGTCGAGAATGCGTCGCCGCCAGCAACTTGGGTTCGACGAAGGGGGTCAGCAGGCCGTTGCGGCCGTGGCGGATGAATTCGCGCACCGGGCCCGTGTCGCTGGCCACCACGGCGCAGCCGATGGCGAGCGCCTCGCGCAGCGACCAGGAGGCGACGAAGGGATAGGTGAGGTAGACATGCGCATCCGAGCGTTGCAGCAGGCGCAGATAGGCGTCGTATTCGAGCTTGCCGGCAAACGTGACGCGCTCGGGGTCGATGCCGGCGCCGAGTTCCTTCAGCATCGCCTGCCGCCAGGTGCCGCCCTTGGCGGGCGGCGTGCCGTAGCTGATGCCGTCGCCGCCGACCAGGACCACGCGCACGTCCTTGCGCGCCTTCAGCAGCGGCGGCAGCGCGCGCATCATGACGTGAAAGCCGCGATACGGCTCCAGCTCGCGCGCGACATAGGTCACCAGCTTGTCGGCGGGGCGCGATCGTGGTGTCGCCGATGATCGAGCGGCTCGCGCCGCACCTTCGGGTTCGGCTTGCACGCGCTTCAGATCGACGCCCTCGCGCAGCAGCGTGATGTGCGAGCGCGCCCAGTCGGGATAGGTCGACAACTGCCATTCGGTCGGCGTCTGGCCGTGGCCGCCGAGATTGAGCGCCAGCAGGTTGATGGCATTCTTCGCGCGGATGCGCGGATAATCATCCGGATCGGCGGGGAATTCCGGGTCGAAGCCGACATCGGCGGCTTGCGTGTGATAGAAGAATTCCATGTAGCCGAGCAGCGGCGGCTTCGGCCAGACATCGCGGATGTTGAGCAGCTCGCCCCAGCCGTGATGGCCGATGATGATATCGGGATCGAAGCCGAGATGCTTGATGTTGGCGGCGGTGCTCGCGACGGCATCGGCGCGCCGCATCGCGACATCGAGCTCGCGCAGCGCGACATGGGTCTCCGCCGACGGGCCGCGCGGCGGACGGTAGGGCACCTTGCGCACGCCGTTGATGACGTTGGCGTTCGGCTCGGTGATGAAGACGATATCGTGCTCGCCCGACGCCACCAGGTGGCGAACGATGTGCAGGAACTGGCCGGGGAAGTTCTGGTGGACGAAGAGGTATTTCACGCGGTGATCCGCGGCGTTGCGATGCCGCCGGCTTCCCCTGTCAGCGCGCGCGCCGTCCCGCCGGCCCGGCCGGGCGCGACTTGACGGAGGGGCGTGCCTCCGCCGCCGACGTCGCGACGACAGGTGTAGGCGTTCGCGCCGAGCTGGGCATGGACGGGGACGAGGCCACGGGCGTGGGCGCCGGTTTGCGCTTGGGGGCGGGAGGCACCGCAACGGGCGGCGTTGCAGCGGTGGGCGACTTGGCCGCGAGGATGTTGGGCAGCTCGACCGCCGGGCGCCCGGGGACCGGCTGTCGGGCACCGGCGCGCGGCTCGACCAGCACCTGGAAGGCTTCCAGCGCGGCGAGGCTTTCCGCCTCGCACGCCTCGCCCGCATTCACCGGGCCGACCGCGGTGCCGTCGACGAAGCTCGCCGCGTAGCGCAGCGTGTGCGTCTTCGCCGCGTTGCCCTTGAGGCGCAGGCGCAGGCCGAGCAGCGGCAGCGCCATGCCGCGGCTGCCGCAGAACTTGCCGCCTTCCATCCAGGGCGAGTTCCAGCCGCGGCCGAGCACGGCCTGGTACTCGATCTCCTCGGCGGCGATGCCGTTGGGCGGCAGCACGGCGAAGCCCTCGATCCACAGCTTGCTGCCGCGCTCGCCGAGCCAGTCGCCGAACTTGGCCCCCACATCGCCGGTGCGCTGCACATGCGCGATCGACCGACAGCTTCTCCCCGCCGACAGCAACGGCGGCAGAGCCGCGCCGTTGCCGCGCGCCGCGGCGGCCACCGCCGGGTCCTGGCTGAGCCGCAGCACCTGCAGGCGCGGCGCGGCGTCGGCGCCCTGGCTGGGCGATTGATAGACGGTCACCAGCACCTGCGCCGGGCCGTCGGAGACGCGCACCAGCGCGGCGGGGTCGCGGCCGCTGAGCCAGCCATCGGCGCGGAAGGTGCTGATGCTGACGGCATCGGGATTGCCGGCGGGGCCCGGCGGCAGCGAGATGCGCACGCCGGGCAGGCCGGTTTCGTCCAGCCCGAGCATGGAGCCGGGCGCCTGGAAGACGCAGAACACGCCGGTTTCGAGCGTCATCAGATGGCCGGTGACCCGCAGCTCGGTCACGCGCCTTTGGGTGGAGTCCGGAACGGTCGCCTTCGGCTCGGGTTTGGTGGCTACGGCATTGCCGGCATCGGACATTCAGCTCGTCTCGCTCTCTGGTTCCACGAAAATGACATGGCTCACCCAGCCGGCGACCGTGCTCCGCACGTTCGCCGCCCGCGCAACTATACGACATCAGCTCTATACGACGCATTGATGACCCGACAGTTCGACGGCGGCAAGCAGGCGTTGTTGATTGCCGCCGGCGGCAGGCCGAGCGGCAGCACAATGCCGCGTCCGCCGCTGGCGCGGATGCGCTCGGCCTGGGCGCCGAGATCGAATGCCGCGACCCTGAGGCCGGCGCGCCACAGTTCGGTGAGCGCGAAGCACCAGGTTTCCGGCCAGACCGACGGCAGCAGTCCGAACGCGCCGTGCTGCGCGCGGATCAGCGACCGGCGCCTCGTCGGGGGCGAACTCTCCGGTCACGAAGATGCGGCCGGTGGCCATCAGCGTCGCGTCGTCGATGGTGTGGCCGACGATGACGAATTCCAGCGGCAGGCGGCGGGCGGCGGCGTCGCGCGCGCAGTCCAGCAGGATGTCGAAGCCCTTCTCGATGCCGATCGCGCCGACCGTGACGATGCGGCGGAACGGCGCAGGCGCGGCGGGCAGCGGGATCGCGGCGGGCAACGCGGCGTCATCCTCGTGCGGCGCGACAAGCGGGCGGATGGCCGGGAAGTGGCGGCGCATGCGCGTCGCGGCATCGGCCGAAGGCGCGATCACCGCGCGCGCCCGCCGCAGCAGGCGCGCCGAGCGGTCGATGAGGGCCCGGACGGGAATATCCTCGTCGATGGCGCGGCCGGCCGTGGCGACGCAGGCCTCGCAGGCCTCCGGCTCGGGCTCCCCGCAATAGCGGCGCGTCGGGGCCGACAAGGGCGATGCGCGGGCAGAACCAGGCGTAGTCGTGGATGTGCACGTCATACGGAACGCCGAGCGCGGCGAGCAGGTCGAGCACGGCGGGATCGTGGCCGAGCAGGTGGTGCAGCTCGACATGCGCCAGCCGTTCGGCGCCGAGCCGCGCGGCGAGCGTGCCCAGCTCGGACGGCAGGGCGTAGACGAGGTTGGGATAGGCGTCGCGCGCCGGTCCGCCGAGCAGGGCAGCCGGGGCGCCGCCCAAAGCCTTGTGTCTTGGCGTCTTGGCGGGGCGCAGCACGAGCGGCCGGCCGCCTTCAGCGGCCAGCGCGGCGCAGCGGGTGGCGATGTGCCGCTCCACCCCTCCCCCGGCGTCGTGGGTGATAAGGAGGACGGCGGAGCCCGAGGCGCGGCGGCGCGGCCGGGCGGCGCGCCAGCGGTGCTCGTCTAGGCGCCGGCGCGCGGCCGCCAGCGGATCTTGCGCGGTCCAGGCGGCGCGCAGCCCGCCGAGGCCTGGATGCAGGCGACCAAGCAATTCCTGGTTCCGAGGGGCGAGGAAGCGGCGCGCGGCGGCGTAGGGCGGGTCGCCGCCATGGCCGACGAAGACGCCGGTGGCGGCGACGTGGCGCCAGCCGGCCCGGCGGGCCCGGAGGCACCAATCGGCGACCTCCTCCACGCCGGCGCCCTGGGCGAAGACGTCCTTGCGCAGCATCCCGGTGGCGGCGATGCAGTCGTGGCGCAGATAGAGGCAGAAGGCTGCGCCATGCGGGATGGCGACGGTCGCGGCGCCATTGGCGCCTTGGGCCAGGCAATCGAGGCCGCCCACCTCTGCCGTCCCGGGCACCGGGTTCGTGCCGGACGGACCGGGATAGGCGACGAAGGCGCCGTCATTGGCGAGCGGCGTGACGCTGCCGATATCGGCAGCCCCATAGGCGGCGTCGCGCAGCCGGTCGAGCCAGCCCGGCGGCACCACCGCGTCGGGGCTGAGCAGGACGATATCGCAGCCAGGATTGGCGCGGATGGCCGCATTGGCGCTGGCCGCGAAGCCATGCATGGCGGTGCGGCGGATCGGCTTGACGTGGCGCCAGCCGGCCAGGCGGTCGAGCAGCGCGGCGAGCGGCAGCTCGGTTGGCGCATCGTCGATGACGAGAACGCGCAAGCCACGGCCGGGCGGCGTGAGGAGGGTCTTGAGGCAGGTCTCGGTGGCGGCGCGGTCGGCGTCGACGGCGATCGCCACGACGACCGGCCGGCGGCCCGGAATGCGGCGTAGCGGGGGGTTGGCGGCCATGGGCCGTGGGGCGGCCGTGTCGAGCGGGCTGCCTAGCAGATCGGTGCCGCCGGGTCCGCACACCGCGAACGGCCCCCGCCAGCCAGCCAGGCGGGCGGCCGGGACCTCAAAGCGGCGGGGCCGCGCCATCGCGCCACTGCCGACGATCTCGGGCACGCCGGGCAGCGTCCGGATGGCGAGGCGCTGGCCGGAGGCGGCGGTGAGGTGCAGCACCGGCTCCCGGTCGGGATCGGCGGGATGCCAGGCCCAGCCGGCGAGGCCGCCATTGCGCGCTTCGACCACGCCCTCGATCCGGCGGATGGCGGCGAGGTCGAGCGGGCTGCCGAGGACGGCGCGGCCGTCGATGGTCACATCGAGACGGCTGGCTGAGCCGGCCGATTCGGGCAGGGCGCGCGTCCGCGCGGGCAGCGCGCTGCCGTCGAGCGCCAGCGTCAGGCGCGCGGCGGCGGGCGCGCCAAGCACCAGGCGACCACCGGTGGCAAGACCGCACCAGCCGCCGATGCCGCCGGCGACGGACACCTGATCGGCGAGAGCCTCGATCCCCGGCAGCATGGCGTGCCGCGACAGCGCGGTCGCAAGCGCCGTCGCGGCAAAGGTTGGCTCGCCCAGGCGCAGGCGGGCGTTGGCCAGGCCCAGCCACGCCTCGCGCACGTCATCGGCCGCGAGCACCTTGGTGAAGAGAGCGGCGGCCCGCGCGTCATCGCTGCCCAGGCAATGCGTCGCGAGCGCCAGCGCGTAGGTACGGTCGGCGGGGGACAGGCGGCAGGCGCGGTCGAGCCAGGCGATGGCGGCATCGCGCTCCCCCCGGGTGGCGGCGGCGCAGCCGGCGGTGAAGGCGTCGCGCGCCAGGGACGCATCGGTCGCGCCGAGCTTGCCATCCGTCCGGGCCGCCGCGTCGCTCGCCACGTCCTTGGGCGTCAGGGGCCTGCTGCCCCTGGCTCCGTCGCGCCGCTATCGGCCAGCGCGCCTTCGCGCGGCGGCGGGGCGGCGGCCGGCCCGGGTCCGTGCATGATCGGGGCCGGCCGGGGGCGGCGATGCGCCGGTGGCTCGGCCACCGGCTCGGGCTTCGGCGGCGGTGGGGGAAGCGCGGCGAGGTCGCCCTTCGCCTCCTGCAAGCCCTGGGCGAGAGCCTTTTCCAGCCAGTGCCGCGCCTGCTCGGCATCCCGCTCGCCGGCCAAGCCGCGCACGAGGTAGCGGCCGAGCATCATCTGCGCCTGCGGGTGGCCGCGCTCGGCGGCGGCGCGGAACCAGCGTTGCGCCGCCACCCGGTCGGTCGGCACGTCGTGGCCGCCGCCGTTCATCGCCCCGAGGGCGAACATCGCGCCGACATGGCCGCGGCCGGCGGCTTTCTCGAACAGCGCCAGCGCCGCCGGCTGGTCGCGCTCGCCGCCGCGGCCGTTCAGCATCATGTCGGCGAGGCAGCACCTCGGCCTCGGCCATGCCGACCTTGGCGGCGCGGGCAACCCAGGCGCGGCCCTCCACCGGGTCGGCGGGCACGCCGCGTCCCTCGGTCAGCATGCGGCCATACCAGTACTGCGCGTTCACCACGCCGTCGGCGGCGCGGCGCAGCCATTCGCGCGGCCTTGCGCTCGTCGCGCTCGACGCCGACGCCCTCGGCGAGGCAGACGCCGAAGTTGAACGCGGCGACGAGGTCGCCGGCGGCGGCGGCCTGCTCGAACCATTCGCGGGTGCGGATGCCATCTTCCGGGTCGCCGGCGCCCTGCAGCAGGATGTTGGCGAGATCGGCATGCGCGCTTGGGTCGCCCGCCTCGGCGGAACGCGGAGCCATTCGGCCGCCTCCTGCGGGTCGGCGGCGACGCCCGCGCCGGTCAGGTGCAGCAGGCCGAGCGCGCGCGCCGCACCCTTGTGGCCGGCCTCGGCGGCGCGGCGGAACCACATCGCCGGCCTCGGCGAAATTGGGCGGCAGCTTGCCGCCGCGGGCATAGAGGTCGCCGACCACCGCCGCGGCCTCCGCGGTCGCCGGCGAGCGCGGCGCGGCGCAGCCAGGATTCGCCCTCGGTCGGGTTGGCCTCGACGCCGCCGCCCTCCATCAGCGCCATGCCCCAGCGCGCCTGGCCGGAGCTGTGGCCCTTCTCGGCCGAGCTGGCGGAACAGCTCCGCCGCGGCGGCCGGTATCGGCCTCGACGCCGATCCCCCGCTCGGTCAGCAGGCCGAGCAGGTACAGTGCGGTGGGCAGTCCGGCATCGGCGGCGCGGCGCAGCAGGTCGGCGACCGCGTCGCGTCCTCCGGCGTCCTTGGCGTTGCGCGCCAGCGACAGCGCGTAGCCGAGCTGCGCCCTGCGGGCAGCCGGCGGCCGCCGAGCGCGCGTACCAGCTCATGCGCCTGCTCGAGGTCGCGCAGATGCGCCGGGCCGGAGGTCAGGATGTAGCCGAGCAGCGCCTGGCCGTCGGCCGAGCCGGCCTCCGGCGGCGGGCCGTGCGCCCATGTCGCAGCGCGGCGCGTCGAAATCCGGCTGGCCGGCATCGCGCGGCGCGTGAACAGGCTCGCTCGGCCGGACGCGTCGCCTGGGCCGGCGCCTGACGGAGCGGCCGCCGGTCGGGGGCGCGCCGCGGAGCCGGCGATGCCGTGGATGTACAGCGCGGCCAGCAGGACTGGGCCTCGACGTAGCCCTGGGTCGCGGCGCGCTCGAGCCAGCGCGCGGCCTCGACGCGGCTGGCGGCACGCCGGCGCCTTCGAGATAGCAGCGGCCGACGCGGTACTGCGGCCTCGGCGATGCCGGCGCTGGCGGCGCGGGTCAGCAGCGGGAAGGCGTCGCGCGCCTGGCCCTGCTCGGTCAGCCGGATCGCCCGCCGCAGCGCGCGCGGCCGGTCCCGAGCCCACGACGATCGAGCAGCGCCATGCGTCTCAAGCCGGCCCCGACGGCCTGCATCATGGCGGCGCGGATCGCGTCACGGCTCGCGCACCGCCTCCGACGCGACCGGAATGACGCGGCTCGAGGAAGTAGGCGAGCACCGTCCGCTTGCCGACCTTGATGTCGGCGGTCACCGGCATGCCGGGCACAGGTGGAAGCCGCGCGGCGTGTCGTGCAGCTCGATCTGGTCGATGGTGATGCGCGCGCGGTAGATACGGCTCGGCTGCGGGCCGCCGGCGGCGGCAGCGCGCTGGTCGGGTTGCGCTGGTCGTCGTGCGCGGTGAAGCTGTCGGGGCTGATGATCCGCACCGTGCCGTGCGCCATGCCGTATTGCGCGATAGGGGAAGGTGTCGAACTTGATCGTCACCGGATCGCCGACATGCACAAAGCCGTTGTCGGGGCCGGGGATATTGGCCTCGACCTCGAGCGGCGCGTCGGTCGGCACCAGGGTGATGAATTGCTGGCCCGACTGCAGCACCGAGCCGACCGATACCTTGGCGACCGACAGCACGGTGGCGTCATGCTCGGCGCGCAGCTCGACGAGCTGGCGGCGCAGCTGCGCCTTGTTCAGCGACTGCTGCGCATCGGACAGCTTGCTGCTCGCGTCGGCGAGCTGCTGCGACGACGTCCGCCCGCCAGCTTTGGATGCCATGTCGCGCTCGGCCACCAGGGCCGCCAGGTCGCGCTGCGCGCCCTCCGCGGTTGCCTCGGCGCATTGGCCAGGGTGCGCGCCATCTCCGCGCGGTTGTCCATCGCCGGCAGCGTGTTGAGCTGGCTGCCGACCTGCAGCTTTTCCAGCTGCTTGCGCATCTGCTCGACATTCTGCGCCACCGCCAGCCGGTCGCGGTAGCCGGCGGCGTCGGACTGCGCGCGCGCCATCATGGCGGCCAGGCTGCTCGATCTTCTGCTTGTAGTTCTCGAGCTTGTAGTTGTACTCGCCTGCCGCTGGGCATAGATCGCCGCCTGCAAGGCCAGGTCGCGGATCGAGCCCGGTATAGGTGAACGGCTTGCCGTCGACTTCGGCCTGCAGCCGCGCGACCTGCGCCTTAGGCTGGCGACCTGCGCGACCAGCGCGCTCGAGATCGGCGGCGGCGAAGGTCGGATCGAGCCGCGCCAGCACCTGGCCGGCCTTCACCTGCTCGCCCTGCTGCACGTCGATCGAGCGCACGATCGACGGATCCAGCGGCTGCAGCACGAGCGTTGGCGTGTCGAGTGACGATGCCCTGCGCGGTCACCACCTGGTCGACCTTGATGATCGACACCGTCGATGCACGATCGCCAGCCATCATGCTGCCGATCATCCAGATGATGCGCCGCGCGCCGAGCGCGGCACCGGCGCGTTGACGATCGCCGTCGACGGCGACTGGAATTCCAGGATCGCCGGCAGCGTCGGTCGTCCGGCAGTCGCCGGCGCCGTCGGCAGCCGGCGCGGCTAATCGCCTTGGAGGAGGGTCGGGGCAAGAGCGGCATGACGGGGACCCTGGCTTTCCATGTGGCGGTTCTGCTGCGCCCAGAGCTGGCGGTAGAGCGAGCAGCGCTCGAGCAGCATGCGATGCGGCGCGATGTCGACGATCCTTGCCCTGCTCCAGCACCAGGATCTGGTCGCATTCGGTCAGCGACGACAGGCGGTGGGAGACGATGACCATGGTCCGGCCGCGCGCGATGCGCAGCAGGTTGGCGTTGACCACCGCCTCGCTTTCCGGATCGAGCGCGCTGGTCGCTTCGTCGAGGATCAGGATGCGCGGATCGTTGATCAGCGCGCGCGCGATCGCGAGCCGCTGCTTCTGCCCGCCGGAGAGGTTGGGCGAGCCTTCCTCGATGTAGGTCTCGTAGCCGTTCGGCATGCGCTCGATGAATTCCTCGGCGCCGGCGAGGCGCGCGGCGCGCACCGCGTCGGCCAGCGTCAGGCCCGGGCGGCCGGCGATGATGTTGTCGCGGATCGAGCCGCGGAACAGGAAGTTGTCCTGCAGCACCACGCCGAAGCTCTGGCGCAGATGGCGCAGGTTGATCTCGCGCAGATCGGTGCCGTCGATCTTCACGAAGCCGCTGTAGTCGCGGTTGATGCCCTGCAGCAGGCGGGTGATGCGTGGACTTGCCGGAGCCGCTGCGGCCGACGACGCCGAGCATGGTGCCGGCGGGGATCGAGAAGCTGACCCGGTCGAGCGCCGGCGTCTTGGTGCCGGGATAGGTGAAGGTGACGTCGTCGAAGGTGATCGGCGCCGGCGAAGCTCGGCCGCAGGCCGCCCGAGGCGGCATCGGCTTCCAGCGGCCGGTTGAGCACCGAGCCGGCCTCGCCGATCGCGGCGCCGACCTCCTCGTAGTCCTCGACCAGCCGCGCCAGGCCGACCAGCGGCTGCGCGACGCGCTGGCTCAGCATCATGAAGGCGAACAGCCCGCCGACCATGTAGCCCGTCGCTCGTTCGCATCGCCAGGTAGGCGCCGATCAGCATGATGCCCATCCCCATGAACCGCTCGATCGGCGTGACCAGGGTCTGCGGCCAGTTGGCCAGCTTGCCGAAGGCGAGGCGCCAGTTGCCGGCCTCGGCGACCGTCTCGTCCCACAGCGCTCGCGCTGCGGCTCCAGCGCCAGCGCCTTGACCGTCTTGATGCCGAAGATGGTCTCGCCGATGCGCGATCGACTTCCCGGTCTCGGCGCGCACGACCGCGGCGTAGAGCGCCGCGCAGCGGCCGCAGGTAGGCGAGGATGATCAGCGTGATGCAGGCAGGCGCAGGCGAGCACGATCCAGGCCAGCGTCGCGTTCAGATAGAACAGGAACGGCAGCAGCACCAGCAGCGTGATCAGGTCGAGGAAGGTCGTCAGCAGCTTGCCGGTGAGGAAATCGCGGACCTGGTGGATCTGGCCGATCTGGTACATCGTCTCGCCGGCCGGGTGGCGCTCGAAATAATCGAGCGGCAGGCGCAGCAGGCGGTTGAAGACGTGCAGGTTGAGCTTGGCGTCGAGCCGCGCGCCGACCACCGCGATGATCAGCCGGCGCGCATAGCCGAGCAGCGTTTCATAGATGACGACGACGCGCCATGATCACGACAGCAGCGACCAGCGTCGAGAAGCTGTGGTACTGCAGCACCTTGTTGACCACCGTCATGACCATGAGCGGCGGGAAGATGGTCAGAATGCTGATCGTCAGCGAGGCGATGCCGATGTCGCGCAGCGACTGCCGTTCCTGCAGCACCAGCCGAGCGAGCCAGCGCAAATTGAACGGCGCGTCGGCCTCCGCCTTGCCGCGCTCGGCGCGCAGCAGCACCGCCTCGCCGGCCCAGACCTCGACGAGCCGCAGCTCGTCGACCGCGACCGCCGCGTCGTCGGCGCGGCCGCGCGGGTCCTTGAGCAAGACGACGTTGCTGGCTTCGTTGGCGCCGGTCAGCAGGCCGGCGCTGCCGTCGGTGAACAGCAGGACCACCGGGCCGGTGTCCTTGAAGCCGCATCAGATGGCGCCAGCGCAGCCGCACGGCGCGCGCCCACATGCCGGCGTTCTGCGCCCAGAGCGACAGCGACGGCGGCGGGTGGGCTCGGCCTCGCCCTGGCCGAGGCGGAATTCGCCGGGATCGAGCTCCACGCCGTGGTAGCGGGCGGCCATGATCATCGCCTGCAAGCGGGGATCGAGGCCGCCGCCGAGGGCCGGCGTGCTGGCGTTCGCCCCCGACGCGCCGCCCCCGCCTGCCCCGCCGGCCGCCGCAATCGCCGCGGGGTCCGTCTGCGACCCGTCAGTCATATCCACGAGCGAACCTCCTGGGCGGCCACGTGGCCGACTCCTCGATGTGGCCGGCACCCCGGCAAGGCGGAGCGCGGTCCCGACCGGGCCCGTCAGGCGCAGCCAGCTTGCCAACACGGGCGTAACGGACGCAACCTTGCTGCGCCGACCGGTCCGTGCCGTTGTGCCTGCAACCTGCCAGACGGGCCCAATACAGCATCGCGGCCACAACCATCGACACGTTTTTTGCAGTGCGGCATCACGGGCAACCGCCACCACCGGCGGGGATTCGTGCTTCCAACGATCTATCCCTATTTTGCGACTATGCGGTTAAGACGCCGCTCCAATACGCGCAAGAGGACGCATGATGTCGAGTCGCAAACCATCTGCGATCTACCCGCCCGGGTGTTGCCGGCCCCCACGCGGGCGGGTGGCGGGCCGACGCTGATGGGCCCAGATTGAGCCGATGACCAGCATTCCCGACACGATGCGTGCCTTCGTTTCCGGCCCGCGCTGCGAGCGCAAGCCGCTGGGCGAAGGGCGTCTGACAGGGCCTTCACTTTGCCGTGAAGGACCTGTTCGACGTCGCCGGCGTGCCGACCGGCTATGGCCATCCGGAACTGGGCGCGCACGCATCCGGTGCCCGACCGCCACCGCGCCGGTGGTCACCGCGCTGCTGCAGGCCGGCGCCGCGCTGGCCGGCAAGACCATCATGCAGGAGCTGGCCTATGGCCTGACCGGCGAGAATCTCTGGCACGGCACGCCGCTGAACCTACGCGCGCCCGACCGCTTCCCTGGCGGGTCGAGCGGCGGATCGGCTGCCGCGGTGGCCGGCGGGCTGGTGGATTTCGCCCTGGGCTGCGACGCGGCCGGGTCGGTGCGCATCCCGGCCTCCTATTGCGGGGTGCTGGGGGTCCGCACCAGCCTCGGCGCGGTCAGCCTGGCCGGCATGCGCGGGCCATGGCGCCCGGCTTCGACGCCGCTGGCTGGTTCGCCCGCGATGCCGGGGTGCATGGCCGCGGTGGGCGAGGTGCTGCTGGGCGGTCCCGACGGCGGCGCGAGCGCCGCCGCTGCTGCGCGTCGAGGAAGCCTGGGTGAACGCCGCGCCGGAGACCGCCGAGGCGCTGCGCCCGGCGCTGGAGACAGCTGGAGCGCGCCTTCGGCCGCGCCGTCGGGCTGCGACTGGCGCCGGAGGGGATCGACAGCTTCTTCGACCATTTCCGGACCGTCCAGGCCGAGGAGGTCTGGGCGACGCTGGGCGACTGGATCGAAGCGAGCGAAGCCGAGCTTCGGCCCGGGCGTCGCCGAGCGATTCGCCGCCGCCCGGGCGATGGATCCCGGCGAGCGCGGCACCGGGGCGGGCGTTCCGCCGCGTGCTGCAGGCCCGGCTGCGCCCGCTTGCTGGCCGGCGGCGGGGTGCTGGTCTACCCGACCAGCCCCTGCCCGGCGCCGGTGCTGACCGCGAGCCTGGGCGAGCAGGACCTGGTGCGCGCGGCCTCGGTCGGCGTGACGGCGATCGCCGGGCTGGCCGGCCTGCCCGAGGTGACGCTGCCCGTCGGCACGGTGCGCGGCGCCCCGGTCGGCCTGTCGCTGACCGCCGGCCACGGCCAGGACCGCGGCCTGCTGGCCTTCTGCCAAGGCGGCGATGGCGGTGCTCGGCCCCTGGCCTAGTCGGGCGGGCTAGAACTAAGCCGGCGCTGATCCGGCGCCAGCCGGAAGCGGGCGCGCGTCACCACATCGTCCGTCAATGCGGCGCGCACCGCCGCGGCGCCGGCCGCGCCGCGCGTGACGGCGATGACGGTGTCGAACAGCGGCGCCTCGCCGCGGGCGCGGGCGAGGAACAGCCGGCCGAGCGCCACCGCCACCGGGCCGCGCGGCAGGCAGCAGGCGCAGCCGAGAGGATGCGCCGTCGCCGGCACGCGAAACGCGCGACCGGACGCGAACCGGGCAGGGACGGCGGTGGCCGTCGCCCTCGATCAGCAGGGCGCGCGGATGGCGCCGGCGTCCGCCGCATGGCCGAAGCGCACCGGCAGCCGGGAATCTGGGTCCGTCACCATCACCGCTCTAGACATAAGGATATCTTTATGTCATTTACAAGCCATGGAAGCCTCCTCGCCGCGCTGCGCGCCGCCGCCGAGCCGACCCGCCTGCGCCTGCTGGCGCTGGCGGCGCGCGGCGACCTTCTGCGTCATGGAATTCACCGAAATCCTCGGCCAGTCGCAGCCGCGCCTGTCCCGCCACCTGAAGCTGCTGTGCGATGCCGGGCTGCTGGAGCGGCTGCGCGAGGGCGCCAATGTCTGGTTCGCGCTGCCCGAGCGCGAGCGCCCGGCGGCGCTGGTGCGCGACCTGCTCGGCGCGCCTGCCGGAGGACGACCCGGTGCTGGCGGCCGACCGCCGCCAGGCCGCCCGCGTGCTGGCCGAGCGCGCCCGCGTCGCCTCCGAAAGCTTCCGCCGCCAGGGCGCCGACTGGGACGAGATGCGCGCGCTCGACCTGCCGGCGGCCGGCGGTCGAGGCGGCGCTGCTCGCCCGCTGTCGCCGGACGCGGCGCTCGGCCGGCTGCTGGATATCGGCACCGGCACCGGGCGGCTGCTGGAACTGCTGGCGCCGCGCGTCGCGCCAGGGCTCGGCATCGATGCGAGCCGGCGATGCTGGCGCTGGCCCGCGCGCGGCTGGCCCGCGCCGGGCTGGCGCATTGCGCGGTGCGGCTGGCCGACATGTACCGCCTGCCGCTGGCCGACGGCCGCGTTCGACCTGCGCGGTGCTGCAGATGGTGCTGCACTACGCCGAGGACCCCGACGGCGCGCTGCGCCGAGGCGGCGCGCGTGCTGCGGCCGGGCGGGCGGCTGATGGTGGTCGACCTGCGCCGCACACGACCGCACCGACGCTGCACGGCACGGCTGGCGCATCGCTGGCCGGGCTTCGCCGACGCGCGCATGCAGCGAGCTGCTGACCGGCGCCGGGCTGTGCGCCGGCGACCGCGGTCACCGTGCCCGGGCCGCTGCAAGTGCGGCATCTGGCCCGCCATCGCGCGCCGCCGCCGCGCGCCCGGCCGCACGGCCACCTGTCGCACGTTGCCTGATCGGAAGGACCATGCATGACCCGTCCGCATCTGCTCGATGCCCTGCGCGACACGCGTGCTGCTGTGCGACGGCGGCATGGGCAGCCGCGTGCAGGCGCTGACGCTGGATATCGAGCGCGATTACTGGGGCCGCGAGAACTGCACCGAGGTGCTGAACCTGTCGCGCCCCGACCTCGTGCGCGAGATCCATCGCGGCTACTTCGCGGCCGGCGCCGACATGGTGGAGACCAACAGTTTCGGCGGCTCGCCGGTCACGCTGGGCGAATTCGACCTCGCCGACCGCGCCTTCGAGATCAACCGGCGTCGCCGGCGAACTGGCGCGCGAGGCGGCGGAGGGATTCGCCGACGGGCGGCATCGCTGGGTGATCGGCAGCGATCGGGCCCGGCACCAAGCTGCCGAGCCTCGGCAACATCGCCTACGACCCGCTGGAAGCGGCGCTGGCCGAGCAGTGCCGCGGCCTGATCGCCGGCGGCGTCGACGCCATCCTGATCGAGACCTGCCAGGACCCGCTGCAGATCAAGGCCGCGGTGAACGGCGCCAAGATCGCCCGCGCCGAGGCCGGCACGCGACACGCCGATCTTCGTGCAGGTGACGGTGGAGACCACCGGCACGCTGCTGGTCGGCCCCGACATCGCCGCCGCCGCGACCGTGGTGCACGCGCTGGACGTGCCGCTGATGGGGCTGAACTGCGCCACCGGCCCGCAGGAAATGGCCGAGCATGTGCGCTGGCTCGCCGCCAACTGGCCCGGCCTGCTGTCGGTGCAGCCGAATGCCGGCCTGCCGGAACTGGTCGACGGCCAGCACGCATTATCCGCTGGGCGCCGGCGGAGATGGCGAGCTGGCTGGAGCGCTTCGTCGCCGAGGACGGCGTCAACCTGATCGGCGGCTGCTGCGGCACCACGCATCGAGCACATCGCCGCGCTGGACGCGATGCTGCGCCGGCGCGGCGGCGGTTCCGCCCGGCGCCGGTCGCGCGCAAGCCGGTGTGGGTGCCGTCGGTCGCCAGCCTGTATCAGCCGGTGCCGCTGCGGCAGGAGAACGCTATCTTCTCCATCGGCGAGCGCTGCAACGCCAACGGCTCGAAGAAGTGGCGCGAGCTGCAGGAGAACGCACGACTGGGACGGCTGCGTCGCGATGGGCCGCGAGCAGATCGGCGAAGGCTCGCAACGCGCTCGATATCTGCACCGCCTTCGTCGGCCGCGACGAGACGCGCCGAGATGAACGAGGTGGTCCGCCGCTTCACCGCTCGGTGAACGCGCCGCTGGTGATCGACAGCACCGAGACGCCGGTGATCGAGGCCGCGCTGAAGCTGCATGGCGGCAAGCCGATCATCAACTCGATCAACTTCGAGGACGGCGAGCAGCACGCCGCACGATCGGCTGGTGCTGGCGAAGCAGATTCGGCGCCGCGGTGATCGCGCTGACCATCGACGAGATCGGCATGGCGAAGACGCCGGAGCGCAAGCTCGCGGTCGCGCGCCGGCTGGTGGATTTCGCCTGCAACCGGCACGGCCTGCCGCAGTCGCGACCTGCTGATCGATCCGCTGACCTTCACCATCGCCACCGGCAACGAGGACGACCGCAAGCTGGCGCAGTGGACGCTGGAGGGCATCCGCGCCGATCCGCGAGCGAATTTCCCGACATCCAGATCATCCTCGGCCTGTCGAATATCAGCTTCGGGCTGAACCCGGCGGCGCGCGCGGTGCTGAACAGCGTGTTCCTCGATCACGCGGTGCGCGCCGGCATGACCGGCGCGATCGTGCATGTCTCGAAGATCCGCCCGCTGCACCTGATCGCGCCGGAGGAAGTGCAGGTCGCCGAGGACCTGATCTTCGACCGCCGCCGCGAGGGCTACGATCCGCTGCAGCGCATGCTGGAGATGTTCGCCGACCGCAAGGCCGCCGACGCGGCGCAGAAGACGCGCGCCGACACGGTCGAGGGGCGGCTGAAGGACCGCATCGTCGATGGCGACCGCAAGGGGCTGACCGACGATCTGGACGAGGCGCTGACAGGCCATGCCGCCGCTCGACATCATCAACAACATCCTGCTGGACGGCATGAAGGTGGTGGGCGAGCTGTTCGGCGCCGGCAAGATGCAGTTGCCGTTCGTGCTGCAAAGCGCCGAGACGATGAAGGCCGCGGTCGCCTATCTCGAGCCGCATCATGGAGCGCGTCGAGGGCCAGGAGACGCGGCACCATCGTGCTCGCCACGGTGAAGGGCGACGTGCACGACATCGGCAAGAACCTCGTCGACATCATCCTGACCAACAACGGCTATCGCGTGGTCAATCTCGGCATCAAGGTGCCGCTGGCGGACATGCTGGCCGCGGCGCAGCGAGCACCGCGCGCACGCCATCGGCATGTCCGGCCTGCTGGTGAAATCCACCGTGGTGATGCGCGAGAACCTGGAGGAAATGTCGCGCCAGGGCCTGGAGATTCCGGTGCTGCTCGGCGGTGCCGCGCTGACCCGCAACTATGTCGAGGATGACTGCGTCGCGCGCCTATGCCTGCGGCCGCGTCGCCTATGCGCGCGATGCGTTCGACGGGCTGCATCTGATGGACAGGGTGACCGGCAACGGGTTCGACGACTATCTGGCGGCGGTGCAGGCGCAAGCGCGTCGGCAAGGCGCGCAACCCGGCGCGCACGCTCGGCCAGGCCGATGCGCGCGCCTTCCGGCCGGTGGATGTCGCGGCGGTGCAGGCAGCGCCGCCGGCGGCTGACCGCAGGACGTGCCGGTCGCCGGAGCCGCCGTTCTGGGGCGCGCGCGTGGTCGAGGCGCCGCCCAAGGCGATCGTGCCGTTCGTCAACGAGCGCAGCCTGTACCAGTTCCAGTGGGGCTTCCGCAAGCAGGGCCGCAGCCTGGACGATTTCCTCGGCTGGGCGAAGCAGGAGCTGCGCCCGGTGATGCGGCGCATGCTGGCGCTGTGCGAGGCAGGAGGACATCCTGCAGCCGCAGGCGGCCTACGGCTACTGGAAGGCGGCGGGCCAGGGCAACGACCTGATCATGTTCGACGCCGGACGGCGCGACCGAGCTCGCGCGCTTCACCCTGCCGCGCCAGCCGCAGGAGGACGGCGAGTGCATCGCCGATTTCTTCCGCGACGTGGACGACGCCGAGCGCGACGTGATCGGGCTGCAGGTGGTCACGGTCGGCCAGAAGGCGTCCGACATCGCGCGCGCCTGGTTCGAGGACAACCGCTACCAGGACTATCTCTATCTGCACGGCCTGTCGGTGGAGATGGCCGAGGCGATGGCGGAATACGTGCACAAGCGCATCCGCGCCGAACTCGGCTTCGCCGCCGAGGACGACCGCGACATGGAGCAAGATGCTGGCGCAGGGCTATCGCGGCAGCGCTATTCGTTCGGCTATCCGGCCTGCCCGAAGCTGGAGGACCAGGCGCCGCTGCTGCCGCTGCTGGGCGCCGAGCGGATCGGCGTGTCGCTGTCGGACGAGTGGCAGTTGCATCCGGAGCAATCGACCAGCGCGATCGTCGTGCTCAACCCGCACGCGAAGTATTTCTCGGTCTAGGTGCAGCGGCGCACGCCATATTGTCGTCAAAACGGAACGTTACGGAATTTTCTCCCTCGACGACAACCTTACCGGGAAATAACCGACAATTTACTAATGCGATGGTAGGCAATACACTCCCCTGAGTGACGCTCCGGTGATTTGGGGCGGCCGCCTACAACCAACGAAAAACGGGGGAAACCACTTCATGGCGTTTCGAATGCAAGCCCGCCCGGCGCTCATGGCCGGGGCGGCAGCGGCGGCGTTTGGCCTTTCGGCCGGCGCCGCGCACGCCACGTCCATTCTATTCGTCGGCAACAGCTTCACCTATGGCGAGCCCGCCGGTGGCCCTCCGATCGTCGAGTATTACCAGCCGAGCACAGTGACCGATCTCAACGGCCTGGGCATCGGCGGTGTTCCCGCGCTGTTCAAGCAACTCACCGTGGAAGCGGGCCTGAGCTACACCGTCAGCCTGGAAACGGTGCCAGGCGTCGGTCTCGACTACCACTACAACAACAAGCTCGCCGAGCTCACCGCCAAGCCGTATGACGACGTCATCCTGCAAGGCTACAGCACGCTCGATCCGCTCCATCCGGGCAATCCGGCGAACCAGATCAAGTATTCGGGGCTGCTTTCCCAGGCGCTCGCGGCCGTCAATCCGGACGTGCATGTCCTGCTGGACGCGACCTGGACACGCGCCGACCAGACCTACCTGCCGACCGGCCACTGGGTACGGCCAACCCATCGACGCGATGGAGATTGCCGTCGAGGCGGGCGACATCCTGGCGGATAATGCCTCGACGCTGGTCAACGGCGTCATCCCGGTCGGCGCGGCTTTCAACCTCGCGATCCAGACCGGTTTTGCCGACGACAATCCCTATAACGGGATCGATCCGGGCAAGATCGACATCTGGGCGCCCGATGCGTACCACGCGAGCCCGTATGGCTACTATCTGGAGGCGTTGACGGAGTTCTTCTCCGTGACCGGCGAAAACCCGACCATGTTCGGCGCCGACGACCCGTTGGCCGCGGCGCTTGGGATTACGCCGACGCAAGCGGTCCTGTTGCAAGACTTCGCCGCCGACTTGCACGTCGTCGTGCCAGAGCCCGCCACCATCGCCTGCCTGGGCATGGGGCTGCTTGGCCTGATCGGGATCAAGCGCCGCCAGGCGTGATGAAGGCAGCGCGCGCGGCGGCCTACCGCCGTGCGCGCAAGCCGCCTAGCCTCCCTATCGCATGAGGCGATGGAGGGGGAGATGTCCGAGGCACTACCGGTCTACGAGCTGTTTGCGATCAAATACGCCACGCGCGAAGCGCGGCGGGCGGACCATTTCGTCGGCGGCGATCCGCATGACGGGCCGATGCCGATGGACTACTTCGTCTGGGTCGCCAAATCGCCCGGGCGCAGCGTCGTCATCGACGCCGGCTTCACCGACCGGTCGCGCAGAAGCGCAAGCGCCAGTTCCTGCGCTGCCCGGTCGCGGCGCTGTCGCTGGTGGGCGTCGATGCCGCGACGGTGAAGGACGTGGTGCTGACCCATCTGCACTACGACCATGTCGGCAATTTCGATCGGTTCCCGGCGGCGCGAATTCCATCTGCAGGAGCCGGAGCTGCATTACGCGGTCGGCCGTTACATGCGCTACAAGCACCTGGCGCATTCGTTCGAGGTGGACGACATCGTCGGCATCGTGCGGCTGAACTACGGCCGCCGGGTGCGGCTGTACAACGGCCCGGCCGAGCTGGGGCCGGGCATCACGCTGCATCCGGCGCCGGGCCACTCGGCAGGGCTGCAATTCGTGCGCGTCCACACCGCGCGCGGCTGGGTGGTGGTGGCGTCCGACGTGACGCATTACTACGAGCACATGGAGACCGAGCGGCCGTTCACCACGGTGCTGCATATCGGCCAGATGCTGGAAGGCTTCGACAAGCTGCGCGCCGCCGCGCCGACGCCGGCGCATATCGTTCCGGGACACGATCCCGAGGTGATGCGCCGCTATCCGGCGCCCCGGCCGGAGCTGGAAGGCATCGTGGTGCGGCTGGACGTGGCGCCGTCGGCGTGAGACCTGGGGCTCGACGGGTCGCGGCGGACCGGCGCGTAGGATTCCTCGTAGATCTCCACTGCCTCGAGATGAAGGATCGTGCGGGTGAGCAGGCGGAAGCGGACATAGCGGGCGAGGCGCGGCGTCTCGCTGGACCAGATCAATGGCTGGCCGTCGGTGCCGCCGAAGGAAAGCGGCTTTTCGGTGCGGTGCAGAACGTCCCACGTCTCGCCGTCCGTCGAGGTTTCCAGGACGAACAGGCTGGCGCGGCTCCGGAACGTCTCGGTGTCGACGCGGTTGAAGACCTGGATCTGACGGACCTCGTGAACATAGAGCAGATCGACCTGCCACCAGGGACCGTCCTCCTCGGCGGTGTGGCAGTTGTAGGACCCGGTGAAGGTGCCGCTGACGAGGCCGGCTGCATCCTCCTCGGGCGTGGCACCGCGCGACCACTGGCTGATCGAGCTTTGCGTGGCGGGCTTGCCGCGCGCGATGTTCCAGCCTGACGGGCGCGCAACCAGCGACGCCGCGCGGCCCTGGTCGATGACGTAGCGCCAGTCGTCGCGCAGGCTGGTGTCCTCGACTTCCGAGAAGGGCGCGAGGAATTCGGCGAGCGTGTTTGTCTCCAGCACTTTCTCGAATGCACGCTGGCCGCCGAAATCACCCGCCGTGCCGCGGCGCAGGCGGCGGAGAATCTCATCCTCGGCGCGGAACTGATAGTGGTGGATGACGGCGGTCGCCATGATGCGGGCCTCGCGGTCATCCTCGGCGAGCCAGGCGCGGACGGCGTTTTGGTCCTGGGCAAGTAGCCGGTCATGTCGTCGCCGATGACGTTGACGACGCGGTTCAACTGCTCCGACCAGAAGTTCCAGGTGTGCCAGAAGCCCGAAACACCCTCGGCGACATAGGCGGCAGCGTCGAGCGAGGCGGCGCGGGTCAGACATTTGGTGAAGTGATGCAGGTGCCGGGCGCGGCGTGTATAGTTCAGCAGCACGCTGCCGGGCGGGCGCTGCTTATAGCCGCAATGGCCGAAGATCAGCCAGTTGAGGAAGACCATGTCGGCCTTGTCCCCATGCGCGGCGAGGAAGTTTCGTACGCTACCATGCTGGCGGAACACCAGGAACTCGTCGACATCGAGGAAGATGAACCAGTCGACTTCCCGAACCCGGTATTTCAGGAAGTGCTTGTACATCTGCGCCTGCAGGCCGACGAAGGGATAGTGCACGAACGTCACGAACGGTTCGGGACCGGCAAGGAAGGGCAGCACCTGCTCGTAGCAGGCGGCGGGGTCGTCGTCGTTGCAATAGAGATAGACGTGATCGAAGCCGACGCGGCGGTGATAGAGCAGCCACTCGGCGATATACTCGCTCTCCCAGCGGGCGCAGGCGACGATCGCGTGCTGGTGATGCTGCGGCATCGGCTTGCGCGATGCGCGCCTAGCCGAAGCCGTGCGGGTGGCGCTCCCGCCAGGCGAAGGCGGTGCGGACGATCGTGTCGAGTTCGGCATAGCGGGGTTGCCAGCCGGTCTCCTGGCGGATCAGCGCCGAGGAAGCGACCAGCACGGCCGGGTCGCCGGGGCGGCGCGGCGCGGCTTCCCACGGGACGGTGAGGCCGGTGACGCGTTCCACGGACGCGATCACCGCCAGCACCGAATGGCCGGCGCCGTTGCCGAGATTGTAGACGACGCTGCGCTGGTCGAGCTGGTCGAGCGCCAGCAGATGCGCGTCGGCGAGGTCGGTCACATGGACGTAGTCGCGGATGCAGGTGCCGTCCGGCGTGGCATAGTCGGTGCCGAACACGGCGAGCGGCGGGCGGCGGCCGAGGGCGGCGTCGATCACCAGCGGGATCAGATGCGTTTCCGGCCGGTGATCCTCGCCCAGACGGCCCTCCGGATCGGCGCCGGCGGCGTTGAAGTAGCGCAGGCACGCGCTGCGCAGGCCGTGCACACGCTCGGCCCAGAGCAGGGCGCGCTCGAGCATCCACTTGCTTTCGCCATAGGGCGAGCCAGGATCGATCGGCGTGGTCTTCCGCGAGCAGATCGCCGGTCGGCGTGCCGAACAGCGCGGCGGTGGAGGACAGCACGAAGCGTTCGACGCCGTGGCGCACGCAGGCCTCGATCAGCGGATGCCGGTCAGCACGTTGTCGCGCAGGTAGCGGAACGGCTCGCGCATGCTTTCGCCGACCAGCGAGAGCGCGGCGAAATGCAGCACGCCGTGCCAGGGGCCGTCCGCCAGCACGGCATCGACCGCGGCGGCGTCGGCCAGGTCGGCCACGATGAGCCGCACGCCCGCCGGCACCGCTGCGCGATGGCCCGGTGCGAGATTGTCGAGCACCACGACGGTGTCGCCGCGGTCGACGCAGCGCGGCCACGAGGTGGCTGCCGACATAGCCGGCCCCGCCGGTGACCAGAAATCGCTGCGCCATGCCGTCAGATGCTCCGTCCGTCGCGTGCGCCATCAGTAGCGCCGTGCGCCGCGTTTGCAACAAGCCGGCAGCGGAAATTGCGCGTTGAATCACACGCTTGTCGGTTCACGGCGGATTGACGGTTGCTCCCGTGTGGCAAGCGCCAACATAGTAGGCAGACACGCTCGGATGGTGCGCTGATGAGCAGACCGTGGACTGCGGGGCGATCGGGCCGGCATTTCGGGAAGCGCGTGGTGCGCGCGGCAAGTCTGGCTGGTCTGCTGGCATGCGCGATGCTGGCCGCGCCCTCGCGCGCCGCGCCACCGCCGGACGCCGATCCTGCGATGGCGCCGTGGTTCAACAGCCTGCGTCAGCCTGGGTCGGGCATCTCATGCTGTTCGATCGCCGATTGCCGGCCGGTGGACTACCGCGTCGTCGACAAGCATTACGAGGCCTATATCGAGGGCGAATGGCGTCCGGTGCCGCCCGACAAGGTGCTGACTCGCGCCGATAACCCGACGGGCCGCGCGATCGTCTGCTGGACGAAGCTGAGCGGCATCATGTGCTTCGTGCGCGGGCCCGAAACCTGATTCCCGGACCCGCGACGGAGCGCCCCGTTGCGGGCCGCCCCTATTGCGGGGCGGCCTCGGCGTAGACGAGCGGTTTCGCCGGCTTGCGCGTGGTACGCGCCTTCACCTCGATGAGATGCGGCATGGGGGCAGTCGCCGGCGCGCGAAGCTCGGGTTGCGCGGCCGGGACTGGGGCCGATCCGGGGACACCCACGTCGCCGCAGCCGTTGCCGGTCGAGGCGACATGAACCACCGGCGCGGCGCCATTACCGGCATAGGTAATGCGTTGCGTGCACGTGCCATGGCCGTTGGAGATCATCGTCACGACGACGCCCTGCACGGTGCCACCCGTGGCGGGCATGTCCCGCATCGCCGCGTCGATCGTGCGATCGGGATCGAGCCAGGCGGGACCCCAGGCGGAACCCGGAGCGGCGGCGGCGAAGCTGCGCTGCATGTCCGCCACCATCCGATCCATCTGCTGGTCCATCTGGCGGATCATGGCCACCGGCGACGGCATATCCGGGAAGGAAAGCACGCCTTCGGGCGCCATGGGCGGGGCCACCACCGGCACCGAGCCGGCGGGCAGCACGAGCACGACGGCGCCGGGTGGAACCGTGATCACTCGGCCAGTCTGCTGGCCATACTGCTGGCCATTCTGGGGGGCTTGCGCAAACCCGGTGGCGGCGCCGGCCAGCAAGGCCGCCGACGCGGCAGCACCCAGCAGAGCGGTTCGCGATGCTCTCATATCGGATCTCCTTGGAAAGTCACCCTGCGACTGAAACTATGGCGCAGGGAGGCGACGGAAATCCAGCATCCCGGGCATTAAAAAGCCGCAAACCGAGACGACGTCGATTTGTCACGGGTTTATTACGAATTCGACCGGAGCGGTGCCGGCACCGGACCGCTACCGGCCCACGCACATGCCTTGGGACCCGGCGCTGAGCCGGGGTCCCACAGACGTGCTGGAGGCGGGCCCGCATCCGGCTCTGAAGCCGGGCCTGGAGACCTCAGGCCTTCGGCGGCTCCGGCTGCCGCACCGGGCCGCTGGGCGGGACCTCCTGGGGTGGGACCTCCTGGGGTGGGACCCCGGGCGATGGTCCGGGTGGGGGCGATGTGGGCGGCGACGCCGGAGGCGGTGCTTCGGGCGGCGGTTGCTGTGCCATCAGGGGCCGGCTCGTCGCGCCGCTACCGACGGGGCTGCGTGCCGCCTTTGCGGCCGGCTTCGGCGGCGCGCTGGCGGTTATTGGCGAAGTTTCCGGGGTTGTTGCTGGCGCCGCCGCCGCCATGGCTGTGCTGCCCGCCGCGGCGCCCCGCCTCCACCGCCTTCTGCCGGTTGTTGGCGAAGTTGCCGGGATTGCCGGCGCCACGGGGGCGGGCGGGAGCCTGGGGCTCGCTTTCCGAATACTCGGTCATCTGCTTCTCCTTCGGGTCTCCGCCGTCACGCATGCAAACCGGGCATATCCAAGCCGGGGCATGCGCTAACGGACACCCGTATAAGTCCGTGGAGAAACCAACCGTTCCGCGCCTTGGCTCACGTTTCGTAGGGCCATGGAATCACGAACGATTGTGCTGGCTATCCGCTGCCTGAGCGAAAAGACCCGGGCGGGAGCGGTCAGAAGTCCAGGTCTGTGTAGTGGGCTGGCGGCGTGACGCCTGGGACGCGGTCGGCGAGAATGCCGCGGAAACTCGGCCGGGACTTCATGCGCGCATACCATTCGCGCGCCGGCTGCGAGATCGACCAATCGACGTCGCCGATGAAATCGAGGACCGACAGATGCGCAGCCGCGGCGAAGTCGGCGAGCGAGATGGTGGCGCCCGCCAGCCATTTGCGGGTCTCGGCGAGCCAGCCGAGATACTGCAGGTGATGGCGCAGCGCCGCGTAGCCCGTCCGCATCGCGCCGGCATCGGGCTCGCCGCGTCCGGCCAGGCGCTTGAGGTATTTCTCGCCCACCAGGTTGCGCGTCACCTCGGCGGCGAACTTGCCGTCGAACCAGGCGACAAGGCGGCGCACCTCCACCCGCTCGGCCAGCGTGCGGCCAAGCAGCGCGGTATCCGGATAGGCTTCGTCGAGATATTCGCAGATCACTGCCGAATTCGGGAACGGCGAGGCCGTTATCCTCGATCAGCGTGGGCACCGTGCCGGCGGGATTGAGCTCGAGATATTCGGGCCGGCGCTCCCACACTTTTTCCAGCCGCAACTCGAACGGCAGGCGCTTTTCCGACAGAACCAGGCGCACCTTGCGACAATAGGGCGATAGCGGGATGTGATGGAGATAACGCATCGCCGACGCTTATCGCACTGCCCCCGCGTCGCGCCAACCCGCGCGACGAGTTGGGGTTCCTGGAATTCGACGCCTTACGTCGCTGGAACGGGATGCATTCGCTTGCGCTCATCCATCCCGTTCCAGCTCTCGGTTTGATCGCGTGATTTAGACCTACGGCGATTCCGCGCACGGTCATCACGCTCTGGCCGGTCATGTCAGTTGCAACAACGCCTTGATCTTGGCGTGAACCTCAGCAAGGACGTCTGGTGAAATAGCGCCCTTATAGGTTGCACGCCGCGCGCGCCAGTCCAGGCTTCTGACATGATCCGCCAGCACGGCACTCGGTGGGGTCCGCGTTACCACAACCTCGAAGACGTAGCCTTTGATCTTTGACGTCATCGGACAGCCGACCATCAGCCCTCTGGCCCGGTTGTACCGCGCCGGGGTCAGTACCAGAGCGGGCCGGTGTCCAGCTTGCTCATGCCCCGCTTGTGGATCGAATTCGAGCCAAACCACGTCCCCCATATCCGGGACGTAAGCAGGCATCACCAGATCTCTTTGCCGACCGGCGGACCAAAACCGACATCGTCGTGAAAGGTATCCGGGGTCATCCTGTCGAGAAGCTCATCGAGGTTGTAGACTGGCGAGCGGACCGGTTCGATGACGATCCGACCGCCCTCCGCCCTGATATCAACGGCCTGATCGACGCTGAGCGACGCCGCAGCCATCAACTGCGCGGGGATTTTCACGGAAGCGCTGTTTCCCCACTTCTTGACCTGAATTCGCAACAAACCCTCACTTGGCCAGGGTAGGAATTATGCCGCAGAAACAGGCGTTGTGTCAACATTTGTCGATACGTGACGTGCTTGTCTCACCCTCACCTTCCCGTCGCTGACGCGCCGGGCGCCTTCCTCTCCCGCGCTGCGGGAGAGGGGCAGGAAGCCGCCCGCATCTGAGCCGGGCGCGGCGAGGCGGGTGAGGCGCCTGCCGTCAGGCGCGCTTCGGCTCGGCGGCCTCGGCGGCTTCGGCGGCCAGCGGCACCGGCAGGTATTTCACGTACTCCTTCGGCACCACCTGCCAGAAATCCGGCAGCGTGCGTGTCCCAGTCGTGCAGCAGCCGCGCGGCGTAGCGGCTGGTGGTTTCGGCGACGTGGCGCGTCGACCAGGTCGCGCAGCACCTGTTCCCAGTGCGGATGGGCGACGCGCTGCCAGGTCAGCGTGTCGGGGTTGACGCGCAGTTCGAACATGCTTGTCCGGATCGTAGACGAAGGCCATGCCGCCGGTGAAGCCGGCGCCGAAATTGTCGCCGACCGCGCCCAGGATCACCACCGTGCCGCCGGTCATGTATTCGCAGCCGTTGGAGCCGCAGCCTTCGACCACCGCGATGGCGCCGGAGTTGCGCACGGCGAAGCGCTCGCCGGCCTGGCCGGCGGCGAACAGCTCGCCGGCGGTCGCGCCATACAGCACGGTGTTGCCGATGATGGTGTTCTCGTTGGCTGCGCAGCGTGCGAGGACGGCGCCGGGCGCACCACGATCGTCGCCGCCCGACAGGCCCTTGCCGACATAGTCGTTGGCGTCGCCGAACACTTCGAGCTTCAGCCCCTGCACCGCGAAGGCGCCGAGCGACTGGCCGGCCGAGCCGCGCAGCCGCACCGTGAGTGGCCCGGCTGCAGGCCGGTCATGCCGAAGCGGCGCGTGATCTTGCGACGGAGAGCTTCGTGCCGATGGCGCGGTGCGTGTTGCGGATGGTGTACTGCAACTGCATCTTCTCGCCGCGCTCGAACAGCGCGCGCGGCGTCGGCGATCATCTGCGCATCGAGCGTCTCCGGCACCTCGTTGCGGCCTTCCAGCGTGCAGTAGCGCGCATGCGGGCCGGGATCGGCCTGCGCCAGCAGCGGGTTGAGGTCGAGGTCGTCGAGCATCTCCGAGCCGCGGCTGACCTGGTGCAGCAGGTCGGTGCGGCCGATGACGTCCGTCAGGCTGCGGACGCCGAGCGCGGCCAGGATGTCGCGCACGTCCTCGGCGATGAAGCTGAACAGGTTGATGACCTTCTCCGGCGTGCCGTCGAACTTCGCGCGCAGCTTCTCGTCCTGCGTGCAGACGCCGACCGGGCAGGTGTTGGAGTGGCACTGCCGCACCATGATGCAGCCCATGGCGACCAGCGAGGCGGTGCCGATGCCGAATTCCTCGGCGCCCAGCATGGCGGCGATCACGACGTCGCGGCCGGTCTTGATGCCGCCATCGGTGCGCAGCCGCACGCGGTGGCGCAGGCGGTTCAGCATCAGCACCTGATGCGCCTCGGACAGCCCCATCTCCCAGGGCAGGCCGGCATACTTGATCGAGGTCTGCGGCGCTGGCGCCGGTGCCGCCGGACATGGCCGGAGATCAGGATGGCGTCGGCCTTCGCCTTGGCGACGCCGGCGGCGATCGTGCCGATGCCGGAGCGCGACACCAGCTTCACGCAGACCGTGGCGTCCGGGTTGATCTGCTTCAGGTCGTAGATGAGCTGCGCCAGATCCTCGATCGAATAGATGTCGTGATGCGGCGGCGGGCTGATCAGCATCACGCCCGGCGTCGGAGTGGCGCAGCTTGGCGATCAGGCCGGTGACCTTGAAGCCGGGCAGCTGGCCGCCCTCGCCGGGCTTGGCGCCCTGCGCGACCTTGATCTCGATCTCGCGGCAGTTGTTGAGGTACTCGGCGGTCACGCCGAAGCGGCCCGAGGCGATCTGCTTGATCGCCGAGGAGGCGTTGTCGCCGTTGGCGCGCGGCTTGGCGCGCGCCGGGTCCTCGCCGCCCTCGCCGCTGTCGCGAGCGCGCGCCGATGCGGTTCATGGCGATCGACAGCGTCTCATGCGCCTCCGGGCTGAGCGCGCCGAGCGAGATGCCGGGCGCGACCAGCCGCTTGCGGATTTCGGTGATGCTCTCGACCTCGTCGACCGAGATCGGCGTGCGGCCTTCGGTGCGGAAATCCAGCAGGTCGCGCAGCGCGATCGGCGGCAGCTTGCGCACCGCCTCGGCGTAGCGGCGATAGGTCTGATAGCTGTCGGTGGCGACGGCGGTCTGCAGCATGTGGATCAGGTTGCCGTCGAAGGCATGCGTCTCGCCGCGCGCGGCGCAGCTTGTAGATGCCGCCGACCGGCAGCGTCACGACATCCTCGTCCCAGGCCGTGCGCGTGCAGCTCCAGCACCTTGCGCGCGATGCCGGAGAGGCCGATGCCGGAGATGCGCGACTGCATGCCGGGGAAGAATTCCGCCACCAGCGCGCGCGACAGGCCGATCGCCTCGAAATTGTAGCCGCCGCGATAGGAGGAGATGACGCGCGATGCCCATCTTCGACATGATCTTCAGCAGGCCCTTGTCGACCGCCTTCTTGTAGCGGCCGACGGCGTCCTTCAGCGTCATGTCGCCGAACAGGCCGCGGCGATGGCGGTCGGCGATGCTCTCCTGCGCGAGGTAGGCGTTGACCGTGGTGGCGCCGACGCCGATCAGCACGGCGAAGTAGTGCACGTCGAGGCATTCGGCCGAGCGCACATTCAGGCTGGTGAAGGTGCGCAGGCTCTGGCGCACCAGATGGGTGTGCACGCGCGCCGGTGGCGAGGATCATCGGGATCGGCGCGCGCGTTCGGCCCGATCGCCTCGTCGGTCAGGATGACATGGGTGCAGCCGGCGCGCACGCCCTCCTCGGCCTCGCGGCGGATGCGGTCGAGCGCCGCGCGCAGCCCGGCCTCGCCGTCCGCGACCGGGAAGGTGCAGTCGACCACGCAGCGCGGCGTCGCCCATGTGCGCGCGCATCGCCTCGAATTCGGCGTTGGACAGCACCGGGCTTTCGAGCTGCAGCAGGTCGCACTGGCTGCGCGTCCTCGTCGAGCATGTTGCCGAGATTGCCGAGCCGCGTCTTCAGCGTCATCACGCGGCGTCTCGCGCAGGCTGTCGATCGGCGGGTTGGTGACCTGGCTGAAGTTCTGGCGGAAGTAGTGGTGCAGGCCGCGATAGCTGGTCGGACAGCACGGCGATCGGCGTGTCGTCGCCCATGCTGCCGATCGGCCTCCTGGCGCGTCCTCCACCATCGGCTGGAGGATCAGTCTCCAGCTCCTCCAGCGTGATGCCGACGGCGAGCTGGCGGCGGCGCAGCTCCTCGCCGTGCCGTAGCAGCACCGGCTCGGGCGCATCGGTCTTGACGATGCTGTCGATCTGGCGGATGCGCTTGGCCCATTCGCCGTAAGGGCTGGCGCGCGGCGAGCAGATCCTTCATCGCGTCGTCGCGGTAGAAGCGCGGCCGCGTCGAGGTCGACGCCGATCATCTGGCCGGGGCCGACGCGGCCCTTCTCGACGATGCTCGCCTCGTCGAGCTTCACCATGCCGGTCTCGGAGCCGACGATCAGCAGGTCGTCGGCGGTGATGGTGTAGCGCAGCGGGCGCAGGCCGTTGCGGTCCAGCCCGGCGATCACCCAGCGCCCGTCGGTGGCGGCGACGCGCGGCCGGGCCGTCCCACGGCTCCATCACGGCGTTGCAGTAGAGGAACATGTCGCGATGCGCCTGCGGCATCGTCGCGTCGTTGGCCGATGCTGGCCGGGATCATCATCGCCTTGGCCATCGGCGCGTCGCGGCCGCGCGCGCACCAGCAGCTCGAACACGTTGTCGAGCGTCGCGGTGTCGGAGCCGCCGGCCTGGATCACCGGCTTGATGTCGTCGATGTACGGCGTCGAGCAGCTGCGTCGGCCAGCCGCGTCTCGTGGCTCTTCATCCAGTTGATGTTGCCGGTGACCGTGTTGATCTCGCCGTTATGGGCGAGCATGCGGAACGGCTGCGCCAGCCGCCAGGTCGGGAAGGTGTTGGTCGAATAGCGCTGGTGGTAGATCGCGAAGCGGCTAGACGAAGCGCGCGATCGAGCAGGTCGGGATAGAAGTCCGTCAGCTCTCGGCCAGGAACATGCCCTTGTAGATGATCGAGCGGCAGGACAGCGAGCAGAAGTAGAGATCGGGGATCTGCGCGGCGATCGCCTGCTTCTCGATGCGGCGGCGGATGACGTAGAGGTCGCGCTCGAAGTCGCGTCGTCCGCGAGCCGCGTGGCGTTCCAGATCATGATCTGCTCGATCTCGGGCCGCGTGGCGTTGGCCTTCTCGCCGATGCACGTCGACATTGATCGGCACCTGGCGCCAGCCGTAGATGGCGTAGCCGAAATTGAGGATCTCGGTCTCGACGATCTGCCGGCAGCGCTCCTGCGCGCCGAGATCGGTCTTCGGCAGGAACACCTGGCCGACGGCGATGCGGCCCGGCGCGCAGCGTGTCGCCGCCGCGCTCGATCGGCGTCGGCGAAGAAGTCCTGCGGGATCTCGATATGGATGCCGGCGCCGTCGCCGGTCTTGCCGTCGGCATCGACCGCGCCGCGATGCCACACCGCCTTCAGCGCGTCGATGCCGGCCTCGCACCACGTCGCGGCGCGGCTTGCCGTCGAGCGCGGCGATCAGGCCGACGCCGCAGGCATCGTGCTCCTGCGACGGGATCGTAGGTGTCGCGCGAGCGCGCCGGCGTTGGCGTGCCAGTCGGCGACGAAGTCGGTCGTCGGTTTCAGAAGCCCGCGCCAGATGCGGCGACGAATTCGGTGCTGGATTTGCTGCGCATGCGCATCACTCCGCGGCGACCGCGACCGGTCGCGCGTCTGGCTGCAAATGGCAGTGCATCGACTGGGCGGCGGCGTCGCGGCCGTCGCGGATCGCCCAGACGACCAGCGAGGCGCCGCGCACGATGTCGCCGGCGGCGAACACGCCGGGCAGCGCTGGTCATGAAGCGTGCGGTGATCGACCTTCAGCGTGCCCCAGCGCGTGACCTCGAGCTCCGGCTCGCCGAACAGCGGCCGGCAGGTCCTCGGGGTCGAAGCCGAGCGCCTTGATGACCAGGTCGGCCGTGACGGTGAAATGGCTGCCCGCGCATCGGCTCCACCGACTGGCGGCCGGAGGCGTCCGGCAGGCCGAGATGCATGCGCACCGCGCGCACGCCGGTGACCGCGTCGTCGCCCAGGAAGGCTTCGGGCGCCGACAGCCAGACGAACTCCACGCCTTCCTCCTCGGCGTTCTTCACCTCGCGCATGCGAGCCCGGCATGTTGGCGCGGTCGCGGCGGTAGAGGCACTTGACCGAGGTCGCGCCCTGGCGCACGGCGGTGCGCACGCAGTCCATCGCCGTGTCGCCGCCGCCGATCACCACCACATCGCTTGCCGGCGGCGTCGAGCGCGCCGCTGGTCGAAGTCGGGCACGTCGTCGCCCAGGCCCTCGCGGTTGGAGGCGGTGAGGTAGTCGAGCGCCGGCACGATGCCGGGCAGGCCGGCGCCGGGGCCGCCGATGTCGCGCGCCTTGTAGACGCCGGTGGCGATCAGCACCGCGTCGTGGCGGTCGCGCAGTTCGGCGAAGGCGATGGTCGCGGCCGATCGCGGCGTTGCAGATGGAAGCTGATGCCGGCCTCCTCCAGCAGCTTCCAGCGGCGCGAGCACGACGTCCTTTTCCAGCTTGAAGTTGGGGATGCCGTAGATCAGCAGGCCGCCGACGCGGTCGTGGCGGTCGTAGACGATGGACCTGGTAGCCGCGGCGGCGCAGCTGCTCGGCGGCGGCGAGGCCCGCCGGGGCCGGCGCCGATGATGCCGACCGACTCGGCCGTTCCGCGCGCGGGGTCGACGGGCTTGACCCAGCCGCGCGTCGAAGGCGGTGTCGGTGATGTAGCGCTCGACCGCGCCGATGGTGACGCTCTCGAAGCCCTTCTCGATGACGCAGTTGCCCTCGCACAGCCGGTCCTGCGGGCAGATGCGGCCGCAGATCTCGGGGAAGTTGTTGGTGGCGGAGGCAGACCTCGTAGGCTTCCTCCAGCCGGCCCTCGGCGGTCAGCTTCAGCCAGTCGGGGATGTTGTTCGACAGCGGGCAATGCACCGAGCAGAACGGCACGCCGCACTGGCTGCAGCGGCTGGACTGGCTCTCGGCCTCGGTCTCGGCGAAGTCGCGGTAGATCTCGTCGAAGTCCTCGCGCCGCTCGGCGACCGCGCGCTTGGTCGGCGTACTGCTGGGGCAGGTGGACGAATTGCAGCATGCGCTCGGCCATGGCGCGGCTCCCTTGGCGCGGCGGCGTCGGACGTGTCGGCACGGCAACGGGGCGCGGCCGCGCGCGGCTAGGCCACGCGTGCCGGTCCCGGCGCCATCGATCCTCGGCTACTCCGGTTCAGTCGTTCTCGCCCTGCACGCTATACGGGTTTCCCCGCCTTCGCGAGTGCAAAAATTGCGGATGGGACAGCATGACTGCCATGAAACGCGCCGAATTTTCGGCGCCGGGCAAAAGTCCATGCACTTCCCTACGGAGATAGGACCGATTCGGACCTATCTGCGCCGGCGGTTGGCAGCGGCAGCCGCCCGCTACCGGGGCGGTAGCACTGCAGGTAGGCCGGCACCACCAGATCAACCGGCGTCGGCACGATGCCCAGTTCGGCCAGTCCGGGCACGCCCGGCGTCGCGACGTTGTCCCGCGCCAGCATCAGCAGCTGGTCGCGGGTCAGCGGCTTGCCCGGCAGGTGTTCCAGGACCGCAGCCTGCAGCCGGGCGAGGCCCATCGGCACCTCGAACAGGCGGCGATGCCGTCCGGTGTGATGCAGGATCCAGACCAAAATGTCGCGGAAGGTCCAGATATCCGGGCCGCCGAGTTCGTAGAGGCGCCGGCGCGGCAGCCGGCAGCGCGAGCGCCGCCATCACCGCATCGGCCACGTCGCCGACATAGACCGGCTGGAACTTGGTGTCGCCGCAGATCACCGGCATGACCGGCGAGACCTGCGCCATGCCGGCCGAAGCGGTTGAAGAACTGGTCCTCCGGCCCGAACACGATGGAGGGGCGCAGGATGACGGCGCGCGGGAATGCCGCCTGCACGGCCTGCTCGCCCGCGCCCTTTGCTCGCCGCGTAGGCACTGGGGCTGGCGGGATCGGCGCCGATCGCCGAGACCTGGACCAGCGCGCCGACGCCGGCCGCCGCCGCGTGGCGGGCGACGAGGCCGGCGCCCTCGGCCTGGATGCGCTGGAAATCGCCGCGCCGGCGCTCGGCCAGGATGCCGACCAGGTTGACCACGAGGTCGGCGCCCTCGACCGCGCGGGCCACCGTGCCGTCGTGCTGGAGGTTGGCGAACAGCGGCACGATCTGCCCGACCGCGCCCATCGGCTTGAGGAACAGCGCCGCCTCGGGGTCGCGCACCGCGACGCGCACGACGTGGCCGGCGGCGGCCAGCCGCTTGACCACGTAGCGGCCGATGAAGCCGGAGCCGCCGAACACCGTCGCCACACTGCGCGTCGCCATGCCGAGCCCGCCCGATGGAATGTTGCGGATGCTTGATATGCGCGCGCGCGGCAGCGCTCAAGCGGCGGTATCGGGAAACGTCGTCGCCACCCGAGGCGGGGTCATCCGGCCGGCTGGCGGGACGTCCGCGCGGTACGTGCCGCGTGGGACATTGCAATCATGGTCATTGCGGCATGGCATCCCGTGCTGTTTCTCCCGCGACGGTGATGAAGTGGGCGAGCGCGGCTGATCGATCGTCACGGCGATAGGCAAGGCTGATCGGGGCCCGCGGGACGGTGCCGGCGATCTCGCGACAGGTTGCCCCCTCCACTCGGATCTGGCCGACCGAACGCGGGACGATCGAGATCCCAAACCCCGCCGCCACCATGGGAATGGCCGAGACGATCTGCGGCGCGTCCTGCCGGAGTGTCGGGTTAAATCCGGCGTCATGGCATGCGGATATGATCGTGTCGTGCAGGCCGGGGCCAATCGCTCGCGGGAACAGGATAAGGGCCTCCGAGGCGAGCGCGGCGAGCGGTAAGGGCCCCTCTCCTTCGAGGATGTGCCCGACCGGCAACGCGATGAC
Organism: uncultured delta proteobacterium; assembly: GCA_963814035.1. Lineage (GTDB taxonomy): Bacteria > Desulfobacterota > Binatia > Binatales > Binataceae > DATGKG01. Next base: position 95,717 of record CAWFBH010000001.1, read on the forward strand.
CAGCTCCTCGATGATGAACGCCTCCACTCTGAGCCGTGTCCCGGCGTCGAGGGGCGGTCGCACAAACGCGACATCGATGCGGCCCTCGAGCAGACCGCTGAGCAGGGTCGGCGTATTGCTCTGCTCGGGCGAGACCCGGACTTCGGGATAGCGCGTGCGATAGGCGTGGACCGCCCTCAGGACCACTGGATGGAAATAGGTCGCGCCGGCAAAGCCCAGCCGGATCCGGCCACTCTCGCCACGGGCAAGACGTTGCGCGTCCCGCGTGGCGCGGTCGAGTTGCGCGAGGATGGTGCGCGCCTCCTCGAGGAACATCTGGCCTGCCTCGGTCAGCTCGACGCCGCGGGACAGGCGACGGAACAACGGGGTTCCGATCTCCCGCTCCAATTGCTGGATCTGCAGGCTGAGGGGTGGTTGGCGGATGCCAAGCCGCTCGGCGGCGCGGGTGAAGTGTCGCTCCTCGGCGACGGCGACGAAGTACCGGAGCTGGCGGAGATCCATGCTATTCGATTTTCCATATCGAGATCGCCACCCCGATATATTGGACCACCATCCGGTGGTTCGCCATCTTCCTCGCAGAGTTACATCGCCCTCGGGGTCATTTTCGGCCACGAGGTCAGGAGGCACTGATGGCCAGGACGGTCGCCGATCCCGCCGCGGACACGCCCGCGCTTTCAGGTGTCAAACGCATCCGGGACGTGACGGGCGCCATCGCCCCTCTTGCGAGGGCGTCGATGTTGCGCGAACCGATCTACGACGCTGAACAGGACCATTTGAGCGCTCTGTGGCGCTTGTTCGCCGACGACCAGAAGGCATTGCGCACGCTGGCCTTTATCGTGCGCTGCTCGTGTGCGGCGACGGTCGCTTATCAGCTCGCCCTGTCTCTTCAGCTCCCGAACGCGCTCTGGGCCGCAATGTCTGCACTCATTGTCTCTCAGGAACGATTACACGAGACCCGTTCTTCGTTGGCCGGCCGCATTCTGGGTACCTTGCTCGCAATGGGCGTCACCGTTGCGGTTAACGAGGCTGCTCGCCGGGTCGGCGCGGACATGGGGGTGCAGATTGCAGTCGCGGTAGCGATTTGCGCCGGGGCGACACGGAGGGACCCGAGGCTTCGCGTCGCGATGTGGACCTGCCCGCTCATCCTCCTCACGACGCAAGCATCGGCTCCAATAGGACTCGTCGCGTTCCAGCGAGGGTGCGAAGTTATATTCGGCGCCATCGTGGGTTGGATGTTCCACGGACTTGCGGAACTAATCATGGACAGGCTTGGGAAGAAGCGCCGAGTGCCGCGGGCTGAGATGCAGCCTGGAACCAGGACGTCCCAATCAGTTCCGAAGCTGTCGCGATAGCCCTCCACCGGGACGGCAGGCATCATCACCAGGCGATCTGGATACTCCAGGTGGGAGAAGCGCGAGAAATGTCCGTTCAGCATCACGATCACCGGCGTGCTCTGTGGCATGCGTACGAGATCGGCGACGTGTTCGGTCGGCAATACGGGCGCTCGCCCCGGTCGTGACTTCGGCCGAACGGCAGCGTGGGGGATGTCGCGGCGCTGGCGGCGTTCGTGGCGGGTCCGGAGGCGGGGTGTATCACCGGGGCGAGTCTGCCGGTTGACGGGGTACGCGGTTCTCCGCGACGGGCCGGCTGTGAGCCTCTCGCTCGACCCTCAACCAAAACCTCTTCCTCTGCGTTTAACGCCATTCCGAGCGGCTACCGGCAAAATGCTGGTGTCCAACCGTGGACACCACGTGGACACCACGGCCCAAAACAATAAAGGCCGCCTCACGGCAGCCTTGTCACAAGCATCTGATTTATCTCAGAAAATCTGGAGCGGGCGAAGGGATTCGAACCCTCGACCCCAACCTTGGCAAGGTTGTGCTCTACCCCTGAGCTACGCCCGCATCCGCTCCAGGGCGCGCGGTTCTAGGCGGCTTCGGGGCGGTTGGCAAGGCTTGCCGAGCCATGCCGCCCGCACGACCGCGCCGGATACGAAGATCCACAATGCGGCCACTGGCAAGCGACGACGCGCTCCGTGATAGTGCAGCCGTCAGCGCACCTGCCGTCGCGGCATGATAACGAGCGCCACGAACCCGCCCCTCCGCACCCCGCACGGGCACCACGGCACAGGACGTGACCATGACGGCCGGCGCACCCGCGCCACTGCAAGCTCCCCCCGATCCAGGCGCCAGGCGGCGACGCCGACAGCGGCGGAACCGCATCCGGATCGCGCTGGCCGTCTCGCTGGCGGTGCACCTGGCACTGTTGCTGCTGCTGATCATCGTCCCGCCGCGCCGAGGAGCTGCCCCCGAGGCACTGCCGCCGGCCGCGGTGGCCATGGTGTTCGAGGGCGGCGCCAAGCAACCGCCGCAAACCCCCCCCGAGCCCGGAACCCGAGAAACCCACGCCGCCGAGCCCAACACCAGCACCGCTGCCACCGACGCCCGTGCCGCCCACGCCCCGGCCGCAGCCCTCGCCTGCGGCGCCGCCGACACCCCCGCCCGCCCTCCGCCGGCGCCAACCCCGGCCCCACCACCGCCACCGCCACCGGCCCCGCGCCGCGGCGCCGCCCGCGCCGCCGCCACCCGCGCCACCGCCGCCCGCCGCCGCCCGTGCCAGCGCCGCGCGCCGTCGCCACCGCCCGCGGCCGAGCCGAACCCTAGCCGGTGCCGCCACCGCCGCCGCCGGAGGCCGCGCCGGAACTACGCGCTGCCGCCGCCACCGCGGCCGCCGACCACCGCCACCCGAGCCCGGTCGCCCGCCGGCCTGCCCCGCCCCGTACTCGCCGCGCCCGCAGCTCACCCGCCGACGCCGAACGCGTTTTCCGCCGCCGATGAACTTCTCCTTCGGTGGGCAGCCCCCGCCTCGTGCCGCACCGCTATGCGCCGCCGCACGCGCCGGGCGCCCGTCAGCCGCTCGATTTCTCGCTCGGCCCGATGAACCGCGGCCTGGGTCGAGGTGCAGCCCTTCGCCAATTTCCACGGCGGCCAGGTCGGCGCCGACTGGCGCAACGCGCTGCGCCAGTGGCTCGACGAGCATGCCTACTACCCCAGCAGGCCGCCGAACGCGGCGAGGATGGCGATGTCGTGGTCCGCGTGGTCGCCACCGCCGACGGCCGCGTGAAATCGGCGACGATGCATCAGCCGGTCGGGCTCGCAGTGGCTCGACATGGCGCACCGCGCGATGTTCGACGGCGCGGTGCTGCCGCCCATTCCACCGGACGTGGCCGATCCCACCTTCACCTTCGACCTGACGATGCACTACATCCTGGTCAGACGCTGACCCTGGCGTCTCGGCGCTACCTTGCGCCGCAACACGAAGCCCGGCATATCGCCGCGTCGCGCTCCGGAGAGTCGCTATGACATACGTCGTGACCGAGAACTGCATTCGCTGCAAATACATGGACTGCGTGGAGGTCTGCCCGGTCGACTGCTTCTATGTCGGGGAGAACATGCTGGTCATCCATCCGGACGAATGCATCGATTGCGGCGTGTGCGAGCCGGAATGCCCGGTCGAGGCGATCGTGCCGGACAGCGACGACCGGGCCGGCGCCTGGCTCGAGCAGAACCGCACCTATGCCGCGCTATGGCCGAATATCACCCGCAAGGGCGAGGCCCCGGCCGATGCCGACGAATGGAAGGACAAGCCGGACAAGGCCGAGCTGTTCTCGCCCGAGCCCGGCAAGCCCTGACGCGTCGCCAAGCGCCGCCAGCCTGCCAGGATCGTGGCCGGGCAAGGCGCCGGCTGCGCGTCGGATATGTGACAGACCCCCTGACTTGGCGCGGACTTTGTGCTATATTGCTGGCACATAGGCGATCGCGCTCCGCAAAACGGGTGTCGTCGTCGCCCTCATTCCAGACCAGCCGATCCGTCGGCGGCGGGCACAGGGTGCGGTGGCTTTCACCGGCGGTTGTGCCGGCGGCCGCCTAGCGTCGTGCAACGTGAAGGATCAGAGGTGTCTACCATGAAGGCATCCGCGGGTTCGGCGGCAACGAGTCGTGCCGGAGCGGCGCGAAAAGCCGTCGGTCCAAGGCGCCCGAAGGCCGGCGGCCGCAAGCCAAGACCAGCAGTCCGCGAAGACGGCAGCCGAGTGGCGACAGAAGACCCGACGCGCCGGCGGCCAAGGCGCCCGGCCCGGGCCGTCAGCCTGACGCCGCAGCCGGCCGCAGCCCGGCGGAGGCCGCGGCAGGCCGAAACGCACGGCCGTGCCCGCCGGCGGCGCCGCTCCGGCTTCGCCGCGCCCGCGGTGCCGCCCCTCGTCCCGCCGTCCGCGCCGCGCCACCGGCCGCCGCCGATGATGGGCGACCGCCGGCCGCCGGACCGCGATGCCCGGCGCCGCGCGCCCATGCCAAGGCAGGAAACCTTCGCCGAGGGCGACCACGTGGTCTATCCGACCCACGGCGTCGGCAAGGTGGAGCGCATCGCGACCGAGGAGATCGCCGGCCACAAGCTGGAGCTGATCCACATCACCTTCGAAGAGAACCGCATGACGCTGCGGGTGCCGGTGGCCAAGGCGCCGCACCGCCGGCCTGCGCAAGCTCGCCACCCGCAAGATGTTCGACGAGGCGCTGGCGGTGCTGAAGGGCCGCGCGCGCATCAAGCGCACCATGTGGTCGCGCCGCGCGCAGGAATACGAAGCGAAGATCAACTCCGGCGATCCGCTGGCGATCGCCGAGGTGGTGCGCGACCTGCACCGCAATGCCGGCCAGCCGGACCAGAGCTTCAGCGAGCGGCAGATCTACGAGGCGGCGATGGACCGTCTGGCCGCCGAACTCGCCGCCCTCGACAAGACCGACAAGGCGACCGCGGCCGAGAAGCTGACCAACTTCCTCAAGACGATCGCCTGACCGGCTGCCGGCAGCGGCCTCTCACGCCGGACTGTCAGGACGCGATCACAGCCCCATCTCCCGCACGGCGGGAGAGGGTCGGGGTGACGGGATGACGCAGATCGCAACTGGGTGGGGCTGTCGGTATCGGCGTGAAAGCAAAGAAAACGGCGACCAGGTCTCCCTGATCGCCGCTTTTCGTGCATTCGTCCCGACCGGACGGCCTGCTCAGTTGCTGTTGCGGTTGCCCAGCAGCTGCAGCAGCAGCATGAACAGGTTGATGAAGTTCAGGTACAGGCTCAGCGCGTCATAGACGCTGCGCTTGGCCGCCCTGTCCGCGCCCTCGGCGTAGGCATACTGCATGTAGGTCGCCTTGATGCGCTGGGTGTCGTAGGCGGTCAGGCCGGTGAACACCAGCACGCCGATGATGCTGATGGCGAACTGCAGCGCCGAGCTGTGCGACGAACATGTTCACCAGGCTGGCGATGATGATGCCGAACAGGCCCATCATCAGGAAGCTGCCCATGCGGCTCAGGTCGGCCTTGGTGGTGTAGCCGTAGATGCTCATCGCGGCGAAGGTCGCCGGCGGTGATGAAGAACACCCGGACGATCGACTCGTGCGTGTAGATCAGGAAGATGTTGGTCAGGCTGGCGCCCATCGCCGCGCAGAACGCCCAGTACAGCGCCTGCGCCGCGCGTGGTGGACAGCCGGTTCACGCCGAAGCTCAGCACCAGCACGAAGGCCAGCGGCGCGAACATCGCGATCATGGCCAGCGCCGTCGGCGCGTGCCATGCGCGCCGCGCGGCGTCTGCACCAGCGGGTAGAACAGCGTCGAGCAGGCTGGTGTTGGCGATCGCCGTAGGCGACGATGCCGGTCAGCAGCAGGCCGGACGCCATCCAGTTGTAGACCCGCAGCATGTAGGCGCGCAGGCCCGGCATCCAGGACGGCAGCCGGTCTGGCGGCGGATGCGCCCGTGATAGGTCCGATAGTCGGGACTGAAAGCCATGGTTTCCGGTTTCCTCTCGAGGCGCTATGCCCCTGTTGCCGCTGCATTTTGGCGACGACCGCGGCGCCGTTCAAGTGCGGAATGGTCGTTCGCGGCCAGTGGCGTGGCCGGCTTTCATTCGTTCCGCAGCAACGGCGCCGCCTTGGCCCGCAGCGCCGCCGCGGTGCCAGCATAGCCGAAAACGAGCATCATGCGCCAGACAGCCGATCAGGGTCGCCGCCAGGGTGCCCGGCAGGAACACCCAGTCGGCGTGCATGATGAAGCGCACCACGCCGTAACTCGCCGCGGTGCCGACCAGCGCCGCGATCAGGCCGGCGGCAGGCCCGAGCACGCCGAACTCGACCAGCCAGGCGGCGCGGATCTGCGCCGCGGGTGGCGCCGAGCGCCTTCAGGATGACCGCCTCCCGCGTGCGCCGCCGCTGGCCGGCGGCGACCGCGCCGACCAGCACCAGCGCGCCGGCGGCCAGGGTCAGCGAGCCGGTCGCCGCCAGCGCGGCGGCGATCTGGTCCAGCAGCGCGGCGACCGCGCGCAGCACGTCCGCCACCCGGATGCCGGTGACGTTGGGCAGCGCGTCGGTGACCGCGCGCAGCAGCGCGCCCTGGTCCGGCCGGTCGACGCGGACCGTGGCGATGTGGGTGTGCGGCGCGTGCGCCAGCAGGCCGGGGCTGGCGACCATGGAGAAGTTGATGCGACAGGCTGCGCCAGGCGATGTCGCGCAGGCTGGCGACCTGCAGGTCGATGTCGCGGCCCAGCACGTTGACCCGGATGGTGTCGCCGACTGCCGACGCCCCAGCCCTGCGGCCAGCCCGGCGTCGAACGAGACCAGCGGCGGGCCGTCGTAATCCGGCCGGCCACCAGTTGCCGGCGACGATGCGGGTGCCGTCCGGCGGCGTGGCGGCATAGGTCAGGCCGCGATCGCCGCGCAGCGCCCAGCGCGGTCTCGGGCGTCGCCTGCACCTGGTCGGCCGGCACGCCGTTCACCGCGACGATGCGGGCGCGCAGGCTCGGCACCTCGCTGCATGTCGCTGACGCCCGGGCTGCGCCGTCACGAGCGCGCTCGAAGCGGGCCAGCTGGTCGTTCTGGATGTCGATGAAGAAGAAGCTCGGCGCGTCGGCCGGCAGCTGCTCCAGGATCTGCGCGCGGATATTGCCCTCGATCAGCGCCACCGCGGCCAGCGTCGACAGGCCGAGCCCGACCGAGACCAGCATCAGCGGCGTGGCGTTGCCGGGCCGGTGCAGGTTGGCGAGCCCGAGCCGCGCCCACGGCGCCGGCGGCGCGCGGCGCCGCGCGCGGCCAGCCAGCATCAGCGACCACGCCGCCGAGCCGGAACAGCACCAGCGTGCCCAGCGCGGCGGCGCAGAACCACAGCGCGAAGCGCGCGGTCGGTCGGCGGTCGACGCACGGTCAGCGCGACCAGCGCCGGCGGCCAGCGCGGCGTTCACCGCCGAGCAGCGGCCGCGACGGCCGGCACGTGCTCCGGCAGCAGCGCGTCGCGGAACAGCGCCGCGCCCGGGATGCGCGCCGCGCGGCCGAGCGGCCACAGCGCGAAGGCCAGCGGCGGTCAGCAGCCCGTAGGCCGCCGGCCAGCAGCAGCGGCACCGGATAGACGCCGAGCACCGGCGGCACCGGCAGCAGGTCGCGCAGCAGCCCGGCGGCCAGCGACCGGCAGCGCGCGCCCGGCCGACCAGGCCGACGACGATGCCGACGAGCGCCAGCAGCCATCACCTGGATCAGGCAGACGGCGAACACCAGTGCCGGCGGAGGCGCCCAGGCAGCGCAGCGTGGCGATGCGTCCGCGCCCGCGCCTCCAGCCAGGCGCGCACGCCGTTGGCGACGCCGATGCCGCCGACCAGCAGCGAGGTCAGCCCGACCAGCGTCATGAACAGGCTGGTCTGGTCGATGAACTGCGCCGACGCCCGGCGCGGCGTCGCGCGGCATCGCGGATGCGCCAGCCCTGGTCCGGGAAACGCGGCGCGCAGCGCGGCGGCCAGCGCCGGCGCGGTCGGCGCCGGCGGGCAGCGTCAGCGCGCAGCGCGTACTGCACGCATCGAGCCGGGCTGCGACCAGGCCGGTCGCCGGCAGCGCCGCAGCGCGATCAGCACGCGCGGGCCGAAGCATGCGACGGCGTCGGCGACGCGGTCCGGCTCGTTGGTCAGCGACGCCGCGCGACGACGAAGCGTGGCGTTGCCCAGCCGCACCGTGTCGCCCGGCGTGCAGGCCCAGCCGGTCCAGCACGAGCGGCTCGGCGAGCAGCCCGTACTGCCGTCGCGCCGGCCAGCGCGTCGGCAGCGGCTGCGGCGGCGTCGAGCGCCGGCGCTGCCGACCAGCGGCCAGGCGGCATCGACCGCCTTCAGCTCGACCAGCTGCCGCTCGCCGGAGGGGGCGACCAGCATCGAGCGCATCGTGCACGACGTCGGAGAGTGCGGCGCCCCGGGCGCGCAGCCAGGCGCGCAGCGCGTCGGGCAGCGGCTGCGCGCCGCCCTCGACCGCCAGGTCGCCGCCGAGCAGCGGCGGCCGTCGGCGGCGAGGCCGCGCTGCGATCGCCGCGCGCAGCGTGCCGACCGCGGCGATCGACGGCGACGCCGAGCGCGAGGCAGGCCAGCACGATGCGCAAGCCGCGCACGCCGCCGCGCAGCTCGCGCCGCGCGAGGCGCCAGGCGAGCACAGCGCATCATGTCGGCCAGCACCGCTGATCCGCCTCGCTCGGCCAGACCGTCCGGCCATGTGGATCCTGCCGGCCGCAGCGGCGCCGCCAGCGCCGGGTCGTGGGTGATCAGCAGCAGCGTGGTGCCGGTCGCGCTCGCGCAGCGCGAACAGCAGGTCCATCACCGCCGCGCCGGTCGCGCTGGTCGAGGTTGCCGGTCGGCTCGTCGGCCAGCAGCAGCGCGCGGCTCGGGCGCGAAGGCCCGGGCCAGCGCGACGCGCTGCTGCTCGCCGCCGGAAAGCTGGCCGGGCAGATGCGTCAGCCGGTGGCCCGAGCCCGACCGCGCGCAGGCTCGCCTCGCGCCCGCGGCCATGGCGTCGCGGCGGCCGGCCAGTTCCAGCGGCACCGCGACGTTCTCCAGCGCGGTCATGGTCGGGATCAGGTGGAACGCCTGGAACACGATGCCGACATGCTCGCGGCGCAGCCGGGCCAGCGCGTCCTCGTCCAGTGCCGGTGAGCTCCTGGCCGGCCAGCATCGACGCTGCCGGCGGTGGCGCGCTCCAGCCCGGCCAGCACCATCAGCAGGCTGGTCTTGCCGGAGCCGGACGGGCCGACGAGGCCGACCGCCTCGCCCGCGGCGATGTCGAGGTCGATGCCGCGCAGGATGTTGACCGGCCCGGCCGCGGCGGGCACGGTCAGACGCAGGTCCGCTGACCTGCACGAGCGGCCGCCGGTCGCGACGGATCGGCGGGCGGGGCGCGGAGCCGGAGGCGGCGATGGCATCCATGGCGGCACGCATATGGCGTCCGCGCCGGCAGTGCGGAAAGCCGTCCGATCGCTGCTGGCTTGCCTGCTGCTTCACTGCTCGCCGCGCCACGCGCGGCCGGCCGCGCCGGTCCGGCTGCTGGTGCTCGGCGAATTCGCTGACCGCCGGCTACGGCCTGCCGCACGACGACGGGTTCCAGGCGCAGCTCGCCGCGGCCCTGCGCGCGCACGGCCACGACGTGCACGATCATCGACGGCGCGGTGTCCGGCGACACCACGGCCGGCGGGCGGGCGCGGCTGGACTGGGTGCTGGCCGACGGCGCCGACGCGGCGATCGTCGAACTGGGCGCCAATGACGGGCTGCGCGGCGCTCGATCCGACGGAGATGGAGGCCAACCTGACCGCCATCCTCGACACGCTGGCGGCGCAGGCACATCCCGGTGCTGCTGACCGGCATGTATGCGCCGCCCAATCTCGGCCCGGACTACGGCAACGGCCTTCCGCGCCGTGTTCGACCGGCTGGGGCAGCGGCCGGGCGTGCTGTACGACCCGTTCTTCCTCGCAGGGCGTGGCGGCAAGTCCCGGCGCTGAACCAGGCCGGACGGCCTGCATCCGAACGCCGAGGGCGTGCGCATGATCGTCGCGCGGCTGCTGCCGCTGGTGGAGCAGCTGCTCGCGGAGGTGCGGCCGGCATGAGGCTGTTCGTCGGCCTCGACCTGCCCTGGGAGCTGCGCCAGCGCGCTGGCGGTGCTGGCCGGCGCCGGCATGCCCGGCGCGCGCTGGGTGCCGCCGGAGAACTATCACCTGACGCTGCGCTTCATCGGCGAGGCGCCCGGCCTACCACGCCGAGGAGATCGACCACGCGCTGGCCGCGCTGCGCGGCGCGCGGCTTCGCGCTGACGCTGGCCGGCGTCGGCACGTTCGCCAAGGGCGGGCCGCGAGCACCGCGCTGTGGGTGGGGGTGGAGCGCAACCCGCAGCTCGACCACCTGCAGGCCAAGATCGAGACGGCGCTGCAACGCGCCGGCCTGGAGCCGGAGCGGCGCCGCTTCGCCCCGCACGTGACGCTGGCGCGGCTGGACAACGCGGTGCCGGAGGCGAAGGTCGCCGCGTTCGTGCAGGCGCACAACCTGTTCCGCGCCGAGCCGGTGCCGGTCGAGCATTTCACGCTGTTCAGCTCGCGGCTGGGCAAGGAGGAGTCGGTCTATACGCCGGAGGTGGAATACGCGCTTGCGTGATGCGGCGGATGCGGCGTCGGTCGAGCCAGGGCTTGTCGAAACAGTGCTGGCGGCGGCGCGGGCCTGCCGCGTCTGCGCCGCCATCTGCCGCTGGGTCCGCGGCCCGATCTTCAGCGTCTCGCCGACGGCGCGGCTGCTGATCATCGGGCAGGCGCCGGGGACGAAGGTGCACGCGACCGGCATCCCGTGGAACGACCGCTCGGGCGACCGGCTGCGTGCCTGGCTGGGGATTGAGCGCGAGACGTTCTACGATCGCGGCGCCGCATCGCGATCGTGCGGATGGGCCTCTGCTATCCGGGGCGTTTCCGAACGGCGGCGACGCGCCGCCGCGGCCGCGCATGCGCCGCCACTTGGCATCCGCGGCTGTCTCCGCTGCTGCCAGCTGTGCGGCTGACGCTGCTGGTGGGTCAGTACGCGCAGCGCCGTCATGCTCGGGACGAGGCGCGATGACGGCCGCGGGTGCGCGAGTTCCGCAGCCTATCTGCCGCGGCACTTGCCCTGCCCCATCCGTCATGGCGGACGACGGCGTGGGAGCGGCGCAATCCGTGGTTCGGCGCGGAGGTGGTGCCGGCGCTGCGCGAAGCGGTGGAAAATTCGCTCGCGTAACCGCGCTTTCGTGAAGCGACAAGCGGCAGCCGGTCGCATACGGCGGCGCGGCCCCGACAGCCCTGGAGACGAAACGTGTCAACTCCCCCGGGCGATGCCCGCCCACCTCTGACGATCGCGGCCATTCTGGTCCGCCTGGCCGCGATCGGCGCGATCCTTGCCTGCTTCGCCGGGGCGTTTGCCTATGTGGGCGGATGGTTCTCGCCGAACCGGCTGACGCCGGACCGCGTGCTCGCCGCCCTCCAGGAAGACGGCCGGATGCACCCCGGCTTCCGACGCAACCACGCCAAGGGTGTGTGCGCCACCGGCTGGTTCGACAGCAACGGCCAGGCCGCCGCGTTGTCCAGGGCGGCGGTCTTCCATACCGGCCGCATACCGGTGGTTGCGCGCTTCTCGCTCGCCGGCAGCCTGCCGTTCCAGCCCGATACGGCGGCGCAGATCCGCGCGATGGCGCTGCGCATCATGCCGCCCGGCGCCGAGGAGTGGCGCACCGCCATGATCGATCTGCCGGTCTTCGTCGCCGACACGGTGGAGGCGTTCTACGCACTGCTGGAAAATGCCGCGCCCGATCCCAAGACCGGCAAGCCCGATCCGGCAAAGATGCAGGCGTTCTTCGCGGCGTATCCGAGCAGCGCGCGCGCCCTTGGCATCGTCGGGCATCGCGCGATTTCGGCGGGCTTCGGCGACGCGACCTATAACGGTCTGGATGCCTTCCGCTTCATCGGCCCCACGGGGGCCGAGACCGCCGTGCGGTGGTCTTTCGTGCCGGCAGCGCCGGCCGCGTCCGGGACCGCGGCGCCGGCGAAACCGGACGACAAGAACTACCTGTTCGACAGCCTGATCGCGCAGGTCGCCGCGCATCCGCTGCAATGGCACATGATCGTCACGGTCGCGCAGCCGGGCGATGCGACGGCCGATCCGACGATGGCGTGGCCGGCGGACCGCCGCACGATCGACGCGGGCACGCTGACGATCGATCATTTGTCGGCGGAGGCGGATGGCGCCTGCGAGGCCGTGGTCTTCGACCCGCTGGTGCTGCCCGATGGGATCGCGCCATCGGACGATCCGATCCCGTCGGCGCGCTCGGCGGCCTATGCCCGTTCCTTCAGGCTGCGGGCCGGCGAGGCGGCCGAGAAGCCGGCGAGTGCCGTCACACCGCAGGAAATCGCCGCGGGAGGGAAGTCCTGACCATGCTCCACGCACGCTTCACCGCGATCGCGCGGCTGCTGCACTGGCTGATGGCGATCCTGATCCTGGCGATGCTGTTCATCGGCGTCGGCATGGTCACGAGCGAGACGCCGCGCTACGAGGCGCTGGTCGCGATCCACAAGCCGCTTGGCATCGCGATCCTGATCCTGGCGGCGTTTCGGCTGATGTACCGGCTGATGCATCCCGCGCCGCCGCTGCCGCCCGACATGCCGTTGCCGATGCGCGCGGCCGCCCTGGCTTCGCATATCCTGCTGTACGCGCTGATGTTCGCGCTGCCGCTGGTCGGCTGGGGCATGCTGTCGGCGGCGCGGTATCCGATCGTGCTCTACGGCACGGTGGAGCTGCCGCCGATCCTGCCGCAGAACCAGCTGCTCTACGCCGCGCTCCGCCAGTCGCACACGGTGCTGGCCTATCTGCTGTTCGCTGACCGTCCTCGCCCATCTCGGCGCCGCGCTGTTCCACGGCCTGATCCGCCGCGACGGCGTGCTGGAGAGCATGGCCTCGGTGCGATCATAAGCGGCGGAACTCGCGAGCGGTTTGCTGCTTGAGGGTTCAGCCGCTGGACGTGGATCATGAGTAAAGGCCGCTTTCTGGAACTCCTCGCCGTCGCGTTGCTGTCCGGCGCTGGGCTGCTGCTGGCGCGAGGCCCGGCCACCGCGCCCGCACCGCGGTCCGATGATGTCGCGCGCGCCGCGCCTGCGCGACATGCGCGATGCCGCCGCCGCGCCTGGCGCTGCCACGGACGATTCGCCCGCCGATATCCCGGCGCGCGGCTGGTGGGCCGCAGCCGAGCGCATGGTCGAGCAGTTCAACGATCATCGCCTGATGTACGAGGCCGGCAGCGTGGTCTTCTTCGTGCTGTTGGCGATCTTCCCGGCCCTTGCGGCGATGGTTTCGCTCTACGCCTTGTTCGCCGACCCCAGGACGGTCGCAAGCCATCTGGCGACGCTGTCCAGCGTCATGCCGAGCGGCAGCATGGACATCCTCGACCACGAGTTGACCCGCCTCACCGCGAATACCGGCAGTGGCCTCAGCTATGGCCTGGTTTTCGGCTTCCTCGTCTCGCTGTGGAGTGCCAATCAGGGCATGAAGTCGCTGTTCAACGTCTTGAACGTAGCCTACGACGAGAAGGAGAAGCGCAGCTATGTGCGCCTGACGCTGATCACGCTCGGCTTTACCCTGGCGAACCTCGTGTTCACCCTGATCGCCGTTGCGGGCGTGGTCATTCTGCCGGCGGTGCTGCAGATCGTCTATCTCGGCGCCGAGACCGACATGCTGCTCCGCACGCTGCGCTGGCCCGCGCTGCTGGTGATCATCACGCTCTATCTGTCGGTGATCTATCGCTACGGCCCGTGCCGCAGGCACGCGCGCTGGCAATGGGTGACCTGGGGTGGCGCCTTCGCCGCGATCGCCTGGCTGCTGGTCTCGTTCGCCTTCTCGTACTATGTCAGCCGTTCGGCACCTACAACAGGACTTACGGCTCGCTGGGAGCGGTGATCGGATTCATGACCTGGATCTGGATTTCGGTGATGGTCGTTCTGCTGGGCGCAGAATTGAACGCTGAACTCGAACGCCAGGCCGCGCTGACGGCACTGTCGGCGCACGCCCCAGCGCGCCAGTAGGCAGGGCGGTTGCCGCATAGGCGCGTCGGGCGGCTGTCTCAGCTCATTTTCGTGACGACAGCCGGCGACATCGGAACTGACAGCTCAAACCGGATGCCGAGGGGATCGCTCGACCATTCATGTGTCCCGCCGAGTTGTTTGCTGAGCGATCGGATGAACAGCATCCCTTGATGGCCATCATGTGCGATGTCCAATCCCTCCGGAAATCCAACACCGTCATCTTCATAAGAAAATCTCAGCTGGTCGTTCGCCGAACGGCTGCATGAGAGTGTGGCTTTCACCGGCAGCCCGCTCGGATGCGCATACTTCAGTGAGTTGGAATATAGTTCAGCCGTTATGAGACCGAGCGGCAATGCCACGGTCGACGGCACGGCGTGCGCAGGAGAACAGGCAACTGAAAATGATGCCCCGCCCGAGGCGAGCGCGCGGCTCAGACGCTCGCAAATCTCTTGCAGATATTTGCCGATCTGAACACTTCCATCTGTGAACTGAGCGAGCAGGCGGTGCAGGTGCGCGACCGTCTCGATGCGGTCCGCGATTTCCATCAGAAAAATTGGCGCGTCATCCACGGGGATTGATCTGGCTCTCAGTCGAACGAGGCTGCTGATCAACGTCAGACTATTCGCGATCCGGTGGTCGGCTTCCCCGTCGAGGCCGAAAACTCCCTGGGCCAGAGTTCGGGCGACCGGAACTGAGCTGACAGATGAAGAAACCCAAAGATAAACTGTATACGAACGTGCGCGCCGGCCTTTCCATTTGCAATAATTATTTAATGCCAAACTAGCATCATGACACCAATTATTGTAGAATACTCGTTTTTCTCCAGCTGCTGGAAGTTATCAACTTTGGCGAAACGCGTATATAGCTGACACCTCTGATGCTGCTAACCTTTATGAAGTAGCGCATACTAAGCCGAAGGTGGATATTGCAAAAGATGAGTAAGTGGCTATGCTAGGATGGCTTTGGCGGTCGTCGGATGGGAGAACTATCATGGACCCTCGGGGCGAACGTCTGCAGATCATGCTGACGAGGGAGGAGCTTGTCGCCCTCGATAACTGGCGGTTCGACCGTCGGATGCCGAGCCGGGCGGCAGCGGTGCGCGAATTGCTGCGTCTGGGTTTGATGACGGACGGCTTCGCGATCTCGGATGGCAGCACAAAATCCGGTGACTTTGGCGTGCTGTCTGATCCCGATTTAAAGTCCCGAATGAGCCGAGACGGGAAGTGAGAGACCGATATGTGCGGGAGGCGCAGGGGTAGCCCGCCAGAGCGAGCGCGACGTAGTCGGGCAGCATCGTCCGGACATCGATGCGGAACGGTAGCCGGTCTCGGGTCTGGCGAACGGCCGCGCGCGGCGTCTGGATTTCCGAGCAAGCGGAGGGGCGGATAAGCGCAGCGTAATCCGCCGACGCAAGCCAAACTTGAGCGGCCATGATGCAGCTAACCGCACCGCATAGTTCTTCGGGCAACGCCTTACAGTTCTTCTTCGGAGTTGGGAGCCCATACCTACCTCGCGGCAACTCAGCTCGAAAATTGGCCGAAGAAACGGGGGCGGTCTTCGTCTGGGGCGCGGTCTACAGCCCGGACCTTATCGCTCGTGCGGGTGTCGATCCGTTCGCCTCCGGCGCAAAGCGCGGGCAATACCTGCCCGAGGACCGTACCCAGGACGCCCAACGATGGGCCGCTCTCTATGGGGTTCCATATTCGGAACCTGATTGGTCGGCCGTCGATTGGCGGCGCTTGGCGTTAGCGTGTGTTGCCGCCGAACGCCACGGCGTTGGAGAGGCCTATGCGCGACGGTTGCTGTCGCTCTGCTTCTCGGGTCTTGCGTCGCCGCCGACAACGGACAGCCAAATCGTCGCCCTCGCCGAACAAATCGGCTTGGCAGGCCCAGACTTCGCGACGAGCCTGAACAGCCCGGCAACCGAGGAGCAGCACGAAGAGAACTTACGGCACGCCCTCACAGCCGGTGCGTTCGGCGTTCCGACGTTCGTCGCCGACGACGGAAGCCTGTTCTTCGGCCAGGATCGCCTCCCCCTGTTACGATGGCATCTCAGAACATCGATACGGCGATGAGCCGACGCCCGCGTCTCGGGTCTGGCGAACGGCCGCGCGCAGCGTCTGAGTTTCCGAGCAAGCGGAGGGCCGGATAAGCGCAACGCAATCCGCCGACGCAAGTCAAACCCGAACGGGTGCGAGGAGTCGGACATCCGTCTCGTTCAGCGCCTTCGCCCCGCTTGCCGGCACGCGAATTGACTGTGATGGCGGCGGCCGGCGCAAGTTGCGCTGGCGGATTTCCGTGCTGCGCTTATCCCGCCTTTGGCTTGCTGAGGAGCATTCATTGCATATTATGACGACCAGCATCCCCGCCCAGGCTCAGCATCAGCCCGGTGCGCTTTGCTTTCAGATGCATGATCACGCCCGCCTGGTTCTGCATCCACAGATCGCCGCTGCTTGTCGTGCCGAAGGCGAAACCATAACTTGCTTGGGCATATGAGCCGGCAAACTGGGACAGGTTGTACAGCTTGTAGACCTCGCCCTGAGCATCGACCGTCGAAGCGCCAATGCCGCCGACCCCAAGACCAGCTATCGTGAACGGGTAGGCGTTGCCCCGATAGTACAGCGTGCCGCTCCCGCCGCCCGCATTACCCATATACGCGACCTGCACCTCGTTCATGTCCACGGTTCCATCGGGCGTGAGCCCGGCGACGGCCTCCGGACCGACCTTGACCGAGGAAGAACAGGCGCTCCCGAGCGCGAGGGCGCTCATAGCCAGCAACGCGACGATCTTCTTTGACTTCATATATCCCTCCGCGAACGACTCTGCAGCATACGCACGCGATGACGCGCCTCGTCGTCGCTACCGATACCAGCGCGCCGATAGCTCCGGCGCCCACGCCAGCAAAGGACACCGGTGTCCGTGGCATGCCGATGATATCGATGAACACCGAGACGTCGGCGCCCTTGTCCGGCATATCGCCCTCCAGTGTCTTGACCTTGTAGCGGAGAATATCGCCTTCGAGGACCGGATCCCGCAGTTCGACGACAACCTGGCGCATGGAATCACCGTCGATGATGGAGACATCTGCGTTCGGCGGATCCTTGGCAAAGCTGTCCTTGCCATGGCTCCAGAACGGAATGAACGCACTGGTCTTCATATTGCCAGCGATGCGTTCCGGCCGATCGGCGAAGAACAGCGTAATTGGGCTGATGCCAATCAGGCTCATCGTGTTCGAAGCCTTATCGAAGGTCAGCGCCTTTGCCGTTTGCACGACGAGGTAGTCCACGACTTTGCATTGTCGGCGAGTGCGCGGGTCGCGACGCCGGCGACGGCGACCGCGGATGCAGCGATTACGAGGTGGCGGCGGCTTTGCATCGTCGATTCCTTCCATCAGTTCGCAAGAGCCGTTCTGGGCGGCCCGCTCACGAGACGCGTCACCGATTGAGTTGTCGAGCCGACTATTGAAAGTGAGCCTGCTTCGTCTTATATTCTTCCCTTTCCGGGGCGAACTGTTGATCCACGCGCGAACAAGGAAGATCGCCACGACCGAATGAAGCATCACCGCGGGCCAGAGCAGCGGCCCACGAAGCCGCCGCCGATCCCTAGATAAACCAGATAGAGCCGCAACCAGCACACTGAAGACCAGCAGCGCCCGAAGCGAGGAACGGCGTGCTTTGCGTCCCTGCGCCAGGCCAGCAGGTCAACACCAAACCAACCAGGGCGAGTCCGGCCAACCGGCCTACAACCTCGCGAGGCTTTGCGGTTGTATTCGTTGACCGCCTCCAGCCAGTAACTCAGCTCGCCGAACTCCATCGCCGCAAGCTCCCCTACTCCGAATCCGAAGTGAACGAGGGCTGCGAAGGCGCCAGCGGAGGGCCCTGAAAATTTGCGCCCGCTACCTCCGATTGCAGCGCCAGGACATCGTTGAGATCCATCGCGAGAAGATCCTCGTAGACGATCTTCTCGCCATCGATCTCGACCAGCTCGGCAATCAGCGCAAAGACTACCGCGGTGGGATCGCTCGATGCTCCTACCACTCGTTGTGCGCGCATCAGATCACGTCCGAAGCCTTTCCGGATGACAGCCGTCTTACCGGAGGGGAGGACAAGCAAGCTGCGATCTTTCGGTTCGGCTTCGGACGCTTCTCGAAGTCTTACTCCATTTATAGTGAAATCATCGGCTCTCATTGAAGACACTCCTTGGTATTTCTAAGCTCATGCATTCGATCGGCTGTCACCCGCCGAGGTTGGCTCGGAAGGTGGAAAGCTGATCGACCCCACCCACCACATAGACGTTCGCGAAAACGTCGTAGAGGTAGATCTGGGTTCCCGCTACATAGAGTTCGCAATGGTAAACGCTTATGGTCGAATTCGTCTCTACCATAGCCTGTTGCCTGAAGCCGGCGGCCCCAGCGTCTTTGAAAACTCCAGTCATCAGATAAACGACCGGAAGCTCAGCGGACCGGCCTTGGCTGGTGTATTGCTCAAGGCTCCCTCGCACCTGGAAGGCGTGAGTTTGAAACGGGCTGGCTGCCATGGTTAAGAGTTTCGGCGATCGAAGGACACCCATTTGATCCTGGCCTCCAGCTTATCCACACCGCTCCATAGTTCCGCGGTGCCGACCATCCCGAGCCCCTTGTAATCGATCATTTTATGCGTGGCTGCGGGATTTCGACTTCTTCGGCTCGACCGAGCAGACCCACGCCATCGATATAAACGTTTGCGTTGGTGAGTGAATTGATCTGGATATTCATCCGATTACCTCGATAGGTCTTCCGATCGTTACTAGGCGGTCGCCAGGGCCGAAGTCGTTAGCGCATTGGTCTGACCCAGCTGCTGCAGCAGCGATACGTCAATGAAAGTCTGGAAGGTTAGACGCTCGGCGGGAGGCGGCGGCATCACATCGATATCGAACACCAGCTGGCCCGCGGAAATCTGGCGGGAGGATTCGCCGCTGGATCGTAGCTGGCGCTTCCAGCCACTAACGCGCCACGCTGGATAAGAGTCCGGAGGAACGAATTGACCGACGCAACAATGGCGGTGATGAGTGCGTTGGAAATCGGTTGATCGATGAACTGCAACATCGCGAGCTCGACCGATTCCTCGATTACGTCCATCGTCCGCCTGACACTGATGAAGTTGTCAGGTGCGGTCGAGCTCGGATAAGCGGACGACCGATTTCCCCATACGCGGAAGCCGGTGCCGAAGGAGTTGAACACAGTTACTATGCCGTTGGAGTTTAGATTGTTCACGTCCGAACTGGCATCGACAGCCGAGGCGTAGAGCTGGACGTCGGGTCCCAGGATGCCTTCTACCTCCACATTCGAGGGCGACCACCAGTAGCCGTTTGCGAGGTCCTGGGCAGCGATGGAACCGGCTACCCATGAGGAGTAGGGACCTACCGCGAGCGCGTTGAACTGTGAAACCACCGGCGCGCCTGTCGCGCTGAGAGTTACTCCGGTAGGAACAATGCCGGTGTCATAAAAGGTTTCCTGCGGATAGCATAGGACGGCGCGCATACTCGAGGTATTGAAGGCATTTCCGGTCGTGCCGCGATTGCTGATTGCGCTCGCGACCGGGGTCGACGGAGGCGAATCGATCAGTGCGACAGCCCGGATCTTGTTCGCGATCGCAACTTCGGCCGTCGCGACGTCGGCAAATTGTGAGTATCCAGGCGCGATGAGAATCTTTGCGAAGAATCCCATCGTGCCGAAAGTGGTCTGTAGCGCCTGAATTCCGCTATAGACGCCACCGCTAACCGCGCCGATGATGTCAGAATCCTGGACCTTGGTCGGATCGGCATAATTGAAGGCCACCAGCACCGTAGCTCCCGATGCGATATGCCCGCCCGAGGTGGTGGGAATAATGGTGACCACTCCATTGACGGGGTCGAGAGTGTAGTCGGTTTCGCGACATAGGTGGTTCCGGCGGGATCGCTTGTAACGACCACGCTCGAGACTCCCATATGCGCAAGATTGATCGTGCCTTGCGCGTTGAAGGTGAAGGGCGGTCGCTGCGATCGAGGTGATAGTGCCGAGTAGGATCAAAGACGTTGACAACGATCGCCTGGCCCGCGCCCTGGCTCTGAATCGCGGCCAGCGCATAAGGAATCGTGTAGCCCTGCACCAGCGATCCGAAGTTACCGGCATCGAGCGCCGAGGAGACCAGCGTCGGCGCATTGACCGCGGGCGCGATCGCGGGAGTTGCGACCGCCCAGCAGGCGCGGTGCCGACTATCCCGATGACGGCGGACTTGACTACCGTCACCGGAACCGGGCCGCTGTCTACTTCGATCACTTCGATTCCATGTAAAAAGCTTGCTGGCATTGTTTCACCGTCGATTTTTGAAATTGAGTCGGCTCAGCGCCACCTGCCGCTTACACGACTGGCGATGATTCTCCCTGCGATGCCACCACCACGTCGGCATAGCTCCATGCGATATTGACCGTCGCGCCTGCGGCAATTCCGCCCGAGGAGATCCGAGTCACAATTCCGTTAATCGGATCGAGCGAAAAATCGGTTCCCAGGATGAACACTGAACCGCCGAGATGACTTACAGTGACTGCTATGATGTTCTGGTTCGGAAGTTGAATCTGATTCTGCGAGTTGAAGGTGAACTGGGTCGCGGCGACGGTGACCGTGTCTCGCCGGCCTTATCAGAGCTACGCCCTTGATGAAAAGCGGGAAGTCTTCCGTCGTCGAAGGCTCGACCGCCATGGTGATAGCGCGAAGCTAAGGAGATAATCCACACTCCACCTTCGGGGTCGCGCTCGACGAACTTGTCGCGCACGATGTAGATCTTGCGCGCGCCGGGGATCTGATATCCGGTCAGCGCGGCGCGGATCGCTTCCAGGATGGCATATGCTCCGGGAGAGGTCGCTCCCGGAGGTCCACCAACGCTCCATCCCAGGTCGCGGACGAGTACGGTAACGTCGAACTCCATTTTGCGTTCCTGGATCATCGACCTGGTATCTCCAACCGTCCGTAGTCGAGCCGCGATATACGACCAGCGCCGCGCCGATTCTATGCGTAAGCGATAGTTCTTCGGGTTATCCGGGAAGTGAACTATCTCGATCGAGGTCGACCATCGCCTGCAGACGAGCTACGATCGCCGCCTCGATAGTCGCGAGATCGATCGGAGTGGGCGGCGAGAACTGCTGCCCGCCCATGGCGCGTCAAGAACGACTCCCATAGCCCTAGAATCCCCTCATGCGTTTGCGGCTGAAGACACGCACTGGTCCTGAGCCTCTTCGGCGCCGGATGCGATCTGAGTCTCATGCCCATCGGCGCCGACCCCAGAGTCATCTCGCCGCTAGCTACCTTCGTCAGCATAGCTATCGCGTCGTCATAACGAAGCCGCGCATCGGCGAGGTCGTGGA
The DNA here is from genome assembly GCA_963814035.1 of uncultured delta proteobacterium. Taxonomy (GTDB): domain Bacteria; phylum Desulfobacterota; class Binatia; order Binatales; family Binataceae; genus DATGKG01. The sequence continues at coordinate 117,013 of CAWFBH010000001.1, forward strand.
TAGGGCGCAGGCGACTGCAAGCGATACATCGCGACATCACACGCGAGGCGATCCAGCACCTCGGCACATCGGTAAGAGGCAGCGTGAAGCGCCCGCCGAGATAGCCATCGATCTCCGCCGAGGCATCATCAAGCGCCTGCTGAAGAACCGTGGTATTGATGGTGGTAACCGTCGGATCCTCGTTAGTAAGTTGGACTAGGTCACGATTGGGATAGCGATTGATCAGTCCTGCGGCGTCGCGTAACTCATGAGACCTCCTACTCCTAGGCCAGATACTCACTCACGATCAGGTCGGCGCTGTTGCGCCAGATGTTAGTGGTAGACACGCCTGAGCTGGCGCCGGCGCCTGCCATGAATTCTGAATTGAGAAGCTGGCGGCTACTTCTTCGAGAGACGGAGGTACCAGGAGATAGACTCCTTTGCCGCTCGACAGCGTGCCGAATGGCATCGCGCGCATCGGTCTTGAGCGAACGCATCGCGGCGCGCGCCGCGCCGTAGTTGGCAGGATTCGATAGGTCCTGGTTGCTTGCGTAGGCGAGCTGCCAGAGTCCTACTCCCGGTGTTGGCGCGGCCGTCGACGCCGTAGCGGAACTCGCGGCGATTGAAGACCGCCTCATCGGTGATGGAACTCATCCGGGTGACGGCATACTCGCGCCGAAGCTGAAAGATGAACGGACGGATCGCGCGCGAAGCATCGATGAGGAACCAGTACGGAACCCGAGCCCGAGCTATTGATGTTCGAGGCTGTCGAGTCCGCGTCCGCACGTCCCAAGGGACCTACCGGATGAGTCGCCGAGAAGAACGGCTGGCCATCGTAACCGACGACACTCGAAGGAGTCGTCACCGAGTTGCTTGATCATCTGAAAGAGCAGCATGTCGGGATGAACCTTGGTGTCCCATCCGAGCTGCTCGATGATCGGCTCATAGACGCCATAGGTGTCGTCTTCGATGTCATTGCGATCGATCGACACGGTGTCCTCGAAGTTGCGATTCGCGATGGTGTAGGAATGCGCCTCAAGCGCCTGGATAACCCGATCGCCGAGCCATTCGCGGAACTTGGTCGTGCGCCCCAGCCATGGATAGGTACTACCCGGCTCGACGACCGCACGATCGAGCAGATCGATTCGTAGTAGGAGGGCGGTTTCTCGAATCCGCGCTGAAAGACGACATCGAAGCCGGTGAAGAGTGCGGATAGGTTTTGCGGAGATATTTCCATCTTGGTTCTAGCTCCTTACTAGTTGCGAGATTCCTAGGCGGCCAGCGCCGACTGATGCCAGAAGTCGACCCACACTTCGCCCGACGGCATCGATGGCGACCACTTGTCCGGCCGACCGCGTACTGCTGCACCGAGGCGCCCGAGGCGCGGTCGGTCGCGGTCACGTTGTTGTCGTCGAGCGCGAAGCATGGGCTGCCCACCGACGGCCGCGGTGATCGAGCTGTCCTGCGCATACATGAAGACGCCCTTGCGTACCGCGATCTGGATCGCGCCGGCCGCGCCGGGATTGTTCACCGCGTTCTGCGCCGGAATGCCATTGACCACGTACTCGGCGCGTCCGATGACCTTCAGCGCGTTGGCGGTGGTGGTGGTCGCCGAGGCCGGGACCGCATTGCCGTTGGCGTTAACCGCGACCATCCCGCCGAGGAAGACCGTGGTGTTCGCTTCCACGTTGATGACGCGGATGCGTCCGCCGTCGGCCATCTCCGGCGTGTTTCGAGAATTTGTCAGTGCCGCCATCTTGTCACCTTGCTGCTTCGAATAGAGTTAGAGATTCGCGATCCGGCTGGTCTTTGTTGAGGCGCAGAAAATCGGCGCCGCTGCTCTTGCGCCTCACGAAGTCATTGGCGGTGACGCCGAGCAGTCCGCAAATCGCGACCTCGGTCGCGCTCAGCATCGAACCCGCATTGGATCGCGCGAACGCCGCGCGCGGATCGCCGCCGAGGTTCAGCTCGCCCGGCAGCACCACCGGCTGGCGCGCCGCAAAAGTCTCGAAGCCCCTCGGATCGGCGGCGCAGTACGCGATCGCCCATTCGCGATGCGCCGGGACCAGCTTGCCCGAGCGAATCGCCGCCGTCGACCGCATGCTCGGCTTTCTCGCGCGCGCGCTGCATCTTGAGCGCGTTGAGCTCGGTGAGCGCCTGCTGAAATTCCGCCACCGCGACATAACGCGCCGGGATCGAAGTTCCCCGCGCGATGCGTGCGGCGGCGTCGTCATCGCGCCGTTCGCATCATCCAGGCGCGCGCAGCGCTCGAGGATGTCGTCGGTCGAGGCATCCGCAGCGAGCCCCAGCATCTCCCGGAGCTGTTTGAGAAATTCGTCCATTTTGTTTTCCTCGTCTCCCGCCGCGCAAATCGCGGTCAGGTAAAGATTCGGGTTGTTGGTGAGGCCGGCGCGCAGCAGCCGCGTGATCGCGCCGTCGCTCGGCGCGTACTGAAAGACCGGCGAGATGTAGCGATACTCATGCGCCCGAATCGCGCTGCGCGGCGCGCTCGGTCCATTCGACGCGGCCCCAGATCGCGCCGCGGCGGATCGCGAACTCGGTGATCCATCCGGCCGCCGGCGCGGGATTTCCCTGCGGCGCGCCGAAGTCGGTCGCGTGGTCATAGTCGATGGGAATGCCGGCCTTCATCCGCAGCGCGTTGGTCGCCGCGATCACGGCCTGCGGGTCCGAGAGGACATATGGGCCGCGTCCATCGCGTCCATGAAAGCTTCCGGCCGGGATCAGTTGAATCCATTCGGGCGGCGCGAGCTCATCGTCTTCGACTCCGAAGGCTGGCGCGCCGGCGGTTTCGACGCGGGCCAATCCAAAGAACTTGCGTGGATTGCCCCCCCGGTCGCCGCCGGCGCGTGTATGAGAAGAGTCATTCATCGAGGCGCATTGTGCGCCGAATTCATGGGTCCAATAAGGATGAACTAATTCAGCCACGCGATCTCCTAGGCAGAGAAGGGGAAAGTGCATGAAAGTCGCGTCTCTGCTGAACATCCGGTCAGCGAAGAGCGTCACTTTATGAGGTCGTTTTTGTGGCGCTGCGCGTCCTGGAAGACAAACTTCGTGACCTGCGGATGCATCTGTTTCGATTTAAGTGAATTTATCCATCTCATCTCGCTATACCGCGTCGATCACCGCCCGTTATTACGTGGTCCGTCTCATCGATGCGGTCGGGCCTTCGTTCGTGCTGGTCAACAACGTGCTGTTCATGCAGGCGCGCGGGCTCAGTCAGTTCCAAATCAGTTGCTGGGCCGCGACCTATTTTCTGGTCGCCTTTCTGACCGATGTGCCGATGGGTGCATTCGCCGACGCTATCAGCCGTCGCGTCGCATACGTGCTGGGATGCGGACTCGGTGCCGCTTCGTTTCTGACCTACTTCTTCGCCCATCAGTACCCGCTCTTCATTCTCGCCGCGATCATCGGCGGCACCGGCGACATGCTGCGCAATGGCGCTGTCGATGCGTGGGCGGTCGATCGCCTGAGTCATGCCGGCTACACCGGCTCGATGGAGTTGCTGTTTTCGCGCGCCTCGCAACTGATGCAATTCGCGGGAATCCTCGGCGTGGTCGCGGGCGGCCAGCTCGCGATGCGCAACATCGCGATTCCGTGGCTCCTTGGCGCTATCAGCCAGATGGTGATGGCAATCGTCGCGGCGCTCCTGATGCGCGGCGAGCGTCCGCGGACGAAATCGTTTCATCCGCGCGAGGTTTCGCGCCTGGTTGGCCTGCGAATGTTCGAAGGCATCGCCGCGGCGTTTCGAAGTCGCGCGATTCTCACCCTCGGCATCGCCAACGCGATCACGATGGCCGCATGGGCGCCGTTCTGGTACGAGTGGCCGCAATTTTTCAGCTCCGGGTTTCATCGCGGGCCGCAAGTCGCGAGTTGGATTTATTGCGCCACCGCGATCGCGACCATGCTCGGCGCCGAGGTCGTCGCACGACATCCCCCTAAGCCGTGGTCGCGTCCGTGGTTCATGTCGGTGGTCATCGTCGCCCAAAGCGCGATGCTGGTTGCGGCTGGCCTCGCGATTCACAACCCCTGGATCGTATTGGCCCTCTTCGTTGGTTCCAGCGCATGCACCGGGATCGCGACGCCGCTGGGCCTGAGCTGGTACAACGACCAAATCGATGAGACGCATCGCGCGACGTTGCTGTCGTTCCAAAGCACCTGCGCGCGATTGGGTTCGGCGGCGGGATTGCCGGTGGGCGGCCGCATCGCCGACGCTTACGGTTTCGGCGTCACCTGGCAGATGCTGGGTGTTTTCGGCATGCTTGCCGCGCCCTTTTATATGTCCCTGGGCTTCGGCTTCCTCCGAAAGATTGTGCAACTGCGACGTGCTGTGACGTCCCGTGAATCCGAGTAAGGAGCCTTCGGGGGTAAGGTTGGGACGCAGTCTTTTTAACTTAGTTGTGTTTTGCGGCGCGCATCGCACTTGCTAGATTTTCTCAGACAACTTCACCAACGGGGGCAAAGGAGCGGGGTGCTGATCATGTCCTGGACCGAAAAATTTTCACTCATTGTCGTGACTGCGGTATTCTCCCTTGTCGGCGGCGCGGCTGCGGAGCATTTCTGGCCAAGCGCCGTGCCCGAATTAGGCGCGGCCTCGATCGCCAAGAACATCAGCGCGCATGAATTTACTCTGGTCGATAGTTCCGGCGCCACTCGAGGCACGTTCGACGTAACGCCGAAGGGCGTTGCCGAGTTGCGCCTCCTCGATGATACCGGCAAGCTTCGCGCCGGCTTGGGCGTCGCGCATGACGGCGCACCTGCGCTCGGCCTGTACGATTCGGACGGCAAGACTCGCGCCGAGGTCAGCCTTTCGCGTGGAGTTTCGCGCGTGCGCCTTTTCGACGATAAAGGCGCTCCTCGAGCGGGCATCGCGGTGAACGATACCGGCGCTTCCAACGTCGGGCTGGTCGACGACAAGGGCGCTCAGCGCGCTTCGATGGAAACCACTGACACGGGAGATTCCACTCTGCGCCTCTCCGATGCGACTCAGCCACGCATCGGACTGAGCGTCACTCCGAGCGGGACTGCCGGAATCGCGGTGCTTGGTGGCGGCCTGACTCGAGCCGCGCTGTCACTCGATCAGCAGAACCGCGCGGCCCTGTTCATCTATGGTCCCGACGGCAAGCTGCTCGCCAGCGTCCCGCAGTAGCGAGGGCGGTCTGCTTCGTTCCATTTCGGCGGCAGCGTTCGAGGCTATCGGACGTTGCCGCCTTTCTTTGCGCTAAAGAAACGCCGCGGGCTTACGCTTTGCCGCGTTGCATCGCGCGCTCGCCGGCCGCTTTGAGTTGCGCTTCCGCCGCCAGCCAATCCTCGAGATCGCTGCCGGGCTCATCGGGACGCCGCGCGAGGTAAATCTCGTAAGCGTGGTTGCGGATTTCTTCTTCGGTTGGCCAGGATTTTTCTTCTTCGCTGGGTTTCGCCATATCCTCTCCGCCCTTTCGATTAGTTCAGAGGCCGGTATCTCTAAATCTGAGCGCGCGACAATGTTGTCGCAAGTCGCTTTTCAACCGCGCTGTATGATTGGACGAAAAACCCACGCCGCGCTTCGGCATGGTGATGATCGTTCGGTGAAATTACTTTTTTCGCCGCGCCGGCTTGCGATGAACAATCGGCATCGCCCGCGCGAGCAGCGCGGCGAATGCGGTTCGCGCACGCCGGTCCGCGTCCGCCGCGCGCAAAAAGCGATGCGCCGCATGGTGCCCGAGATAGATCGCTGACAACTCCCACACGAACTGCTCGACGTCGAGTCTCTTGTCGAGGTGGCCCGCCTCGACCGCCTCGCGTACCAGCTGGGTCAGCAGATGACGCCACTTCTTCTCCAAATCCAGGATCTTGTTTCTGACCGCGCCTTCCACGTCGTCATACTCGAACAGCCCCGCCGCGACCGCGCATCCTCCAGGCAGTCCCGCGCGCTGCGCCCATCCGAACCAGTTCGCGACCAGGGCCTTCAGACGTGGCAGCCCCTGCTCCACCTTCATCGCGGGCGCGAGGACCCGCGCGTTCGCAAACTCCGCGGTATGCTCGAGCAGGCTGATTTGTACTTCCTGCTTGGATTTAAAGTGGGCAAACAGCCCGCTCTTCGACATACCGATCTGATCGGCGAGCACCCCGAGCGTGACGCCTTCGATGCCGGCCTGACTCATCAGCGCCATCCCTTGCTCGAGGATGCGCTCATGTGTCGATGTGAGATTTCCCATTCCCGCAGAATAGCACGACCGGTCAGTTGATGAAGAAGTAGCACCTTGCGCCGGTACGCTCGGTGGTGCGCCATTTCGCTCGCTTCCACTCATGCGACCGCGGCAGCATACGCTAAAGCCGGTGGCTGGGTATGCATGCATCCCCGCGAGTGAGCTCCAGCCGCCCCCTTTGCTCGTTAGGTGCAATTACATACATTTTGTAGGAGTGCGGAGGGGCACATGGGGGCAGCAGCCGCCGAACGAATTCCGACACCTGAACTGATGGCGCAGGTTCCGCGCCTGGTTTCCCTGCCCGGGGAGCCGGTGCGCCAGCATCGCATGCTGCACAAGCGCGTCATGATCGGCAGCGGCGGCGAGGCTGATTTCGTGCTCCTCGACCCGACCGTCTCGCGCCGCCACGCTCTGATCAGAAAGCATCACGGCAAGTTCCTGCTCTCGGATCTCGGCTCCGAAAAGGGCACCTTTATAAATGGCAAACGGCTGCCGCCCAATCTCGAGTACCCGCTGGCCGGCGCCAACGACATCGGCATCGGCACCCTCCACTTCACCTTCATGCTGCCGGAGAACGGCCAGGACGCGCTGCGCAGTCTCGCTCAAACGGCGCATGCGGGTCGAAGGCTTCGTCACCGTCCTGCTCCTGGTGTCGATCGTGCTCTCCTACATCATTCCGCCGGCATTCTGGCAGGGCTTGATCCCGCATCGCGCACCGCAGCGCGCCGTTGATGTTAGCAACACCTGGCTCGGCAGGCTTAATCAGTATCGCGACGCCGCCGGCCTTCCACCATTAGTGGAGAGTGCGGCACTTTCGACCGGCGATGCGAACCACGCGCGCTACCTGGTCGCGAACGATGCCGCGATGATTCGCAGCGGAAAGATCGACGCCTCGATTCATGATGAAGATCCGCACAAGCCCTTCTATACGCCGGAGGGAAAAGCCGCCGGCGCGGTCAGCGACATCGATGCGGTGTATACCGATCCGCCCGAGACCCCAGATTCTCCATGGGCAATCGAAAACTGGATCACCGGCCCCTTCCACCGCATGTGGCTGCTCGATCCCGCGCTGCATAGTGTTGGCTATGGCCAATACTGCGAGAAAGGAATTTGCGCCGCCGCGCTGAATATTCGCGGCGGAGTCGATGGGACCGTAGCCTCGGCACCCGTGATGTACCCACCTGATCGCGCGACTATCAGCAATGGCAAATTCAGCGCCGATGAGGCCGAATGGCCGGATCCTTTAGCCACTTGCGGTTATCATACCCCGACCGGCATGCCGATAACCCTGCAACTGGGCGGCAAAGAGCCGGCCCGGCTCGGCAGATGGTCGCTGTCGCGCAACGGCGCCCCGGTCGCGAGCTGCGCCTTCGATGCATCCTCTTATAAGACCGGCGATCCGGTCGCGCTGGATCGAGTGAAGAAGCAACTCGCGCATTTCGGCGCGATCGTGATGGTACCGAAAGAGCCTCTGGTCCCCGGCGCCACCTATGCGGTCAAGATCACGGCCTCGGGCGAGACCTACTCCTGGTGGTTCGCCGTCGAACCTTAAGACGAGTTCAGTCCGCTCTCCGACACATTCATTGAGTTCGGCTTCTTACCTTGGACGTCCGCTTGCGATGGTCGCCATTCGCACACAGAATGGTCGCGGGGATTTATTTTGAAGATTTTCACCGCCTCGATATTTTATGGCTTCGCCGCTGCGATCCTGCTTACGCTCGCGGGATGCGCCGCTTTTCAGCCTGATCCGCAAGTCGCCGCCGATCAAAAAGAATCGCTGCTTTCGGCGGCCGGCTTTAAGATGCTTCCGGCCGACACTCAGGACAAACTCGCGCACGCGCAATCGCTGCCCCAGCTCAAGGTAAAATATTTCACCGACACGGACGGCGCCGTGCGCTACTGGATGGCCGATTCGCAGTACTGTCATTGCGTCTATATCGGCGACGAAGCCGCCTACCAAAAGTTCAAGCAGGAGCAATTCCAGGCGCAGCTCGCCGCCGAACAAAATCAGGCCGCGCAAATGCAAGCCACGGCCGCGCAGGAAGAGCAAATGGAGTTCATGAATCCGATGTTCGTTGGTCCGATGTGGGTCTATTGATCGCCGCCTCGCGAGCGCCCCTCTAACTTGAACTTCGACGCCTTCATCGCGGCTTGCCGTGCGCAACTGGCCCGACTTCAATCAGCCCAAAAAGCTCGCGGCCTCGCGTCAGCCGCAGGATCGCCGCGTCGCCGATGTGCTCGCGGAAGTTCCCGGCATGGCGACCGAGAACAAGCTGATGCTGCTCAACCTCGCGGTGGCGAACCTCGCGCCCGGCGAGGTTTACGTCGAGGTGGGATGCTACAAGGGCGCGAGCATCGTGGGCGCGGCGCGCGGAAATCCTCGCGCGAAGATTTTCGCCTGCGATAATTTTTCCAAGTTCGACGGCACCGCGGAAATCCTGCAGGCCAACCTCGATCGTCACGCGCCCGGCCAGGTCCGGTTCTACAACATGGAGTCGCGCCAATTTCTGCGCGAGGCGCCGTGGCGTCCCGCGCGTATCGGCGCCTACTTCTTCGATGGCGGCCATAGCTTCACCGATCAGTTCGAGGGCTTGCAGTATGCCCTGCCCTCTTTCGCCGACGACGCCCTCATCATCATCGATGACACCAACAAGCGCGAGGCGCGCGCTGCCGATGCGCTCTTCGCGCGGATGGTGCCCGGCTTCGAACTGGTGCTCGATTTGCGCACCCCGCGTAATCATCATCCGACGTGGTGGAACGGCGTCCAGGTGTTTCGCTTCCGCCGGCTCCCCGCGACGCCACTGGCGGTGGACGATCCCGGCGCGCCGTTCCGGCTGCGGCGGCTGATCTACGATACGATTGCGCTGAACTTCAAGCATCGCCGCCGCGCGTTCAATCGCCGGGTCAAGGAGCTGTTCCGCCGTCGTTAGGCCGCGGGCGTTCGACTTGCCTGCACCAGCGCCTCGCCGCCTTCCGGTTCCTCGATGCCCAATCTCTCGAGCACCGCCTTCTGCCCGATGCGTACTCCATGGTCAGCCAGTTTGCTCACCATGTCGACGAACGCCCCGGCATCGGTATCATCTGCGATGCCCAACTGGACGCGCGGATACTTCGTGCGCGGACCCAGGTTCAGATCGACCAGCGGCTTGACCAGGTCGCGGTTGATGGTCGCGGCGAAGCGGCGCGCGTCGGCGCTCAGGATGTCGCGGCGCACCGAGTCATGCACCTCGGCGGCGGCGCGCGAGCCCGCGCCCTGCGGGATCTCGGTGGTGAGCGTCTGGCCCAGCACCGCCTTGCTGATCTGCGCATCGAGGTACTGGCAGAAGCTCTGATAAAGCTCGATGCTGCCGGTCTGCCGCGCCTCGGTGAATTCGATAAGCATCGAATCGGGCACGATGGCCGCGGCATCGGTGCCGATATTTGCTACTGCTTGTAGGAGGGTTTCCTTGTCCTGCTCGGTCGCGCCGGCGCCGTACTTGCCCACTCGCAGTGGCTGCCCGTAGACCTCGGCGAAGGTGACCCAGTCCTTCAGCACGTAGTTCTTGAACAGGTATGCCCACCCGGCCGCGCGCGCGAGACCGCCGCGGATCGGCAGCCCGGCCTTGGCCTTGGCGATGTGCACGATGAACTTGTAGGGCAACAGCGGTTCGGTCATCGGCTGGATGCCGATGCCGCCGCGCAGCGCGCCGTAGAGCCCGCTGCCCTTGAAGTGCGAGGCGCGCGCGGTTTGCTCGCCATCGACCGCGATCGATGGGCCTTCATCTTTCAGGCTCCGCACCAGCAGCTCCTCGCCGGAGACCCAATCGAACATGAACCAGCGCGGATCGCGCCAGCGCAGCCGGCGCGGGAACCATTCGCGATCCGAGGTCTCCCACACGATCTCCGTGGCGGAGAAGCCCTTTCCGATCGCATCGAGCATGCCGATCATCGCGCTCGCGAAATCGAGGTCGTCGTTCGCCAGCATCGCGCGCACCATCTCGGCGGCGCGCAGGTCATCCTTCTCGCCGGAGGCCGGCAACACCTGCAGGTCGACTTGACTGACAGCTTCCTTACGGGTGCTCAAGACCGCGAGATAGTGCAGGTCCTTCTCTTCCATCTCCTCGGCCAGCTCGAGGTAAAGGAAAGGATCGCCGAATTCAGCCTCGCGCAGAATCTGTGTCAGCCGCTCCGGCGTCAGCCCGACCGACGGATGCATCGAGGAGTAGATGTTGCGGATGCCGGTCATGGTGGGCGCGGCCTGCTCCTCGAGCAAGCGCCCGGGATCGACTTCGCGCCCGAACGCATCGTAGAGTTTCATGGTCATATCCTTTGCGGCGGCGCCTCGGTCCGGCGCGCTCCGCTCCTACCACCACGTGGTGGTAGGGTTTTTCTCCTTGGTGTCGGATTCACCTACTTTCAGAAACCACTCGCCGGCGCAGCGATGACACGGCCTGGGCATCTCGGCGAGGGTCAGGGTGAATTCGTGACCGCACTGCTCGCATTTCCATTTCCAGAATTTGCTCATTAAAGACCTAACCCCTAACCCCTTCCCCTTGAAGGGGAAGAGGGACCGGACATTAGAGAAGTCTTGTTTTGTCGATCGATCGTTTTTTTCCTTCCGCTCCCCTTCCACTTCAGGGGAAGGGGCTGGGGGTCAGGTCTCACCACGCCCCCTCCGCGAAGCGCGCGCGGCCGTGGTTCGCAAACACCGAGTCTTCATCCGGCGGAGGTCCCCACGGATCGCGCCGGCGCGCCTGAAGCATCGATACCGGCCGATAGTCGATTTCCACTACATCCTGGCGCGAGGCGAAATACGCCAGCGCCGCCGCAATCGCGCTGTCGCCGTGGCGCGGCTTGCTGTCGCTCCCGCGCATCCGCTTGTCGCCCACCTGCGCGATGCCGTGGTTGATGACGATCGCGCGATGGTCGAGCAGGATGTCCGCGTCGCGCGGAATCGCGAGGGTGCCGTCTTCGAAGGCCGCCTTGAAACGCGGCATCTGCTCGCGGTACCACTCGGTCGAAAGCATCACCTGCGCGATGCGCGCGCCGTAGCGTTGGCGCGCGGTCTCGGCGAGATATTGCCCGTTGCCGCGCGCATCCATCGCGCCGCCGAGCAGGCGCGGCAAACGATCCGCTATATAGAAGAGGATCTGTTCCTGCTGGCGGAATGGAATATTGCGCAACTCGACCACGAACGGCGTGCGGCGCTTGAGGTTGCGCATGACTTGCAGTGGCCAGATGACGGTAAGGTCACCGAGGCGTCCGAAGTCCTCGCCGAAGCAGGTCGCCAGCGCCGGATCGAGGGTCTCGAGGATCGGCTGAATGTGGTCCTCGAGAAACGCCGCGGTTTCCGCGCGCCGCACCTCTTCCGGACGCTCGCCGAACTCCGCGGGCATCTCCCATCGAACGACCGGCACCTCGGATTCCATCCGCGCCTCGATCAGGACTGAAGAGAGGAACGCGCCGGCCGCCGCGCGCGGGACGCAATGCAACTCCTCGTCAGCGTTGTCGCGGTAGAAATCTTCCAGCTCGCGCACCCATGCGGCTTCGCTCTCGGAGGTCCATTCACGATGCAGGCGCTGTGCGATTTTCTTATAAAGCCCCTGCGCGACAGCCGCTTCGAGCGTGACGCGGTGGAGCGAGTACGGACGGCGTCCGGCGCGAATGTCGCCGATCAATTCGTTGAAGGCGCTGGCAGCGCCGTTGTGGGTCGAGATGACGCGCACGCTGCCGCCCCACATGGTGAACGCGAGCGCCGCCTTGAGCAGTCCCTGCAGGTCATCGTGAAAGGCGGCCTCGTCGATCACCGCGCAACCCTGCTTGCCGCGCAGGTTGGAGGGACGCGAGGAGAGCGCGACGATTTTATGTCCCGAGGCGAAGCGCACGCGGTAGGCGAGGATGTCGCGGCGCTCGTCGCCGACCGCGATCTCCTCGATCCCGCGCGCGACCCGATCGAATTCGCGCGCCCACCACGCGGCGGTCTCCACGAATTCGAGCGCCATGTCCTTGTTGTAACCGATGTACCAGGTGTCCATGCCGTTTTGGCTGGCGGCGGCGAGCGCGCGATCGGCGGCCTCGCACCAGGTGAGCCCGACGCGGCGGGATTTCTCGCAGACCTTGACCTGGGCGGGATCGGCGATCCAATCGCGCTGGTAGGGCAGCAGCAGATCGAGGCCGCCGGTTTTGGCCCGCGCGCGGCTCACAACTTGATTTCCATCATCGCGGCGCGAATCTTCTTTTCCGCCGCCGGCGACAGCCCGGCCTCGCGGGCCACTTTTGCTACTTTCTGAGTAGCGGTGTCGAGGCGCCGGAGCAGTTCCTCGCGCTCGATATCCCAGTGTTCAACCTCGCGCACGTGCGCGCCGATCGCGGTAGTGTTTTTGGTCAGCGCACTCATCGCCGCGAGGACAAACTGGGGCGGGTACTTCGATTCCACCGGCGGCGCGGTTTCGACGCCCGCTTCCTTCGCCGCGGTGGAAGAATCCTCGGCCTGCCTTTTGGCGCGCGCCGCGAGCACGTTCTGCGAATGCTGGGTGGTTTGTACAACCTGCTTGCAGGCCTGTTTCGCGCGATTCATATCGATCAGCATGTCGAACAGCTTGGTTTGCACCAGCATCGTGAGAATGCGATTGATTTCCTCGTTGTCGCCGCCGGTTGCTTCGACAATTTTTTGCGCTTCCTTGGTGGCGTACTCGACCGGCAGCAACTGCAGGTCGATCGTGTGCTTTTTTCTATAGTTGAGGGCGGAGGGCGAGATGCGCGCCGAATGGTCATCTTCGAGCCATTGCGAAAGCCCTCTGTAGTTTCGAAAGGAATTCGTCGCAAGCCGCCGATCCAACTCGGCGCGAACCTCGTCGGGCAGCGCGGCAATTTTTCCCCGCCGCTGCTGGCGAAACGGCTTGCCTTCCTTGGTCAGGCGGACCGGCTGCTCCTCGCTGGCGGATTTTACGACTTCGGGTTCAAGCGGTTGCGGCATATTTCACCAGTACTTTCGCGGACGCGCGACTCCGGCCGGCGCCTTGGCGGTGTACTCGACCACGTCGACTCCGGGCGCGGTCAGTTTCGCGAACCAGATGTCGCATTCCTCGCCCTCCAGCTCGAGCAGTCCGAGGTCGCGCAGGTACGCGAGTTCGCGGCGCAACTGGTTGAGCGACAGCAGGATTTTGATATCGGTGAGCACCCGCCACACGATTTGTTCGGAGACCGCGATCGGGCGGCCGGCGTCGACCACCCGCAGGATGCGCCAGCGCGCTTCTTCGCGCTGGCGTTGTTCGAGATCCAATCCGTCAGACATAGAGTTTTTCCTTTATCGGTCCGATTTCCTCGCGCATCTCCTCACGCAGGCCGTCCATTTTCGCATCGAGCGTGGCGGAAAACCGGATCCAATCCTCGCGCCGCACGTATTCGATCGGGAGCAACACGCGCAGCTCGTAAATCGCGCGCTCCAGTTGTGTCCACCGTTCGTCATCGCGGTTCACCAGCCGCTGATTGCGCTCGAACATCGAGCGCAGCGCGGCCAGGTTAATTCCGACGAACGTCACCATTACCGACGCGAAGGTCGCTACCGCTTCCCAGCTCATTTCGCTCCCTGCCCCAGGCTGCGCCCGGTTCCGGCTCCGTGCTGCGTTTGATCGTGCATGCCCCCGCCATCGCGAGCAGGACCACCGCCAGCCCGCGCCCGTAAGCGTCGGCGTCGCCGGGCCCGAACCGGCGCGCGAGCGCGACCTGCATGCACCAGAATCCGATGTAGGCAACCGCGCCGAGCACGCCGACCACGCGGGCCGCGTCGTAGGTCAGATTGTCCTTGCCGGTGAAAATGTCATTCAGTACTTTCACTCACTTGCTACCTCATTTGATTAATCAGTCGGGTCGAGTGATTTTTCTCTCGGGTCGTCGCGGTAAACTCTTTGTCAAAGGGGCGCGAAGGAGACCTAACCCCTAGCCCCTTCCCCTGAAGGGGAAGGGGAACCAGAAGAGATTCCAGCCTCAGCGCAACAATCTGCGCGTAACTGCGATAGGCTGCGATCGGCGATTCGGCTTGCGATGCGCCCTTCCGGACCTTTGCGCCGCCTGGCGGCGCAATCCTACAAAAAGGCGCTGCCTCCATTTTGCGAGCGGCTGCGAGGCGGGCCGGCGGCGGCCCACCCGCCGCCGGCCCAGATGCGACAACCCGTCTGGTCCCACGCACCCCGCCCGACCTCGCCACATTCATTTGGTCCCCGCCGGGGCTTTCGCCGCCGCCGGCCCGTTTATCGTTGCAGGCGCTTCATCAGGCGGCGGCGCGGCGCAGCCCGCGATAATCAGATCGCGCTCGCGCACCGCGCCTTTCAAAATCGCGACCGTCGCGGCATAGGCCCGTACCGTGTCATCGGGAGCCGAGTCGGCGTTCAGCGCCGCGAGCGGAAGCTCCGGCTTGTCGAGTTTTGCTACGTTACAGTAGACCGGAACCGCAACCGGCACCTGGACTTCGACCGGAGTCAGAATCGGCGCCGGCGGCTGCGCCGCGCATCCACTCAGCGTCAGCATGAGCGCCACCGCCGCCAGTCTTTTCACCACGACGACAACCCTCCGGCCTGCGCGTTGCCCCATTTGATCGCGCCTTCACAACCCGCGGTGGCGTCGATCGGCGCCGCGGCCAGTGCCCGCCCCTGCTGTTGCGCCTCGTTCTGCTCCGCCGATGCGGCGCGGGAGGCCGCCGCTTCGCTCGCCGTCATCGCGTTCGCCACCGCATCCGCCCGCGCCTTAAGTTGCGCGACGGCCTGGTTCTGCTGATCCACTGTCGCGCCGAGGGCCTGATTGGCGGTGCGCAGAGCCGCGGCCTCCGCGGTCAGCTGCGCGGCTTGCGCGCGAGCATCGTCGCGCTCATGCAGCAGGACGGCGCGATAAGCCAGCGCCGCGGCAACCAGGACCGCCAGCGCCAGCGGCTTCCAATATTGCGACAGCAAAATCCCTATCAGCGGCATGGCGATTTGAGCCTCATCCTCGGGGTGCCCCGGCAGTCCGTCAATTCGCCGCGGGCTTGGCCGCCGCCGCGTGGGTTTCGATTGCGGCCGCCAGCTTCTCGGTCGCCTCCGCGTGCGACTTGATCGCGGCGGAGGTGGGATTGGCCGCGACCACCGCGGGGGCGCCGCTCAGATGCAGCGCGGTTTCCAGCGCCGCGACCCGCGACTCCAGCGAATGCACCAGCGCGCTGAGTTCGGAGGCAAGGTTGCGGCCGAACAGAGTTCCCAACACGATTCCGCCGGCGAACACCGCCGCGTACCCGATAAAGTTAAGCGTGACCAGAGAATCCATTTCGTTCCTCCAACAGTTATGGGGCTCGATGCCGCAGTTTTCCTATCGTAGTTGACAACCGTTTTCCGCTTCGCGGAGCAGCTCGCTCATCTGACGGCTCGCGACCCCGACTCATTGATATGCGCGGTCGAGCCGCGCCGCCAAAAACCTGGCCCGCTCATCGGCCCCTACCCCAACCGACTTGTCAGCGAGCGCGCGATAGTAGCCGGCGGCTTCGGAACGCAGCGCCGCCAACAGCGCCGGCCCCTCCGCGCGATGCGCCGCCGCGACGGTGCCGTTACCCAGCGCGCCATCCTCGAGCACCGCGTCTCCACACGCGCGCAACGCCCGTTGAAGACACTCAGTCGCGTGGGCGGCGCCCATATCGACCGACAGGTCGAACAGCTTGATCGCGATCGTCGGGGGCAGCTCCGGAAAACGCCCGGCCCTCCAGAAATCCTGGAAATAGATCGCAATCGCACTGTCCCGCGCGAGATTTGTGAGATCGAGATGGGGATAGTCGCGGCGCGAGATTCCGAACCTGGTGGCCCCGCCGGGGGCTCCGTCGGCGCTCGCCGGCCCGTCCGCATTGGAAAGCACTCGCGTGGCCGCTCGCATGAACAATCCGGGATAACCAGAAGTAGCGATTTCCGATCGGACTGGCATAGTTGGGTTTCGATCATTCATCGCGGAGTTGCGCCAGCACCTTGTAGACGTAGCGCTCGCTCAGCCGAAGCTCGCGTGCGATGCGCGCCACGCTCGAACCTCGCCGGCGCATCAGTGAGATGCTCCGGCGCGTACAATGCCCCGCGTCGTTCGGAAACCAGACTCGCTCGCCCCCGAAGATCGCGCCCAGCCGCCCCGCCGCCTCATCGCCAATCACCCTCGCCACCGCATCGGAGGGGCTCGGGCTCTTCGCGATGTAGACCCGGCCTCCTCCAAAAGTAGAAATAAGCCGCGCGGTCGCTCCCGCCCCGATCACCCGCGCGATGTTCTCGACCGCGGGCGCGTTGGGATCGAGCCTTCGATGGGGCCGCATCGAAGCAGCCCCCATCGCCACGCGCGAAACGCCGGTGAACTCCGAAACGTTCATTTGGGCGGCATTCATAACTTGTAGGCGGCACGCAGATTGGCCGGTATCTGGCCGACGTTTTGATCGCGATCGTAAATGGTGCGCCAGCCGAACTCCTCGATCTCCGAAGCGCAAAGTCTGCACACTCCCGGCGTTGCGCATCGCGTCCGCGAGCAGAATCGGATCGCGACAAAACACGCACTTCACTGAGCGATCCGCGGTCGCCGTGCTTTTACCAACCCGACTTGCTGATTCCATCGCTTTAACCTCGCTCTCGTGCTCGCGCGCGTCCGTAGCTACTACTATGGGATTCATCGGTCGCACCGGCTGGTTTGAGGTTCGGGGCGCCGGAGCGTTCGGCTCGTCGCCCCTTCCGCATCGCGAAAATTCGAGTGAATCGCTGAAATGCCGCCGCGCGAATGCCGCAACTGCTGCGTCGTCGCATTCGGCAGGCTGAAACTGAAATAGTGGCAGGATCTTGCGCTATCGATGGCACCCATGCTTAATGGATCTATTTCACAACTAGAGGAGAGTGTCAACTACAGTGGTAACCCGAGAGCAGAACGAGCAGACATTGCAGTGTCGTCTTGACCGAGTGTTTCGTCAATTCACGTCGGTCGCGGATCTAGCCCGCGAAATCGGCGTATCCGACAATGCCATTTACAAATGGCTTTCCGGCCGCGGCCAACCGAGCGTAGCTAATCTCGTCGCGTTGGCGGACGCGGCCAAAGTCTCACTCGAATGGCTTGCGACCGGACGTGAACCCCACGTTTCGAAGAGCTCTGGTCTGGGTGCGGCGGAGCAAAGCGCATTCGCATACGTGCCCCGGTACGATCTCAAGGCACCCGGAGCGCGCGGCATTGTGCTGCGAAGCGAACAGATAGTGGACTATCTCGCTTTTAAGAAGGAGTGGATACAGGCGCGGCTCAGCGTGGATCCACGGAACCTTTTACTCATCGAAGCAATAGGAGATTCAATGGCTCCTACTTTCGAAGAGGCCGATTTACTACTAGTGGATCTTGGCGAACCGCGTTTTCGACACGACGGAATTTACGTCCTGCGTCGCGAGACCGAGTTAGCTGTGAAGCGCCTACAACGTCGGCCGGAGGGAACTCTCAACATCATCAGCGATAACCCTTCCTACGAATCATCGGTTGTACCCGCTGGGAGCGTGCATGTTATCGGACGAGTCATTTGGGCGGCGGGCCGTCTATGAGAAAAGTCCGATGGTCACCTTCTGGGGCGATCATTTCCGTCGGTGTAAATGCAAAGAGGTGAGGAAAAATGTCGCGATTTTGCGAGAGCGACAAACACGAGCTGCGCTTCGAGACTACCCACTCCACCGCGAGCTTTCGGACGCCCTTCTTCGAATTGCAAACCAGGCATGGGGTAAGAATTGCCTCGACGCGAAGCGCCTTAAGCGTGCGGGGTAAGTACCGTATTGAAACTCGAAAGGGACGCATCATCCCAGCGACCCTCCAAGGTGTTTGAGAGGGGTCGCACGGAGGATGCTTCTAGGTACACGTAGCATGGCGGCCTCCACGGCGAGTTGGCCTTGAGCATGGCGGGAGGATGGCGATGAGCTTGCGCATAGCAGCAACCAACCCGACCTTGACGGTCCAGTAGGCGCGCGACACCGGCCCTACTCGGGGCATGCTGGTCAACGGTTCGCCCTTTTCCTGCCATAGCAGGGAGTTACGCACCATCTGGTGGCTGCTACCAGTGCTCCACCACCAGGACTTAGGATCTGCGGGAATTGGGGCGCCGCCGTTCACTTCCTTGATCGACCACCAGGCCAAAGCGACTTCGGGAAGGACGCTGCCGCTCGACGCCGCAGGCGGTCGCTTAATCTTATAAATGAGTTGCGTGAATCCAGGCGCCGACGCGGTGAACTCCAATAAGTTGTAGATACCTATTGGCGGAGGGGGTGGGATTTGAACCCACGAGGGACTTGCATCCCTGCCGGTTTTCAAGACCGGTGCCTTCAACCACTCGGCCACCCCTCCAAGGGTTTGCCAAATGTCATTTAATCCGATTATCCGCGATGGCGCCACGCCCGCTAAACCCGCCACGCGATGCCGTGGGTTTAAGCGCGCAGGAGGCCATCGGCGTTGAGTCCCAGGATCTTTTCTTCGTCCTGCGTATTCAATCCCAAGGCTTTAACCTCTTGAATCGGATGCGCGAGGCCCGCTGGTAACGGATAGTCAGTTCCGATCACAAAACGGTCCGCGCCGTAGGTTTTGACCAGGTGACCCAGCATTTCGCGGTTATGCGCGATAATGTCGAAATGAAAATGCGACATGTACGATGAAGGTGGACGGGGGATTGCGTCGCGACACTCAGGTACCAACCGATAGCCCATGTCGAGACGACCTACCAGCGCCGGCAGCGCGCCACCGGCGTGATAGAGAACAATTCGCAGCTTGGGATGGCGCTCCAACACTCCGCCATAGATCAGAAGAGCGGCGGCAAGGCCAGTGTCATAGAGGTTACCGACCAGGTTACCGAGGAAATACCGCGCCATCGCTCCGGTTGGCGCAGCTTCAAAGGGATGGAGGCATACCACCATGCCGAGCGCCTCGGCGGCTTCCCAAAAGACCTCGAAGTCGGACTCGTCGAGATGGCGCTCGATGACCTTGGGTGGAATCTCGACACCGCGAAGCCCCAGCCTGGCGGCCCGCTCCAGCTCTTTTGCCGCCGCTATTGGATCCTGCATCGGGACCGATGCCAGCGGAGCAAAATGGGCGGGATCATTTACCGCCAGCGCGGCCATCGCGTCATTATTTACTTGCGCGATAGCTAGACCCAGAGTCGCGTCCACATCGGGATACATGAGGAACGGAACGCAGGATATCGCCTGCCTGGCAATGCCTTCGCGATCCATGTCAGCCAGGCGCGCGGTGGCGTTGGAGATCGACCCATCGATCGGCCGCAGCGCCTTCTCCTGAATCAAAAAGAATCGACGGCCCTCGCGCTCGACGATGCGCGTCGCGTAATGGCTTCCGTCGCGAGCGAGATGATCTATCACCTCGGGCGCGATGAAGTGGTTGTGCATGTCGATGACATCCATGCGCCCTCCGATAGGAATAGCCCAGCTACAAAATGAAGCTGATCTTTCCGTGCGGACGCAGCGCCTCGTTATCGAGGATGGCTCGCCGCTCGCGTATCTTAAGGATCTTGCCGGTGCGCGCTAACTTCAAGTCGTAGTGACCGATATAGGTATCGACCGATTCATAGCGCATGCGGTACACGGCAAAATTCGCGGTCGCCAGAATATCGTCGCCATCAGCCCCGAGCACCCGGACATTTGAAATCATTCGCCGCGTGCGTGAATGAGGATTTTCCGCCCAGGCAAACCTGCCGAGGAGTTGTTTGACACGCGACCGGATCCGAACCGCGTCATCGGCCACGATGAACAGCGTGTTGCGCGCATCTCCCTCGGGAACGTCGGTGGGCGGAATCTGATAGATAGCATCCTCGGTCAGGAGCTCGAGCCAGTCTTCGAGTCGCCATTCGTCGAGCAACGCGGCCTCTCGATAGAGCAAGTCCTCGACTTCGAGCCGGCTGGGAAGTTCAACGCTCATGCTACTTTCCTTGCGCGACGAATCTGCGGCTCGGTCATCAACTGATTCCACCGACGCCAGAATGCGCGCATCTGGACTTCGTCGGTGAGCGCGGGCTTCTCGCGTTTCATGCCCCGCGAGATATCCGACCATCCCACTTCGCGATTGGCGAAACCACGCTGGCAGGTCTCCAGCATTTCAACATCGTCCGGGGTGGCGAAGCCGCCCGGCCCAAGGAAAGTCAGGAAGTTATCGAGCCGAAGCGCGGAGTCCTCGGCGCTCTCGTCGATGGGGGCGAGCGCCCACGCATTCACTTCCATGTAGTCGGGCGAAACCGGAAAGAAGGTACGCACGGTGATCGCCATGATGTCGTTGATGACGAGGTTGGGAAAAATTCCCAGATTGCGGCTGGTCTCGCAAATCCGCCGCGAACGCTCGGGGCCGAAGCGTTCGTCGAAGCGGCGCCGAACCTCCTCGAAATGCGGCTTGCGCTCCTTGCCGAAGGGCTCGACCCAGTCCGCGATGGGCCGGCCCCAGCTCGCCTGGTATTCGATCACCGCGTGCCCATTGCCGAGATCGACCACCTTCTGGATCGGCGGAACCGAGATATCGCGGCCTTTGAAATCGATCCCGATGTCGGTAAGGAAGGTGAAGTAGCGCTGATGCGTCGGGAGCCCATGATAGCCGTCGTAGCTATTCTCCACCAGCAGCTTCCAGTTAGCACGCGCGCTGTATGCCTGCTGGCCGGCTACGATCTTCATTCCCACTTCCGATTGATCGGCGACCAGGTCGAGATACTCGCGCGCACCCGCCAGGTAGTCATAGAGACTCTGCGCGTTGCGATCGAAGCAAGCGAAAATGAATCCGCGATAGTTGTCGACCTGTGCCGGCGCAACCAGCGCCATGTCCTCGCGCTTGAAGGCATCGCTGTAAGCGTCTTCGCCGGGCACGCCCACCAGGAGCCCTCGCGAGTTAAACGTCCACGCATGGTAAGGACACTGGAAGGTTTTCGCGTTGCCGGTTTTCTGCCGGCACACCATCGCACCGCGATGAGTGCAGGTGTTGAGGAGCACACGGACCTTGTTGTCATCGCCGCGCACCAAAATCATCGGACGGCCCGCGACGTTGCGCGAGCGGAAATCGCCGGCGTGGGGCACTTCCGATTCGTGGCCGACATAAATCCAGCACTTGTCGAAGATGCGGCGGCGCTCCTCTTCGAGGCATTCGGGGTCGGTGAATGCGCGCCGATTCACCTTAAACAGGCCCCCATTCTGGTCGTCGATGATGTAGTCTTGTGTCGCCCTATTCATTGTTGTCCCCTGTGCTAGCCGGCGGTTAGCTTTGTTTGGGATCCCAGGCCCAATATTGCGCGATAGCGCCCGCATCGACGCGAAGATCGATGCCGGTAATCATGGCGGCGTCGTCGGATGCAAGAAACGCCGCGGCCTTTCCATAGTCACTCGGGCCCGGCAATTTCTGCATCGCGACCCGATTACGAAATGGATCGAAGGCTTGCTTGAGCCGATTGGATTGGTCAGCGCTTGGTGCTTTGCGACCCCATCGCGCGGCGCGCTCCAGAGATTCCGCTGGATCAGTGGCTGTCGGCGTCAGGCTATTGACGCGGATCCCCTTGCCGATAAGTTCCATCGCCGCGGAGCGGGTGAAGTTCAGCAGGCCACTCTTGCCGGTGCAATAGGCGATGTTACCGGGCTCGCCCTGATGACCGGCGGTGGAAATGATATTGATGATGCTGCCCTTGCGATTTTGCTCGATCATCAACTTCGCGACGTGCTTGGTGAAAAGAAAAGTGCCGCCGAGAATAATCGCGAGCTGCCGATCCCATTCGTTTAGCGGCATGTCCAGCACGCCCTTCTTATTGAAGATGGCCGCGCAGTTCACCAGGATGTCGAGGCTGCCGAAAGCTTCCCGCGCCGCCGCGACCGCGCCCATCACCTGACGCTCATCGGTCACGTCGCAGGTCACCGCGCTCGCGCGAGCGTTGGTGCTTTTGAGGTAGCGCGCGCAATCTTCGGCATTTTCCGCGCGCGAATCGACGCAGACTACGGCGGCGCCTTCGGCCGCGAGTCCCTCGGCGATGCCGCCCCCGATGTTGGGGCTGGTGCCGGTGACCAGAGCAACTTTTCCGTTAAGTCTCATGTCCACTCTCTGCTACTGCGGCTATCGCGGCGGCGGCGCGCTCAAGAAACATTTCGAGGAATTAAAAATCCAGGTGTCGATGAATTCAGTTTCCGCCGGTTTGCGCTTCAGCTCCTCCAGCGCGCCGGCCAAGCACATCCAGTTGAGAATCTCTTGCTGCCCGCTCGCCTCCACCGCGGCCGCTGGGTAGTTTCTCCATGCCTGGTAATTCCCCGCCTTCAACGCCTCGTACAGAGCGCGGTCCGCGGGAGTGTCGGGATACAGGAAGTAGTTTTTTTCGGTCAAAAAGGCGTGTGACCATCCTGATGACGCCAATAACGCGACGCGCCACGGACTATCGGCCATGATTCGCGCGGTTGCGGCGCCGAGGTCGAACAGTCGCCGGGGCGTGGGCGCGGGCGGATCGAGCTGCGCGGCCGTAGGTGGATTGTCGAAAATCGGAAAGCCGCCGCGCTGCGCAATGACCTTGCGCCCGTAGCAGTTTATCGCGAAAGGAATTATCGGATGGGAGAATCCTTTACGGTCATAGTCGAGGTAGAGCACCGCGTTCGCGAACGCGTGCCCGAGCGGATGATGTAACGGCTTGTAGGAATAGGCAGCATCGAAGCCCGCATCGATCAGACCCTTCGCAAGATGCTTTCCGGCAGCGAGATTGCCCGCCAGATGAAACTTCTTGTCGTGAGGCTCATTCCAGATATTGTTCGGAATCGGTCCCGGCCCGAATTCGAAAGACTCGTGAGCGTAAATGCAGTAAGGAGGAACGACATCCTCGCGAAAGTTCTCGTACTGATCGTCGCCCCACACCACTATGAAATCGGGGCGGAACGCGTCGATTTGCGCGCGCGTCTTGCGCAACGCCACCAGCAGTCGTTCGCGATGAATCCGCGCGGCGGTAGCACCTTCGTCGGTGCTCCATTCCTCGCGCATCGCGTCGGGCCAGTTTTCGGGGTGACGCCATTTCTCAGGCAAGTGCGGATTTTCCAGCATCCGCTTCAGGATGAACGCCATCGACTCGTCGCGTCCTGCGAGCGGAGGATAGTGCGTAATTCCGGCCGCCAGAATTTCACCCATTTGCGTGTCCTCCACCGTCGCGCAGAATTCGCTTCTCGTAGAGCGCCTTGATGCGATCCTTTGAATACCCCAAAACGCTGGAAAGTACACGCTCGTTGTCGGCGCCCAATGCAGGCACGTAGTTGCGCGCCTTCGCGGTGGCGCGCGAAAATTTGAAAGCGGGATTTGGCACCTTCAGTGGCCCGGCGCCGTCATCAACGACCTCGAAGCTTCCGTGCTCCACCAGATGTGGCTGCGCAAGCGTCTCGCGAATAGTCAGATGACGCGAGCAGGGAACGTCGCCCGCGGTAAGTATCGCCTCGCACTCGGCGGCAGTTTTATCGGCGGCCCATTCATCCAGCATCGCCACCATCGCGGCACCATTTTCGGCGCGTCCCTTTCCGGTCCCAAAGCGCGGATCGAACTCATACTCAGGATGCCCGATGGCGCGCCACAGAGCGGCGAAGTTGTTGGGCTTAACCGCCGCAATCATTATGAAGCCATCCTTCGCGCGGGTCGGCGGAAACCCATTCGGCTTGGCTCGCTGCGGAAACTGCGCTTCCTGAAATTCGTAAGTCAGCATGCCGAGCAGACCATCCATCATCGCGAGGTCAATGTAATCGCCGTGCCCGGTGCGCTCGCGCGCAAGCAATGCAGTCTGAATCGCACCAAACGCGTAGGTGCCGCCCAGGATGTCGCCCACCATGATGCCCGAGGTGAGCGGACGCTCCAGTCCTTTCTGATATGACAGATTGACCAGGTCGAAACCGCTGGCCGCATGCAGCATCGGAGCGTAAGCACTGCGCTTCGACCATGAGCCGGTCTGGCCAAATCCGGAGATCGAACAGTACACGATGCGAGGATTGATTTTCTCGATACGCGAGTAATCGAGCCCCAGCCGCTGCATCACGCCGGGACGAGAATTCTCCACCACCACATCGCATTTCGCGGCGAGTTCGCGCATCAACTCGGAAGCGTCGGGCTGGCGGAGGTCAACCGAGAGACTTTTCTTGCCGCAATTGAGCGACGCGAAGTAAGCGCTCCTGCCATTTCGAAGCGGCGGCTGCACGCGAATGAAATCGCCCTCGGGCGGCTCGATCTTGAACACCTCGGCGCCAAGGTCCGCCAACAGCCGCGTGCAGTACGGCCCCGACACGATGGTCGTGAAATCCAGAACGCGCACTCCCGCAAGGATATCGCTATGCATCCGCGGCCTCGGCGCGATCCTTTTCCTTCAGCAGCGACAGATAGTGGCGATTGAGGCGCTCCAGATGCTGCTCCATCTCCGCTACCGCCGCGTCGCTGTCCCGCGCTTCGAAGTGCTTCATGAAACGGCGGCGCGACGGCATGACCCACGGATTGCGCTGCTGTCCGATGGCGCGAATGAAGTGTTGCATCACGTCAAGCAGAGCCTCCATAACGATGACCATCACCGGATTCTTGGTCGCACGCGCGAGGATCCGATGAAAATCGAGATGGATCGCCGCATGATCGTAGAAGTTCATTTTCTCCCGAGACGCACGTTCGGCCGACGCGATATTCGCCTTGAGTGCCTCGATATCTTCAGCAGTAGCGCGCTCACATGCTGCGCGCACGGCGATCGATTCAATCAGCACTCGCGCCTCGGTGAGATGTTCAGGTGCAATCGCGCCGAGATGAAACATATCGCGCAGGCCAGTGATGATCGCGTCGCCGGTGCTCTCGCGCACAAATGCACCGCCGGTCGCGCCCTTCTGTAAGCGCAACAGGCCGGCATTTTCCAGCGAGCGTAAAGCCTCGCGCAGAGTGTTCCGCGATACGCCAAACTGCTCGGCGAGCATGCGCTCCGCGGGCAGGCGATCGCCGGGGCGCAAGCGCCGATTCGAGAGCTCCCTCCGAATCTGATTGGCGATCTCATCGAAAGCGCGCGGAGTCTTGATGGGCCGGAATGTCGCAGGGCCCGTCATACGCGCGGCGAGTTGATGCTTGACATGCGTCATGATCCTATGCTCGATTGGTTCAACCATTGAATCTTTGTCCCGTTGCACTCGAAAAGTCAAGCGGTGCCCGATTCAATCCCCGCATGGAGGACATCAACGTTGATTTCTTTTGAACTGACCGAGGAACAAAAGCTGGCGCAGTCGATGGTGCAGACGCTGGCGACCTCCACGCTGCGCCCCGCGGCGCGCGACGCCGATGACCGCGAGACGATTCCTGCATCGATCCTCAACCAGATCTGGGCGACCGGCATCGTCCAGTCGCAAGCCGACCCCGACGCCGGCGGCTCGTTCGCGACGTTGAACGCGATTCTCCTCGAAGAACTCGCGATGGCTGATGCGGCATTTGCGGTCGCCGCCGCCGCACCGATCGGTTTCCTGAGTGCCATCGCGTCGCAAGGCTCGGGGGCGCAGAAGGAGAGGCTCCTGCCGCTCTTCGGAGGCGATCGGTATCGATGCGCGGCGGTCGCCATCATGGAACCCGACTTCGCCTTCGATGTCTCCGCCATCCGCACCGCCGCGACCAAGACGCGAGACGGATATCGCCTGAGTGGCGTCAAAGGACTGGTGCCACTCGCCGCGCAATGTGGTCATTACCTGGTGATAGCGCGATGCGACGGCAAGCTGGAGGCTTTCATCGTCGAGCGCGATGCCAAAGGTGTCAGCGTCGGCGAAAAGAAACCTAACGTAGGTCTGAGGGCGCTCGGGACCGCCACTGTGAGTTTCAAAGACGTGGAGTTAGCGGCCGGCGCGCGCCTTGGAGAGGCAGCGGGATGCGATGTTCAACGCATTATCGACTCCGGTCGCACCGCGCTCAGCGCAATAATGACCGGAATAAGCCGCGGGGTGATGGAGTTCGTTATCCCCTACGTCAAGGAACGCGTGGTGCATGGCGCGCCGCTGGCGCAGAAGCAGGTCATCGCGTTTCGCCTCGCTGACATGCGGATCGAGACCGACGCGATGCGCTGGATGACGTGGAAAGCGGCCTCGATTCTCGAGCAAGGCGGGGACGCGACGAAGCAGGCGCAGCTCGCATACACCTATGCCGCTGAACAAGCGATGTGGATTGCCGATGAAGGGGTACAGATGCTCGGTGGGCACGGCTACCTGCGCGATAACCCGGTCGAGATGTGGTATCGCAACTCGCGGTCTATCTCGGTCATGGAAGGCGCAGTCGGCGTTTAAGGAAAGAAGGAAATCATCATGATAGATTTTGAGCTTACTCCGGCAGATAAGAAGGTCCTTGATGAGGCGCATCGCCAGGCGCTCATCGGGCGCCGCTATGCCCAATATTATGACCATCACGAGGACGAACTTCCTCCCGAGCAGTTCCCCGAGGCTGCCAATCTTCCCAGCATGGCGCGCGTCGCCGAGGAAGGTGTGGAGGGTAGCAGTGGCCCGCGGATACTCCACTCGCTGGTGATGCTGGAGGCTACCTGGGGAGGGCTCGCGCTTCATCGGAGCAAGTGGGGCCTGGGCAACACGGTGCTCGAGACGGTCGCTTCGCCCGAGCAGATCAAGAAGTGGAAGGACTATACTATTGCTATAGCTATCACTGAGCCCGGCGCGGGATCGGATCCCGCTAACATCAGGACTAGCGCTACCTTCGATCGTGAGATGAACGAATGGGTTCTCAATGGAGAAAAGATTTTCATCTCGCAGGCGCAGTCCGCCGATGCCGCGATGGTCTTTTCGCGCTTCGTCGCGCCCGATGGCACGCGCGGCATGACGACCTTCCTGGTCGAGAAAGGCACTCCAGGGTTTACTATCGGTCCGCAACTCAAGAAGCTCGGCATCCGCGCGCATGACACCTGCAACCTGGTGTTCGAGAATTGCCGTATCCCCGAGTTCAACCACATCAAGGGCGACTTCAAGTCTACGATGTCGGTGTTCAACGATTCGCGTCCGATGGTGGCCGCGACGGCGCTGGGTGTGGCGCGCGCGGCGCTCGATTTCACCCGCGAGAAACTTGCGGAGCGCGGCATCGAGCTCGACTATCGCGGCGGCTCTGGAAGCCGCTCAGCCATTGCCGATAAGTTCATTCGCCTGGAAGCCGTTCACGAGGCCGCTTTGCTCACCGTGATGCGCTCCAAGTGGCTCGAGCAGCAAAACGTTCCACCCAAGGTGGAAGCCTCGATCGCGAAGGCGGCAGGCGGCAAGGCCGCGCGCAAAATCACCCAGGGATGCATCGAGCTGCTGGGTCCCGAGGCGCTTTGCGAGGATCACATTCTCGATCGCTGCTTCCGCGACGGCCGTATCTACGACATCTACGAAGGCGCCGGCGAGATTCAGCGCCTTATCATCGCGCGCACGATTCTGGGCTATACCAACCGCGAGCTACGCTAAGACTGAAATAAGCGAGGCGGCCTTCGTGGTATCGAAGGCCGCCTCGAATGGTGGCTTAAGGGGCCGGCGTAGGTGTCGGCATCGCGGTCGAGCAGCTAGCCGGCGGA
Organism: uncultured delta proteobacterium; assembly: GCA_963814035.1. GTDB lineage: Bacteria > Desulfobacterota > Binatia > Binatales > Binataceae > DATGKG01. The sequence continues at coordinate 144,721 of CAWFBH010000001.1, forward strand.
TTCACCGGTACATAGTGCGGGAACTGGCTGTTTAGTCCTCCATCCACGGAGCGAGTAACGGCGTTTCCGGCCACTACGAGTTTGGCATCGAGGGGCGGCGTCGCGGGCGTGCCGTAGGTCATATAGGGGTCAGGACAGGCTGACGTTGCGGGCGCCCAGGTGGAATCGTTGAGTACTATTCCGTAATCCCAGCATCCCTCAGCCGGACAAACGTAGTAACTCTCACCGCCATTTTGCGAAGGACAGAAGTAAGGATCCGCGTTAGGACCAGTAGTAACCCCGGTGCACGCGCCGAGCGGTGAAGGACCGGTCGCATTGGGGCGCGCCTGAGCTACGTTGAGGAACATCCAACCGGTAGTGGGGTCGTAGAAGTACTTGTCAAGAACTGGCTGCCCATTGACCGTGAGATCGGTGATCGCGGTGGCCGCGGTCATCGAGGTGGTCGGATAGAAACAGAGCGCACGGGTTGGATCGGGGTTGGAACCGGCCGGGCATTGCCCATTGATTTTAGGAAACACGCCCTGCGCGGGACAATTCTGGTCCTTCACGTAGTTCTGATGATCAAGGTTGAAGCAGGCTTCGGTAGGTTTCAGTCCGTTGGACTGTCCATCGATTTGGTTATAGGCGAGTCTCAGTGCAGGGTCGTCGGCTTCCACGCTTCCGCCGCCCCAAGATCGGTAACCACGGGTGACCGCAAAGGAGCCGGCCTTCGGATGACCGTTCACGGCACTACCACCGCTGCCCTGGTAACAGATACCTACTCGAACATAGAACGGCGAGTTGGTGGAAATATCCGGTTTAACCGTATCGACCGCGGCGACGTGCACCAGATTGGGAATTCCGGCACTCGCGGTGACCGTATAGCCATAGCCGCTCTGGACCTTAGGCTCCCAGATCCCTTGACCATTGCGACCTCCCAGAACCATCTCGGGATGCTCCAGGAGCGTTCCGCTGAATTCGGTGGAGTCTTTGGTGAAGGTGACCATCTGATCATGCCGACAGGTATTCTGGGTTTTGTCATGAACACAGGGCTTCGGCTCGCCAGGGGGGGTAATGTCTGGAAACAACGCCTGGAACTCCAGCGCGCCAACTTCGCCGGGCGAGAAGTTTGCGGTCGGTCGCCCTTCCAGCTTGATGTCCTGTTTGCCCTCAGCCTGACACTCATCGACTGAGCCGCCTGGATCGCCACCCGCGGCATTCAACTCGAGATTGTTGAGCGAGATGGGATGGAGATGGCCGCTCAAACTATCGCAACTGCCGGCCATCACGCCGCTACAACAAGGCGCGGGGTTAGCAGGCCCCAGGCAAGAGCTGTTTGGGATCGACAACGATGCGTAGCCACCCAAGGTGCCGTCGAGATCGATGATCGCGGTGTTTTTGTCGCCATCCTGGAAGGACGAAATGTTGACCTTCTGGGTATAGACCTGGTGGCGAAAATCAACATTGTCCCAGCTCAACTCCTCGCTCGCCGTGGCGACCGGATAGGAGCTGACGTTACCCTGAAACCATCCTAACGCTGCATCTCCTTCGTAGGGCCCGTTAGTCGGAGGCGGAGTGGGTGGAGGAGGAGTGTTGAGGTAGGCAACATCAGTGGTGGTCAATAGGGAAGTCGGGTCGACCAGGAAGTTGACGAAATGGTCATGGAAAATCAGCGCTGGACCGTCATAGATCATGTATCCGGCAAGATTCCAGTTGTTTCCGGGATAGCCGAGGTTGATGAGATCCCCGCCGGTACCAAGGGCGCCCTTTTTGGCAGCCGTCTTGTCGATACATCCAAAGGTCCATCCTCCGGCGGGACCGAAACCGTTTATATTTCTCAGATCCGGGCATGGTCCCCATCGATCGACGTTGTTCTGGCTGACTCCAATCACCACTGAATCCTGTAGCAGCGAATATATGCCTGGGTAGTTCCCATCCGGACCACCAGAAGTCACCAGCGAGATACTATCGCGATTGGTCGCCATGCGCGCATCCTTGACCGTATAAAAGCTCGGCCGCAACCAAATTCCGCGAAAGCGATTGCGGGTCGCGGTTACGCCATCGAACTCGGCCATGGTCGCGTGGCTGCCGGGCGACTTGATCCCATTCTGATAAGGCAGCAGTGCCGCCGCGCTGATGTCCTGTTGGTCTCCGCTATAAAGGCCGGAGTCACAACCATGAGCGCGATTGTTAGTAAACTCGCCGTGCGTGCTGCCGATAGTTGAGTAGGTACCGACAGGAATGAAAGCCTTGTTGGTGAAGCTGCCTCGGAACGGCGGAACGTACCAATAGCCCTTACCCTCGCCCTGGCATCCTCCGATCGAATTACCGTGAAGCTTTGCGCTGGGATTGACGATCCAGAACCCTGTCGCAGGTTCGATATAGATCTGGCCTTGATCACAAGGCGGTACCGCTTTGGCCAGGATAAAAGCTCCGTTGTCGGGGGTATCCTTATTGCCAAACATAAAGCACGAACCGACGGTCCCATTGTTCTGGTTGTCAGTATCCGGCACCCGGAAACCATTATAGGCGATCTTCTTCGGATCCAGATTTAAAGGATCGACCAGATTGTCACCCACCCACCAGTATTTCTGGATCAAATCATCGCGTTTGTATCCTGAATTGTTCGCTGCGTCGAAGGAGTCATTGATGTCGAAAGAGTTACTCATCGCTCCGAGGCCGAGGTTGTTATTGAAGGTGATATTGTCCTCGTTGCCCATCTCCTCATAGAAGATATGGCCGATGATCCTGGCGCAGACATTGTTGGAAATAGTGAGGTTCTGCGTAGCATGGACGGTTATGCACTTGTTGTAGCTGTGATCGATACTGTTGGAGTCAACCAACACCTTGGCGTTGGCCAAGTCGCCATCCATATGAAAGTGAAAGGGATAGCTTCCGAGCTGATCCTTGCCAAACTTTTGTAGCTCGACTCCTTGCACGGAAACCTCCGCAAAATTCGGGAGGAATTTCATCTCTCCGCCCCAATGCCGATCGTCGCCGGTGGACGGAGTATCAGCGGTGAATTTTATATTGCGGCTGATGAGACCGACTTCGGCGCGTTCATCAACTCCCCAATTCTTATCCGCGCCGTCACAGTAGGAAGCCAATATCATCCCGTTACCGCAACTGGGTGAAGTGCCGGTCGAGGGCGGCGCCGAGCCAAAATGATAGAATTTGAGCGGCTGAGCGAGATTGATCACTCGCCCACTGGCGGTCAGCGCGCCGAAGCCCGCAATTTGTACGAACTCGGTCTCGAATGGGCTGAAGCTGGTGCCCGAGACGGCGATCCAGTCGTTGACCTGCCAATTCGCCCCCGGGTTCGTCGTATTACCCATTACGTCGCTGGCGACGGTAATCGCGGTCGCGGATTGAGAGGGAACCAGCACATTATTGGCCGAGTTGTAGGTGGTGGGACCGGCCGCGTTGGCCAGGTAGGTCCAGCTCACTCCGCCATTCCCAACCACACCTTTATCGCCGTATAGCCTCAAGGATGCGGCCGCCGCGACCTCGATACCCTTGGTGGATCCGGGGCAGTCCCCCTTGGCGGCGCACTCGGGCTTGTTTCCCTTAAAGGTTACGGTGACGGTGGTCGCGCGGTTAATAGTGCCGATCGGGCAGGTCGGATTGCCGATTTGAAGCGTCCCGAGAACCTCGATTCCGTTGGTTTGTAGATTTATCGGCAATTGCGCGGTCCGATCGAACACCGTGAGTGAGCTGCCGGAATTGATGGTGATCTGGCCGACATTGGTCGCCGCCTGATCGACATAGACGTTTATCGCAGAGTTACTTTTGCATTGGCCGGTTCCATGAGGACCACCGATGACGACTGGGTCATCCCTAGTCCCGGCGCATTTGGAAAGTTTGATGACTCCCGAGGTAGGAATCTCGCATGAGGGCGGAAACGCACCCGGGGTCGCGGCCGGCGAGGCCGCAGGGAGATTGCCCAGCTGACCGAGGAGACGCAGATTCGCGGAATGCGCCGCGGAGGTAATGAAACCGGAGAACGAAGCCAGGACCGCGAGGACAGACATGCCGATGACAAGGCCGAGCCAGACGCGGCCCGAAGAGAGCTGCCGGAGTTGATTTCTCCCGCGGTTAAGAAGTCCGGTCGCGGACGCCTGGATTGACTTGATTTTACTCATGACTACCCGCCCTTCGAAAGAACAAATTTATGAAATAGAGAACGCCTCGCGAACCCTCCCGCCGTCATCAAGTTCAATGATGACCGCGAGTCAGTCCGGTTTGTTTGGCCGCCAGATGCGCGCGCAACGCGGTGGAACTGAATTGAGCCGGCGCGGGCTGCGCCGGAACTGGGGAAGGTGCGGAAACCGGGAAGAATTTAACCCCGTTGCCGTTATCGCATTGGAACGTGGTGGTAACACCCGCGCAGCTTCCAGCCGGGAGCGCGGTATTGATTGCGGAAGGACTTTGCTTGAACGTCTTCAGATCGATTTGGGCGAGGAAGTTGTAATCCGCACTCGCCACGTATCCAAAGTTGTGGCAAGAATCGACCGTCGTCGCATAAGGAAAGTTGGCGGACAAAAATGGGTTGCCGTTGGGATCGTTGGGAACGGCGCCGTTGACGCCGCTGACTCCTGAGCTTGAAAGCTGCCCGACGGCTCGGGTCGGCAGCGAAAGCAGCGCTAACTGATTGCCTCCCTGAGCAGTCAAAAAGGCCTGATGCGTGATTGCATTGATCGCCACTCCCGGCATACCCGTTGCGCCGGTGCCGGTGTCCTGGTTCACCGAGTTTGGCAGCTCCCCACCTTCATTCAGGAAGCAGTTAAAACTTCCACCGTTGTCGAACGTCGCGCCCTTGAGATTGATCACAGTGGCAAGTGGTGACTGGAAGTTGCCCACCACCCATATGTTGGTGCTCGGATCGACCGCGATTCCGTCCGGATCGGCGTCGAGCTGATCGGTGTTGATGTCGTCCAGGAGGCAGGATTGCTGGCCGGGGAGGTCGAGCGCGAGAAGTTGGGGAGTGATGATGTCGGAAGATCCGATCGAAGTTCCGCTGGAGGAGTTTTCCGCGAAGCTATCCGCCCCGAAAAGGGTCAGGATTAGCGGATCGAAACTGCGCGCGTGGAGATTGAAAACAGCTTGACCGGTGCAGCCCCCGAGCGCACTGGGGCAGTCGGTGCCATCCTCCATCGAGACCAGCGCGGTGCCGTTGGGATCGGCCACCACCCCGGAGGTTTCCGCCGGGCGACTGCCGGTGGGGAATGGCACCGTGGTCACGGAATCGTCAGATTCGTCAATCAGCACCATGGTTCCGGTTGTCGCTCCATTGTCAGCTGGAACGTAGACCGTGCCCGATTTGAAATCCGCAGCGGCGGATCGCGGGAGGGCGGTAATGCCGATATCGATGATTTTAACCAGCGGATTTTTAGCGTCGGGATCGACCGCGAGATCGAGAACCGCGACCTGGCCATGCAGGCTGGAATTCAAATTGGGCAGGGGCACATAACCGCGCTGACGGGTGCAATCGACGGCGATGACGCTGGTCGAAGTGGGATCCGTGGCTGCGGCATGGAAGGAGGAACCAACGCTGGAACCGCCGCCACATCCGGCGACGGTGAGGCCCATGGGGATAGAAAGGAGGAGCAGAGCGGTAACCGATCGAGGTGCGCGACAACGGACGCTAAGCATAGCTATGTCCACCCCCATGGAACATAAACTGCTTGTTTGCCAAGCAGGATGGCATTACGATTGATTGGAAGGGAAACTAACGCGCGGAAAAGCGAAAGTAAAGACCATATCGTGGGCGAGATGGATTAGAGGCACATTTAATTGAGCCTTCGTCGCCTGACGCTACTTTGAGAAATTGATCATCCACTCGTCCCGGCCCACAACTTGATGCCTCCCAACAGGCCCTCCATGTTGCTGACCAGTTTCACGTTCGGCGGAAGTTTGCCATCGAGGAGGCGGGAGTTGCCGCCACCGATGTAGAGGCGGTCATAGTTGAAGGTATTTGCTAGCTCGCCAATAGCCTCCATCGCGAGCTTGTACCATTTCTTCTTGCCCTTCTTCGCCAATGCTCGATTTCCCAGCTCTTCCTCGTAGGTTTTCCCCTTATGGAACGGATGATGCCCCAGTTCCATGTGAATCCGCCGCCCGTCCACGAAGATTACCGACCCCACGCCCGTTCCTAGCGTGATGACCAATTCGACCCCGTGCCCGCTGATGCATCCGAGGCCCTGCACATCGGCGTCATTGGCCATTCGCACTGGTTTACCAAGCTTTTTCGCGAGTTCCTTCTGCAATGGATAGTCATTCCATCCTTTGCCGAGGTTGGCCGCTGTATAAATGACGCCGTTCTTGACCACCCCCGGAAACCCTACCGACACGCGGTCGAATGCCCCATGCTGTCCGGCTAGTTCTTCAACGATCTTGCTGACTTTTTTCGGAGTGGCGTTGTTCGGGGTCGCGATTTTGACTCGTTCCGTGACGGGCCGCCCGGTCGCATCGAGCTTCTCCGCCTTGATCCCGGTCCCGCCGATATCGACCGCCAGGGTGAACGGTCTCGGGCCTGATTTCGCCGGTTGCTCGCCCGCTGCGAACTTGGGCTTCTTTTCCTGCCGAGTCTTCTTCGCGGCTTCGTTGATGGTCTGCTCGGTGGTCATAGCGATGTCTTGTTCACTCCTCCGCGATGCGGTAGCACAGCGCGATTGCGGATGCTATCACGCCCATCTACGTTCCGTTTGACACGCTGGTACACACAATTATGCCATTTCAAAGCCTGAGTTTGACATAGTCGCGCCCGACCTGTACCTCAGATGCAGCGTCCTTTCAAAAGGGGAGTTCGGTGATGCAGCACAACAGGAAGATCAATCTGCTCGACCTCGCACGCAAAACCGCGAGCGAAATTCCATCGATGGTGCGGGAACTCGAAGGCGCTGACCGTGAGGATCCCGCCGCGAATCTGCGCTGGCCGGCGCGATTCATTTCCGCTGGAGCCAAAGGCGCCCCTCCGCGATGGCGAATGCGCTTCGTCGCGGCAGGCCCGAAGAGCGCTCCCACTCGGGACTAAGATCGTAAAACTCAAATGAGGTGGGCATCATGAAAAAATCCCTCAAAATCGATCTAGCGAAAGTCGCGACTGACAAAAAGAGCTTGGTTCGGTCGATGACTGAGGAACTTGAGGGCCTCGCGACCGGAAAACCGTCCTCGAAGGCGCGATGGGCCGCGCGTTTCGCCGCCTCAGGCCTCAAGATGGCTCCCAAACGCGATTAATTTTTCCAGCGGACAACGCGCCTCGAACTCGACCGCATCCGGGAGTTTATGACTGCGGCCGACATTCTCTGGAACGATCAGGGTCTCTACCAGGCGCGCTATGAAAAAACCGCCTCGGCCCTGATCGCCATCGCGCAGGCGCTCGAGCGCAATCGTCCCCTCAGCGGCGACGAAGCCGAATTCCTCCAGCTCTATCGTCGCGTGGCGGCGGCCGATCCCGATGCATTCACGACGGTATGGCGCGACCCAACCGCGTACTTCTGGGTGCGCCTCGCCTACGAGTTCGTCGGCGACTGCCTCGCCCCCGGATCACTGTCCGGTCTGGCGGAGTCGGCCTCACGGGAACGCGGCGCCACCGATGCGGCCTCCGCGCTGAAGCTGCATCTGAACGATTTCAAGCGCTTCGTGCTCGCCCTCGGCATCGTCGCCGGCACCGATGAGAACTTCGCGACTCCACTCGTAGTCGAGCTGCCCTTTGCGATACCGGCCAGCCGTATCGTGATCGCGGGTCAAGGCAAACTCGCGATCGACTCGCTGATGAGTGGGCAACTGGAGGCGCGGCGCGCCGGCAATAAACTCCGCCTCCCGCTGGCGCCGCTCACCATTGACTCTCTGACTATCCGCGAGTCTCCGGTGGCCGGCGCGGATGATTATTCGGTGATGCTCCAGCCGGAAGCATTCAATTTGCCGGGGGTGAAGGAAAGCGCGCCGCTGCGCCTGATACCTCCTACATATCAATCGGAAAATGTCGGTCTCGTTTCGCACGCGCTGGAACTGATCCATCGGCACTGCCCCGCAACCTTCGCGCAGTTCGTCGCGATCATCCGGCTGATTGCGCTGAAGCCGCCGGACCTCGGCGATTACAGCAACATCAGCCATTCCGATTTGCCGGGCGCCTTCGTGGTCTCCGTCGCGAAGGATCCCTACCTGATGGCGGACTTCTTTATCCATGAGTTTCATCACAACCGCTTCTTCTTCGTCGAGGAGCTCGGCGCGTTCTTCGCGGCGGAAGAAGACAATCTGGTCACGCGCAACGAATACTATTCGCCGTTCCGCGAGGATCTGCGCCCGGTCCATGGAATCTTTCACGGACTCTATGTCTACCTCGCGGTATGGCGATTCTGGTACGCGGTCTATCGCAGCGGCGAAACCTCGGGCCTGCGGCTCGCGGCCGTCAGCGACCAGGTGCTTACCGCCTCGATCCAGATCGCGATCGCGGTTGCGCAGCTCCGGCGGTTCGCCCGGTTCTCCGCGCTCGGCGCGGAGCTGTTCGAGGCGATGGCGGCCGAGGCCGCGTCCATCCAGGAGCTGACTCGCGGTCTCCATCTCGCGGCCGATTCGCCTTCAATGAAATGTGGCGACGACGGGGCCTTCGTGATCCGGCACGAGGAAGGTAGCGGACGGCCGTTGACCGCTTGCAGAGCCATTCTCAGGCACGCGGAGCAATACGACCTGCATCATCAATGCGATGATCTCGCAGCGATCGTTCGCGCCAATTTCGCGCTCGACTGACAGTCTCGATCAGCTTGCGCCCTGCCCCGCTTGCTGCGGCGCGATCTCGCACAAGGCCGCCATATACTTGCCGCGCTTCGTGCGAGGAATTTCGCTGACCTTTTCGAGGTCCACCGTGACCTCGCCGCCGAGACTGTCCGCGATGCGTTTTTTGATCGCCGCCTCCACCTCGGGCGCGAGCGGCTCCTCGCGCACGAAGCGCACGATGAAGTGGTCGAAGGCGCGTTGCACGAGTTGCAGTTGCCGCACCTTCCCCAGTCCTTCGAGATGATCGTAGAAGCGCCATGGCAGCAGGATCTGGCCGTTGCGGAGCCAGAATAGATTCATCGAGCGGCCGACGACCTTTCCGATGATCGGCAACGTCCGCCCGCACCCACAGTCGCCCTCGACTGCGAGCGCATAGTCGTTGAGATCGTAACGAATCAGCGGCGCCAGGTAATTTTCCAACGTCGTCGCCACCACGCGGCCCAACTCCCCCGGCTTTACCGGCCGGCCTTCATCGTCGAGCAGTTCGAGGATCACATGCTCGGCGTTGACGTGATAACTGCCCGCCGGACATTGCCACGCGGGAAACAGCTCGGTCATCCCGTAGTTATCGGCGATCTCGACCCCGAGGATATCGCGGGTCTGTTTGCGCAGCGATTCGTCGAGCACCTCGCCGCCGGTAAAAACTTTGCGCAGCGCCGGAAGTCGCGGCTCCTCCGTGGCGAGAAACCACAGCAGCGCCTCCAGGTTGGAGGGCAAGGTGTAGATGAAGTGCGGATTCATTTTGCGCAGCCACGCGAGCTGCACCGCAAAATCCTCGGTATGCGAAAGGAATTGCGATCGCATCAGGTAGCGGCTGCGGCTCAGGTCCCCATCCGGCGAGCGCGGCTCCGCGACCAGGCCGAGCGCCCACGCCGTGCGATGGGTCGGGCGCCATCCGTGCTCAAACAGGTAACGCATCCGCGCCCCATTGCGGCCGCGCTGATGGCTCCGGTCCATCACCACGTCGACCGCATGTCCGCTGCTTCCCGACGATCGGACGTGAATGTATTTCCTGTCGGCCGGATAGAGGCTTCGAACTGAAAGACTGAGCTCGGCGATTTCGGGTCGTTTGAGAATCGGCAGGCGACCCAAATCCGATGGCCACGGCAAGGTGCCGAAGCGCCGCGCATAAAATGGAATCTTCATCGCGGCCTTGAGCGTGCGATGAAGCCGCTCTCGTCGATAGGCCTCGAGCTTTTCGGGTGACCAATACTGCGATCGGGTCAACTGCAGATATCGCGGGACCGCATCGAGCAGGGCAAAAATCGGCGAATCGATCATGAGCAGGGATGCATCACTATCACCGCCCGCCCCGCATTTCTAATCATCGCTTCGGATACCTCATCAAAAGCCGGAACTCACCGCTGACCACATCGGGGTGCAGGACCATTGGGAGGGTCGAATTTAGATCAGTTCCCGCGGAATTCCTGTGCTTCGCTGCTTCTCCCCCATTGATTGGGGGAGATGTCCCGGCGCAGTTCATGCGATGGCTTCACGCATGAACTGTGACGGGACAGAGGGGGACCTCAGCTCTGGATTCTGCCTCTGCCCGCGGGATGGCAATCCGCGCGCGCAAATCGAACGCGTTGACGCGGCCGACTCACATCGCGGCGCGTTTGTGCGGGACTACTTGCGGCTGCGGACTCAGCAATCGGATCGCACCGACATAGTAATCGATGCCCGACCACACGCTCAGCCCCATCGCGATCCAGAGGATGAACATCCCGGCCGCGAAAAAATCGATGTAGAAATAGGTGTAGCGGATCAGCAGTCCCTGGATCGCGATGGACTGCAGCACCATCTTGTATTTTCCCAACTCCTCGGCCGCCATCACCACACCTTCCGCCGCCGCGATCGCGCGCAAGCCGGTGACCATGATTTCGCGAATCACCAGCACGGCGACGATCCACGCCGGCACGCGCGGCAGTTGCGGCGTTCCGGCCAGCATGATGAGTGCGGAAATCACCACGACCTTGTCCGCAAGCGGATCGAGGAATTTGCCCAGCGTGGTGCCGGAGCCGTAGTTGCGCGCGATGTAGCCGTCGAGGAAATCGGTGATGGTTGCGAGGAAGAAAATCGCCGCCGCAAAACCCGCCGCGGTTGGACCGGGGAGCAGCAGTAGATACACCAGCAGCGGCGCTGTCGCGATTCTACCCAGGGTCAGAATGTTTGGAGTTGTCCACGCCACGCGAAACCACTCTCCGTCGCAGCTGATGCGATTCCCCGCCCCTGCTTTTGAGGCTATGGCAATCGCGCATGGGGTGCAAACCTTGCCCTGCAAAAGAGCGCCGGACCGGCTGCATTCCTCCGTTCACATGAGCTAACCTGAACTTCATCAAGATGAAACAATCTTCGCGCTTCGACTCGGACTATCTGGTTATCGGCGGCGGCATCGCGGGCCTGATGTTCGCCCTGCAGGCTTCCGAGGTCGGCACCGTTACCGTGCTGACCAAGGCCGACAGCGCCGAGGCCAACACCTCGTACGCACAGGGCGGTATCGCCAGCGTATGGAGCGTCGATGACTCCTTCGAATCGCATATCGAGGACACCCTCAACGCCGGCGCCGGGCTATGCGATCGCAACGCGGTCGAGACCATCGTGCGCGAAGGCCCCGCGACGGTGCGCGAGCTGATCCGGTTCGGCACCCAGTTCAGCCGCATCGAGGCGGGCGGCGAGGATGAATACGACCTCGGGCGCGAGGGCGGCCATAGCCATCGGCGGGTGCTGCACGCGCAGGACCTCACCGGCCGCGAAATCATGCGCGCGCTGGGCGCGGCCGCGGCGGCGCGCGAAAATATTCGCGTGCTGGAAAATCATGTCGCGGTGAACCTGCTCATCAAGAAGGATCGGACCACCGGCAAACCCAAGTCGTGCTGGGGCGTGTATGCGCTCGATCGCAACACCAATCGCGTCATCAAGATCGTCACCCGCGCGACGATGCTGGCGACCGGCGGCGCCGGCAAGGTTTACCTCTACACGACCAATCCCGATATCGCATCGGGCGACGGCGTGGCGATGGCGTATCGGGCGGGCGCGCCAATCGGCAACATGGAGTTCATCCAGTTTCATCCGACCTGCCTCTATCATCCGGCGGCGAAGTCGTTTCTGATTTCTGAGGCGCTGCGTGGCGAGGGCGCGATCCTGCGGCTGCCCGACGGCACCCCGTTCATGAAGAAATACGATGCGGCGGCGGAACTGGCGCCGCGCGATATCGTCGCGCGCGCCATCGACGCCGAGATGAAGCGCCTCGGGCTCGATAATGTTTATCTCGACCTGAGTCATAAGCCGGCCGACTTCATTCGCAATCGATTCCCCAACATATACGCGCGATGCCTCAGCTACGGCATCGACATGACGAAGCAGCCGATCCCGGTGGTGCCGGCCGCGCATTATATGTGCGGCGGCGTGATGACCGACCTCAACGCGCGCACGCCGATCGAACGCCTTTATGCGGCCGGCGAAGTCGCGATGACGGGGCTGCATGGCGCCAACCGCCTCGCCTCCAACTCGCTGCTCGAGGCCGCGGTGATGGGCCATCGAGGCGCGGTCTCCGCGCATCGCGAGATCGAGGACTCGCCCGACGGCACGGTGCCGGATTTCGCCGAATGGGAAACCGGGCGCGCCATCAAGAGCGAAGAGCGCGTGATGGTGACGCAGAGTTGGGATGAGATCCGCCGCATGATGTGGAACTACGTCGGCATCGTGCGCAGCGATCGCCGCCTCGCGCGCGCCAAGAGCCGCCTCGCGCTCCTCAATGAGGAGATCCATAGCTACTACTGGGACTACCTCCTCGATTCGGACCTGATTGAGTTGCGCAACCTGGTGAATGTCGCCGAATTGATTGTGAGTTCGGCCTCGATGCGCAAGGAGTCGCGCGGCTTGAACTACAACCTCGATCATCCCGACCGCGACGACGCCCACTGGTTGCATCCGACGGTGATCACCCGGCCCTGATCTCCCAATCCCTCGCCCCTCCGCACTGGCCTTCGCCCACCCAACCCCGAGGTTGCCCTCGCTCGACCTCGGCGCGACCGAATCGAAGCAAATGATGAAGGCCACTGGAGGTGGAATTAGTGGTGTCACCCTAACGAATAGACACACAATTTCTACCATATGTGGCCTATGTCCCCGCATACATCGACAGTTTCGTCAGTATTACTCGAACGCGCTTAGTTTGCGCCCCTAATTGCCTATGTCTGTCACTATTGGCTTAACTTATTGATAGGTGTTATATTCCGACGCTCTTTCGGCAGGTGTGGATAACCCGACCCCGGAGCACACCTGAGCTTCAGAGTTCGTGGGGATCGCGCGAGGTTCTGGGGAACCTTCCGCGACAGGAAACTCCGGGTGGGGGGCTTATGAGTGCAGGTTTCCAGATCGGATCTGGTCGGGAACAAGCGACGTATTCCCGCCGCGATGAATTTCTGGCCGGGCTGGATTGGACCATCGAGCGTGCGCGCCGCTCGCTGCTCGACCTTCAGCATCACGAGGGTTACTGGAACGCCGCGCTCGAAGCGCCCGCCCAGATGAACGCCGAGTTCATCATCTTCAACCACTTCATGGACAGCGTTGACCGCGACCTCGAGGCGCGCATCGCGAAGTATCTGCTCGAGACGCAGCAGCCGGATGGAAGCTGGAATCTTTTTCCGGAGGGGGAAGGATACGCCTCCTACACCATCGAAGCGTACGCCGCGCTGAAGTTGGCGGGCATGCGGGCCGACGATGAGCCGCTAGTGCGCGCCCGTCGATGGATCATGGCCAACGGCGGCATCACTCGCGCCGGCACCCTGGCGCGGTTTTACCTCGCCTCGATCGGCCTGGTGCCATGGAGCGCGACGGCGGCCTGCCCGGTCGAGCTGATGCTCCTGCCGAACTGGTTTCCATTAAATATTTATGAACTCGGCTCGTGGGCGCGCGGAACTTTCGTTGCCTTGGCGCTATTGCAGGCGGCGAAACCAGTGCGCCGGCTATCCGAGGAGAACCTCATCGGCGAGCTTTACGACCATCCACCGGATCGCACCAACTTCAAGCAGCCTCGCGGCGCGACGACCTTCTCGATGCGCAACATGCTGAACCAGGCGGATCGCATTTTGCGCCGCTATGATCGACATCCGATCCAAAGACTCCGCGCGAGAGCAGTCGCGGCGGCGGAGAAATGGCTCCTCGACCATCAGGAGGCTAACGGCTCCTTCGGCGGCATCGAGCCGTGCTACCTGCTGAGCGCGATGGCGCTCAAGGCGATCGGCTATCGCAAGGAACATCCGGTCATCACCAAATCGCTGGAGGCTTCGCGCGAGTTGATTTGGGAAATGGGCGACCAGGCGCTCTACATGCCCTGCGTCTCGCCCAACTGGAATACCGCGCTCGCGTGCAAGGCGCTGCTGGCGTCGGGGATGAGCGGCGATCATCCGGCATTCGAAGCCGCCACCAGGTGGTTCATCGATCATCAGGTCTTCGCCAAAGGCGACTGGTCGATCAAACGACCCGACCTCGAGCCCGGCGGATGGCCGTTCGAGTTCTTCAACGACGCCTACCCCGATGTGGATGATTCCGCCGTCATCGTCGAGGTGCTCAGCGAAATGGGCGACCGCAATGACCCGGCGCAGGCCCGCGCAATCGAGGCAGGCGCCAACTGGGTCAGCGGGATGCAATCGAAGGACGGCGGTTTCGCTGCCTTCGACACCGACACTGACTCAAAGTGGCTGAATGAACTTCCGCTCGCCGATGTCGAAGCGATCACCGATCCATCGTGTCCCGATCTGACCGGGCGCGTGCTGGAGATGCTCGGCGCGTTGCATCGCAGCCCGGAGGACCCGGTCGCTCATCGCGCGATCGAATGGCTAAGCGCAACCAGGCGCCCGAGGGTTCATGGTGGGGGCGATGGGGCGTCAATCACATCTACGGAACCTTTTCCGCGCTGCTCGGACTGCGCGCAATCGGCGTCGACCTTCAGGAGCCGTGGATTCGGCGCGCGGTTGAATGGCTCAAATCAAAGCAGAACGGCGACGGCGGATGGGGCGAGAGCTGCCTCAGCGACAAGGATCCGAGCTGGCGCGGACGCGGAGCGAGCACCGCCTCGCAAACGGCGTGGGCGGTCATCGGAATCCTGGCGGGCGAAGACGAAATCGGCGAACACCTCATTCGCGGCGTGCGCTGGCTGCTGGAACGGCAAAATGCGGCGGGCGCGTGGGATGAGACCGCGTTCACCGGCAACGGATTTCCCAATCATTTCTACATGCGCTACTACCTCTATCCGCATTATTTTCCGCTGCTCGCGCTGGCCAACTTCCGCTCGCGGCTCGTGGGCGCCAATGAAGATCAGACCTCGACGATCGCGCTCGAGGGCGGCGTAGTGATGCGGATGCGGCGCACTCCGACCCTCGGTTAGCGCACCGAGGCGCTTTCGGCTTCGGGCATAAATCCGGTGCGGCGCGTTGGCGCGCGCTAATGGACGGCAAAGTAGCAAAACTCTCCTTTCCGTCTGGTGTCATTTCCTACAATCTGTTAAATAATTGGCGTTCGCCGAGAGGAAGGGCCTTTCGAGGGAACTTTTCAGTGGTTGGGGGGTTTGTTTCGAGGAGGTGGGGATTATGTTCGCCGCAATGCTTTCCAAGGTCGAGATCACAGCCGACCGTAGCGAAGACGATCTTCTTCATGCACTCTCATCGGCAATGCGCGCGCGCGGCTTCACGCTGCTCGGCGTCGTCGCGATGCATGAGGAAGAAGGCTCGTTGATAACCTTCGGCGATGCCGAAACCACGCAGAGCGCGGAATTCGCCGGCATCCTGCGATGCCTCGCCGATCAGATCGAGGCCAACCAGGAAGAAGCGACCGACCAGGTTCGCGACGTTCCGCTGGCGTCCTAGCGACCGCTCATTTCTCGGATCGGCGAGTTGAACCTCGCCGATCCAGATTCCCTTAAGCTTCGCGCGACGCTTTCGCTTCGCTGCGATTTCTTTTGCAATTTCCCTTGATGCGGGCCAAATTGGCCTCGAGGCGAATCCACGCCGCCGCGAGGAAGCAACATGAACCCGATCGTCAGCAAATGGCCGTACAAAAAAGGTCTCCAGGATCTCGGCAATGGCTGCTATGGGTACCTCCAGCCCGATGGCTCCTGGGGATGGAGCAACGCCGGCCTGGTGGTCGATAGCGGCCAGTCATTACTAGTCGATACGTTGTTCGACCTGAAGCTGACGCGCGAGATGCTCGACACGATGCATCGCGCCGAGCCTGCCGCCACGAAAAAGATTGCGACCCTCATCAATACGCATTCCAACGGCGACCACTGCTTCGGCAACGAGCTGGTCGAAGGCGCGGAGATCATCGCCTCGAAAGGATGCGACGAGGAGATGCGTCAAGATGGCGGCGCCGGACGCCTCGCGGAAATGAAACGCAACGCATCCGCGATGGGCGAGACCGGCGCGTACTTCGCGCGCATCTTCGGCCCCTTCGATTTCGAGGGCATTAACATGCCGATGCCGACGACGACCTTTACCGGTCAGCTCGAGCGGCGGGTCGGCAACAAGACCGTGCGGCTCATCGAGGTCGGCCCCGCCCATACCCGTGGCGACATTCTGGCGTATGTGCCCGCCGATCGCGTCATCTTTACCGGCGACATTCTCTTCATCAACGGCCACCCGATCATCTGGGCAGGACCGATCGGGAACTGGATTAAAGCCTGCCAGTTGATGCTCGACCTCGACGTCGAAACCGTCGTTCCCGGCCATGGCCCGATCACCGACAAGAAAGGCGTCGCGGCGATGAAAGGCTACTTTGAATACATCCAGGCGCAGACGCGCAAGCGCTTCGACGCGGGCATGTCGATCCAGGAAGCCGCCAACGACATCTCGCTGGCGGACTATTCCTCGTGGGGCGATGCGGAACGAATCGTCATCAACGTGGCAAGCCTGTATCGGGAATTCTCGGGCGGCAAGATGACGGCCAACGTGGTCGACCTGTTCGGCCTGATGGCGCAGATCGACAAGAATCGGCGTCAGTAGCTCACTGCATCGCGAGTTTCAGCTTTTCCGGGATAATCACCAGGCGGCGATTTTCGCGGGTGACGATCTTGTCCCGCTCGAACTCAACCAACTGCATCGTCACGTGCTGACGCGAGGCGCCGACCATCGCGCCCAGCATCGCGTGGCTGACCATGAACGGCAGCAACCGGCCGCGATCGTTACTAACCCCGAAGCGATCGGCCAGCTCCAGCAACGCCAACGCGATGCGTCCCCGCGCGCCCAGCATCATAAATTGCGCGTATCGCTTGAGCAGGTTCTCCCAGCGTCCGAAGGTGGCCTGCAAGGCTTTTTCGAGGGTCGCCGGATCGCGCATGATTAGTGAGCGGAACGTCGGCGCGGCGAGCGCGGCCACTTTGCATTCGCTAAGCGCCTCGCATCGGAAAGGGCGCGAAGGATTCGCCAGCAGCGCGGAGATTCCCACGATGTCGCCGGGACCCACCACGCCCACCAGCACGCGCCGGCCATTATCGTTCATCGTCAGCGCGGCCATACCGGACAGGATCACATAGACCATGTCGGCGTTTTCGGTTTGCGAATAGATGCTACCGGCGCGTCTGACTTCGAGCATCCGCGAGGAATCGGCGATCTCGCGAATCTGCTCTTGCGACAGCCAGGCCAGGCGCCTCAGGCGATCGGGGAGGTGTTGCCGGGAGCCGGTCGGATAGCTCTCGGGAGAGGGATTGCGGCCAAGGGGACGAATTGCTGGACGAGGGTTTGAGGTTTCCAAAAGTCGTGTCATCCGTCAGGTTTTTGAGGTGTTGGGGCACGGGTTTGTCTGATATCAGACGAACCCACCCGCGGATGATTCAAACTATTTTAAGAACGAATTTGGGCCGCTATTTGATGGATCCTTCCGCACGCCAGCGCTCGATTTGCGCCTGTTCGTAGCCCAGCTCGCCGAGCACCTCATCAGTATGCTCCCCCAGCCTCGGGCGCCACCGACCGGATCGAGCCCGGGGTCTCCGAAAGCTTCACCGAGATGCCCACCTGCTTGACCGTGCCGCCGTCGGGCGTGTCGACGTCGACGATCATCTTGCGCGCGAGCACCTGCGGATCGTCGGGCACCTCGTCGAGGGTCAGCATCTTGCCCACGCAGATATCGAGCTTGGTCAGGATGTCGAACCATTCGTCGCGGGTTTTGGTCTTGAACTTCTCGGTGAAGTAATTGCGGAATCTCCTCGCGCTTCGAGGAGTCATATTCATGCGGAATGAACTGCTCGCATTCGAGCGTGCGGCACAGATTCGCGAAGAACCACGGCTCCATCGATCCGATGGTGATGTACTTGCCGTCCTTGCACAGATAGACGTTGTAGTTGGGGATGCCGCCATCGAGCATCGGGTTTTCGCCGCGCCGCGGTAGATGTTCGGTCGCGAAGTAGGTCGAGAATGCCGGCGCCAGCAGCGCCAGCGTCCCATCCATCATCGAGATATCCACATACTGACCGCGTCCGGTTTGGGTGCGCGCCATCAGCGCGGCCAGCACCCCGATCGCGCCATGCATCCCGCCGCCGGCGTAGTCCGCTAGCAGATTGTGCGGAATCGTCGGCGGCTGACCCGGACGCCCCAGCATCGAGAGCGCACCCGCGGTGGCGATGTAGTTGAGATCGTGCCCGACGTAATCGCGATACGGCCCGTCCTGCCCGAAGCCGGTAATCGCGCAGTAGATCAGTCTCGCGTTGCGCTTCTTGAGGGTGTCGTAATCGATGCCGAGGCGCTTGCGCGACGCCAGGGCGATACTCCTCGACGATCACATCGGCGCGTTGGGCGAGGCGCAGATAGATCTCCTTGCCCGGCCCGCTCTTGAGGTTCAGCCCGATCGATTTCTTGTTGCGCATCAGCGCGTTGCCGGGCGACCATCCGGCACCGCTCGAAGCAACTTTCGCATTGCCGGCCTGCTGCGGCGCGCCTCCCCGTCGGAGGTCCCGGTTCCTCAATCTTGATAATGTCCGCGCCGAGGTCGCCCAGGATCATCGTGCAAAAAGGTCCAGGCGCGAGTTTGGTGAGGTCGAGAACTTTGATTCCGCTGAGCGGCTGTGCGGATGGCATTTCTAATTGTCTCCTTCGGGCTCGGGCCTCGAGCAATCGCACGATGCATCACCCGACGCATCGTGTTGAATAGTTAAATCGTTTGGGTGCGCGGCGCAAACCCACCGAGTCCGCACGAAAAATAAGGGCAGCCTCGGCAGGCCGCCCCTTATCGAGGATCCGCGTTTTTTGCCGTTACCCCTTGGGCAGACCCATCACGCGCTCGCCGATAATGTTGTGCTGGATCTCGCTGGTGCCGCCCGCGATAGTGAGTGCGCGCGACGCGAGCATCCGGTACGACCATTTGCCCTTGTCGAGCGCGAACGGCGCGCGGAAGTCCATCTGGCTGTACGGCCCGAGGAACTCCATCGCGAATTTGTTCATCCGCAGATTCAGCTCGCTGACCGCGAGCTTCAGCACCGAGCCCTCGGGACCCGGTGGCAGGCCCTTGAGCCGTCGCGTGATCTGACGGAAGCCGGTGTACTTGATGGCGGCCGCCTCGCACGCGAACTGCGAAATCTTCTGCCGCACGTCGGTGTTGGCCCATGCCGTCGAGCCGTTATGCCGCACCGTCTGCGCGAGGTCTTTCAGCTCCTTGACCGCGCCGAGCATGTCGCGTCCGCCGCCGATTCCCGAGCGCTCGAACATCAGCGTGGTGATCGCGACCTGCCATCCCTGGTTCTTCTCGCCGATGAGATTTTTCTTCGGAACCTTCACATCCTCGAAGAAAACTTCATTGAAATTCGCGTCGCCGGTGATCTGCACCAGCGGTCGCACGGTGACTCCCGGACTGTGCATATCGACGAGGATGTAGCTGATGCCCTTGTGCTTGGGCGCGCTCGGGATCGGTGCGCACCAGCAGGATGCACATGTCGGCGTGATGCGCATCCGACGTCCACACCTTCTGCCCGTTGACGATGAAGTAGTCGCCTTCCTCGACCGCCTTGGTCTGCAGCGATGCGACATCGGAGCCGGAGCCGGGCTCGGAATATCCCTGGCACCAGATTTCCTCGCCGGAGAGAATCTTCGGCACGTAGCGTTTCTTCTGTTCCTCGGTGCCCCAATGAATAAGCGTCGGGCCGACCAGCAGCGTGCCCAGGCCATTGACCAGCGCGGGAGGATTGGCGCGCGCGATCTCCTCGTTATAGATGATCTGCTGAACCAGGGTGGCGCCGCGGCCACCGTATTCCTTGGGCCAGCTAATGCCGACCCATCCACCGGCGTGCATCTTCCGATGCCATGCGAGGCGCTTCTGCCACTCGCCGCCTTCCTCGTGCATCATGCCGAGGCCCTCGTCGCCCTTCTGATCGCGCGGCAGGTTGGCTTCGAGCCAGCTTCGCAGTTCGTGACGAAAAGCTTCGTCCTCGGGGCTCCAATTAAAGTCCATGTCTTCCTCCGTGCGGGATGGAAGCAGCGCTTCCTAACGGTTGTTATATAAACCGTGGGTTGGAAGCCGCGCAAGGCGCTCTAGCGCGTGAGCCGAACTTGTCGGCGCATAATCCGCGCGAGATGCCGCCCGTCAGAATCCTGAGCCTTCTCCAGCGCCTCAATCATCGCAAACTGATCCTCAATCGGTCGATTCTGGCCGAACTTGAATTTGCCCTCGATCCGATCGATCGGCATTTCGAAACCGACGATTGCCTTGAGCAGATTCGCTTTGAACTCCGCCGGCACTTCGCGGGTCGACCACGGCTGTGGCATCGAAGCTTCATAGGTAGTCGTCAGGCGCTCGACGATCTCCTCCACGCGATGCGGATCCTCGATGACGCGCGGCGCTCCGTACGCATGCACCGTCGCGTAGTTCCAGGTCGGGACTGCGGGCGAAGTCGGCGTACCAGCGCGGCGAGATGTAGGCATGCGGACCGTCGAACATCGCGAGCGCCTGAGCACTGCCATCGAAACTGCGCCAGTGCGGATTGGCGCGCGCGACGTGGCCGATAAGCGTGCCGTTCGCACCCGCGTCACGATTGAGAATCATCGGCAGGCGCGTCGCGAACGGCGCGTCACCGGCGAAAGTAACCAGCGTCGCGAAGCTGTTGGCCTCGATGAATTCGTGCAGCGTCGCGCGATCCGTGACCTCGAATGCTTTCGGAATGTACATCCTACTTCGCGGCGCCGCTCGAGGCGTCGATAGATGTCCGGGTCGCCGCGTTCCATCTGGCGCTCGGGATATCTCGGCTCCGTGAAACCGAATTTGCGATACAGCCCATGCGCATCCGCGGTGCCGAGCGTCCATCGCCGCAAGCCCTGTAGATGTGGATGCGACGTGACGGCTTCCATCAACATCTTCGACAAGCCGCGACCCCGATACGCCTCGATGACGAAAACATCGGCGAGGTAGGCGAAGGTCGCATAGTCGGAAATCACTCGCGCGAAACCGATTTGCTTCGATCCGCCATAGATCCCGAAGCACAGCGAGTTAGCGATCGAGCGCGCGACAACCTCGCGCGGCACGCCTTCCGCCCAGTACGACTGGGTCGAAAGAAAATGGTGGATGACCTCGAGGTCGAGCCGCGCGGCATCGGTGCTGATGAGGAATCCATCCACGGTGCGCTCGAACGGCGCGCCATCATGCGCGAATTTGGCGCGGTTATCGGGCGGAAGATACTCCGAAATGTGCGGCGGCATCGCGAGGCCCGGTGTCAGCCGCGGATCGGCAATCGGCATTAGCGCATCGGTGCGCAGCGGAATCACCCCGGCCCAATGCGGCAACGCGTAGTCCTCTTCGTCGTCGATCGGACCGCCCTCGCGCACCTTGGCCGATGCTTCGTCGATTGGAAGTTCGAGGATCGACGTCCCTGTGATCTCTTTAGGATACGGCTGGCGTGAACCTTCCCAGCGTCCGGGACCGATGTGCTCGACCAGCGCGCGCATCGCGGCGAGCTTGCGCTCCGGATCTGTGACCTCGGTTGCGCGGCCGAAAATCACCACCGAGCGGTAGTTCACCGAATGATGAAAGGCGGAGCGCGCCATCACGAGACCATCGATGAGCGTGGCGGTCAGGCAGATCTCGACGCCCTCCGCGGCGGTGCGAAGCATCTTGTTGCCGACCGCGCCGTGGATGAAAACCGAATCACCCATCCGCGCATGCAGCGTGGGGAGGACGCGCGGGGCGCCATCGACGACCACGCCGACGTGGCAAACGAGCGAGCGGTCGAGAATCGCGTGGACCACCTCGCGATCATAAGTGCCGCGTTGCCGCATCCGTTTAATCGTGGTGCGGGGCGTCGGCTTGATCTCTTGCATCTCGTTTCATCCTTATGTAACAGTACAAACGAGTTAATGTGACAGCACATACGTATCAGATCAACGGGAAATCAGGCAACCAGATTTCCGCCAGCATCGAGGAGCAGATCCGCGACGGGAAATTGGCGGCCGGAACCGTGCTGCCCGCCATCCGCGCGCTTGCCGACCGGCTCGAGGTCAGCCCGACTACCGTCGCCGCCGCCTACCGCTCACTGCGAGTGCGCGGGCTGGTGCGCGCCGGCGGACGGCGCGGCACTATCGTCAACCGCAGGCCGCCGCTGGCGACGCCGAATTTGCCGAGCGCGCCTGAGGGCGCCATCAACCTCGCCGACGGCAATCCCGATCCGGAGCTGCTGCCGGCGCTTCATCCGGTGCTCGCAAGATCGCCGCGCGAGCATCAGCTCTACGGCGGCGAAACCAATCGCCCGAAGTTGGTGGAACTCGCGCGGCGGTCATTCAAACGTGATCAGGTTCCTGCGGGCGAGATCGCGGTCGTCAGCGGCGCCATCGATGGCATCGAGCGCGTCTTGCAGGCGCACTGTCGCCGGGCGACGTGGTCGCGGTCGAGGATCCGAGCTATACGGGCGTGCTCGACCTCATTGCCGCATTGGGCATGATCGCTGAGCCAGTGGCGCTCGACGAATTTGGGATGCGTCCGGATTCCCTCGCTGCCGCAATTCGTGCCGACGCCAAAGCGGTGATCCTGACGCCTCGCGCGCAGAATCCGACCGGCGTCGCTCTCGACCGGAAGCGCGCGGCGGAACTTCGCTCGGTGCTTGCGAAGTCACCGAACACGTTACTTATCGAAGATGACTTCGGAGGCGCGGTCTCAGGCGCTCCAGCCATCAGCGTCGTCGATTCCAGGCTCCCACGATGGGCGGTGATTCGCTCCGTCTCGAAGGCGCTCGGTCCCGATTTGCGCCTCGCGCTGGTCGCGGGCGACGAACTGACGATTGCGCGCGTCGAAGGCCGGCAGCGGCTCGGTCCGCGATGGGTCAGCCACATCCTTCAGGATGCGGTCGTTGCGATGTGGTCGGATGCGAAGGTGATGCGCCAGGTCGAGCGCGCGTCCTATACATATGCGCTTCGTCGTCAACGCGCTGATCGATGAACTCGCGAAAGTCGGTATCGAGGCGCAGGGTCGCTCGGGCCTCAACGTATGGATTCCCGTGGCTGACGAAAACGCAATTGTTCAGTCTTTGCTGGAAGATGGATGGGCGGTGCGGCCGGTGCGGCCTATCGTGTTCGCAGCGGCCCCGGCATCCGGGTGACGATATCCGCGCTGAAGCCCGCCGATGCGCGACGCTTCGCCGCCGACTTCGCGCGCGCGCTGCGCCCCCGCGCCTCCACCAACGTCGCGTAGCAATTCGCGCAAGAATTCTTGGCTTGCGCGATCTTCAAAATATGCTCCGCACGAATGGCCGTGTCGCTCCTGATCGGAGGTTTGAGTCTGCTGCGGATTTCCGTACGCAAACGCAGGTGGTCTCCAGATCGGATTCCTCGACGAGTCTAAATTTGCGGAAATGGTATTACGGAGCGGAGATCTCTGATCTGGCGCAAGCAAAGTTGCACTGCGGTGTTGCCGGATTCGGCAAGACGATACTGTGTGGGGCCGTCACGCTGACCAACGACTCCAACGAAAGACTAAGGCGCCCGTGTCCGGTTGGTCGGACCCGGTTTCAAGCAGCCGTCGGCGCAATTGGTTGGCTTCGGCAGAGAGGCCGTCCGATCCGAAGCGCGAGCCTCGGGTCCTGGACGGGTCGTGCGAAGAGCTCGCCCCAGGTGATAGTTGTGTTGTGGAAATGTACTTCTCTCCGATACACCATGGTATGAGCAACGGGCAGGTCGAAGTTATTAGTGGTGATACGGCCCAGCGGTTGATCAAAACGTTCGAGTTGAGCGCCGACAGGCGAATACCCTCCGGAACTTGGAAGCCGCCGATGACATGCTGACGTCATGAGACTGAGCTAATGAAGAATCCCCCATGTCCGTCCGCTTGTCGCTTGACGATTCCGACCACGACATCGCGATCCGCATCGACGTTGCGGGCGAAGGAGGACATTCCCGACGTGCAACGCCAGATCGCTCCGCGGCTCGAGGGTTATCGAGTCGAAATGATGCGACTGGGGCGAGGCGGAATCGGCTCTACTGAATATGGGACTCTCAGCCTTTAGGCAATCCCAATACTCTCTCGCCGATGATGTTGTGCTGAATCTGGTTGGTGCCAGCGTAAATCGTCGGGCCGCGCGCCGCCAGCATCCGGAATGACCATTTGCCCTGATCGATCGCGAACGGCGCGTTGGATCTCCATCTGGCTATAGGGGCCCAGCAGCTCCATCGCGTACATCGCCATCCGCAGGCGCAACTCGGTGCTGCACAGCTTCATCATCGAGCCTTCCGGTCCCGGCGGAATGCCCTTCAGCTGGCGCGTGAGCTGGCGATAGCCGGTGTACTTGAGCGCCTCGGCATCGCAGGCGAATTCGATGATCTTCTGGCGCACGCTGGAGTCATTCCAGGCGCTGCCGCCGTTGCGCGGGATGCGCTTGGCGAGATCGGCGAGCTCGTGCACTTCGCGAATCGGCAGCTTCGCCGCTGCCGCCCGAGCGCTCGAACATCAGCGTGGTGATAGCGACCTGCCAGCCCTGGTTCAGCTCGCCGACGATATTCTTCTTCGGCACGCGCACGTCCTCGAAGAACACTTCGTTGAATCCCCTGCCGCCGGTGATCTGCACCAGCGGGCGCACCGTGATGCCGGGGCTTTGCATGTCCACCAGCAGATAGCTGATGCCCTTGTGCTTGGGCGCGTTGGGGTCGGTGCGCACCAGCAGGAAAATCCAGTCGGCATGCTGCGCGATCGAGGTCCATACTTTCTGCCCATTGACGACGAAGTAATCGCCGTCTTCGACCGCGCGCGTCTGCAGCGAGGCGAGATCCGATCCCGAGTTGGGCTCCGAATATCCCTGGCACCAGATTTCCTCGCCCGCGAGGATTTTCGGCAGATGGCGCTTGCTTCTGCTCCTCGGTGCCCCAATGAATCAGCGTCGGGCCGAGCAGGCTGATGCCCATGCCGGTGAACGGCACGCTGGTCTCGGCGCGCTCGAGCTCCTCATGGTAGATGATATTCTGCAGGATGCCGGCGCCGCGCCCGCCGTACTCCTTCGGCCAACTGATGCCGATCCACTTGCCCTCGTTGAGCTTCTGATGCCATGCGACGGCTTCGTTCCAGGATCGTCGCCTTCGTCGGCCAGCAGTTCGCGCGTGCGGCGGCACGCTCGCGTGTTGGCGTCAAGCCATCCGCGGAACTCTTTGCGAAACGCTTCGTCCTCGGGACTATAAGTTGAAATCCATATCGACTATGTTTCCTGTAGTTCAGAGTTGAAGTGCGAGTTGCGACTAGCCTTTGGGCAGTCCCAGCACGCGCTCGCCGATGATGTTGTGCTGGATCTGATTGGTGCCCGCCGCGATAGTTCCGCCGCGCACCGCCAGCATCTTCATCAGCCACTTGCCGTTCTCGATCGCAAACGGCCCGTCCGGTTCCATCTGGCTATAAGGCCCGAGCAGCTCCATCGCGAAGAGCGATACTTTCAGCGCCAGCTCAGTGCCAACGAGCTTCATCATCGAGCCCTCGGGGCCGGGAGGCAGTCCCTTGAGACGGCGAGTGAGCTGGCGAAAGCCGGTGTACTTGAGCGCCTCGCCCTCGGAATAAAACTCCGCGATCTTCTGCCGCACGCTGGAGTCATCCCATGCGGTGCCGTTGTTGCGAGGAATCTGTTTGGCGAGGCGCGCGAGCTCGCGAATCTGGCCCGGTGCCGGGAGCGCCGGCGCCGCGCCGCTCGAACATCAGCGTGGTGATGGCGACCTGCCAGCCCTGGTTCTTCTCGCCGACGAGATTGCTCTTCGGCACGCGAACGTCGTCGAAGAAAACCTCGTTGAAGCCGCTCGCGCCGGTCATCTGCACCAGCGGGCGCACCGTGATGCCGGGGGTTTTCATGTCCACCAGCAGATAGCTGATGCCCTTATGCTTGGGCGCCTCGGAGTCGGTGCGCACCAGCAGGAAAATCCAGTCGGCATGCTGCGCGGTCGAGGTCCAAATCTTCTGGCCGTTGACGACGAAATAATCGCCGTCCTCGACCGCCTTGGTCTGCAGCGATGCGAGATCGGATCCCGAGTTGGGTTCCGAATAGCCCTGGCACCAGATTTCGTCGGCGGCGAGGATCTTCTCGATGTGCGCCTTCTTCTGTTCCTCGTTGCCCCAATGCATCAGGGTGGGAGCGACCAGCGACGCGCCTTGTCCGATGAACGGCAGCGGCGCTTTCGCGCGCGCGAGCTCCTGGTAGTAGACGATGGTCTGCAGGATGGTCGCGCCGCGTCCGCCGTACTCCTTGGGCCAATCGATGCCGACCCATCCGGCCGCATGAAGCTTCTTGTACCACGCGATGCGCCGGCCCCATTCGTCGCTGTCGTCGGCCTCGTCGCCGAAGGAGTCGGAGTTCTCCATCCCCTTGGGCGCGTTGGCTTGCGAGCCAGGTGCGAAATTCTTTGCGAAACGCCTCATCTTCGGGACTGAAATTGAAATCCATCTTGCTCTCCGATGCTTACCCTTTGGGAAGTCCGAGCACCCGCTCGCCGATGATGTTGTGCTGAATCTGATTGGTGCCCGCGTAAATCGTCGGACCGCGCGCCGCCAGCATCCGATATGACCATCTGCCGCGATCGAGCGCATGCTCCGCCTGGTACTCGAATTGGCTATACGGCCCGAGCAGCTCCATCGCGAAGAGCGATACCTTGAGGTTCAACTCGGTCGAGCACAGCTTCAGCATCGAGCCCTCGGGGCCCGGCGGCAGTCCCTTGAGACGCCTGGTCAACTGGCGCAGGCCGGTGTACTTGAGCGCGGTCGCCTCGCATGCGAATTCCGCGATCTTCTGGCGCACATCGGTGCACTCCCACGCGGTCGAGCCGTTACGAGGCACCTGCCTGGCCAGCTCGACGAGGTCCTCGATCATGCCCGAGGTTCCGCGGTCGTTGCCGGCGCCGCCGGAGCGCTCAAACATCAGGGTGGTGATAGCGACCTGCCAGCCCTGGTTCTTTTCGCCGACGAGATTTTTCTTCGGCACCCGTACGTCTTCGAAGAACACTTCGTTGAAGCCGCGTCCGCCGGTCATCTGCACCAGCGGCCGCACCGTGATGCCGGGGCTTTTCATGTCCACCAGCAGATAGCTGATGCCCTTATGCTTGGGCGCGTTGCGGGTCGGTGCGCACCAGCAGGAAAATGAAATCCGCGAACTGCGCGATCGAGGTCCACACCTTCTGCCCGTTGACGACGAAGTAATCGCCCTCTTCCACCGCGCGGGTCTGCAGCGAGGCGAGGTCCGAGCCGGAGCCGGGCTCCGAATAGCCCTGGCACCAGACTTCCTCGCCCTTGACGATTTTCGGCAGATAGCGCTGCTTCTGTTCCTCGGTGCCCCAATGAATCAGGGTCGGGCCGAGGAGGCCCGGTCCCATTCCGATCAGTGGGGTCGGCGCGCCGATGCGCGATAGCTCCTGGTTGTACACGATATTTTGCAGGATGCCGGCGCCGCGCCCGCCGTATTCTTTCGGCCAGCTGATGCAGGTCCATCCGCCCGAGGCGAGCTTGCGAAACCATGACACGCGGCGCTGGAAGTCGCTCTCCTCGCCATCCTGCAGGACCTCGCTGTTGGAGTCATGACTCTTCGGCGCGTTCTTCTCCAGCCACGCGCGAAATTCCGCGCGAAAGGCTTCATCCTCAGGCGAAAAATTGAAATCCATAATCGTTCCCCTAAAGCCCTAGCGAAGGTGCCCCGGCTGATTTCGGATCATCTGATGTCGGATGTTGCTGATTTCGGATCATGTCGATGCGAGCCTAAGTTCGCATATAAAGGAGGGAATCGTAAAGATACCCGCGAGGATGATTCGCCCCGCCAGTTGCGATGGCGCGACGCCAGTCATAGCTTCTCCTTTCGATGCCGCTGCGGACCAAAATCGAATGCCCGAAATGCCACCATGACCTGGTCGTCAAGCGTGGCGGCGTATGTCCCAACTGCGGCGAGGCTATCAGCGAGCACGTCGCAAAAATGCGTGCCCGCGAGCGCCGCATCGAGCAGGTCGTTGCCATTGTCGGCACCGTCCTGATGGTCGCGGTATTCCTCGTCACCAGCGGCGCCAGCCTGTTCGAGGGCATCGCGGCCTATGCTGCCGTCGGTGCGACGATGTACTGGCTCGCGCGCCGCACCTTCGTGTAGTCAGCTCTCCCGTTTCGGCTGGCGACTGCGGGCTACGCGTCGGCGAAGGCGCGCAGGGCCTTCAGGATGCGCGCTCCGCGTTCCTCTGGCTTCGACGCGAAGGAAAAGAACTGCATCGCCGAGGTGGTCACGCCCGCCTTGAAGAACTCATCGATACGTTTACGGCACGTCTTCGCGTCGCCATAGACATAAATCTTCTCGACCATCTCTTCGGGGAGCGAATCGAGCGCCTGCTTGCGATCGCCGCGATTCCACAACTCCATCGCCTTGCCGGCTTCGTTCTCGTAGCCGATTTCCTTGAAGAATTTGTTGTAGCCGGGAACCGTGATGTAGGCAGCCAGGTTGCGCTTGAAAAGAGTGCGCGCAGTCGTGAGGTCCTCGTCCAGCGCCACGTTGATGCGGCATACGACATCGAGTTGCGACGGATCCTTGCCCGCCGCGCGCATCCCTTCGCGGGTATGCTCGATCATCGCGGGAAGCGAATCGGTGGTGACGAAATTGGTGATGAGTCCGTCGCCGATCTCGCCCGCCATCCGGCACATCGCCGCGCCCTGCGCGCCGAGATAGATCGGCGGCGGAGGCACGACCATCGGCAGGTCCATGCGAAAACCGTTGATGCGCATGGTTTTGCCATCGACGGAATATTTCTCGCCCTTCATGATCGCGCGCACCGCCGCAACCGTCTCGCGGGTGCGCGAATGGGTTTTCACGTACGGCACGCTCATCCATTGCTCCACGATGGTGGGCGACGAGATCCCGATACCGAGCACGAAACGGCCGCCGGAAAGATTCTGCACCGTCGCCGCGGTCATCGCGATCAGCGCGGCCGAGCGGGTATAGACCGGAACGATCGCGGTGCCGAAGCGCAGTTTGTCCGAGAGCATCGCCATCGCGGCGATCGGCGAAAAGGCGTCGCTGCTGTTGGCCTCGAATGACCAACCGTCGGTGTAGCCGCATTCGTCGGCGACTTTCACCAGCTCGCGGATGCGATGATTGACGAATGGCTCGAGTGGAAGTGTGATTCCGAGTCGTTGCTGCATCATTAGCCCCTGCGTAGGAATGCCCCACCATATCGCATCGCGAAGCGGCGCGGCCACCGATTCGGGCATGATGGGGCGCGGCGCATTTCCCTGCCCTCGAAGCGCGGATACTATTAGATGAGCGCGGTCAGCTCATCGGCTCCGCGCCAACGGATTGCGTCAGGTCCGGATATCTCGGCTTCGACCTCTTATTCATGTCATCGAGCCTGCACTCCAGCATCCCGCGAACCTCAGTCACTGTCTTTTTCCTCATTGCGCTGCTAGCGCCGATGGCGTGCGCGCTGACGGTTGATGATCTCGATCCCGCGCAAAAATGGCAGGTCGGCACGATCTCGTTTTCCGGCAATCACCTTTTTGCCGACAGCAACTTGCAGGCGGTCATGCGCACCAAGCCGCGCCCGTTTTACACGCCATGGAAGGCGCGCCCGGAATTTGAGCCGACCACGTTCACCAATGATCTGAAGCGGTTGCGAATCTTTTACGAGGCGCATGGCTATTATCATCTGCGCCTCAGCTACGACCTGAAAACCGAGGTCAAAGGCAAAGAGCGCATCGTCGATGTTGCGCTGCACCTGGTCGAGGGTAAGCCAATCAGGATCGAGTCGATCGATGTGACCGTTGACGGCTACCATCCGCCGGCCGATACCTCGCCGGTCACCAAGCTGCCGCTCCATGATGGCGAAATTTTCGATCAGGCGGCGTACCAGAGCGGTCAGCAAATCCTGCGCCTGTTTTTCGTCAATGACGGCTACGCACGCGCCAAGGCGCGCCGCCGCGCGCAGGTCGACGTGATTCTAAACACGGCGAAGATTTTCTACACCGTCCACGTCGGCTCCAAGGCTTACTTCGGCAAGACCACGGTGCGCGGCAACAAGAAAGTCGCTACCAGCATCATTACCCGCGAGCTGGTCTACAAAGAGGGGCAGGAATACTCCAATGAGGAGATCGACCAGACGCGCACGCGCTTGCTCAATCTGCGCCTGTTCAGCGCGGTCAACTTCAATCCCGACCTCGAAGCCGCGGCCAACGACATTCCGATCGACCTGAATGTGCGCGAGAAGCCGTCGCGCGACATCAGCATCGGCGGCGGCTACAGCACCCAGGATGACTTCGGCGCGCAGGTCCAGTGGAACGATTACAACTGGTTCGGCGACGGTCGCCAGATGTCGGTGGTGGTGCGCTATGCGGACATCAACAGCTATGCGAGCGCGTCCCTGCGCCAACCCTACTTCCTGGGAATGCGGCAGCTCGACGCCGGCATAACCGCGGTCCTGCAGCAGGAGGACGAGCAGACCTTCACCCTCAACTCGGAGGCGGTCATGCCGCAGCTCACCTGGCATTTCTCCGACCAACTGAGCGGGACGGTCAGCTACCGGCTGATGTATGCGGACCTCAACAACGTCAGCTCGACCGTGGTTGACGCGCTGCATGGCCTGCGCCGCAAAGGCATCGTGAGCGGGCCGCTGCTGAGCGCGACCTGGAACACCACTGACGATCGGTACTACCCGACCCAGGGTTCCATTTTGACCCTGCTCGCCGAACAAGGCGGCTCGATTTGGGGCGGCGACTATCAGTACTACCGCGCGACCTTGGAGGATCGGAACTACACCACCATCGCGAAGAACACCGTGCTGGCGACGCGCCTGAAATTCGGCATCGCGGACTCGCTGGGGCAGCCCGACGACTATCCGCTCTTCCTGCGCTTCTTTCCCGGCGGCGAGGGCAGCGTGCGCGGCTACGGGCGGTGGCGCCTGGGGCCGCTCAGCGTATCGAATGAACCGCTCGGCGGCTTATCGCTGTTCGAGGGTTCGGTCGAGTTGCGCCATCCCATCTACGAGAAGCTGGCCGGCGCGGCGTTCGTCGATTTCGGCCAGACCACCATCCAGCCCTACAAGTTCCCGACGCCGATTCGATTTGGCTTCGGACCGGCGGTGATGTATCAAACGCCGATCGGTCCGCTACGGCTCGACCTGGGCATTCCGTCACAGGCGCCACGCGGCGATCCATGGTGGCAGATTTACTTCAGCATCGGGAATTTCTTTTAGCGCACGGCGATGGGGGCAGTTGGGAAAATCATCAAGCGAATTGCGATCGGCATCGTCGCGCTTATCGCGCATCGCAATCGTCGCGGCAGTGATCATCCTCAACACCACGTGGTTTCGCGACCTGGCGCGCGACAAGGCGAATGCGATCCTCGCCGGCACCTTCAAGGGACAGCTCGCCATCGGCAGCATTCGCGGATCGATCTGGCGCGACCTGATCCTCGATGACATCACGCTGACCTACCGTGGCGAGCGCATCGCGCATATCGAGCGGGTGCGCGTCGCATATGGAATTTTTTCGCTGCTTCACAACACCATTGACCTGACGCACCTCGACGTCAGCGGGCTGCAACTGGTCGCGAAGCAGGATGCGGAAGGCAAGTGGAACGCGCTTGAAGCGCTGGCCGTCGGCGCATCCGGCGGCGGCGACGGAGAGTGGAGGTACGAGCAGTTTTCAGGTCCTGATCCGCGAAATGAGCCTGGGCCGCGGCTCCATCAGCGCGACGCGCGCCAATGGCGAGACCTACGCGCTCGACAATTCCGGCCTCGATGGTTCGCTTTACATTTTGAAGCATGGGTTGCGCGCGAAACTCGACAGCTTATGGGGACATCTGACCGGGCCGCAGCTACCACCGGGCGAGATTTTCGCCAGCCTGACGTATCAGGCCGTGCTGCACCCCGGGAGCGTGACGATCGAGATGGTCAAGATCGACACAGATGCTTCCCATCTGAAGCTGACCGGCGCCATCAGCGATCTCGCCGCGGTCAAGCTGGATTTGCGGCTGCAAGCCAACGACATCGGCAGCGCGGATATCGCGCGCTACGTGAAACAGTGGTCGCCGAAGGCCAATCTCGCGGGCACCATTTCCGTCGAAGGCACGCGTCCGGACCTGCACCTGACACTCGCGATGAACGCCGCCGATGCGAAGATCCATGGCGACCTGCATGCCGACCTCAGCCAGCAAAGAGCCGCGATACCACGGCACCGTCGCCGTGACCGATCTGAAACCGCAACAGCTTCTTACAAGTAGCCCGGCCGACGGCGTCGTAAACGCATCGGTGCGAGGACAAGGCGCGGGAACTGCAGTGGCGGGATTTCGTGGGCACGCGGATGTGCGCATCGCGGGGCTTGCGGCCGCGCAGTGGAATGCGGGAGACCTGATCCTCAGCGCCGACGTCGCAAACAGCGTGGTCACCTACGATGCGAAAATCGCGCAAGGGCAGAAGGCCGGCGCGACCTCGCGCGGGCGAATCGATTTCCAGGGCGTGCCGAAATATGACATCGCGCTGGCGACCAATCGCCTGAATCTCCAGAAGGTGCAGGACCGCCGCCTGCTGCGCACCGATCTAAATCTCGCCGCGCAGGTCAAAGGCAGCGGCATCACGCTCGACGATGCCGATGCGACCGCGCGTATCGACGTGAAGCGCAGCGTGCTGGGGCCGGCGAAAATTGATTCGGGCACCATCCGCGCATCAATCGCGCGCGGTCTGGTCCGCATCGCGCAGGCATCGGTTGTGGCCGGCGCTACCAACGCCAGCGCGAAGGGCCAGGTGGCGCTGGCGGGCATACAGCGCGGCGATCTTTCCTACAATCTGCAATCCGATGACCTCGCGCCGTGGATGACGCTGGCGGGACAGACCGGCAGTGGCAAGCTGCAGGTCGTCGGCCGCGCGAGCGGTCCGCTGCGGGCGCTGACGGTGAATGGCAGCGCCGCGATGACGGCGCTCCAGGCCCCGGGCATCGCGATTGGCGCGGGCAAAGTAACCTATGCGCTGGCCGGAGTCGGCGGCGACCGTGCGCACGGACGCATCGATGCGGGCTTCGACCAAGTCCACACCAATATCGACCTGAAGTCACTCTATGTCGGCGTCGATTTGGTCCGGCTGCATCCGACCGACGCGCGAATTACGCTCGACAGTTGGGATGCGCTATCGCACGAGCAGAAACTCGCGGCGGAAATTCATCTGAAGCCCAACGCCATCGACGTCGATCTCTCGCAGCTCGCGCTGCAACTGAATGACGGCACGTGGCAACTCTCCGGTCCCGCCGCGATTCACCAGGACGGCCGGCACATCGCCGTCCAGAATTTACGGCTGACCAACGCGCAGCGAGAGATCTCGCTACGCGGCCAGGCAGTCTTTGGTGGCGCGCAGGATGTCGCGCTGCTGGTCCATGGCTTCGACCTCGCGGACCTTAATTCGTTTATCGCAAGCAACCCCGGACTCGCGGGAACGGTGACGACGGTGATTCAAATCACCGGCACCTCGGCGGCGCCGATCGTCGCGGCGCACGCGCAAATCAAACCGCTGCGCGCGCACGGCTATATGCTCCAGGAAGTCGATGCGAATGCGAACTACACCAACGGTCAAATGACCGCCGATGCGGAGGTTTACCAGGACCCGACGCATCAGCTGCTGGCGAACGCCACGATCCCACTGGAGCTCGGATGGGACCGGCGCTTCGTCGCCTACGCCAGCGGCGGGATTAATGGCCGCGTGCATTCCAATGGCATCGGGCTGGCGTTCCTGAATTCGCTCAGTCCGCGCACGGTCCAGGGCGTGGCCGGCAAAGTGTCGATGGATATCGCGCTGACGGGACCGATCAAACAGCCGCAAGCCAACGGCGGCATCTGGCTGTGGGGCGGGAAGGCGAAAATCATTCCCACCGGAGTCACTATCGATGCGGTCAACCTGACGGCGTCGATCACGCCGCAAGCGATCTTCCTGCACGACCTGAACGCGCGTTCCAAAGATGGCGCCATCGACATGTGGGGGCGGGTCGCGCTGGAAAGCTATCGGCCCACCGCGATCGACATGAGCCTCAAGATGAGCAATTGGCCCGCCATCACCACCACCGAGTATGTGGCGTACACGGCGGCGAACCTGCGCCTCGATGGCACCCTCGAGGCGCCGAAGCTGGGGGGCAAAGTGGAGGTGCTGTGGGGCGTCGCGAAGCCGGACCTGGCGTTCCTCAATTCCGACGCGATTAAACAGGACCATACCATCGAGATTGTGTATGATGGGGTCGCGCCACCACCGCCTCCGCCGGTGCCGCCCTCGCCTTTTGCGAACCTTTTTCGCGATCTCGCGATCGACCTCGTCGCGCAAATACATCGCGATACGTGGATAAAAGTTGGCGGCTCATCGGCGGAACTTGAAGGCAAAGTCCACGTGGGCAAGAAGCCGGAGGGTCCGCTCGCCTTGGTAGGCTCAATTCACTCTGTACGCGGCCAGATAGCCCTAGTTGGGCAGCCCTTGACGCTACAAAAAGGCGACATCACGTTCACCGGCGGGGCGAACATCGATCCCACGTTGGATATTGTAGCACAACGTCAACTACCGCAGTACATCGTGTCCGCTAACATCGCTGGCACTGCCACGAAACCCACCTTGACTTTTTCGAGCGAGCCGGTGATGTCGCAGGCGGATATTCTATCGGTGCTGATGTTTGGCCAGCCCACCAGCCAGTTGAGTGGCGGCCAACAGGCGTCGCTGCAGAGTCAGGCGGCGACGATGGCGGGGAGCTACGCCGCCAATGAGATCGGACAGTCGGTGGCGGACGCTCTCGGATTGAAGGCGCTGCAGTTCAGCGTCGAGAGCGGGATGGCCTCGATTGGCACCTACTTGACGCAAGACGTGTTTCTATCGGCATCCCAGAATGTGGCGCCGCAAACCCAGCAGATACCCGGGCAGGCGACGCAGAAGGCCACCATCACGTATTACCTCACGCGGCAGATTTCGGTGGATACTTCACAAGGCCGCACCTCGCTGGGCAACGACAGTCAGTTGAATCTGACCTGGCATACCCAGTACTGAATGCGTCATTGTTTTAGGCGTAGACTCGATGGCGACCCTTCCAAGCACAACGGCTCGTCCGCAGCCACTCTATGAGGCGACCGCTGCCGGCAAATGGCTGATCGCCGCCTCGGTGATGCTCGGCACGTTTCTATCTGTGATGGATGCGACGGTAGTCAACGTTGCGATGCCTCACATGATGGGCTCGTTCGGCGAGGACTTGTTGACCATCACCTGGGTATCGACGGCCTACAGCATCGCCGAGATCATCATGGTGACGATGGCCGCGTGGTGGACCGCGCTACTGGGCCGAAAGCAGTTGTTCCTGCTTTCGATGGCGTCTGTTCATCTTCGGCTCGATCCTCGCCGGCACCGCAACCACGCTGCATCAGATGATTCTCTACCGCGTGATCCAGGGCATCGGCGGCGGCAGCCTGATGCCATGCTCACAAGCCATCGCGCGCGAGACTTTCCCGCCGTCCGAGCAGGGGATGGCGATGGCGATTTACAGCATGGGCGTCGTGCTGGCGCCGGCGATCGGCCCTGTCATAGGCGGATGGCTGGTGGACAAGTACGGATGGCAATGGGTGTTCTACATCAACGTGCCGTTCTGCATCGTCGGGATGCTGATGGTGAGCGCCTTCGTGCACGATCCGCCGTATTTAAAACGCGGCGTGGAGCGAGTCGACTGGACCGGCATAACCCTGCTGACGGTCGGACTAACCGCCGCACAGATCGTGCTGGAGCGCGGCGAGGAAGTGGATTGGTTCGCCTCGAACTGGATAATCATCGGAACCGTCATCGCCGTGGTCGGAATTGTCGCGTTGATCATCTGGGAGCTGATGCGCTCCGAGCCGATCATCGATTTTCGATTGTTCAAAAATCGCCTGCTCACGGTCGGATGTGCCATCGGCTCGGCCTCCGGCTTCGCGCTCTATGGCTCCAGCTTTCTGCTTCCTCAGTTCACCGAAAATCTCCTCAACTATCCGGCGTATCAGGCAGGGCTGGTGCTGATGCCGCGCGCGCTCGCGATGTTTCTCGTCATGCCAATCGTCGGGAGGCTCTATAACCACGTCAGTCCGCGAATCCTGGTCGGCACGGGAGTCACGATGCTGATGTATGGCTACTGGAGGCTGGCGCATTTCGATCTTTACGTGGGCTTCTGGAACTTCGCGCCGATCCTGGTGCTGACCGGGCTCGGTATGGGAGCTGCGATGGTGACGCTGAGCACTATCTCGCTGAGCACGGTCCCGCGTCCGCAAATGACCGGAGCGTCCGGTCTTAATACCCTCACCCGCCGCGAAGCGGGGAACATCGCATACGCCCTGCTCGCGACGGTGTTGGCGCGACGGACGCAGTTCCATCGCGCGATGCTGGTTGCCAATGTCAGCGACCTCAATCACACCTTCCTGCGAATGGATCAGGGCATCTCACAAAGCCTGCAAAATTATGGATACAACGCGGCCGCGATCGGTGGACGCGATCTCAGTCTCATCAACGGCATGATCAATCGCAACGCCACCATCATGGCCTATAACGATTGCTTCTATGTGCTGGTCCCGGTTCTGCTGGTCTCGCTGGCGCTGCTGTTCCTGCTGCCTAAGCATGGCTACGTGCCAGGGTCGGAAGCTGCCGGCCACTAGCGATGATCATTCGAGGCTCGAGCAACTGGCTCGCATCCGGTTTGTTGCCTCGACAATTTTCTTCGGCCTTCGGGGTTTGTTAAATCCTCGTATCGCTTCGATCGATTCATTACGGCAAGCTAGCTTTGGGGGACGATAAAGGGGTATGACCGGCGTCGGCAGGAAATCTTGATGCATGAGCTGCTGAACCCGGCGAATATTGTCGACCAGCTAGGCAACCTCGGCGAGTGGGCCTACCTCGGCATTTTCGTTTGCGTGTTCGTGGGGAACCTTGGAATCCCGGTGCCCGAGGAAACCGTGATGCTGGTGGCCGGTTTCCTCGCCGGCCGTGGAGATCTGGACCTCAAGTTTGTTTACCTCGTATGCGTGCTGAGTGCCGTCACCGGTGACAGCTGCGGCTTTCTGGTGGGCCGGCATGGCGGGCAACGAATCGTCGCGCGGCTGATAACGCGCTTCGCGACCATGCGCCAGCGCTACGAGCGGCTGCAGGTCTTCTTTCATACGCACGGCAGCAAGGCGGTCTTCATGGCGCGGTTTATCGCCGGCGTACGCTTCATGGCGGGTCCGATGGCGGGCGCGGCGGGGATGCCGTTCCTGCGCTTCCTCGGATGGAACCTGCTCGGCGCGATCGTATGGTGCAGCACCGTGGTGACGATCGGATACCTGGTCGGGGACGAACTCTATCGCGTCACCGAGATGGCCCATCACGCGCAACGATGGATCGCGCTGGTAGCGCTGTTACTGTGCTTCGGATTGTGGTTCTTCTGGTGGCGTGAGAAAGCCCCGGCCGTCGCGCCGCGGCCCGAACCTTAGGCGGTGTCGATAAACGCCCTCCGCCGCCGCACGTGGATTTTTGCACTCGCCGGCATTTGCCTCCTGGTCGGATGCACCTCGCGCGAGGTCATCAAGCTCCACTACCTGCCCGGCTTCGTCCCCGAGACGCGCGCGATTTTCCTCCCGGCCAAGATCGCGATCGCTCCGGTGACCGGTGACCTTGCGTCGGGGACGCATGAGGCGGGCGGCATCTACGACGCATCCGGACAGTTGAGAAAAATGTTGCAAGTCGCAGACGCGGGTGTCGTGCTAAGCCAGGCGCTGATGACGAGCCTCGTCGATGCGGGATTGAAGCCGATCGCGCTGGAAGCGGCCATCGATCCGAGGGATCTGAAGCCGGGCGTCGATGTCATCCTCAACTGCGAGTTGCAGCGAATCTCATTCGAACAGAATTTCGGTGCGCAACAGACCATCCACGGGCAGTACTTCACGATGACGTCGCGCGTGAAGCTGAAATACACGCTGCGCCGGCGCGACGGCTCGGTGATATTCGAAAAGGAAGTTACCGGCACCGAAGACGAGCCGCCGAAGCCGGTCGGGGGCGAAGCCTTCCTCCCGCTGGAAACGGACCCCGCCGAGTCGCTTTCGGTCGCACTCTCCCGCGCCATCGGCGGACTGCTCATCGATCCGCAATTCCGCTCCGCCTTTCCGCCGCGCACTCAGTAGCATTTGCAGACCGGACGCCGGCGGTACTAGCGTCGAAACCAACTCATCCCATTTCGATGGAGGATTACGCCGATGGCGCTGTTACCTTATGTCGATGAAAGCAAGGCTCCGGAAAAGACCCGCGAGATCCTCAACGCCGGCAAGGTCAAGATGAACGTCGCGCGGATGATCGCCAACTCGGACGCCGCATTCTATCCATTCTCGATGCTCGGCGGTTCGCTGCTCACGCGCGGCAAGCTCGACGCCAAGCTGCGCGAGATCGCCATCCTGCGTACCGCCAAGGTCAGTCATTCGGTCTACGAATGGACGCAGCATGTGCCAATTGCAAAGGCGGTGGGAGTCAGTGAAGCGCAGATAGCCGCGATGGATCATCCGGAGCGCGCGACCTGCTTCAACGAAGTCGAAAGCCTCGTCATCAAGTTCACCGACGAGGTCGCCCGCAACGTCAAAGGCAGCCCGGCCACGGTCGCCGAGTTGAAGAAGCATATGGGTGCGGCGGAGATTGTCGAACTGGTGCTGTCGATTGGATTCTGGGGGATGGTGGCGCGATTGCTGGAAACCACCGAGGTCGACCTCGAGGACTTCGCGGGCAAGGTCAACCTGCTGCAGACCAACAACATCCGGTCTTAAAGTAGATTTTTTCTACATATGGTAGCATTTCAAAACGCGACAGTGCGGCAGGATTTTCATCCTGCCGCATCGCATCATTCAGTTATGACGGTATTGAGGAGCGCTGCTTATGCGCGCGCTTTGCGAAGCTTCGAGTGCGAGCGCGAAGTGCCACGGGCGGGTTCGCTCTTGCGCCGACCATGCATCATCGGCGCGGGCTTGACCGCGATATGCTTCATCTCGAGCACCGGAGTAGGAGCTACCAGGACCGGCTGACGCTCCGACTCGGGCAACAGCGCCTGCGCTTCCGCGAGGGCCTGCTGCTGCGCACGTTCCTCGTTGCGGCGCTGGATGGCGATGAGCTTCTTTTCCTTCCAGCGGCGCAGTCCCGCACGCATATACTCGGCGTTGATGTCGAGCATGTCGCATACGTTGTCGAACGAGAACACCCAGCGCTTGTCTTCCAGCGCAATCCACTCATCGGCGTCGCGGAACAGCCGCTGACCCTTGTTGGTGGCCGAGTCGATGCACTTCATGAAGCATTCAACCGCATCTTCGAGCACGCTCAAAATCAGGCGCTTCTCGCCCTCGAGCAGATGCTTGCGGCGCATCGCCTCGAAGTACTGAATCGGCAGAAGGGTGTCGGGCTCAAATAATCCCGGCAACTTTTCGTCTAGTGTTTCCTTTTCCATTTTTCCTTCTTGGTCGGCTCTCAGGTTCTCAGTCGTCGCCATCCCCACCACCTCCTGAAAGGTCAGCTAAGAGACGCAAAACCTGCTCTTTCTATTCAAAAGAGCTACTCTGAGTCGTCTCCGTATTGCTCCTTGTAGATTTCGCTCCAGGCCATCTGGATGGCCTCCAATTTGCCTTCGGTGCTGCCTGAAGGCTCGTCATCAAATTCGTCGAGATCGATGGTCCATTGGCGCAGGTCGGTGAAACGAGCCTGGAGCGGATCGAGACCCGGGTGATTCTCCATCAGAACCTCCGCAATCTCTTCCGCCTGATCCCATTTCAATCCCATCGCCGTGTCCTTAAAAGTAAGTCGTTACGCCAGTTCTTCAACTGACTTTTTTTCCAGCGCCTGCTTGATCGCGGCGTCCATAATCCGTTCCGCGAACGGAGTGGTCGCTGTATTGAGGTCTTCGACTAATTTCGCTATTTGTTCGCGATCGGTGCCCTTTTCCGCCACCTCCAGCCGCCGCACCATCTCCTCGATCGCACCGCGCTCGTCCGCCTCCACCAGCCGGCCCCACTCTGCAAGTTGCTTATGCAGCGCTGCCAGTATCTGATGGGCGTCGTTGCGAGCTACGATGAGCAGCCGCTCCTCGAGGTCCTGCTCACCTAAATCAATGGCCTCTTCGAGCATCTTTTCGATTTCATCGTCGGTTAACCCATAACTGGGTTTGACGTCGACCGAATGCTCGCGGCCCGTGCGCTCATCCCGCGCCGTTACATTAAGTATCCCGTTTGCATCGATGAGGAAAGTGACGGCGATCTTCGGATATCCAGCGGGTTGGCCCTCCAGAGGGCCCAATTTGAACCGCGCCAGGCTGCGCGAATCCTTCGCCATCTCGCGTTCACCCTGTAAAACATGGACATCGACGTGGGTTTGATTGTCCACTGCGGTGGTGAACATCTCGGTCACGCTGGTTGGGATGGTGGTGTTCCTGTGGATAATTCTTTCCATCACGCCGCCGACGGTCTCGATTCCGAGTGAAAGCGGGACCACGTCGAGCAGCAGCATGTCGCGCTGGGTGCCCATCAGGACCGAGGCCTGAACGGCCGCGCCTAGAGCCACAACCTCGTCGGGATTGATGGAACATAGCGGCTCGCGGCCGAACATCTTCGCGACCTCGCGCCGCACCATCGGCATGCGGGTCGAACCGCCGACCAGCACGATGGCATCGATTTGCGAAGGTTCGAGCTTCGCATCTTTCAGCGCGAGCCGGCATCGCTCGAGCGTGCGATCGATCAAAGGCTTCGCGAGCTCTTCGAGATGCGCGCGAGTCAGCTTCTCGCGCAGGCTGAGATCGGGAGGAATTTCGAGTATAAGTTCGGCTTGGTCGGAAGAGCTAAGTTTTTGTTTGGCGTCCTCGGCAAGGCGGCGCGCGCTGTTCCAGATGTGGCGCTCGTTGCGGATGCTCTCAGGCAAATCGGCGAGGAACCAGTTCACGACTGCGGCATCGATGTCGTCGCCGCCGAGATGCGTATCGCCGTTGGTAGAGAGAACCTCGAACACCCCGCCCTTCACATTGAGGATGGAGATATCGAAGGTGCCGCCGCCGAAGTCATAGACCGCGACGCGACCCTCGGCGAGTTTCTGCAATCCATACGCGAGCGACGCCGCCGTCGGCTCGTTCACCAGCCGCACCACCTCAAGGCCGGCGAGACGTCCGGCGTCTTTGGTCGCCTGACGCTGCCCATCGTTGAAGTAGGCCGGCACGGTAATGACGACGCGCTCGACTTTCTCGCCGGGCATCGCGGCCTCGGCGCGATCTTTGAGCGCACGCAAGATCTCCGCGGAGATTTGCGATGGCGTATATGCGCGCTTGCCAACCTGGAATCGCGCGACGGGCCCGTTAGATCGGCGAAGGTGTAGCGCGCCTGATCCTCGGGCGCGATCTCGCCGCTGCCGAGGCCCATGTAGCGCTTGACGGACCGAATCACGGCGCCCATGTCACCCCCGGAAAATCCGGTCGCATGGATGACGCCGTCGTTCTTGAGCGCGAGGCGCGGCTCGACCGCGATCGCCTCGTCGCCAACATAGACCTTGCCATCGGGCGCGATCGCGACGACCGACGGCAGAATCGCCGCGCCCGTTTTCGGGTCCGCGAGCACGCGCGCAGCCTCGCCATCCATGACGGCGATGAGACTGTTGGTGGTGCCGAGGTCTATTCCGTAAATTGCGAAAATGCGCCATCGTTAAATAGACGTTACGCCGCGCGCAAGGTTTCCAATCCGCGCTCGATATCGCGGAGCAGAGTTCGCAAGTATGCGATTTTAGAAAGAATACTTTTCAGCTCCGCAACCAGGGCCTGGTGTGTCATTGGCGCCATTGCTGTTAGCAGACGCATCCCAGCGCGAAAAGTTGCGAGCGAGCTGGGCGAGCAGGTCATCCATCGTCGCGGAAAGCTCGCCGCGGCGTTTCTCGACTTCGCTGCGCAGTTCGATCGCTGCATCGCCGCTGGCATCGCGCAAATCGGACAAGCTGCTCCTGAACCTCGAAAACGGTCTCGGCCAGCTCGGGTGGGACGTTCTTGTTATTCTCGGCCAACTTCTCGCCGATGAGATCGAGCCAATAGAGGCCGCGCGAAATCGGATCGCGCAGGGTGCGATAGCTGCGAGTCAAAAGCGCGGTGCCGGAGAGACTCAGCGCGCGGACGTTAGCCGCGCTCGAGGCGAAACGGTCAGGATGAATCTTGCGCCCGAAGTCATGATAAGCGGCCTCCAGAGCGGAGGTATCGATAGTTAGCTTGCGCGGAAAACCGAGCGCGGCGAAGCAATCGAGATCGGCGGGAACCGGAAGCGGAGTGCCGCATTGATCGCAAATCAAGCGCGGCTCCTGCGGCCGCGCGCATGAAGGACATTTGATCATTTGAGAGTGTGTATTTCTATAAAGGCAGCATTTCCCCGCCCCATCCGATCGCGACCAAGGGAGCGCCGTTATCTGCCCGTGCCAGTGCGGGCAGGAATCGCCGTCAAACGACGAACGATTCCCCACATCCACAACTTCGCTTGACGTTCGGATTCACCAGCTTAAAGCCGGCCGACATCAACTCTTCGGAATAATCCAGCTCCGAGCCGTTCAAATACAAAAAGCTCTTTTTGTCACAATAAGTTTCGCGCCGTCGCGCTCGAAAATCTTGTCGCGCTCTTTGGCCGAATCGATTTCCATCCGGTACGACAGC
Source organism: uncultured delta proteobacterium (assembly GCA_963814035.1). Lineage (GTDB taxonomy): Bacteria > Desulfobacterota > Binatia > Binatales > Binataceae > DATGKG01. The sequence continues at coordinate 187,564 of CAWFBH010000001.1, forward strand.
CCGGAGCATCCACCACCGACGACTTTGACGCGCAGTCCAGCCTCGTCGCCCTTCTCGGCAACCAGCGTCTTAATTTTGCGGACCGCGTTTTCGGACAGTGTCAGCATCGCCATCTACTTCGCTTCGGCCTTCTTCTCGGATGCTTCGGCCGGCTCGCCCTTGCGCTTGCGCCAATCGGTGATGGCGGCCTTGATCGCATCTTCGGCCAGCACCGAGCAATGAATCTTGACTGGCGGCAGATTCAATTCTTTGACGATGACGGTGTTTTTTATCGTCATCGCTTCGTCGATGTGCTTGCCTTTGACCAGCTCGGTGACATAGCTGGAGCTGGCGATGGCGCTGCCGCATCCGAAGGTCTTGAACTTGGCGTCCTGAATGACGCCGAGGTCATTGATCTTCAGTTGCAGCTTCATCACGTCGCCGCATTCCGGCGCGCCGACGATGCCGGTGCCGACATCGGAGGCGTTCTTATCGAAGCTGCCGACGTTGCGCGGATTGTTGTAGTGGTCAAGAACCTTTTCTGAATAAGCCATGATTTATCTCCGCCGCCCTATTCCGCCTTCCATTGGACGGATTTGAGATCGATTCCTTCCTTCGCCATCTCGTACAGCGGCGACATTTCACGCAGCCGGTTCACTTCTTTCGATACGCGATCGGTAACGTAATCCACTTCGTCTTCCGTGTTGAAGCGCCCGATACCGAAACGAATCGAGCTGTGCGCGAGTTCCTCATTCACTCCGAGCGCGCGAATCACGTACGAGGGCTCCAGTGTCGCCGAGGTGCAGGCGGAACCGGAGCTGACTGCGATATCGTTGATACCCATCAACAAGGACTCGCCTTCAACATACGCAAAACTGACGTTGAGGTTTCCCGGCAGCCGTTCGGTTGGATGCCCATTGAGGTAAATCTCATCGAGGCGCTCGAAGAGGCCAGCCTGCAGCTGGTTGCGCAGTTCAAGGAGCTTCACGTTCTCCTCGGCCATATCATGCTGCGCGATTTCGCATGCCTTGCCGAAGCCGACAATCCCGGTGACGTTAAGGGTCCCGGAACGCATGCCGCGCTCATGCCCACCGCCATCGATGATCGGGGTGAGGCGAACCCGAGGGCCCTTGGCGCGAACCCATAACGCACCGACGCCCTTGGGCCCGTAAATCTTGTGCCCACTCATCGCGAGCAGATCGATGCCGTCTTTTTCGACATCGAGGGGAATCTTGCCGGCGGCCTGGACCCCGTCGCAATGAAAGATGACACCCTTCTCCTTCGCGATCTTGCCGATCTCGCGAATCGGATGAATCGTGCCGATCTCGTTGTTAGCGTACATGATCGAGATGAGCACGGTCTTATCGGTGATGGCCTTGCGGACTTCGTCAGGGTCAACCATCCCGTACTTGTCGACTTTGAGATAGGTCACCGTCGCCTTGCCGTTGCGCTCCAGCGTGCGGCAACTGTCGAGCACCGCCTTATGCTCGGTGACGCAGGTGATGATGTGGTTGCCCTTGTCTTTGTAGAATTCCAGCACGCCCTTGATCGCCAGGTTGTCCGACTCGGTGGCGCCGCTGGTGAAAATGATTTCCTTGGACTTCCCGCCGATGAGCGCCGCGATTTGATCGCGCGCATGGCTCGACCGCCTCTTCCGCTTCCCAGCCGAAGCTGTGATTGCGGCTGGCGGCGTTGCCGAACTTCTCGGTGAAGTACGGCAGCATCGTCTCCATTACGCGCGGATCGACTCGGGTCGTCGCGTGATTATCCATGTAGATGGGCAGCTTGGGCATCGATGACATCTCTTCAGGTTTCCCTAAACGAATACTCGCAAATAATAGTGGACCTTACAAGTCGAATATAGCCATCCGCGAGATGTTCTTCAATGGAAACAAGGGCATCGATGGGATTAGGCCAATAGCGGACCAATTCGGTCTATTAAGACAACCCGAGATCGATGTCAAGCGGATTTAAGTTGAACTGATGCCCCCGCGATCCCCGGTCGGAACTAGGAGGGTTGAACCCTCCATCACCCGCCATCGTCTATTTTCAAAGCGTGTAAACGCTGAGCCCTTCGATTTCGTCCTACCAACACGATCAGCGTGACATTCCAGTCCCAGCCAACCCTCAACCTCCAAGGAGAATTGATAATGAAATCGACTAAAACCATTGCTTCTTTTTTTGCAGCATTAGCGGTCACCGGCTTTCTATTCGCGGGGACCGGGCATGCCGAAGACCAGTGGCAGCGCAATCATCAGGGGCGCGTGCACATCAACCACCGCCTGAGGAATCAGAACCGCCGAATCAACCAGGGCATCCGTCATGACCAATTGAACGGCGCCGAGGCGAATCAGCTCCACGCCGAAGATCGAAGCATCTATAACCAGGAACGCCAGGATGCGCGCGGAGACAACGGGCATCTGACCGGAGCCGAGCGGCATCAAATCAACCAGGAAGAGAATGCTGAAAGCCGGCAGATCTACCAGGATCGCCACTAATCCCTGAGAAGGGGGCATCATCGTCATCACCGGAAGGCCGTCAAGTGGGTTTGTTTTTGAGGATCAACAGGCGCTCGTGATTGTAATCCTCGAAGCCGAATTTGTACCACGCCGACGATCCGATCCAGTTGCGATGAATGACCCCCAGCGTCACATGAGTCATGTCCTTCTCGCGAAACCACTCAAACGCACCATCGAGCATCGGCCGCATGAGGCCCTGCCCGCGCCATGCCTCTTCGAGGAAGGCCTGCGCGATGTAACCCCATACCGGCGGGATGCGCGCATCGCGATAGCGCCGCAGATGCACCCATAAATAGCCAACCAGTTTGCCATCGCCGAAATCCGCCACCCATACGGCGTGATGGTCGCGTTTGAGGACTACCGCGAGCCATTCGGCGGACTTGCGCACGATGTCCCAGTCATAGCGGACACGATCGTCCGCGGCCTCGTGATAGGCGGCGATTCCCTGCACCAGGCGAGCCAGCTCGGGAACATCGGTATCGTTGGCGCGGCGAATTTGCGGGGAAGGCATAGGAGAAGAGTTAAATCACAGAGGCACCGAGACACAAAGAGCTGAGGGGAAGAGCCAGGGCTCTTCTTCTTTAGAACGGCCCACGATTCGACCCATCAAAGACTAACTCCATCAGCTTGTGCTCGCTGCGGATGGACTTCAGCGCATACTCGCGAGTCATTTCAAAATCGCGTTCTATCCAATGCGTGAGCTTGCCAAGAAGTTCATCGATATCGAGGGAGCCCGCCAGCGCCTTGTCGATGCGGCATTGGAGGGCGACCTTCTCGATGCCGTCGCGGCGTTCCAGACTCAGTGTCAGTAAGGTGCCGACGGGAAGCATCTGAGGCTCTTTGGCGAGCTTCAAAAAGTACGGCCCTCGCGCGGTTTTCAGCTCAAATGTCACTCAATTTCGAGGGTCTAAAAACACAAGTCCTTTATTCATAAGGGTTATTTGGCTTCGTTTGGTAGAAACCGGCCTTCAAGCGGTATGCTTTCGCCGGATACTGCCGGGCGCAGCGTCAACGTGGATTAGGCTCTTGATGGCAGCCGCCAGCGCTTCCTTCTTGACCGGCTTGGCGACGTGCAGGTCCGCGCCGTTCTGGATGGCCAACTGGACGTCCTCCTCAAACGATGAGGCCGTGAACGCGATGATCGGCGTTCGCGCGAGGCCGCGCGACTGTTCCCATTGCCGGATCCGTCGCATCGCTTCGTACCCATCCATCATTGGCATCTTGATGTCCATCAGGATGAGGTCGAAGCGCACTGCTTTGGCCTTTTCTACCGCGACCGCGCCGTTGTCGGCTTCGTCAAAGTCGAATCGCTCCTCGCGCAAGTGGCTACAAATCATTGCGCGGCTGCTCTCCGAATCCTCGACAATAAGCAGGCGTCCCCGAAGCTCCGAATTGACATTGGCGTCGGCCGGAGCGATGGCCGACTTGCTCACCTCTGGTTTTTTCAAGCGGTCCCCCTATTACTATTCTTCCCGGATCTGCGGCATGGAGAAAGAGGGAATCTTGGTCAGCAATTTGTCCGAAAGATGACAATCGCTACCAGATGGTGAGGAAGCGTGGCTGGTAGAGTTCCTCCAAAAAATTGCCCACTTACGCGGCGCGGGCGCTCGGCGGGCGCGGGGTCTTAATATTCACCCGACTCTCCCAGAAGAGAACGACAGGGCCCGCGATATACACCGACGAGTAAGTTCCAGTGATGAAGCCGACCAGCAGCGTGAACGCTGACGGCCGCAGAATCGGTCCGCCCAACAAAAGCAGCGCGATTAAGACCGCGATCGCCGTGCCCGAAGTCAGGATGGTGCGTGACAGCGTCTCGTTGATCGCGCGATTCATCACCGTGGCCAGGGTTTCGCGCCGCCGCTTGCCCGCATCCTCGCGGATTCGATCCGACACGATGATGGTGTCATGCACCGAAAAACCGATGACCGTCAGCAGCGCGGCCAAAGTGGTAAGGTCAAATTCCAGCCGCGTGATCATCAGGGCCAGCAGCACGACCAGCACGTCATGCACCAGGGCGATGACGGCGCCAGTGCCAAAACTCCAACTCACGTGACGGAACTGGATCGCGATGAAGACGCCCATGAACAGCGTCGCGACCGTGATCGCCGCGATCGCATCGAACTTGAGATCCTTGCTGACTTTCGCGCCAACCGTTTCGACGCGAACCACCTTGCCCTGGCCGGGGCCGAACTGTTTGGCGAGCGCGTCTTCAATCTTCGGTCCGATGCTGCCGATACCCTTGGGCTTCTCGAAACGCGCGAGGAACTCCTGCCCGGTGCTGCCGAAGTCCTGCACCGAGACCTCACCCAAATCCAACGGCACCAGGGCTTTGCGGATAGCGTCAGGGCCGGCCTTTTGCGTCATCCGAATCTGCACCACGCTGCCGCCCGAGAAATCGACCCCATAGTTGAGGCCGACGGTAAAAAGCATGATGAGCGACGCGAGGTTGATGAGAACGGAAAGACCGACGAAGAATTTTCGCTTGCCGACAAAGTCGAGATTCACATCAGGAGGAATTAGCTGCAGTGCCATCGATCTTCTGATCTACCTTCTATGCTTTAACGTTGTCGGCTTCGCCGGATTTACGATGTTGCGGGCGCTTCAGGCCGAGGCCCGCTTACGCGAACTCGAGCGCGGTGGATGCGCGGGGCTCGCGGCCGCTTTCGCCTCGGCGGCCGCTGCCTGAGCGCGATTCTTACTGCACGCCGCGCACATGTTCTGCTGGTTATTGGGGTCTTCGGTCAAGCCGTCGTCGAGCGAATGGCAGACCTTCAGGCAATCGACGCAGATGTAGTAGATGCCCTCGATGGTCTTGTTGATGCGCTCGCGATTGAGAATCCGGCCCCGCAGTTTCTCGATCCGGATGCCGAGCAGATCGGTGTATTGGCGCTTGATCTTGCGCCTGCCGGCTTCGTCCTTGGGAAGATCCGCATCTTCGTCGGCTTCTTCGGTCAGGTCATCGAAGCTGCCGTATTTGTCCTTCTTGGCGGAGGCTTTAGCCGTTTTCTTGGTCCGCGCCATTTAGCTCACGCCTCCCATTCCGGATCGCAACTAGCGCAGCCGTCCAACGTGGGCAGCGTTCTTCTCACACACGACGTAGAAGCCCTTGCGGCCGAAGCCTGCGAACTTGGTCACCTTGCCATCCCCGCCGCATTCGCCGCACAGATGCTTATGCTGAACTTCGCCGGGATTCTTTTCTGCAGTTTTTGCTTTTTTCTCAGCCATGAATTTTCGTCCTCGAGTCTATTATAAAGCATCAAGCCGGTGCTCACACGCCTCTCGCATATGAACCGCCGGCTACGCAGTCGCAAATCATCAGTGATGATGTAATGGCCGCCCGCTCGGTAGAATCCGGGGTCGGGCAGCATCGATAAACCTAGTTGCGCCCACCCGATCGGTCAAGTAGCCAAGCCGATTGAAGGAGAAGAATCAGGCAAAACACCAAGACACCAAGGTCGGACCAGTGGCGATTTATCGGTAGGCGCAGGATCAAGGGGTCGTGGCGAGAAGAAAAGAGCAGCCAGCAGATGCGGGCCGCAACGGCCCTCTTCGATACGAAGGGAAGGGTAAAGAAGAGGCATCGGAGCCCAGATCAACGAGACACCAAATTTTAACCGCCATCTAAGGCTTGACCGGATTTTCTTCTTGATCTTCCCTTGGTGTTCGAGAAGGGCCGCTGCGGCCCGCATCTGATGGTCCTGCTCTTATCTTCCCGGCATGCTCTCTTGATCATGCGCCTACCGATAAATCGCCACTGGTCCGACCTTGGTGTCTTGGTGTTTTGTCTGGCTCCTCTCTTCGCTTTTTCCTCTCCCCTGTTGCGCGGCGCCGCTCATGCGAATATCGGTAAACCACTTTGGATTCCAAGTTTAAGCCCAACGATGCCGCCCTCTTCATCGATCGCAAAGGCCGCCGCTACCTGAAAATTCTGCGGCCCGGCGTCAAGCTGCTCATCCGCGGCGAACTGATGGCCGACGATGTCATCGGCGTCGAGGAAGGCTCGCGGGTCAGATTTTCCAGCAACGAGATGTATCTCGTACTGCGGCCGACTTACGCCGATCTCATCCCGCATCTGCCGCGCGCCGCCCAGGTCATCTATCCGAAGGACACCGGTCCCTTGCTGATTTGGGGCGATGTGTTCCCGGGCGCGACCGTGATCGAAGGCGGCACCGGTGCCGGCGCGTTGACGATCGCGCTGTTGCGGGCGGTCGGGCCGAACGGCCGAGTGATCTCATACGAGATCCGCGAGGACTTCGCCTCCGCGGCAAAGAAAAATGTCGCGACATTTTTCGGCGATGCGCCCAACTGGACGCTCCATCTGCATGACCTCTACCAAGGGTTCGAGGAAACCGGCGTCGATCGCCTGTTCCTCGATCTTCCGGAGCCGGGGCGCGCGCTGCCGGTCGCCGCGAAGGCGCTTCGCGCGGGCGGCGTGCTGGTCTGTTACGTTCCCACCACGGTGCAGCTCAAAGACACCTGCGAGCAACTGCAACAGTCGCCGTCGTTCGGCGAAATCGAGTCGTTCGAAACGATGCTGCGGTTCTGGCAGGTCAAAGGAATGAGCGTGCGCCCGATGCATCGGATGATCGCGCATTCGGCGTTCATCATCGTGTCGCGGCGGCTCTCGGATACCGTCGTGCCGCTGCCGCCCTCGCCTATCGAGGATGAGCGGGTGGTTGTCGATGAGGATGGTATTGTGAACGACGACCCCGACGACGCCGCCTAGTCGAGGAGAAGATCCAGACAAAACACCAAGACACCAAGGTCGGACCGCTGGAACTTTTCGCTCAGGCGTATGATCAAGAGATTGTGCCCTGAAGAGCAAGCCAGCAGATGCGGGCCGCAGCGGCCCTTCTCGGCACGAAGGGAGGAGTAAAGGAAGAAGTACCGAGCCGGGACAGCGTTACCTAAGCTCCCGCCGGACATTGAGCGACCCGACTGAATGTCTTCTTGATCTTCCCTTGGCGTTCGAAGCGGGCCGCTGCGGCCCGCTTCTGATGGCCTGCTCCTCTCTTCTCACCGCGACCCCTTGATCCTGCGCCTACCGACTGATCGTCACTTGTCCGACCTTGGTGTCTTGGTGTTTTGCCTGATTCCCCTCCTTCCGCCGATTTGCCTTCATCCCGGAACCGCGCGCGCGATGCTAATGTTGAACCATCATGACACGCAGGAAGTTCGTGCGGCTGGCTGGGTCGGCACTCGCGCTCGCCAATCTGCCGACTGCGGTAAAGCTCGCGAGCGCGGCAGCCTCGGCTCCGCGCTTTGGCGGCGTCACACCGAATGACAAATTCTATGTCACCTCGTACGGAGGCATACCGGTCATCGATCCCGCGACCTGGCGTCTCAAGATCTCGGGCCTCGTCGAACATCCGCTCGAACTTTCATACACCGACATTCGCGAGCTTCCGCAACTCAAACAGACCCTGACGCTGGAATGCATTTCCAATCCGCCCGATGGTGCCGCCATCGGCAATGCGGACTGGGTCGGCACCAGGCTGAAGCCGATTCTTGAGCGCGCAGGAGTGAAGCCTGAGGCGAGGTACGTCGCGATGCGCGCGGCCGACCGCTACTACACTGGCGTGCCGCGCGAGGAGATCATGCGCGAGGACAATTTCCTGCCCTACCTGATGAACGGGCAGCCACTGCCGCGCGAACATGGCTTCCCGGTGCGCATTTTCATCCCCGGCAAATACGGGATGAAGCAGCCCAAGTGGATCACTGAGATCGAATTCCTGCCCGTCGCGTTTCGCGGCTATTGGGAGGAGCGCGGATGGAGTCATACCGCGTGGCGCAAGGTCAATTCGGGATTTTTCTCGCCGCGCCCGCCCGATGGGCTCATGTCGTACCTCGGCGGGTCTGTCTCGATCGGCGGGCCGACGGAATTCTACGGATGGGCGCTGGCGGGGCCATCGGGCGTCAAGCGAGTCGATGTCTCCCTCGATGATGGCGCGAGCTGGCGCAAAGCCGAGATCATCGACAATCAGTCGCCATACGTCTGGACCGTCTGGAGATACCGCTTGGTGCCAAAGCAGTCCGGCAATATCGTCATGCGGGTGCGCGCGACCGATGGGAACGGCGCCTCGCAACTGGCGCAGGATCATCAGCTCGGCGAGGGCATCAGCTCCCAAGCGCGCATGACACTTAAAGTGTCGGTATAGGAGCTACTTCCCAACCAGCACCGCGGTATGCAGCGCGCGGCCTGAGATCATCGTGCCGGCGCTGGCGAACCGGCCAAGCGTGGTTTTGTTTTTGTTCGGGATAAATAGCTCGCCGCTGTTTAGCTCATCGATGGGCTTCGTATTATCGGGCCCGAATCCTCCGGTGAGGAGGACCGATCCGTTGGCCAGCAACGTCGCGGTATGTTCGAAGCGCGCCGACCGCATCGCCGCGATTGGCTGCCCAGTCTTCTTGTTGATGCCTCCCACCGGCTCGAAGGTCTTGGTCTTCGGATCGTAAAGCTCCGCCGTATTGAGAATCGATCCGTTCATCGTCAACCACGTCAGCGTATCGCCGTTGGTGCTGCCGGTGAGCCTGAACTCCGAGGTCCCGTTGTAGCCGCCCGCGAGCAACACCCTGCCATCTTTCAGCAGCGTCGCGGTATGCCCGGTTCGCGGCCACGTCATCGACGCCAGGACAGGACTGAATGTTTGTGTGACGGGATTGTAAATCTCTGCCGAATCAACCGCGGTCATCATGCCGTTCATGTTGACGATGCCTCCTGCGATCAGCACCGTACCGTCGTTGAGCAGCGTCGCTGTATGGCCCGCGCGCGCTTCCATCATCGGCGCCGTCAGCATCACGAAGTATTCGTTGGACGGAGTGAAAATCTCGGCGCTGTTGGTAATGGTACCGGAGAAATCATCGATGCCGCCGGTCATCAGCGCGGTGCCGTCGGCGAGGAGGGTCAGCGTCTCCATCATGATCGGAACCTTCGGATTTGAGGTTCCGTTTATTTCACTTTCGTTTGGATGAAGAATGTTCGCGGTCCGGCAGCTCTCGAGGTCGGGCGCGTTGCACAGGCCGCCAATCATCAGCACGTGGCCCTGAAGGAAATCGATGCTCAGGTTGCCCGGGAATGCGACCGATGCGAACAGCGCGCGTCCATTCGCCATGGTGCATCCCTCGGATGCTTGATCGGGCGCGAAGGCGCCATTCGAGGGCGTGTAAACATCGGCATTGTCCAGGATGTTCATGGAGTAGCTGATGGAGCTCGATCCTGTGATGGTCGCGGTACCGGTGAAACCTCCGAAGGCAACGCCCCGGTTCACGGTCCGCTCCGGCGACGGAGGAAACCACTGCATCTGATGACCAGCGCGTGCGGTGCTCATCGCGCCGGTGACCAGGAACTTCCTCTTTGCGACACTGTAGAACTCGGCCGAGCTGGTCGCATTGCCATCGAGTGCGATACCGCCCGCGATCAAAACATCACCGGTTTGAGGACGCGGCACCGGCGTGGGTTTGCTGGCGGCGAAAGTTGAGGGAGCCATCGCAGCCGCAGCACAAATAAGCAACGCAGCGCAAAAAGGACGAAGCATCAGCTAAATAACCTGCAAGCTTGACTGTATCTTATTCTGGACGCATCGCCCGTGCGATGCAACACTTTAACGTCGCTATTAAGCTTTTATGAGCTTACGCGTGGCCAGACAGGGGTTAATGACCGAACAGCGAACCGAAAAAACTTCCGATTCGGCCGAATACATCTGAATTGGTCGCCGTTGGTGCGGCGTTGGGCACCGGCGATGATGCTGCCGCAGGGACGGCAAATTCGGGCGGACGGGACGGTGGCAGCGAGGCGAACAGGCCGCCATGCAGCGAACATTGTTGCGTCGGCGCGGACCCAATCAGGAAGGGCAATCGGACTGTCCGAGGGCATGCCGGTGTCGCCAGCCCTCCCGAGGCTGGATCTATGGTCGCGAATTGGACGCCCGAGGGGATCGGGAAATCCTGCGCGTCATCGGGCGCCGTCGAGAGCATAAAATTGACCCACGCCGGCAGCGCCGATTGTGCTCCCGTCATGCCGGTCGGCGCGGGCTGATCGAAACCCACCCACACGCCGCATACCACTTCGGGCGTGTAGCCGATGAAGTATCCGTCCTTGTAATCCTGCGAGGTGCCGGTCTTCCCCGCCGCGGGAAAATCAATTCCCAACCGCCCCGATGATGCGCCGGTCCCGGAACGCAGCACCGCCTTCAATCCACCGGTCATCAGGTAGGCGACGTTCGGATCGATGACTTGCTGGGTTTGCGGCGCATGCTGATAAATCGCGCGCCCTGCTCCATCGACGACCGACTGGACCGCATACGGCGTCGCCTGCTCACCCATACTCGCGAAGGTCTGATACGCCGAGGTCAATTCGAGCAGCGTCACCTCATCGGCGCCGATCGCCATCGGCAGCACCGCCGGAAGATCCCCATGAATTCCCATCTCGTGCGCGGTGCGCACCATCAGTGGCGGTCCCAGTTCGCTGCCGACATACGCAGTCGGGACGTTCAATGACTCCGCCAGCGCCTGCACCACCGTCACTTGCCCCTGGTAAGTGTGCTCGAAATTCACCGGCGCCCATCCGCCAAATGACATCGGGCGATCGGGCAGCACCGAGGCGAGCGTAAGCGGCGGATGCAGCGGCGAGCGATCGGGATCCATCGCGGCCAGATACACGATGGGCTTGAATGCCGAGCCGGGCTGGCGCTGCGCCTGCGTCACGCGATTGAACTGGCTCGATGCGTAATCGCGTCCGCCGACCATTGCCACGATCGCACCCGAGGTGGCGTCGAGCGCCACCATCGCGCTTTCGAGGCGATCCTTGTCATCCTTGCGCCGCAGGCCGCGCCGCGATTTCTCGATCCTCGCGAGGTTACTCTCGACCGCCTCCTGCGCATCCGCCTGATATTCCGGATCGAGCGTGGTGTACACCTTGAGGCCATCGAGATGACCGTCGAGCCCCGGCAATCGTTTCACAAAAGTTGTCACGTAGTCGGTGAAATATGGCGCACGCCGAAGCCCCGGCATCTTCGCGACCTGTACTGGCGAGGTGGTGCCCGCAGTATAGGTCGGCTGATCGATCAGATCATGGACGCGCATGATGACCAGCACAGTGTTGCGCCGCTTGCGGCATAAATCCGGATGGCGGCGCGGATCGTATGCGGTCGGGGCCTGGATCATTCCGATCAGCGTCGCCGCTTCGACCGGGGTGACTTCGCGCAAATCCTTGTTGAAGAAATAACGCGCGGCCAGCGGCATGCCCTCGATCGGCGTGCCGTCGTATTCACCCATCGGCACGTCGTTGATGTAGCGCTCGAGGATGGCGTTCTTGCTGAGCCGAAATTCAATCACAAGGGCGACCGCGAGCTCGCGAAATTTGCGCGAGAAGCTCCGCTCGTGGCGATCCATAAAAGTTCGTGCGAGTTGCTGCGTGATGGTGCTGGCGCCCTGGCTCAGGTGATGGCTCCGGAAATCATTCAAGGCAGCCTCGACGATTCGAATCGGATCGAAACCCGGATGGTAGTAGAACCAGCGATCTTCCGTATCGAGCAGGCCCTTCACCAGGTACGGCGGGAGGTCGCCGAGGCGCACCTCGACGCGCTCAGCAGGGGCCCCCGCAAGCAGCCTGCCGATGACCTCGGGCTCCAGCGCCGCGCGTTTCTGCGCGACGCCATAAGCATCGCCGATACCGGTAATCTTCTTGCCATGCAGCACTAAACGGATCAGCGCGGCGGGATGAAGGTTCGCGCCCGCGCGAAAATCGCGCACGTTTATCCATATCGCCCCGGGCATCATGGCGAACTCACCTGGCGAAGTAGGCGATTGCGTCTGGGTATAGGAAAGCCGCTGCAGCCGTTCGACGAGGTTCAGATGATCGATATCATCGCCAACCTGCAGCGTTGTCGGCGCTGAATAAATTGCCGAAGTAAGTGCCGCATGACGCTCTTCGATCAGGGTCGAGATGCTTTCGTAAAGACCGGCGAGGTAGAATCCGAGTGCGAAGGTGAGAGTGAGGAATCCGGCACCTGCCGCGATGCGAATGCGGCGCGAGAGCGGCCCCCTCCGCCACCATTTTGCGAGTGCGCTTTTTCGAATTCCGGAGGGGCGACGTGCCACAGGTTGTCCTTCTGTTCGATGCCGCATCCATTATACAGACGCGCACCGGCCCTGCGCGATGCATTGGCATCCGTGGAATACGGCGCACGAATAATGTAGGAATGTTGCGCCGGTGCTCGGCAGGAAGTGGGGAGAATCGTGCAGGAAATGGGACTAATCGACAAGCTACGAAACGCCATCTCAGGACCGCCCCTGATCGACGAACTCGCGATCCTCGCGGGCCAATCCGAAGCGTTGGCGGATCGCCTCCGTCGTCATGCGGAGCGCGTGACCTATCCGGCAATCGCGCAAGGCGTGCGCCAGATCGCCGAGAAGGAAGCCGCGCACGAAAAAACGATGCGCCACATGCTGTCAGAGAGGAATCTGTGGCCGCGACCTCCCGAATCAGTCCCGCATGAGGGCTCGAGCAGTTGGGAGCGTCTCAGCAACGACCTCGAGATGCTGCTGCTATGGGCGCGCGAGCTTCACCAACATGCGATGCGATGGGAGGGCGAAGGCGAAAATTCGCACCTCGGCGAGACGCTGATGAAAATCGCGGATGAAGCCGCGGAAGATGAGCATGAGCTGCGCCGCCTGGTCGCGAAGCTGGATCCGCAGGCGCTCGACTAGAGATATTTGTGCAGGCCAAGGCGCTTCAGCTCCTCGGTCACTTTGCGCGTGTCCTGCGAGCGCGCGCGGTCGATCACCAGCAGTGCGTCGGGCGTGTCGACCACGACAATATCTTTCACTCCGAGCAGGACCATTAGACGCGAGTTGCTGTGGGCGAGCACACCGTTGGATTCGAGGGTTAGCACCTGACCGACGGTGACGTTTTTCTCGCGCCCACCCATCGCTTCCCACAAACCTTCCCAGGTCCCAACGTCATGCCAACTGAAATCAGCCTTCACGCCGAGGATGTTGGGTGTGCGCTCGATGATCACACGATCGAACGAATCGAAATCGAGCTGATGGTAGAGCTTCGCTAAGGCCGCGCCCTTGAGCGTCGCGAGCTTATCCGCCACGGCAGCGAGCGTCGGTGCGTGTCGCGTCAGCTCAGAATCGAGGGTCGCGGAGGTCATCACGAACATTCCCGCGTTCCAGAGAAAACGCTTCGAGGCGACCATCTTCTTGGCAGCTGCCGCGCTCGGCTTCTCCACGAAACGCTTCACTCGATAGCCGCCGCCGATGCTCGCGCCGATCTCCTGGTAGCCGTAACCGGTCTCCGGGCGATTCGGCGTCACGCCGATCACGACGATCGCGTTCTCGCTCGAGGCCAGCCCGAGTGCCTTCGAAAGCGTGTTCCGAAACCCACTCGCGGGTGCGATGTAATGATCCGCCGGCATTACCGCGACGAGACCTTCGCCGAAGCGCTGGCGAATCACCGCTGCGCCATATGCGATCGCAACTGTAGTACCGCGCCCCTCGGGCTCGAGGATGAGGTTGCTCGCGGGAATAACGCCCTCGATCGCCGAGGTGAAGGCTTTTTTTTGCGCCGCCGTGACCAGCACGAAAATCCGATCGCGCGCGATGAGCGGCTGCAGGCGCCCGATCGTCTCGCTCAGCAGCGTGGTCCCCTCATCGATCGAAAAGAGTGGCTTGGGACGATTCTCGCGGCTGGCGGGCCAGAACCTCGTTCCCTTTCCTCCAGCGATGATGAGCGCAGACGCCTTGCCCGGCGCCTTGGGTAACCCCGACGCCACGACCTACGCTCTTTCTCTTTCCCCCTTCCCTAAAGGGAAGGGGCTAGGGGTTAGGTCGCTTGCGATTGGGACCAGGTCGCTTCTCACATCGCACCCAATTCTTTCAGCTTGGCTTCGAAGATCGCGCGAATCTCGTCGAGACTTTTCTGGTCGCTCGCTTCATATCTTGTCACCAGCGCGGGCTGCGTATTCGATGCGCGCACCAGTCCCCATCCTTTGTCGAACTTCACGCGCGCCCCGTCGATGCCGATGACATCGTAGTGTTTCGAAAAGTACTCCGCCGCTCTTTTCACGACCGAAAATTTTTTGTCGTCGGCGCAATCGATGCGAATCTCCGGGGTGAAAAAACTCTTCGGCAGGTCGGCGAGAATCTGCGCGAGGCCTTTGCCTTCGCGACTGACGATTTCCAGCAAACGAAACGACGCATAGATCGCATCGTCGAAGCCGAAATACTTATCGGCGAAAAACATGTGCCCGCTCATCTCGCCGGCCAGCGCCGCATGCTCCTCCTTGAGCTTGCTCTTGATCAGCGAATGGCCAGTCTTCCACATGATGGGCCGGCCGCCGTGTTTCGCGATATCGTCGTACATCCGCTGCGAGCATTTCACGTCGCCGATAATCGCCGCGCCCGGCTGCTCCTTCAGGATCGCGCGTGAGAAGGCCACCATCAGCTCGTCGCCCCATACGATGCGCCCGTTCTCATCGACCGCGCCGACGCGGTCCGCGTCGCCATCGTAGGCGATCCCGATGTCGGCCTTGCGCTTCGCAACTTCCGCAATGAGGTCGCGCATGTTGTCCTCGACCGTCGGGTCGGGATGATGATTCGGAAAGCGGCCATCCATCTCGATGTGGATACCGAATGTCTGCGCACCAAGATCCTGCATCAGCGGTTCGGCGACCACGCCACCGCATCCATTGCCTCCGTCTACCGCGACCTTGAGCCCCGGCTTGAGCTTGATGTTGGCGCGGATGAAATCGCCATACTCGGGCAAAATCGCGACCTCATTCAGCGCACCCCTGCTCGCAGCCTTGTGAAAGTCGCGCTTCTCGATGATATCGGCGAGCTTTTGAATTTCGGCGCCGAAGATTGTGGTCGGACCGACGCCGAGCTTGAAGCCGTTATACTCAGCCGCGTTGTGGCTGCCGGTGATCATCGCGCCACCATCCATCTTCCAGTGCAGCACGGAGAAATAGAGCAGCGGCGTCGGCACGATGCCGACATCGATCACGTCGATGCCGCTGGGAAGCAATCCTTCGAGCAGCAGGTCGTGCAGCCGCGGCGAGGAGAGCCGGCAATCGCGCCCGAGGGTGATTTTGTGCTTGCCCGCGCGATGCAGCATGGTTGCATAGCCGCGCCCGAGGTCGACAATAAAATCATCGGCGAAATCGTCCTCGACGATTCCCCGAATGTCGTACTCGCGAAAAACCTGGCGATTCATTTACTTCTCCGTCAGTGGCCGCAGCCTGAATCCTCACGTTATGATGCGTGTCTGTGCAAGTTGCAACGAGCGCTCAAGTTTATGTCAGCGCCCTGGTCAAAGGGATGGCCTGAATGGAGGAAATGCATCCGCATCCGGTAGCGATCGTCACTGGCGCCGGCCGCGGCATCGGGCGCGCGATCGCGCTGGCTCTTGCGAACGAAGGATACTCATTATGCCTGGTGGCGCGGACGCGGGAAGAACTCGAGGAGACGCGGCGTCTCTGCGCTCTGCCCCTCGAGCGCGCGCTCATCGTGCTGATAGATTTGGCGGATGAGGAAAGCGCGGAAGCGGTCGTCGAAACTACCTTGGATCTTTTCGGCCGCGTCGATGTTCTGGTTAACAATGCCGGATGGGCTCCGCCTAGAACTTCATTAACCAAGATGCGGCCATGGGACACGGACCGAATCCTCGCGGTAAATTTGCGCGCGCCAATCGCGCTGACCAAGATGGCTGCGAAGACCATGGCGGAGCGCGGCAGCGGCGCAATCATCAATATCGCCTCGGTCGCCGCGCGCAGTATGGCAGCCGGCGAAGCGGTTTATGCGGCATCCAAGGCGGGACTGGTCGCGTTCACACATTCGGCCTTCGCGGAACTCGGTGAGCATGGCATCAAGGTATCGGTGATTGTCCCAGGCCTGGTCGACACCACCTTGATTCCAAACAATAAGCGCCTCGATCGCGAGTTGATGCTGTCGCCCGATGATGTCGCCGCGGCGGTGTTGAGCATCGTGAAGTCGCCCACCCGCGTGTGCCCGGTCGAAGTCGTGTTGCATCCCCAGCGGCGGCCCGAGCGAAGCAGATAACCGAGTTCATCGGTACTGTTTCGTCCCCGGCCATAGCTTCCTGAGGTCGACTTTAGGATCTTCGCACAAATAGATTGCCCCGTGTTCGTTCGGCATCGAATATTTGGTGCCGAAGGTCGCCACCTCCTTGACCTCACCGAACGCGCGACGATAGGCGTTCGGATCGCCCGCTAGCGCGATCAGAACCTTGATGGGACGCTGGGGCGGACCCCAGAGGTAGTACGCCATGTGGCCCGAGTTCGCTTCCGGCAGCCCATAGCGCGGACCGAAGAAATCGATAGCACCGGCTTCGCCATAGTTCTGCGTGTAAATGGCCGCCACGCCCTGCTCTTCTGGGGTGAGGCTGTGGTAAACGACTGCTACCTTCGCCGTCATCTCCTGCCAGCCGAACATGTCGGAATAGATCTGAGGCAAGTCTCCCAGCCGCAGGGTCTCGGTCTTCGGCGCCTGGATGCGAAGCGCATGTTCATAATTGATGAAGGTCTCGACCGGCAGGATCGGGATCGCATTGGGAGAGAGCGATATTCCGCTGATGAGCACGATGGCTGGAAGGGCATAACGAATCAGCGGACGCCAAATCTGTGCGCTCACGCTTTCGAGCAAGACCGCCCCGCCCCCGATAACCACCGGATATATCGGCGCGAGGTAGTATATTTTGCCTCGCAGCACGACGAAGGCAATCCATAAAAAAATGTAGGTGACTCCGAAGACGCGAAATCCTTTTCCACTCGGGGAAAATAGAAAGAAATACAAACCTCCGATCCAGACCGGCGCCGCGAGAGGATTCAACAGGATTAACTGACCGGCGAGAAAACTCACCATCGTGAGCGGCGTGTTTTTGTTGCTCGCCTTCACGTTGGCCAGTTCCTCGAGCATCGGAAAATGGTGGAGTGCCTGCCAAATCGCCGTCGGCATCGCGAGGACCACCGCAATCAATCCGCCGAGGATAAACCAGCGGTTGAACATCACCACGCGCTGCGGCGTCAGCATCAGCGCGACCAGCACGCAGCCCCCGAAGAACACGATCGATTCCTTGTTCTCCAGGCCGAGTCCCGCCGAGATTCCGAACATCAGCCACCAGCGCGGGTCGCCGGTCTTGATGATGCGGATCAGCGCCCACGCACATCCCATCCAGAAAATCGGATCGAACGCGTTCATGGTTAAGATGGTGGCGAGGCCGAGGAAAACCGGCGTCACCAACGCGGTCAGCATCGCGAGGAATTGCGCAAAGAGTCCGCCGCCGAGCTCCGATGCGAAAACGCCCGCGAGCGCCACTGTCGCACCGCCCGCGAGCGCGGGAAAAAATCGAATCGCGAAGAGCGAGTCGCCCATGGTGGCGCGGCTGAACCTCGCGATCGCTGCGACCAGCGGAGGAAGGTCGACATAACCCCACGCGAGATGATCGCCGCACGCCATGAAGTACAGCTCGTCACGGAAGTAGCCGTAGGCCCCGTTGGTCAGGAAATGGATCAGAACGGTGGCGCCGGCAAAAGCGGCGACGAGGCGCCAGTCGAGCGCCGGCATCGATGATGAAGGATTCTCCTTGCGCATGGGGAATTCTGCGACTGCGCCTGCGGAACTCATGATTCGCTTCCCTCCAAACATAGTTTGCCGATGCGAGGGCATCGACGGCTAAATCCGCACGAATCGTGCCTTGCAGGGTGGTCGTGCAATCGGTACCAGACGGTGCCAAACTTGCAACTCGGGTTCTTCGGCTATTTTCAAAAGATGTCGTTCGGTCTCAGATTGACGATTGTGATCGTGGCCAGCGTCGTGCTTGCGACGCTCATTTCCCCATTCGCAGCCGCGGTCGTGGCCGCGATGGGGTTTCATTTTCCCTTTCCCCGGATTTTCGATCGCACAGTGATGGTGATTGTTGCGATTGCCGTGATCTCGCAGGCACACGCGCTTCGAGTCGTGCCGCTACTGCGTAGCGGCTTCGACCGCCCGATACAGAATATGCGCCGCACCACGCGAGGCTTTCTGATCGCGATCGCGGCCATCGCGACGCTGGTCTATATCGCCGTCGTGATGGGTGCGCATGCCGACGACACCTCAGCCGGCATCTGGGCCGTGATGCCAAAATACTTCCTCGCGGCCATCCTCATCGCGATTATCGAGGAAGGATTCTTTCGCGCCTTCTTGATGGTTGGGATGGAAGGTGACTTCGGCCGCACCCCCGCCCTGCTCTTAAGTTCCGCGATCTATGCGATCGCTCATCTGGTGAGATCGCCGGCGAAGTTTTATGTCACGGGCCTTCATCCACTGGCAGGCTTCGAGACTCTCGGCCTAAGTCTCGCACATGCGGCGAACCCAGCGCTGATACTTCCCACTTTTGTAGGCCTCTTTCTACTGGGGATCGTGCTCGGCGAGGCGTTCCTCGAAACCGGCACGGTCTATCTTCCGATCGGACTGCACGCGGGTTTCGTACTGGGTGCAAAGCTATGGCCGCGAATGACTTCGGCGGGCGCCGCGTTGCCGGGATGGCTGCGAGGCTACGGTTCACAGCCACTAATCAGCGGCCTCGCGGCATGGACGGTGGCGGTCGCAATTCTTGTTTTGATTCGCCCGCTAACCCGCGCCCGCCGCGCCTAGAGCGAATCGCTAATGATCGTAGACCGGGGCCATGCCGCGGGGGCGGGTCCGATAGCGGCGATGCGTCCATAGGAACTGCTCGGGATATCGGCGCACCATATTCTCGATCACTTTGACGAAGCGCGCGGTATTTTCGAGCACGTCGGCTTCGGCATCATCGGTGCGCTGGATCGGAATCTCATCCTGGATCTCGATGCGATGATGGCGGCCGTCCTTCTCGCGCACGATGAACGCGGGAATCACCGGCGCCCCGGACATCGCAACCATACGTGCGAGTCCACTGGTGGTGGCTGCGGGCTCGCCGAAGAATGGCACCCATACCGCCTCGCTGCGCTTGGCATTCTGATCAAATGGGACGCCGACCATATCTCCGGTGCGCAGCGCCTTCAGCACCGCCCGTGCCGCCGAATGTTTGCGCAGGATTTCGACGCCGCAACGTTCGCGCGCAAACGTCATCAGCGCATCGCCGGCGAGAAACCGCTGGGTGTGATGGACCAGGTTGATCTGGTAACCATGCATCGCGTGCGCACAGGCCATCAGCTCGAAGTTCCCGAAATGCGCCGATAGCACGACCATCCCCTTGCCGGGATATCTGCTCGCGACTTCATCCCAGTAGTGAAAGCGTTCGTAGCGGACACGGTCGCGCAACCGAAGATGGAAGAATCCGGCGAGGCGGACATATTCCGCCCCACCTTTACCGAGGTTGATGTAGGAATCGCGAAGGATGCGCCGCCGCTCGGCCTCACTGCGCTCGGGAAACGCAATCGAAAGATTCTTCAGCCCGATTTTGACGTGGCGACGGTCCAGGCAGTAGCCGATGAATCCTCCGATGACTCCCAGCGGGTATAAGACGAAATCCGGCAGCAGGCTCAGCGCATGCAGGATCCCGCTCATCAGGTAGAAAACGACGCGGCTGCGGGTGTCGAGTTGGAGGTTCGACTTCTTTAGCGTCCGCCCTGCGATCCTGGCGCTGGTGCTGGCTGGCGCGCGCGGAGGCTCGGGACGATCCTCGGGCGCAACTGCGCCATTGGCTACCAGGGCGTCGGGGTGCGGAGGAAAATTTTCAAGTGGCTTCGAAGAGGGCGTTCCCATCAGTTATGCGGGCGGAACTCATGCTCTCGTTTGGGCGCTTTCGGGATAACCACCAGCCCGGATTCGGTGACGAAGAAGCGTTTCCGGTCGCGCTCCAGATCGTAGCCGATTACCTCGCCGTCGGGAATGCTAACGTTCTTGTCCACGATGGCGCGGCGGATGCGCGCGTGGCGTCCTACTTCCGCATAGTCCATCAGCACCGAATCATCGACGCTGCTGTACGAATGGACGAATACCGAGCGTCCGAGGACCGAATTGCGCACGACGCCGCCGGAGATGATGCATCCCTCGGACACTACAGAATGTAGCGCCTCGCCGCGGCGGCCATCCTCATTGAAGACGAATTTCGCCGGCGGCTGATCGTAGTACGCCGTCCGCAGGGGCCAATACGAGTTGTAGAGATTCAGATGCGGGCGCGCATCGCGCAAATCCATGTTGGCGTCGTAGTAAGACTCCAGCGTTCCCACATCGCGCCAATATGCGAGATTGAGCTCCGAGTCGCCGCGGATGTGATTGGTCATGAAGTTGTAGGCGTAAACGGGCATCTTCTGGATCAGGCCCGGAATGATGTCCTTGCCGAAGTCATGATTGCTGCCCGGCTTCTTCGCATCTTCGATGAGCGCCTTGGTCAGCACCTCGGGATCGAAAATGTAGTTGCCCATCGAGGCAAGGCACATCCCCGGCGCCCCCGGCATCGAGCGCGGATTCTTCGGCTTCTCGTCGAAGCGGTTAATGCGCAAACCCGAGTCCACATCGACGATACCGAACTGATCGCCCTCCTCCACTCGCACCGGCAATGTCGCGACAGTCACCGCCGCCTTGCGCTCATGATGGAACTCGATCATCTGCGAGATATCCATCCGGTAGATGTGATCGGCGCCGAAGACCGCGACCAGATCCGGCTTGTTATCTTCGATCAGGTTCAGGTTCTGATAAATGGCGTCGGCGGTGCCTTGATACCAACTCTCGCCGAGGCGCATCTGGGCGGGCACCGGAGTGATGAAGTGGCCCGACAGCAGCCCGGTGACCTGCCAGCCATCTTTCAAATGTTCGATGAGTGACTGCGAGCGCCATTGCACCAAAACATAAATGGAGTAGATGCCGGAATTGACCAGGTTGGAGAGTACGAAATCAATTATGCGGTATTTTCCGCCGAACGGAACGGCGGGCTTGGCACGATCACGGGTCAGCGGATAGAGCCGGGTTCCCTGGCCACCCGCCATCACAAGCGCAAGAGTCCTCATGCAGATGCATCCCTTTTGTTGCGGAGGAAAGCCCGCAACAGCCACCTGAAAGGCCAATATAAGGGTAAACGAAACTACTGGAAAGCCTTTGCCTACTGAGAAGGCAGATCGGGAGTCATTTTTGCGATTCGTTCCGCATTTTAACAAAATGTCGCAAAAAGTGCATGGATTCTCAAAGCGCGTCCCTTATCGGTACCCTGAAATTAGCTGCTGTTTGGGCGGTTATCGTTGCAATTCCTCGATTTTCTCTAAATTGAATAAAAATTAACGCGAGGCACACGGCTTGCTTGAAACTTTGCTCAAGTTCTTACGTCTATAACGAGTAAGAACGGCAGCTCACGAAGAGCAGCCTCGGCGTAACCCCCCAGGAGGGGAGGTACTAAAGATGCAGACCACGACCACAACCAAACCAGACACCCGCAACGGAACCACCAAGGGCGTCGTCTATCGCACCACCTGCCACAACCCCGGATGTGGATTTACCTTTGATTTGCGCATCACTCCCGAGACAGTCGGCCTCCTAAGCGGTCCAATTGCCTGTCCGCGCTGCCGCCGCCATGGCGGTTCGTTGAAGCCTCAGGGCCGGATCGGTGACAAACTCTTCGCCGCCAAACTGATGTTCCGCATCATGGGCACCGCGCCGGTAACCTCGGATGACGAGGACGGATACGGGGTGAACTAGGGCTGTAACGCCGCTCGCAAATCGTCTAAACTCGGACGGCCGTTTCCAGATACACGACCGTTCACATGTACAAAGATGCGCCGCCCGGATCCCGGACGGCGCATCTGTTTTTCATCGCACGTCCCCCTTCGAGGTGGCCGTGCCTTTTTGAGGCTTATACTCCGGCGAGGAAATCGGTCGTCACACCCTGCAGATTCCGCAGGCTCGGCCGCTCCAGCAGCCGCTTGATCCAGCCGTCGATGTTGGGCCGATTAGTTCCCGCCTCGATGCCGAGATTAGGCAGCACCAGCAGGCGCGGTATGAACGCGATCTCGGCAACCGAAAAATCGCCGGCCAGAAACTGCGCTCCCGCGAGCTCCTGATTGAGATAATCGAGCACCCGCTCGACCGCCTGATTAAGCCGCTGCAAGCGCTCCGCGCTGCGCTCGGCGTCGGGCTTGCCGAGCTCAGCCATCAGCTGACCGACCTGCGGTGTGAATGAGGTATCGGCGAAATCCTCGAGGCGTCGGGCGCGGGCGCGCTGGGCGCTGGCGCCGACCGGCGGAAGAATCGGCGGCTCCGGATACTCATCTTCGAGATACTCGTTGATGATGGTTGAGTCGTAGATGGTGGTATCTTCGTCGACCAGAACCGGCACCCGCCCGAATGGGTTCAGCCTGAAGAAATCAGGATGCCGATTCTCGCCCTTGGTGATATCCACCTGGACCAGGTCGTATGTCAGACCCTTCTCCGCCAACGCGATTCGGACTTTTTGTCCGAACGGACAAGGAAGGAAGTCGTAAAGTTTGATCATGGGCCCGCCTTACTCCGCCTTCACTTCGACCTTGAGGCTTGCCTCCACTTCCGGCTGCAGCCTGACCGGAACGGTAAACTCGCCGAGTTGTTTGATCGGTTCCGCAAGATGGATCTTGCGCCGTTCGATGGCGAAGCCCTTCTCCCGCAGCGCGCGTTCGATGTCGATATTGGTCACCGAGCCGAACAGTTTTCCCTCTTCGCCGGCATGCGCGCCGATGGTGATGCTGAGCGCCTCGATCCTGCGCTTGAGGTCGGTCGCCTCGGTTTTCTGGGCCTCGCGCTTGCCCATCGCAATGCGCTTGTGATGCTCGAAGGCGCGCAGACTTTTTTGGCTTGCCTCGACGGCGAGCTTACGCGGGAAAAGATAGTTGCGCGCGAAACCGGGGCGCACCTTCACCACGTCTCCGGTCCGTCCCAGGTTCGGAACGTCCTCGTTAAGTATGACCTGTACGTTCATTTCTGATCCCGTCCCAAATTTAAGGAAATCAAAGGAAATCGCTGAAATTGCCCGCCTCCTGACTGGGCGGCTTAAGTCTTCGGAAATCAATCCACATATCCAGCACCCCGGCGAGGCAGACCAGAATCGCCAGCACCGGTTGAACACAAGTGATCACGTAGATGGCAACGCGCGCGACTGCCGGCATCCCCAGCATCCGGAAGTAGTACGACATGATGGCGAGGCCCTGGCAGAAATACACCACCGCCACGCATAGGAACGCATCGAGCGCGATGATCTCAATCGGCTTGATGGGGATGAGATACTTGAAGCCCTGAAACGCAAATCCCGCCGCTAGCAGCACCCACACCAGCCATTCCGGCGTAGACCACTTCGGCAGCTCGCCGAACAAATCGTACGAAAGCCGCTTCTTGCCCGCCCAGCGCCAGAACGTCGAAAGGTTGAGCATCACCGTCGCCGCCGCACCGATTGCGGCCAGCGCCGGGCTCAGCCGGATGAAGATGTCGATGGCGGTCGCCTGGGTATCGGCAGGCAATCCCGCATCCATGCCGATGGTCTTGTAAAATTCCTGGCCGCGCTCCATCCCGGCTTTGAGCGACTGGTGAATAGCGGTAAGCATCGCATCAGGCGACCCCGCCGCGATCAACGCAGCCGCACTGCCCGCGATAAGCATCACACCGGCGGTCACCAGGACAATCAGCTCGAACGAGCAATGGCGTTCGAGCATGTAGCACATCAATATCGACGCGAGCCCGAAGCTGATTCCGTAGCTGATTCCGGCCGTGACACCAGCAGCGAGTGCTACCAGCGCGCCGGCGAGCAGCACCGATATGATGGCGCGCAGATTCGGGCTCAGGCGGCCGACGGCAAAAATCAGGATTGGCGCTGGGGCAAACAGCATCGCCAAGCCGCCCACGAATGGAATCGCGGCGACCGCGAGGAACAGCGCTCCCGAGAGCGCCGCCGCCCGAACCAATCCGATTATTGCCTTACGCGTCACCTAAGCTTGCTCGCTAAAATCCGTCACACGCCCAAGGTCGAGAACGGCAGCAACGCAACGACCCGCGCCCGCTTGATCGCGATCGCGAGTTGACGCTGATGGCGCGCGCAATTACCCGAAGTGCGAGCCGGGACGATCTTGCCGCCCTCGGTGATAAAGCTCTGGAGCGTGCGAACGTCCTTGTAATCGACCTTCAACGATTTGTCCGCACAGAAGCGGCATACCTTGCGGCGCGGCCCGGGACGCCCCCGGCGCATACCACCGCCGCGCCCTTCGCCGCCGCGATCGTCACCACCCCGGTCGCCGCGGTCTCCGCCGCCGCGCGGGCCTCGATAGCCGCCCTCACGCTCACCGCCGCCATGTTCACTTCTTTCTTCGTCTGCCATTTAAGTTCCTAATCTTAGCATTCCGACCTTCGCCAAGTCCTTCTTCTGAAGAACTTTCATGGTCGATGTTGAAGTCAATTTACTTGCGGCGCGCCCTCTTCAATCTCAATCGAGTCAGCCGCAACTTCGTACCCTGTCTCTATGAGGCCCGACTTGAGGCGTCGCCGCACCGCTTTCAAACTGCCCTTCACCCTGATCTCGGCGCCGCTTTTGAGCGCCGTTCGAAGCCGCAGAGTACGCTCGCCGGTCATCACGACTGGGGTTCCCATATCGCCGGGACCCTCGATAGTGATTCGCAAGACCGAGGTTCCCGTAGGGGTAGTTCGAAGCTCCGGCTCGCCCATCATGCGGCCCCACAGCTCGATCTTATTCCCTGCCACCTTCCGGCTCGGTCATTTCCTCGGGGGCGTCGGGAATTTCTTCCTCAGCAGGCGCGACCTCTGGATGCGCCGCAGCGGCGGCCGCCTCGGCACGCTGCGCGGCCGCAGCGGCCATGCGGGCCTCGGCGGCGGCACGCGCTTCGGCGATCCGGCGCTTGCGATTCTCGATTTCCTCGCGCGCCTTGGCGACATCAGTCTCCATCTCGACCAACACCGATAGATACCGCAGCACGGTATCCTGGAGCTTCAGGTTGCGCTCGATCTCGTTCATCGTAGGCGCATCGGAGGCGTAGTCGAGGCGGACATAGTAGCCGCGTCGCTCGCCCTTGATGTGATAGGCGAGCTCGCGAAAACCCCATTCCTCGGTCTCGATGATTTCGCCGCCGCCAGAGGACGCAAGTCCCTCGAAGCGTTTGATGATGTCCTTGATTTGTGGTTCACCCAGAATCCGGGCGAATAATGAAAATCGTCTCGTAGCGCCGCACGCGCAGTCCTCCTTGTGGATTTAAGCCCCTCTCGGAGCAAGGAGCGAACACAGCAAAGTAGCATCAAGGGGGGAGCGCCTCAAGCCCGCATTTCGCGAACTCGAGGCGCTCCGCATCTAGGAAGTTCTCATCCTACTAGGGCGACTTGCTAGGGCGACTTGGCAACAATGTTGCCGGCCAGGGTCGTCGTCACACTCTGAATATCGCCGGCCGGACACACATTCGCGCCAAACGTTCCGGTGACCTTGAAGTCGGTGCTCACCGCCCCTACGGCCTGTGGACCGCCGGTCAAAGTAAGCTGATACGTGCAGGTTTGGCCGGGTCCTAGCTTATTGTTGGTCTTGCAGGTCCCACCGGCCACCATGAAGTATGCCGGATTCCGATGGTGAATCGTCGGCGTAAGGGTGAGCGTCCCGGCCGGTTCGTTGTTGGTAACCATCAGTGGCAACGTGACGCTTTGTTTAACCTGGACATTTCCGAACGCGAGCGTGCCGGCCGGATTAGTGGTCAAGTAGAAATTAAGTTTGCATACCGGGGTCGCCGAGGCGCTGGGGCTGGGCGTCGTTGTTGGTGTCGCGGTCGCAGTTGAAGTTGCGGTCGCCGTCATCATCGAGGTCGAGGTCGCGGTGACCGAAGGCATCGCGGTTGAAGTCGCGGTCGCAGTCGGCGTGGCGGTAACCGTCGCGGTCGGAGTCGCGGTGGCGGTTGGAGTCGGGGTCCGAGTCGCGGTGGCCGATGCGGTCGCAGTCGGCGTCGGAGTTGCCGTTGGCGGCATCGGTTGCGAGGGCGGTCCGAATGCGATGGTGAAATTCACATTCTGACTTTTGCCCCCCGGCGCGGTACTATCGCATGAAAGGCCACCCGCATTGTCATCATAGGTCCACGCGTATGCATGGGGACAGGCTTTCGAGAAGTATTCGTAAAAGGGCTTGCCTGGCGTGGTCCCGTTCCCGGTGGCCCATCGCGCCGCCGCCAGCCATTCGGGATTTAGCTCGCTGCCGGTACCAGTGTAAAGCTGCGCTTGTGGGGGCGTAACCGTCATAGGAGTTTCGAGGCTGCCGAGCCCAACGACCGCGTTGGTCCCGTAGCCCGGAACACACGCCATGCTCGAGGTGGATTTGTAACCGCCCGCGTTGATGGTGACATCCTGGCAGGTGTAGCCCAGCGCATTGGGGTAAAGCGGAGGAAGCACCCCGGGGTTGTGCGGTGCAATCGTATAGTAGCCGCCGCATGGATCGCCCTGACCGCCGGGATCGCTCGCCGCCCCGCAATTAATCTGCGGCGCAAGCCCACCGGTGTCGCCAGTCGGGGTAAGCGACTTCTTGTAGACACAGACCCCAACGCCCGAGGGAAATCCGAGGCTCGCAAAATCGGCGGTGTCGCAGACCTGGTCCGGCGCGCAGTCGATATTGGCATCGCCGGTAAATTTGGCATCGCTCCAGCAGGTCGGATTCCCCTGATTCTGCGAGGACATGGCCGTTCCGAGGTTGGGTGATCCGCTGGTCTCGTTGGCTGACTGGTACATCGCAAAGTAGCTGGACCCGTCGGGCACCCAGGCGCCAGGCGTGGGCGCGGGGCTGGGAACTGGGCTCGCACAACTGAGGTTTGCCGCATTGGCGGGATTGGCGAGACACTGGTCGCCGGGATCGTTGCATCCGATGACGCAGGTTTTCTGGTTCATCGCGTCGCATGACTGCCCACTGCCGGCGACGCACGCCTCGCATTGCCCGCTTTGGCAATACAGGCCGGTCCCTCCTCCGCACTTCACGCCGGTCTTGGTGATGACCGGCGCTTCAGTGACCTGGAGGTTGACCGGACAACTTCCATTGAGATCGCTCACGCATTTCGGCTCGTAGCAATTGTTTGGAAATTTTGAACTCGCCTTGGGTTGGGGAGATACGGTGACCCGGATCTGGCTGTTGTATCCGGAGACGTTGCTGACGTCGTAATTGACATCGGTGAGACTGTTCGAGGTCGGTTCGAATAGCGAAGCCGGCGCGGCGCCAGTTACAGCTGTATTGGTTGCGATACTGGCATTGGTCCAGGAACCTTCGCATTGATAGAGCCCCGCGCAGTCTCCGGTCTTGCACACTACGCCAGTGGGATAAGTGCATACGTCGAAACTGCCGCCGGTATTGGTGGAGCAGATCGCATCGGTATTGCCGGATTTTCCGATTTCACCTTGGCAGAATGCGTTGGTCTGCTTGGCATTCGCGGTGCAATCGATCATGCATACGCCGCCCAGGCAGTCGTAGGTATTGCCGTCCGGATTGGTGGGGCAATCGGTATCCGCGTTACAGGTCCTAAACGGGATAGTCCTCTTTCCCGTCATCACGTCCAGCGTCCCACTCTGGTAATCGTTCTCGAAGTCGCATTCGGTACGCGCCCAGAATCGGCCGCTGGCGAAGGGCGGCGTGGTACACAGATTTACTGTGCTGGCGGCATCCATCTTCCAACCCTTCGGCGGGACGACAACTTTCGTGACATCTCCGACATATTCGCCGAGCCAGATAGGGTAGCTGTTGCGGTTTTCAAAAGTGAACAGATTGCCAGCACCGCATAGCGAGGCTTTTGCCTCCGGCGGATCCAGCTCTAATGGCGTTTCGCTCCAGGCTTTGCCGCCACCGATGCCGGATGCGACCAGCATCGCTACCAGCACGAGAATCATCCGACCGTCGATGTTAAACGTGCGTTTTGGAGGCGTATCGCCCCTTCCCCCGAACCTAAACATTGTTTCCCCCTGTGCACGCCACATCCATGTTGACTTCTTGAGGAGCGGCGCTCCACTTCGCGAGGCTACGCAGAGTCGGCAATCGAGTCTACTGGCGGTAGATTTTTTCTGTCTCGCCGCCCGAGAACCAGCAGCACCGGTCTTTAACTGCGCCTTTTTGCTCCTATGTGAATCCCGCGGTGCTCTGCTTGCACTCGTTGCGTCGTACGTGGCGAAGCTTCAGAATTGATTTAGCGAATTGTAGGAAATGCCGTCTTTTGGACGGTTGGGTTGGGGAGTTCGTTATGCCTGCTGCACCGAGGCCTGCACCATCAAGGCCGATTCCGCGCAAGATCTACTATCCTGCGGGACGGTCCAATGCGCCCCTGATGGCAGTCGGCGTCGCAATCCTGATTGCGATCGCCGTCGTCGTGCATCACCCGCGCCAGGCCAGCGCGACGCGCGGACCAGTCCAGCGGCTTTATGTAGCCGTCAATGCGGACCCGGTCGGAATCCTCGACCAGCTCAAGGCCGGCAACTTTGCGGCCATCGAAGCGCAGATCAAAGCTTACGAAAATTCGGCCAATGCCGACCCGCGCGCCGAGATGAATCTGGTCTATGCATTCGGCACCTTCGCGCTGCCAGATACGGTCATTCCCGACCAGGTCAAGAAATGGGCTGCCAACTCACCGGACTCCGCGATCGCTCATTGCGCGCGCGCCGTGGCGCTCGAGCAGGCTGCCGCGCATGCGCGTGGCCATGAAGGCGGCCCCAGTTCCGGCATCCAGCCTAATGACTTCGTGGAGATGGAAAAGGAACTCAGCCAGGCGACCATGGAAGCCGACAGTGCGCGCGCGCTGGACCCGGATTTGATGAACGCCTATCTCATCGGGATCAATGCCGCGAAAATGGAATCCGATCCGGTCGCGATGGACGACGCTTCCAAGCGCGCGCTCGGCAAGTTTCCGCTCAGCTTCCAGGTTCGTCGGACTTTGATCCTCGCAATGGCGCCGCGATGGGGCGGCTCCTACGACACGATGGATAAGTTTGCCAACGAATCCCAGGCCCGCGTCACACAGAACCCGATGCTGAAGTATCTACTGGGATTTCCCTCGCTGGAGCAGGCCAAGGATCTCCAGCGCGACGATAAATGGGAAGAAGCAATTCCGGTGCTCAATCACGCGATCCAGGTGGGTGGCGATTACCCGGGTTTCTACATCGCGCGTGGCAGGTCTTTGTACGAACTGAAGAAATACGATGACGCACTCGCCGACTTTCAAACCGCCAACGATCTGATGCCCGACAACTCCCAGAACCTGGAGATGCTCGCGCTGACGTCACATCTGCTGAACAACCCCAACGATGCGTTGGGCTTTGCCAACCGCTATCTGAAGCTGGGCGAATCCGACAAGGACATCGCCGATGTGCGGGAGTGGGCGCTCGCAAAAATCTACAAACAGTAGGCACCCTCGTCGGTATAATCTGGCGTTCTTAAGCCCGTAATCTTTCGCGTTTGCTCCCTCTTGCGAATGACGGCTGAATTGCTAAAGACAGAGCCACAAGTGTCCCTTTTCAAAGTTACAGGAGAATCTCGTGGCCAAAGCGAAACCCAAAACCTCCTCGAAGAACGTCCGCAAGCCCGCGCCTAAAGTCGCCAAGAAGGCGGTGGTCAAAAAGGCCGCCGTAGTCAAGCCCAAAGCCCGCGCCGCATCGAAGCCCGCCGCCGCGAAAGTGCTCCCAGCGCGCCACGCGAAAATCTTCCGAGTTACGACCAGCTCCCCGTCCGCGAAGGAGCCCCGGCCGGCTCGGCATGGGGCGTATTCGGCGATCAGGATGAAGTCGGCACCATCAACCTGCTGACGCCGGCTCGGGTGCGCGCCGCGAAGGATTCCATCAAGAGCGGGAAAGTGTTCTCGCTGAACTTGCCCATCGATGTTCCCAATCCGCCGCTCTTCACCCGCCAGGCCCATCGCCACACCATCAAGAATTTTGGCGGCGCGATGGAATTCGTCCTCGACGATTACCTCGACAACTTCTACCCGCAGGCCTCTTCGCAATGGGATGCGCTCTGCCACGTGATGCATCCTACGCTGGGTGCATACAACGGCGTGCCGAAAACGGAAATCACTGGGCGCGGCGGCACGCGCCTGGGCATCGACAACCTGGCGCGTCGTGGCATCGCGGGACGCGGCGTGCTGGCCGACATCGCGCGCTATTACGAAAGCGTGGGCAAAGAGCTCGATTGCTCGAAGGCCGATTCGATTCCGCTCGAAGACCTGGAGGCCACCCTCGCGCGGCAGAAGAGCCCGTTGCGAAGCGGCGACGTCCTCCTCATCAGAACCGGATGGACGCAGTTCTACTATGGGTTGAGCGATTCTGCAAAAGCCGAGCTGGCGAGCGACACGGTAGTCCCGGGCATCGAGGGCAGCGACCGGGTAGCGAAGTGGCTATGGGATCATCACCTCGCAGCGGTGGCCTCGGATTCGCCCGCGCTCGAAGCGCTGCCGAAGCCGGAGGGCAATAGCGAGTTCCTGCACTTCCATATGCTCGCGTTTTTCGGGATGCCGATCGGCGAGATGTGGAACCTCGAGGAACTGGCGGCGGATTGCGCCAACGACAAGCAATACGAATTTTTCATCACCTCGGCGCCGCTGAATATCCCGGGTGGGGTGGGCTCGCCTCCCAACGCACTCGCGATCAAATAGCGAGGACCAGTCTAAAATGAAGAGGGGCCGCATCGCGCGGCCCCTCTTTTCCTGCGCCTAGTTCGGAAAGAATTCCGGGTCGAGAACCTGTTCGACAGTAAACGGCGACGTCTCCGGAAGCTTGCGTGCTGCGGAAGGGATTAGATCCATTTCATCGGCCGCGTCGCGGCGCGCGCGCGGATAAGTCTCTGCAAGCAGCACCGGCACCAATCGCCGAAGGCTCGGGCTATCAGCGAGCACGATTTCCAGATCTCGGCGCTGCGTGTTGAGAGTTGCCTTCCAGGAAGGCGATCGATCTTTGGGCTGGTAATGCCATTTGAGTAAATGGATCACGACGACCGCTAGTCGGCTTCGCACCTGGTTGCGATCGCTTCTGCCCAAGCTTTCGACCTCCTCAGCGAGGTTTTCCCAATCCAGCTGCTGGGTCCGACGTTCTCGCAGTGCGTGCGCCTGCTCAAACGACCACGCATAGAAGTCATGCTCATATGATACTGCGGCTGCTGCTTTCCGGCGCGGCTTTTCGGCAACCTTGATGGCTCTGCTTGAAGGCATTCAGATCTCTGTCTAGCAGCATGGCCTCCCGATACACCTTAGGCAAATGAAGAAGGGTCGCGGAGCGCGGCACCTGTTCGGCTTACAGAATCAATAGCGCAAAGTCGCGAGGAAACTCTCCAGGAGTGAATTGAACTTCGCCGGATGCTCGAGGCTTGGCAGATGCGCCGCGTTCTCGATGGTCGTGAATCTTGCGCCGCGAATTTCACTCCCGAGACGGGCGGCGATCCTGCGCAGGTCCTGCGCATCACAGTCGCCGATCATCACCATCGTCGGGCAGGTGATTTCCTTCAGCCTCTCGATAGCCGGTGGATTGAGCGCAGTTTCGGTGCGCTGAAAAAATTCCAGCGAGAAGTTCTCTCTATAGAGCTGAACGGCGCGCTCCCGATACTTCGGATCAACTCGCGAAGCTTCGCGGGAGGGGCCCTCAATCCAATAGTGCGCACTGAGTTCGAATGCGCCGTTGGCATCACCTTTCTTCACCAGATCCATCATCTCGGCAAATAGACTCACTGACTGTGGCGACCAATCGCTCCATCCACTCACGCCAGCGCCGATGGGTACCAGCGCGGTCACCCTTTCAGGATGTTCCAGGGTGAAGTCGATCGCCGTTGCGCCTCCCATCGAGCATCCGACCAACGCGGCTTTGCGAATGTCGAGATGGTTTAGAACGGCCAGCAGATCATCGCGCAGAGCGAAGCTCTCCTCGGGCATGGTGGATTTCCCGAAACCTCGAAGATCGAAGCGGACGACTTTGAACCGCGATGCGAAAGCTTCGAACTGCGGATCCCACATCCGATGGTCGGACACTCCTGCGTGGATGAAAACCAGCGCAGGCCCGTCGCCTCGCGTCTCAAAGTAGAGTTTCGTGCCGTTGGACGTTGCGTATCCGGTCACCAGCTTCGATGGGTTCACCTGCGACTCCCTGGCGCGATATCAGGCGGTGCGGATTTCGTGCATCGGTTCGCTGCAATGCGCGGGGATGTCAGCGACGCCACATCCGGGGCCCATCCAGCACACCAGCTTCTTAACGCCGGCGACCGTTTCGACATGCATCTGGCGGTCACAATGCATCGGGGTAGCGATTTCTGCATCGCATTTTTCACACTTCAGTTTTGAATCCATTTTCTTTGCGTCCATTTTGCCATTCGCAGAGCTTGCGATTTCTGGATGGTGATCCCATGCGAGCATTGGCGTCGATTCTTTAGGAAGCTCGACTGCTTCCGGCGCAGCTGAACCGATTTGCGCCAGCGTGGTTCGCGCCCCCGAAAGCAACAGCGCGTTGGTCACCACGCTGACACTCGAGAGCGTCATCGCGAGACCGGCCAGCGCGGGATTGAGCGTGATGCCGAACCACGGATACAGCACTCCGGCCGCGATCGGAATGCCCGCGACATTATAGAAGAACGCCCAAAAGAGATTCTGCTTGACCTTGCGCAAGGTCAGCCGGCCCAGCACCAGCGCACGCACGAGGTCGTAAAGATCATCACGCGTGAGCACGATGTCGCCGGTCTCCTTCGCCGCATCGGTTCCCGAGCCAATCGCGATGCCGATGTCGGCGGCCGCCAGCGCAGGAGCATCGTTGATGCCGTCACCAACCATCGCGGTAAAAATGTCCGCCGCGCGCGATTTCTTGACCAGCGCAATCTTGTCCGCCGGTGATAGCTCGGCGTGATGCTCATCGAGGCCGAGCTCATCCGCGACCTTTCGCGCGACCGCTTCGGCGTCGCCCGACAACATGATGGTGCGGATGCCCATCGC
This sequence comes from uncultured delta proteobacterium, assembly GCA_963814035.1. GTDB lineage: Bacteria > Desulfobacterota > Binatia > Binatales > Binataceae > DATGKG01. The sequence continues at coordinate 220,967 of CAWFBH010000001.1, forward strand.
GCGAATTTCCCTTAGCGCGCCGCGCGCCTCCTTGCGGATGCGATCGCGGAATCCCAGGATTGCGGCGACCCTCCCATCGATGGCGAGGTAGAGCGGCGTCGCTGCCGATCCGGCGACGCTTTCGGCGCTCGCGCGTGCGGCGTCATCGACCGCAATCCCGCGATTCTCCATCAGGTGCGCATTGCCCAATGCGATTTCTTTGCCGTCGAGCTTTGCGGTCATGCCCATCGCGGCGTGCTCTTCGATCGCTTCCGCCGCGCGAGGCTTGATGCCGTGACTGTCAGCATACGCCACCACCGCGGTAGATAGCGGATGCGTTGAGCGCGAGGCGACGGTCGCTGCAGCGTTGAGCACAGAGACTTCATCGCCGTCGAAAACCTTGAGCGAGTCGAGTTGCGGATGGCCCTCGGTGAGGGTGCCGGTCTTGTCGAAGAACATCGCGCGCACCCGGGTGACAATTTCGAGGGCCGAGGCGCGCTTGAAGAGAATTCCGCTGCGTAACCCCACCGCGCTCCCGACCATCAGCGCGGTCGGCGTCGCGAGCCCCATCGCGCATGGACATGCGATTACGAGGACCGCAACCGTCGAAGTCAAAGCCATCACGAGGCCGGGCCCCAGCCACATCCACACACCGAAGGTCGCCGCGGCGATGACGATGACTGCAGGCACGAAGCGCGCTGCGACATAGTCCGCGATGCGCTGGATCGGCGCGCGATCGGCCTGCGCCTCCTCGACCATCTTTACTATTTGGGCCAGCGCAGTATCCGCGCCGATGCGGGTCGCGCGAATGGTCAGTGCGCCCGAAGTGTTCAGCGTTCCGCCTGCGACGCTCGCGCCCTCCCCTTTCTCTACCGGCATCGATTCCCCAGTGAGCATCGATTCGTCGACCGCGCTCGCGCCGCTGACGACGACGCCGTCAACCGGGATTCGCGTGCCCGGCCGCACGATGACGATTTCATCGACGCGGACCTCGTTCGCCGAGATGGCGATTTCGTTGCCGTCCCTGGCCACGATGGCGGTGTCGGGAACCAGCTTCAGCAGCGAGCGCAGCGCAGCCATCGCACGGCCTCGCGCGCGCGCTTCGAGGTATTTTCCGAAACGAATGAAAAGAATCAGCTCGGCCGCGGTGTCGAAGAAGCGCGGGCCGGTGAAAAACCATTCGGGAAATGTGGTCAGGACCGAATACGCGTAGGCGGCACTGATGCCGAGGGCAACCAGCGTGTCCATGTTTGCCGTCCGGTTGCGCAACGCGATCCACGCGCCCCGATAGAAGGTGAGCCCCGCGGTAAACATGAGGGCCGTGGTGACCCCGAAAGCGAGGAGGTCGGCACCACGGGTGCCCAGCATGTCGAGGTACATCACCAACGCGGCGACGAGCGCGCTCGCGATGACCCACATCAGGTTCTGGCGGGCCTCGGCCTTGTCGAGCGCCGATTCGCCCGCACGCACACCGGTTTCCTCTTCCAGGAGTTGGTAGCCCGCCTTGGCGACGCTCTCCTCGATGGTGCTTTTGGCGACCGCCTGGTCCGCCCTGACAGTCAGCGTCTCGGCGGCGAAGTTTACGTTCGCCTCGCTAACTCCGGGAATGCCTCGCACCGCGCCCTCGATGGTCAATGCGCAGTTCGCGCAGTGCATCCCGCGAACCCTGAACCGTTCGGTCACGAGGTCTTTGAATTCTGTCGCTTGAGTTTTCACGAAACTGCGGGCGCTACTTCGTCGCGAGATCGATCTTGTCAGATCAGGCGATTAGCGACCAGCGCAGTGAAATATAAGGCGTGATCCGCGAAAAGAAGCGGTGAGCAGCTAGTTCGAGGCTTCCTCGTCGGTCGGGATGCGAATGCCGTAGGTCCGCTCGTTGGGCGGAACGCGATCGGCACGCAGCGCGGGATTGAGTTCGCGCAGCTTCGACACCGAGGTCTCAAATTGCGCGGCGATGCTCTTCAGCAGTGTGCCGCCTCTGAAGATATGGGTGCTCCACGCCGGTTGATTCGCATACGAAATATCGCCGATTCCATATGCCGGGGCATTATGCGCGATGAACGCCACCGCCATGAAGCGATTGAGCAGCTGGCGCGTTCGCCGAGGCAAAAGGTTGGCGAATTTGTCGTAGTTTGACCCCTGGAGCGACCAGTAACGCTCAAGGTTGCCCGCCCCGGTATTCCAGGCAACGAGGGCTACCCGCCAATCGTTGTTCGCTTGATCATGAAGTTCGGCCAGATATTCGGCGGCCGCCTTGGTCGATAGGATGGGGTCGCGGCGTTCATCGACCCATTTGTTGACGCGCAACCCGTAGCGCGCAGCGGTCCCGGCAGTGAATTGCCACGGTCCCTTGCCACGTTTGGAGAAGTCGCTTTCTGCGAAACTCAGGTAAACCAGGTCATCCGGAATGCCCTGCTGTTTCATCATCCTGATCATTTCGGGCAGGAAGGGGCGGCTGCGCGCGAACGCCAGCTTCAATCCCTCGGGCTGATCGAGGAAATTCTTGACGTACGATTGGACCGCGCTATTAAGGAGCAATGGAAAGGGCGCGACCGCCCGAGGTTCCGAGTGGATGAAGGGGGAACTGGCGAGCGGGCCCTGAACCTTACTTATAGTGGATTTCGGTGCATCCGCGCCCGGCACCGCAGCAGTCGAGTCAAAAGGATTCGTCGATGCAGGAGCGGAAGCGGTTGAATCGTCAATGGGCGAGACCGACGGAATCGGCGCCTGATTGACCGAATCAGCGGGGTGGCCAGTTTCTGTTGATAAGCCGGTCGGCTCGCCCGCCTCGGGATGCGAACTTATCCATGTGACGGGTGAGTGGTGCCATTCAGTCGCAAATGCGACCGAACTGGATCCGCTGATAAGTGCCGATATCGCGATGGTGGCGACGGTTGTCGCTGCTTTCAGGTTCAGGTTCATCATCCCCCGTCATGTCCCACCTCCAAGGCTTAGTACTTCCGACCGAGGCACACGGTATTCAGTCAGGCGGTGAAGATCAACGAATCCGAGCCGTGTCTTCCATTAAAAAGGCTAATACTAAACCCTTCCTGAAATTACCCTTTCGCCATCTCTGCTTACATTAGCCGCTCGAATTCTTTGAGAACTCCTTTTGGAGTGATACTTTTCGCGAGTGCCTGCCGCCATCCGAACCGTCAAGAAAACCGCCCGCAATATGTGGAGGGATGTCTTCGACGGCCTCGCCGATGCGATCATCGTGGTTGATAGCGACCTGAAACCGATTGCCGTCAATCCAGCCGCCGAGACGATGCTGGGAATCTCGCAGCTCGGGCGCGCGCTCCTCGGCAGTATCGTCAGGCATAACGACTGGCTGGCCAGGATGCTCCATACCTGCCTCGACACCGGTCAGAACCTCGGCGATCCCGACGCGATGTTTAATATCGGGCCGCGAGCGGTGACCGTCCGGGCCGAGATCTCGCCACTCGCTGGCGCAGATGGCCACATTGGCGGGGCGATCGTCCTGCTCCACGACTTGTCTCATCAAAAGAGCGCCGAGCACGCCGTCGAGGGACCTCCTCAGTTGCGGCTTTCGCCCGCGGGCCTGGCGCATGAAGTAAAAAACCCGCTGACCGGCATAAAAGGAGCCGCCGAGCTCCTCGCGGCCGGGCATCCCGATGACCAACGGGTCCAGCAGTACTGTGAGGTTATCCTGGATGGAGCCAATCGCATCGCTACCCTGGTCGAGCAGGTGCTGGCCGTCAGCGCCCCTCGCCGCCTCAAGCAGGACGAGGTCAATATCCATAAGGTGATCCATCAGGCGCTGAAGCTGGCCGGACTGTTTCCCAAGCCGCCCCCGGAAATCGAGCTGGAACAAGAGTTCGACCCCAGCCTGCCCGATGTTATCGGCGACGAACCCGCCCTGGAGCGGGCAATTCTGAACCTGATTCGCAATGCCCTCGAGGCGATGGACAACCACGGGCGGATTCGCATCCGCACCCGGATGGAGACCGAGTTTCGCCTCGCTGCCGAGGGCAAGCGCCGCCAGTTCCTGCGCATCGAGGTCATTGATAGCGGCCGCGGCATGACGCAAGGCGAACTGGACCAGCTCTTTACGCCATTTTTCACCACCAAGCCCTCAGGAACCGGGCTCGGCCTGGTGCTCAGCCAGCGCGTCGTCTCACTTCATAGCGGTAAACTATGGGCCGAGCGCGGCGGTATCGAGGGCCCTGAAACTTCAACCAATCCGGAGGCGCGCTCGCGCGGCATGAGCTTCAGAATCACGCTTCCGGTGAAGGGACAGGTATGAGCGATAAGGCGGTGCGTGTCGCAGTCATCGGCGCGGGTGAGATGGGCGCGGCGGTCGCGCGACGGATGCGCGAATGCGGCGCGACGGTGACGACATCGCTTAAAGGGCGCAGCGCGACCAGCATCGAGCGCGTCAGGCGCGCCGGCATCGAGGTCCTCGAGGATGACCACCTCCTCGCGCGAGATGCCGACTTCATATTGTCCATCGTTCCACCGGGAGTGGCGATCGAGGTCGCTGAGCGCTACCGCGAGCCCATCTTGCGTACCGAAACGAAGCCCATCTTCGTCGAGTGCAACGCCATTGCTCCGGCGACCACCCGACGCATCGAGGGGATCCTCGACGGCGTGCGCTTCATCGACGCGGGCATCATCGGGGGACCTCCAGCGGCAGGGACCCATGACCCGGCGAAGGGTCCACGGTTCTATGCCTCAGGCGGGGAGGCTCACGAACTCACTCGCCTCGCGAGGTGTGGCCTCGATATCGCGGTGCTCGACGGTCCGGTCGGCGCGGCCTCGGCGCTGAAGCTCGCCTATGCGGGGATGACCAAGGGTTTCATTGCGCTGGCAACCGCGATGGTCAATGCGGCCTCGCGCGAGGGCCTGGCAGATGCGCTTCGCGCCGAGTTGGCGCGCACCCAACCCGGTTACCTGACGCGGCTGGAGCGTTCGATTCCCGACATGTTCCCGAAAGCCTATCGATGGGTCGCCGAGATGGAGCAGATCGCCGAGTTCATCGGCGACGAGCGCGAAGGCGCTAAAATCTATATGGGCATGGCCCGGCTGTATGAATGGATCGCATCGGAGTTGAGCGATGGTGACAGCCGAAGCATCGAGGCACTCGCGGATTTCTGTAAAAAGAAATGACCCCGCCGGGCCGGTTCGGTCTCTACCATCTCCGGGAGGGCTGTCTTTCCTAGATTCGTAAGGGCGGTTCGCGAACCGCCGCAGCGGAATCTCAATCGCCAAGAATCTTTGCGCCCGCGCCATCGTTGCGGGTCGTTCCCGAACGACCCCTACAAGGACGCAGCCACGGGACATAGACGGTGGCCTTCTCGATCCTCTCTTCGCCTCGCCCGGCAGGATAGGTAACACTTTCGTTGGTTTGCGGGGGAGCGCGAGGGGGGGTCGCGAGCTATCTGCAAGTGACCTGGAGCGGGACCTTATCCAGCGCGTGCTGCGCGCGCGAATAAGGAATTCTGCTTCTTCTGCACTGTCCCGAAGAGAAGAATTTCACAATCGCACAAGGATGCGCTGAATAAGGTCCCACTCCAGCCCCCTCGCAAAGCCTCGCGAGCAACCTTTTTTACTTCACTCCGGGCTCCGCTTCGCTCCGCCTCAGCTGCTTCGCGGCTCATCGGGCGCGGGTTAGGAGGGGCGAGGATTTCTTGGCGAAGCGCCTCCGCGCGATTATGGAATCCTGTTCTGCTGCGGATCTGCTCCATCGTCCGATCTGGACCCTCGCCCGGTGGGCGAGGTTGGTCCCGAGTCTGCGAGGAACCTGGAGTGGGACCTTATCCAGCGCGGCTTCGCGCGATTATGGAATTCCTTCTTCTGCTGATTTCCGCCATCGCATCGTTTCGAGATCGCGAAGAATCAGGAGCAGATTTCCTGAATCGCACACGCAGCGCGCGCTGGATAGGGTTCCTCGCCAGGTAGCGATAAATCGCGACCAACCTCCCCATCGGGGGAGCGATTGGGAGATGTCGCGATTGTAGAAAATCTCTGCGCCCGCGCCATCGTTGCGGGTCGTTCCCGAACAACCCCTACGAGGATAGAAACCCAGGAAGACCCGTCAGGCTGGCGCGCTGAGTGCCGCGATGCATTCCTCGCGAATCTTCCAGATCTCTTCCCAGTTGCGATGCGGCATTTCGCGCGCCACCCAGTCCCGCATCCACCTGCGATGCATCGAGACTTTGTAGTCGCCGATCTGCGCGGGCTTGATGGTCTCCTCATGAAGGAACCGCATGATGGGTTCCGTCGGACTCACCACGTCGCGCGTCACATCGATGCGCATTTCGTTGTAGGTTAGATAGCAATGCGCCTCCGGCACGAATGCGAGTCCATGATTGCTCAGCACCGCGCCGACTCCGGGCGTGTTGCGCTCGGTCATTTCGTAGATACCTAAGGTGAGATGAACCGGGAGTCGCTGCTCCATCGCGAGTGCGGCGAGCAGCGCGTGCTTGGTGCTGCAGGTCCCGCGTCGCTCCGGCAACACGAGATGGAAGTTCGCACGGGCCGCATTTCGCCCATAGGGCAGTTGATGGATGAACCGGGCAGCCGCGCGGTAATCATCGATGCCGAGCGCGAGGAACTGCGCGCTCGTATCGCCGGATGTGGTCAGTCGATGCTCCGCTAGTGCATCCCATGTACGCATGTATTCGACTACGTCAATCAGTACCGGCCGCCCAACTTGCCATGATCCCAACTCGCAATTTTCTGTGGCGTGATCTTGAGCACTACCCTTTTCGGCACACTTGATGCCGCTCCCGATGGGACTCCAGCGTTAGTCGCGGATTCGCCTACCCCACGCATCGTCTCGCGCACCGCTTGAGGATCGTCGATCACTTCGCAGGTGCCGCGAATCATCACGCCGCGATACTCGGAGTAGCGATCGCCGACCTCGACCATCACGCCGACCTTCGGATTGCGCCGCGCGTTGAGCACCTTCTGCGCCTTGCCGTATGAGGTCATATAGATGACGCCATCCTTGTAGCGATAGCCCATCGCAACCACGTGCGGAAAACCATCCTTGTCGACGGTCGCGAGCGCGGCCTTATGCGGTCGCGCGAGGAATTCGGCCAGTTCCTGCGGGGTCAGCTGGATCTCGTCTCTTCGGCTCATTGCAGTTAACCAGGCTTGGAAGTTAGCCGCGCTTGAGCATCACGCTGCGGATGAAGCGCGGGTCGATGCGATCGTCGGGATCGAGCTCGGCGAACTCTTCCTCGATGATGTTCAGGCACGAGTTGATGAAGTCGGCGCTGCGTGCGCGCACGTCATCCTCCAGCCGCATCTCCAGCACCGCCGCGACATCGGCATGGAAGCCATCGCTGAGTTTCGCGGGACGGCCACCCGAAGTCATGATCTTGCGATGCAACTCCGAGAGCCTGCTCGCCTCGATCGGGTCGGGCTCGAAGCGCTGATCGAGTGCCTCGCGCGCGAGCGCGGTCAGCACTATCTGGCTGAGGCGAATCTCGTGGCCGGCAACGCTGGAACGGAACGATGCCGCCGCGATATCGGCGTTGAACATGGCCTTGAACAACTCGCGCATCGCCTCGATCTGATCGACCAGCGCGTAGCCGATGTGGAGGTCGCGCATCGCGCGGAAATCACGCATCGCGATTGAGCCGCCGCCGTCGAGCGCCTCGTAAAAGCGCGGCTGGCGCAGCATGAATCCCGCGATGGCCTCGCGATACGGCGTGTCGAGGTAACCGATCTCGCGCGTCTTCTTGGGATCGAGGCCGAGTTTCGCAACCACGGCCTGCGCGCGGGTTCTGAGATCGATCGTCAAGCTGACGCCGAGGCGAAACAGTAACTGCAAGTGGGTGTCGCGCAGGTTTTCCACCGCGACGTTTAAATCGCCACTCGCGAGATGCTCCAGCGCGAGGTTCAGGTAGTTGTGCGTCATCTCAACCGCGACGTGCACCGCTTCGAGGTCGCCATAATCGACCGAGCGCGCGACCAGCACCTGGTTGGTGACCATCGCCATTTCGGAGCGAAGCTGGCGCTGTCCCTCGGCGGCGAAACCCGCTGCGAGGGCCGCATTGAAGAGCGAATTGTCGCGGTCGGCCGCAAGCGCCATGTCGGGAGGAATAATTTCCTCGTCGTTGAGCAGACCCTCGCGGCTCGGCTTGACGTGACCGGTTCGTAGCTCGTCGAAGCGGGTCGGATCGAGATACGCGAAGATGTTCTGCGCCTCGTAATATTCAGGGAAGCCGCGATCCTCGAGGCGCGCGCGCCGGAATCGATACGCCTCTTCCTCCAGCTCCGCAGGCACGCCCCAGTACGATTCCTCCATCAGGCCGGCGTAGTACTTGTAGTCGCGCTCGAAAACCTCTTCGAGGAATTCCGTCAGGGGCTGGGTGATCTGGTCGTAGCGGATGAACTCGATCAGGTAATGCTCGTCGAATTGAAGCAGGCGGTTGGCAGGCGCGTCGCCAGCGATGTTCGGATCATCAACGCGATGCACCTTGATGTAGCTGCGCATCAGCAGCGACACGAGTTCCAGGTCGAGCTCCATCAGCGCGTCGGCGAGACGGCGGCGGCCGGCCTCGGTCAGCGCCTCGATCCATTCGCGCATCCGCTCGAGGTTGGGGCGATCCTTGTCCCAGCAATCGAGGTCGAACAGCGACCTGACCTGCTCGGGTAGCGCGAGACTCAGCAGATCGCCCGCATCGGCGGATCCGATTTCCTTCAACGTGTAGAAGAGCGTCTCGGGCGAGAAGGATTGCACCAGCCGCTCGGCCTCGGGCGCGGAGAGAATCAGGTCGCGCTTCTGCCGGGCCGGAAGCCCATAAAGGAATTCCAGCTTTTCCTTGAACGGAAGATTGAGAAACTCGCTCTGTCGATTCGACGCCATCGGTTGGGCAAGGATACGCCTGCGGTCTTAGCGTGGGCAATTGGGGTCCCGGATAGCATTCGGAAAATCACGTTGATACAATATTCAAAGTCAGGCGCTCGCTTTCGATTTCCCCTCCTCAGCTCGATTCCATTCAGGTTCGCCACTTCACTCGCGGTTCATTAGAGTCGAGGCGCAGATGCGTGCAAGCCGAGCAAATCGTCCCAGCGCGTTGACTATCGCCGGCAGCGATCCCGGCGGCGGCGCGGGAATTCAGGCGGATCTGAAAACTTTCGCCGCGCTCGAGGTCTACGGCTTTTCTGCGATCACCGCGGTCATCGCACAGAACAGCTCGCAGGTGTTGCGCGTCGCGGCGCTCAATCCCTCGATGGTCGCGGCGCAGATCGCGGCGGTCGCGCTGGAGCGCAAACCGAATGCGGTCAAAATCGGCGCGATGGGAACCGCGTCGATCGTCAAGGCCGTCGCGGCATCGATCACCGAACACAAACTCGCGGCGCCGGTGGTCGATCCGGTGCTGATCTCGTCGTCGGGCACGCGGCTGCTGAGCAAGGCGGGAGAGGCGGCGCTGCTGGCCGAAATTGTGCCGCTCGCGCGCGTCATCACGCCGAATATTCCCGAGGCGCGAGCAGCTTACTGGCATCGAAATCAAAGCAACATCGGATTTGCATGAGGCGGCGCGTCGATTCGTGAAGCTGGGTGCCCGTGCGGTCGTCATCAAGGGCGGTCATCTTACCTCCGATGAAGCCTCGACGGATCTTCTTTATGATGGCCGCAGTTTCCTCGCGCTGAAGTCGCCGCGCCTCGCGGGCGGAGCGCATGGCACCGGATGCGCATTTTCGGCGGCGATCGCGGGGTATCTTGCGCGCGGCCGCAACCTCGAGGGCGCGGTGCGCGGCGCCAAGGAATTCGTGACCGCGGCGCTCACTGCGAGCTTCCGCTTCGGCAAAGGCCGCCCCCTCCTCGATCATTTCGCCGCGACCGCGTCGCATCGAAACCGCCGCGATGGTTGATCTGCCTACCATCACCATCGCGCGCCGACCATGCTAGTTTGATCGTATGGGAGGCAGCTCGGCGAAAATCCCAAACCACAAGGTGGACAAAATCGCGCATCATCCGGCGGCGAAGTGGCGCGAGGCCGCCTTTACCTCTATCGATGATGCGCTCGCGATCGAGGAGCCGCTGGAGATTCGCCTGGCCGGACGCCGCTTCACCTTGACGATGCGCACGCCCGGCAACGACGAGGAACTTGCAGCGGGCTTCCTGCTCGCCGAGGGCTTCATCGCTAATGCCGACGAGCTCGGCGAAATCCGCCGCGTGCGCGATGCGAAAGGCGCGGCCGAGCCCAACGCCATCGACGTCATTCTAAATGTTAAGGCGGCGGGGCTGCGCGAACGGCTCAAGCGCAACTTCACGATTTCCTCGAGCTGCGGCGTATGCGGCAAGACCAGCATCGATGCCATCACGCAGCGCATCACCCCGATCGAATCGCGCGCGAAAGTTTCGGCTGCGACGATTTTAGCTTTCGGCGCGAAATTGCGGGCCGCGCAGGAGGTCTTCGCATCCACCGGCGGTCTTCATGCGTGCGGATTGTTCAGCCTCGACGGCGAGTTGCTCGCGACGCGTGAGGATATCGGGCGGCACAACGCGGTGGACAAAATCGCCGGGTGGGCGCTCGCCCAGCGGATGTTGCCGCTGTCGAAATCGGTGATGATGGTGAGTGGACGGTTGAGTTTCGAGATCGTTCAGAAAGCCGCGGCGGCCGGCATCCCGATCCTCGTTGCGGTTTCCGCGCCGTCTTCGCTCGCGGTCGAACTCGCCGACGAAGCCGGGATCACCTTGGTTGGATTCCTGCGCGAGGCCTCATTCAATGTGTACACGCATCGTGAGCGGATAACTTCCTAGCTCGTCACATCGTGCCGAGGTCCTGCTTTGCGCGGTCAAAATGCTGCGCCGCCTCGGCCTTGTATCCTCCACGTAACGCCGCCTCGCCCTGTTTCTCCTCGATCTCGGCCTTCGTGACATCCTTGCCTTGCTTGCGCGCCTGCTCGATTTTCGCCGCGATGCTGCTCGCCTCGCCTTCGGCGTTGTTGGTGCTCTGCATTCCAGGTGCGGCAGGCGCTTCCTTGGCGGGCGCGGGAGCAACGGTGCCTCCCGTGGCGGAGCCCGCCGTTTCCGGAGGATTCTGCGCGAATGTCATCGGGGCAAAAGCCGTCAACGAAAGGATGAGGCCCGATGCGAGTGCGATAGGAAGTTTCATGCGACGTTCTCCTGGGTAGAGTCACCCAGTTGGTTAGACGAGCTCCCCCAGCAGCGATTCATCGCATATGGGGAGGCCATTTGTAATACGGTGCGTATTACGCTAGTCTCTGTTTCATGGCTACGTTCAGTATTCGGTTGGATTTCCGCATCGCTTCGGCGATTGATCGCATCGCCGCTGAAACCGGCAAGACTAAATCCGAGATCATGCGCGAAGCTCTCCTCGACTACACCGAAAAGGTCGGGCAAAAGTCCGCGCGTGAGCGGCCTTACGACAAAATGGCACCGGATATCGGATGCTGGAATAGCGGCGGAATGCAGCTTTCGACCCGCACCGGCGAAAAGTTTGCGGAGATGTTGAGGCGAGACAGAGATGCCCGTCGTGCTGGTAGACAGCGGACCGCTAGTCGCCATTCTGGATAAATCTGACGATTGGCACGAGGCCTGTCGGCACACGCTTGAAACTCTGCTGGGGCCCCTCCTGACGGTTTGGCCGGTGCTGGCTGAAGCGAGCTACCTCCTGCGCGCCTCGATCGACGCACAATCGAGGCTGATGCATTGGATTCAGAATGGATCGATTCGCCTTGCCAACCTCGACCGCGACGATGTGCCGCGCATTCGCGAGTTGATGCTGAAGTACCACGATCTGCCGATGGACCTGGCGGACGCGGCTTTGGTGCGGGTGGCCGAACGAGATCGCATCACCACCATATTCACCGTCGATCGCAGGGACTTCGAGGTCTATCGTCCAGCGCGCATCGCGCGGTTTCGAATTCTGCCGTAGTCCCCCGCTTGAGCGCGCTTCCATCGAAGCGGTACCCTATGCCGATGCGGGATTCTCTTCATGTACGTTCGTAAACGCGCGCTCGAGCGCCTTGCCGCCGAGAAGGTCCTCTATGACCGAAGTCCCGGCGGCGATATTTCCGTCTGCGTCGTTTATCCGAACATCTACCGCCTCGCGATGGCGAATCTCGGCTTCCAGTCCGTCTTCCACATCTTCGAAAGCGATTCTCTGGTCGCCGCCGAACGCGCCTTCCTCCCCGATGCCGACGAGCGCGTCGACATGCGCAAACGCAACGAACGCATCGTATCGTTCGAGCGAGGCGCGCGCGCTGAGCGAGTTCGATATCCTCGCGTTTTCGATTTCGTTCGAGACCGACTACCTCAATGTCATCTCGATGTTGCGGATGGCTGGGATCCCGGGGCGCCGAACGGATCGCGCCGACGGCAACTGGCCGTTGATCATCGCGGGCGGATCAGCGGTTTTTCTGAATCCCGAACCGATCGCCGATTTCATCGATCTCTTCCTCATCGGCGAGGGCGAGGAAATGATTCCCGAATTCCTCGCGCGATATCATCAGACCCGCTCTACCGATGATCGTCCGACGCGGCTGCGCGAGTTGGCCGGTGTCGCCGGCGCGTATCTTCCGGATTACTTCACACCGATTTATGACGATCGCGACCGACTGGATTCGGTCGAGTACAGCGGGCCTGGAAAACCAACGGTCAGCCGCCGACTGATTCGCGACCTTAACCAGTTCACCACCGCCTCGCTCATCCTCACCGAGGAATCGGTTTTCGGCGATATGTACCTGGTCGAGGCAAGCCGCGGATGCCAATGGGGATGCCGCTTCTGCGCCGCCGGTTTCATGTATCGGCCGATTCGCTATCGGAGCCCCGAGCATCTTATCGAGGAAGCGAGGCGCGGACTTACGGAACGTAGCGTAATCGGCTTGGTCGGCGCGGAGATGGCCAGCGTGCCCGGCGTGGCCGAGGTCGCCGAGAGTATCGCCGATGCGGGCGGACGGCTGTCACCCTCCTCGCTCAAGGCGGATTGCATCTCACCGCAACTCGCGGCGGCGCTCGCGCGCAACGGCAACCATAGCGTAACGGTAGCGCCGGAAGCGGGCAGTGAGCGGATGCGCAAGGTCATCAATAAGAATTTGAGCGAGGATGAAATCCTCGCAGCCGCCGAGATGATGGTCGGGACCGGCGTCGAAAACTTAAAGCTTTACTTTATGGTCGGCTTGCCCGAGGAGCGCGAGCACGATGTCCGCGAAATCGCGCATCTGACTGGGAAAATTCTCGCTCGCGCGCGCGCGCAGAAAAAATCCGTCGGCCATGTAACGGTTTCCCTCAATCCCTTCGTGCCGAAGCCGTGGACTCCCTTCCAATGGGATCCAATGGAAGAGCCGCGCGCCACCAAAAGCAAAATCGCGATGCTGCGCGGCGAGCTCTCGAAGCTGGGGCCGGTCGAGCTCGATGCGGAATCGCCGCGCGAGGCGTACTTTCAGACGCTGGTTTCGCGTGGCGACCGCCGGGTTGGCGCCATCCTCGAACGCCTCGACGCGGCGGGATGCGAGGGTGCGGGTGAGATTTGGCATGAGCTCAAGCGCATCGCGCGCGAGGGTGCGGCGAGCGGACTGCCGAATCCGGATTCCTACGTGACACGTCATTACGCCGAGGACGAAGTTCTGCCCTGGGATTTCATTGACCATCACATCCACAAATGGTTCCTTTTGTCGGAGCGCAAGAAAGCTCACTATGAGCATCAGACGCCGCCGTGCGATGTGACCAGATGCGTGGTCTGCGGCGCCTGCTGATTTCAAAATCAATTCGATTTCAGGTGTCCTGTGAACAGGGCGGAGGATGGGCAAGAGGATGAGCATGATGTGGAGGATGATGGGTTCGGCTCTTACAATGCGGGCGCGCGTGACCTTGGGATTTTTCATCATTGCGATGCTGCTGGCGACGTCCGCTTCGATGGCGCTCGCGCTCAGCGAATCGCCGGCCGCCGGGTCATCACCGGTTGCAGCCCCAGTCCCTTCCAGTGCCGCGCCGTCGGCACCGCCGGTCACCAAAGTGGTTCCGTCGGATGAGACTGCACCACCTGCCTCAACTCCCAGTGAAGCGGGAGCCGCGGGCGCCACCAGCACAACAACCAAAAAACATCGCACCAAGCATAAGGCCGTCGCCGCGACGGCGCCCGAGATCGAACCCGCCAACGCTCGCCTTCGGGTGACCCAGGCGGGTTGGATCTACGCGGGGCCGTCGAATACGAGCAAGAAGCTCCAGAAGGCCACGATCGGAAAGTATGTCGACGTGACCGGCAGCACGAAATACTATTTGCAGGCGAAGCTGAAGGACGGGCAGACCGGATACATCTCGCCCTCCAACGTTGAACTGGTGAAGCCAACCGACAAAATATTCCTGCTGAGCCAGAACGCCGAGGTCCTCGAAGCGCCGAACCGATGGGCGAAGAAGCTCTCCGAGGTGCATCGCGGCCACAACGTTCACGTCATCGGCATCGCGCTGAATTATTTGCGCATTCGCATGAAAAGCGATCTGACCGGATTTATTCCGTTGACCGCAGTGCAATAGATCTTCAAAAGGGGTGACGTTCGATGGCTAATGGTGGTGAGTCTTTTTTCCCTCGCATCGCGATGTGTTGTGTTGCGCTGGCGGCCGCCATGTTCCTCAGCGCGCCGGTTTTCGCGCAACAGAAGCCGATAGTGATCGAACTCGACAGCAGCTCGGCTGCCACGGCGAAACCACAGACCACCATCAGCAAGTCCGGCAGCTATATCCTCAATAGAAACCTCGTCAATAGCAGTAAGAATGGCGCGGACACGGTTTTGGTGACCGCCTCGAATGTGACGATCGATTTACAGGGCTTCACCATCATGTCGACCGTGTCCACCACCGGTAACGGCATCAATGCCACCGGGCAATCCAACGTGGTGATCCGCAACGGCATCATCACTGGCTTCGGCGGCGCCGCGATCGTCACCGGAAATAACGGCAGCATCTCCGCAATCACCGCGAGCGGAAACGGAAGCGGCATCACCTGCGGCATCGGATGCCTGGCGAGCGGCAATGTCATCCAGGGCAATACCGGCTTGGGCCTTACCTTCAGCGATCCCACCAGCGGCTACCTTGGCAACGTCATGCAGGGCAACAGCGGCAACACCGTCGGCACGGGCGGGCAAGTTTCGGGCGGAACTTCGCTCGGACAGAACGTATGCAACGGTACCACGTGCTAGATCGGGCACTGTCAGCCACCTTTTCGGATAGACGATCCGCAGGCCACTGGCTATAAGAAACGCATCGCGCCAAATGCGCGTCTGCGAGGGTCTATCGTGGCGATGACGAAACGGGAACGGCAGGGATGGATCATAGTCGCGAGTCTCTTCGTGACGCTGCTTCTGGTCTTCGGCTCCGGTTACAACACCGCAGGCGTTTTCGTCACTCCGCTGATCAAGGAATTCGGATGGAAGCGGGCCAAGGTTTCCTTTTTGCAAAGCTGGCTCGCCGCATCGGCGGGAGTCTTCGGACCGCTCGCCGGATGGCTCCTCGATCGGGTCGAGGCGCGCATTGTGATGATTGGCGGCGCCACCCTGGCTGGTCTGGCGTGGATAATCGCGAGTCGCGCGAGTTCGTATGAGACGCTGGTCATCGCGTACCTGATGATGGGCCTGGGATTAACCGGCGCGACACTGCTTCCCGCTTCGCTGATTATCGCGAACTGGTTCGGCGCGCGGCGCGGTCTCGCAATGGGGATGACTTTCGCCGGCACCTCATTCGGTGGCGCGGTGATGACGGTGGTCGCCAGCCATGCCATCGCATGGGGCGGATCCTGGCGCACCGGCTACCTCGTGTTAGGCATCCCGATGTTCATCATCGTGATCCCGATCGTGCTGGTCGCGATCAGAACCCGCCCTGACGATGCGCCCGGAGAGAAAGTTTCGGTCGCGCAAAGAGCCGACGCGCTCCCCGGTTTCGAACTTTCGGCGGCATTTCGCACCCGCTCCTTCTGGATGCTGTGCATCGCGCAATTCCTATACGCCACCCTGGCCGCGGGTGTCGGCCTGCATTTCATTCCGTACATGATTGGACTGTCCTACAAAGCGGAGTTTGCGGCGGGCATGATGAGCATCGTGTTTCTGTTCACCACCGCCGGCAAGCTGATCATGGGATCTGCGTCGGATCGCATCAGTCCGCGCGTCGCGTTGATCGTGAACTTCATCGGCGCGGCGATCGGGATGGTGCTCATCTTCGGAGCGCGCAATCCAATGCTGCTCTATCCGTTCATTGCTATCTTCGGGCTTACCTTGGGCGCGCCGCTGGTGCTGATCCCGCTGCTGACCGCGGAATGCCTCGGGCTGAAGCGCTTCGGCGCGATAGCAGGCGTGGCAGGAGTGTTCAACACCCTCGGCGCATTCATCGGCCCGGTCATGCTGGGCAAGATTTTCGATGCGACCGGAAGTTATACTGTGGCATTCCAGATTTGCTTCGTGTTGAGCATCCTGGGAGCGGCCGCAACCTGGGCTTGCCTGCCGTACGAGACGGAGCAGCAGCGTTCCCGCTCGCGCATCACGGCCACCGCCGCCGCGTAGGAACTATGAAGGAATAATTTCGAGATTGATCGCGGTCGCGTCCGAGATCGCTCGGATTGAGATCCCGCTGTCGAAAGTCGCAAGCTTAGCCCGGTTAGTTACAGCAAGAGCCAGCAAATAAAGATCCGTTAGCTGACGATGCCCCTGCACATGATTCCATTGGAAAATTCGTGACTCGCGAATGCTGATCAGCTCGGCCAAAAACACATGCCCTCGCATTTCGCATAGCCGACGCAAGCTCACGATCCCGTCCTTCAGCGTCGCGCGGGTACCATGATATGACGGGTTGCAGCTCACACGGAGTAGTCCATTCTCCGTAACGGCGCACGTCCCCCAACCCAGTTGCCGGTTATCTGCGAACCAATTATCCGCCGCCTCGTGGTGGATATGGTAGGGGTCGATCAGAGCAATCAGCACATTCACGTCTAGAAGGGCGACCACAAGGTTCTAGTCCTCGTCGAGTAGTCGTCGCACCATTTCAGGCGTGACCAGACGCGCACCTTTTCGCGGCGGCAACAGGGGAACACCGTTGCGCGAGCGGCGAGTCCGAGTTTTCGGCGTCAAAGAGGCACGGGCGAGGTCCGAAATTACCCGGCCGGCCGTGGTTCCTCGATTGGCGGCAATCGCCTTGGCGCTCTCCAGCACGTCCTCGTCGATATCCAAAGTCGTTCGCATAGATGCGGATCATCACGCATCAAGCATCAGATGTCAAAAGATGGGGTCGCGCTCGGAACCTGACGAATCAATCAGATTTGATCGCAAGGATTGCTTTGATCTTCGCCGCGATGTCCGGGGCTTTCACCACATCAGTGATGATCGCAGCAGCGTCGGCGCCCGCGCCGAGGACCGCAGGAACGGTCGCCTCGGTAATGCCGCCGATCGCGACAATCGGAAGCTTCACTGCCGCGCGCACCTGCGCCAGTCGTTCGAGCCCGCGCCCTTCCTTCGTATTCTTCAGACCCCCCGGATACATCGGACCGAAGCCGATGTAATCCGCGCCCCCGGCCTCGGCCGCGCGCGCGAGCTCCACATTCGAGGTCGACACGCCGATGATCTTGTCGGGTCCGAGCAGCTCGCGGCCCGCTTCGAGCGGCAGATCGTTCTGCCCGAGATGAACCCCGTCGGCGTCGGACAGCATCGTAATGTCGATGCGATCATTCACGATGAAGATGGCGTCCCGCCGATGGCATAGCTGCGAGATGGCGCGCGCCGCCGCGAGGAAGTCGCGCGTCGTCACATTCTTGAGCCGCAGTTGCATGATGCGCGCGCCGGCCTCGAGCATCGTGCGCGCGAGCTCGACCGGATCGTGACCGGCAATCGGATCGACGATCGCGTAGAAGTGCGAGGGCAGCTTCATGGAGGTGCTAGGGCTGGCCCGGATACTTCGTCAGCGCGATTTTATGGTCGGTGATTTTCTTGCGCAGCGTGTTGCGATTGAGCCCCAGCATCCGCGCCGCCTTGACCTGGTTGCCGCCCGCGCGCTTCAGCGCCAGCTCGATCAGCGGCCGCTCCAGCTCCGACACCATCCGCTGATAGAGGTCGCGCGGCTCCTCGCCATTTGGATCGTCAAACCACTCTGACACGCGCTGCGAGATTAAATCATTCAGCTCCGCGCCATCGGTCGTCGTCGTGCGCCGCTGCCCGCTGGCGGAATGTTCCAACTCGATATCTTCAGGACGAATCGCGCTTCCGGGTGCGAGCAGCGCCGCGCGCATCACCGTGTTTTCCAGCTCGCGCACGTTGCCCGGCCAGTCGTAGGCCTTGAGCTTCACGATCGCGGCGGGCCCGAGCGTGGTGGTCTTCGCACCCATCTCGCGCGCGGCCTTGGCGACGAAATATTCCGCCAACTCAGGGATGTCCTCGCGCCGGTCGCGCAGCGGAGGCATCTGGATCGGAATCACGCGCAGGCGGAAGTAGAGGTCCTCGCGAAAGCGCTTCGCGCGCACCGCCGCTTCGAGGTCCTGGTTGGTGGCCGCGATGACGCGGGCGCGCAGCTTCAGCGTATCGGTCCCGCCGACGCGGTTGAACTCGCGCTCCTGCAACGCGCGCAGCAGCTTCGGTTGCAGCTCCAGCGGCAAGTCGCCGATCTCATCGAGGAACAGGGTGC
Organism: uncultured delta proteobacterium; assembly: GCA_963814035.1. GTDB lineage: Bacteria > Desulfobacterota > Binatia > Binatales > Binataceae > DATGKG01. Next base: position 239,547 of record CAWFBH010000001.1, read on the forward strand.
CGTTCTCCGCGGTCTCGAATTTTCCCGCGCGCCGCTCGGTCGCGCCGGTGAATGATCCACGCTCGTGCCCGAAGAGCTCGCTTTCCAGCAGCCCATGCGGGATGGCCGAGCAGTTCACCGCCACGAACGGCGCCGCCGAACGCGCCGATTTGAAATGAATGGTCCTCGCGACGAGGTCCTTGCCGGTGCCGCTCTCGCCATAGATAAGGACCGCGGCATCATTCGTAACCAGCCGCCCGACCAGCTTGTAAACTTCCTGCATCGCGGGGCTGCGCCCGATGATCTCGCCCCCCGCCAGTTTCGGCGCGACACTTTCCTTAAGGTAATCGAGCTCGGCCGCCTTGGCCGCCTGATTCGAGATTTCGACCCCGCGCCGAATCGCTGCCGCCACCAGGTCGAGGTTCGCGAAGGGCTTGGTGAGGTAATCATGCGCGCCACGCTTCATCGCCTCGACCGCGTTGTTCATCGTGCTCGCCGCAGTGATGACTATGATAAGCGTGCGGATGCTCTCGGCCTTCGCGGTTGACAGCACTTCGAGGCCGCCCATCCCCGGCATGATGATATCGACCAGCGCGACATCGAAGCGGCCGGAGCGCAGCGCTTCGAGCGCGGCCTGACTGTCGGACGCTTCCTCGACGTTGCAGCCGTCGGCTTCGAGGCGATGGCGCACGACCAGCCGGATGGCGGGGTCGTCGTCGGCGATCAGCACCGTCGCATTCGCGAGAGTGGCGCGCTCGGCGCCTGATCCTGAGGATCGATGAAGTTCGGTTTCGGCCATGTCCGAAGGTATCGTAAATGAACTGGCACTCAGTGGCGAGTGGGGTGGAACATGCGGATAGGCATCGATTTGGGCGGGACCAAGATTGAAGCGATCGCGCTCAGCGACGAGGGCCGCGAGATCTTTCGCCATCGCGTCGCGACGCCGGCCGGCAACTACGAGGCTATCCTCAAGGCCATCGCGGATTTGGTCGCCGCGATCGAGCGGCGATTCGGGCCGGGATCGGTGGGTATCGGCTCGCCGGGTGCGATCTCGCCGCGCACCGGAATCATCAAAAATTCAAACAGCACGGTCCTCAATGGACGGCCGCTCGATCGCGATCTCGCCGCCACTCTCAGTCGCGAGGTGCGCATCGCGAACGACGCCAACTGCTTCGCGCTCTCGGAGGCCGTCGATGGGGCCGCGCGCGAGGCCGCGGTGGTGTTCGGCGTGATCCTCGGAACCGGCGTGGGCGCGGGAATCGTGATCGATAAGCACATCGTGTCGGGCCGCAATCGCATCGCCGGCGAATGGGGTCACAATCCCCTCCCCTGGCCTCGCCCCGAAGAGCTGCCCGGTCCGCCCTGCTACTGCGGCAAAGCCGGATGTATCGAGACGTTCCTCTCGGGGCCTGGGCTCGCGCGCGAGTTTCGCACTCGAACCGGCAGGGATTTGAGCGCCAATGAGATCGCTTCGGCAGCGGATGCAAATGACTCTGATGCGCTCGCGGTGATGGCGATCTATGAGGATCGCCTGGCGCGCGGCCTCGCGCACGTGATCAACATCGTGGATCCCGATGTGATCGTGCTCGGCGGCGGGCTGTCGAATATCGCGCGGCTATATCGCAACGTTCCCACACTCCTCCCGCGCTATGTCTTTTCCGATGGGGTCGAGACTCCGATAGTGCGCGCGCTGCATAGCGATTCCTCCGGCGTCCGCGGCGCCGCCTGGCTGTGGCCGGCGTAGCCTCCCCTCGCGTGGTCGTTCTGCCGTAGTAGGTCGTATCTCTTGCTCTTGTTTGCGAGACGCGAAGCCGCTGAGGCGGAACGGCAGTGGAGTCGAAGCGGATCAAAAAAGGTGGCTGGCGCGTTGGTCGCTTTTTGGCTTCGCGACCAGCGTGACAGACGGATGAGCGCCGGTGGGTGTCCTCGCCCACCGGTGGTGGAATTGCACGATGCTTTCTCGGATGAACCGCGCATAGCATTCGCGGAGGCCAGTGGTTCTCCACCACCGCGCGCGCAGCGCGCGCGGCTCTCACCCGGCTGGCACAGTTGTCGCCAGACCTCAGAGCGACAACTGCGCCATCCACCCTCTCTCAGAGAGAGAGGGGACATAGGAAAAGGCACCTCCGCATTTGTCCCTTCTCTCGCTCTCTTTTTGCGAGAGAAGGTGGCTGGCGCGTTGGTCGCTCTTTGACTTCGCGACCAACGTGACAGACGGATGAGAGCCGGCGGGCGTCCTCGCCCACCGGTGGTGGAATTGCACGATGCTTTCTCCAATGTGCCGCGCATAGCATTCGCGGAGGCCAGTGGTGCTCCACCACCGCGCGCGCAGCGCGCGCGGCTCTCACCCGTCTGGCACAGTTGTCGCCAAACCTCAGAGCGACAACTGCGCTATCCACCCTCTCTCAAAGAGAGAGGGGATATAGCAGCAAGCGTGCGCTAGGCTTTTGTTTTGCGGATCTCATCCGCGATCGTATTCAAAACATCGCTGAGGTGCGCGAGGACATCGCCATTCCAAAAGCGCAGCACTGAATAGCCTTGGGACTTCAAATAGCGAGTGCGGGATTCGTCATAGACCTGCTGGCCTTCATGTTGGATGCCATCGAGTTCGATGATCAGCTTCGGACGCGCGGAGCAGAAGTCGGCGATGTAGCGACCGATCACAACCTGGCGGCGGAAGCGGATGCCTTCGAGGCGGCGATCGCGGAGCGCGCTCCAGAGGCGTTTTTCAGCATCGGTGGAGTCACGGCGGAGGGAGCGGGCGCGTATCGTCAGCAGGCGGGGAGTGGCGACTGCACGTGCGTTCATAGTGACTATGCGTGTACATCGCGTGGCGGCGTGGAGGAAGAGGTCGTGGTACTCCACCACCGCGCGCGGCGCGCGGCTCTCATCCGGCTGGCACGCCGGTCGCGAAGTCATAAGAGCGACCAGCGCGCCATCCACCCTTTTTGAATCGCTTCGACTCCACTTGCGTTCCGCCTCAGCGGCTCCGCGCTCTCGCAGAAAAAAGCGAGAGAAGGGACGGATCAGAAGCAGAGAAAGAAAAGAAGCTAGTTCTTGGGCTCGCGTTGATACTTCGCGCCGCGCGCAGCGCGAATATCGTTCATCTCTTCGAGGCCGGGGGTGCCGCGCGGGACCTCGTCGTCGAAGAAAATCGAAACGAGGCCCCATAACCCGATGACGAGCCAGAACGATCCAGCAGCGACAGGCGGCCACCCGGCGCTGAGGCCCATCATGAGCAGCGCCGTGATGAGGTCGCCTGCCGCCTGGATAAATTCCAATCGACCACTCCAAACACAGGCTGAGGCCTGTGCTACAAATTCATTCCCCGGTCCAGTTGGGTTTGCGCTTCTGCGAAAATGCCAAAGGTCCTTCGATCGCGTCCTTCGAATGCCAGAGCTTCTCGCTCAGCGGGAAGCGCTTGGCGTTGGCGTCTTCCATCGAGAGCCCCAGCCCGTCCATCGCGGCCTGCTTGGAGGCCTGGATCGAGATCGGCGAGCATTCCATGATTTCCTTCGCCCATCGCTCGGCGGTCGGGATGAGATCCTTCAGCGCCACGACCTCATTCACTATACCCCACTTCGCGGCTTCCTGCGCGGTGATGTGCTTGGCGGTCAGCATCATGCCCATCGCGATCTTGAGCGGGATTTGGCGCGGCAGGCGATGGACACCGCCGGCCCCCGCCATCAGGCCGACGCGAGGCTCGGGCAGTCCGAAGCGCGCGTGGTCGGCCGCGATGATGATGTCGCATGCGAGCGCGATCTCGAAGCCGCCGCCGAGTGCGAATCCGTTCACGGCCGCGATGATGGGTTTGTAGATGTCGTAGCGCGAGGTGATGCCGGCGAAGCCGCCGCGCGCTTCCTTCAGCACCTCGGAGACGGGCTGCCCGCGATGCTCCGCGGTGTAGCGGAGATCGTTGCCGGCCGAGAACGCCTTGTCGCCGGCGCCGGTGACGATCGCCACCCACATCGCCTTGTCGGCGATGAAATCATCCCACACCTTGGTCATCTCGACGTGGCAGGCGGGATGGAGCGCATTCATGCGCTCGGGGCGATTGAAGGTGATGTACGCGATGTGCTCGCGCTTGTCGTATTTGACGAATTCGAATTCCATCTACAGTTCTCCTTTATATTTTCCCTCGACTACGCTGCGCTCCGCCTCGGGTACGCCTGCGGCGTGGCGCTTCGCGCCCCCTTCGGGTCGCACCCGAAAAGTTGGTCTCCTATTACTGTTCTTCGAGTAATTCAAAAAATGCATCGATGCTTTGCATCAGCTGGCGGCGAATCTGCGCGCGGGTGCCCTCGATGAGATGCATCGTGACCCGCCCCGAGGAGCCGTCGGCGAGCGTCACCTGCGCGTCATCGATGGCATTGACGGCGCCGTCATCGAAGATGCGCATCCCATAGACGAGCGCGCCCTTCTGCGCTCCCCCTTTCACCAACTTCAATCTGCGAGGCATCCCGACTCGTATACCATCAGGCGAGGCCTCGCGTCATCTGGTGGTAATCGCGCTTGTAATTGACAGATGCTGCGGCTGCCCCCACAATCGCTGCGATGCGAAAATTTGCCAGCGCCGCACTGATTGTGATGCTCGCGTTTCCGGGGGATGCGGCCTGTTTTACCAGGCGGCCTCGGGCTATCGCGCCAGCAAGATGGAAAAAAGTCTGACCCCCGGGATGACCAGCCTCGAGGTCCATCAGAAGTTCGGCGAGCCCGACATCCGCAACTATGTCAACGAAAAAACCGCCATCTGGAGCTATGCCAAACATGCCAACTCCAGCGACGTTGTGGCGGAAACCCTCTATACCTCGGCCAAGCAGGGCGACAAGGGAGACTTCCTCGATCTGAAGTTCGATGACGGCAAGCTGGTGTCATGGAACGAGGCGACCCATACGATGCCGGCGAAGTTGGGGAGCGGCTTCAGTGCGGGGTTCGGAGGGGCCTCGCCGCAGGGATCAGCGCATTATTAGAGTTTGCCTGCAGCGCAACTTTTGCCTTACTCGCGCGTCTTCTAATTGCTAGGCTCAACACGGCATTAGGCGCATACTTGTATGTCTAAGCGGGCATCAGGTCTAATGGGGCGGGGCAATGTTGAAGAGAGCGCGGGCGAACCCGGAAACTTCAATCATACATTGCGGTTTTTCTGAGATGAGTCATCCTGTGGGGGGACGAGATTGTTCTCGATCGGCTGAGTAATGGCGACTGCGCGCAAGAGCTTCGAAACTATCCTTCTCGATAAATCCTGGATTTCCCAGCAGGACCTCGATCGCGCCCGCCAGCGCAAAAAACCCGGCCAGGAACTCACCGATGTGCTGGTCGAGATGGGCGCGCTCGAGCCGCAGCGCCTCGCGCGTGCGCTGGCGCAGGAGTATCGCCTCCCCTTCGAGGCGCATATCGACGAGAAAACCATCGACCTCAAGCTGGTCTCTAAAGTTCCCATCAATTATGCGAAGAAAAACCGCCTCCTCCCGATGGCGATTAGCCAGGGTGCGGTGACGGTGGCGATGGCTGACCCCTCCAACTACGAGCCTATCGATGATCTCCATGTGATGTTCGGGATGCCCATCAACAGCATCGTGGTGCCCGGGCAGGTGGTCGATGACGCTATCAATCGCGCCTACGACCAGGCGGCGACGACGACCGCGCAAGACCTGATGATCGACCTCGAGGACAACCAGGGCCTCGATGCGGTCGCGAGCGAGCTCGCCAACGAGACCCGCGACCTGCTCGAATCGGATGATGCGGCCCCGATCATCAAGCTCGTCAATGGCATCCTGTCGCAGGCGGTGAAGGACCGCGCCAGTGACATCCACGTCGAATGCTTCGAGAACGAGCTGGTCGTCAGGTTCCGCGTTGACGGCATGCTCTATGACGTCATCTCGCCGCCCAAGCGCATCCAGGCCGCGATCATCTCGCGTATCAAGGTTATGTCGGGGCTGAACATCGCGGAGAAGCGCCTGCCGCAGGATGGCCGCATTCGGGTGCGCATCGCCGGCCGCGATATCGACATCCGCGTATCCACCATCCCATGCGCATACGGCGAGCGCAGCGTGTTGCGACTGCTCGATCGCGCGCAGGCGGTGGAAAACATCGACCTCGACAAGCTGGGATTCTCGGGCGAGAACCTGCGCAAGCTCGATCGCCTGATTCGTCAGAGCCACGGCATCATCCTGGCGACCGGCCCGACCGGGTCGGGAAAGACGACGACGCTGTATGCCGCCCTGTCGCGGATCAATTCACCGGAAAAGAACATCATCACGATCGAGGACCCGATCGAATACCAGCTGCGCGGCGTCGGCCAGATGCAGGTCAATCCGAAGATCGAGCTGACCTTCGCCAGCGGACTGCGCTCGATCCTGCGCCAGGATCCCGACGTCATCATGGTCGGCGAAATCCGCGACGGCGAGACCGCCGAAATCGCGATTCAGGCCGCGCTGACCGGCCACTTGGTCTTCTCGACGCTGCACACCAACGACTCATTCGGAGCGCTGACGCGGCTGGTCGAGATGGGCATCGAGCCGTTCCTGGTTTCCTCGTCGATTCTGGCCGTGCTGGCGCAGCGGCTGGTGCGCCGCCTCTGCCCGGAGTGCCGCGTCGCCCTATACGCCGACGACCACCGAACTCCAGCGCATCGGCATCCATGCGGCGGGCTTCGCGGGCAAGATTTACAAGCCCGGCCGGATGCCGCACCTGCCGCAATACCGGCTATCGCGGCCGAATCGCGATCCAGGAATTGATGGTGATGGAAGACGACATCCGCACCCTCGTGATGCAGAACACGGATGCGGCTTCGATCCGGCGCGCGTGCCAGGCCAAGGGCATGAAGTTGCTGCGCCAGGACGGCGCGGAGCGCGTGTTTGCCGGCGAGACCACGGTCGAAGAATTGCTGCGCGTCACCCAGGAAGACATTTTCTGATCGCCGCGCCGTTGCAACGTTAGATGCCGGTTTTCGCTTATCGCGGACTTTCCAACCAGGGCCGCGCCGTCAATGGAGTGGTCGATGCCGACAGTGCGCGCACCGCGCGCGGCAAGCTGCGGGCGCTGGGAATTTTCCCCACCGAAATCTCCGAAGAAATCGCCGCGCGCAGCGCGATCTCATTTCGCGACTGGCTCCCGAAAATCGGCCGGATCAAAATGTCCGGCCCCGACCTTTCGCTGATGACGCGCCAGTTGAGCGCGCTGCTCGGCGCCGGGGTGCAGCTGGTCGATGCGCTCGGAATTCTCAGCGCACAATCGGGCAAGGCGCAGGTCAAGCGCATGATGTCGCAGGTGCGCGAGCGCGTGCGCGAGGGCTCCTCGCTCGCCGACGCGCTTGCGGCTCATCGCGAGGTTTTTTCCGATCTCTATGTCGGGATGATTCGGGCCGGTGAGGCGGCCGCGGCGCTGGAAGCGGTCCTCGATCGACTCGCGGATTATATCGAGAGTCAGGCGGAGTTCGTCGCGAAGGTTCGCGGCGCGCTGACCTACCCCATCATCATGATGGGCGTCGGAATCGCGATCATGGGCTTCCTGGTGACCTACGTGGTGCCGCAAGTCGCGACCATCTTCAAGGAAAGCCATACCGCGCTGCCGATGGCGACGCAGATCCTGATCGGCGTGTCCGATGTTCTGATCAACTACTGGTATCTGATTCTCGGCGCGGTAGCCGGGACGATTTGTCGGCATCGCATTTGCCCTCTCGACCAAAAAAGGGCGCCGCTTTTTCGATTCGCTGGCGCTCAAGGTGCCGTTTCTCGGCCAGACTCTCATCCGCATCATCTGCGCGCGCTTCGCGCGGACGCTCGGCACCCTGCTTTCCAGCGGCGTGCAGTTGTTGCCGGCGCTCGATGCGGTCAAGGGCGTGATCACCAACGTCCTGCTGCGCGATGCGGTCGAGAACAGCCGCGAAAGTATCCGCGAGGGGCACGGGATGGGCGACACACTCAAGGTGAGCGGCCTGTTCCCTCCACTGCTGGTCGAGATGGTGAAGGTCGGGGAGCGCTCGGGCGAGCTGGAGCAGATGTTGGGGCGGGTCGCCGACGCCTACGAGCATGAGGTTTCCAACTCGCTGTCGCAAATGACTACCATTCTGGAGCCGGTGATGACGCTCACGATGGCGGGTATGATCCTGTTCATGATGATGGCGGTGCTCCTGCCGATCTTCCAGCTCAACCAACTGATGCAATGACGATTCGCTTCCACGGAGGAAGTTCACCGATGAAACGACAGCAGCGACAACGATCCAATCAGGACGGTTTCACGCTGATTGAAATAATGGTCGTCATCCTGATTCTCGGGCTGCTCGCCACCATCGTCGTGCAGAGTTTGCGGGGCGCGACCGACAAGGCGAAGCGGGTCAAGGCGCAGGCCGACATCGCGGAGCTCAAGACCGGGCTGGATCGCTACTATCTCGATGCCGGGTCATATCCGACCACCGATCAGGGCTTGCAGTCGCTGGTGGCGGCGCCGTCGGGCGGCAACGTCCCCGCCAACTATGAGTCGGGCGGCTATCTGCAATCGATTCCGAAAGATCCGTGGGGCAATGCCTATTATTACCAGAGTGACGGGAATTCCTACGTTCTGAAGTCATTCGGAGCCGATGGCGTCGAAGGTGGCGAGGGCAAGAACGCGGACATCGACGGGAGCCAGAATTAGGGACCTGGCCCTGGCCGCTTCTCTGTCCTTAGGGAAGGGCAAGGAAAGCTCGATGCGGGCCCTTTCCGATCTTTGTCCCCTCGCAAGCGAGAGAGGGTGGCCGGCGCGGTTCATGCGCTGGCTGCACGCAGGAACCGTGACGGACGGGTGAGAGCCGGAGGGCCGACATGCGCAGCATTCGACCCGACGGTGGTGGCAGTGGCATGAAGCTCCGATCTGAAATGCGACCTAACCCCCAACCCCTTCCCTTTAGGGAAGGGGCGCAGGACAAAGAAAAGAGAGCTTTGCCTAATCCTCAGTACCCCACTCACGGCGCGCAACAAACCAAGCTCGTCGAAAGCGGCAACGAGCGACTTTGGTTTCGAATTTCTGACTCCCCCTCCCTAAAGGGAAGGGGCCGGGGGTTAGGTCTGCTGGTGCGCAAGGTCGCCGATTCGGAGCGGAGCATCGATGGTGCTCCACCACCGCGCGCGCGGCGCGCGCGGCTCTCACCCGGCTGGCACAGTTGTCTCCAGACTGCAGAGCGACAACTGCGCCACCCACCCTCTCTCAGAGAGAGAGGGGACGAAGGAAAAGGCGCCTCCGTATCTATCGCTTCTCTCGCTCTTTCTTGCGAGAGAAGCTGGCCGGCGCGGTTCTCGCCATGGCTGCGCAGCGAGAACCGTGACGGACTGATGAGAGCCGGAGGACCGACATGCGCAGCATTCGGCCCGACGGTGGTGGAATTGCACGATGCTCTGCCCGATGAACCACGCATCGCATTGGCGGAGGCAGGTGGTCCTCCACCACCGCGCGCGCGGCGCGCGCGACTCTCACCCGGCTGGCACAGTTGTCGCCAAACCTCAGAGCGACAACTGCGCCTGCCACCCTCTCTCAGCGAGAGAGGGGACGAAGAAAAAGGCGCCTCCGTACTTATCGCTTCTCTCGCTCTTTTTTGCGAGAGAAGCTGGCCGGCGCGGTTCTCGCCATGGCTGCGCAGCGAGAACCGTGACGGACTGATGAGAGCCGGAGGGCCGACCTCCGCAGTATTCGGCCCGACGGTGGTGGAATTGCACCACGCTCCGCCCGATGAACCACGCATCGCATTGGCGGAGGCAGGTGGCGCTCCACCACCGCGCGCGCGGCGCGCGCGGCTCTCACCCGGCTGGCACAGTTGTCTCCAGACTGCAGAGCGACAACTGCGCCACCCACCCTCTCTCAGAGAGAGAGGGGACGAAGGAAAAGGCGCCTCCGTATCTATCGCTTCTCTCGCTCTTTCTTGCGAGAGAAGCTGGCCGGCGCGGTTCTCGCCATGGCTGCGCAGCGAGAACCGTGACGGACTGATGAGAGCCGGAGGACCGACATGCGCAGCATTCGGCCCGACGGTGGTGGAATTGCACGATGCTCTGCCCGATGAACCACGCATCGCATTGGCGGAGGCAGGTGGCCCTCCACCACCGCGCGCGCAGCGCGCGCGGCTCTCACCCGTCAGTCACACTTCGTGCTCGCAGCCGTCGCACGAACTGCGCCTGCCACCCTCTCTCAAAGAGAGAGGGGACGGAAGAGAAGGCGCCCTCGCGTCGATTGATGATCCACACATCATCGTTGCGGGCGGTTCGCGAACCGCCCCTACGAAGAAAACAACGGCGCGGATGCTGCCCGGTTTCACCCTCATCGAAATCGGCGTGGTGCTGTTCCTGATGGGACTGATGTTTCTCATCGCGATGCCCTATATCGGCGGCATTTCCAATTCCGAATTGAAAAGCGCCAGCCGCCGCCTCGCCGGACGCGCGACGTATCTCTACGACGAAGCCTCGGCGCGCAAATTGGTCATCCGGCTCGTGTTCGACATGGATAAAAACGGTTACTTCGTTTTGATCGCCGACCCCTACGCGCAGCAGCCGGCATTTTTTCCGGACCGTTCGCCATCGGGTGCGCGCGTCCTTCTGCCCGACAGCGTGCACCTACGCGATGTCACGGTGGAAGGTATCGGCACCCTCTCGCGAGGAACAGTTTCCACGCAGTTTTATCCGGAGGGTTATGTCGATGCGACGCTGATACATCTGGTCGATAAGAGAGGGCGGGTGATGACCTTGAATATCGACCCTCTGACGGGACAGGTAGCGATCGCGGCCGGCGATCTGCGGCCCTCGCGAAGGATGCAATGAGTTGCGCGATCTCATTCGCCGTGGCTGCCACGCGTCCTCTGTTGTCCCCTCCCTCGCTTCGCGAGAGCGCGGAGCCGCTGAGGCGGATGAGCGCCGGAGGGCCGACCTGCGCAGCATTCGGCCCGACGGTGGTGGAATTGCACGATGCTCCGCCCGATGAACCACGCATCGCATTGGCGGAGGCAGGTGGCGCTCCACCACCGCGCGCGCAGCGCGCGCGGCTCTCACCCGTCAGTCACACTTCGTGCTCGCAGCCATCGCACGAACTGCGCCTGCCACCCTCTCTCAAAGAGAGAGGGGACAAGGGGATGCCGCCGGGGTTTACCCTCCTGGAAGTGATGATCGCGGTCGCGGTGCTCGGGATCGCGATGCTCGCGCTGCTCTCGCTGCACGATTCCAACTTGCAAAGCGTGATGCGCGGACAGGAACTCAGTACCGCATCGGCGCTCGCACAAAGCCTGATGACCAATGCGGAAATGGAGCGCGTGCCGATGGTCGGATCGACGCGCGGAGATTTTCAGCGGCTGTTTCCGGGCGCCTATCGCAACTTCAAATGGCAACGGACCGTGGAGATGTCGGCCATGTTCCCCGATATCCGCAAGGTCGAGGTCGTGGTGTTTTTCGGGCCGCGGTTCGGACACAGTTTCTCACTGGTGGAATTCCTCCATGATCCCACTCCGCAACTACCTCCGGGACAACAGCCGGCCGGGACTCCGTCGGCGGGAATTCCGACCCGGCCACCGCTGGGGTCGCAATGAGGTCGCGCTCGGGGCACATCGAGGCCGGCTTCACGCTGCTCGAGCTGATGCTGGCGATTGCGATCCTGGCGCTCATCCTGGTGATGATCGCGGGTTCGTTTAACGCGGTGATTCACAGCAAAGTGCAGGGCGAGGCGCGGCTCAACGTCGATCGGCAGGGGCGCGCAATCCTATGGCAACTGGCCAACGAACTGCGGGGCGCGGCGCAGACCGCCGCACCGAATCCGCAAAGCGACGTGCTGCTGATCGGGCTGGGGCAAGGGGGCGGCGGCACGCCGGTCGATGCGATAACGTTGTCAACCTTTTCCGCGGGCCATCGGCGCGCAATTTCCGGCATCGACGCCGAACAGGTGGTATCATATTCGGTGACGGCGAATCCGCGGGTGCGGGGATGGTATATTCTGTCGCGCAACCAACGGAGCGCCCTGTTGGGGATGACCGGCCCGTTTCCTACACCACCGACCGAACTGGCCGACAATGTGGTCGCATTGCATATCAAGTATTTCAACGGGGGCGACTGGCTGGAAAGCTGGGACTCGACGGCGATTCCCGCTCCGGCGCAGTTGCCGGTGGCGGTTTCCATCGACCTGATAATGGGGACCGGAAACGGCCGTAACATGGAGTTTTCGACCGAAGTAGTTTTGCCGATGGCGATACCGGTATGGTGAAAAACCTGCAAGCAACCCTCCTGGGCAACCTCGCCAACCTTTATGCGCGAGTGCTGGAGCGATGCCGGCGCGAACGCGGGATGGCACTGCTGGCGACCATGATGGCGATCGCGCTGATGACCATCATCGTGGTGGATTTCACCTCCGCGAGCGCGCTCGGCTATCTCTCGGCAGCCAATAACGCCAACGAAATTCGCGCCTCGTACCTCGCGCGCTCCGCCATCAACGTCGGACTGGCGTTGATCGCGCAGGATACGCGGGCGCAAATGGCGCAGGCGCAGTCGGGGCAACAGGGTACATCCACGGCTAACGGCCAGCAGGGTTCCGCCTCGGCGACCACGGGGCAAGGGCAACCGTTTGATTCGTTCGCCAGCGTATGGGCGATTCCGTTTCCGCCGATGCCGGTCAATGGCGGACTCATCGGACTGTCGATTACCGATGAAGCGCGCAAGTTCAACATCAACAAATTAATCAATGTGCAACAGGGCGCGGCTAACGCGGGCCTGCCGGCCAACGGCCAGCCCAGCGCGACCAGCACGCCGCTGGGAAGTAGCGCGCCGATCGGGGCAAATAACGGCATGGGCGTGAACCAGGCCAACATTCCCGGGCAACCGAACCCGCAGGCGATCATCCAATTCACCAACCTGGTGACGATTCTTGGCCTCGACCCGGCAATCGTTCCGTGCGTCGTGGATTGGTTGGACGCCGACAGTGTCGAGCTTCCGGGGGGTGCGGAATCCGACTATTACCTGGGGCTCACGCCTCCTTACGCGGCGCGAAACGGTCCGATGCCGACGATCGGCGACCTCCGGCTGATCAAAGGAATAGACGACGCGACCTTTGCCAGACTGCGGAATTATGTGACGGCCGCCCCGGAGCCATTGGTCAATCCAAATACGGCGCCGCCGGAGGTGCTCGCCTCGCTGGAACCGGAGCTGATGCAGAATCCTGACCTGGTCAAACAGATTATCCAGCAGCGCGAGGTTCGTCCCTTCACGGTCATCACCGATGTGATGAACGTGCCGGGCGTGGGGGCAGTCACCAGGCTCGCATCGGACTTAACTCTACGCGGACAATACTTTACGATATCCGGGGTCGGAAGTTACGCAGGCGCGCGGAAGCTAGTGTTTGCTACTTTTCGCCGCAATCCGGATGGTACTGGTTTCTTAGATAGCTGGCAGGAAGACTAAGCCACCCTATGCCACAGCGAATACTCGCCCTGGAGATGCCGGGGCATACGGTTAGAGCCGCCGTGGCAGAGCGGACGTGGAATACGTTTCATATCGAGGGAGTGTTCGAAGAAGAGCTGCAAAGCGGCGAGGCCGACCTGGAAGGCGCGCTAAAGCGCATCCTGGAGCGAACCGGCGTGCCTGACGTGGTGACGACCTCGATCGGGAGCGAATTCGTCGTCAAACGGCTGCTGGAATTGCCCTTCAGCGACCTGCGCAAATTGCATCAAGTGGTACCGTTCGCGCTGGAGGAGCATCTGCCGTTCCCGGTCGATGATGCCGCCGTGGCGTTCACGCGGGTGGGCGTCGATGGGGATTCGACGCTCGTCATAGCAGCATTAGCGCGCAAGAACGACCTCAAGAGCCACTTAGAGCTGCTGAGCCGGGTAGGTATCGATCCACGGACGGTGACATTATCGGAACTGGCCATCGCGCGGCTACTCTCGCGCTCGCAAACAGCATCAACTAACGCGCATCTGTTGATGGACATCGAACCGACGTCGACCTCGATGGTTCTACTCGATTCTGATGGGACACCGCGCGCGATTCGTACCGTCAATGCCGGTATCACCGCCGAGGAGGAAGGCCCACTCGCCGAGGCGCATGCGAACTCAATTTTGAGCGTCGCTCGCCAGACGCTGCTGGCACATTCCTCCGAAACCGAGGACCTCGATGTCATCCTCGCAGGCTCCGCCGCCGCGATTCCGATGCTCCGCGAGGAGCTATCCGAGGCGCTCTCGGTGGCGGTTCGCGACGCTGCTGAATTCGACTACTCCTTCCTGCTCAATGGGATGCGGCCCGACATGAGCCGCTATGCCGCGTGCATCGCGATGCTGCTCAGCGAGCTTCCCAACAAACCCGCCGAGTTGCTCAACTTCCGCCAGGGCGAGTTTGCCTTCAAGGGACGCATTCGAGGCGACCTGACGGCTTTCTATACCACCGGCATCATTGCCGCAGTCGCGATAGTTATGGGCTTGACCCATTTCGCGCTCGGGGTCGGCACCCAATTGCATCGCCTGCACGCCATCAACCGCCAGATCGGCACCATGACGATGCCCGCGCTGGGACCCAATCCGCCTGATGATGCGGTCGCGGCGCTGCGTTCCGGCATCATCAAGATGAGCAAGCGCCTCGCGCTTATCGGCGGCAATTCCGGCAAGGACTCGCCGCTGGAGGCGCTGCTTGCGGTTTCGCGCGATGTGCCCAAGCGTTTTCCGGTCGAGATGCAGGACATCGCGGTCGATGAGAGCGGTCTGCGGCTGTCGGGCGAGGCTGATTCGTTCACTACAGTTGATCAGATGAAGAAGGCGCTTCAGCAGGATGACTACTTCGGCAATATCGAGGTGAGTCACGCGAAGGCCGCTACCGACGGTAAGGTCGAATTCCAGGTCGAAGCCAAATTCAAGGACGCGATCACGCCCGAATGATGAATCAGCTTCGCAAGCTCCTCGCGCAACTGCGAAAGCGTCTTGCGCCTTATCGCGAGCAGGTCGCCGACGCGATACATCCAGTGGTCTCGCAAGCGCAGGCGCGTTATCAGAAGCTCGAGCCGCGTGAACGGACGCTGGTCAAATTCGCCGGCGCGGTGGTCGGTTTGTTTATCGCATACACCTTCATCTACTCGCCGATTTCGAATTGGCGGGATTCGCTCGATACCACCCTCGACGCTCGTCGCCACGACATCGGCGAAGTTCAGCATCTGGTAGAAAGCTATATTCAGCGCAAGAAGGAATTGCAGGAAGCCGAACGCAACACGGTTCCGATTGGCAAGGAATTTTCGCTGTTCTCGGTTATCGAGAAATCGCTGACTACGACCGTCGGTCACGATAAGATCGCTTCCATCAATCCCGACGCCGATCGCAAACTCTCCGATGGCTTCATTCAATATAGCGTCGACCTCAAGCTCCAGAATGTCAGCCTCGCGCAAATCGTCGATGCCCTCTATGGCGTCAAGACGTTGACCGCGCCGGTCGCGGTGTCGAACATGCACATCACCCGACGCCTTCAGGATCCTCATACCTACGACGTTGAAATGACCTGCATTGCGCTGGCTAAAGGCAAGTGACCGGGCGCGAGTTACCCGCATCGACGTGATATCCTCGGCCCTCCGATGGTCCTCGATTTCCTTCGCACCAATGCTACCCGAATCGCCTATGGCGCGATCGGCGTGCTGGTGTTTTTTTCGATTCTGATCGGAACTTTCCCCTACGCGGACACGCTCACCAACGTTCTCACCCCGATGGGGCTGCGACTCTCGAGCCGAGATCAGGGCATGAGCTTTCCCTTCGGCATCCGGATGGATGGCGTGATGCTCGATTCGCCGGCCGACGGGCGCGCACTCTTCCAAAGCGACACGATGCGCGTCACTCCCGCGTTTTTGTCGTGGCTGGTGGGCTCGCCGGGCGTGAAGATCAGCGCCGATGCTTATGGGGGCAGCTTCGATTTGCGCGCGCGCCGCCGCGGTGATGCCACCGAGCTCACCTTCAATGGCGCCGACCTCCATCTGGAGAAATATCCGGGGCTTCGCGCCATGGGAGTGAACCTGGCCGGAATCGTTGCCGGCGACGGCGATGTCTACGTCACCCGGGATGACCTCGCCGCCGACCATGGCACGATCCACGTCATCGCCTCCGATGCGTCATATCGAATTTTTCCCGGAACGCCGCCGCTGAGGCTCGGTAAGCTGACCGCCGTCGTCCAACTCGACGACGGCAAGCTGACCATCGAGCAGTTGGAGAGTCATGGCGGCGATCTGTCGATCTCGGGACGCGGCGTCATTCAGTTGGATCCGAATCTTCCCGATAGCGAGGTTGCGATTAATTTCCAGCTTACGACGACGCCGGTCGGGCGCCAGCGGCTCGGCTTCCTGCTCAATTTCCTTCCGCATCCTCCGAACTCAACGCCCTACTTCCTCCACGGCACCCTCGCCGCCCCCGGATTGTCCTGAGGCCTAATTGGTTGCGGGCGCGATTCAATCGATACACAATCGCGCCATCGATTTCGCGAAGTGGGAAGATTCATGGCTGATGCAAACAAACTCGGACTCCATCTCTCGGTCGGCGCCGGCGGATATCCTGAGCGCCTGAAGCTAGCGAACGATGCCGAGGAGGCCGGCTACTCGTCATTGTGGGTCGCCGAGGTTTCCGGACCCGATGCGCTGGTGACGCTGGGCGCGCTCGCCGTCAACACCTCGAAGGCGGAGCTCGCGACCGGCGTCATCCCGATGCAGATTCGCACGCCCGGCGTGAATGCGATGGCGTTCCTCACCATCCACGAGCTTTCCGGCGGACGCGCCATCGCGGGGCTGGGCGTGTCGAGTCCGGTGATCGTCGAGCGATGGCATGGCGCGTCGTATCAGAAGCCGGTCACCGCGATGCGCGAATGCGTGCTCATCATGCGCCAGCTTTTTACCGAGGGTAAATCGAAGTTCGAGGGCGAGGTTTACAAATCCGATTTCCGCCTCGGCATGCGCTCGTCGCAGAAGCGTCCGCCGAAGATTTATCTCGCGGGCCTCAACGCGCCGATGCTGCACCTCGCGGGCGAGCTCGCCGACGGCGTGCTGATGAATTATTCGCCGCCCGAAGCGATGCCCGCGATGATCCAGGAGATCCACGCCGGCGCAAAAAAGGCTGGCCGCAATCCCGCCGATATCGATGTCGGCATTTACATCAGAATGTGCATCACCGAAGACGAGTCGAAGGCGATCGATCAGTTCCGCCGCGAGCTCGCCACCTATGCCTTCGTCGATTCGTACAACAAGATGTTCGCGCGCTACGGATTGGCGGATGAGTTCGCCGAAGTCCGGCGGCTGTGGAAGCAGGGCAAGCGCGACGAAGCACCCAATGCGATCAGCGACGCCTCGGCGCGCAAGATCGCGGCCTTCGGCGGGCCGCAGGTCGGACGCGACTTCGTGGCGAAGTTCCGCGCCGCGGGCGTGACGCATCCGGTGGTATTTCCGATCGGCCCCGCCGCGACGATTACCCGCGACGCCAACACCACGATGCGCGCTCTCGCCGGAGCGTAATCCGCGACCCTAGCGGCCTTTGTAATTGGGTTTGCGCTTTTCGATGAAGGCGCGCGGGCCCTCTTTCGCGTCTTCGGTGCGCATCACGTCGCGCGCGACCTCGTCCTCGATCTTGAATGCTTCTTCAAATGGACGCCCGGAGCATCGCCGCACCGCCTCTTTGATCTTGCGCACCGCAACGGGGCCATTTGCCGCGATGGCCGCCGCGAGTTCCTCGGCCTTGGCGATGAGTTGGTCTTGCGGCACGACGTAGTTGATGAGGCCGAGACGCCATGCTTCCTGCGCATCGATGCGATTGCCGGTGAGCAGGATTTCCATTGCCTTGCAGTACGGGACCTGCCGCGGAAGTCTTGCAAGGGAGCCCGCCGCGGGGATGATCGCCCACTTCACTTCCTGCAGTCCGAAGCTTGCGTTCTCCGATGCCACACGCAGATCGGTCGCCTGGATGAATTCCATTCCGCCCGCAATGCAAAATCCATTTACCGCCGCGATGACCGGTTTCGGAAAATCGTACTTGCGCAGCATCGCCACGTCGCCGAGGCGGCGATTGCCGAGCAGCTTCTGATCCCATTCGTCGTCGGGCTTGCGCGCGCCGGTGAAAAGCGGAATCAGTTTGCCGAGATCGGCGCCCGCCGAGAATGCGACCTTGCCCGCGCCGGTGACGATCACCGCGCGCACGTCGTCGTCCTTCTCCGCCTCTTCCCAAAATCCGCCCATCCTCACCATCAACTCAGGATTGAAGGAGTTGTGGACCTCGGGCCGATTGAAGGTGACGTACGCGATGTGGTTGCGCTTCTCGATTTGCACAGCGGGCATAGCGGCATCCTCTTTGCTCTGTTTATGTCGGAGTTGTGCGCGAGGCTAACACGATGGCGGCTTTACCGGCCACTTCGCGGGCCGATATGATCAGTAATCGTACTGCAACGTCCGATCGGTCATTGACGGAGGAAGGATGAGGCTCGTGTCGAAAATCCCGCTGCCGGCGCGCTCGATTGCGCTTCTGCTCCTGGTTTCGATCCTCGCTCCTCTCGGTAACAAGGCCTTCGCCCTCGATCTCCCCCGAGTCATTCCCCATTCGGCGCAAATCGATAAGCCGGTGCCCGAGGTGTTCAAGACTTTGAAGTCGTACTTCTCCGATTCGGTCGAATCAAAGTTCCAGCTGGTCAGCGCCGACGAGAAATCTGAGACGATCGTGGCGAAACAAACCGGCATCGATTCCGCGCGATGGGCTCAGTGGGCCGCATGTCAGACCGACCCGATGCACCTCATCTATAAACTCAACGACGCCGTCGTGACGTTGACCATCAAGCTCGACCAAAGTCCGCACAATAAAACCTTCATGACTGTGAGCGCCGACTTTAAGGGCATTTACGGGCTTGGTCAGGATTCCACCACCATCGAATGCACCTCGACGGGCACGCTCGAAGACAACATCCTCGCGCTCGCCGGCGCGCAACCACCTTCCGCCCCGGGCTCCGCAACCTCGACCACTGCAGTGCATTGAGTATCAGCCGCGAACAGGAGTTCCTCGACGCGAAGGTCGCGGCTGCCGATGAGCACGCGGCCGCGGCTGCGACTGCCTTTCCACCACCCGAGGAGCTTCGCTCGCGCGACATCTTCCGTCTCCTGCCACGCGTCTGGCCATTCATCCAGCCCTTCAAGCGGCATCTGGTTTACCTCGGCCTCGCGGTAGTTCCGGGATTACCGGCGGGACTTTTCGCGCTCGCGCTGCTGGGGGTTTTCTTCGATGCGGTCGGTAATGGCAAACCACTCAATCTCTTCCAAGCGTGGATGCTCCACGTTCCGGTGAATGCGGATCGCCACCTCATCCTGTGGCACGCGTGCGTTTTCAGCGCGGTCGCGGTCCTCGCCATAGCTCCCTATGGACTTGGACTAATCGCTTACGGGATCTGGATCCTGCAGCGGATGACGAATCAGTTTCGCGTCGACCTCTATACGCGGCTGCAGGAACTGAGTCTGCGTTTTCATTCCGAGGAAAAAATCGGTGACGCGATTTTTCGGATGTTCCAGGACTCGGCGGCCATCCCGCACGTCATCAACGGTTTGATCATCCAGCCACTGCGGGTGGTGCCGCTGGTCTTGGTCAATCTCGGGGTGATGGCGGCATTCGATTATCACGTCGCGGCGATCGCCGCACTGCTGATTCCGGCCAACTTCATCGTCGCGGTTCTATTCGCAAAACCCCTGCGGCGCGCTTTCCTTGCCGAACGCGTCGCCACCGCGCAGGCCACCACTCGCATCGAGGAGACGCTCGCCTCGATTAAAGCGGTCAAGGCTTTCGGCCGCGAGGCGTCGGAGAGCGAACTCTACGCGCGCGACAACTGGGAATCATTCATGGCGGCGCGGCGCGCGCGAATGCTGTTCGTGGTCTATCGCGTGATCATCAGCACCATGCGCTCGCTCGCTTACGTTGGGGCGGTTTACTTCGGCGCGCTGCAGGTCATGCACGGCGGGGTGGCGGGCGCTGTCCGCGCGGCCTTTTCGCTCGGCGTCTTCCAGGGCGCGCTGTGGATTTTCGGCACCGCGACCGCGCGTATTCGCAACACCACGCAAATGTGGGGCACGCTCCAGGATGTCGGCATCGCGTTGTCGCGCGTGTTCGAGATGATGGCGAAGCTGCCCGAGGAAAAAGTTCATAGCGGCAATTTCATCGCTGCCGCGCCTGCGAGTGAGCTGGCTTTCGACAATGTCAGTTTCTCATACGAGGTGAAGTCGGCGGTTCTGAGTGACGTCAGTTTTCGCGCGAAGGTCGGCGAAATCACCGCGCTCGCCGGTCCCAGCGGTTCCGGCAAAAGCACGCTGATCGCGCTGATGCTGCGTTTTTTCGATCCCAATCGCCGGCCGCATCTCACTCGATGGCCACGACATCCGCGACCTCAAACTCGAAAACTATCGGCGCATGATTTCCGTCGCGCTGCAGGAAAATCCGCTTTTCACTGCGACGCTGCGCGACAACATTGTGTACGGCCGCATCGATGCGACCGAGGAAGAAATTCTTCACTCCGTCACGCGCGCGGGACTCGCCGATTTCGTGCGCTCCTTGCCGGCCGGCCTCGACACGGTACTGGGTGAGAAAGGCGCGGAACTTTCGACCGGCCAGGCGCAGCGTATCGGGCTCGCGCGTGCGTTTCTTCGCGATGCTCCCATCCTGATACTCGACGAGCCGACCTCGGCGCTCGATTCGGTGAACGAAAATCTCGTGATGCGCGGTGTCCGCGAATGGATCGACGAGCGTCCCCGCGAACGCATCGTGTTGCTCGCGACCCATCGCCGCACCACTGCGGCGCTTGCGGACCACATCTACCAAATCGCCGGCGGCCGAGTCAGCGAAGCTGATGAGCGCGCATTCGAAGATGCTCGCATCGCGGAGGTATCGAATGGCTGAGCACCTCGCCACGGCAACCTCCGTTGAAACCAACGGCAACGCCATGGCGGCCGGGGGCCGCGACTCGCGCGCGCAGGATATCTATGGCGGGGAGCGCGACTCGCTCAGTTTTCGCGAATCGTTGCGGCTGCTGATCAAGGGATGGGCCTTTTTCGCGCGTCATCGTCGCTTGGTCACCCTCAAATCCGCGATCGCGATCTCCTCGATGCTGCTGTTCCTCATCACGCCGTGGCCGATGAAGATCATCATCGACAATGTGATCGATGGCCATCCGCTAGAAGGTGTGCCGGGGCGAATTTTGCTACCCCTGGTAGGGACCGATAGGGTGGCATTGCTGACCGCTGATTGTCACTTTTTCTCCTCGTCACGGTAATTCTGACCGGGATCTCCGGCGATGACCCGCAACCGGTGGACACCGACATCGGCAGCGGCGGCCTCGATCAGGCGGGCGCCAGCGGCGGAGCCGCCAACAATGGATGGAGCCTCTGGAACGGGATCCTGGGATTCCTCGAGACCTATGTCACCCTCAATCTTTCGCAGCGGGTCAACCAGGATCTGCGCACCGCCATTTATGCGCGGTTTTTGCGCTCGCCACTCGGACTTTATGGCGACCAGAAAATCGGCGATGCGGTGTTTCGGGTGATGAACGACAGCGCCGCGATAAGCGAGGTTTTTTATCGCGGCCTGCTCGGGCCGGCGATGTCGATCACGATGTTCGTCTGCGCCTTGGTCGTGGTGACCGCACAATTCTCCAACGAGCCGATGATCCCGATCGGCTGCGCGCTTCTGCTCCCGCTCATTGGGATCGGCGGAGCCGCTTTCAGCCGGGTCTTTCGCGATCGCTCGCAGACCATGCGCGAGCAGGGCAGCAACATGATGGCGGTGTTCGAGGAGCGCCTCGCCAACGTGCATCTCATCAAGGCTTACGGTAGCGAAGGCCGCGAAACCAACACCGTCGACACCGCGAGCTGGAAATCCTACGCGGCGACACTCAAGTTCATCGGCTTCTTCCTCGCGATGGTGCTGATCCTGACACCACCAATTCTCTTCCTCGCGATAGGCGGTCTTTATCATTTATTTGATGAAGTGATCGAAAAGCGCCTGACTCTCGGCGATGTCGTGCTGCTGCTCACTTATGGTGGCATGTTGGCGCGCCCAATGGGCGATCTGGGCGCGACCTGGGCCAACCTGCAGGCGCCCATCTCGGGTCTGCGCAGGGTCTTCAGCGTCCTCGATCGGCTCGATGAGGATCGCGCTGAGGATGGCGCAATCGACCCGGAAAAATTACCCGCATCGAATTGCGCGACGTTTCGATCGCCTACGACGACGCCGGTCCGGTCGTTCGCGATGTATCGTTTGAACTTCGCAGCGGTGAGCTAGCCGCTTTGGCCGGACCGAGCGGGACCGGCAAGACCAGCATCATTGCGCGATACCGCGCTTCATCGAACCGCGCGCCGGCGAGATTCTCATCAACGGGATCGATGCGCGGAAAATCTCGCTCGACGCGCTCCGCAAAGATATCGGTTTTGTCTTTCAGCAGGAGGCGCTGTTCTCGCGCTCGATCGCCGACAACATCCGCTATGGCGTCCCGAATGCGACGGAGGCGCAGATGCGTGAAGCCGCTGGAATGGCAGGCGCGGCCGACTTCATCGAAACGCTACCGGAAAAATACGACACGACCCTCGGGCGGCGGGGCGCGCGCTTGTCAGTCGGTCAGAAACAGCGCATCGCAATTGCGCGGGCGCTCATTCGCCAACCCGATGTCTTAATCCTCGATGAGCCCACCGCGCCGCTCGACCCGCAATCCGAAAC
Organism: uncultured delta proteobacterium; assembly: GCA_963814035.1. Classification (GTDB taxonomy): domain Bacteria; phylum Desulfobacterota; class Binatia; order Binatales; family Binataceae; genus DATGKG01. Next base: position 262,204 of record CAWFBH010000001.1, read on the forward strand.
GGACTTGATGCGTACGCTGCGCAATCTCGCGCGCGATCGCATCGTCCTGATCGTCGCACATCGCGCCGGCACCCTCGCCGCCTGCGACCGCATCGTGTTCGCATCCGCCGGGTCGATCGTCGCGATTGGCTCGAACGACGAGCTGAGCCGGACCTGCGCGCCCTATCGCGAATATCTGTCGATCACCGAATCCGAGATCGAGCCGTAGCCGGTAGGCCGAAGGGGCGTTGGCCCACTGCGCCGGAAGGGGAACGGCGAAGTCGGCGCCGGTCGCCATCGACCATGGCGCGTTCTGCACCTGCGCCTGCGCGGCGTAAAACTTGCCAGGTTGTTCAGGATGGTCGAGGCCGAGTTTCTCGATGGAGTCGCGCAACGTCAGCGCGACAGTGCGCCGGTCGTCATCCCCCTGGCCATAGACGGGGTTAAATGCTTAGGCGGCATCACAGAACGCGACGAATCCGGCGAGCTTCACGAGACATCGGTCATAACGGCGCCATCGATTGGCCTTCCCCGGAGTGTTGTTTCCGGTGGGGAATAATCGATGGGTCGTCAGCATTGGCGGGCATGGGCAAGAACTATCCGCCGCCCAGGGACGAGGCCGGCTATATGCACGCGCTGACCAAATTGCGCTCGCCCCTGCTGGCGGTGGCGGTCGCAACGCCACGAAATCCTGGCTGAAATCGGTGTCGAGTGCGCCTCGCGAGAGCACCGACTCCTCGAAGCCGGGAAACAGGCTTTCCAATTCAAGGCGCCCTCGCGCCAGCAGCACATGGACGTGGCGGCTCGGCGGAACCCTGGCACGCTCGAAGGTCCCCCAGGATAGTGATCGCGATCGACGATGGTCACTTTCTGAAAGTGATCCGCGAGAATTCTCGCCGCGCACGTTCCGGCCAACTGCCGCCCATCACAATCGGTTGTTACTCTTCTGGCATTTCAGTCTTCTCCGATAACGACGACTGAATCAGTTGGGCGAGCGCTTGAGCCTTTTTTCGCTCAGCCCGTTAAGGACGATGTCGAGGGTCTGTGCTATCGCGCCCTCGACGTCGAGCTTGCCGCCGCGCCGGGCCCATTCGTAGATCAACGCGAAGTAGGTTGCGCATAAGGAAACTGCCGCGAGAGCCGGCTCGATTTTGCGCCGGAACTCTCCCGCGATCTGGCCGCGGCGAATGACCGAGGCGAGCAGCGACACGAGATTGTCAGTATGTTCCTGATGCGATTCGAGGAACACCGGGGGTCGCGAGAGCAGCTCGCGAACGTGAAGCCTGATGACATCCGGCTGCTGCATCGCGCGCTCAGCCAGCATCTTCAGCGCGGACCTGAGAGTCGCGGTAGCACTGCCATGCGCGGCACGGAGCAATTCAGCCAGCGCCTGATTGGTGCGCGTGCCATATTCCGATAGCAGCGACTCTTTGCCGGGAAAATGCAAAAAGAACGTGGCCCGCGCCACGTCGGCCTCCTCGCAGATCTCCTCGATAGTAACCGCCTCGAAACTCCGGCGTAAGAACAGGTTCATCGCGGCGGAATAAATTTCGTCGCGAGTGCGTTCCCGCTTGCGGTCGCGGCGCGAAGGCGGAACCGGCATACCGGACGTCTCTCTATGACTGGATGCTGTTATGATAATAGACGTAATCCATTAACGTACCTTGGGCAATCTATAGAGACTACACACCGAGGTGCGCCTTTCGGGAATCTAGCGCTCGCGATATAAATGAATGGTGGCGGCGATTTGCGCGCGTCGATGCAAACAAGAGGTTCAGGCTTGTCAGAAGAAAATCGAAAACCCACCGAGCGCGAGAAGAAGGTCATCATCGACTTCGACATGCTTCGGAAGGTGTCCGCGCGTAATTTTCGCGACCTCGGCGGACATCCCACTCGCGAGGGCCGCCAAGTTCGCAGCGGTATGATCTATCGGTCTTCTCACCTCGCACACGTTCCCGAAGAGCATCCGCTGCACGAGGTCGGCCTGCGCACGCTGGTCACGCTCCAGAGCCGCGTCGAAGTTACCCATCTTGGCCCGCCGCACGATTCGGTACTGGAGAAGGTGCGATGGGAGCATATCCCGATGGGCGACGTGTGGTTCGAAGAGCGCAACAAGGATCTGTTCACGCGCGAGGAGGGTAAGGAGCATCTGTTCCTGGTGATGACTTTGGTCACCGATTGGCAGCGTTTCTATCGGCTGCTCGCCGAGCCCGATGTCTATCCGCTTCTGTTCCACTGCTCCGCGGGACGCGATCGCACCGGCGTCGGCGCGGCGATGCTCCTCGATTTGCTTGGTGTCGAGCGCGATCGCATCGTCGAGGATTTTCTGGAAAGCAACCTGGTCTTCCCGGCGGCGCCGCTCAAGCCGAAGCAACTGGTGCCGGTGTTCGAGGCTATCGATGCGGCTGGCGGCATCCGCGCTTTCCTCCGCGACGTCATCGGCATTGATGAAAAACATCTGAGTGAGATTCGTGATCGTTTGCTCGAGGATTGATAGATCTTCGGCATGGCTCTTTACGACGCGATCGGACGCACATACGACACCACGCGGAAAGCGGATCCCAATTTGACGCGATGCCTGACGCGTCATCTCAATTTTATGCCCGGCGCGCGCTATGTTGACATAGGTTGCGGGACCGGAAATTACACCGTCGCGCTACAGCAGCTGGGAGCCCGAATGTACGGGCTCGAACTAACCTCGACGATGCTGGCGAAGGCGCGCCTCAAGAGCGATCGCGTCCGCTGGATCCAGGGCAATGCCGAATCGCTTCCGTTTCCCGCTCGATGCTTCGACGGGGCGATGGGAACCTTCACCCTCCATCACATGAAGCGTCCGGAGCGCGCGATTGAGGAAGTCTTTCGCGTGATCGATCACGGCCGCTTCGTTATCTTCACCGCCGACCTCCCGCAATCGAGCGGCTATTGGCTAAACGAGTACTTTCCGGTCGGGATGGCGGCGATGCACCAGCAGATGCCGCCCGCTGCCGACATCGTGCGGATATCTTGAGCATGCCGGATTTACCGCGATCGAACTGGAGCCGTGGGAGATTCCCGAAGACATTCAGGACTGGTTTCTATACGCGGGCAAGCGCCGTCCGGAGATCTATCTCGACCCCGCGGTGCGCGCAGGCATTTCAACCTTTGCTCAGGGGCTCATAACTCCGGAGGAAACCGCGCTGGGATGCGCTCGGCTCGAAGCGGACATCAGGTCGGGCCGGTTCGAGGAGGTCGCCGCGAAGTATCGCCACGATCGTGGCGATTGCCTGTTCATCGTGGCGACGAAGAAATGACTAGGCCGGCGTGTAGCCGTCGCGCAGCAACGACTTCGCGATCAGCATGCGCTGCACTTCGCTGGTGCCCTCGCCGATTTCAGACAGCTTGGCATCGCGCATGTAGCGCTCGACCGGGAAATCGGTGACGTATCCGTAGCCGCCGTGAATCTGGACCGCCTTGGTAGTCGTCCACATCGCGACTTCCGAGGCGAACAGCTTCGCCATCGCGGCCTCGCGCGCGAACGGCTTGCCTTGATCTTTCAACTGCGCGGCGCGACAAATCAGCATCCATGATGCGTCGATGCGCGTGGCCATGTCGGCAATCATGAACTGAATCGCCTGGAAGTCGGCGATGCGTTTCTCGAACTGCCGCCGTTCCAGGGCGTAGGCTTTTGCTTCTTCGAAGCCGCCGCGCGCCATCCCGGCCGCAAATCCCGCGATGCCGATGCGCCCGCCTTCGAGCACCTTCATCGCCTGCGAATATCCCGCGCCGAGTTCGCCGATGAGGTTGCGCGCAGGCACCGAGACATTCTCCAAAATTACCTCGGCCGTGTCCGAAGCGCGCAGGCCCAGCTTTTCGATGTGCTTGCCATTGCTGAGGCCGGCAGTACCGCGGTCAACGATGAAGGCGGAAATACCGCCGCGACCTTTGTCCGGTTCGGTCTTCGCGGTGACAACATAAACATCACCGACGCTGCCGTTGGTGATGAACATCTTGGAGCCGTTGATGACGTAGTTGTCACCGACACGCTTGGCGCGCGTCAGCATCGCGGCCGCGTCGGAGCCCGAGTTGGGTTCGGTCAGGCACCAGGCGCCGATTTTCTTCGCCGCGAGCAGGTCGGGAACATAATGATCGCGCTGCTCGTCGGAAGCGAAATTCGCGATGTGACCGGTGGAAAGCGACATATGTGCCGCCGCGGTCAGGCCGATCGATGCATCGAAGCGCGAGAGGCCTTCGACCACGAGCACCTGCGACAGTGTGTCCGCTCCTCCGCCACCCCATTTTTCCGGAAACGCAACGCCGAGGAATCCCAGCTCGCCAAGCTTTTCAAAAACCTTGCGCGGGAAGATTTCCTTCTTGTCCCATTCGGTGGAATGCGGCTTGATTTCGCGCTCGGCAAACGCGGTCAAAGTATCGCGTATGCGGCGCTGCTCTTCAGTCAGATCAAAGTTCATCAGGATTCCGGATTCAGATGATCAGTCGCGAGGATGCACATTCGTATGCACCCATTTCACAATATCTTCGGTCGAAGCGCCCGGAGTGAAGATTTCCCGCACGCCCATTTGCTTTAGCTTCTTGGCATCTTCTTCGGGAATGATGCCGCCGCCGAAAATCGCGACGTCGTCGGCGCCCTTCTCTTTCAGCAGCCGCAGCACTTCGGGAAACAGCGTCATATGCGCGCCCGAGAGCACGCTCAGCCCGACCGCGTCGGCATCTTCCTGCACGGTTGCCTCGGCGATCATCTCAGGCGTCTGATGCAGTCCGGTGTAGATGACCTCGAAGCCGGCGTCACGCAGCGCGCGCGCGATAATTTTCGCGCCGCGGTCATGCCCGTCGAGGCCTGGTTTCGCGACAATGATTCGGAGCCGTTTGTCTGCCATTTAAATCCAGCCTGGGTCGGTGTACACGCCAAATTCAGCGCGGAAAATATCCGAGATCTCGCCGACGCTGGCGCTGTTGCGCACCGCCTCGCAAATCGGCGGCATCAGATTTTCTCCCGAACGACACGCCTCGGCGACGCGCTTCAGCGCATCCTTCACCGAGGTGGAATTGCGCTCGCGCTTCACTTTTCGCACCCGCTGGATTTGCCGCTCCTCCAGCTCTTTCTCGATCTTCAGCGTCGCGATCGGAATTTCCTCGGGGATCGAGTACTTGTTGACGCCGACCACGACCTTTTCATTTTTTTCGAGCTGACGCTGATACGCGAATGCCGCTTCCGCGATCTCCCGTTGCGGATAGCCGGTGTCGATCGCCTTCAGCATCCCGCCCATTTCGTCGATCTTGCGGATATAGGCCATCGCCTCCGCTTCCATCTTGTCGGTGAGCGCCTCGATGGCGAAACTTCCGCCGAGCGGATCGATGGTGTTCGTGACGCCGGTCTCTTCGGCGATGATCTGCTGTGTTCGCAGCGCGACCATCACCGCGCTCTCGGTCGGTAGCGCGAGGGTCTCATCCATCGAGTTGGTGTGGAGCGATTGCACGCCTCCCATCACGCCCGCGAGCGCCTGAATCGCGACGCGCACAACATTGTTGATGGGCTGCTGCGCGGTGAGCGAGGCGCCAGCGGTTTGCGCATGACAGCGCAGCGTCATCGAGCGCTCGCTCTTCGCGCCCCACCGCTCCTTCATCAGCTTGGCCCAGATGCGGCGCGCGGCGCGCAACTTCGCGACCTCTTCGAGGAAATCGTTGTGGATGTTCCAAAAGAACGACAGGCGTGGCGCGAATTCGTCGACGTTGAGGCCGCGCTTCATCGCATCTTCGACGTAGCAAACTCCGTCGGCCAATGTGAATGCGAGTTCCTGCACCGCGGTCGAGCCGGCCTCGCGGATGTGGTAGCCGCTGATCGAGACCGCATGCCATCGCGGCGCCTTTTTGGCGCAGAACTCGATCATGTCGGTGACCACTCGCAGTGAAGGCGCGGGCGGCGAGATCCATTCTTTCTGCGCGATGAACTCCTTGAGCATGTCGTTCTGAATGGTGCCGCCGACGCGCTCCCATGGCACGCCGTTGCGCTCCGCCATCACCAGGTACATCGCGAGCAGAACCGACGCCGAGCAGTTCACCGTCATCGAGGTGGTGACCTTGTCGAGCGGGATGCCCTTGAACAGCGTCATCATGTCGTCGATGGTGCTGACCGCGACACCCTCGCGCCCGACTTCACCTTGCGCGCGTTCGTGGTCGGCGTCGTAGCCCATCAGCGTGGGCATATCGAAGGCGGTCGAGAGGCCGTCCTGGCCCTGCTTCAGCAGGAAGTGGAAGCGCTGATTGGTGTCCTCGGCGAGGCCGAAGCCGGCGAACTGACGCATGGTCCACAGACGTCCACGATACATCGAGCCGTAGGGGCCGCGGGTGTACGGATACTCACCCGGATTGCCGAGCTTCTCGTCGTAGGTGCCGCTCACATCCTGTGGCGTGTAGAGCGGATCGATCTCCATGTCAGAGACGGTCGAGAAGCGGATCGGCCGCTCCTTCGCGTCGGTGTAGGTTTCCTTCAGCCACTCGTCTTTGTTCGACACGATAACCTCAATGCGCTCCGAGCGTCTGGGTGGCAATCACCAGGCGCTGAATCTCGGAAGTGCCTTCGTAGATTTCAGTGATTTTGGCGTCGCGGAAATACCGCTCGACCTGAAATTCCTTGGTGTAGCCATAGCCGCCGTGAATCTGCACTGCCTCGATCGCCGCACTCATCGCGGCCTCAGCGGCGAACAGCTTCGCCATCGCCGACTCGCGGGTGCACGGCAGCCCCGCATCTTTTAATGATGCAGCGCGAAGATTGAGGAGGCGGGCCGCATCGATCTCGACCGCCATGTCGGCGAGCTTCCACTGAATCGCCTGATACTGCGCGATCGGCTTGCCGAAGGTCTGGCGCTGCTGCGCGTACTTGAGCGAATCCTCGAGTGCCGCGCGACCGATGCCGATCGCCTGCGCCGCGATCCCGATGCGGCCGCCATCGAGCGTCTTCATCGCGACCTTGAAGCCCTCGCCTTCCTTGGTCAGGAGATTCTCGCGCGGCACCTTCATGTCGGTGAAGCTGAGCTGCGCACTCTGCGCGCCGTGAATGCCCATCTTGTCTTCGATCCGCGTCACCGCCCATCCGGGCGTCGAAGTCTCGACCGCGAACGCGGCGATGCCATGGTTGCCTTTCGACGCGTCGGTCATCGCGAAAACGATTGCGACGCCGCTCTGCGGCGAGTTGGTGATGAAATTCTTGGTGCCGTTGATGACGTAATAATCGCCCTCGCGCACCGCCTTGGTCTTTTGCCCGGCGGCATCGGAGCCGGCCTGCGGCTCGGTCAGCGCGAAGCATCCGATCCATTCGCCGGTCGCCATCTTCGGCAGGAAGTGATCCTTTTGGCGATCATTGCCGAGCCCGAGAATCGGCCACGACGCGAGCGACGAATGCGCGGAAACGATAACCGCCGTGGATGCGCATTCGACCGCGAGCTCCTCGACCACCAGCGCATAGGCAACATGATCGAGGCCCGCACCGCCGTATTTCTCGGGGATGAAGATGCCGAGCATGCCGAGCTTACCGAGATCGGCCATCGTCGCCGCGGGATAGCGATGCGTCCGGTCGGTCTCGATGCCGGCCTTGTCGAGTTTTTCACGCGCATAGCGGCGCGCGGTATCGCGCGCGCCGCGTTGAGCTTCTGTCAGTTCGAGGTCCATTTAATCCAGCCGTACTTCTTTTACCTTAGCACCGACCATTCGGTCGATAGAAATGGCGTTCCGAGATCGGCGCGAGGCGCCCTCAAAGGTCGCCGACGCGACGAAGCTTCGAAGCGACCTCTTTCATTAGCGAGTCTGGCACCAAACCCAAGACCTTCACAAAGCGAGCAGTATCGATTGCTCTCGATTGATCGATCATTATTTCGCATGCTCGATCATTGCCCGCGATCCCTTTGGGTAACTCGACGCGCAAAAAGCTTTCGCCGGTCAGGCGGGTTGTACATGGCAGCACCCACGTACTTGCGTGGTGTAGTTCGTTGATAAGATCGGATTGGACGACCAGAACGGGACCCCGTTTCCCGGGCTCGCTTCCAAAGCGAGGGTTGAGGTTGGCCGACCATAGTTCTCCACGACGAAACGTTCGATCACTCATCGTCGAGGCCATCGGCCACTACGCCTTCGAGGTCTTTGATTTCCTCCGGAGTGGACTGGCGAACGCGCTCTACCGCCTCGCGGAACTGGGCTCGGAGCGCTTCGCGATTCAACGATTCTTCGAGCAACGTCAGCGAGGGGCGAATGACCTCGGTGTTGGAACGAGCCTTGAGCATTCGTTTCAGGCGCTTCACCTGCGCATGCTCCGCAGGCGCAAGGGTAAACGACGACTTAGCGGAAGCATGACTTTTCATGCTTTCACCATACCGCAAAGTATCATCGGATAGACCGCCTGAGGGCCGAAGGAACCGACGCCGGCGCGCCCGGCTCTACTTGTGGCGCCAGGCGGGTTGGCGCTTGCCGACGAAGGCCTCGGTGCCTTCGACGCGATCCTCGCTCGCGAATGCGATTCCGAACGACTCCTGCTCGAAGCGCAGGCCGGCGTCTTCTTCCATCGTAAACGATGCGCGCAGGGCGGCCTTAGCCTGCCGCAACGCGACGGAAGACTTCGATGCGATTTTCTCGGCGAGCTTGCGCGTCTCCGCTATCAACTGATCGGGCGCGACGACGTAATTGACGAGGCCCAATTCCAGCGCGGTTTTCGCATCGATCATGTCGCCGGTCATGATGAGTTCGCGCGCCTTCGCCTGTCCGATACGATGCGGCAGGCGCTGCGTCCCGCCGAATCCGGGGATCAGGCCGAGGTTGATTTCCGGCTGGCCGAAGCGCGCCTTCTCGCTCGCGACGATGAGGTCGCACGCCATCGCGAGTTCGACGCCGCCGCCGAGCGCAAAGCCGTTGACCGCAGCGATGACGGGGATCGGCAAATCCTCGATGGACTCCATCACGCGATGGCCGAGGCGCGAGAACTCCAATCCTTCGACGGTGCTCATCTTCGACATCTGCGCGATGTCTGCGCCGGCGACAAACGCGCGATCGCCCGCGCCGGTGACGATCAGCACGCGCACGGAACTATCGTGGCGAACCTCGCGCACGACGATGGCAATCTGTTCCAGCACGGACTTGTTGAGCGCATTGAGCGCGGGCGGCCGGTTGACGGTCAGCGTCGCAATCGGTGCTTTATCAAAAATGATGTCGGTCAATTCCATCGGATGAGAACCTCGCATTTTATGAGATAGGCGGTCTGGAGGCCTTGAACCGGGACTCGGGCAGAGGGCGACTAGCTCGCGGCAATTTCACGCGCGTGCGGGATCTCTCGGCGCGATATCGGTCGCACTTCTTCTTTCGACAGCGAGGTAACGACAATGGTCTCACCGCGCAGCGTCATGAATTCGACTTCGTAGCCTTTGGCCCGATGCACATGAATGATGGTACCTACATCGCCTTTCTTCAAACCGTATTTCGGCAGATTCCGTGCGAGCACAACTTCATCATGTTCTCTCATCATCGGGAGTGCTCCTTCGGCGCGGATAAGCAGTGATCAATCTCGGCGTGTCCTCGCCATTCTCCACAAGCCAGACTGTCCGAACATTTGTCCTGATACGATTGGGACCTTCAATAGCACCATCAATAACGTAGCGCGTTCCGAACTCGGACTCGACGAGTTCCGAAACTTCGTAGAGTTCGGCTTGGTTCTTAAGCGCGGCCGCCAAAACCTGCCACTTGTGCCTGACAAACCCCAGCCCACCAAAGAATGCCGCTTTGTGCCGTCCGCGAGCATGTCTTTCGGATAGCAGATATTGCAGGACCTTTTTTTGAGAGACTACGGCATTGTCGGCGTTTGGCAACTTCATCGCGGATGATGTGCGGCGGGCCGAACGTCCGCGTCGCCACCGTTAATACTCCGGCTTGAAGTCGAAATGGTGGATCGATTCGATGAAGCGCACGGTGCGGGTCTTCGAGCGCATCACGACGCTGTTGGTCATCGCGCCGCCGGAGAAAAATCGTACGCCATGTAGGTAATCGCCGGTCGTCACGCCAGTCGCCGCGAACATCACGTTGTCGCCCGACATTTCCTGCAGCGTATAGCGATGCTTCAGGTCCAGGATGCCGGCGGCGAGGCATTCTTCCGCTTCGGCCTGGTTGCGCGGCATGAAGCGCACCTGCATCTCACCGCCCGCGGAGCGAATCGCGGCCGCCGCGAGCACGCCCTGATGCGCACCGCCGACGCCGAGCAGCATGTCGATTTCGCTTTCGGGGCGAGTGGTCGCGATCGCCGCTGAAAGATCGCCGGCGGAGAGCAGCTTGATTCCCGCGCCCGCCTTGCGAACCTCGGTAATCAATTTTTCATGACGCGGGCGATCGAGAATCGCAACGCGCAGATCCTCGACGTAAACCTTTTTCGCCTCGGCCAGCGCCTTCAGATTGTCGGCCGGCGAGCGATCGAGATCGATCACGCCGACGCCGAAGGGGCCGGTCGCGATTTTATCCATGTAGGTATCGGGGCAGCGCAAAATCTTGCCGCGCTCCGAGAGCGCGATACACGAGACCGCGTTGGGACCGCCCATCGCGCAGATGAACGCGCCTTCCAGCGCGTCGAGCGCGACGTCAACCTCGGGGCCGGAGCCGACGCCGACCATCTCGCCATTGTAAAGGACGTCGACTTCCGCCTGCTCCCCCTCGCCGATGACGATCTTGCCATCCATGTTGATGGAATTGAGCGCCTTGCGCATCGCGTCGCAGGCCGCGCGATCCGCCATCCGTTCGTCGCCCTTACCGATGAAGCGGGCGGCTGCGAGAGCGGCGGCTTCGGTCGCGCGTGCAACTTCGAGGGCCAGGTTGCGATCCATCTATTACTCCCGCGATGCTTCGAGACGTTGAGTCAGTTCGCTGCGATTGCGCCGTCACGATTGAGCAGCGTTTCGATCAGCCGATAGCCGTCAGTGAGCGAGGTGCCGGCCGCCTTGCCATCGGCTTCGGTATAGCGGCGGACCTTCGCGCCAGTATTGGAAAATGATTTGTCCGATATTATCGCAAACGGCACCGCTTCGCTCGAATGAGTTTTGATCTTGCTCGGGGTCGCATGGTCGGGCTGCAACAGCAGGCGGAACTCATCCATCTTCGCGAGGCCCTCGAGCATCGGACCGAGGATCAACTCATCGATGCGCTCGATAGCTTCTTTCTTCAAGTCAGCGCGGCCCATGTGACCCGCCTCGTCCGGCGCCTCGATGTGCAGGAGCAGGAAATCCTTGTGCTCCAGGGACTTTAGGCCATAGCGTCCCTTCGCCGCGTAATCGGTATCGAGGAATCCGGTCGCGCCCGGCACCGTGATAACTTCGAGGCCGGCGAGACGGCCGACGCCGTTCACCAAATCGACCGCCGAGATAACCGAGCCCTCGAGGCCGAAACGTTCCTTGAGCGTCGGCACCGCCGGGCGTGTGCCCTGCCCCCAGAACCATGCCGAGGTCGCCTCGACTTTGCCCGCGGCGCGACGCGCCAGGTTCACCGGATGGTCGCGCAAAATCTCCTGCGATTTTTTCATCAACGCGAGGATGCGATCAGCGCCCTCGCCTTCCGGCATATGACCCTCGATGGTCTGGCCGGTGATGTCGTGCGGGGGCGTAAGCTTGGTGGTGCGCGCGCCGTTGCGCCACATCATCAGATGGCGATAGCTGACGCCGTTAAAAAATTCGATGCCATCGCGCGCAAGTTGCTCCCGAAGATCCGCGACGATACGCGCCGCCTCTTCGCTGGTGATGTGGCCCGAGGTGAAATCATTCATCACCGTCGCACCGCCGTCGCTTTTGAGCGAGACGAGGTTCATGCGGAACACGACGTCACTCGGTCCCATCGCGATACCCATGCTGGCGGCCTCAATCGGCGCGCGCCCGGTATGGTAGCGCTTGGGGTCGTAACCCATCATCGACATGGTGCCGACGTCGCTCCCAGGCGGCATGCCGTCGGGAATCGTTAGCGTGAGGCCGAGCGTGCCACGCGTCGCGATGAGATCCATGTTGGGTTTGTGCGCGGCTTCGAGCGGAGTCTTGCCGCCGAGTTCGTCGCATGGCCAATCGGCCATCCCGTCGCCATGGATGATGACGTACTTCATTCGTTCTCCATGATCTTGAGGACCTTATTTATATCGGGCTCGACTACGATGGTATTGCTAAGATTCTTTAGCGCCGTGTCAGGATCCTTGAGCCCATGGCCGGTCAGCGTGCAGACGACGACCGAGCCGGGCTTGATGCCGCCGGTCGCACCGTATTTAAGAAGTCCCGCCACCGAGGCTGCCGATGCTGGTTCGGCAAAAACTCCGGCGGCCGCGATCAATCGATATGCGGCGAGGATTTCCGCATCGGTCACCATATCAATGATGCCGCCGGATTCATCGCGCGCGGCCACCGCCTGTTTCCAGCTCGCAGGATTGCCGATTTTGATCGCGGTCGCGACCGTCTTGGGATCATCGATGGGATGGCCGATGACGATCGGCGCCGACTCCGCTGCCTGGTATCCCATCATTTTCGGGAGACCTTGCGACAAGCCTTTCTCCTTATATTCGCAGTAGCCGGCCCAGTACGCGGTGATATTGCCGGCGTTGCCGACCGGCAGAAAATGATGCGTCGGCGCGTCGCCAAGCTGATCGCATATCTCGAATGCTCCAGTCTTCTGTCCCGCGATGCGATCGGGATTCACGCTGTTGACTAGCCGGATGCGTTGCGGGATCGCGCTCGGCAACATCGCGCACGACCTTCAGGCAAATGTCGAAGTTGCCGATGACCTCAAGGACGCGCGCGCCATGCATTACGCTTTGCGATAGTTTACCGACTGCTACCGAGCCCTTAGGAATCAAAACAAATGCTTTAAGTCCCGCACGTGCTGCATACGCCGCCGCCGACGCCGCCGTGTTCCCGGTCGAGGCGCATACCACCGTACGAGCGCCTTCGCCGAGCGCCTTCGAGATGGCGACCGTCATCCCGCGATCCTTGAAGGAGCCTGTCGGGTTGAGGCCGTCGTATTTCAAGTAAACCTTTATGTTTGGCCCGAGGCGTTCCCCCAACGGAATGCTCTCGATCAGTGGCGTATTGCCCTCATTGAGGGTCACCACCGGGGTCTTGCTCGTCACCGGCAGGAAGCGCCGGTAATGCTCGATGAGCCCGGGCCATCGGGTCAGCCGCGGCGAAGCGTCGTTCGATATCGTCTTCTTTGCGGCCATCGCTCAGAGTTGCTCCTCAATCCTGATAAATGCGGGCGCCGCCGCGACCAACTTGCGCCGCATAATTTCTTTGAGCGCACGGGTCAGGTTGCGCTCGCGCGTCTCGTGGCTGCGCATGATGACCGGCACCGTTTTCCCGGCGCTGCGCTCATGCTGAATGACGGACGCCATCGAGATTCCGTTGCGTCCCAGCACCGATGCGATCTTGCCGAGCACGCCCGGCTTATCCTCGGCCATGAAGCGCAGATAATATTCGCATACCACGTCGTCCATCGGCTTTACACGGGCGCGCTTGATGAAGCTAACCGGGTAGCCGAGCGAATGAGGCCGCGCATCGCCACCGGATCTGCGGTCGCGCGCGATTTGCACGATATCGGCCATCACCGCAGTCGCGGTCGGCATCTGCCCTGCGCCCTGCCCGATGTACATGGTCGAGCCCAGCGCCTCGCCATGGATGTAGATGGCGTTCAGCGCGCCGCCGACACTCGCAAGCACGTGGCGCTGCGGAATCATCGTGGGATGCACGCGCGCCTCGATCGCGCCATCGTCATCCTTGGCGATCGCGAGCAGCTTGATGACGTAGCCGAGCTCGCGCGCATACGCGATATCGGCCGAAGTGATCTTCGTGATGCCTTCGGTGTAAACTTGCTCCGGCTTGAGCGAAACGCCGAATGCGAGTGTAACGAGCAGGCAAAGTTTGTGCGCCGCGTCATGGCCCCCGATGTCGAGCGTTGGATCAGCCTCGGCGAGGCCGCTGGCCTGCGCGTCCTTCAATGCGGTTGAAAACTCGGCCCCGTTATCGGTCATGGTGGTGAGAATCGAATTGCAGGTTCCGTTGACGATGCCATAAACGGCGCGCTGATGATCGCCGGCGAGCGCCTCGCGCAGAGTTCGGATAATCGGCACGCCACCGGCGACGGACGCCTCGAAGCCGATCGCCATGCCGGTCTTGTTGGCGGCCGCGAAGAGCTCCTCGCCATGCTCCGCCAGCAGCGCCTTGTTTCCGGTGACGACGTCTTTACCGGCCGCGAGCGCCTGCAACATCAGCTTGCGCGCGGGTTCGATGCCACCGAACAACTCGACGACAATGTCCACTTCGGGACGCGCGACGAGTTCCGCGCTGTCACGAGTGATTAGCGCGGGAGTGATTCCGATCGATTTATCCGGCTCGAGGCTGCGGTCAGCGATGCCGACCAGCTCGATCGGTGCGCCGAGGCGGCGTTCGAGATTGGAGGCGTGGCGGCGCAGCAGCTTTACCACGCCGGTACCGACGGTGCCGCATCCGAGCAGAGCAATCCGCACCGGTTGTGACTTCGCGCCGGCCATCCGTCTCCTTCCCGCGTCCTTTGATGATTCTAGGCGGTTGCGATGCGACGCACTTTCGACGCCGGGGCATTCGCAAGCGCCTGCTTGATGCCGCGAATCGCCTGGCGGGTGCGATGCTCATTCTCGATCAGCGCGAACCGCACGAAGCCGTCGCCATCGGCGCCGAATCCGACCCCCGGCGATACGGCAACCTTGGCCTCGCGCAGCAGGAACTTCGAAAACTCCAGCGATCCCATCTCCCGAAACGGCTCGGGTATCGGCGCCCATACGAACATCGTCGCCTTGGGCTTTTCGACCGGCCATCCCGCGCGCGTCAGGCCCTCGCACAGCGAGTCGCGCCGCTTGCGATAGGTCTCGACGATTTCGCTGACACAATCCTGCGGGCCGTTGAGCGCCGCTATCGACGCCACCTGCACCGGCGCGAAAATTCCGTAGTCGAAATACGACTTGAGCCGCGTCAGCGCGCCAATCATGTCGGGATTACCGACGCAGAAGCCGACGCGCCATCCCGGCATGTTGTAACTCTTCGAGAGCGTGAAGAACTCGACGCACATCTCTTTAGCGCCCGGCACCTGCATGATTGACGGCGCTTTGTACCCGTCGAAGCACAGGTCGGCATAAGCGAGATCGTGTATCACCAGGATGCCGTTCTCGCGCGCGAAATCGACCACTCGCTTCATGAAGGAGAGATTCACGATCGCGGTGGTCGGATTATGCGGGAAGTTGAGGATCATCAACTTCGGGCGCGGCCAGCATCGGGTGACGGTTGCAGTCAGCTCGTCGAAGAAATCGTCGCCGTTGCGCAGCGGCACGCTCTGCACCTGCGCCCCCGCGATGATCATCGCATATTGATGAATCGGGTAGGTCGGCGTCGGCGCGACGACCACATCGCCCTGGTCGAGGATGGCAATTGCGAGATGCGCGATGCCCTCTTTCGAGCCGATGGTCACGATCGCCTCGCTATCGGGATCGAGGTCAACGTCGTAACGACGCTTGTACCAATCGGTTATGGCCGACCGGAGCTTGTACACGCCGCGCGAGACCGAGTAGCGATGGTTGGGCGCCTTGGTGGCAGCCTCGACCAGCTTGTTCACGATATGCGGCGGGGTCGGGAGGTCAGGATTACCCATCCCGAAATCGATAATATCCTCGCCCTCGCGCCGCGCGGCCTTGCACAGGTCGCCGATGATATTGAAGACGTACGGCGGCAGCCGCTTGATGCGGGGGAACTCGATTTTGTCGGTTTTTGCTTTCGCCACTTCCGCCACTTTCGCCAACTCGATTGGTTCGCTCATCTATATACCGATGTTCTTTTGTAACTGACCGATGGCCTCGGAGCTAGTAGGCCGCAGGCCGACTGGCTTCGTTCTTCGTAGGGGCGTTCGCGAACCGCCCGCGGCGATATCGCGATTGCGGAAGATCCTTCGCAAATCCGTCATCCTTGCGGGTCGTTCGCGAACGACCCCTACGCGGAAAAATTCGCGTCACCTATTTCGATGCCTCCGTTTCGCGGACGGCCCGCGCAAAGAAGCTCATCTGCGCCTCGTTGCGATATGAATCGAGCGCCTGCTTCGCCGAACGGCGCACCTTCGCGTCGGAATCCTCGGCGAGCACCATCAGCCGGCCGACGATGACGCGCCGCCAGCGCACCGGCGAACCGTCGCGCACACGTTCGACTACCCAACGGCGCACGTTCGCATCCGAGTCGTGACTGAGCTCGAGCAAGCGACGCCAGATGTCCGGGCCTTTGGGCTTGCGATCATAATGAGACCTGGATTGGCCCGCCCGTTCGGCGTCCAGGCTGAGTCTCATCGCGATCAGCTCCGCAACGTCTGCTTTTCTGGTAGCCATAAATGCCGTCTTCGTGAGATGCATCCCATTGATCACTTTGCCGCCGGCTCC
Organism: uncultured delta proteobacterium; assembly: GCA_963814035.1. Taxonomy (GTDB): domain Bacteria; phylum Desulfobacterota; class Binatia; order Binatales; family Binataceae; genus DATGKG01. The sequence goes on from CAWFBH010000001.1 coordinate 278,618, forward strand.
GCGATTTCGATCCGCGCCAACCGCGGCCGAATCGCCAAGTAGAACGGAATCGCCGCGAGGGTGAGGGCGCCGCCAAATTGCCATGCCGCCGCCAATCCCGCGTGATCCGCAATGACCCCATTGACGAACAACCCGATCGAGCCGCCCATGGTTCCAAAGGTGCTAGAAAACGACAGCATCGTGGCGCGCTGCGACGATTCGATTTGCTCGTTGAACCAGCTCTGCAGCAGCGGCACGACCGCGCCCGTGCAGATGTTCATAACGAACAGGAACGCCAGCGCGATTCCCGGTCGTCCTTGCAGCATCCCAGCCGCCGCCAGCATGATTCCCGCCATCGCGATGAGTCCGCTGATGCGTCCCGGGCGCGAAGTCTCATCGCCGGCCATCCTCGATACGACTTCCGCACCGATCATCCGCGCAATCGAGAGCACGCAGTAAATCCATCCGATGATCCATACGCCGACGCCGTAGCTCTGATTGAACAGAATCGGCCATTCGAGCCAGTACGGCGCCCATGCGGCGAATTGAATCGCACCCGCCGCGCTAAGCATGAGCACGGTGCGATTGCTGAAACCGCCGCTCACTCCATCGACCATGCGCCGCACGATCTGACGCGGGAGCCCCGCGATATCGACGCCCGATGCGCGCTTCTTCTCGCCCGTCATCAGGCATACGCCGATGATCGCGGACATAACGTAGCCAGCGGCGCCGCATAGCCATGGCCATGCGATGTTGATATCGGCAATGTACGCGCCGCCCAGCGACGAAATCATGAAACCCACCGTCGTGAGCTGCGAGATGCGCGAGAACAGCCCGTCCTTGAGGCCCTCGTAACCCGCGTCGTCGAGCGCGTCGACGCCCCATGCGTCGATGGCGCCGTTGCCGAACGTGGTTCCGATACCATCGATGCTCTCGGCGATCAGGAACACCCAATAGTGATGCGCCGTGAAGTAGAGCAGGAACGCGCACACCCGCAGCGCCGCGCCGAGGACGAAGGAGCCTCGACGTCCCAAGGCGTCGGCGAACGCGCCGGTCGGCACATCAGTGAGGAACAGCACTACGAAGTACATCGCCAGCACGCTGTTGATCTCAAACTGATTGAGACCGCGCGCGTGCAGGAAAATCGGGTAGACGCCGAACAGGAAGCCGCCCGCGAGCGCATAGGTCATCCACACGGCGTAGTAGCGCCGGATGATGCCGTTGATTTCGTGTGGAGGTTTTATATTTTCAGCCAAATTCATTGGCGTTTCTCTCGATTCCAAAAAGAAAAAGCCCTGGGGCTCTTAAGCTCCCAAGGCTTTTTCGAGCCACTATCAATCTGCGGTTAGCCGGCGATAGCCCCGACTACGGCAACGAACTTGCCGGTGCCGCGCGAGCACTTCGAGCTCATAAGCGAGCACGGCGCGCCGTTAGTGATGATGTCAGTTGAATGGGTGGTCATTAGTGGCTTTCTCAGTTGGCTTTTCTCGCGCACAACCCTACTGCCGCCTTTCGAGAGAGTCAAGCCGAAAAGTGATTTAGATGTTGCGGTATAGTGGCGAGGCTTCCGGACGTTAGCGGCGGGCGCGTTTTCCAAATAACGCTCCCGCCGCCAGGACCAAAACTAAATGCGGTGTCGGATTCAGCCTGCTTTGACTTCGATGCGCCGGGGCCGCGCGGTCTCGGCCTTGGGCAGCGAGACCTCGAGCACGCCGTTGCGGATGCGTGCCTCGATCCGGCCCGCATCGATCTCTTCGTTGACGACGAACTGCCGGTAGTAGTTGCCGACGTTGTACTCGGTGTAAACCGGCATCAGATTACGATACATCTCCGTCGAGACCATCCCTTCAATGGTCAGCATCCCATTCTTCAGGGTGACCTCAACGTCTTTTTCATCGACGCCCGGCATGTCGGCCCACAGGCGCAGCCCATCCTCGGATTCGAAGATGTCAACTTCGGGTAAGAAATACCGGCCGGGACGGGTTTGCTCGCGGCCCTGATCCTGATTTTGAACTTCCTGTTTGGTACGGGTTTCGATTTCGCGTGGAGTCATGATATCTCACCTCCCTCAGTTGCTCTGGACGGAAATCTGGCGAGGCTTGGCCTCTTCTCGTTTGGCAACGCGGATGATCAGCATTCCTTTCTCATAGCTCGCCTCCGCCTTGGTGAGATCGAACTGCTCGGCCACCTGCATCGAGCGCGTGAACTCGCCCTGCGCGCGCTCCCGTCGATGATAGCCGCTCGCATCGCCCGCCATTTTGAGCGGCTTGCGGACGCTGCTGAGCGTGAGAGTGCGACCCGCGCTCGAGATCTTCAGGTCATCGAGCTCCAGACCGGGAACTTCCGCGATCAAAAGCAGGCGGTCCTCGGATTCGAAAATGTTGATTGGCGGGTATGCGCCGGGGCCTGACAAGCCGAGATTGAAATCCGGGCTGCGCAGAGCGCGATCGAGTCCGCTCTGGAGGGCAAGCAGGCCGCTGACCGGATCGAAAGTGTCGAACCGCAAAAGAGCCATGATCAACCTCCTGAATGTTGGATTGGTGGGCAGTGCGCCCTTTCGGCAGAAAAATAAGCACCGATCCAGGATGGTCAAGTAGGGACACGTCCTGTCACCGGGAACCGATAGACACAGCCGAGCGACAGTGCCTAACCTCGACGAGGCGGTATATCCGCCCAATTTTTCTCAGCAGGAGGAACGCTAATGCTCAACGTCGGAGATCAGGCGCCCGACTTCACGGTCACGGCGCATGATGGCCAGCCGGTGAAGTTGTCGGCGCTACGCGGCAGCAAAGTGCTGCTATGGTTCTATCCCAAGGCTGACACGCCTGGCTGAACGGTCGAAGGTCGCGGGTTCCGCGACAACTACGCCGATTTCCAGAAGAAAGGCATCGTCATCCTCGGCGCGAGTTTCGACAGCGTCGACGCCAATGCCGCATTCGCCAAGAAGTTCGATTATCCCTTCAAACTGTTATGCGATACTGACCGCGCCTTGGGCCTCGCTTATGGAGCATGCGCCGACGCGAAGGCCGGATACGCCTCGCGGATCAGTTTTCTGATCGATGAACAAGGCAAGATTCTGAAGATCTATGCGAAGGTCAAACCCGGAGAGCATCCGGCGGAGGTGCTCGCCGACGCCGGCTAGCACAATAACTACGCAAAGACAGGGCGGGCGCCGGTTGTGACGTCCGCCCTGTCGTCGTTGACACATGGGACGACGCCGGAACACCTTGGCGCGATGAAATCCAATCACACGCTCCATTCGCATCAGGGTCATCTCGGATGGAACAACGCCAATCCTCCGGTGGCGCGCATCGCTCCCGGCGAGACGGTCGAGTTCCATCCGATGGATGCCTCGGGCGGCCAAATCACCACGGCCTCCAAGGCGGCGGACCTGGGACATCTCGACTTCGACAAGGTCAATCCGGTGACAGGGCCCGTTTATATCGACGGCGCGGAACCGGGCGACGCCATCAAGGTGACGATGCTGGAGTTCACCGCCTCGGGATGGGGTTGGACCGGCAACATTCCGGGCTTCGGGCTGCTCGCCGATCAATTCAAGGAGCCGCACCTGCACATCTGGAAATACGAGGCATCCTCGATGGCGCCGGCGATGTTTGGTCCCGGCGGTCGCATTCCACTCAAACCATTTTGCGGCACCATTGGTCTCGCACCCGCGGAGCCAGGGCAGCATTCGATCGTTCCGCCGCGCCGAGTCGGCGGCAACATGGACATCCGCGACCTTTCGGCCGGTACCGAACTGTATCTGCCGGTGGAGGTGAAGGGCGGCCTCTTCAGCGTCGGCGATACCCACGCGGCACAAGGCGACGGCGAGGTGTGCGGAACCGCGATTGAGAGCCCGATCGCGGCGGCGCTGAAATTCGATCTCGTGAAAAATGCGAACCTGCCCTTTCCTCGCTACACCACGGCGGGCCCAGTCAGCCGTTACCTCGATGCTGAGGGCTATGAGGTCACCACCGGCATCGGCCCCGATTTAATGGAAGGGGCGAGAGCGGCCGTCTCGGGCATGATCGATTTGCTATCAAAACGCTACAAAATGAACGCCATCGATGCATACCTGCTGTGCTCGGTATGCGGTGATCTTCGAATCAGCGAGATCGTCGACATGCCGAACTGGGTGATCTCTTTCTACTTCCCTCGCGTCGTGTTCGCGTAGTCTGAGGTCTCGCTTGAGGACGATGGACACGCCCGCGCGGGCATCGCTACTCTGGCCGTGACTATGTATGAAGCAGATACGATTCCGAAGTTGCTCGAACACGGCGCGGCGAATGATCCCGCGCTCGGCGCTCCCGGCCGGGAAGCATTGAGCTATCAGGGTTTACGCGCGCTCGCTGATCGGACGGCGCGTGCGCTGAATGCGATCGGCATCGGCCTCGGCGATCGGGTCGCCATCGTGTTGCCCAACGGCCCCGAAATGGCCGAGCGCGTTTCTCGCGATTGGAAGCGTCGGCGACCGCCGCGCCATTGAATCCCGGTTATCGCGAGGCCGAGTTCGATTTCTATCTCTCCGATCTCGATGCCAGGGCTTTGGTAATCCTCGATAACATGGACAGCCCGGCGCGCGCGGTTGCCACAGCGCGGGGAGTTCCGATTGTTGAGCTCGAAGCCGATCCGACCCGTCCCGCCGGCGAGTTTTCGCTGCGGCCGCCTGCTTTGTCCACTCACAGTGGCGGTCCGATCAGGTGCCGCCGGTCCCGATGACATCGCGCTGATCCTTCATACTTCGGGCACCACCTCGCGACCCAAGATGGTGCCGCTCAGTCATCGCAATGTTTCGGCCTCCGCGGTCAACATCGCGCAGGACGCTGCGCCTCACGCGCGAGGATGTCTGCCTGAACATCATGCCCCTGTTTCACATCCACGGACTGATTGGCGCGGTGCTGTCGAGTATCGGCGTAGGGGCATCGATCGCGTGCGCCCCGAGCTTCGACGCTCTTGAAGTTTTATCGATGGTTCTCCGAAGTCAAGCCCGACCTGGTACACGGCGGTTCCCACCATGCATCAGGCGATACTTGGACGCGCGGCGCGCAATCCCGAAGTCATCGCCGTAAGCCGCCTCCGCCTGATTCGCTCATCGTCGTCCTCGCTGCCACCCCAGGTGATGCATGAGCTGGAGAAGACGTTCGGCGTGCCGGTGCTGGAATCCTACGGGATGACCGAGGCGGCGCATCAGATGGCGTCCAATCCGTTACCGCCAGCCGAAAGATTTCCCGGCAGCGTCGGCATCGCATCCGGCCCCGAGATCGCCATCATGAATGAGGCCGGCGATCTGCTGAAGGCGAACGACATCGGCGAGGTGGTCATTCGAGGCCGCAACGTGACCGCCGGCTACGAAAACAATCCAGAAGCCAACGCGAAGTCGTGGACCAACGGATGGTTCCGCACCGGCGACCAGGGATACCTCGACGCGGCTGGCTATTTGTGGCTGACCGGGCGCATCAAGGAGCTGATCAACCGCGGCGGCGAGAAAATCAGTCCAGTCGAAGTAGAAAACGCGCTGCTCGATCATCCGGATGTCGCGCAGGCCGCGGCCTTCGCAATGGCGCATCCGATGCTCGGTGAGGACGTTGCGGCGGCGGTGGTGTTGCGTGAAGGTAACAATCCCGGCGAGCACGAGCTGCGCGAATTCGTCGCGGCACGAATTGCGCATTTCAAGGTGCCGCGCAAGATCGTTTTCCTCGATGCGATCCCGAAAGGCCCAACCGGCAAACTGCAACGCATCGGACTCGCGAAACTTCTCGGTCTGGACCCGTGAAGATCGCCATCTTCGGCGCGGGCGCGATCGGCGGCCTGCTCGGTGCCAAGTTGGTTCAGGTGGGCGCCGATGTGACCTTCATCGCGCGCGGCCCTCATCTTGATGCCATGCGCCAGCACGGTCTCACGCTGATCAGCGACGGCGTGCGCGTCAATCTTCGGGTCCGATGCGCGTCCGAAGCTGAAAACGTCGAGCCGCAGGACTACGTCTTCGTGACGCTCAAGGCCCATTCGCTGCCGGCCGCCGCTCCTCGAATCGCCTCTCTGCTCGGTCCCAACACCGCGCTCGTGATGGGCGTCAATGGCGTGCCCTACTGGTATTTCCATGGTCTCGACTGTCAGTGGCGCGATCGCACGATCGAGAGCGTCGATCCCGGCGGGATCCTGTGGCGGATGTTGCCGCCGTCGCGCGTAATCGGCTGCGTGGTCTACCCGGCCGCCGAAGTTGTCGAGCCGGGCGTAATCGAGCATAGCTACGGCGATCGCTTTTCGCTCGGCGAGCCCGACGGATCGAAGAGCGAGCGGGTTCAGTCCCTGGCCAAACAATTAATCGCGGCCGGCCTGAAAGCCCCCATCAGACCACGCATCCGCGATGAACTGTGGATCAAGCTCTGGGGCAATCTATGCCTCAACCCGCTCTCGGCGCTCACGACTTCAACTTTGGATCGCCTCGCCGGCCAACCGGACCTGCGGGACGTCAGCCGCACTATGATGCGGGAAGCGCAAATCGTCGCGGAATCGTTGGGAGTGAAATTCGCAGTTGATATCGAAAGACGCATCGATGGCGCGCTTGAAGTGGGCGCGCACAAAACCTCGATGCTGCAGGACCTCGAGCGCGGCCGTCCGATGGAAATCGATGCGTTGCTCGGCGCCGTGGTTGAGCTCGGCAATCTGACCGGCAACGAAATGCCGATGTGCCGGGCGATTCTGGCGCTCACGCGCGAGCGAGCGCGCCGCGCCGGCTGCTATCCCGGCTAGTCCTCGCGCGAAGTTTCTTTCCGTACCTTACATCCGTTAGAATTGCGCGAGGAGTTCCTCTCTTCATGAGCAGTACCGATTCCGTCCATACCTGCGCTTCCTGAGACCACCGAGAATCCGGGCCTCGCCGAACGCGCGCGACGATTTACCTCCGTCGTCAGCCTCGCAGCGCGCATCTATGTCGGCTACAAGGCGACGCAGCTCTGGACCCGCTTCATCAGTGCCGCGAACAAGGACGAACTCTATCGCCGGCAGGATTTGCGCTCCGCGCGCGCTCTCTATCACACCGCCATCAGCCTCGAAGGAATGCTGATCAAGGCCTCGCAGTTCATCGCGACGCGTGCCGATTTGCTCCCCGACGAATGGGTCTCCACGCTCGCGGGACTTCACGATCGCGTGCCGCCGCGGCCCTTCGCGATGATCAAACATCGCGTCGAGACCGAGCTGGGCAAGCCGCTTGATCGGATCTTCAGCGAATTCGCGCGAGACGCCGATTGCTTCCGCCTCGCTCGCACAAGTGCATCGCGCGCGGCTGCATGACGGCCGGCTCTGCGCGGTCAAGGTGCAATATCCAGGCATCGATGGCATCGTGCGCGCGGACCTCGGCAATCTCACCTTCGTGCTGAAGGTGCTCGCGTGGCTCGAGCCCAATTTCGATTTCCGCATCATCGCGCGCGAGGCCCTGAAGTACGTGCCGATGGAGCTCGACTTCATTCATGAAGCCGACAACTGCGACACCATCCGGCGGAATTTCGCCGCCGATCCGGATGTCATCGTGCCCACTGTGTATCGCGAGTTCACCACGCGGCGCGTACTCACGATGGAATTCGTCGAGGGCATCAAGATCACGCGCGTCGAGGAGCTCGAAGACGCCGGCATCGACAAGCACGTGGTGGCGCAAAAGCTGACCGAGGTTTTCTGCGCGCAAATTTTGCGCGACGGCTTTTTTCACGCCGACCCCCATCCGGGAAACATCCTGGTGCAGCCTGGTCCAAAACTGGTGCTGCTCGATTTCGGCCTCGCCAAGGATTTTCCGCCCGCGTTTCGCGACGGGATCGTGCGCCTGACCTTCGCGATTCTCAGCAATGACAAAGATGCGATGGTGCGCGCGTTCACCGAGCTCGGCTTCCGCACGCGCAACGGCTCGCCCGATACTCTGGTCTCGCTCGCCGAGGCGTTTCTCGGCGGTGCGGTCAAAAGCGGCAAGGCCTATGCCGATAAAGAGCTGATGGAGCAATTTTCCGAAAGCCTGCCCAAGGAGCTCAAAAAAAATCCCGTCGTCGAAGTTCCCGGTGATGTGCTCCTGGTGAGCCGCGTGATGGGACTGCTCAGCGGGCTCGGCAAATCGCTCGATTCGAAGGTCGATCTGTTCTCGACCCTGATGCCGTATGCGCAGCAATTGATGATGGCGCAGGCCGCGACCTCGATGGCGGCGGGCTCGGCGGGCCGCTGAAGCCGCGCACCGATTATCCTTAACTTCAAGTCTATGATTTTCTTGCAACGACAATTCGCAGTGGTGGGGAATTAATCAAATGTCACATCGGCGTGAAAAACTGGTCGCCCTGGCAACCGAGCTCGCGAGCGATTTCGCGACTCGCGCGGCCGAGCACGATCGCAACAACAGCTTTCCGTTCGAGAACATCGCGCGTTTGAAGGAAACCGGCTACAGCGCGCTGGTGATACCCGAAGCGAATGGCGGCCTCGGCGCCGACCTCGAAGACTACGTGCTATGCCAGGAGCAGCTCGCGCAAGGATGTGGCGCGACCACCATCGCCATCAACATGCATCTGTTCGGGCTCGGCAGCATGGTCGAGCGCTCAACTGGTCAGCGTCCCGAGGAGAAGCTTTTCCTGGATGCGATCGGACATGGCAAACAAATCATCGGCGGCGGCATCAGCGAGCCGGAGACCGGCGGCGATTGGGGCTACTTCGCGACCAAGGCGCGCAAGGACGGCGACTCTTATATCCTGAACGGCCGCAAGACATTCACCAGCCTCTCTCCTGTCATCGATTTGTTTATGGTGATGGCGACGCTCGAAGATACCAATCCGCCGCGCTCATCGACTTTTCTGATTCCCAAGGGCACGCCGGGGCTGGAATTGATCGAAACCTGGGACGCAATGGGGATGCGCGCGACTGCCAGTCATGATCTCGTCATCAAAGATGTCCATCTGCCTGCGATCGCGATGGGAGAATCGCGGCCCATCGGTCCCATCGAGGAAGCGGCGGTGGCGCTGTTTGCATGGTTCAGTCTCTCGGTGGCCGCGGTTTATACCGGAATCGCCCTCGCGGCCTTCAAGTTCGTCAAGGAGTTCACCGGAAGATTCAAGCCGATGGCATTGCCGCGCCCGATTAAGTATCTGCCCGGAATCCAGTTCGCCGCCGCCGATGCCGAAGCGCTCATCGCCCAGTCCCGCGCGCTCTACATCGGAACGGCGCACGATTACGTCACGAATCCAGCGTCATTCAAGGGCGAAGCGGGTCTCTCTCGCGTCGTGCTCGCGAAATACGTCGCGACCAACAATGCGGTGCGCGCGGTCGATCTGATGATGGAAATCGTCGGCGCGCACGGCTACTTGAAAAAATTTCCGATGGAGCGTTACTTCCGCGACGTGCGCGCGGGGGTGAACCATCCGCTCTCGAATGCGCGCGCCCGCGAGCTGATCGGCAAGAGCGCGCTCGGCATCGGCCTGGGCGAGATGCCGCGCTGGTAGCCACTCTCAGTGGATGACATCGAACAGGTCGCCTTGCGCGCCGCTCGCGCCGCCGGACGCATCCATCTGCGCTGGCTGAACCAAACCCAGGTTACGCGCAAGAGCAATGCTATCGACCTGGTGACCGAGGCTGACAAGGAAGCCGAGGCCGCCATCATCGCGAGTATCCGCCGCGCGTTTCCGGATCATGCGATTCTCGCGGAGGAGAGCGGCGCCAGCGCACAGAAAAGCGCGCATCGATGGATCATCGATCCGCTCGATGGCACCACCAACTTCGCGCACGGATTTCCGGCGTTCTGCGTCTCCATCGCATATGAGCATCGCGGTCGCGTTCAATACGGCGTGGTCCTCGACGCATTGCACAAGGATCTCTTCGCCGCGCGTCGTGGCAAAGGCGCAAAGCTCAACGGCAAGCCGATTCACGTCAGCAAGGCCAAGACGCTGGCAACTTCACTCCTTGCGACGGGATTCGCCTACGATCGCCGCGAGCGACGACGCTTCTACCTGGCATTCTGGGAAGACATGATGACGCGCGTGGAAGGGGTGCGCCGCGCCGGCTCGGCAGCGCTTGACCTCGCTTCGGTCGCGTGTGGACGCGTTGATGGATTCTGGGAATTTGGCCTCAAGCCATGGGATGTGGCCGCGGGATCGCTGCTGGTTACCGAAGCCGGCGGCACGGTGACGAACATGGATGGCACCCCGCTCGACATCGCGGGGGCGCAAATCCTCGCGACCAACAAACGTATCCATCGCGAGATGGCGCAGGTGCTGCGCGAGATTCGTCCCGAAGCGGAACGCCGCCATCTCGAGATGCTGCGCAGCGAGGGCAAGACTTAGCGGCCGCTTGTTCGAGGCCTCCTCGCGCAATACCTTCCCGGCACTTCGTACTGCGGAATAAATGGCGGCAAACGCCTTTGTAGGACCAAGGCCAGCAGCGCTCAATAGATGAGCCTCGACCACTCGGGACGCTGCGCTCTTTGGAGGCGACCGCAGCTATGATTTTCGCTCCGGTTTCCCGGTGGGTTTTCGGCCTCGCACGGGATGCAGCGCTGGACTCCCCAGAGTCCGGGTACCCCGGATGTGTTTCTTGCCCCATCGCACCAGCGCGAGCAGGACGTCATTCAGGTCCTTTCCCTTTTCCGTTAACTCATAAGCGTAGCGCACGGGATGCTCCTGATACGCAGACTTGGCAATGAGGTGCGCCTCTTCCAATCTTTTCAGGCGGTCGGCAAGAATGTTGGTAGGAATGCCTTCGGGCGAATTCTGCAGCTCCCCATAGGTCACCTTACCCCGGAGCAAGTCTCGAACCACCAGCAACGACCACTTGTCGCCGACCAGGTCGAGTGTGCATGCGACGGCGCAGGGCGAGCGCGGAAAACCGCGCGCTTCCCTTTTTAGTTTTATCTTTTCTGGGCCTCCCCCCGGGTGTGTGACTTGCATAGTGAAAGTTAGTTTGCTACATCTCCTAAGCGACTTGCAAAGTGCAAGTGTCCACGACAAGAGCGCGCGCAAATGAGCTCGCGACGATACAATCGCCGCTCCGGCGCGCCTCCGATAGGAGATAGCCATGACTACCGATCTACGGATGCTCGTCTGGACCGCAGTCCTCGCTTTGGGACTGCCCTTCATCTATCTGGCAGGTCTAACCCAGGCTCCAGGAGGTACCGCGTGGGGCCTTGGCAATCGCGCCGAGCCGCTTGCGGGCGTCCCCGAATGGGCCGCGAGGGCACAACGGGCGCACCTCAACCTACTCCAGAACCTCGCGCCTTTTGCTATCCTGGTGCTGGTTGCACAAGTTTCCGGCAGGGCGAACGCGACAACGGCCCTTGGGGCTACGACTTTTTTCTGGGCCCGCGTGGCGCATGCAGCGGTTTACATCGCGGGGATCAGGTACCTTCGGACGCTCGTCTTCGCCGTCGCAACGTTCGGCGCCGTGTTAATTCTGGGCCAACTCTTATGAGCCTCTTCCGCGGCACGCCGCAGATGTCCCCGGGGGCGTCGGACTTGCGGGCGAGGAGAACTCCCCGCGCTGAGTAGCCGGGCGCGCAACCGGCCGCACTATAGCCGCATCGATAGATGTCCAGAATCGTAGATTCCTCAGCGGATCGACGCGATCTCGAGCAGCTTCACAGCGAAGGCAAGATTTAGCGGCGCCTTGTTCGCCCGCATCGCGCGCGATACGTTCATGGTTCTGCCTTCGCCCCGGTAGTGAAAAGGACATCACGGAGGTCTCCGGAACCTCAAGTCCGGGTTCGATTCCCGGCCGGGGCAAAAGTATTTCTAGACCCGCTACGTCATTATGGCCGCCGGTCAAGGCGCTCCCGCTGAAGCGCTGCGGGTGAATTTCACCGGGTACCCTTTGCAGGAATTTTTTTGCACCAGTTCTTCGGTGAAGTTGTTCGCGTCAATCACGGTTATCGTCATCGACACGTCGAAGGCTGAGTAGTAGCCGGGGTCGGGACATTTCTGGCTTCCCACTACAAGAGTCGGGACAACGTCGTCGGGCGTTCCCTTAAAGACAAGTGAGCCGGCGTGGAAGGTCCCATAGCCGCCATCGATCAGTGTCGCGATATAGTTCGTGCGGCCGAGCAGTGGATCTCGTTCGATATCAACTCGAAACGGCCCGCCTGGATAGGTTGCCGACCATTGCCCGACCAGCTGGAGGTTCGCATTCGGAACTGTCACCGGTTGAGCGGGCAACCCGGCCATTGGCGCAAGAGGAGTGGGCGCCGGCGCGGCGACCGAGGTGGTGTTGGGCGCGCACGAAGACAACGCCAACCACATCAGGCAGATCATCGGAACGGTCAATGCGTACCAAAAACGGCAAAACATTCGGTTAAGATCCTCCGTCATTCGCACGTGAAAATCCGTTGGCCGGGAAAATTCGACCAAAGAATATCCTGCGACTAACTTCTATGCGACCATGTAGCCGACCGACGCTCAGGGCACGTGATAATGCATCGCGGGCTGTTCAACCGAGGGCCAATTCGGGCACATTCGAGGCCATGACACCCAAACGCAAGGCCGGGTTTGTTTTCGAGGAACTCTATATGTGGCACGACGCCGGAGGCGGATCGTTTCCGGTGCAACCCAGTCCGGGATTCGAGAATCCCGAGAGCAAGCGGCGCCTTCGCAACCTCCTCGCCGCGACCGGAATCCTCGATCATCTGCATCCGATAAAACCCGCGCCTGCCACTGAGGAGGACATCGCGAGGTTCCACACTCGCGAATACATCGAATCGATCCGCCAGATGTCGGCCGATCGTGGCGGCGATGCCGGCGAGCTGACTCCATTTGGTCCCGGCAGTTATGAAATCGCCTTGCTTTCCACCGGCGGTGTGATGGCGGCAGTCGAGTCGGTGATGAAAGGCGCGACCGACAATGCCTACGCCTTGGTGCGGCCGCCGGGACATCATGCGGAACCGGATCGAGGCCGCGGATACTGCATCTTCGGCAACATCGCGGTCGCGGTGAAGTATGCCCTCGCCAAGCTGGGCGTGTCTCGCGTCGCCGTCGTCGACTGGGATGTTCATCATGGCAATGGAACCCAGTTCGCGTTCTATGAAAATCCCGACGTGCTGACGTTTTCGATTCATCAGGACAATCTCTACCCAACTGCGAGCGGTGCGATGGAGGACAACGGCGCGGGTCGGGGCGCGGGTTACAATCTCAACCTCCCGATGCCGCCGGGCTCGGGCGTGGGCGCATATCTCGCCGCCTTCGAGCGCGTGGTGGTTCCGGCGTTACGCAAGTTCAAGCCCGAACTGATTGTGGTCGCCAGCGGCCTCGATGCGAACGCATACGACCCGCTCGGCCGGATGATGCTCCACAGCGAGTGTTATCGGCGCATGACGCAAATGCTTATGGAAGCCGCTTCGGATCTATGCGGCGGCCGGCTGGTGCTTGCGCACGAGGGCGGCTACTCGGAAATGTATGTGCCGTTTTGTGGATTGGCCATCATCGAAGAACTCAGCGGGATTCAGACCGAGATCGCCGATCCGTTTCTGGACCTGGCTGAGAGCCGCGCCTATCAGGAGTTGCAGCCGCATCAGGAGCTGGTCATCGAGCAGGCGCGCGAGCTACTCGCTCGCATCCGTTAGGCCACCATGTTCGAGGCTGGACTTTGTGCAGCAACGCTAATACGACTGGCGATATCTGCTTCTGCCAGGAGGACCGGCGGACATGGCAACCGGCGAAAAACCTTCGTCCTATCGATGGGTCATCGAAGCGCTGCTGATACTCGCGCTCGCTAGCCAAACGCTCACGTGGCTCGCGCCCGCGCCCATCCTTGGACCCATAATCAAGGACCTGAACATTGATCTCAGCGCCGCCGGGCTTATCATTTCGGTCATCGCGCTATGCATCGCGATCTTCGCGCTCGCGGGTGCGATCGTCGCACAGCGCATCGGCGCGCTGCGGTCGTTCATCATCGGTCTGTGGCTGCTCGCGATCGGTGGCGTGGGCAGCGGCTATGCCCCGGGGTTCGCGATGCTGCTCGCCTGCCGCGTGATCGAAGGCATCGGCTTCGGCGTGATGATTGCGCCTCCCGCGACCCTGGTCATGCAATGGTTCGACGACTCGATGTGGCCGTACATGAACATGCTCAACGCGGTCGCGCCCTTTATGGGATTGACCGCGGCCTTCGCAGTGACCGGCCCGGTGTTTATCGCGCTCGGCTCGCATTGGCGCACCGTATTGCTCACTTACGGTCTGATAGTCACCGCGATCGCGCTCCTCTGGACGATCTTCGGCAAAGCCCATCCTTCGCATACGGAAGCTACCGGGCATGCGGCTGACGCCGGCGCTATGCGCGAGGTGCTGGGCATGCGCGACATTCGCGTCATCGCGATCGCGCTCGCCTCGGGCATGTGGGTGTTTCAGCTCTACAGCGCATTCCTGCCGGAATTCTTTCATACCGTTCGCGGCTTCTCGTTGGAGGAAGCGGGCGGCATGACTGCGCTGGTGCCGTTCGCGGGTGTGTTCGCGGCGGCCGGCGCGGGCGTGATGACCGGCGCGATCGGCAGGCGCCGGCCGTTCACCTATCCGATGCAAATATTGTTCGGCCTCGGATGCCTCGGCTCAGTGACCTTCACCAGCGTTGCGGCAATTCGCATATCGCTCATCCTTATCGGCGTCGGATCGTCGGCGTTGCTGCCAACCTTGCTCACCATGGTCATGGAACTTCCTGGGATGACTCCTACCAAGGCTGGGAGTGGCTTAGGCGTAGTCTGGTGCGCGGGTTACACCGGAGCGTTCCTCTCACCATTCATATGCGGAGCGCTCGCGAGCAGGTTCGGCCTCGAAGCGGTGATGGTCGGCTCGCTGGTATTCGCGCTCGTCGCGATTGCCGGATTCTACATGGTGCCGGAAACGGGTCCGGGGCGCGTACGAATGAGTGAGGCCGCTCTGCGCACCGCAAAGTAGACGCAGAGTTATCGCCAGCGGCGAGGCAGGGTCTTGAGCCTCGCGACGCCGAGGTCGTCGCACCACTTCTCGAAGTGAGTCTTGGGCACGCCACGAAACTCCACGTCTTTGAGAGAATCTTTGAGTGGAACCGTATCGACGAGGGTCGCGAGCTTTCGATAAAGGAACGCTTCATCGCGATGGGCGGCCAAGCGTGGTTGCGAGCTGCAGCGCGCCGCGAGGTTGCACCTTCCAGTTCATCGCATAAGTAGGAATGTCCTCCAGGTGCTCGTAAGCGCCGAGCAGCATCGATGCGGTTTTCTTGCCGAAGCCGGGCAGGCCGGGAAATCCATCAGCGCTGTCGCCCGTGAGCGCGAGGAAGTCCGCCATGCTACGCGGGCCGAATCCGCGCTCGGCGCGAAAGGCCGCCTCGTTGGTGACCTTCTTCTGGCGTCGATCGACCTGCACCACTCGATCGCCGAGAATACACTGACCGAGGTCCTTGTCCGGCGTCATGATGCGCACCTGCTCGACCTCATCGCGAAATCGACGCGCACCAGTCGCGAGCGCATCGTCGGCCTCATACTCATCCATCGACCAGACTACGACGCCGAGTGAGCGGACCGCTTCTTCGGCGGCATCGAACTGCGAATGCAGCTCGGGCGGAACGCCCTCGTCGCTCTTATAGCCGGGATAAAGATCGTTCCGGAACGACCGGATGGGATTATCGAAGGCCACCGCGATATGGGTGACGGCTTCCTGCGCGTCGTTCAGCAGGGACAGCAGCGACTCCACGATGCCGACCGTCGCCTTGCCATCATTGCCACTGGGAGTCAGGTGCCCGGGCCGCGGCGCAAAGTGCGCGCGATAGAGCTCATAGGTCCCGTCGATGAGATGTACTTTCACGTTTCGCGGCGCTGATGAATTTGCGAATATCGATGCATGAGCAAGCGCCTACTGCTTTCCTTCGTCATCAGCCTTATGTTTGCTACTCCGGTTTTGTGCCAGTCGAGCGGCTCCGCCAATGGTACTACGGCTAGCGCAAACCAGCCGCAAGCCCAAACCATTACGGGGAGAATTATAAAGCTCGATACCAAGGCCGGACTGTTTTCCGTGCGCGTCGGAGCGACCCGTAAGGTCGTCGATTTGCGTGCTGATAAGAATGTCGATACCAACTCACTGCGCCGCGGCGAAAGAGTCGTCGTGACCTATGCCGATGGGGTCGCGCTGAAGGTGCAGGCTACCAGGTCTGAGAAATAAATACGGGCGAGGCGACGATGCCCCGCCCGTCATCAGCGCGATTCGCTCAATCTTTGCTGAAGGTGAAATGCTCCTGCGGATGCGCGCTCACCTCATCCAGGTGTTTGCAGTAAGCATTGAAGCCGCCGTTATAGTTGCCATCCTGACGGCGCTGGAACTCGCCCTCGAAGTTGTAGTAACCGGGCGTGCAGTCCTGGTTGCGGGTGGTCTTCCCCCGATGCCTGATGACTTCCTGGACCCAGAACTCCTCGGACTCCGGCGTCACCTCGATAGTGTCATAGCCATTCTCGCGCGCGAAGTTGATGCATTGCGCGATGTGGTCGCCCTGCGCCTGCAGCATGTCGGTCAGGTTGAACTGAAACGATGCCTGGTAGCCGCCCATGATGAACATGTTGGGGAAGCCTTCGGTATGAATCCCTAGCAGCGTGCGGATGCCCTCGGCATACTTGTCGTTCAGATCGCGCCCGCCTTCCCCGACGATCTTGTTGTAGATGCCGGTCTTCTGCACTTCGAAGCCGGTCGCGTAGATGAGCAGATCGAGCTTGTAGGTCTTGCCCTCGAAGACCGGGCCGTCTTCGGTAATCTCGTTGATGCCTTCGCCGTGCGTATCGATCAGATGCACGTTGGGCCGGTTGTAGGTTGGCAGGTAGTCGTTATCGAAGCACGGCCGCTTGCACATGAACATGTACCACGGCTTAAGCGAATCCGCGGTGGCCTTGTCCTTGACGATCTCCTCGATACGCTTATGGATGCGCATCATGTAGTCGATGTTGGCATTCTCCTGGCGGCGGATTTTTTCCTCGCGGCTGACCGACTCGTGTTCCGTCCGCATCTGGTCGAACATGCCCGGCGCGGCTTTCGCTTTGGCGCGTCGCTCGGCCTGCCATCCCGGCTTCAGCTTCTTAGCCCATTCCGGATCAGTCGCCCAATCATCTTTGATGTCCACCGACGACGGCGTGCGCTGGAAGACGTAGAGTTCCTTCGCATTGGCGCCGAGGCGCGGAATCGCCTGCACCGCCGAGGCGCCGGTCCCGATGATGCCGACCACCTTATCCTTCAGCTTGGTCAAATCACTGCCGGTGTACTCGTAATCCCAGCGCCCGGTGTGAAACGAATAGCCCTTGAACTTCTCCATCCCTTTGATCTTCGAGAGCTTCGGTTTGGAGAGCGTGCCGTTGGCGCAGATCACGAAACGCGCGCGCATATGGTCGCCGCGATCGGTCTCGAGATGCCACATCTTTTCTTCTTCGTTCCACACCGTCGAGGTGATGGTGGTCTGGAAGACCGCCAATTCATACAAATTGTATTTACGCGCGATCGCCTGGCAGTGCGCGAGAATCTCCGGACCCTTCGCGTAGTGATCCTTGGGCACATAGTTCATTTCGTCGAGCAGCGGCAGGTAGTCGTATGCGACCACATCGCAGGCCACTCCCGGATAGCGGTTCCAATACCACGTGCCGCCGACATCGCCACCGCGCTCGACGATGCGGATGCTCTCGACGCCGACTTCGCGGAGCCGTCGCCGAGGTCAGCAGCGCGGAAAATCCGCCGCCGATGAACAACACCTCGACGGTGTCGTTGAGCGCCTCGCGAGGTTTAATCGCCTCGACGAACGGATCGACCTCATAGCGCTCGAACGGGGTGCCTTCGAAATCGGTGAAAAATTGTTTGGTGCCCTCGGGCCGATACTTGAGGCGCAGGTCGCGCTCCTCGGCGAACTTGTGCTTGATGTCTTCGTAATACTCCTGCGGGCGAGGTTGCTTGGGCCGCCCCGCCGAGTAGTTGGTTGACATCGGCTTTTCCGGCTTCTGCTGCGTCGAATTCTCTTTCGGTCCTTCGTTCTCCATGTTTCCATCCACTCCGTTGGGGGTATGGTCATCGAGTTGATTTCGATTCCGTCTCGACCCCTATTCCTAACCCAAAAGGCCGCATCTGAGCAATTGCAAGTCGCGCCGCCGCGTGAGGTTGCGAGGGAAGCACGAGGAACTATAACTTCGCGTTGCTGCCATGTCCGAACTCGCCACATGGAACACCTTCTACGAGATTGTCGGCACCGCCGCCGCTACGCTCATCGGATTGCAGTTCATAATGATGTCGCTGATTGCGCAGCGACCCTCAATCGGCGCGCCCGACGCCCACGCGGCATTCGGCACGCCGACCATCGTGCATTTCAGTAGCGCGCTGACTCTCTCCGCTCTGATGGTAGTGCCATGGCCGTCGATCCACGTTGCCGCGATGGTCTGGGGCATCATCGGGGTCGGCGGTTTCATCTATGCGCTCATCGTAACCCGCCGAATGGTTCGCCAATCCGCATACAAGCCAGTGTTCGAGGACTGGCTCTTTCACGCAATCCTTCCGATCGTGGCCTACACGATCCTCTCCGTCGCGGGCTTCGCGACTCCGCTGCATACGTACGAGGCGCTGTTCGGCATCGGCGCGGCTGCCCTGTTGATGCTCTTCATCGGCATCCACAACGCGTACGACAGCGTCGCCTATCACGTATACTCCGTCCGCAATAACGAGCCGCGCCGCTGAGCGACTGTGGTATCGCTTGCGGCGGCTACCCGATCGCGCGAAAAAGGGAGGCATGGAAACCATCCCGCATTTCATCGGCGGTGCGAAGGTTCACGCCAACCACAATGACCTCGGCGAGGTCTTCAATCCCGCGACCGGTCACCTCGCGCGTCAGGTTTGTATGGGAACCGCCGCCGATGTTGATGCCGCGGCTAAGGCAGCATCAAGCGCCTTCCCGGATTGGGCGGCGACCCCTCCCCTCGCGCGCGCTCGCGTGATGTTCGAGTTTCGCAGCCTGGTTGAAAAGCATGCGGAGGAACTCGCGGCAACCATCACATCGGAGCACGGCAAAGTCCTCTCCGATGCGCGCGGCGAGGTGACTCGCGGTCTGGAAGTGGTCGAGTTCGCCTGCGGCATTCCGCATCTGGTCAAGGGCGAATTCAGCGAGCAGGTCGGTCGCGGCATCAGATTCGTGGTCGATGCGACAACCGCTCGGAGTGTGCGCAGGCATCACGCCGTTCAATTTTCCCGCGATGGTGCCGATGTGGATGTTTCCGGTCGCGCTTGCATGCGGCAACACTTTCATCCTCAAGCCGTCGCCCAGCGATCCTTCGGCCAGTGTGATGATCGCCGAACTCCTCAACCAAGCCGGCCTGCCCGACGGCGTTTTCAACGTCGTGCATGGCGACAAGCACGCGGTCGATGCGATCCTCGCGCATCCAGGCATCGCGGCCGTGAGCTTCGTAGGTTCAACGCCGATCGCGAATTACATTTATGCGACCGCCGCGACCAATGGAAAACGCGTGCAGGCGCTCGGTGGCGCCAAGAATCACATGCTGGTGATGCCCGATGCGGACCTCGATCAAGCCGCCGATGCGCTGGTCGGCGCCGCCTACGGATCGGCGGGCGAGCGATGCATGGCTATTTCAGTCGCCGTCGCGGTCGGCGCCGCCGGCGATGCGCTCATCGAAAAACTGAAGCCTCGGGTCGAGGGGCTTAAGATTGGCCCGGGCACGCAGCCCGGCGTCGAGATGGGACCGCTGGTAACGCGCGCCGCGCTCGATCGCGTACGCGGCTATATCGATCTGGGCATCAAGGAAGGCGCGAAGCTCGCTGTCGATGGCCGCGCGCTCAAGGTCAACGGCTGCGAGAACGGTTTCTTCATCGGCGGATGCATCTTCGATCACGTCACGCCCGCGATGAAAATCTATCGCGAGGAGATCTTCGGCCCGGTTCTGTCAGTGGTGCGGGCTCCTGACCTCGAGGCTGGCATCCGCCTCATCAGCGAAAATGAGTACGGCAATGGCGCATCGATTTTCACTCGCGACGGCGGCGCGGCGCGCGAGTTCACCAGCCGCGTCCAGATCGGCATGGTGGGAGTCAACGTTCCGATTCCGGTGCCGATGGCGTTTCACAGCTTCGGCGGCTGGAAGCGCTCGATGTTCGGCGACATGGCGATGCACGGCCTCGAAGGGGTGCGGTTTTACACGCGCCTGAAAACGGTAACGGCGCGCTGGCCGGAACATCGCATCGGCGCCGACTTCGCGATGCCGACCAACAAGTAGCAGCGTGCGATCCTATCTTGATTGTCCTTCCCCCTATGATGGGGGAAGTGGCCCGGCGCCGTTTTCGCGATGGCTGCGATGCGAAAACGGCGCCGGGCCGATGAGGGTCCTTAGCTCTGGATTTTTTGCGACCTTCCCAATTTCCGCCCGCCCCTCTCGCGAAGCGCCATAGCTGAAACGATCGCTCCTCGGCAGGCGATATGTGCTATGCTTGCGTCTGCGGCGCCTGAACGGGGCGCCGCAGCCATTTGGTGGCTCGGGCTATGAAATGAAAAATGCAAAAACAAACCCACTTTGTGCCCGGAATTGCTGGGTTTTTACCGAGACAGGTGGTGCGCCAGAGCCGGTCGCGAAGCGCGACCGGCTCTCACCCGCCTGGCACATTTGTCGCCCAACCGCAGAGCGACAACTGCGCCATCCACCCTCCCTCAGAGAGGGAGGGGAATACCAAGAAACTGCGAAAACAAACCCATTTTATTCGCCGATTCTTCGCCCGCCCCCCGACGAGCGCGGCTTCGTGGTGTGTCGTCGAAGTTTTCGATGCCGCCGAGGTACGCGTGATAACCGGCACTTGCGAGGCGCTGGTCCAGCAGCTAGTCCTCCAAAAGCGCCGTCCAACCGCTCCGATGCGGACCGCTGCGCGCTTCTTTACAGCTACCAGCCAATCGGCCATCCTCACCTGCGCGAACTGACCGGGCTGGCGGGATAGTTTAGAGACGACTAATAGTCAACTTCTGATAACAGACAGGTAAGCCCTTATGAAGATCGGATTGCTGATGCCATTTACCGGATACACCGCGAACCCCGCCGCCTTCGCGCGCAAGGCCGAGCAGTTGGGCTTCGAGTCGCTATGGATTCCCGAGCATCCAATTTTGCCGGTCAATCCGAAGACGCCCTTCCCTTCCACCAAGGGTCCCATTCCTAATGTCTATTCGCAGATGTGCGATCCGTTCGTCGCGCTCAGCATGGCCGCCGCGGTGACGACCACACTGAAAGTGGCCACCGGGATCTGCCTGGTGCCCGAGCGCAACGCGATCGTCACCGCGAAGGAAGTCGCTACCCTCGACGCCTTTTCCAACGGGCGTTTTCTGTTCGGCATCGGCGCGGGATGGCTGCGCGAGGAATCGGAACTCCTCGGCGTCGATTTTCCCCGGCGCTGGACTCAGACCGCCGAGTGTATCGCCGCGATGCGCGAGCTCTGGTCGAAGGACGAGGCCTCGTTCGAGGGCAAGTACGTCAAGTTCACGCCGGTCCGCTGCAATCCGAAACCGATTCAGCAGCCTGGCCCGCCGGTGCTCATCGGAAGCCTCGACAAGAACGCGCTCAAGCGCGTCGCGAAGTGGGCCGACGGATGGTGCCCGATCGGCGTCCCGCACGGTTTCCTCAAGAGCAAGCTGGAAGAGCTACGCCGCGAATGCGACGGCGTCGGACGCGACTTCGCGAAGCTCGACATCACCGCGATGGGCTTCGTGCAGGGCGATCGAAGCGCGGTGCAGCAGGGCCTCGAGGAATACCGCAAGGCGGGGACGCATCGATTCGTAATCGGCGTGCCCAACCAGCTCAAGCCGGATCAGTATGAAGCCGAGCTGACGCGCCTCGCGTCGCTCTACATATAGAGAGGACGCTCAGCTCAACTTCGGGTCGCGCACCAGGATGCCTTCCGCGTAGAGCTTCTTGATCTGATCGTCGGGCATCTTCAGCAGCTCGTGCAGGATACGCTCGTTGTCCTCTCCGAGTCGCGCGGACCGCAGTTCGGTCTTGTCGGGCCAGGCCGAAAACTTCACCGGCACCGAAGGCAGCGCCACCTTGCCGAGCTCCGGATCCTGCACCCATCGCACGGTCTTGCGCTCATTCAGATGCGGATGTTTGACCGCCTCATTCAACGACAGCACCGGGGCGCATGGCACGCGCTCCTTGTCGAGGGCTGCGATCGCATCGTCGCGCGTGGGAAACGTTGACAGCCACTTCTCGATGACCTCGCGCAACTCGAAGCGATTATCGCGCCGGCCGCGCGCGCTCTTGAAGCGCGGATCCGTCAGCAGCTCGGGCATCCCCATCGCGGCCACTAACTGTGGCCATTGATGCGGCACGACAGTCAGGAAAACGTACTGGTCGCCTTTGTAGCGATACGAGCCGGTCGGGCCGCCGTCGGGATGGAGCGAGCCGCTGCGCCGCGGACGGAACTTGTCGCCGCGCAGCGAGATGGCCGGCACGTTCTGCTCGTGCATATGGAAGTAGGTGTCGAGCAACGACGCATCGAGGTACTGGCCCTCGCCGGTGCGCTCGCGATGCAGCAGCGCGAAGCCAACCGCCATCGCGGCCGCGACGCCGGTGGAGACGTCGCCAATCGCCATCGTGGTCATCGCCGGCGCGCCATCCGGCTCGCCGATGCCGTCGGTCACGCCCGCATAGGACTGGCCGATGAAGTCGTAGCCGGCCTTGTAAGAGAGCGGGCCGGTCTGCCCCGCCATCGAGATCGAGCACATGATGATCTTCGGATTCACCTTCTTGATGTCGGCGTAGGAGAACCCAAGCCGGTCGATGACGTGGGGCGCGAAATTCTCGACCACCACATCGATGTTGGGAAGCATCGCCATCACGATCTCGCGCGCGCCGGGCTTCTTCAGATCGATCGCGAGACTTAGCTTCGAATGATTGTGCTGCAGGTAGTAGGTGCTGTGGCTGGAGTCCTTGTGCTCGGGCGCCTGCGACTTGAGGCCTCCGGCGCGGACGCGATCGCCACTCGGCGCGAGCTCGAGTTTGATGACCTCGGCGCCCATCTCGGCGAGCAGCCGGGTGCAGGTCGGGCCCGCGACGAACTGGGTAAAATCGAGAACGCGATATCCTTCGAGCATTCGCGGCTGGTTTGCCATTAGTCAATCTCCCGGATCGATAAGAGTCGGCATCGCTGCCAAGGTCAAAACTCTAATCCGAACTACATAAAATAGAAAAACGCCCGCCACCGGTTTTTTCGATGGCGGGCGCACAACTCGTTAGCGTTTTGCTATTTCCCGAATGCCTCATCCACCATCGCGGTATCGAGGTACTCGTTAATCTCGGTGACCTTCCCGCCGGAGATTCTGAAGACATGGCAGTAGCTGTTGTTGTAGGGCTTGCCACTCTTGGTGGTCGCCTTGCCATTGGCCAGCATCACCACGTAGTCGCCCTCCGCGATGAAGTTGTAGGGCGTCAACGCGATGCCGCCCTCGAGCGCCGCACCCAGCGGTCCCAGCAGCTTCGCCATCACTTCCTGCTTGCCGTTCATGGTGCCGGAAAATTTCGTCCGGCCCTGGAGCGTGTACTTGATGTTATCCGCCATCGTATCGAGGAACGCCGCGCCGTTACCCTTGGAGAGTTCCGCGAACATGTTGGTGATGATTTGCTTGTTCTCTGCTGCGCCCATCGGATTACCTCGCGATCGTTTTTCAGTTTTGTGGAAGCACCACGTATTCGAAGTCTACCGGCTGAAGATTAATCCCACGAATTGGTGGCGCGATCCATCCCGCGAACTTGCCGGGCCGCGTCTCCGGCTTCATCAGCGATCCGACGAATTCGCGATCCGCCTGCGAGGGCAGCCACTGGGCTTGCCGCTTCTGCCATTCGTCCTCGGAAATGATCTCTCCACTCGGCGTCATCTTGACTCCGCGAAATTCTCCGATCGCGCGATGAAATCCTCGATGCGGCAGCTTCAACTGGAAGTCGACACCGGCCTCGCGAATGATCTTGTTCCATCGCGCCAGCCCACGCTCACAGTCCGTGATGTAGGCGTCGCGCAACGTTTCATTCAAGGCGACCAGCGCGGGCTGCTCGCTCTCGACTACCACTCCACCTTCGGGTTTCAGCACCGTCCGCGTCATCCTCGCCAGCTGATGATCGTCATCGCGATCCTCTTCCTTGAAGCGGCCTTTGAGCCCGGTGCTGAAGTAGGTCGCGGCATTGGTCGAAAGCTCGGATCCGAACAGATCGAGCGACACCGAAAAATGGAAGTTGATGTATTTCTGAACCATGGCTAGATCGATTCCGCCATACTTGCCGATGCGATCGGTGTCATGCTGCTTCATCAGCTCGCAGGTGCGCGCCACGATGCGCCCGATGCCGGACTCACCGACGAACAGGTGATGCGCCTCCTCGGTCAGCATGAAGCGGCAGGTGCGCGCGAGCGGATCGAACCCCGACTCGGCGAGGCTTGCGAGCTGGTACTTTCCGTCGCGATCGGTGAAGTGGGTGAACATAAAGTAGGATAACCAATCCGGCGTCTTCTCATTGAATGCGCCGAGGATGCGCGGGTTGTCCGCGCTGCCCGAGCGGCGCTGAAGCAGCGTCTCAGCCTCCTCGCGTCCGTCGCGTCCGAAGAACGCATGCAGGAGGTACACCATCGCCCAGAGATGACGTCCCTCCTCGACGTTGACCTGAAAGAGGTTGCGCAAATCGTAGAGCGACGGGCACGTCTTGCCGAGATAGCGCTGCTGCTCGACCGAGGCCGGCTCGGTGTCGCCTTGCGTCACGATCAGGCGGCGCAGCACTCCGCGATGTTCGCCAGGAACCTCGCGCCAGACCGGCTCGCCCTTATGCTCACCGAATGCTATGCGCCGATCGGGCTCCTGCTGGGAGAGAAAAATCCCCCATCGATAGTCGGGCATCTTCACGTAACCGAATGTCGCCCAGCCCTTGGCGTCAACCGAGGTCGCGGTGCGCAGATAAGCGTCGTAGCCTTGGAAGCCCTCGGGACCCATCTCGCGCCACCAGTCGAGATAATGCGGCTGCCATGCCTCCAGCGCGCGCTGCAGGCGGCGATCGTCGCTGAGGTTCACATTGTTGGGAATCAGTTCGGAATAGTTGATCGACATCGGTTCTCCGTAAATCACACGCGGCGTGGATCGAATTCAGGACGTTGTCCCGTTCCGTAGAGTTTGAGCGCGCCCTTCTCGCCGACCGCGTTGGGACGTTGAAAAATCCAGTTCTGCCATGCCGACAGGCGCGCGAAAATTTTCGACTCGATAGTCTCCGGACCGGCGAAGCGCAGCGACGCCTCCATCCCGGTGAGCGCGTCGGAGGAAAACGCGGCCCGCTCCTCGATGGCGAGACGAACTTCATCTTCCCAATCGATATCGTCGGGAGTGAAGGTCACCAGCCCGAGTTGTTCGGCCATCTGGGTATCGATGGTCTCGCCGATTCGCGCGCGCAGTTCCTCAACTCGAAGCGGTTCGCTGAGGAAACGGCTTTGCAGGCGCGAGAGTCCGTTGCACATCGGAAGGACGCCGAAGTTCATCTCGGTAAAGCCAATCGTCGCGGCCGGAAGTTCGTCGCCTTCGCGCTTTCCGCTGAGCATGAAGACGCGGTCGGCCGCGAGCGCCAGTTCGAGCAACGTTCCATGGAAACACGAGCCGGGCTCGAGGAGCGCGAACAGCGAGCGCGAGCTGACATCGATGCGTTTCAGCACGCGTTTCAGATAGAGACGAATTTCACGGATGAGCCAGTCGTCGGCGTGAGCAAGCAACAGCGCATCGTAGGAGCGAACATTCGCGATATCGCCCTCGCTGCGGAAGATCCAGGTGTGAATGGTCTCCTCGTTCGCGCGCAGATGAAGGATCGCATCTTCGAGCTCCCGCGCGACTGCGAGTGGCCACAAATCGCTGCCGGCGGCTACTACATCTTCCAATCGAGCGGGCGCGGCGTTCTGTGGTCCTCGCAAGGTAAAAGTTGCGGCAGAGTTTGCGCGGTCGATGTCGATGCCCAGATGCGGATAGCGGATTTGCCCGCCATCGATGCTGCGCGCCAGCGGCTTCAGCGTGATGCCATCCGGCGCAGCCGGCCGGTCAGAGCGCGCTGCGAATTCCTGCGCCTTGCGCGCCGCCGCGTCGAGGAGTTGCGTGCGCGGAACGACCTCGTCGACGAGACGCCATTCCACTGCGCGCCTGCCACGCATGCCTTCCTCGGTAGTGCAAAAGAAGTCCGCGCGATCGCGGCGCACCCCGCGCTTGTCGACCAGCCGTGTGAGACCGCCAGTGCCGGGAAGCACCGCGAGGAGCGGAAGTTCCGGTAGCGAGACGCTGGTCGAGCCGTCGTCGGCCATCATTATATAGTCGGTTGCGAGCGCGAGTTCGTAGCCACCTCCCGCGCACGCGCCGCTCACGGCAGTCATATAAAACTGCCCCGAGTTGTGCGTCGCGTCCTCGATGGCGTTGCGCGTCTCGTTGGTGAACTTGCAGAAATTCACTTTGTGCGGATGACTCGACTGACCGAGCATCTTGATGTTAGCGCCGGCGCAGAACACGCGCTCCTTGCCCGACCGGATCACGACGCTGCGCACTTCCGGATGCTCGAAGCGTAGCCGCTGGACGGCGTCATTCAGCTCGATGTCCACGCCGAGGTCATATGAGTTCAACTTGAGATCGTAACCTGGAGCGAGGCCGCCGTTCTCATCGACATCCATCGCGAGCATCGCGACCGGCCCATCGAAGCTCAGCTTCCAGTGGCGATATTTTGCAGGCTCGGTGCGGAAATCGATCATCGTGGGTCGCTCCGATTGGCGGATGTTGCACTATAATGCACACCTTCGCCGCGCGCAACGGTAAGAAGTTCCTGCAACGATTGACGCAAGGTTTTGCCACTCGTGTCGAGATGCGCGTCGGCTTTGCGATAGAGCGCCTCGCGCTGCGCGAGGATCCGACGCATGTCCACCAGCGCCTCGCTGTCGCCACTGCCTTCGACGCGATGGTCGCCCTGCCCTATCACGCGGTCCCAATGCTCTTCGGGCGAGGTCCGCAACCAGATCGTCCGAAATGAATCCAGCAAGCGCGCGAAAGTTGCGGGCTCCGATACCATCCCACCTCCGGTCGCGAGCACGACCCGCCGTTTGCTGTTGATGATCCGTTCCAAGGCGCGGCGCTCGTAGCGGCGATAGGCGGCCTGACCCCACAGGTCAAAAATCTCCTCGACGCTCACCGCTGCTTCGGTTTCGATCTCGCGGCTCATCTCGACGAACTCCCATCCCAATCGCTTCGCGAGCATCGCGCCGAGGGTGGTCTTCCCCGCGCCGCGCAATCCGATCAGCGCGATGCGCTCGGCCTTGCCGATGCGATCGCCGAACCGTTGAGTGAGTAGATTTGAAGCCTCCGCGAGGTCCTCGGATCCGAGCCGGCCGATCCGTTCCACCAGCAGTTTGTACTCGACCGGCCGAGGCATCTCATCGCTGACGAGCTCCGCAACCGGCACGTCGATCGCTTTGGCGAGACGGCGCATCAGCACGATAGAAAAGTTGCCGCGTCCACTTTCTAATTGCGCCAGGTATCGCTCTGAGATTCCCGAGTCATGCGCGAGCATCCGGCGCGACATGCCGTGGCGGGCGCGCGCATCGCGGACCCGTTCGCCGAGGATCTTCAGATAGCGATCATCGCTGGTTTTCGCGCGCCGCGGAGTTGCGGAGATTACGCCTTCGCCGCCGGCGCGCGCGGTCGCGGGGAGCAAACCGTGTCTAGCCACGGCATGCATTATAGTGCCGGTGCCGCATGAAAGGCGAACGGATTATTTTAGGGAGGCGAGTTTCGCGAAACCGGCATCGAGGTCCTCGATAAGGTCCTCGACATTTTCCAGCCCGGCGTGGACGCGGACCACCCAGCGGTCGTCATTCTTAGAAACATTGCGATAGGTTTTCAGCCTGAATGGCGACACCAGGCTTTCATACCCGCCCCACGATGCACCCATCCCAAAGAGCTTGAACGTTTCCAGCATCGTGGCAAGGGCCTCACGCGTGACCCACGGCTTCAGGCGAAAGGAAAACAATCCCGACGCGCCGAGGAAGTCGCGCTTCCACAGCGCATAACCCGGATCACCCTCCAGTGCCGGATGATAGACGTGTTCGACCTCCGGCTGCGTCGCGAGGTAGCGCGCGAGCGCGAGGCCATTCCTATGATGCACCGGCAGACGCGCTGCGAGCGTGCGCAGGCCGCGCAGCGCGAGGTAGATGTCGTCGGGACCTGCCATCTGACCGAGTTGGCGATGCGCGTTTTTCACCGTCTCCCATGCGGCATCAGTGGTGGTGATAGTGCCGAGCATCGCGTCCGAATGTCCGACGATGTACTTGGTGGCGGCCTGAATCGAAACATCGACGCCGTGCGCGAACGGCTTGAAATAAAGTGGCGAGGCCCAGGTGTTGTCCATCATCACGATCGCGCCGAGAGCATGCGCGATCTCCGCGATCGCAGGAATATCCTGCATCTCGAAGAGCCCGGTGCTCGGCGACTCGACGAACACAACCCTGGTATTCGGACGGATCAATTTTTCGATGTCCGCGCCGATGAGCGGATCGTAGTAAGTCGTCTCGACGCCGAACTGCTTCAGAATCGAATTGCAGAAGTTGTGGGTCGGATGATAAGCGCCAATCGTCATCAACAAGTGATCACCCGCCGAAAGAAACGCGAGCAGCGCGGTGGTGATCGCCGCGAGGCCGGAGGGCGCCAGCCGACAATGCGCGCCGCCTTCGAGCTGCGCGACCGCATCTTCGAGCGAGGACGAAGTCGGCGTGCCGATGCGGCCGTACATGAATTTGGAATTGGCCGGATCGTGTACGCCGGCGGCGAAATCCTCGAAGGTCTGGAAAAGAATCGTCGAGGTCCGATAGACCGGAGTGTTGACCGCGCCGTAATGCGCCTTCGGATCGCGTCCCGCGACGACCGCGATGGTCTCGTCCTTCATCTAGTTCTTGAAACCGAGCTGCGCGGCGTATCGAGCGGCGGCTTGCGCCAGTGCCGGCGGATGCGGCGCGAAGGTTGCAAACCGCGGGTCAGTGGTCTGCCCGCGCACGTAGCGGACATAGATTTGCTGCACCACGGTCGCGTTCTTCCACAGCGCCCATGACAGGTAGAATGGGAAGCTGCTGACGTCCCGGCCGGTGCGCTTCGCGTAACGCTGGACCATATCCGCGCGCGAGAGAAACCCGTTCTTGAAGGTGTGCGGCTCGATCTCCGCGAGCTTCACGATTTCGACATCGGCGCGTTCGCGCCAGTAGCCGAGCGCGATGCCAAGGTCGATCATCGGATCGCCAAGCGTTGACATCTCCCAGTCAAACACGCCGTTGATCTGTCCGGGGTTGGTCCGATCGAGCATGATGTTGTGCAGGTAGAAATCGTTGTGCAGGATCGTCGGCGCCAGCGGCACAGGCATATGCTCGAGGTACCACGCGCCGAGGCGATCCATCAGGGGAACCTCCTCGGTCTTGGCGTTGTGCCATCGCTGCATCCATCCGGTAATTTGCCGCTTCACGAATCCCTCGGGCTTGCCGAGGCCGCCGAGCCCAATCTTCTCGTAGTCCACCGCGTGCAGATCGGCGAGCGTGTCGATGAAGCCCTCGGAGATGGCCTTGAAGGTGGCCGGGTCATCGCCGAGCTCGGCGGGGACCGGCTGGCGATTTTTGAAGACGATGCCGTCGCGGCGCTCCATCACGAAAAACGGCGCGCCGATGATCGCAGATGTCGTCGGAAAAGAGCATCGCGCGCGGCGCCGGTTTGAAGGCCTGCCACAAGCGCGAGAGCACGCGGAACTCGCGCGCCATGTCGTGACCGCCTACCGGCAGCGGGCCGAATGGAGGCCGGCGCACCACCCATTCCTGGTCACCGAAGCGGAGCAGATAGGTGAGGTTCGAGGAGCCGCCGCGAAATTGCTTGATCTCGAGCGGGCGGTCGGCGCCGGGAAGTTTCTGCTCGCGCAGCCATGCGACCAGCTTGGGCCAGTCGAGTTGTTCTTCATCGCGGACGTCGCCGTATTCGACGGTAAGGTCAATCGCTTCTGCCATGGAGCGGATTATAGGACGCGCGCGAAATTTTGCGACCGCTCGATTCGACGTTTTATCGAGGTCACTACGAGGGAAGCGATCGCGATTAGACCGCGCGGGCGCTGGCGAGAAACGGATGCGGTTTGACGCTCGTGGTTGCGGCGCCGACCTGCACCGCGAGGACCGGACACGGCGCGGTATGCATCAGCTTTTCGGGCAAGCCTTCGAACAGTCGGTCAAGCAGTCCGGTTCGTGGGCGCGCCACGACGACGATCAAGTCCACCTCCAGTCTGCGTGCAACTTCCGCGATGACGTGAGGCACGACGCCGAAGTGCAACTCGCTGCGACAAAGCGGATACCGAGCGATCGCCCGCTTTTCAAAAAGTTCCAGTTTTGCTCGCGCAGCTTCCGCATGCTGCTCGAGCAGCGTCGAAGATTCGCACCAATGACCCGCGCCACGCGGGAGCGGCTCGGTCACATGAACCAGTACGATTTCGGCTTGGTGTTCGCGTGCTATGGAAACCGCATATTCGAACGCGGCCATTGAATCGGGCGAGAAATCGGTGGGAACCAGGATACGTCGTATGCTTCCGTCATCCATATGCTCTGACCCTCAGGCCAAGACTCAGCATGATGTATGCCACCGGGGAAGGCCTCGGGTTTGTTGACTATTTCATGGGCAGCCCGGGCATCGGCTTTTCGTTTTGAAATGCCGCATTGCAGAGCTCACGAAAGCCGACCCGCGGCGCCGCCGCCACTCGCCATCATACCTCCAGCAGTTCGCGCGCTTGCGCAACGGTCGCCACTTCGTGGCCCATCGCGCGAATCGTCGCGGCGGCGCGCTCGACGATCTGCGGATTCGAGAGCTGGCCCGCGCGGGCGTATTGATAATCCTCGAGGCCGATGCGTACGTGACCACCGAGGCTCACGATCGCCGGCACCAGCGGCAGATTGTCGCCACCGAGAGTGGCCGCGAACCAGTTGCATCGCACGCCTTTGATCATTTCGAGGTAAGCTTCGAGGCTCTTTATGGTCGGCGGAAGACCGAAGTTCTGCTCCTCGCCACCGAGGTAGAACTTCAGGATCAGCGGCTCCGTCAGCAATCCCATATCGAGGAAGACCAGCGCTGCGCGCAGAAAGCCCGGCTCGAAGATCTGCAGCGTCGGGCGCAGACCTAGCTCGCGCGAGGTTTCGAGGAAATATCGGCAGGTCGCGTAGCTGTTCTGATAGACGAATTTCTCGCCGCGCAGTTTATGCGTGCGGCGATCGTAAGTGGCGAGGTTCACCGAGCCCATGTCGCCCGCGCCGAGGTCTGGCTTGGTCGCGGGATCCTTGGCCAGCGCGACGAAATGGCTGAAGCGCTCAGCCGGAGTGCCGTCGAAGGGAAACGTCGGCCACAGCAGCGGTTGGCATACGGCCCGCACGCGCTTGTAAACCTCGGCATAATAGGGAACGTCCTGCACCCATTTGCCGGTCTGCGGATCGCGCACGTGAAAATGGATGAGCGCGGCGCCCGCGCGCGAGGTCGCGATCGCATCGTTGGCGATCTCCTCGGGCGAGTAAGGCAGATGCGGGTTCAGCTCGCGCGGCGCATTGCCATTGATTGCCGACTCTATCATCACGGTTCGAGGTGCCATGCGCGGCATTATAGGACGCGCAACAGAATTTGCGACCTTTGGAGGCAGGACGAATGTGGTGGTAGATTCCGCGTCGAGGCAACCATGATGGCCACTCAAAGTGAAGCTCGACTGATTCCCGGCCACGTCCCGATCGGCAAATTCCAGCTCTACTACGAGCGCGCGGGCAGCGGACCCGCGATCGTTTTCCTGCATGGGCTGGGCGGGAACCACCTTTCGTGGTGGCAACAAATGCCGTTCTTCATGCGATGGTTCGATTGCGTCACCGTCGACCAGCGCAGTTTCGGTCTGTCGCCCGATCCCGACGGCACGTTTTGCGATGCGCATCCGAGCGACCTCGGCGCGCTGCTCGATCATCTGAAAATCGAAAAGGCGGTTCTGGTCGGGCAATCGATGGGCGGATGGACAATCGTCGGTTATGCCCTCGAGCATCCGGAGCGCGTCGCCGCGATGGTGATGGCGGACACGCCCGGCGGCATCTTCACGCCCGAGATGGACGCGATGATGGAAAAGATTCGCGCAGGAGGACGCGGTCCGCTCGAGCCCGTCGCGATCGGATCGCTGCCGACCTACGCGAAGGGTTACTTCGAGCGCAGCCGTGAGATGGCTTATCTCTACGATTCGCTGTTGATCCTCGGAGCGCGGCCGCCGGTGGATGCGATGAAACGGCTCGGCAGCCGTCGCTATGACCTCGCCAAGGTTCGCGAGCGTCTGAAGATGCCGATCCTGTGCCTCGAGGGCGAAGAAGACGCGCTCATCGCGCCTGAGATGATTCGGCATCTGGTGAAGGCGTTGCCCAATGCGCGACTGGCGCTGGTGCCGGGCGCGGGGCATTCGGTCTATTTCGAGAACGCGCCGGTCTTCAATCAGCTGGTGCTCGATTTCATCCGCGAGGTCGGCGATGCGCCACGGTAATTGAAATCGCAATTGCGAGAGCGTCAGAGCGGACATACAATTAGATCGTGATACGCCGGTATGCTCGAAATATGGTGGGCATCTGGCTGGCTCTGGGACTTGGATCCCTCGCCTCCTGCGCCCCGGTTACGCTCGGTGGATCCGGCGCGAATCCCTCCAGTCAGGCACAGTTAGGTTCGTCGTCACCGCTGGCGGAGCCGGAGACTCATTTTGCTCCCAACGCGCCGGTGGATAATCCTCAGAGCACCGCGCTGACGAATTATCTTCACAGCCGTCAACTACCGCTCGTCGGAGCCCGCGTGCTCGCCTCGAATGGCGGACCACGGCAGGCGATTCTGTATGGATACGTCGCCACGCCATTTGGGAAGGCTGATGCGGTCGACAAGGCGCGCGAGTTCCTCAATGACTCGGGCGCGCAGGTCGACAATCGCATCAAGATCGAGCCCGACCTCGCCGGGCCGACCAACAACAATGGCGCGACGGCGAGCAACAATAGCCCCAACCTCAACAATCCCGATATCCAAAAATACGAGGACCAGCAGAATCAGCAGCAGCTCTCGCAACAGCAGCAATACATGAATCAGGGTTCCGCTTTCGGAGGCAGTGCTGCAGGACCGATGTCGCTGCTGCTTCCGATGTTGATGATGGGTGGAGGCTTCGGAATCGGTGGCGGCGGCGGATCGGGATTTGGTTTCGGCGGCGGCAGCTTTGGTGGTCCGATTGGCTCGCCCTTCGGTAATCCGAGCCCTCCACCGACCTACGGATCTCCTTACGGACCCTGACTAGGTCGGCAGCTTGAAGCGCTCGCCAAGGAAGACCTGGCGCACCTGATCGCTGGCGACAATCTCCTGCGGAGTTCCCTCGAACAGAATCTTTCCCGACGATACGACGTAGGCGCGATCGATTATCGAGAGCGTCGCCGATACGTTGTGATCCGACATCAACACGCCAATGCCGCGTTCCTTCAGGTACGCGATGATGCGTTGGATCTCGACCACCGTGATCGGATCGATTCCGGCGAACGGCTCATCGAGGCATAGGAACAGCGGATCGAGCACCAGCGCGCGCGTGATCTCGACCTTGCGCCGCTCACCGCCAGAGAGCACGCCCGCCTTCGACTTGGCCAGCCGCGCAATGCCGAGCTCATCGAGGAGCGATTGCAGGCGCGCCTGGCGTTCCTCCTCGCTCAGCGGCAAGGTTTCCAATACTGCGAGCAGGTTTTGCTCGACGGTCAGCTTCCTGAATACCGAGGGCTCCTGCGGAAGGTAGCTGATACCGCGGCGGGCGCGCTTGTACAGCGGAAGCATCGTGATCTCGTCGTCGCCGAGCGTGACGACGCCGCGATCGGGCTTGAGCAGGCCGACCAGCATGTAGAAGGTCGTCGTCTTGCCGGCGCCGTTAGGTCCGAGCAGCCCCACCACCTCACCGCGATTGACGGTAACCGAAACGCCATCGACTACGGAGCGGCCACCATAAATCTTGGTGAGGCCTTCGCCATGAAGCGCCTCGCGCGGCGCGGTCACCGAGCGCGAGCTGAGCTCCGGTTTGATGCGATTGGCTACCGCCATCCCTGGTTCGACCCTGTCCACATGAATCCTTACTTTTTACAGGCTTGAAGCGAGGTTAGAAACCGCTCTCGACAGCGGTCAGAAATATGACGCGCGTTGAATGTCCTCCGTTTCGCCATCGTCTGAAGGTTCGATGCAATCGCGACGCGGGCAGCATAGAGTTGTTGCAGATGAATGAGCAATTGCCGATTCCCCAGCCGAGACGTACCCGGGCATTCCTTGGAGAGGCGATAGCTCGGATTGCTATCGGAGTGTCCCTTAGCCTCGCAATCTATGCGTGCAGTGCGCAGGCTCCGAGTCCACCGCCGCTGCCGCCGCCCCCACCGCCGGTTCAACCGGCACCGCCTGTAGCTGAGACACCCCACGAGGTTGGCAAACCGAAGGTGACCACCGCATCATTTTACTCACCGGCACTTCAGGGCCATCCCACCACCAGCGGTGAGACTTACAATGAGCATGCGCTGACTGCGGCTTCAAAGACTTTGCCAATCGGCTCACATGCAAAGGTCACCAATCTCAAAACCGGCAAATCCGTGGTGGTGCGGATCAACGATCATGGGCCATTTGTGAAGGGACGCGGAATCGACCTCTCGCGCGATGCCGCCAAGCGCATCGGAATGGACCATCGCGGGGTTGCGAAGGTAAAGGTGACGCGAGTAGTAGGGGTTTCGCACGCGGACGGAAAGCCTTCTTCCGACACTGCGGAGGCGAAGGAAGCGCTGACGACAGCTCCGATCAAGCCGAATGCATCGAATCCTCCCGATGCATCGAATTCTCCGGTAACCGAACCAAGTATGGCGCCCCCGGCTGCCGCGACAGGCGCGGTCGAGCCGATCGAAACCGTTTCGCCACCGAACTAAAGGAAAGCAGGGATCGAGGTTATCGATCCCTGCCGTAGACTTACCAACTTTCAGGATGACCACCCATCCTGCCTCTCGAGATCCTTCGCGCAGCAGCTCAGGATGACCACTCGCCGTTGGAGCGTGGTCACTTCATCGCGCGCACTTTCGCGTTCGCCTCACGCCCGAGGCATTTCTGCAACCATGCCGCTGCGGTCGGCGTCGCCGACAGGTCGAGGCGCATCATCGCCGCCCATGAAAGCACTGAGGCCGCATTGAGATCCGCGATGGTGAAGGTGTTGCCCAGCAAGTACTCCTTGCCCTTGAGCGCATCGTCGAGAACTTTCAGCGGCGCTTTGATCGCATCGGCCGCTTTCTGGCCGGCCTTCTCATCACGCTGATCGGCGGGCAACAGAACCTTATGCATCAGCATCGTCAGCAGATGCGGCTCGCATTCGGTCATAGCCCAGATGCTCCACTGATACGCGGCGGCGTGGCCGAAGACGTCGGAGGGCCACAGTCCGTTTTTACCGTACTTCTCCGCGAGGTACAGGTTGATGGCCATCGATTCCCAGATGTAATGACCCTCGTCCTCCAGCACCGGGATGTGGCCATTGGGATTGCGCGTCAGATGGTCAGGGTTTTTGGCCTGGGTGTTGGGCATCGGATCGTGTTCGTATTTCGCACCGACCTCTTCGAGCGCCCATAGACATCGTGCGGCGCGGGACTTCGAGCTTCCGTAAAATTTCATGTCGCCTCCTTCGGCGTGTAGGTGAGAAGTTGTTCGACCTTATCTAGCGCGATGCGAGCGCAGTCTACAAATGCGAAAAGCGCGGTCCTCTGAGCGTCAGGCGGCAGCCGAAAGGAAGCCGCCCAGGAGAAAGCGGCAATCGAGGTAGTACTGCGGGCAGTCGCGCCGAACCTCATCAAGGGCGATACGGGCGTCGCGAAATCCCGCCACCTCGCGCGCAACGGCAAAGTCGCAAACCGCGCGCCGCCAGTTGCGCCCGGTGTTGCGCATCTTCAGAGCCGCGAGGAAATCGGCGCGCGAGCGTGCGACGGTTACCAGCTCGGGTTGACCGCGTGGACGGACCAGCAAAATTCCGTACATCGTCCCACTCCTTCTACGCAGACGAAGGATCCGAATCGATCAGCGACAGTGACTTTGTATGATCATGATAGTTCGAGCGACGCCGTTGATAACATCCCGCCAATGACCGAACGGGCGCAAATGTGACCAATTTGTACGACGCGCGAATCAGCCGCGGCGCGCGAGGCCGCGATACATCGTGGAGAGAAACTTCGGCTGGCCGAATTGAAAGCGTTCGAGCTGCTCGAGGCGAAATCCGGCGCCGAGGATCATTCGATCGACTTCGCGATCGAGGTCGCATCCGCCGTAAGCCAGCCACCAATTCCGCAGCCGCGCCTGCCATCGTGCCATCGACGGATTCGCGCTGCGCCCATGTTCGAGGAAGAGGTATCCGCCCGATGGCTTCAGCACGCGACACATCTCCGCCAGAATCGCCGCGGAGTTGGTCGTGCGGCAGAGCGTCAGCGTCGTCACGATCCAGTCGAAGCTGGATGTCTCCAAAGGCAGGGTCGTGGCATCGGCGCCGGGAAAAATGCGCTCGACCCGAAGGCCTCGATCATTCGTGTCACGACGCGAGTCGGCCGATGCGCCCGCGAGGGAAACGATCGCGAGGTCGGTGACCCAGGGCGAGTAGTAATGGACGTTGGCTTCGGTCTCGAAACCTACTTCGAGCACGCGACCCTGCGTCGCGGCGAGCAGGCCGGTGCGTTCCGTGACGAACAGCGGACTTTTCATCGAGTAATGGAGCAGTCTGGATGTCAGGCGCGATATCGCCACTTCGCGGTTTCCGTTTCAGGCCGTGATAGATTCGAGCGTTCGAGATTTATGACCCCGGACACAATGACAGTTCTTTTGCGATGAGAAAAAGGCGAGGCGATGGGCGACGCGAAACAAACCAATCCGGGCAACCGGCCCAACCTGATCGATATCTGGACCGCGATCGTGCTCACCATCACGATGGTCGCGGTGGTCTGGTACACCTGGGAGGCAGACCGGCAAAACGAATTCAACAAGGTTATTATCGAGACCGCGTCGCGCCCCTATCTCGCCATCAGCGCGCATGAGCAAGGCTTCACCACCGCGATAACCTCGGCGTCCGCGGGAGGCGCGGTCCCGGCCATCCCATTTTATGTGGTCAATCACGGCAAGCTTCCCGCCGATGCTCACATCCGCAGCGCGGCGGCATACAGCAGGACCAGGATGGCTGGGGTGGACGGACTCGGCGGCGTACGTGAGAAGCATCGTTTCATTTTCTCGGAGACCGCCGGCGACGCGCTAGTGGCCTTGGGGCGCGAGGCGCTCACTGCCGGTCAACTTTCCGACATCCAGAACGGCATCGGCTACATCTACCTCGCGGTCGAGGTGGACTACGGCAACTACTACACCCGGATCTGCGAGGAGTTTCCGATCGCGCCCGAGGAGACGCCGTTACAGGGCGCGAAGGTTTCCGCGCGACTTGGCGCGTACTCGCTATGCGCCGATCCCAAGTCCAACGACGCCAATTGAGCCGTCGTGAGCGTCGCTGCTAAGACACCTCTCCCTGCGCGGTAGCGCCTCCCTCTCCCTGAAGGGAGAGGGAGCAAAGGGACGCAGCCAGCTCCATCAGGGCGCGGGCTTCGGAATCTCTTCGGTGTTAAATGGCGTCGGCTTGTCGCCCTCAGCGGGCACCGCTCCACTGCCGGTCACCACCGAGCCGGTATTGTTCATCATGTTCAAATCGGCGGCCGGAGGAACCGAAACCGAGAACGTCGGATCGTACAACGACTTGATTGAGCTCGACGGCATGTCATGCATCTCGTGAGGTCCCAGCGTGTTGGTGAAGCGCGCGCGCTGGTCGAGCGCCAGTGCCCGCAGGTCGGTCTTGTTCCTCACCACGTGAGGAGTGAGGAACACCAGCAGGTTGTCCTTCTGCTTGTCGCGATGACTTATCCGAGAAGAAGTTTCCCAGGACCGGAATGTCCGATATCCACGGCACTCCTTGCCGCTGGATATTGTCATTGTTCGACATCAGCCCACCGACGACGGCCGTGCGATGATCCTGCACCAGCACCGTGGTGGAAGCCGATCGAATGGTGGTCGTGGGGCCATTGGGATTGTTGGCCGTGCTCGCCAGAACGTTAGAGACTTCCTCGTAGAGATCCATCCGGACATAACCGGCGTCGGAGACCTGCGGAACGACGTCCAGGGTGATACCGACGTTCTGTCGGTTAATGCTGTTGAAGATCTGCCCCGGCAGACCCGCGTTGGAGGCCGCCGATCCCACGAACGGCACATTCTGCCCGACTACGATGGTCGCCTCGGTGTTGTTCGCGGTGAGCAGCGTCGGCGCCGACAAGACATTCGCATGCGTGTCGGATTCCAACGCGGTGATCAGAGCGAGGTCGCATGGAGCCGAGACCGTGCCCGCGGTGCTGGTTGTTCCGGTGGTCGCGGCAACCGCTGCCATCGGTATGCTACACATCGCGCCGGAGGCAAGGCCGAGGCCAAGTCCGGTCATCCCCAAGGGATTTCCGACCGCATTCTGCAACTGGCCAAAGTTGAGCGTACCTAGTCCGAGCGTATTGCCGAAGCCGCTTGAAGAATAGAACTGAACGCCGATGTCGCGCTGGCGCTCGGCGCTCACCTCGACGATGATCGCCTGAACGAACACCTGGATCCGCGGAACATCAAGCTCCGCGATAATGCTGCGCAGAACTTCCCAATCCTGCGGCGCCGCGCTGATGACGAGCGCGTTGGTCGCGGGGTCCGCCGTCATCGTGACGCGATTGGTGAAGTCGGAGGTACGAATTCCGCCACCACCCTGACCACCACCGCCGCCTCCGCCGCCGATGCCACCGCTCATTGCGCCGCGACCGCCGCTGCTCCCGCCGAAGCCGCTGCTGCCACCAAAACCGCCGCCTCCGAAACCGGAGCTGCCGCCGAAGCCTCCACCACCAAATCCGGAGCTGCCGCCGAAACTACTGCCACCAAATCCAGAACTGCCGCCAAAGCCTCCACCGCCAAATCCGGAGCTGCCGCCAAAACTACTGCCACCGAAGCCGCCGCCGGCGCCGCCTCCACTACTGCGTCCCAGCGAGCCGCGACCCGTGGTCGGCGACAAACTACCCACCCCGCTTCCACCTCCGATCAATCCGCCCAGCACCTGGATCATCTCAGCGACGTCCGCATTCTTGAGCCGATAGACATGGATGCGTTGCATTGCGTCTGGTGAGCGAATGTCGAGCTTCGCGATCACCTCGCGAATCGAATTCATCTGCAGCGGGCCGCCCGCCGCGATGATCGAATTGGTGCGCTGATCCGCGATCACCTTGAATTGCCCCGAGGGAGCCTGCGCCGAGGGCGCTACCACTCCGGGCTGCGGCTGTCCCGGGCGTCCACCGGAACCGCCACCGAGCAGCTGATCGACCTCGGGAGCGACTTCATCGGCAAAGGCATAGCGCAGCGGAATGACCTCGATATTGCGTCGCTGCCCCTGCACGTCGAGCGCGCCGACGATCTGCAGCAGGCGCTGCACGTTGTACGCATCGTCGGTGATGATGACGGTGTTATCGTCCGGGAAACGCCGCGATCAGCCCGTCGTGCGAGATCATCGGCTGAATGACGCTGACGATCGAGGCCGCATCGACATTGCGCAGCTTGATCAGGCGCGTGACGTATTCGTCGCCGCTCTGGACGAAGGGTTCCTGCGATTCCGTCACCGGCGCCGCCTGGCGCACGTTGCGAGACGGAATGATCTTGATTATCTGGCCCGCCTGCTGAGTGGTGAATCCTTTGAGCTGCAGGACCGATTGGAAAATCTGGTAGGCCTGGTCGGGGGTGACCTTGGAGGGCGAGATGATACTGATCTTGCCGCGTACGCTCTCATCCACCAGAAAGTTCTTGCCGGTGATCTCGCTGATGAACTTCGCCAGCACGGGAATATCCACGTTCTGGAAGTTCATGGTGATTTCGTTGGCCGGCGGACGCGGATCGGCTGCCGAATGGGCTGCCAATGCTGCGCTCGCAAACCCGGAGAGCATCAGAGCGCAGACCGCGCCCACGAAGAAGCGATTATTCATTCTATCGTGCCCCACACCAAACCTGAGGCCCGCGAGCTTACCGTGCGCTTGCCGTCTGAACAACTGAATTCTCATCGTCCTTCCCCACCCGCCGCGGAACCCGGCGACGACAGTCTACTGAGTCGCCCGCGTCCCGGCGAGCCCCACGGTTCCCTCTCGAGTCGGCGGCCAAGCTGCTTCTGCGGTTGCTGGGGGAGACGGCGCGCGAGCGGTAAAGTTGCGCTGGGGACCTAACCCCTGGCTCCTTCCCCTGAAGGGGAAGGAGGATAGGAAAAGAGAGCGTGTGCGACCCGGTCTGCAACCTCGTAGAGTCCCTCTTTGTCTGGTTCCCCTTCCACTTTAGGGGAAGGGGCCAGGGGTTAGGTCTCCTTACGCTGCCGCGCGAGCGCTTTCGCGCGCCTTCGCTCATGACGATTGCCCGTAAACATTGAACTTAATGGGTTTGTTTTGGGGATTAGTAGGCAGTTGACACCGGACCTGTAACGCGCTATATTTCCTACCATGCAGACGCTAGACGAATTCGATAGACGCTTCCCTGACGAGAACGCTTGCAAAGAGTATGTGAAGGCGATGCGCTGGCCTGACGGCATCGTGAAGTGCCCGCGTTGCGGCAACGATGCGGTTTACGCCCTGAAAGCCCGCCCGTTCAACTGGGTATGCAAGAGCGGCAAAGAATCGGTCGATACGGAGACTGGCTTGGTTTCCGTTTGCGACAAGAAGAACGGCTATCGATTCAGCATCATCACGCGAACGATCTTTGAGAACACCAAACGACCGCTCAAATCGTGGTTCAAGATCGGTTACCTGATGCTGACCTCGAAAAAAGGTATCAGCGCGTTGCAACTGCATCGCATGATGTACGGATCCAAGCATCTGAACAATTATCATACGACCTGGTTTCAGTGTCACAGACTTGCGCGCCGCGATGCAGGATTCCCAATGGGAACAACTGATGGGCGAGGTCGAGGTCGATGAGGTTTTCATCGGTGGCAAAGAGAAGAACAAACACAAAGGCCACCATCGCCCGCACAGTCAAGGCGGAGCGGGCAAAACCGAAGTGATCGGAGCCATCGCCCGCAAAGGCAATGTCGTGTGCCAGATCATCAATCGCGCCGATACCAACGCGCATCAGGAGTTTGTGAAAAAGGTCGTGTCGAAGAACGTTTCTCTGGTTTCGACCGATGAAGCGCGTCACTACTGGTATCTGGATCGGCTCGGCTACACGCATGAAATGGTGAAGCACAAAGAGGCGGAATACGTGCGAGGTCGCGCGCACACGCAGAGCATCGAATCGTTCTGGTCGCTGCTGCGCACGAGGAATCATGGGATCGTTTCACAAAGTCAGCGTCGATTATCTTCCGCTCTACCTGTCGGAATTCACGTACCGCTACAACCGGAGAAACGACAACGATCCGTTTGGCGAGCTGATATCAAAAGTGTAGTGGCTGGTCGCCGGAGCGTCGCCGCGCTAAAGTGGTCGCATGTCGGCGAACAACTCGAATTCAGATTCAGCTACAAAGAAACCTACGACGGGCGAACTCCGCGAAGAACTCCAACACGCGGACATGAATCTATTCGACCGCTTTATGAAAAAGCTGATCCAAGTACCGCGAGAACAGATCCACCGCAATAATAATGCGCCGCGCAAGCGTCAACCGAAGGAATGATCCATATGCGCAACGAGTTGAAGAGAAGTCCGAGAATGGGCCGATGCCAAAATCGCTTCCGGATCGGAGCCCCCGTGGTCGTGGTTCCAGTTGATGAAGCTACGGGAGACCTTGGACGTCATTCTCGACGGCATGGATGCCGTTAGCCCCACGGCGAATTTACAACAATCGGTAAGGCATCAGGGTGCTGGTCTCCGACTAGTGGATTCCACTTATCGGCCAGATGCCTCTCAACCCCGTCCCGCTGGTCCACTGGTACGGCTGCCCATGTAACAAACAGACCGTATGCCGCATACGCCAGTATGCGGCCATCGCCGCGATGTTGGGTCAGGCGGTCCTTGATGTCGCCCTGCCCAACATAAACGACACGGCTAGGATTTCCTCGATGCCAGATAATATAAATGCCTCGCGTCGTGACGTTTGAGAGGTTTACCGTTTGGAATGGGCAGAAATCGCCCGTCGTTAGGGTTATCCATTGTACCTGCATAGATGTTCATCTTTCGTCGATCTGTTACATATGTGACAGAAAGTAGAGGATTGCGCCCAGAACAGAGACGCAATCCTGGCGATTGCCTTGCTGACGCTGAAACTATGAGGTATCTGTACGCATACGCGCACCTCCTTTCCGCACAATGGTCGCGCGGGTTTTGGTGGCCTACTGGACCGGCTCCGGCAAGAATCGGAATCCAGCTAGGCCATCGGTTTTGTTAACATTCTATATTTTGACCGCTCCGTTGTAGCTGCCGATGCAAAACTGACCCAGGGTCGCCGATTGAAAATTGACCCACCCCGGCGTGGGGTACTCCGCAGCGGAGGACCTCATGCTGGTGGCGGAGGAAGCGGTGGAGATCCGGGTCTTGAGACGGCAAGGCAAGAGCATTCGCGAGATCGCGCGGATGCTCGAGCTGTCACGCAACACTGTGCGACGCTATCTGCGGGTCGAAGGACTGCCGCGGTACGAGCGTGAAGCGCGACCGAGCAAGCTCGACGCATTCAAGCGTTACCTCGATGAGCGAGTGAAAGCTGCGGCGC
The DNA here is from genome assembly GCA_963814035.1 of uncultured delta proteobacterium. Lineage (GTDB taxonomy): Bacteria > Desulfobacterota > Binatia > Binatales > Binataceae > DATGKG01. The sequence continues at coordinate 321,378 of CAWFBH010000001.1, forward strand.
CGGACTGGATTCCGGCGACCGTGCTGCTGCGCGAACTGCGCGCGCTTGGCTATTCGGGCGGATACAGCATCCTTAAGGATCACCTCGTCACACTGCGACCACTGGCCAAGCCGGAGCCGCTGATTCGATTCGAGACCGACCCGGGGCGACAGATGCAGGTTGACTTCGCGACGATCCGGCGCGGGCGTGACCGGCTGTCGGTGTTCATCGCGACGCTCGGATGGAGCCGAGCGACCTACCTCGAATTCGTTACAGATGAGCGGCTGGAGACTCTGCTCGGCTGCCATGAGCGTGCGTTTTACTTCTTCGGCGGGGTTCCGCGCGAGGTGTTGTACGACAACATGCGCACGGTGGTGAGCGATCGGGATCTCTATGGGCCGGGGCTGCATCGCTATAACCGCACCTTCCTCGACTTCGCACATCATCATGGCTTCGTGCCGCGCCTGTGTCGGCCATATCGTGCGAAGACCAAGGGCAAGGTGGAGCGCTTCATTCGCTACCTCCGCGCGAGCTTTTACGTGCCGCTGGCCAGCCAGCTCAGTCCTGAAGGACTCAAAGTCGATCAAGATACGGCTAACGCACGAGTTGGAACCTGGCTGCGTGAGGTCGCCAATGCGCGGGTGCATGCGACCACGGGCGAGGTCCCGTTGGTGCGCCTCGAGTCGGAGCGCGAGCGTCTGCAGCCGATGCCTACGCCATGGCCCGGGCTGATGATTCGGCCTCCGCGCTCGAAACCTCCAATACCGATGCCGCGTGGCTATCAACATTCGCTGCAGGTTTACGAAGAACTAGTCATGGCGGAAGTCCGATGAGCATCCAGCATGAGCGAGTGGTGGAACTGTGCAATGAGCTCCGGCTCGGCGGTGTCGCCGCCCAGTACTCCGCACTCGCGCAGAAGGCGGCCGAGAAGCACACCTCGTTCACTGACTTCGTCGAGGAACTGCTGAATGCCGAGCGCGAGTCGCGCAGGGCGCGTGCTCGCGAGATGTTCGCGCGTATCGCGTGCTTTCCCGCGATCAAGACCCTCGATCAGTACGACTTTAACTTCGCCACCGGCGCACCGCGCAAGCAGATCATGGAGTTGGCGAGCCTCGCCTTCGTGGAGCGTGCAGAGAACGTGGTGTTCCTTGGGCCCTCGGGTGTGGGCAAGACTCACCTCGCGATCGCGCTCGGTTACTTAGCTACTCAGAAGGGCTACAAGACTCGCTTCTTCAGTGCCGCCGATCTGGTGCTGATGCTGGAAGCCGCGCAGCGTCAGGGCCGTTATCGCCAAGCCATGCATCGCGCAGTCAACGCATACAAGCTGCTGATCATCGATGAGATCGGCTATCTGCCGATGAGCCGCGAGCAGGCCAACCTGTTCTTCCAAGTCGTGGCGCAACGCTATGAACGCGGTTCGATGATCCTCACTTCCAATCTTACCTTCGGCAGTTGGGATACCGCTTTCGCCGGCGACAGTGTGCTCACCGCGGCGATGCTCGATCGTATCCTGCACCACTCGATCATCGTCAGTATCAACGGCGAAAGCTTCAGACTCAAAGACAAACGCAAGGCTGGCGTGCTCTCAGCTCCAGCCAGGATAGGGAAGCACTAGCAGGAGCGGCGAGGGGGAAAGTCCCCCTCGCACTCCCCCTCACTATAATCGGCCAGGTGGGTCAGTTTTACTTCGGCGACTTTCGACCGAAGTGGATCAACATTCAACCGGCGTTGACACCGTTGGTCTGCACATCGTCCATCGTTACTTCGGTCTGCAATTCAGCCCGCGACTCAAGTCCTGTATCGGCCATCTCGCCAGCTTCAGCCCGTTTGATCATGCCTGTGACGAGAGGACCGGTCCGCGATGTCTTGATTTGCACACTTGGATGCTCTTTCCGATAGACACGAAAAATCTGATCCGCAAATCCCTGTCCTATGGTATCGATTCCTTCAAAATCGAGAATAACTTCTCTGAAGCGACTCATCCTCGACATTAGGCGTTTTGCCTGCGAACGCGAGATCAATTCCGCGTTGTCGTATCGAGCAAGCCTCACCGGAACATGGGTTCGCGAGAACAATAGTCGTTGCTCTCGCCAGCGAACTTGTTCATGACTTCTCCCATGGTCCTGTCGCTGAAACATCCGATTTCCATCAAGATGGAGGTTCCCTGAACCTTTGATGGAATCTCTTTGACCTCCATATTGCAGTCCGCAAGGTCAAGCCACCAATCGCCTATCTGCGGCGAACAGACCAGCGAAAAATGGTCCGACATGATGGCGAATTTGTCGAACATTCGAGACGTGAAGAAAATTCCTTCTCCGCTATGATTTTCGGGATCGGTCGTGAGCTTGCCCTTGGACAATTCGAATATCGCTTCTTGCGGATCGTCCAAAGATTTTTCCTGCTGAATCTTGTTGAAGATTCCTATTCCGAGGTCCGAGATGCACATTTCGACCTTTGCAGCGGTCATCGAAACAAAGATGCTCGCTAGTCCAGAACCAGAATGATCGATAACGTTGTTGAGCATTTCGGTAAATCCGTGCTGGCAAATGAGCAGTACGTTCGGAGCCAGACTTTGCAGTTTAGGCGCCACTTCGCGACGCCAGATCACGTCCTCCCGGACGCTTGCGTCGATGGGAAGCGTAAGCTGAAGGGAGACCAATCGTTCAAGCTTGTAATGGCGAGCGCGGGTTTCTCCGCTAGCCGAAATGATTTTGTCGGCCAGCATCCTGTTCAATTCGCGATTGATGGTCTGCCTTGATACATCGAAATGCTTCGAAGCCAGCGAGGCAATTGGTCCTTGCGTCTTCGAATCAATAGCGCGAATGAGCCATTGACGCAGGTCGTTTTGTCCAGTTTGGTCAATAATCATACCTTCATTAAGCCATATCCGTACTCCTATTGCAACTCGATTGATCCATTGCGCAAAATGTTCGCCGTCTCGCCTGTCACGTCTCAATCAGAATGTGCCTTGCGACAATTAGTGTCAACATCCTACTAATCCCCTTTGTTTTTGCACTTTCAGGTCTCGATGACGACGCCTCGAAGTGGGTTTGTTCTTGCGCTTTCGATATGCAGCCCGGTGGAATTTGAGCCTCCTCGGCGGCCTCAGGGCCACTATTCGGCGGCGCCGAATAGTGGGTTTGTTTTTGCACTTTCGAGCGTCGCGGGGCGCCGCCCAGCCGCAGCGCCTTCAAACCCTCCAGCTCGGATACAGCCTCTCGAATCGTCCGATCGAGGCGTCCCGAATACCTCCCTATCGCGGCTGCTTCGCGCGGACCGGGGAGGGTTGGCCGCCACAGACCGGCGGCGCGCAGGTCTTCGCGCTGGGCTCGAAGCCGCGCCGCCTCGGACGCGTCGGCTACGGCAATGCGCTCTTCCAGCTCACGCTCCTCCTCGCGATGATGCTTCAAGGCAGCGATATTCTCGTAACGCAGCATCGCCGCCATTCGCAGGTAGGATTCCGCAATCGTCGCAACGCAGGTTTCTTCCAGGATTCCCTCGGGCCGGAAATCCTCGCGAAGCCCGAGGACCATTTCCTCGAAGTCCCGACGCTGCGTCGGAGTCCATCGCTCAGGACCGGCGAAGAATCCATGTTTGATCGCATTGCGCGCCACCCGCGCCTTGCCCTCGGCAGTTCGCGGACCGGTCGAACGCCTGGCGTTGCGACGATTGGCTGCGAGTCGGCGCGCGGTGAGAGTTAGCGGGCGGCGACGAGCGTTAAGGGGAGGGGTAATACTGACGGAGCCGGCTGCCATAGCGCATGCCTCCTTGGGATACGGCCGCGAAAACACGTTGGCCATAACCCTTCAGCATTTACCTATGACATGTAGTTGTCCAGCCTTTTCTCAGTCGTTTATTCGCGCCGTACTAACCCCGTGACACCGGCAGCGAACATCGCGACAAAGAACCATCCCAACATGGTGTGCGCCCACAGGTACATTCGTAAGTAAGCACCTAGATAATGGGGCGTCGGAGCCAGAGATTCGGAGAACGGCCATGCTAATGCAATCGGCTGCCTCCAGGGATCGGGCATCCAGTAATTCGCCATGCGCAAGTTGGCGCCCGGGATAAACGTTTCGACTGAATAGATAAAGGGATTGAAGGGCTCGATCTGCTCTGGCCCGCCCTTGCGCTCGAGCCTGGCCATGACCCCGGCGGCGTTACCCCATCCGAACATCAAAGTACCGAGGATCACGAAGAACACGATGTACCAGAGCGCGCGCAACGGAACATAGCCGTAGCCGACGGTCGCCCATAGCAGCCGTCGCACCCAGCGTTGCCCAAAACTCAGGTTGCCGTGTTTGAGGCGCGCATCTTCCATCGCGATGAGGACTTTTCGCGCGCCGGAATCATCGCCGCCCTCGCGCAGCACCTTGGCGAGTTGGCGATAGGGTTGCGGAGTGAATCCATCAGGCTGCCTCGCTATCCACTCGAGGCGCTTCGCCGCGCTGGTGGGACCCGCGCCGATCCTTTCGTAAGTGAAGCCATCGAGGAACAGGTTCCCCTTTTTTGGCCAGCTTTGTTCGTCGTCGGCCAGCGGTCCTACCGAAGCTTGCCTCAAATCCAAACGCACAATGCGAGAGCCTGTGAGGTTTAGCGCCCGGATGGTCGCGTCCCCCAAAATCAAAGGCACCTCGAAATTGCAAGACGCGAAGGATAGACGAAAGGGAAGGTTTGCTCCCGAGAAGTCTAGATCCGTTTCTTCGGGAACAGCGCCAATTCTCGCGCCATGAACCTGGATCCCTCGAGGATCGATGCGATTACTGGCCTCGCGATCGAGGTTTAGCCACCGGATGAGCTTGGCCCGGATGGTGCGCTCCTTCCCCCCACTCATCAGCCTTCGCAGGATCGTTGGCCGGGTCGTCGTCCTTCTCGCTCGGGCCGCAATACGCGACTTCGCCGCTAAGGGCGGCGCGCAAAAGCTTCGCTTCGGCCTCGCTCAACTCGCCGAAGCGGGAACGCGCCTCGGCGATCAAATCGTATGCGTCTGTCATCGTGTGATGCCTTACTTCCTTCGCGGGCGCGTATCGATATAGCGCGCCGCGATGACGCGCCGCAATGCGGCAAACGCGATCATGCATCATCGCACGATTGCAGCCCGCTCGCATCGGGCTGAATGCCAATCGGGCGGCGATCCGGAAGTTTTAGGACCTCGTTGCATGGTGCTAGGCTTGATTGGCGCGCGCGAAAATCGGCATTGGCGCGCAAAGTTATCGCCGTGAAATTTACCATCGTCCTGCGCCGCGTCGCCGCGCCTGCCACGGCCATCCTCGGATGCGGCTTGATGCTCTTCCTGCTGAGCGATCTCTCGCGCGGCATCGACTATCACCTGATGATCCATGCGGTGCGCGCGATGCCGCACCAGCTCATCTGGCTCGCGATTCTTTTCACCGCGCTGAGCTACCTCGCGTTGATCGCGCGCGACGAGACCGCGATGGCATACCTCGGCGCCGAGGTCGCAATCGGACCGCTGCTGCTGGCATCGTTTTGCGGTTCGGCACTCGGCAATGCGATCGGGTTTGGCGCGCTGACCGGTGAGGGCGTTCGCGACCGAGTCTACGGCGCGGTGGGACTGCGCTCGGAGCAAATCGATCGCGCGATGCTGTTCATCGATGCGAGCTTCGCCATCGGCCTCGCAGTCTTCGCCGCCGTGAGCGCCATGCTGGCGGGACCTACACTCGCGAGGCTACTGGGGATTTCGACGATCGCACTTCACCTCGGCGCGGCAATAGTGCTCGTCATCATCCTCGGGCCGATGATCCTGAGTATCCGCGCGCGGCGTCCGATCGTGCTCGGAGGCCTTGCGCTGACGATACCGAGTTCTCGCATCGCGTTGGCGCAGTTGACGATCGCCGGATTGGATCTCCTGGCGGCATCGATGGTCCTGCGCGTGCTGATGCCGGCCCCGAATGTAGATTTTTTCAGCTTCGCGGCGATTTTCGCGGCGGCCGTGGCAATCGGCGTCATCAGCCGCGTGCCCGGCGGCCTCGGCGTGTTCGAGATCGTCGTCTTCGTGTCGTTGGCGCGCCATGTGCCACGCAATGAGATCGCCGCCGCGCTGGTGATTTATCGCGCGGTGTATTTCGTGCTGCCGCTGATGATCGCAGCCGCCGCCCTCGCCATCTTCGAGCTAAGAAGCGAGGCGGTCCTGCGCGCGTCGCAAGCGCGGGACCGGCTTCTGCTCGGTGCGGACCTTCTTGCTCCCACGTTTCTGAGCGTGGTCACTTTCGCCATCGGCGTGATGCTGATTCTCTCGGGCGCGACGCCTGCGGTGGATTGGCGATTGGCCGAGCTCCAGCAAATCCTGCCGCTGTGGGCGGTGGAAATTTCGCATCTGCTGGCGACCCTGGCTGGAGTCTTCCTGCTGTTCGTTTCGCGTGGACTTTATCATCGCCTCGATGGCGCGTGGTGGCTGGCGTTGCTCCTCGCGTTGATCAACGTCGGCTTCTCGCTCACCAAAGGCCTGGCCTTCGGCGAAACCGCCGCGATACTTTTCCTGGTCTTCCTGTTGCTCGCTACGCGGCGGCAATTCACCCGCCCGGCGGCGTTCCTGCGGCAGCCGTTCACGGCAGGATGGTTCATTGCGACCGGAGCGGTGATGGTCGCGGCCATCGGCATCATGCTGTTTGCTTTCCGCAACGTCGCGTACCGGCGGGAGATCTGGTGGCAGTTCGAGTTCGATGCGCAGGCGTCGCGGGCGATGCGAGCATTGCTGGGCGCGTCGCTATTCGCCCTCGCGATTGCGGTCCGGCAGTTGATGCGCACCGCGTCGGGCCGCATCGAATCCGCCCTCGGCAGCGGAATTATCGCGCGCGGAGAACATCATTCGAGGGCAGGAACATAGCGCACCGATGCTGGCGCTGATGGGGGACAAAAGCTTCCTTTTCTCGCAATCCGGCAATTCCTTCCTGATGTATGCCAAGCGCGGGCGCAGTTGGGTTGCGCTGTTCGATCCGGTCGGGCCGCAGGAAGAATGGTCGGAGTTGGTCTGGCATTTCGTCGAACTCGCCGACGCGCACAGCGGCCGCGCCGCGTTCTACCAGGTGCGCCCCGACAGCCTTCCGGTCTACCTCGATGCTGGACTGCGAGTGGTCAAAGTTGGCGAAGAGGCCTGCCTCTACCTTGGCGATTTTTCGATGCAAGGTTCGCATCGCTACGGACTGCGGCAAACCCTGAAGCGCGCCGAACGCGAGGGCCTCGACTTCGAGCTTATGCCGGCCGGCGAAATTGGCTCCGAACAAGATGAGCTGCGCCATATTTCGGAGGCGTGGCTGGCTGAGCATGGAGGCCATGAGCGCCGCTTCTCGGTCGCCGCCTTCGAGCCGGCATTCGTCGCGGCGCAAGAAGTCGCAATCGCGCGGCAGAGGCGGCCAGCCGGTGGCCTTCGTCACCTTCATGACGACGGAGCGCGGCACCGAAGCAACGCTGGGGCTGATGCGCCAGTTGCCCGACGCGCCGCCTTACGCGACCGAGTACCTCATCGCGCGGCTGGCGCTGGAACTGAAGGCGCGGAAGTTCGAAGTGTTGAGCCTCGGCATGGCGCCGCTGGCCGGGCTGGTGCGCACGCCGCTCTCCTCGCAATGGAATCGGATGGCGGGTCTGGTATGGGAGCGTGGCGGCCCCATCTACAATTTTCAGGGACTGCGAGGCTTCAAAAACAAGTTTCGCCCGCTTTGGGAGCCGCGCTATCTCGCCGCCTCGGGCGCGATCGGGCCGTTCATCACGCTGGCCGATGTGGCCACGCTCGCCAGCGGCATCATCCGGCGATCTTCGCGAGCATCATCACAAGGATCGTCGGCGGCATGAGGTTAGGTGCGTTTGCTCTCGCTGCGATTTTATCCTGGGTTTGCGCTTCGCCTGCCTTCGCCTTTGATGGCGGCCGCTATGGGCAAGTCAAATTGGTCGAGCCGCCCAGCCAAACTCGCGGCTTCGTAATCTTCTTCTCTGGTCGAAATGGATTGAGGCCAGACGATGACGCCGCGGCAGATGAAATCGCAAAGAGCGGCGCGCTGGTCGCGGAAGTTGACACCCCCGCATACCTGCGTCAACTCGATAAGCTCAACGAGAAGTGCCATCAGCCCGCCTTCGACGCGGAATGGTTCAGCCGCCAGGTCCAGCGCGAGCGCCACTTTCCCAATTACCTGACTCCGATTCTGGCCGGGGTCGGCGAAGGGGCCACGCTCGCTGCGATGACGCTGGCGTGGGCGCCCGCGGCCACCATCGCCGGGGCGGTATCCCTTGATCCATCGGCGACGATCGTCAGCGAGCGGCCCATGTGCAGCAGCGGTACCGTCGAGCATCGCGCCGACGGCTTTCAGTACGGCGCGGTGAAAAAGCTTCCCGGCTTCTGGGCGGTCGGGCTCACCTCACGCGCGGCAAAAGAGGATCGCGATTATGCGATCGCGTTGCAGCATCAGGGCGCGCCGCTTGAGCTTCAGGAAATCAAATCCGAGCAATCGATCGGCGACGCGCTCCGAATGCTGGTCGAGCCGCACCTCACGAAGCCCCAAGCCTCGGTCACCGATATCTCCGAATTGCCGCTCACGGTGCTGAGCGTCCAGCATCCGTCGCGCCTGATGGCGATCGTGCTCTCGGGCGACGGAGGATGGCGCGACCTCGACAAAACCATCGCGGAGGATCTTCAGCGTCAGGGCGTGCCGGTCGTCGGATGGGATAGCCTGCGCTACTTCTGGAGCCTCAAGACACCGGAGCAAATCGCCAACGACCTCGCGGCGGTGATGCAAACCTACATGGTCAAGTGGCATTCGAGCGAGGTCGTGCTAATCGGCTATTCCTTCGGCGCCGACGTAATGCCATTCGCATACAACCGGCTGCCGGAAGCGTTGCGCTCGCACGTGTTGCTCATCGCGTTGCTCGGATTTTCCAAAACCGCGGATTTCGAGATCACGGTGAGCGGATGGCTGGGCGAACCGCCCGGTCCCAACGCATTGCCGGTCAAGCCGGAGACCGACAAGCTATCGCCATCATTGCTGCAGTGCTTCTATGGCCATGACGAGGCTGACTCGGCCTGCCCGGAACTGGCTCGCCGCGGTGTCGAAACCATCAGCACCACGGGCGGTCATCATTTCGATGGGGACTACGATGCTCTAGCGCGGCGCATTCTCGCGCGCTGCAACAAGCTGCGGCTAGCGGGGAGCGCTCATTCGAAGTGATGACGGCGGCCGCCTGCCCGGCGATGACGATGCAGGTCCTCCCGGGAGGCCTCGATCGGGCTCGGGGTCCCCATCGCGGCAGAAGGCCCCGACGACGCAGCACCGCCCGTATCAGTGGGAAGCTCGAGCGCGACCTCTTTGCCGTTACGGTCGATGAGCACGCGATCCTTTTCTACTTTCGCCAGCTTGCCCGAATCGGGAATTTCTTCGCCGACCTGGTAAACCGATTGCTCGCCGAGTTGGTTCGCGATGATCGCGTAAGGCTTGCCCTTGGTGGTTTGGGTCACGCCGATGAGAGTCAAATGGAGGTCTTCCTCGACGACTTGCGGCGGCGGAGCCGGCGGCGGCTCGAGGTTGAAGATGTCGCGCTCGACGATCGCCTGATAGGCGGAACGCGACCGATTGGCAAAGGCATTGGTCCCGACCTTGGCATGCGCGTGACGCACCGGCGCCTCGTCCGTCCCGCGATAGGCTCCGACCACATCGTTCACGGAGAGTGCGGCGAAATAAATCAGCACCGCGGCCAGCAGCGCATTGAGGGCCATGATGTGGCGATCAGTGAATTGCAGTTCCATATCTTCGACCCGGCCCGCCCGATCAGCACCTGCGACGCGCGCCATCGCGCTCATCGCGCGGAAAACCACGCATGGCCGGAGCGGAAAGATGCTGGCGCAAAAAATGCCAATAGACAAGTGAGGGATGGATGGATAGAGACCGCTATGGCAATTGCCCGCTGTAATCCCACGAAATGATGCGCTCAGGCTTCAGCGTCACCACCGCGACCGCCTGACCCTCGACAGTCTTGTGATAAGCCATCCCGTTTTTCTGCCCGAGGTAGGCAATCGACATCCGAAGCCCGCGCACATCGTCATGCTTTTTGATCTCGATGGTCGCGGTGCCCTTCAAAATCACGCATTTATACGGCGCCTTCTTGGTATCGACGACGAAGGTGATGCGCGGATCGTGTTCGAGGCATTTGTATTTGAACGCGGTCTGGTCGGTATGGAATGTCACCTTACCGCCCTTGTATTCGTACCAGGTCGGCACCGCGTGCGGGGCGCCATCGGGAGCGGTGACCGCGACCACCGCGATATGCGGTTGCGCCAGGAGCGCATCGATTTCCTTTTTCTTCATCGGCATGGAACCTAACCCCCTACCCTTCCTGTACGGGAAGGGAGAAGAAAATCTAGCGCGGAAGATACCCAAACTCATACCAAACGCCGGAGGCGACTAGCGCTACCGTTGTCATTGCCAACATCCGGATCACCGTGGGCCTCAGATTAGCTCGAACTTCAGCCAGAGATTTCCGGTGATAAGTGAATTGACTGACGCAATCGAACAATGTTCCGACCATCCAGATCAGTAAAAAGCCGACTATAAACTTCCAGGCTTCTTGCACTGTTTTCTTGTCGCGACCGGTTCTTCTGGATGCAATCCGGCTCCCCTTCCCGCACGGGAAGGGGCCGGGGGTTAGGTTATCGGCCCTGGAACTTTGGTTTGCGCTTCTCGCGAAACGCGCGGGTGCCCTCGCGCACGTCTTCGGAGGGATTGGTGATCATGACATTGAGCGCTGCATCTTCAAGCGCGTTCTCCAGCGTCATCTCGCGCTGCTTGTACATCATGCGCTTGGCGAGGCGCACTGCCAGTGGAGGCCCATCGGCAAGGCGCTGCGCGAAATCGTTCACCCGCGCTTCGAATTCGGCATGCGGCACGACCTCCGTCACCAGCCCGAGCTCATACGCCTTTTTGGCATCATAAACTTCGGACAGCAGGGTCATCTTGAGGGCGCGATCGAGCCCCATCGCGCGTGGGAAGAGATACGCGCCGCCCTCATCGCATAGCAACGCGAACTTCAGCGCCGTGTCGCCGAGGCGCGCCTGGTCCGAGGCGATGCGAAAGTCGCAGCTCAGCGCGAGCGTGAGACCTCCAGCCACGGCAGCGCCATTGATCGCCGCGATGACGGGTTTGTCGAAGCGATGCAGCGAGAGCACCAGTTGATGGAATCCTTCGCGCATCTCGAGCATGTGACCCATCGGATGGCCGCGGAAACGCGACGCGCTGTCGGGCGCGCCGCTGATATCGCCGCCGGCGCAGAACGCGCGCCCGGTGCCGGTGACGATGAGCACGCGAACCTCGTCATCCTGACGGGCGAGATCAATGGCGGCGACCATCTCCTTGACCATGTGCTCGTTGTATCCATTCATCCGCTCAGGCCGGTTGATGGTGATTTTCGCGACACGGTCGCGGGTGTCATAGATGATCGTTTTGAAGTCCATCACATCCTCCGTTCCCCTTCCTTCAAGGGAGGGGTCAGGGGTTAGGTATGCACGGGTTAGGTGAAATTAACGGCCCTGGAATTTTGGTTCCCGCTTTTCCAGGAACGCCTTCACCGCTTCCCTGTGATCCTCGGTCTGGCCGGTCAGTGTCTGACCCCATGCTTCACGATCGAGCAGCTCGCGGAACTCATGCGTGAGCGCGAGGTTCAGGTTCGCTTTGATGTGGGTGTATGCGACCGTCGGCCCATTCGCGATGCGCTTGGCAATCTTCTCGACTTCATCCTTAAACGAAGCTGCTGGAAATACGCGATTGGCGAGGCCGATGCGCATCGCTTCGTTCGCATCTATGACATCGGGAAGGAAGTACAACTCGCGCGCTTTCGCCGAGCCAACCAACTGCGTGAGCGACCAGGTCCCGCCGTAGTCACCGGAAAATCCGACCCGCGCGAAAGCGGTGCCGAAGCGCGCATTCTCAGACGCGATGCGAATGTCGCACGCCATCGCGATGCTGAGGCCGGCGCCGGCCGCCGCTCCGTTGACTGCGGCGATAGTGACCTTCGGCATCTCATGAAGCAGGCGCGAGGCCTCCTCGCCATGGCGAAGATTCGCCACGCGATCCTCAAGCGTCGGCGCCGGACCGGTCGCCTCGTTGCGCGCGCGCATCGCGGTGATGTCGCCGCCGGAGCAGAAGCCGCGTCCCGCGCCGGTCAGGACGATCGCGCCGACCTTCGGATCGTGCGAGGCCTTTTGCAACTCGCTGGTCAGGCCGTTCATCATTTCGGGCGACATCGCGTTGAGCTTGTCGGGCCGATTGAGGGTGAGATAAAGCACGCGGTCGCGCAGTTCGACGATTAGATCGGGCATGATTTCCTCCAATATTTTCAGCGCAGCATCAGAAGGTAGCCACAGCGGCACGGAGAGACAAAGGTTCAGACAGGAGAGAGGTTAATTTTTTCTTTCCCCCTCAGTGTCTCTGTGCCTCTGTGGTTCTCTCTGCATTCTCCTTCGTAGTTACTTCACTCGGGCGACACTGTCGAGCGCGAGCGCCACCGCCTGGGTGCCATCCATGTCATGTCCCATCTGCGCGGCAGTTTCGAACATCGAGGTCATCATCGCGAGCCCAGGCAGCGCGAGCTTCGCGTCGCGCGCAGCTTCGGTCACCAGGCGAAGATCCTTGCGAATCAGCTTGATGAAAAATCCCGCACGCCAATCGCTCGCGATGATCTTCGGGCCGAGATTGTTGAGTTGCCATGATGCGGCCGCGCCCGCCCCGATCGCATCGAGGACCTGCGATGGATCCAGGCCGCCGGCCATCGCAAACGCAATTGCCTCGGCCGCCGCTTCGAGTGTGACCGATACTGCAATCTGATTGGCGAGCTTGGTCATCTGGCCGGCGCCCGACGGACCCATATAAGTGATGCGCTTGCCCAGATGCTCGAAGATCGGGCGCGCGCAATCGAACGCAACTTTGTCGCCGCCGACCATGATGGCGAGGGTGCCCTCGATGGCGCCGGTTTCGCCGCCGGAAACCGGAGCATCGAGGTAATCGACGCCGATCTCTTTCAACCGCGCCGCCGTCGCGCGCTCGGAATGCGGCGAGATCGTGCTCATGTCGATGACAAGCTGAGCCTTCTTCAGCGCGGGCTTTATGCGCGCGATGCTGGCTTCGACGTCAGGGGTATCGGGGACCATGATGAAGATGATCTCGGCATCCGAGACCGCATTGACGGGATCGTCGACGATCGTAGCGCCATCGGCGGCAAGGCGTTGCGCCTTTTCCGGGCTGCGATTGAAGACGCTGACCTTATGTCCTTCTTTGAGCAGCCGCCGCGCCATCGGCGCGCCCATGATTCCGGTTCCGATCCAGGCTATTTGCATGGTTTTGGTCTCCAGTTTCTTTCGTTTCAGGCATCGCGAACAGTAACGATGCGAGCGCGACTGCCGCAATCATCGCTAATATCACGAACCCGAAATTGTAGCCCAAGCGCTGCACGATAAAGCCCGTCATCAAGTTGCTTACCGATGCCCCGATGCTGACGCCGGTGTTGATCGAACCCTGGATGAAGTTGAAGCGGCCGGTGCCGCGCGCGAGATCGGCCACCACAATCACTGAGACCACGCCGAAGATGCCCGCGCCGATGCCATCGAGGATTTGGATCGCGACCAGCGCATACGGATTGCGCACCATCGTGTAGAGCAGGCCGCGAATCGGCAGCACCGCGAAGCCGATCGCCAGCACGCGCTTGCGTCCCCATAATTCGGCATAGCGTCCGGCCAGCAGCGCGATCGGCGTCATCACGGCTTGCGCGACGATGATACAGGCCGCCATGTAAACTCCCGAGTTCGCGTGATCGATGGTGGCCAGCAGTTCGCCGAGGATCGGCAGCATCGCGGCGTTGGCGAAGTGAAAGAGAATGACGCATCCGGCGAAGATCATCAGGCGGCGATCGGAGAGAATCTCACGCCAGGCCGCCGTTTGTGGCGCGCCATCGGAATCCTCGGAAGCCTCGCGCGCGGCGCGATGGTCAATGTCCTCCTCGCGAATCGCCATCGAAGAGGCGGCTGTAGCGGCGCCCATCGCAGCCGCGAAATAAAAAATCGCGCTCTGATTAACCAGCCGGCTGAGAATGCCGGCCAGCGCAGCGCCGAATACGTTGCCGCCATGATTGAAGGCCTCGTTGCGGCCCATCCGGCGCGCGAAACCGTCGCGTCGCACGAGGCCCATAGTCAGCGCGGCGATGGCGAGCGGAATTACCACCGATGACACGCCGACCACGACTTGCGCGGCGACCACGGTCGTGAGGCCATCGAGATGGACGATCGCGATACTCGCAGCCGCCACGCCGAGCGACGCCAGCGCGATCATCGTACGCTTGGCGCGAAACGCATCGACCATCGCACCGGCCGGGGTTTGTGCCAGGACCACCGCGATTCCCTGTGCAAACATCGCGATACCGATCTTGCCCGGATCCCAATGGCGCGTAGCGAGTAAATAGACCGCGAGAAACGGGCCGACCCCGGTTTGCGTATCGGCCTGAAAGAAATTGACCAGATCGAGACCTGCGAGGCTGCGGCGTTTCGGGTTTGTCATTTATCTGGCCGGCGCGCATCGGTGAGGTGGCTTGCCGATAGACGACGCGGGCTGGGAACTATTTCAGAAAGGGCGGCCAATCGCGCCCATTTGTCGAGCCGACTGGCGATGGATAGTCTCCGAAGACATCAGCATGCCGCGAAATTTCTCATTCGACCGGGAGTGGCTACGCCGACACCGCGCCGCGATCGCCTTCATTGCTCTCATCGCGATTTCTGCTCTGGTGCGGCTCCTGGTCGTGCTCAATTTTCGTGCGCGCGCGTCGTGGGATACACCGGAATTCATAGTCACCGCGAAAGCGATCGCGAGTCTGGATTTCCGCCAGTACGACGGCAAACGAACTCCCATCTATCCCCTGCTGATGCTGTTTGCCGGGATGGATTGGGACGTCGTGCGGTGGATTCAGTCGCTCCTCGGAATCGCGATCGCATCGATGATGTTCGCGATCGCGTGGATGCGCACCCGCAGTGCCGCGGCGTCATTCCTGGTAGGGCTGATGTGCAGCGTCGCCATCAGCGAGCTGCTCTTCGAGCAAGTCATCTATAGCGAAACGCTCTGCACCTTCTGGATCGTGCTCTCGCTGCTTGCCTATGTGCGGATCTGTGCGGGCGCGAAGATGTCGGGACTACACCATCCTCGGGATATCGGCGGCACTCGCGGGAATGACGCGGCCGATGTTTCTGTTCCTCGCCCCGCTCTATCTATGCTTCATGCTCATCCGCGCGCGATCACTGAACTTCCGCAAGCTTCGCGATGCGCGATTAGCGTGGGTCCTCGCGCCGACGCTGATCCTCGCGCTCGGATGGTCGGCGGTGAACAAGCGCACCATCAACTATTTCGGGGTGACGACCACTCTCGGTTTCAACCTGAGCAATCACAGCGGGGCGTTCATGGAACTCGCGCCTCCTCAATATGCGAAGATCGCCGATATCTACCTGCGCTATCGCGCACATCAAATCTCGACGATTGGAAGTCAGGCGATGACCTTCTGGTACGCGGAAGGCGAACTCAAACGTGCCACCGGGCTTTCGTCGGTGGAGCTATCGAAACAGTTCGCGCGGATGTCGCTGGAAATGTTCGCGGAGCATCCGCTGCTATACCTCGAATCGGTCGCAAAATCATGGTGCAGGTTCTGGGGATTCGAATTTTACGACTTCATCGGATTTTTCCGGGCATCCACTTCCAGTTTCGTGTATGCGCTGCTGATGATCTTCGGGTCGTTACAGTTGGGCGTCAACATCACGTTCCTCGGCATATCGGGGTATTCGATTTGGCGATGGATTCGTCGACGCGCCCGCTTCGACTTTGAACTCGCTGTCATCGCGATCGTGCTTGCCGGGTCGGTCGTGCAGGCATTCCTCGAATACGGCGAGAACGTCCGCTACCTCGCACCATTGGTGCCCTTGACAATTTACACGGTCGTGGCTTTCTTCTGGCGCCGCTTGGAAAGGGCTACTCGGGGCAGAAGCACAATCGACAGCTGAGCCCGCGCCCAGCCGCATAAACGAGGGAGCAGAAATAAAAGGGCCGGGCGACGAGGTCACCCGGCCCTGTTGCATGGAGGAAAAAGAAACTACGCGGCCTGCTTGGTTTCGCCCGCGGCCGGAGCTTCTTCGGCCAGCGAACCGCGCTTGGAGAACACCACCGCGATGGTCAGCATGATCACCGACAGTGCCGTCACGAGGACACGCGTCGTGGTCACGACGTTGAGCGACTGCGTGCAGAACGGCGCCGCCAGGATGCCGACAAGGTTCATCACCTTGATCATCGGATTGAGCGCTGGACCGGCGGTATCCTTGAATGGATCGCCGACCGTGTCGCCGACGACGGCGGCCTTATGAATGTCGGTGCCTTTGCCGCCCAGGAATCCGTCTTCGAATTTCTTCTTCGCGTTGTCCCAGTTGGCGCCCGCGTTCGACATGAACACCGCCATCAACTGGCCGGTGAGGATGGTGCCGCCGAGGAAGCCGCCGAGCGCGCCCACATCGAGGCCAAACCCGACCATCAGCGGAGCGAATACGGCGAGGATGCCGGGGCCGAGCAGTTCGCGCTGCGCGCTGGCGGTGACGATATCAACGCAGCGGCTGTAATCGGGCTTCTCGGTGTAGTCCATGATGCCCGGATGCTCGCGGAACTGGCGGCGCACTTCGAACACGACCTGGTAGGCCGCGCGGGTAACCGCTTTGATCGCGAACGAGCTGAACAGGAACGGCACCGCGCCGCCGATCATCAGGCCGACGAATACGGTGGGCATGTTGATCTGCACGCCGATCGCGCCGAGATGCGCTTCATCTATAAAGGAGCGGAACAGCGAAACGGCCGCCAGGACCGCGGTTGCGATCGCGAGGCCCTTGGTCAGCGCCTTGGTGGTGTTGCCGATCGCGTCCATCCAGGACAGCGTGCGCGACGCTTCTTCCTGATGGATACCGCCCATCTCGAAAATTCCGTGCGCGTTGTCGGTGATCGGTCCGTAGGTATCCATCGCGAGGATGAATCCGGTGGTGGTCAGCAGTCCGAGGCCCGCCAGCGCGATGCCGAAGAACTGCAGCGCCAGCGATTCGCGGAAGATGACCATCGCGCCGATGATGGTGGCCGCGATAACCATCAACGCCCACACCGATGATTCCATACCTTCCGCGAGACCCGACAGAATCAGCGTCGCCGGGCCAGTGCGCGCGGAGGTCGCGGTTTCGGTGACGGGTTTCTTATCCGGATGAGTGAAGTAGTTGGTGAGCCATAGCGTCACGACGGCGAGGATGATGCCGAGAGTGGCGCATTCGGCGAAGCGCCAGTCAGTGGCGCCGGTTCGCGGGTCCTGCAGATACATCCAGTTGACGACGAAGAAGCCGATGACCGAGGCGACCGCGGAGACCAGATAGCCGGTGACGATCGGCTTCATCGGATCGCGCATCGCGGTTCCGGCCGGTACGCGCACGGCCATGATGCCGAGGATCGAGGAGAACACGCCGACCGCCCGCAGAATCAGTGCGAAGACGATCAGCCTCATCGCGAATGCGCCGGCGAGGCCGCCATATACCGCGATGAAGTCGGGCTCATTGACGGCATAGGCAGCGAGGATGATCGCGGCGACCAGGGTAACTTCGTAGGATTCGAAAACGTCAGCCGCCATTCCGGCGCAATCGCCGACGTTGTCGCCGACATTGTCCGCGATGGTCGCGGCGTTGCGCGGATCGTCTTCCGGGATTCCCGCTTCGACTTTGCCGACGAGATCGCCGCCGACATCAGCCGCCTTGGTGTAGATGCCACCGCCGACGCGCATAAAAAGGGCGGCCAATGAGCCGCCGAATCCGAAACCAACCAGCACCTTCATCGCATCCTGCTGGTAGACCAGGAAGATGATGGTGGCGCCGAGGAGCCCCAGCCCGACGGTCGCCATGCCCGATACGCCGCCCGCCTTGAAGGCGAGTTCCATCGCATCCTTGAAGCTGGTCAGTGCGGCATTAGCACTGCGAACGTTACCTCGTACCGCAAGCCACATCCCGATGAAGCCGGCGAGGTAAGACGCACCGACCCCGAGCAGGAACGCGACGGAAATTCCGAGCGACAACCACAGGTCATGGTAGACGTTGCGGTACATCAGGAACAGCGCAATGAAGATGATCACCACGAAGATGGACATGGTGCTCGACCTGGCGTTTGAGATACGCCATTGCGCCTTCTTCCACGGCGTCGCTCACATCGGTCATCGACTTTGGTCCCGGGTTGGCGGCCAGCACGGTGCGAACCAGGATGCCGCCGTAGAGCAAACCGATCACAGCGGAGCCAAGAATGAACCATAGGATCGCAACCTGCGCGCTGGTCAGCGCCGGCAGAACGATATTGGCTTCACTCATTTAAATTCGATCTCCTGAAAATTTTGGGAATGCGGGATTCAGGTCAACAATGAAATTTCAATCGCACCAGAACCGACAGAATTGTTTCGTCAGACCTTTGCCCCAAGGGTTATCTGGCGCATCCTAGATTTTCCTGCGGATGAAGTCCAGCAATCTCGGCACTATGAGTTGAGGCATCGCGAGGCGCGGCCTATGGGCATCTTCGACCTGCTAATGTTGGCATCGAACGAATCTCGATGACGGAAATCTCGCCCGATTGAGATGATCGCTCGGCACGCGATTTTCTTATTTCCACAATCGACGGTTTTCGATGTTGATAGACGCGTGCACTCAGGCGATGTCTCGTTTTTCAGCGCGGGATGGTTATGTTTCACCAACGACGGGCATCGACGGATCGATTTTGCAAGCGCGCGATCATCTGCATAATGAGATGTGGCGTTGATCCATCTATCCGGCGTGTGTTTATCTGTTAAGGCTTTAACACCAACATGAACGTCAATATCGAAGAAAACTCCGCGCTCCGGCGCAAACTCACCATCGAGGTCGAGCCCGACGAAATCAAACGGGAACTCGATAAGACCTACAACGAACTGCGCCGCGGCGTGGTGCTGAAGGGATTTCGTCCCGGCCATGCACCGCGCAATTTGCTGGAAAAGTTTTTCGGCGATCAGGTTCGCAGCGAAGTCCTCCAGAAGCTGGTCAAGGAATACACCGACAAGGCGCTCGAGGAGCACAACCTCAAGCCCATCGTCGAGCCTGAGATCATCAACGAGGAAACCAATCTTCCCGAGACGCTCAAGTTCAGCGCCGTCTTCGACCTCAAGCCCGAAGTCGTCATCAAGGACTACGAGGGGCTGAAGGTTCCGGAGGAGACCATCGCGATCTCCGATAAAGATGTCGACGACACTATCGAGCGGCTGCGCGAGCGGCAGGCGAGCCTCAAGAAGGTCGAGGGCCGCGACATCGTCGAGGAAGGCGATGTCGCCGTCGTCACCATCGAAGGCTTCGAGGACGGCAAGCCGCTGTCAGAAACCAAGAGCGAGAATCGTCTGCTCGAAGATCTCGAAGACAAGCCTCGCGCATGGCGTCGATGAGGTGCTGATCGGCGCGAAGATCGGCGAGGAGAATCGCAAGACCAGAACCTACGCGCGCTGATTACGAACAGAAAGACCTCGCCGGCAAGACCATCGAATGGCGCGCCAACGTCAAGGAAATCTACAAGAAGGAACTGCCCCTCTAGATGACGACTTCGCCAAGGATCAGGGCGACCTCCAGAGTCTCGCCGAACTGCGCGACCGCGTCCGCACCGATCTGCTGACCCACGCCAAGTCCGAGGCCGATTCGCGCGCGAGGGCGGGACTTGCTCGACCTCGTGCTCGATCGCAACAAGATCGACGTCCCCGAATCGCTGGTGACTCGCGAGCAGCGCGCGATGGAGTCCGAGCTGGCCTCGACGCTTCGTCAGGCCGGGATGCCGCGAAGAGCAGGTGACGGAGCGCGTGCAGGCGCTCGCCGAGGACATCAAGACTCGCGCGCAGAAGCGCGCAGCGAGCAGCCTCGTCCTCGATGCGCTCGCGGAACAGGAAAAAGTCGAGGTCACCGACGATGAGTTGGCGGAGCGCATCGGTGCTATAATGAGGCAGGCCGGGACCAAGAATCGGGAGCGATTTCAGGAATTTTACGCGCAGGAGCAGAATCGCGAGGGTCTGCGGCAGACGATGCGACGTGAAAAAGCGATGGATCAGCTGCTGACGCGCGCGAAAGGTAGCAGCGAACCGGAGGTGGCGGCGCAACAAACATGAAAAATCCTCGTAAACGTTGGTTCATGTTGCCCGAAAAATCTGAAACCGATAGACTTTATGCAGGGGAGTTAGGCAACGCGCCAGGGTGGAAATCCCCCATCCGTGGCTCGGTTTTATGAGCAATCTGGTCCCGATGGTTGTCGAGCAGACCGGCCGCGGCGAGCGAGCGTACGATATCTACTCGCGGTTGCTGCGGGACCGCATCATCTTCCTCGGCACCGAAATCAATGACGACGTTGCTAATCTGATTACCGCTCAATTCCTCTTCCTCGAATCCGAGGATCCCGAAAAAGAGATTAGCCTCTACATCCATTCGCCCGGCGGTTCGGTGACCGCGGGTCTGGCGATTTACGACACGATGCAGTTCATCAAGCCGCCAGTGTCGACCCTATGCATGGGATTCGCGGCGAGCATGGGCGCGGTTCTGCTCGCAGCCGGCCAGAAGGGCAAGCGCTACGCCCTGCCCCATTCGACGATTTGCATCCATCAGCCGCTCGGCGGCGCGCGCGGTCAGGCCAGTGATATCGAGATTCATGCGCGCGAGATTTTGCGGATGCGCGAAGAGCTCAACAACATTCTCGTGAAGCATACTGGACAGAGTTTGAAGAAACTGGAAAAAGACACCGATCGCGATTACTTCATGGCTCCCGACCAAGCGGTTGAATACGGCCTAATTGATGAGGTAATCGTTAGCCGAGGGCCCTCCAAGTGAAGCGTGGGAGGCATTAATGGCGAAGCATGAGGACCGCTCGGGCAATCTGGTTTGCTCGTTCTGTGGCAAGAGTCAGGACGAGGTCCGCAAGCTCATCGCGGGACCCACTGTCTACATCTGCGATGAATGCATCGACCTCTGCAATGACATAATCGCTGAGGAAACCGACAACGAAGAGGCCTTCAGCCAGTCCTCCGCGGTTCCCAAGCCGGCGGAAATCAAGCGGGTTCTTGATCAATATGTAATCGGACAGGAACGCGCCAAGAAGATTCTCTCGGTCGCCGTCCACAACCATTACAAGCGAATCGATTCGCAGATGGTGACCGGCGACGTTGAACTCCAGAAATCCAACATCCTGCTAATTGGGCCGACCGGAACCGGCAAGACGCTGCTGGCGCAAACACTGGCGCGCTTCCTTCAGGTTCCCTTCACGATTGCCGATGCGACCTCGCTCACCGAGGCCGGCTACGTCGGCGAGGATGTCGAAAACATCATCCTTTCTCTGCTGCAAAACGCCGATTACGACATCGAGCGATGTCAGCGCGGCATAGTTTACATCGACGAAATCGACAAGATCGCGCGCAAGGGCGACAACCCCTCGATCACCCGCGATGTCTCCGGCGAGGGCGTCCAGCAGGCGCTGCTGAAAATCATCGAAGGCACGATGGCGTCGGTCCCGCCCAAGGGCGGCCGCAAGCATCCGCAGCAGGAATTCCTCCAAGTCGATACGACCAATATCCTGTTCATCTGCGGAGGGGCGTTCGTCGGGTTGGAGGATATCATCCGACGCCGGTTGGCCGGCAAGACGATGGGCTTCCGCGCCGACATGACCCATCGCGACACCAAGTCAGTTTCCGAATTGCTCTACGACGTGCAGCCGGAGGACCTCCTGAAGTTCGGGTTGATTCCCGAATTCGTCGGCCGTTTGCCGGTTATCGCTACCCTCGGCGAGCTCGATGAGGATGCGTTGGTGCGCATTCTGACCGAGCCGAAGAATGCGCTGGTGCGGCAGTATCAGAAACTCTTCGACATGGAGAATGTGCACCTCAAGTTCAACCATGCGGCGCTGCGCGCGATCGCGCGCGAGGCGCTCAAACGGAAGTCGGGTGCGCGCGGACTTCAGGGCCATCATGGAAGCCATCATGGTGGACCTGATGTACGACATTCCGTCGCAGCCCAACATCAAGGAGGTCCTGATCTCGGAGGAAACAGTAACCCAGAAAGAACAGCCGCTTTTAGTCTATCAAAAGACGGCAGAGACGGCCTGAACGGTCCGGGATCAATCAAATGCTTTTTAGAAACGACAAAAAAGATAACCCTGGCGCGGCGGCAGTGGTTCCACTGCTTCCGTTGCGTGAGCTGATAGTGTTCCCGCACGAAGTTTATCCAATCTTCGTGGGGCGCCAAAAATCGATCAAAGCGCTGGAGGCTTCCGAAGCAGAGCAAGCGCCCTATCCTGCTGGTCGCGCAAAAAGATGCGAAGGTGGCCGACCCGCAGTCCGGCGACCTCTATAACGTCGGCACGCTCGGCGTCGTGGTGCAGTTGCTTCGCCTCCCCGACGGCACCGTTAAGGCGCTGCTCGAGGGCAAGAAGCGCGCGCGTATCCTGAAGTATGTCGGCGCGGATGAGTATTTCCAGGTCGAAGCGGAAGAGATCGAGGAGGTTTGTCGATCGCACCACCGAGGTCGAGGCGCTCATCCGCTCGGTCACTTCAACCTTCGACAACTATGTCCGCCTGAACAAGAAAATTCCGCCCGAGATGGTCACCTCCATCGCGGCGGTCGACGATCCCGCGTTCCTGGCTGACAAGCTGGTGGGGCATCTCTCGATCAAGCTCGAAGACAAGCAGGCGCTGCTGGAGACCACCAATCCCGCCGAGCGCCTTGAAAAGATCCTCGGCTACATGAGGTCGGAACTCGAAATCCTCGAAGTCGAAAAGCGCATCCGCTCCCGGGTCAAGAAGCAGATGGAGAAGACCCAGAAGGAGTACTACCTCAACGAGCAGATGCGCGCGATTCAGAAGGAACTCGGCGAGAAAGACGAATTCAAGAACGAGATTCAGGAATTGGAAGAAAAGCTTCGGCAAAAAAAGATGCCGGCCGAAGCTCGCGAGAAGTGCGAGCGCGAAATCAAGAAACTCAAGATGATGTCGCCGATGTCGGCCGAGGCGACCGTCGTCCGCAACTACCTCGACTGGTTCCTCGCCCTGCCGTGGTTCGAGTACACCGAGGACAAGCTCGACATTAAGGAAGCCGAGCGCGATGCTCGAGGAAGACCATTACGGCCTCGAGAAAGTCAAAGAGCGCATCCTCGAATACCTCGCGGTCGAGACTCTGGTCGGCCAGATGAAGGGGCCGATCCTGTGCCTCGTCGGACCTCCGGGAGTCGGCAAAACCTCGCTCGGCAAGTCGATCGCGCGTTCGACCGGACGCAAATTCGTGCGCGTGTCGCTCGGCGGCGTGCGTGACGAGGCGGAAATCCGCGGCCATCGCCGAACTTACATCGGCGCGCTGCCCGGCAAGGTGATCCAGAGCCTTCGCAAGGCCGGTTCGAGCAACCCGGTCATGCTGCTGGACGAAGTCGACAAGATGTCAACCGATTTCCGCGGCGACCCGTCCTCGGCCCTGCTCGAAGTGCTCGATCCCGAGCAGAACAACACCTTCAACGATCACTACCTCGACTGCGACTACGATCTGTCCAAGGTGATGTTCATCACCACGGCGAACACGCTGGATCGCATCCCGCGCCCGCTGCAGGACCGAATGGAAGTAATCCGCATCCCGGGTTACACCGAAGTCGAGAAGCTCAACATCGCAAAGCGTTACCTGGTGAAGAAGCAGCGCGAGGCCAACGGCCTTAAAGAAGAGAATATCGAGTTCTCCGATGGCGCTCTGCTGATGATCCTGCGCCGCTACACTCGCGAATCGGGCGTGCGTAACCTCGAGCGCGAGATCGCCGGCGTATGCCGCAAGGCCGCGGTCGAAGTCGTCAAGACCGATCGCAATGCGCACGTGAAAGATCACCAGCTCCAGCGTGCCGAAGTTCCTCGGACCGCCCCGCTTCCGCTACGGAATCGCGGACATCGAGCCGCAAATTGGCGTCGCCACCGGGCTCGCATGGACCGAGATGGGCGGCGAGTTGCTCCAGGTCGAAGTCACCATCGTGCCCGGACGCGGCAAGCTCACCATCACCGGTCAGCTTGGCGATGTGATGCAGGAAAGCGCGCAGGCCGCGATGTCATATGTGCGATCGCGCGCCGACCAAGATCGGGCTCGCGTCGGACTTCTATCACAAGATCGATATCCACATTCACTTGCCCGAGGGCGCGATTCCCAAGGACGGTCCTTCCGCGGGTATCACCCTGGCGACGGCGCTGGTTTCCGCGCTTTGCAAGGTGCCGGTCCGCAACGACCTCGCGATGACGGGTGAAATCACCTTGCGCGGCCGCGTGATGCCGATTGGCGGACTCAAGGAGAAGGTGCTGGCGGCCCATCGCGGCGGTATCAAGATGGTGCTGATCCCGAAGGAAAACGAGAAGGACATCGAGGAGATTCCGGCGCCGATCCTCAAGGGCGTCACTCTGATGATGGTCGAGCACATGGACGACGTCCTCAAGCATGCGCTGGTGCTCGCGGATCCCGATGCGTTCTTCTCGCAGAAGGCTCCCGTGCCCACGCCGGCTGCCCGGTTCGAAGCTGAAGAGAAGGCTGAACTCGGCGAAGACGAGGAAGAGCCGACCGTCTCGCCCAACCCAAACCTTTCTTGAACTAGACAACCTGCTATAGATACCGCGAGGCTGTACCGATAGAGTGCAGCCTCGCGGTTTTAACCGTGCTACGGGAGGGCGCCGCAGCAGCAAATGACAAAGGCGGAATTAATCGAGACACTGGCCAACAAGCTTCCAATGAACAAGGCCGAAGCTGAAAAGGCAATCAACATCGTCCTCGAGGATATCATCACGGCCCTGAAGAAGGGCGAGCGCGTGAACATCTCGGGGTTCGGCACCTTCTCGGTCTCGGATCGGCAGGCGCGCACCGGCCGCAATCCGAAGACCGGAGAATCGATTCAGATTTCCGCGAGCCGCTCGGCGAAGTTCAAACCGGGCAAGCAGCTCAAGGATTCGCTGAATGAGGGATTGGAAGGCGCGCCGGCGGCCTCGAGCACCAGCAGCTCCGAAGACTGACGAAATTCATGGATAGGCACCTCGCGCCCGCCGGAGCCTCGCTCCGACCGGGCGCATTTTTTTGGTAAGCTCGACCTAACCACGCGAGGTGCGTAGGATTCATGATATGCGGGTTGCAACCGGAAAAGTCGTGGCCGGCAAAGTAGTTATCGAGGGCGAGCCCTTTGAAGAAGGCACTACCGTCGCCGTAATCGCCACCGATGATTCGGAGAGCTTCGAACTGACCGCGGAGCAGGAAGCCGAACTCCTCGAATCGATAGCTGAGATCGACCGGGGAGAGTTCGTCGATGGTGCAGCTCTGCTAAGCAACCTGAAACGCCGCGCTTGAGAAGTGGGCGTCGAATCCGCGTCTCTCCACGTGCGTCCCGACAGATCGAGTCCGCTTCCATCTGGTGGACCCGAAACCGGGCCGATGCTGCTGGCCTGTTGCAGCCGAGATTCGCCGGGTCTTCGATCTGATATCGTCCCAGCCTGAGATTGGTTTGGTTACTCCGAACAGACAGATCACAGGCCTTCGGCGTATCCACCTTTCACGAACTAGATACTGCCTCTACTATCGCACGCGAAGATCAACTCTCGACGTGTTGGCGTTCTGGCATTCGAGTCGAGGGTCCAATCCGTTTTGAGTTTCGCGTGCAAGGCTCCAAGCGTATAAACTTTCGCTTTGGGATGGGCGGTTAGCTCAGCGGTAGAGCATCGGCCTTACAAGCCGGGTGTCGCAGGTTCAATCCCTGCACCGCCCACCAACCCGGATGCTTTTAGGCGGCCAATTGTTCGTACGGACAGCGAACTTCCTGGGATTCGGGAGTCGCATCCGGCTCGATGAGTTTTTTATGCAGCACGGCATCTACGACTACCGCCTCCAAGACTATGAAGCGAAGTCTGCGTACACTCCGACGGGGCATGACCAAGGAGCGCAAAGTGCGAATGTGCCGGTACGTTTTCGTCCTCGAAGCTAAGCCGATCCTGCGCATCGCCCCGAGATAGTCGATTCGGCCATCAAAATTCACACTTGCCCGGGTGACGATTCGCTCATTCCGTTTGCGCCGAGGCCGTCCCAGTTGCTAACTCATCGCCATCAATGAGTCCTGGTGAAATCTGGGCGATCGTATTCGCCTGCCTGTTCGCCGGCGGCATGCTCGGCATGTTCTTGCGCAATGTGCTTCCCGAGCATCACCTGAACGCCGAATCGAAAGATGCTATCAAGTTCGGCGCCGCCCTGATCAGCACCATGGCGGCACTGGTTCTCGGTTTGCTCGTCGCTTCCGCGAAAGGCACCTACGACACGCAGCGCTCGGAGGTCATTGAACTGTCTGCCCGAATCGCCTTGCTTGATAGGATCCTCGCGCACTACGGTCCCGAAGCTGCCACCGTCCGAGATCTGCTTCGGCGCTCGGTCACGATGACAATCGATCGTCTGTGGCCTCAGGACCGGTCCGAGCACGCTGAACTTGATCCAACGGGATCGAAGGGCGAGGCTGCCTATGAGGCCTTGCAAGAACTTTCCCCCAAAACCGATGCGCAGCGATCTCTTCAGGCACAAGCTGAAAATCTGGCGATTGCGATCGGCAACACGCGTTTTCTGATGTTCGAACAATCCGGCGGCTCGATTTCGATGCCGTTTCTGCTGGTGCTGGTCTTGTGGCTGACGATTATTTTCCTCAGCTATGGGCT
Source organism: uncultured delta proteobacterium (assembly GCA_963814035.1). GTDB lineage: Bacteria > Desulfobacterota > Binatia > Binatales > Binataceae > DATGKG01. Next base: position 348,123 of record CAWFBH010000001.1, read on the forward strand.
TTTCGCACCTCGCAACGTCACTGTGATCATCACGATGTTGCTCTGCGCGGTGTCAGTATCGGCGGCAATCTTCCTGATCCTGGAGTTGGACCGCCCGTTCGAAGGATTGATTCACATTTCCAGCCGCTCGATGCGCGATACCCTTGCGCATCTGGGACGATAGGCGTCTTTGCGAATTTGTCGCGCGGCTATTTCTGCGCGGGGACAGGAAAGCACGGTAACTGTTTGGAAACCATGTAGTTGTAACGCACATCCCGCCATTCGAAGCTGCCCACCTTGGGCCCGAATTCGTCCGCGACGCTAATCATCTGCTCGCTGTCTTCCGCGGTCTCGGGAACGCTCGCCACGTAGGCGAGATAGCGCGGCTTCTGGTCCGGCAGCAGATACTGCAGCGGCGGGTCGAAATGGAGGTGGTCCAACTTACTCTGGCGACGCCATCCTTCAGGCGAACTGCCGTGCGAACGATAAGCCTCCCATCGATAGCTCTCGCCCACCCGCTGCAGCCGCATCTCGCGCGTTTCGATATTCAGGTCCGCGGTGCGCCGGATTTCCTCCACTCCCGGCGGATGGCGAACCAGCTGATCACACTTGGCCCTGCTGTCCTCGTCTTGAGTGTCTTTCGATGAGTCCTCGTCATTGTCAGACTTGCTGTTAGCAGTGGCGCCGGCCGCCGCCATCTGCTGCGCGCCCGCCATCGCGAGCGGTCCGGCAGTCTGCAGCGCCGACATCGCGGTCAATCCAGCGCAGCCCGGAAGCGCGGCCATCAGCAAACCGAGCAACAAAAACCTGTACATCGTACCTATGACAGCCGATATGAGATGCGACCTGAGAGGACCTGCTAACGCGTCAGCCACTTCGGATTTGCGATGGAGAGCGCATCCGACAGCGACTGCTTGATGTGCGTGCGCAGGCGCTCATCGTCGAGGCTGAAGTCGCCCGCGCGAATCCGCTCCGCCAACTCGCGGCTCATCGTTTCGACGTCGCCCTCGTGCCCGAGAATCGCGACCAGGCGCTCATGCTCGGCTTTGGACTGCCCTTCGCGCATCTCGAGTTCGCGGCGAATCGTGTTCAACACGTTGATGGTGACGCGCACTTTGAACCGATGATAACCGTCGAGCGTCGGCATCAGCTCGTCTTCCATGTACTTGGTCGCGGCAACCAGGAGAGTCTTCGCGTCAGGAAAACTTTGCGGCATCGTTCTTACTGCTCCGAATAGTCAGTCGCGGCCTTCGATGAGATTGAAGTAATCCCACAGTGGCTCCTCGATGCGGCGGCCGATCGCGCATCGCTCGACGTTTACTTCCTCGACCCCGCGGGTCCCGAGCCTCAGGCATCCAGCCGCCCACTTCACCCCGCCCCACGCCTCCCACCATCGCACATGCTTGGGATCGACGCTGTGGCCGCTGGCTTTCTCGTAGGCCTCGAAGAGCTCCTCGCGAGTGCCGAATCCGCCCACCGGTTTGCGGCCGCCAAAGCGCCAGGTCTTCACGCATACCCACGCGAGGTCTTCCATCGGGTCGCCGCTATGCGCGACTTCCCAGTCGAGCAGGATGCGGATGCCCTCCTCGCCGACGATGAAATTGCCGTGACGAAAATCACCGTGCACCACGGTGTGGCGCGCGCTCTTGGGTGCATTCTCGGCCGCCCACTTGAGTCCGAATTCCAGCGCGGGCAAGCGAAAGCCCGACAGGTCGACGACCTTGTAATATCCGGCGACCATCTGCGCGGCATCCTGGCGACCCAGAAACGGAACCTTTTTCAGATCGATGTTGTGGATGTCGGCGAGGATCTTCCCGCACTGCGCGGTCATCAGGGTGCGCGCCTTCGCGAATTTCTCCTCGCGCAAAATCTTTGTCGCTAGCGTCTCACCCGCAACGAATTCGGTGATATAGCCCGGATCGAGACCATCGGAGGGCTCGAGGATCGCGCGGACCTTAGGCGCTGGAACGCCCGACTCGTAGGCCGCGATCATCAGGCGCGCATCCTCGTCGGCGGTGACCCGAGGCATGACGCCTTCGAGGGGATTGGGCTCGTCCTCCTTCGGCTTGCCGGGGATCTGGAGAATCAGATGCAGCCGGTCGGCGCCGACATCGGCCTCGAAGGAATAGGTGTTCTTGTTCGCGCCGCCGGTCAGCTGATTAAAATTGTGAATGGTGCCGGGCGCGCCGATGTGACGCGCCACGGCAGCCTTGAGCTTCGTCGCAAAATCATCGCTAGCCATCAGTTGCCGAACTTACTCCTCGGATTTGGCGCGGCTGCTGGTGATGCCGAACATGATTTGCGCGACCCGCCGCATCTGGATTTCCTCCGAGCCTTCGGTGATGCGATAGCGCCGATGATGCCGAAAGATGTGCTCGAACGGCTTGTGGCGCGAGTATCCGATGGCGCCATGGACCTGCATCGCGCGGTCGGCCGCGTTGCAGACCAGGCGATTCGCGCGATAGTTGCACATCGCAACTTTGTCCGAGAGGCGCCGCGCCACATCCTGCTTCGGCATCTGGTCCATTTCCCACGCCGTCTTATGGATCAGCTCGCGCAACATCGCGCATTCGGTATGCAGCTCGACCAATGGCCACTGGATCGCCTGGTTGACTGAGAGTGGCTTACCGAAGGGCTTGCGCTCCTTCGCGTACTTTACGCTCTCGTTGACGCAGTACTGCGCCGCGCCGAGCGACGAGGCCGCCTGCCGGATGCGATTCTCATGCACAAAGTGTTGCGCGACCGCCAGGCCATTCTCGGGATCGCCGAGGATGGCGTCGGGCTCGGCCGGAATGCGCACATCGATCGACACCCGCGGGTGGTCGGTCGGCATGTTGAAGGTCCACATGTACTCTTCAACTTTGAAACCCTCGTTCTTGGTCGGCACGATGAAACAGGTGATGCCGCGCGGGCTGCCGTCCTTGCCGCTGGTGCGGGTGAAAACGAAATCATGGGTCGCGACATGAAGACCGGTGTTCCACATCTTCGCGCCGGTGATATGCCACATATCGCCCTCGCGCACGCCGCGCGTCTCCATCCAGGTCGCATCGGAGCCGTGATTGGGCTCGGTGAGGCCGAACGCGACGCGCATCGAGCCGTCGAGAATTTTCGGGATGAACTCTTTCTTCTGTTTCTCGGTGCCGAAGTCGCGGAACATCAGCACGGTCGGCAGATTGCCAACGATGGAGCTCTCGTTCTGCAAATCGTTATGCAGCCCAAGGCCCTTGGCAGCGAGGTGCTCGCGGATGATCGCCATCGCGAGGTTAGTGCCGTCCTTGCCGCCGTACTCCTTGGGCAGCCCGTAGCGATAGTGTCCGGCCTGGTCAGCAAGCTTACGCATCTGGCCGAGCAGCGCTTCCCACTCATGGCGCGGGAGGCCCTGATTTTCGAAATCGGTGCGAGCCCATTCGCGGCGATGATCGAAGAAACGGATATTGTCGTTCGAGTTCTCGAGCGGCTTGATCACCTTCGCGATGAAATCATCGAGCTCGACGAGATAATCGGAAACATCTTTTGGTATGGCAAAGTCCACGGCTTTTCTCCTGTCGCATATTGTCCCCAGACAAGCGTGCGATTATGTCACGATCGAATGCAAGCCGTCATCTGAAATCGTCCCTCGACTACGCTACCCTCTGCCTCGGGTACGGCTGCGCCGTGGCGCTTCGCGCCCCCTTCGGGTCTCTATCGACCTGAATGCTAATCTTAGCGGATGCCGCTGCGCGATATTCTCACTCCGAACCCGCGCCTCTTATTCGTGGGAATTAATCCGAGTCTTCGATCGGAGCAGGTCGGGCATCATTTTGCCAGCCCGGGAAATCCTTTCTGGAAGTTGCTCTATGCGGCGAAGCTGATTCCCGAGCCGCTCACCTGCGACGATGATAAACGCCTCATCGAATTCAGCATGGCGATGACGAATCTTTGCGCGCGCGCCTCGCGCTCGGCGGCGGAACTCACGCGCGACGAGATCATCGCCGGTAAAGCCCTCCTCGCAAAAAAGATCAAGCGCGTCCGTCCCGAGGTCGTCGCCTTCGTCGGACTCAGCATCTACCGCGATTACTTCGGGAAGACTGCGAGTCCGGGCGCTGGCGCCAAGGATGAGCTGATATCGGGCGCGCGGGTTTTCGTGCTGCCCAACCCCAGCGGCCTCAATGCGAGTTTCCCCGGCTTCAAGCACAAGCTGATTTGGTTCGAGAAACTTCGCGAGTTCATCGAGGCTCAGGAAGTCGAAGCGGTCGCTGATGCAAAACATTGAAACCTTCACTACCCCCAGAATGAACGCGGCGCGGATCAGCGAGGCGGACTTCGATGATCTATTTCGGCTGAATCAGGATCCCGAGGTCGCGAAGACGATGGCCGGCACGCGCGGCGAAGCGGAAACGCACGAGTTCATTCGAGGGAGCATCGAGTAGTGGAAGCTTCACGGATATGGCTATTGGATCTTTCGCGACCGAGCCGATGGCTGCTTCATCGGGCGCTCCGGGCTTCATCATGTCGAAATCGATGGCGCTCCCGAAATCGAGATCGCGTACGCGCTAATGCCGGAATTCTGGCGTCGAGGATTCGCAACGGAGATGGCGCGCGCGATTCTCGATATCGCAACGAAGCTCGGCATCCGCGACCTGGTGGCGTTCACTCTTCCGACCAACCTGGGGTCGCGTGGCGTGATGGAAAAGGCTGGCTTCCGCTACGAACGCGACATCACCTGGGCCAATCTCCCGCACGTGCTGTATCGCAGGAAGACTTGAATCTCTATGTCGCTGCTAACACGCGGCAAGCATCGCGGTGAGCTGGCGATCGGAGCTGAACAAGTCCTCGGCGAGCTCGCGCGCCCACCGGCTGTGGAGCGGATAGTTACCGTCGATTTCGGCCACGCCGGCGCGCGCTTCATCAATATCGCGAAAATCGAGGACGCCGCGGCCGGTTGGGATGTATTGGCTGAAGCCTGTCTCCTCGGCGAGGACCGGCCGCCCCAGCGCCATGTAGCAAACGCTGCGATCGCTGAACCATCCGGTATTCATCTCGCGAAAGATCGGCTTGGGGCACAAAATCTCGGCGCGCGAGGCACGCAGGTACTCGCGATAGGCCTCGGGCGTCGGCACCACCTCATGCGGATTCGCCACCCGCCATCCGCCGGAGATTAGCGTCTCGCGATCATGCATCGGGTCGGTCTCGCCGATGTTGGTCGCCAGCTCGAAGGGACGTCCCGTCCGATTCGGCAGGTCCACATAACGCATGTATGCGGCCCGTTTCGATGCGCTCAGCCCGCGGCCCTGGTAGGAAAGTTCTTCCCACGTCCATTGCGTGATCGAGGTGAACGGCGCATCACGGCCGGGATCGGAAGCCAGGTCCCACATCGGCAGATAAACGAAGGGCAAAAACGTTCGCCAGGTGAGACCGAGAGTCGGCACCTCGCAATCGGGGTCGGGAAGATTCGCGCCGACACTCAGATGAACGTCGTGCTCTTTGAGGCCGAACTCGAACTGCGTGGCAATGATTTGCAGATGACCGGGGTCGACATCGATCAGAGCCTTGCGGCGGAAGCGCGATAGAAACGGCGGATGGATGGTGCTCGCGAGGTTCCACAGCAGATCGGCGCTGCGCACGGTGTCGTAGACGGTCAGAGCGGGGCGGCCGTAGATCTCAGCGCGGCCGAGCTCCTGGATTTCAATATCCTCGAACACCAGCACGGCGGCATGTCCCGAAAGTCCGTACGGCCCGATGCGCGCGAGAAAATCGTTGGCGAGCTTAGCGTCGTGCGCACGGTCGCCCGAGGACTTCATCAACTCGAGCCAGAAAATGTTGTGACCGAGCGCGCGCAGGCCCATCGGATATTGCAGCATCCAGGCCCAGACCCCGCCGCCGAGCGGGTAGCTCGCAAGCGTGCGACTAGCGATGGCGATTAACATTTAGGGAAGGCACCGAACAGCGGCATGCCTGGAATGATACCCGTTCCCATGCACTGCGTCACAACCATCTAGCGAGGAATTCCGCCCCACCGCGCTGATTGCTACCGACAAGTCACATCACACATCGCATTCGAGGTGGATATCTTCAGGTTCGCGCTCGAACAGCATCTGATCAGGCGTATTGGTAACTCTACAACCCAAACGCAGATAGAAGTTAATCGTGTTCCTCGAGGGCGTGGCCGAGATGTAGAGTCGCCGCGCGCCTCGCTCGCGCGCGGTAGTTCTGGCGAGTTGAAACAGCTTCGCGCCCATCCCGTGATTCCGATACGCGCTGCTGACGTGAAGGGATTCGAGCTGGAGTTGATCCATCTGTTTGCCGATGCGCTTGCTGTCGAGGACCACGACTCCCACCAGTTTCGCGCGATCGAATTCGCCGTAGAACCATCCGCCGCGGTCAAAGCAATCGAGCAGGATTGGCGTATATTTCTCCGCTTCGCCGGGGGGCAAGCCGGAGACAACGCGGTGCTCGGGTATGAGTATCAACGCGCCGTTTCGAAGATAATAAACCCCGTCGATTACTTCGCTTCGATCGATGGTCCAGACCTGCGCGAATCTCATCGCGGAGCAATTGCCTACCGACAGTTATCATCCTTGGGTTACTTCTCGAGGAACTCGCGCAGCAGGCGCGCGAGCTCTTCGGGCCGCTCCTCGGGAATGAAATGTCCACAATCGGCGATCGCGCCGCCCTCCGCGCGCATGGCCACGCGACGCAGTGACTGGACGATAAGATCACCGCGGCCTCGGCTGCCGCCGCCTCCGATCCCGAGCGTCGGCATCGGCAGTTTGAAGCCGGTCGCGAGGAGTTCGCGGTTGTCGGCCACATCTTGTGGCAGCGCGCGATAGAAGTTGAACCCGGCCCGCATCGCGCCGGGTTGCGAATAGGTGCGCACGTATTCCGCGATGTCGGCTTCGTTGAACACCCCCGCCTGATCGGTGCCGGCCATGAAAAACCATTCGAGGTAGATGCGCTCGCGGCCATAGACCAGCGCTTCGGGCAGGTCGGGCACCTGATGGAACATATGATGCCATCGCGCCCCGCCGGCGAGCGCCGCGCCAGCAGGCATGTCGCCAGGCACGGGCGCATCGAGCATCGCGAGATGCGTGACCGCATCGGGATGATCGGCGGTGAGCCGAAACGCGGTCGGGGCACCCCAATCATGACCGACCACATCGAAATGCTCGAAGCCTAGATGCTCGTGCATCAGGTTCCAAAGATCGCCCGCGACTGTTTTCTTGTCGTAGCCTTTCGAGGGGCGCGAAGAATCTCCGAGCCCTCGCAAGTCGGGCGCGACCAGAAAGAACTTGTCGGCGAGGAGCGGCATGACGCGGCGCCATTCGTACCAGGTCTGCGGCCATCCGTGGATGAGAATGACGGGTTTGCCTTTGCCGAGCGTGACGTAATGAAGCCGCACGCCTTTGAGATTGGCGTAGTGATGTTGGAAATCGGGAGTGCTCATGGTGACGTTCCTTTAAGGCTCTGCGCGGTTCAGACCTGACCCCTAACCCCTTCCCCTGAAGTGGAAGGAGAACCGGATAACGCAGAGAAGTCGCGAGGGGAGTTTCCAGCTAATGGCAGCAGCGCGAGGTAGGAGGCTAGTCCCGTGGTTAGCGAGAATGCGATCGCCCATCGATAGCCACTGTGCCCGATGATGAAGCCTGCCACCGGCGGGCCCATCAGCACGCCGACGCCACCGCTGGTGTACAGCGCACCGAGTAAGCTGCCGAGACGCTGCGTGCCGTAGAAATGCGCCAGTACCGCGGGCGACAACGCGACGTATCCGCCATAGCCGACGCCGAGGACCAGGGCGAACACGACCAACATCGCGTAGGAATTCGCGACCAGCCACAGGATGAAGCTGCATCCGACTACCAGGTAGCAGAGCTGATAGAGCCGCACGACGCCAAGACGATCGGCGATTGCCCCGAGACCCGTTCGCCCTACTACACTGGCGCCGCCGATGAGTCCGACCAAGGTCGCGGCGGCGACCTCGCTCGCGCCATGATCGCGCGCGAAGGCGGGAAGGAACACGAACGGCGTGAACAGCCCCATTGAGGAGAGCACCGCGGAGAAATAGAGCAACTTGAAGGCGCGGGTTCCGATCGCCTCGCGGAGGTTGAAGGGCGCCATCGCGACATGCACCGGCGGACGTTTCACGACCAAGGCGCATCCGAGCAGGACCACCGCACTCACCACACCGAGCACGATGAAGGTTTCGCGCCATCCAAGGTGCTGAATCAATGCGGCATTGATGGGCGCCACGAATAGCGTGCCGCATCCGATGCCGGCCACCGCGATGCCGAGTGCGGTGTTGCGTCGATGCAGGAACCATCCGCCGACCACGGCGACGGTCGGCACGTATCCGCACGCGATGCCGAGACCGACGCCAACGCCGTAGGTGAGATAGGCGATCCACAAGTGGTGGATCGAGGCAGTCATCAGCAGACCGATGCCGATCGCGATGGCTCCGACGATGATAACCGGCCGTGGGCCCCAGCGATCGGCGAGGTGTCCGCTCGGCCAGCCAAGCAGGCCCCAGACGAAGACGGTGGTAGAAAAAACCGCGGAGGTGGCGCCGGGGCCGGCGCCGAACTCGCGCGCCATCGGTTTGAAGAAGGCGCCGAAGCTGTAGGCGACCCCATAGACGGTGAAGAGCGCGACGAAGGAGACGCCAACCATGAGCCACGCCGTGGGTGAATCGAGCTGTGAGACGGCGGCCTGGAAGTCAGCGTCGGCAGATTGCGCGGCAGAGGAACTCATTAGCGTAGCTAATATATAGCCGCACCAACATGACCTCGGTCATGAGGTAGCTGAGGGGCGTATGGGCTGTATGAACCTGAATAGTGGAGTTCGTTCACAGCATCATAGCGCCATTACTTCAATGCGACACCACCGGAGCCGAGGCCGCGGCGTTGGAAGCAGCCGGCTCATCGGGGCAAGCGCCGTCGTCGCAAGCGCAGGTGGTGCCGGCATTCGCGCTAGTATAGGTGCTGCACCAGTCAGTGCAGTTGCCGCGGTTGTCGTCGGTCCCGGTGAAGTTCTTGCACTTGGCGACAGCGGCGCCTGCTGGTCCTTCGGTGTAGTTCCCGTGACGATCGATGTCGGTGGCGAATGCCGGTCCGGCGAAGAGCGCGATCACAATAGCGACGGCCAATACGCGATGAGTCATATTTCTCCCGCGGCAGAGGCGTTAGATGCGCCCGTGTCGCAATACCATTGCCGCGACCGTAGCAATGTTCAATCGATTTACCAAACGAGCCGCGCTAACAATTATTCTCAACTCAACTTAAGCGAGGTGTAATGATGAATGGACGCGACACATCAATCATCGCGAGCGACGGCGGCAAGTTCAGCGGCTATCTCAGTATGCCCAAAAGCGCGAAGGCTCCTGGGGTGGTGATCATCCAGGAGATTTTCGGCGTCAATGACCACATCCGCGAAGTCGTCGATGAATACGCCGCGGCCGGTTACGTCGCCCTCGCACCCGATATGTTCTGGCGCATCGAACCAAACGTGCAGCTCGGCTATACGCCCGAGGACGTGCAGAAGGCGCGCGCTTACCGGCCCAAATTCAACCTCGATCTCGGAGTGCGCGACATCGAATCGACCATCCGCACGATGCGCGCAATGCCCGAATGCGACGGCAAGGTCGCTGTGGTTGGCTACTGCTTCGGCGGGCTGATGGCGTATCTCACGGCCGCACGCACCGATGTAATGGCGGCCCTCGTGCTACTACGGTGGCGGAATCGATAGCTTCATCGGCGAGGCAAACGCGGTGAAGTGTCCGATCCAGTTTCACTTCGGCGAGAAGGACGCCGCAATTCCCGCCGAGGTATGGGATAAGGTTCGGACCGCATTCGCGAATCGCGCGGATGCCGAGGTCTTCGTGTACGCGGGCGCGCAGCATGGCTTCAATTGCACCAAGCGCGCGTCATTCGATCCGGCGGCCTCGAAACTCGCGGGCTCGCGAACCCTGGAGCTGCTGCGCAAGACGGTCGGCCCGCACGCCTGAACCCGAATCCATCGCCGATAGCGGCGCTGCGCTTCATTCGGTAACCTCGCCGCTATGGCGATAAATCGAGTCTGCGTCTACTGCGCTTCGAGCCGACAATGCGATCGGATTTACTATGACGCTGCCGCGCATCTTGGCGCGGTGCTCGCACACCATCACGTCACCATCGTATATGGCGGCGGCAAATCCGGTTCGATGGGAGCGCTGGCCGATGCGGCTTTGGCAGAAGGTGGCCGCGTGATCGGGGTGCTGCCGCGATTTATGGATGAGGTCGAATGGGGCCACCAGCGCCTGAGCGAATTGATCCTCGTCAACGATATGCACGAACGCAAACGCCTCATGATCCAGGAGGTCGATGCGGTCATCGCGCTGCCGGGCGGGTGCGGCACCTGGGAGGAACTCTTCGAGGCGATGAGCTTCAAGCGCCTGGGCCTCTTCACCGGGCCGATCGTCATCGTCAACACGAACCAGTACTACGCTCCGATGCTTGAGATGCTCGATCGCTCGGTGGACTACCACTTCATGGATGAACGCCATCGCGCGATGTGGGTGGTGGTAGAGGACGCGGAGCAGGTTCTCGATGCGATTCGAAATTCACCGCCCTGGAGTGCGGCCAATCGCAGCTTTGCCGCAAGCTGATTTGTTGCGACATCGCCTCACTGTCGCTAGCTTTTAGATGAAATGAAACAACTCCAGGTCTTGGCCGTGGTCTTGTTCGCGTTTGCGATTTATCCGGCCGCTGCTGCCCCATCCCCAATTCCGGGAATCTTCACCTATCATTACGATAACGCGCGCGACGGACAGAACCTCAATGAGACGATTCTCACTCCGGCCAACGTCAACAAGAATGCCTTCGGCAAATTGTTCTCCCGGGCGGTTGACGGCTATGTGTATGCGGAGCCGTTGTATGTGAATAGCGTGCAGATTCCAAATCTCGGCGCGCGCGAAGTGGTTTATGTAGCCACCGAGCACGACAGCATGTACGCCTTCGATGCGACCGGTGCCATGTCCAAGCCGTTTTGGCGAGTCAGTTTCATCAATCCGAAAAAAGGAATCAGGACAGTGCCATGGAGTACGGTCGGGACTCAGGACCTGGTTCCGGAAATCGGGATCACTGGGACCCCCGTCATCGACCCAGCTTCCAACACCTTGTACGTGTCTGTCGCGACACTCGAAAAGAGAACGTTCTTCCATCGGCTGCACGCACTCGACCTCTCGACCGGCACGGAGAAGTTCGGCGGCCCGGTCGTGATTAGCGCCTCGATACCAGGCACCGGCGACGGCAGCGACGCAAACGGGAACCTCAATTTCATTCCACAGATCGCCAATCAGCGGAGCGGCCTCGCGCTGAACAACGGCGTCGTCTATGTCTCCTTCGCGTCGCACGGCGACAACGGCCAGTACCACGGTTGGATACTCGGTTACGACGCATCGACGCTTCAGCAGGTGGCCGTTTTCAATCCGACTCCCAATGGCTTCCAGGGCGGCATCTGGATGGCCGGCGGTGCGCCGGTGATAAACGATCAAGGCGATTTCTTCGTCGCGATCGGAAATGGAACTTTCGATGCCAATATGGACGATGGTCTCGACTATGGGGACAGCCTTGTGAAGCTGGGGCCGACTGATGGTTCTAATTTCGGAGTAGTCGATTATTTCACCCCGTACGATCAAGCGACTCTGGACGAGTTGGATATCGACTACGGCGCGAGCGGAGTCATCGCACTACCCGATCAAACAGTGGGGCCACTCCATCTTCTGTTCAGCGGCAGCAAAGAAGGCACGCTCTACCTCCTCGACGCCGATAACCTGGGACACTTCCACGCGGATGACGATAGCCAGGTCGTCCAATCAATCGCCGGTGAAACCATGGGAGAATGGTCCACGCCGGCATATTTCAACGGAACGAATCTATGTCGATGGTGAGTCCGACAACCTGAAGGCCTTCAGTTTGACGAACGGACAACTCTCAACCTCGCCGGTCAGCATCTCGAATAATGACTTCGGCTACCCCGGCGCCACCCCAGTGGTCTCCGCCAACGGCACGCAAAACGGCATTGTGTGGGCAATCGCAAACGCAGGCACGGCCGTCCTGCACGCCTACGATGCGACTGATCTAACGAAAGAGCTCTACAACAGCTCGCAGAAGAAGGCGCGCGACGGGATCAGCGGCTTCGTCAAATTCTCTGTTCCGACCGTAGCAAACGGACGCGTGTTCGTCGGCTCACAAAAGCGGCTTACCGCGTTCGGACTGCTCCCACCGAAGAGATAGGTGAACCGATTGTTAATCTTCCGCGCCTGCGTGCGCGCCCTGCATCACCGCTTGAACCACCTCACCCTCACGAGCTGATTGACCGACGTTGACGGCGACAACATCGCTATCGCTAATGCCGCTGGTAACTTCCACATTGATCCCATTGTCGTAGCCGAGGGTGACTTCAGCCAGATGCATCCGCCCATCGCGAATCACCGGGACCAGGACCTTTCCACCGTGAAAAATCAGCGCGTCGTCCGGCACCATCGGGACCGATGAAGGAGTCGCGACCGCGAGAGCTACGATCGCATACATCCCAGGCAACAGCGCAGTGTCACGATTTTCGAGGTCCACCTCAACCCGCATCGTGCGGCTTCCCGCATCGAGGGCGGTGGAACGGCGCGTTACGGTACCCGGAAACGGCCGCCCCGGATACTCGCCCACCGTAACGGTAACTTTATCGCCATCCTTGATGAAGGGCGCGGCGCTTTGCGGCACATCGGCGTAAATTCGCAGCGGCGTCAGGGTCGCCATCGTCAAAATCGGCGCTCCGCTTCCAGTAGTGCTGACGGTCGCTTGCGGAATCATCGCGCCGGGATCGACATTGCGCGCAGTGACGATGCCATCGAACGGGGCTTTTACAATCTCATATGTTTGCATGGCGACGAGCTGGTTGAGTGCCTCAAGGGCTTCCAGCATTGCGGCATGCGAATCATCCGCGGTCTGCTCGGCGACGACGCCGGTTCGCAGTAACATCTGATTGCGATCGTCGGTAATCTTCTGCAACTCGTAGGTCGCGCGCGCGTTTTCAACTTGATGATCCAGCTCGGGAGAGTCGAGCACCGCGAGCACCTGGCCCTGCTTGACGCGATCTCCCTTATCCACCTTGATCGTCTTCAGATAGCCGGCGACTTTTGCGTAGACCGGCGTTTCAACAAAACCGTGGATGCTCGCGGGAATCTTGAGTTGTCGCGACTTGGGGCTGTGGATCACCTTCGTCACCAGAACTCGCTGCCCCTGCTCGTATTCGCGTTCCAGCTCGGAGCTCTGACGCCCGATCCAAAGATTCCGGGCAAGCACCAATCCGGCGGTCAATCCCACCACCACAACCACCGCGCCAATCCATCCGACGACAAAAATTTTCCCGGTCGCGGGAGGCGTATAATTTTTCGGATCTTCTTCAGCCATCGGCTCTGCGATTTTTCATGCGCCCGGAAGCGTGATCGCGTCTATCTCAGCGTCGCGCTCATGTTTGCCTTTGATACTTCCACCGAACATCGAGTACACCGCCGGCACCACCAGCAGCGTCATCGCGGTTGCGGCGAGCAAGCCGCCGATCACCGCACGCCCAAGCGGCGCGTTCTGCTCCGATCCTTCCCCGATCGCGAGCGCCATCGGCAGCATACCCAGGATCATCGCGAGCGCGGTCATCAACACCGGCCGGAGCCGGATAGTCGCCGCCTCAATTGCCGCCGCCGCCGGGGTATAGCCATCCTCGCGCAGTTCGTTGGCGAATGTTATCACGAGATTGCCGTTGGCGACGCCGACGCCGACCGCCATGATCGCTCCCATCATCGATTCCACGTTGATGGTCGTGCCCGTCAGAACCAGCATCCACAGAACGCCCGCGAGCGCACCCGGGACCGCTAACATAATGATGAACGGCTCCAGCCACGACTGGTAGCTGGAAACCATCAGCAGGTAGACGAGGATAATCGCGAGCACGAGACCGAGCTCGAGCGCGCCGAAGGATTCCCGCATCGCCCGGCTTTGACCTCGAATGACAACCTCGGTGCCTTTGGGCAGTTGCCCCAATGAATCGATTGCGCGTTGCACATCGCTCGACGACGCGCCCAGATCGCGGCCACTCACGCCGGCATTGACATCGATGACGCGTTGCACGGTGTAATGATCGAGCGCCGCCGGCTCGACAGTTTGACTGACGGTCGCCACGTTGCCGAGGAATTGTGGCGGGCGCTCCGCTCCATCAACCGAGGTAGGTGTGAGCGGTGTATTCACCAGTTCGCCGACGGAGTCGACGATATGTTGCGGGACCTGAACGTTGACGTTGTAGTTCACGCCATTTTTTGGATCGAGCCAAAAATTCGGCGACAGCAGAAAGCTCGAACTGAGCGAGATTAAGAGATCGCTCGCGACTGCGGACTGATCGACCCCGAGTTCCAACGCTTTGGAGCGATCGACGTTTACCCGCAGGGTCGGATAGTCGAGGCGTTGCGCGATGCGAATGTCCGTGAGCCCGGGAATCCGATGCATCTTGGCATCGAGTTTCGACGCGACCTCGTAGTCCGAATTGATATCGTTGCCAATGACCTGCACGTCGATCGCCGCCGGGAGGCCGAAATTCAGCACCTGGCTGACGATATCAGCCGCCTGGAAGTAGCCTTCAATATCGGGGAAGTCGTGTTTGAGAAGTTGGCGGATCTTCTCGGTATAACCCTCAGTCGGACGATGCCCCGGTTTGAGCTGGATGAGCACATCGGCGTCCTGCGGACCGATACTGTCGGTCTGATAAAACGCCAGATTGAAGTATTGCGGCAGTCCGATGGTATCGCTGATATCGCCCAGATCCTCGCGCGGAATAACCTTGTGGATGGCGCGTTCGATGTTGTCGACAATTCGCTCGGTCTCTTCGATGCGAGTGCCGGTCGCGGCCCGGATGTGAAGTTTCATCATCCCGGCGTCGATGGTGGGAAAGAAATCCTGCCCTGCGACCGGAATCAGTACCAGACTCGCTAATATGATGATGGAAACGCAGCTGAGACATAGTTTGCGGCGCGCGATGAACTTCGCGAGGACGCTCCGATAACGCTCCTTGAAACCGTCGAAACGCGCATCGAAGCCGGTCACAAACCGGTTCCACCAACCACTACCGCCGCCGACGTTTTCTTCGTGGCTATCCGAGAGCAGATAGCGCGCCATGCTCGGAACCAGCGTGCGCGACAGCAAATAAGAGGTGAGCATCGAATACACGACCGCGAAAGCGAGCGGCGTGAAGAGATATTTCGCTACGCCGCCGAGCAGGAACACCGGAAAGAACACGATACAGATCGCGAGCGTGCCGACGAACGCCGGCGTGGCGATTTGACTGGCGCCATCTAGAATCGCCACTAGCAATGGTTTTCCCATCGCATGGTTGCGGTGGATATTTTCGATTTCCACCGTCGCGTCGTCGACCAGCATTCCGATCGCGAGTGCCAGCCCACCCAACGTCATGATGTTGATCGTCTGTCCGGAAAGTTTGAGCCCGATGATCGCGGTCAGGATCGACAACGGAATCGAAATGATCACGATGATCATGCTGCGCGGCGAGCCGACGAACACCAGCACCATGATCGCGACCAGGGTCGCCGCGATCACCGCCTCGCGCACGACCTCCCAAAGCGCGTTGCGCACGAACTGCGACTGGTCGAATGCAATCGACATGTTCATGCCGGCGGGCGCGGTGGCCATAATTGAGGGGATCCGTTTCTTGACGTTGCTCACCACCGCCATCGTCGAGGCCGCCGCGTGCTTGATGATCGCGAGGTAGGTGCCGCGCTTGCCATTAACGCGCACTACGTTGGTTTGCACGGTATGCGAATCGTGTACTGGCGCCACGTCGCCGAGGAAGACCGGCGTTTGCCCCACGACCTTCACCGGCAGCTGATTGAATTCCTTGATGTGATCGGGACTTCCGTTGAGCTCGACGTAGTACTCGCGATCGCCGATCTTCACGCTGCCCGCCGGCAGGATGACGTTGGTGAGATTGAGCGCATTGCTGATGTCGTTGGCGGAGAGCGAGTTCGCATAAAGCGCCGCCGGATCAATATTCACCATGATCGCACGGCTGCGTCCGCCGTACGGCGCGGGCGAGGAGAGACCTTCGATCGTGAACAGCTTGGGACGGATGAAATTCAGTCCGTAGTCGAACAGCGCCTGCTCGGAAAGAGTTTCGCTCGAAATGTTGAGCTGCGCGACCGGAACGTTCGCCGCGTTGAAATCAACCACGTTGGGCGCTTGAATGCCTGGCGGCATGATCTTGATGATGCCCTGCGTGACCGACGTCATCTGCGCGATTCCGCCCGCAGTGGTCTCGCCCGCATGAAAGTAGATTTTCATCAAACCGACGCCCTGGATCGATCGGGACTCGATATGCTCGATGCCATTGACGGTGGTGGAAAACGCGCGCTCGGTGATAAAGACGACGCGGCGCTCCATATCGATGGCGGGCAGTCCCGGGTAGTTCCAGATGACCATGACGACCGGCAGATCAATCGCCGGAAAAATGTCGATGTTCATCATGCTGAACGAGAGCACGCCCAGAACCAGCATCAGCGCCGCCATGACTGCGACGGAAAGCGGACGGCGCAACGCGAATCGTACTATCCACATAAGCGGGCGTTCTCAGTTGCCTGCGAAAAAGCGAACCTCAGCGCGTATCGTCTTTGGACGGATCGGAAGGAGAATAAGGCAGCGATCCAAAACAGGCAAGGTGGACTATTTTTTGGGGCGCGCGGCTCTCTTCGTACGGGCCGAGGCAATTTTCGCGCTCGGTCGATGGAGCATCGCGAGCAGGCGGCGAGAGTGTCGCGCGCATTTGGCCGCGTTGCACGATGGCGTCGAGCATTCCATGGGCGAGGAGAAATTCCGCGCGCTGAAAGTCAGCGGGAAGATCCTCGCCGGTGGTCTGCTTGGTCACCCGTCGTCCCGCGAAGCCGATCAAAGCGCCCGGCTCCGAAATGTTGAGGTCACCCAGCATCGCGAATGAGGCCGCGACGCCGCCCGTAGTCGGATCGCATAGCACGGATATGAAGGGCAGCCTCGCATCACGCAGTCGTGCGATCGCCGAGGAGACTTTCGCCATTTGCATCAGCGAGAGCGCGCCTTCCTGCATCCGCGCGCCGCCCGATGCCGCGAACAGCACGACGGGCAATCCCTGTTCGAGCGCATGTTCGAAAAGCCTCGCGAGTTTTTCCCCTACGACGACGCCCATGCTGCCGCCCATGAATTCGAAATCCATGATGGCGAGCGCGACCGGATGCTCTTCGATACTCGCGGTGCCGACCACTACCGCATCGTTGCGGCCGCTGGACTTGCGGGCGGCATTGAGACGGCTGGGATAGGGTTTGCTATCGACAAATTCGAGCGGGTCACCGATTGCGATGTCCGCGAAGAGTTCACGCCAGCTTCCGCGATCGGCGGTGATCGAGAGGCGCTGACTCAGGGTGAGCCGGAAATGATGACCACACTTGCCGCATACGTTGAGGTTGCGTTCGACTTCCTTGCGGAAGGCGATCTCTTTGCACTTCGGGCACTTGACCCAGATGTCTTCGGCGACCGGCGCGGTCTCGGCCGGCTTTTCGATTGGTACAGTCTCGCGCTCCGCCATTTGTCCACCCGTCTTATTAGGCAATCGCGGCCTCGGTTCCGGCCCGCGCATGCTTCATCGCGCTCTTCATCGATCCTACCAGTTCGCCAACCTTTTTAACGAGATCCGGCGACGAGCCATTGGTCTCGATCAGCAGTGAAAGCGCGCTACCTACGACCACCGCGTCCGCGAAGCGAGCGACCTGCGCCGCCTGGGCGGGCGTCGAGATCCCGAAGCCTACTCCAATCGGCAAATCCGTCACGCCGCGAAGATTGTTCACGTGCTCCTCGATATCAGATGCGAGTGCGGTGCGCGCGCCGGTCACGCCAGTCACCGAGACATAATAAATGAAGCCGCTCGCGGAGCGCACTACAGTGCGTGCGCGATCGATGGGCGTTGTGGGCGCGAGCAGGTAGATGAGATCGAGGCCATTGGCATGCGCGGGCCTCTTCAACTCGCCGGCTTCGTCGGGCGGAAGATCGACCACCAGCAGGGCATCGATTCCGGCACGTGCGGCATCGGCGCAAAGTCGCTCGCAACCGTAGTGGAAAATCGGATTGAAGTAACCGAACAGGATCAGCGGAATTTCGGTTTCCTTGCGCAGCTCACTCACCATCGAAAGAATCGCGGCGAGCGATGCGCCGGATTTCAGGCCGCGCTGGGCCGCGCGCTGGTTCGCAGGACCGTCAGCCATCGGATCGGAGAACGGCACGCCCAGTTCGATGATGGCGGCGCCCTGCGCCTCGAACTCGCGGATCAGCGCCGCGGTGGCATCGAGATCCGGATCGCCTGCCACGACGTACGGAATTAGCGCGCTTTCGTTTCGCGCGCGCAGTTCTTTGAATTTGGCGCTGATCCTATGTTTCATGATGGACATCTCAAACCCTCGCTCCCAGCGCGCCTACAATCGTATGCATGTCTTTGTCGCCACGCCCTGATAGATTGATGATCATCACCTGGTCCGGGCGCATGGTCGGCGCGAGCTTCGCCGCATACGCAACCGCATGTGAACTTTCCAGCGCCGGAATGATCCCCTCGGTCTCGGAGAGAAGTTTGAGTGCGTCGAGCGCCTCCGCATCGGTCACAGCTACATATGATGCGCGCCCACTTTGATTCAGGTACGCGAGCTCGGGGCCGACCCCGGGATAATCGAGGCCCGCAGCGATCGAATGCGTCTCGCGAACTTGCCCCAGCTCATCCTGCAAAAGGTAGGTTTTGTTGCCATGCAGTACGCCGACGCTGCCGGCGTTGATGGTCGCCGCATGCGAGGAAGTGTTGAGCCCGAGACCCGCCGCCTCGACGCCAACCATCTCGACTCCGGCGTCCTTGATGAACGGATAGAAAAGTCCGATCGCATTGGAGCCGCCGTTGACACATGCGACCAGCACGTCGGGCAGGCGATTTTCCTTTTGCATGATTTGCTTGCGCGCCTCGCGCCCGATCACCGATTGGAAGTCGCGCACGATCATCGGATAAGGATGCGGCCCGGCCGCGGTTCCGATGAGGTAGTAGGTGTTGCGCACGGTCGCGATCCAGTCGCGCAGCGCCTCGTTGAGCGCGTCCTTGAGGCTCTTGCTGCCCGCATCGACGGCGGTGACTTTGGTGCCCAGCAGCTTCATGCGAAACACGTTGAGCGCCTGGCGTTCCACATCAACCGAGCCCATGAAGACTTCGCACTCGCGCTGAAACAGCGCGGCCATCGTCGCGGTCGCGACGCCATGCTGACCTGCGCCGGTTTCCGCGGTGATCCGCGTCTTGCCCATCCGTACCGCGAGCAGCGCCTGACCCAGCGCGTTGTTCACCTTGTGCGCGCCGGTATGACAAAGGTCCTCGCGCTTGAGATAAATCTTCGCGCCGCCGAGGCGCGCGGTGAGATTCGCCGCATGATAGAGCGGCGTCGGACGGCCGACGAACTCGCGCGAGCGCTCTTCCAGTTCGCGCTTGAAGGCCGGATCGCGGCGCGCCTCTTTGTAGGCTTTTTCCAGTTCAGCCAGCGCCGGCATCAGCGTCTCGGCGACATACTTGCCGCCGAATTCGCCGAAGTGGCCGTGGCTATCGGGCAGACTTGGCATTGCGAATGAATCTCCTGAGTTTGTCATGGTCCTTGATGCCCGGAACCGATTCGACCCCGCTCGCGACATCAACCGCATAGGGCGAAAGCTCGGCGGCCTCGTGAACGTTATCGGGATTCAACCCTCCCGAGATAAACGCGCGGCTCAAATCGAGACCGCGAAGGTCGGTGAGCGAGCGTTTCGCGCCGGTGCCTCCGTAAAGTCCCGGATGAAAGGTATCGAGCAGCGTATATATGGATGTTGCGGGCGCGGCAGGTTGAAATGTCTCGCCGGGTTTTAGCCGCAATGCTCGAATCACCGGCACCGGCCATCCCTCGAGAAATGAGTCGGGCTCGTCGCCGTGAAATTGCAGCATGTCGAGCCGCATCTGCTCGAGACAATCCATGATGAATTCGCGTGCCGCGTTCACAAACACGCCGACCACCTGGTGCGGCTCGGGAATCGCCTCGCGAATTTCGCGCGCGCGCTCGCATCGAGACCGAGCGCGGGCTGCGCGCATAAAAATTGATTCCGATCATATCGGCGCCGAAATCGATTGCGGCAAGGGCGTCCTCGACGCGGGTGATCCCGCAGATTTTGACCTTGATGTTCATCGCGCAGGTTCCAGCGCCTTGATTAGCTCGGGAAGTTTACCGGCGGGATTGCCGTCGCGGAGCAGGCTCTCGCCAATCAGAAATGCGCGCGCGCCCGCAGCATCGAGACGCCGAATGTCTGCTGACGTGCTGATTCCGCTTTCGGCAACGATGAGCGCCTCGCCACGATAGTCGGCGAGCAGATTCTCGGTCACCGCCAGGTCGGTCACAAAGGTATGCAGGTCGCGATTGTTGATGCCGATCAGTTCCGCACCGATCCGGCGTCGCGAGCGCGAACTCTTCGGGATTGTGAACCTCGATCAGCGCGGCCATTTTGACTTCGCGCGCCAGCGCCGCCAGCGATCGCAGCTCGCCCTCTTTCAACATCGCAAGCGATAAGAAGGATACAGTCCGCGCCCGCCGCGCGCGCCTCGTAAATCTGGTACGGATGAAAAATGAAGTCCTTGCGCAGCAGCGGCAGATCGACCGCCTCGCGCACCGCGCGCAAATCATCGAGGGTGCCTTTGAAGTGGCGATCGGTGAGCACCGAAATCGCCGCCGCGCCGCATGCCTGGTACTCGCGCGCGACCGCCTTCGGATCGAGATTCGGCAGAATGTCGCCCTTGCTCGGAGAGGCGCGTTTGATTTCCGCGATAATCGCGGGACGGCGTGCGCGCAGCGCGGCAATGAAGTCGCGCGGCGGCGGTGCCTCCTTTGCGCGCGCGACGATCGCGACATCGCTGACGAGCTGGCGTTGCGTCTTCGAATTCTTCGCGTTTGGCGGCGAATATTTTGTCGAGAATCGAAGCTCATTTGGCTTTCGGATTTTCTTCCTGATTCCGTGCCGCCGTTGGTGATGCGTCGCATCTCGCCGATCACTTCCAGTGCGGATTCCGATTCGATGATTTCGCGCGCTCTCGCGACGCCATCGGCGAGGGACGTAGCTTTGCCGCCGACATAAATCGCCGCGCCGCCATTGAGCGCGAGTATATCCTGCGCCGGACCCTCTTCATCTCCCACCAGGGCGGCGCGCAACAACTTCGCGGAATGGTCAGCATCATCGGCGCGCAACCCGCTGCGACCGGAGCGTTCGATTCCGAATTGCTCGGGCACGATAGTGTATTCGCGAAATCGAGTCGCCGCGGATTTCGGCAACTTTGGTTTCCGCGCTGATGGAAATCTCGTCGAGGCCGTCGAGCCCATGCACCACCATCGCGTGCTCGGTTCCGAGGACGGCAATTGCGCGCGCAACTTCCTCGAACAATTGCGCCTCCGCCACGCCGGTAACTTGGCGCGACGGCGCGGCGGGATTCACCAACGGCCCCATCAGGTTGAACAGCGTGCGGGTCTTGAGCGTGCGCCGCAGCGGTGCGAGCCGCGCCATCGCCGGATGATATGCGGGCGCGAAGATGAAGCAGCATCCGGCGGTCCGCAAGCATTTTCGCAGAATGGCGGATCGCAGATCGATCTTGATGCCGAATTTCTCCAGCACGTCGGCGCCGCCGACCTTGCCGCTGATTGCGCGATTGCCATGCTTCGCGACCGGAACCCCGGCCGCCGCCGCGATAAAAGCCGCGCCGGTCGAAATGTTGAAGGTGCCGGCGTTGTCGCCGCCGGTGCCGCACGGTGTCGAGGAGACCATCGACGCCGAGCTTGAGCGGCACGCGCGCGACGACGCATCGCCCGCGCACATCCAGCAATCTCGTCACCGGTTTCACCCTTGACCTTGAGCGCGATCAGAAACGCGGCGGCCAATATTTCCGAAACGTCACCGTCGAGCACCTCGCCAAAAGCTCGTTCGGCGTCTTCGGCAGAAAGCGCGTGACGAGCGAGGACCGCCTCGTATGCGGATGCAAAATCGCTCACGCGGCCGCTCGCTTCATGAAGTTGTGCAGGAGGTGTTTTCCCTCCGGGGTTCCGATCGATTCGGGATGAAACTGCACCCCCTCCACGAATAGCTTCTTATGACGCAAGACCCATCACTTCACCTTCCGCGGTGCGCGCGCTGATTTCGAGACATTCGGGAATCGAGTTCGCGTCGACGATGAGCGAATGATAGCGCATCGCGTCGAAGGGATTCGGCATGCCTTCGAAGATCGAGCGGCCATCGTGAATCACCGGCGAGGTCTTCCCATGCATCAGGCGTGGCGCGCGATCGACCCGGCCTCCGAACGCCTCGCCCATGCATTGCTCGCCGAGGCAGACGCCGAGAATCGGCACCTCGCCCGCGAGCTCCTTGAAAATCGAGAGCGAGATTCCCGCCTCTTTGGGCGTGCAGGGACCCGGCGAAACCACGATCGCGTCGGGATGAAGCGCGCGAACGCCCGCGATATCGATGACATCGTTGCGCTTCACGGTCACATCGGCGCCGAGCTCGCCGAGATATTGCACGAGGTTGTAGGTGAACGAATCGTAATTATCGATCATCAAAATCTTCACGATGTCACCTGACCACCGCTGCGGCAGCGGCTTCGAATTCGCGCGCCGCGTTGAGCGCGCGAATCATCGCGCGCGCCTTGTTGACGGATTCATCGAACTCCGCGCCGGGATCGGAATCGGCGACCACGCCGCCGCCGGCCTGCACATAGACGCGATTGTTTTTGATCAGCAGCGTGCGCAACGCGATCGCGGTATCGGTATTGCCGGTGAAGCTGAAATAGCCGACCGCGCCCGCATAAACGCCGCGCCGCACCGACTCCAGCTCGTCGATAATTTCCATCGCGCGGATTTTCGGCGCGCCCGAAACCGTGCCCTGCGGAAACGTCGCGGCGAACGCATCGAAGGCGTCGCATCCGTCGCGCAGCTCGCCGGTGACATTCGAAACGATATGCATCACGCTGTAGTAGCGCTCGACCACCATCAGCTCGGTCACTTTGACCGAACCGATTTTCGCGACGCGGCCAACGTCGTTGCGACCGAGATCGACCAGCATGATGTGCTCGGCGCGCTCCTTCGGATCGGCGAGCAGTTCCTTTTCGAGGTCGCGGTCTTCGGATTCGGTCTTGCCGCGCGGGCGCGTCCCCGCGATCGGACGCAAGGTGATCTCGCTGCCCTCGACCCGCACCATCACCTCGGGCGACGCGCCGACGATCGTGTGGTCGCCGAGCCGCAGATAAAACATGTAGGGCGAGGGATTGATGGTGCGCAGGCTGCGATAAATGTTGAACGGATGAACTTCGAGCGGCGCTTCGAAGCGCTGCGAGGGAACCACCTGGATGATGTCGCCGGCGGTGATGTACTCCTTGGCGCGCGACACCGTCGTCATGTAGGCCTCGCGATTGGTGTTCGAGGTAACGGCGACTGGAGCATCGAAGGCGATCGCGCTTCCCTCCAGCCGCGGCGGGAATGACCGGGCCGGCCAGCCGATCGATCAACTCATCGATCTTTCGCTGCGCATGCTCGTAGCCCTCGCGCGGGGAAGCGAAATCATTCACCGCGACATTGACGATCAGCGTCAGCGATTGCCGCACGTTATCGAACATGATGACGGAATCGGTGAACATCATGTAGAGATCCGGCGTGCCGAGGTCGTCGTGCGCGCGCGCCGGGATGCGCGGCTCGAAGCATCGCACGATATCATAGGCAAGAAAGCCGACCGCGCCGCCGAAAAAACGCGGCAAGCCGGGAATTTCCGGGGCCTTGAAGCGCTGCACTTCCTTGCGCAGCTCCTCGAAGGCGTTCGGCGCGATCCGCGATTCGGTTGCGCGGCCGGGCCGGATGATATCGGTGCGGTCGCCGCGCGCGCGCATGACCATCGACGGTTCGGTCCCGAGAAAGGTATAGCGCCCCCATTTCTCGCCGCCGCGAACGCTTTCCAGCAGGAACGAGTAGTCGCCGCGCGCGACCTTCAGAAACGCCGATACGGGCGTCTCCAGGTCGGCGGCGATTTCGCGGCTGACGGGAATCAGGTTGAACCCGTCGCGCGCGAGCCGTTCGAATTGTTGCAGGTCCGGCAACAGCGCCATTTTGTTTTCTCCCGTCTCCTGCCGCGGATCCCACGCCCCTCGCCATCAAATGAAAAGGGCCGCAGGATTTTCGCCCGCGGCCCTTTGGATCAACTGGTTTTGCGATGGACTACAAAACCGGCGCGCAGGCGAATGCCGTGGTGGACCACCACCAGTTCGCCCAAGCGCTGCCGTTTACGTATTCCATTACCGTCATTAAGTATGATCAGTTCGCGTCTCTGTCAACTATCGCATCGCTAGGGAGCGTACGGTGTCCTTGTACTTCGCGCGAAGTTCCTGCTCAGCGGCGCTTGCCTCATCCTGACTTTGATACGGTCCCACGCGCACCCGCCACCAGGTCTGGCCGTCGATATCGGTGGGTACCATGAAGGCGCGATATCCAAGTTTCTGCAGGCGCGCAGTCATCTGCTCCGCATTAGAGCGATCCATCGCGGCATCGATTTGGATGTTGAACGGCTTATGATGACCACCCGATGAATCGGTCGCCGAGGCATACTTCGCGGGAGGATTCGGCGCCACCGGCTTGCGTAGCGGCTGCGTCTGGGTTTGAAATCTTCGGCGCAGCCGCGGCCGCATTCGAAACCAGGCGTCGATGAAGGCGACGCAACCGGACCCGCATTCTTATCCATCGCGAGCGAAGCGCGGCTCGCCAGGCTTTAGTCTTTTTCACCACCGCATTGGGACGCGGCCTTCATCGCGGCGGTCTGCTCCGGCGCAGCAGCGGAGCCTTCGCCACTTCGGGCGCGGGCGGCGGATTCGGCAGCGGATAAAGCTTGCGGCCTGCGGAGCTTCAGGCGCGGTACTGCGGGCGATGTCGTATCCGGCATAAATTCCGAACGCGAATACGATCACCGAAAGACCCAAGAGGCCAAGCGCGATTAAAATCCAGCCCCCGGTTCTGATCTCAAAACGCATATGTCCTTTACATGCGCTCCGGAGCGGAGACTCCCAGCAATGCGAGCCCTGACGCGAGTCCGGTCTTGAGCAGATTCGCAAGATAGAGCCGGGAAAGACTCAGCTCGCGCTCAGGGCCGATTATACGATTGTGCGGCTGGTTATAGTAGCGATGGAATTCGCCCGCCAGTTCGAGGAGGTAGAAGGGCATACGATGAGGCTCGAGGGCCTGCGCAGCAGCAGTAGCCACTTCAGGAAATTCTAGCACACGTTTCGCCAAATCGAGTTCCTCGGCCGAGAGCAGGTCGAGGTCTATTTTCGAGGTGTCATCGGGAATCTCCAGCCCGGCCTTTTCGGCCTCGCGGAAAACGCTGGCGAGCCGCGCATGCGCATATTGAACATAAAAGACCGGATTTTCGGGTGCCTGCTTTTGCGCCAAATCGAGATCGAAATCGAGGTGGCTATTATGTTTGCGGAACAGGAAAAAGAACCTGACGACGTCGGTGCCGACTTCCTCGATAAGTTCGTCTAGCGTGACGTAGGTAGCCTTGCGCGTCGACATCTTCACCTTTTCGCCGCCCCGCGTCAGTGTCACGAACTGATAGATAATGGCTTTGATTCGCGATGTTTCATGGCCCAGCGCCTTCACCGCCGCGATCACGTCCTCATGTTCCGCGATGTGATCCGCCCCGAAGACATCGACGATCAAATCGAAGCCGCGCTCCAGCTTCTCGATGTGATAGGCGATGTCGGGGGTGCGATAGATCGGATCAGCGTCCTCGCCCGAGCGCACGATTACGCGATCCTTGGGCAGTCCGAGCGGCTCGGCCCGCAGCCATAGCGCGCCGTCTTTCTGCGTGACGAGGCCACGATCTTCGAGGCCATGAATGACCCTGTCGACGCGACCGTCGCGCACCAGATCGAGTTCATTCTTGAAGCTATCGAAGCGGATGCTCAGCGTTTTGCAGGTGGCGAGGATTTCCGCGAAGATCGCCTTGACCGCCGCCGCCCGGAAGACCTCGCGATCCTCGGTGTCGGCCAGCTCCTCGCCCCGCTCTCTTCGCAGCGCGCGCGCGATCTCTTTTATGTACTCGCCCTGATAGCCATCCTCGGGCATCGTGGCCTCGCGCCCGAGCTCCTGCAGGTAGCGCACTCGAACCGACTCGCCGAGCAGCCGCATCTGACGGCCACCATCGTTGAAGTAATACTCGCGATTAACCGTGAAGCCCGCGGCCTCGTAGAGCCTTGCGATGGTATCGCCGAGCACCGCGTTGCGGCCGTGGCCGACGGTGAGGGGGCCGGTAGGATTGGCCGAAAGGAACTCAACCTGCACCGTATCGTTGCCGCCTTCGCGAAGTTTCCATTTGCGCGGACGAAAATACTTCGCGCCTTTCGCGATGGCGTGGCGCATCTCGCGATGCCAATAGCTCGACGCCATCCGGAAGTTGATGAATCCGGGACCGGCGACGGTCACTTCCCTGATCTCACCCGGCAGCTCGACATGCTCGCGAATGATCTCCGCGATCGCGCGCGGCGGCTTGCCTTCGGCCTTTGCCAGCGTCAGCGCGATATTCGAGGCGATATCGCCATGCGACGGATCCTTGGGCGATTCAGTACCGACCACGACGCCGGAAGATTTCAGCTTTCCAGCCGTGTGCGCCTTTTCGATTGCCGCGGAAATAATCGGGACGATGAGGTCTTTCATCAGATGAGGCATCCATGGTGCCAGATAGCAGCCGCGCTGTTAAGGCGGTCCCTTGACGCACCGCGCGCGCCGATGCGAGCGTTGCGCGACCTAACGAGGTGCAACATGGAACTCGAGCTGGCAGGGAAAGTCGTAATCGTCACCGGTGGGAGCAAGGGCATCGGACGCGCCGCGGCATTAGGCTTCATCAAAGAAGGCGCGTCAGTCGTGGTATGCGCGCGTGGTCGCGAGGCTCTCGATGAGACGGTCGCGGCGGTTGACGCATCGGGGCGCGAGCGCATCGCGGCGGTCGCCGCTGACCTTACCGATCCTGCGGCAATTCAAAACGTGATCGATCGCACGATAGAGGAATTCGGGCGCGTTGACATCCTCGTGAACAATGCTGGTAGCGCGCGGCCTGGCGATTTTCAGAAGATTTCCGACGACGATTGGAAGCTCGACTTCGAGCTCAAGTTTTTCGGCTATGTGCGAATGGCTCGCGCGGCGATGGCGCGAATGGCCGAAAGCAAGACCGGAGTAGTCGTCAATGTCATCGGCACCGGCGGTCTGGTTCCGTCCGCAGGATATATGGTGGGCGGCGCCGCGAATGCCGCGCTCAATCACTTCACCAAAAGCCTCGCCGGTGAAGGAGCGAAGCATGGAGTTCGTGTGGTCGGTATCAATCCCGGACCTATCCTCACCGAGCGCCTGGAGTTGTTCCTCGCGCAGCGCGCCCGGGAAGCTGGAGGGGCGCAAGCTCCCGAGGAAATCATGCGGCGCATGACGCCGCTGGGCCGCCCCGGCAAAGCTGATGAGGTAGCGGATCTGATTTTGTTCCTCGCGTCGGCGCGCGCGGCATTCATCCACGGCGCGAACATCACCATCGATGGCGGCGCGAACCCGGGTCTCATCGGATGAACCCCTTCGAGCGATGTGGAGCAGCTTGATCTCGACGGTGGGATTGGTCGGCGGGTACCGGCCTAGTTTGCCAGACGTGGGTCATCTGCGGATAGGCACAGCGACATGCCTACATATTTTCGCAAATCATCAAAATATTGCTTCTCGAAATAGCTGGGAGGAATTTGCGCTTCGGGCGATTGGCGGCGCGCCTCCGCTAGCAGCTCAGGCAATTTGTTTTTCCGGAAATCATCACGAAAGTTTGGATCGTCCAACTGTTTCAGTGACCTGAGTCGCCTGGCTTCGCAATCGGCCTTCGACCGTACCGGCCCGACCCTTGACCACTTTGAAATTGGCAGAGACAGGTCCGGTTTCGGCGAATGATACAGAGCGTGTGGGAAAACCAAATACCACCCCACAAGCGCGAGCGCGGCAGAGTGGCGGAACTTCATGCGGCATGTTGTACCGTCTGCGCAGCGCGCATTGAAGTACCTCAAGTTCAATACGGGCCTAATTTGCCCGTCAGTGGCCTAGTTTTACTGACGGGGTTGCCTGATTTGGGGTAGCGGATTTGACCAGACGAGGATCGTCGGAACTGATGCATCTCCCTAATGACAAACCTTGCCGCGCTGGGCTTTACATTGAGCCGCAGAATCATAGGCCCATACCTGATTCCACTCTGATAGTGGGGCATGAACATTGTAGTCATAAGCTCCTCTTCGCGGCGGGTACATCAGATACCAACTCGCAAGCGCTAGTGCAGCGGCGTGGCGGAGTTTCATGGGTCCATCTAGCGCCGCTGCGCCCGAAAAGCGAAGTGGCCGTGTATGACAATCTCAGTGGCCTAATTCGCCAGTACCTCACATTGGGTCCCGACGTCTGATGCCAGTACCGGAGGCGTTTCCGGCTTGCCTTCGATCGCGAACACGAATTAGCGTGCAAACACATTCATCTTTGGAGGACCTGCATCATGGCTGCTGATATCTACGGAATTCCGACCAAACGCATCGATGGTTCTGAGGCTACCCTGGGCGACTACAAGGGCGAGGTGCTGCTGATCGTCAATGTCGCATCGAAGTGCGGACTGACTCCGCAGTACGCCGAGCTGGAAAAAATCTACGAGACCTACCATGGCAAAGGATTCGAGGTTCTCGGGTTTCCGGCCAACGAATTCGCCGGACAGGAACCCGGATCGAATCCCGAGATCAAGCAGTTCTGCGAGACGAAATTTGGCGTCAAGTTTCCCATGTTCGAAAAGATCGTGGTGAAAGGCGAGGGGCAGCATCCCCTGTATCGCCATCTGATCAGCGCAGTACCCAAGGCCCAGGGCAAAGCCGACAGCGCGCTACGCAAGACCCTCGATCAGCATGGGCTGGGACCCAAGAACGAAACCGACATCGCCTGGAACTTCGAGAAATTTCTGGTCGATCGCAAGGGTGAAGTCGTGGCTCGATTTGCTCCGGACATCACCCCGACGGATCCGCTCGTCACCGCCTCTATCGAGGCACAGCTCTCGAAGAGCGCCTGACGGTTGATTGGCGGCGGCTGTTCGCGGAGCTGTTATTCGAGTCGCAGCTTCGCGAACACGCCGGCGTGATCGGTGGGCCAGACCCCAGAAGCGGTTCGCGCCGCCGGCTGCGCTGCCACCAACTTCGCGGAAATCGGGGTGATCGCGCCGCGCAGAAGAATCAAATCGAGTCGGCGGTTGAGTTCGGCGGCGATGTTGCGCAAATCCGGCGCGTGGCAGCAGGTGTTCCCGGGATCTCCGGAGTTCACCGCCGCCCACGCGTCGGTAAATCCGGCGGCGATCAGGTCCGGGTAGGTGCGGGTGTAATCCTCGACCTCGGGGCGTCGATTCGCATTCGAATTGAAGTCCCCCACCATGATGATGGGGAACCCTACATTCGCGAGCGCTGCGATGAGCTCATTGTTTTGCGCTACTTGAACCGCCTCTTCCAGCGATTCGATGTGCGTCTCGACGAAGCGGAATTTCCGGTCATCGAGTAGCGCATCAACTGCGATCCAACTGCGCGGGACGTTCACTGTTCCCATCAACGGGCTGCCAACTTCGTAGAGGGTCGTGAATGTTTTGGCCTCCGCATCGTAGGGGCGGACTTTACTGGGATTCGGACCAACCCGGAGAAGCACCGCGTGTCGATCCTGAAATTCCACGAAGTTTCCATTCATATCGCAGGGCGCGGAGCGATTGAGGTCTCGATTCACCGCGATTGGCGTGTAGAAGAAGCCCTCTTTCTGCAGCGCCTGGAGAACCAGCAGTAGAAAATCATACTTCGGCGCCATGGTGCCCGGCGCTCCTGCGGACCAGAGAGCGATCTCCTGCAAAGCTACCAGGTCGGGCGCGGATGCCGCGATCTGATGCGCGATGCTGACTGCTCGCGCGGGAATATCGGTAGCCTGAACCTCGGCCCAGAGTTTTCCGAGCGTTTCGATCAGCCCCGGGAAATCCTTCGCGCCGAATGCCGGCCCGAGATCGGTCCCGAAATAGACGTTCAAGGTCAGGACGGTGACATCGCGAGGACCAGAACTTGATTCTTCCATCTTTGCCTTTGGCGATTGCCTCGTGCTCGGACGTGGCAGTTGGACGCGATTCCTTGTTTTACAGCGGTTGGAACTTCAGGCCTGCGAATTCGTGGCGGCGATGCGTCCTTCGCTAAGCTTGAGCCATCCGGTCATTTCGAGGCTGCGAAATTGTCGCGCGGCTACTTCGAGAAGCGGTAGCGCTCGCGCGGTGTCTCCTGGCTGATGGCGCCGAAGGTACATCAACGCCTCATCGTAATCCGCAATCGCGCGAAGCGGTCGCGCTCCGGCCTCTTCCAGAACCTTCCGGGCCTTGGCAAACCATTCGGACGCTTCATCATGCCGCCCCTGAAGCGCACACAAGTGCGCGAGTTCGAGACGAGCGTCAACCGCGGGCCATCGCAAGTCAGGCGCGAGAACCTTCTGGCGAATGCTTTGCTCAATCACTTCCACATGATCAGTGCGGTTGAGCAGCCACAGCGTAGCTGCAGCCAACAGGGTCATCGGAATGTAGTTGATGCCCCAGGAGGCGCCCTTCTCAACCGCCAGCGGAAGTTCGTTCAGGTAGCGCAGCGCACGATCGGGTTGGCCCGAGTAAGCATAGCCGCATGCCACATAGGCAGTGGCCCCGGACAGGGTCCATTTTATTTCCTCGCCGATGGCCTTTAACGCTTCAACCACGCTGATTTGTGATTCCGACGGATGTCCAAGGCTGCTGGTCATATCGGCGAGGAACTGGGGCCAGTCCTGGTTGAGCAACATCTGGAATTCGACCCGTGCACCTAGAAAGCTAACCGTACCAAACGAGGGACGCGCGAGACGTGCGGCCAGAGCCGCGGCGCGATCCAGCGCGGCGCGCGTCTCAACGAATTCACCCAATGCCGCGCGGCATCTGGCCACGCCCGCCCATGCCCGCACCGCTCTCGCGAGTGAGCCGCTGCGCTCGCCCTCGATCCCTTCCTGCTGCCATAGCGCAAGGGCGAGGCGAAAATCTCCGCCCCGCATGGTAATCCTTGCCACCGGCGCCGGGTCGCTGATGATTTCCTCCCGCGTGTAGTGGACCGGATCGATGTGGCGCGATCTCAATTGCTCCGGTGGCAGCCGCCGAAGCACTTCGCAGAGCTGGCGGCTCTCGGGCGAATCCATCGAAGTTCCGGGATTTGCCGGGTCTTCGGCCTCGGCGCGATTGAGGTCGATCTCGGTCAGACTCGCCCAGGTTATGTCGCGCCTGGCCTCGATGTAGCGCAAACCCTCTTTGGCCAGTTCCCATGCGCCGCGGGTGAGGCTGGCATTGAACATCGCGCGGGCGATCTGTTCGTAGTAATCGGCGGTGGCATCTGTACCCTCGGAAGCCATGACAGCCTTTCCGGCGGCATGGGCCGTCTTCAGAGCTTCCGCCCCGTCGAACGACCAGGTCAGCGCGAAGCTCAGGCGCGCGAGTATTCGCGGACGCCGGGGATCGTCTTTCGGCAGCAATTCCAGTGCGATGCGCAGGAAAGCCGCGACATCGTCGTGACCATAGGCGGCTTCGGCGTTGTCGGCCGCGGCAACTGCATAGTCTGCTCCGCGTCCGGTGCCGGCCTCTGCGGAGCCACGCCAGAACTGAAATGCCACTTCCGCCGCATGATGTGCCACGAGCTCGCCCCACGCGCGCTCCATCTCTTCGGCAATTTTTCGATGCAGTCTGACGCGCCGAACCGAATTGAGTTGCGCATAGAGCGTGTGCCGAATGATGGCATGGGTGAAATCGAAACTTTCCGCGTCGGGGCCGGGGCGCAACAGTTTCGCTTCCAGCGCCTCATCGATGGAGGATAAGGCCGCGTTCTCATCGAGTTCCGCCACCGAGGCGGCCACTTCGAGTGCGAATGGACCATTGAAGGCCGAGGCCACGGAAAGCAGCCGATTGGCCGGCTCCGAGAGCCTCAAAACCCGTCTGCCGATTAACTGCCGCACGCTTTCGGGGATGCCGAGCTCGTCAATGTTCGGCCGCGAACTCCAACCTTTGCCTTCGCGCAGGATCTCGCCCTTTTCGAAAAGGTCGAGCAGCAGCTCGCGAATAAACAGCGGGTTACCATCGGTCGCCTCGCCGAGCGCTTTGACCAGGTTTTCAGGCGCGCCTTGATCGCCGATGAGGCCGAGCAAGTCCGCCAACTCCTCACGCTTGAGCCCGTCGAGGGTCAAACTCTCGAAATTGCGCACCCGGCTCATCCCGGCCAGCGCCGCCGTAAGCGGATGTTTGCGGTCCACTTCGGCGTCGCGATAGGCGCCAAGCAGGAGGATGGAATTGGCGGCGACGAAATGGGCGACGTGACTCAGCATCGCAACCGTGCCGCGATCGGCCCAGTGTAAGTCATCCAGCAGCAGGACCAGAGGGCCGCGATGTGAAAGCGTAATAACGAACTGCGCGACCGCATCAAACAGCCGGAAGCGCTCATCTTCCTTGTCCAGCGAGGCAGGTTCCGCGGCATCGTTCAGCGATTCGCGCAGCGACGGTGCGATGCGCGCGAGGATCGATCCACGCTTCCCCAACACTGCCGCGAACTGCGCCGGATCGGCATGGCGGGCGTATTCCGCAATCGCCTCGGCGAAGGGCGCGAAGGGCGGTTGCCATTCGCCGTCGTAACACGCGCCGCGCAGGATGGTTACCCCTTGCTGCCGCGCCTGGTCGGCAAATTCGTCGATGGTGCGGGTTTTGCCGATGCCCGGTTCGCCTCGCAGCATCACAATTGAGCCGCGACCGTTGCGCGCTTCTTCGAGTCTGTTCGCCAGCCGTTTGAGCTGCTTGACCCGCCCGACGAAGGGCGTCCGGTTCAGCATCACCGCCGGATCGTTGCGCTCGTAAACCACCTCGCAAACGCCAATGGACGTCGCGGTTCCCTTGAGCTCGATCGAGCCGACATCGTGAAAGCTGAAAGCCTGACGTGAGGCGAGCAGTTCCGCGATCAGCCTGCTGCATAGGATTTGTCCGCTCGCGGCTCGATCGCACAACTGGCGCGCGACTACCACCGGGGTCCCGAAATATCCCCCGTCGCGGCGCAGCACCTCGCCCATATGGATACCGACGCGGATCTCGAATCGAATGCCGGCGGTGGGTCGCCCCGCCGTTTGTTGCACGGTTATCGCGCATCGCACGGCGTCCGCCGCCGATGGAAACGCCGCGAGCATCCCGTCGCCGAGCCACTTCAATTCCTGCCCACCGCCCGCCGTGACCGCATCGCTCATAAGCTTGTGATGGACGCGGAAGAGCTGATCGCCGGCCTCGTCGCCCGCGCGCTGCAAATGCTGGGTGGAGCTGACGAGGTCAGTATAAAGCAGGGTCAGGGTGCCCGATTCTGTCATGACGGCATGCCCGCACTTCGCCCGCGGCGCTTAACCGGGAGCGGCCTGCGAATGATTCGCGCCCGCAAACAGGACGCCTTTCCGTTTTTCCAAAACTTCCATGGTGTGCCGATAGCCGGCATTGACGGTGAAATCGAATGCCTTCCAATCGAGCATGCTCACTTCTTCGAGTGGGGGTTGAAACAGCAGATCGACCTGCCCGCGCATCCTTTTCAGTTGGAGATGTCCACCGATCGTTCCCGACGCCATCAACAATCTGAGGATGTTGGGAGTGCCCTGCCGCGCATGGCTAAAGAGCTGCCAAAGCGGACGATGATCGATGTCATCGACGGTGGCTTTGAATCCGTAATCGTTGGAAGCGTCCGCCGCGATGATCGGACCGCGACGCATCTCACTCATGATATCGATGGGAAGATTATTGACCAGCCCGCCATCGATCAGGATGTCAGACCCTTCGATCATCGGCGGCAGCACGCCCGGAATCGCCACGCTGGCGCGCACCGCCCACCAGATCGGACCGGTTCGATGAACCTTCAGCACGCCCTTGGTGAGGTTGGCGGACACGCAGAAGTAAGGATAGGAACAGTCCTCGATCAACGCTTCGCCAAAATGCTTGCGAAACAATCCGGTCGCCTTCCTTCCTCGTGCCAGCGCAATCAGGGGAACGGTGTAGTCTCCGACCGGGTTGGTGAAGCCGAACGCATCTTTCATGCGTTCCAGGAGAATCCGATCATCCCAGTCAAGCGCCACGCCTCCGGCGATGATCGCGCCCATACTGGCGCCGCCGAAGAGATCCAGCTCGATGCCCGCTTCACGCAGCGCACGAATCACTCCGATATGGGTAAGCGCGCGCGCCCCGCCTCCCGACAAGACCATGCCCATCGCGCGGCCCGTGAGCATCCGCGCGAGACGGCGAAAATCGCGCGGCACCTGCCGGCGCACATGATGATGCTGCGTCACTTCCACCAGCTTCAGCAGAGAAATCGTCTCCGCAGGCGAGACCGACTGATCGCGATATAACACCAGCTCGACCACCGCCCGGCGCGGATTGTTCAACGCGGCTTCAATCGAAGGCGGGACAAAGGCCGGCGGTCGAGTCGCTTCGGCCAGCAGCACGACACGGTCAGCCTGGCGCAAACAATGACTCGTCCACTCCGACTCTTCGGCGTCGGCCTGGTAGAGGACTACGTCGTGGGCTTCTTCGAGCGCGTTGAACCATTCGATGGGACGATCGACCGAGGTATGGTCGAGGACATTAGACTTGAGTCCCAACTCCGCAAACGTCTGCGCCAGCGTTCGAGTGAAACTTGAAGCGGCGAGATCGCGGTTGAATGGAAATATCGCAATCGTCCTCGGGGCCTGGGTCGCCGGCGCCAGCCGCGGCGGCTCTCGGAGCCGCCGGACCAGCAAATCGGTTACGAAGCGAAGCGACTTCGGATGCGCGTCGATGAGTTTGTCGAAGGCCGATTTCGACAACCGCACAACCTCGGTATCGCGCAGCGCGATGACGGTCGCAGATCGCGGCTCACCGGATAAAACCGCCATCTCACCTACCGTCTCTCCGCGTGGCATCTGACGGACCAGAACCTCCTTGCCTTCGTCATTGGGCAGGAAAGCTCCGAGACGCCCGGACAGAACTACATAGAGCGAATCGTCGCGGTCGCCCTGGCGAAAAAGCAATTGTCCGCCGGGCAAACTGAACCAGTCGAATTCGGAGGCGATGGCTTCGAGGAGACGCGGCTCGATGCCATCAAATAGCGTCAGTCCGGAAAGCTTTTCGATGAGTCCGGGAGCGGCGTCAGGAGTACCTATCGATGAAGTTGTCAAACCGAGCTACTCGCGCGATCGCAAAAAACGATACAGAGGAGGTCGTGCTACAGTCAGGCTCAAATTAATACAAGGTAGCTTGCGCGAGATCAAGGATAGTCGCATTTGCGTACTCAATGTCGGCTTATTTCATGCTGACGCAGCCTTATTTAGGCATCGCGACTTTACCTCCATGCCACATAGTATTACGATTGCGTCGATTTATCCTTCAGATTGTTATGTTAGCCAGCGCGTTGCGACACCTTCCAGATTCTCTCTTCAGGCTTCACACGCTGCGGCTCGCTATGACGGCTTTTGTGACCGTCAAGGACGTATTCGCTTGAGATTCAACATTGTGATGACACTTCTCATAGGCGGCGCGCTGGCTGTTTTCGTCGGATGCGGCAGCGACTCGCGCCCCGCGGAACAAACGAAGATTGCCGTGACCGTCCTCAAGGTGAGCGAGGGAGAGGAATCCAATTCCGGCGCGTATACCGCGAGCTTTCAGCCCCATCGCCAGACTGCCCTCTCATTCCAGGTCGGCGGTTATGTCGATTCCATCAAACAAGTGCCCGGCGGCGATGGACGGATGCGTGACCTGCAGGGAGGCGATTCGGTCAAGGAACACGAACTGCTCGCGACCGTGAAGGCCGATACCTATCAAGCCCAGGTCAGTCAGTCCGAATCCGCGCTCGCGGGAGCGAAAGCGGTCTATGAAAAGGCCAAGCGGGATTTCGAGCGCGATGGCCAGTTGCTCGGCCAGCACATCATCGCGCGCGAAACCTACGACCTATCGTCCGAGCAATATCAATCCGCGCAATCGCAGGTTGCACAGGCGGAAGCGGCGCTGAAGCAAGCGCAAATCAACCTGGGATATTGCAAGCTGACGGCGCCGATGGATGGGATAATTCTGGAACGCGGCATCGAGGTCGGTTCTCTCGCAGGACCGGCCAATGCCGCCTTTCAAATCGCCGACACTTCCACCATGAAGGCGGTGTTCGGCAGCTCCGACATCCAGGTGGCGCAATTCAAGCAAGGTCAAGCCCAAACCCTCACCACCGAAGCGATTCCCGGGGCGCAATTGGTGGGAACCATCACACGCGTCGCGCCGAACGCGGATCCGACTACCAGGGTTTATGACGTCGAGATCACCGTCCCCAACAAGGACGGCAAAATTCGCACCGGCATGATCGCGTCGCTGAAGGTCGCCGGCGCGGTCACCGCGGCCAGCACCGCCGCTACCCTTCCCCTCAATGCGATCGTCCGCCCGCCCGACGACCAGAAAGATTTCGCGGTTTATGTGGTCGAAGAAAAAGCCGGCAAGAGCCTCGCGCGACTGCGCAGGGTTCGCCTCGGCGACATCGTCGGCAACGAAATCGCCGTGTCCTCGGGAGTCCAGATGGGAGATGAGGTGATCGTGCGCGGCGCGACGATGGTATCGGATGGCACCGAAGTTCAGGTCATTCGCTGATGGCGCATCGTAGCGATTCCGAGATCATCGCCACCACCCACAATGTGGCGCGGTTCTTCGTCGAGAACCGTGCCATCGCCTGGATGCTGCTTATCGGGGTGATGGCCTGGGGCATCCTCGGCTATGCGCGCATGCCCAAGCGCAAGGATCCTGAGCTTCCGGTTCGCGAGGCGGTCGCCATATGTCCGTGGCCCGGCGTCCGCGCCGAGAAAATCGAGCAGATGGTGACGCGGAAGATCGAAGCGGTGATGGCGGAGAATTCTTCCGTCAATTCCGCCGGCGCCAGCAGCACCTACGGCATCAAATCCACCACCCTCGACGGGGTCGCCATCGTCAACGTTCAGTTGGCTGAAAATGTCACTGACACCGGCAAGCAATTCAGTGACATCAATCTGCGCCTGAACAGCATCAACGATCTTCCAAACGGCGCGGGGCCCATTCAGTTCATCAGCGACTATGGCGACACCGCCGCGCTGATGCTCACCGTCGCGAGTCCCAAGCTAGGCGAGGTGGAGCTTGCGCTGCGGGCGCGCGCCATTCGTGCCGCGATCGAGAAGGCTCGCGAGTCGGCGCCGGCTGATGCAAAAACCTCGCGCGTGTCGCTGGTGACATTATTTCCCGAGGCGATCGGCACCGAAAACGTCGCTCGGGTGCGCGATGGGCTGACGCTCTATCTTCAGGCGCATAAGCTTGCGCGCGATATTCGTCCACTCGACGGCAACGGTTTCATCGGTTTGGATGCCGCGATCGCCCCCAATGTCGATCTCGCGGGGATCACGCGCACCTTCATCGCCGATCATGTCGGCACTTCGGTCTTTCCCATCGTGCATCCCGATGCGTGGGCTCCGGTGCTGATTCGAAATCCCGCCGATACCGAGGCCGATCTGGATGCGGCGGCGGGCGACAAGTACACCTATCGCGAACTCGATCGTTATACCGACCTGATCCAGCGCGCACTCGAGACGCTACCGAATGTAGGGAAAGTGACGCGCTCGGGAGTGCTGCCGGAATGGATTCAGCTCGCCTACTCGCAGCGGCGGCTCGCGTCCTACGGCGTGCAGCCCGCGCGCCTCGCGCAGATCCTCGCCGAGCGCAACATCACCCGCGCGGGAGGAACCATCGATGCGGCCGGGACCGATGTCACGGTGCATCCGAGCGGTGAATTTACCAATGCCGCGGAAATCGGCGACGTCATCGTGCAGGCGACGCCGTCCGGCACTCCGCTCTATCTGCGCGATCTGGTGGAGGTCTTGCGCGGCTATCAGAATCCGCCGCAGTTGCTCAACTTCTACACCTCACGCAATGCGAAGGGCCGCTGGAACCGCAATCGCGCAATTACCCTGGCCATTTTTATGCGCTCCGGCCAGCAGATCGGCGCGTTCGGCAAGTCAGTCGATCGCGCGCTGGGCGACCTGAAGAGCCGGCTTCCCGAGGACCTTATCATCGCGCGAACTTCCGACCAGCCGCGCCAGGTGCATGAAAACATCGACCTGCTGATGGGCGCGCTTTACGAAGCTATCGTGCTGGTCATCTTTGTCGCGCTGATCGGCTTTTGGGAATGGCGCTCCGCCTTGCTGATTGCGCTGGCGATTCCGATCACGCTCGCGATGACGTTTGGGATGATGGATGTTCTCGGGATCGATTTGCAACAGGTTTCGATCGCAAGCCTCATCATCGCGTTGGGACTGCTGGTCGATGATCCGGTGGTCGCGGGCGACGCGATTAA
Organism: uncultured delta proteobacterium; assembly: GCA_963814035.1. Classification (GTDB taxonomy): domain Bacteria; phylum Desulfobacterota; class Binatia; order Binatales; family Binataceae; genus DATGKG01. The sequence goes on from CAWFBH010000001.1 coordinate 386,661, forward strand.
ACATGAACTGGGGATGGGGAAGCCGGCGGCGATCGCGGCATGGCTTGGGCCCACCAAACTCAGCCGCGCCATCCTGTTCGCGACCATCACCAATATCGTCGCCTACCTGCCCTTCCTGATGCTGACCGGCGACACCGGGCGATTCCTGTATAGCCTGCCGATCGTGATGACCTGCGCGCTGGTGGCCTCGCGAATCGTGTCGATGACCTTCATCCCGCAACTGGGCTACTACCTGATGCGACCCGGCAAACCGCTGCCGCCGATCGAGTATCGCCGCACGCATGGAGTGACGGGGCTCTACTACAAGCTCGGGCACTACGCGCTCGAACATCGCAAGGCGTTCGTCGTAGTGTTCGTTCGTCTTCCTCGCGGGAGGTTTTTTCATCGGCAAGCATCTCCGGACCGCGTTCTTTCCCGAGGACGTTCAATATCTCGCGTATGTTGACGTATGGCTGCCGAACGGCGCCGCGCTCTCCGATACGAATGCGTGGCATCGCGGGCCGAAAGCGTGGTTCGAAAAGTCGCCCAGGACTATGGACATCGACATCCGGGTCGCGATGGCAAGCCTCGCGAGATCCTGAAATCCGTGACCAGCTTCGTCGGCGGCGGCGGTCCACGCTTCTGGATCTCCGCGCCTTCGGAATCGCAGCAAAGTAATTTTGCTCAGCTGGTTCTCGAAATCGAAGACAAGGACGACATGCCCAAGCTTGTCGGTCCGCTGCAAACCGCGCTGACCGAATCGGTACCCGGCGCTTACCTCGACGCGCGCCAGTTGCTGACCAATCCGGTGCGCTTCCCGATCGAGATTCATGTCTTCGGCCATGCGGATATCGACGCATCCCAGGAAGATTCGGACATCGACACGCTGCGGACCACCGCGGGCCGCATCGAGCAGATCCTGCGCTCGACTCCCGGGCGTTGCAAAACGTTCGCACTGACTGGATGGAGGAGAGCCCCGGCGTCGAGCTGACGATCAATGCCGACCGCGCCAACATGGCGGGCATCAGCAACGCCGATATCGCGCGCTCCGCAGCCGCGGGTCTCAGCGGATGGCCGGTCGGAACGCTGCTCGATGGCGATACTCGCGTACCGATCGTTGCCCGCCTTCGGCAGGAAGAGCGCGCGAAGCTCGCCGATGTGGAGAATCTCTACGTCTATGCGCAGAACGGACCCGGCCGCCCGTTAAATTCACTGGCGCCGGTGATCTTTCAGATGAGCCAGGAGCGCATCGTGCGGCGCGATCATTTCCGCACCATGACCATCAACGCGTTGACCAAGAGCGGCGTCCTGTCCTCGCAAGTGATGAGTCAGGCGATGCCGCAAATCAACGCGCTGCGCGACCAGCTCCCGCCGGGCTATCGCATCGTGATCGGCGGCGAGCAGTACAAGCAGGAAGACGGCTTCGGGCAATTGACCCTGGTGCTGGAAATTTCGGTCGCGCTGATTTTCATCGCGCTGGTTTTGCAGTTCAACAACCTCATCAAACCGTGGCTGATTTTCGTGGCGGTGCCCTACGGCGTCGTGGGCGCGCTCGGAGCGCTCTGGCTAACCGGCACGCCGTTCGGCTTCATGGCGTTCCTGGGAGTCGCGAGTTTGATCGGCGTAATCGTCAGCCATGTGATCGTCTTGTTCGAGTTTATCGAGGAGCGCCAGGACCTGGGCGAGGAACTCATCCAGGGACTCCTCGATGCCGGCATCGAACGGCTGCGCCCGGTGATGGTGACCGTCGGCGCCACGGTGCTGGCGCTGTTGCCGCTGGCCTTTCACGGCGGGCCATTATGGCGTCCACTCTGCTTCGCGCAGATCGGCGGGCTTAGCCTCGCGACGATCATCGAGTTGGTCTTGGTGAAGTCGTTCTATGCGATCTTTGTCGCCGACCTGGGCATCCTGAAATGGGGCCCGTCGACGCCAGCGACGCACGAATAAAACCAGCGCTTACTTTCCGCTGCCCTCGGTCATCGCGGCTTCGGCGCGGCGGACCCATCCGGTCATTCCGATCTCGCGAAATTGATGCAGGGCAAGATCCAGCAGCGGACGCGCGCGCTCGAGGTCGCCGGCGTCGCCGCGACGCAGGTACATCAGCGCTTCGTCGTAGTCGGTGATAGCTCGCAGTGGACGGGCACCCTGCTCTTCCAATACCAGCCGCGCCTTGGCGAACCAATCGACGGCCTCGTCGTAGCGATGTTGCAGCGCGCACAGGCGAGCGATCGACAAGCGGCTGTCGCGCATCGGCAACCGATAGTCGGGAGCGAGGACTTTGTTTCGGATATTTCGCTCCACGATGCCGATCGAATCGGTACGGTTGAGGAACCACAACGTCGCCGCAGTATCACAGGCCATGGCGCTATACACGTAGGTCCATCCGGCGCCGGCTTCAATCGCGCGGAACAGCAGCTCGAGCCGTTGCAACGCCAGTTCGGTCTGATTGATGCGACTTAGGATGTAGGCCGCGGCGCCGTGGATGCCGGCCTCGGCATATCTGTTCTCATCGCGGCACTCCAGCATCATCGCCATGAACGCAGGATCGCTAAAAACATCCCCCCATCCTTCATCCAGCATGATGCGTAGATCCTGTTTGGCCGAGAGCAGATTCAGCAGCCACGGAGACGACCCAACCCGGCGCGTCGAGAATCCGACCGCGCGATCGTAGGCCGCCTGCGCGAGGGTAAGATCTCCCAGCGCCGTGTGGCATCGTGCCACGCTCGCCCACGCATGCATCGCCCACGTGATGCGGCCCGCACGTTCCGCCTCAGCGGCCTCGTGTTGCCAGATCGGCAAAGTGCGCCGGAATTCACCGGCAAGGAACGCCAGCGCAGTCGGCGAGGCATCCGGGGATTCGATAATCTCTTGCCTCGATTCATACGGCCGTTCGAGGCCAACCGCGCGCAGTTGCTCGGGCGGTAGCTGTTTCAGAAAGGCGCGATGCTCGCGTTCGTTTGCGGTCTCGCATCGAATACCCGGATTGGCCGGGTCCTCGGCTGCGCGGCGCATCAAATCCACCTCGTTGAGGGCGGCCCAGTTGACGTCGCGCCGATCGCCCGCATAACGGAGGCCTTCCTTGGCCAGCGTCCAGGCGCCGCGCTGCAACCCTCCGTTGTACATCGCGCGCACCGCCGTGCGGTAATATTCGACCGCGGCGGCCGGGCTTTCCACGACCGCAACCAGGTCTGCGGCCTCACGACTCGCCTTAACCGCCTCCTCGAGGTTGAGGGTATATGCGAACGACAGTCCGAGGCGCGCCATCAGCCGAGGCCTTTGAGGATCCTCCGGCGCCAGCAGTTCCAGTGCGATGCGCAAAAACGCGATTACCTCGTCATGCGCATACGCGGCCTCGGCATTATTCGCCGCGGCAATCGCGTAATCCGCTCCGCGTTTGGCCCCGGAAGCCGCCGCGCCGCACCAGAACTGATAGGCGACCTCGGCCGCGTGATCCGAGGCGCGGTCACCCCAGGTTTGTTCCATCGCTTCCGCGATCCGCCGATGCAGCCGCACTCTGCGGGCAGGATTCAATCCGGAGTAAAGCGAATGACGAATGAGCGCATGCGTGAAGTCGAAAGTTTCCGCCGTGGTCCCGGGCCGCAAAAGCTGCGCATCGAGCGCTTCGTCAACCGCCGTCAGCGCAGCATCTTCATCCAACTCGGCAACCGCCGCCGCCACATCGAATGAGAATGCACCCTTGAAGCATGCGCCCACCGTCAGCAGCCGATTCGCATCTTCGGAAAGCTTCAGCAGGCGGCGTCCGATGACACTGCGCACGCCTTCCGGAATGCCCAACTCGGTAACGCTGAACCTGGCTCCCCATCCCTTGCCGTCGCGCAGAATCTTGCCCTCTTCCATCAGATGCAGGAGGACTTCGCGGATGAACAGCGGATTTCCTTCGGTCTCCGTCGTGAGAGTCTGGACCAGCGCCTCGGGCGCGTCCTGGTCGGCGATGATGGAAAGCAGTTCCACCAACTCGGTGCTCTGCAAGCCCTTGAGAGCGAGAACTTCAAAGTTGGGAAGTCGCCGGACCGTCGCAAGGGCGCGCGCCAGCGGATGCATCCTGTCCACTTCCGCATCGCGGTAAGCGCCGATCAACAGCATCGAATTGGCGGCGACGCTATGGGCAACGTGGTTAAGCAGCCCGACGGTGCCGCGATCCGCCCAGTGCAAATCATCGAGCACCAGCACCAGCGGCGCGCGCCGCGAAAGCTCGATCAGAAACTGCGACACCGCATCGAGGAGACGGAATCGTTCCTCCTCCTTGTCGAGCGCGATCGGCTCGGTGATCGCTCCGATTTTTTCGCGCAACACCGGTGCGATGCGGGCCAGCGTGGCGGCATTATTCCCGCATACGGCGATGAGCTCGGAGGACTGCGCCTGGCGCGCATACTGACTGATCGCTTCCGCGAAGGGACCGTAAGGCGGTTGCCATTCGCCGTCGTAGCAGGAGCCCTTCAGCACAATCGCTCGGCGCTCGCGCGCGAACTCCGAGAACTCAGCAATCATGCGGCTCTTTCCGATGCCCGGCTCGCCCTGCAGCATCACGATCGAGCCCTGGCCATTGCAAGCCTCTTCGAGCCTCGCGGAGAGCCGTTTGAGTTGCTCGGCACGGCCCACGAAAGGGGTGCGATTGATCAGGGCCGCGGCATCGTTGCGCTGATAAAGGACCTCGGCGACGGCGGTTGGGGTCGCGATGCCTTTGAGCGCGAGCGTCCCCTTGTCGCGAAAAGAAAAGGTTTGCCGCGCCGACAACATATCGACGACCAGCTTGCTGACCAGGATCTGCCCGGCCACCGCGCTATCGCATAACCGGCGCGCCAACACGATCGGGACGCCAAAGTAACCGTCCTCACGGCGCAACACCTCGCCGACATGGATGCCGATGCGGATCTCAAATTTGGCGCCGTCGATGGGGCGGCGCGCGGTCTGCTCAATTCGAATCGCACAGCGCACCGCGTCGGCGGCCGAAGAAAACGCGGCCAGCACCCCATCCCCGAGCCATTGCAGCTCCTCGCCGCCGCAGCCGCCGATCGCATCGGACATCAGTTTGTGATGGGCCCGAAAGAGCCGATGGCCAGTCTCGTCGCCGGCGCGCTCCAACAGCTGGGTGGAGTTGACTAGATCGGTAAAGAGCAGGGTCTGAGTGCCGGATGCCGCCATGCTAAACCTACATGGCTCCCGCGACTCACGAGGATGCGACGGATCGGAACATGTGGGTTTCCGAACCGAAACCATCGCGGCTGTTCCGAAATGCTTGAGGGTGCATTGGGTTGGCGGGCCACCGCAACTTCTCGAACTAAAAGAGCAATCGCGTCAATTGTTGGCTTTAATGCGCTCTGTTTGGCTTATTCTTCCGAATCGTACGATCGGCCTATTCTTCTGTCAAACTGTAGTCAAATCTGGACGTTGAGTAGCGATACCCGCGTATTTCGTACCCGCCGTAAGTCCTTCGACGTCGAGGATCCATCGGTGATACCGCGCGCGCGAAATTTAGTGGCACAGGCTTCAGCCTGTGTCTTCTTCTTCGCTGTGTTGTCGATTGACATCAATCGTCCACAGACCTAAAGCCCGTGCCACCGAAGATCGCGACCGTAGAAGGCTGTGCGATGGCACCATCGCTGCGGGTCGTTCGCGAACGACCCCTACGAGGATCCGGCGGATCGCAACCTGGTCTGAGAGGTGCTTCCGATAAGTTTGCGATCTGGATTGCTGGTAGGGGCGGTTCGCGAACCGCCCGCAACGATGTTCCAGTTGCGATGATTCTCGCGATTGCCTCAGATCCGTCTTTCGTAACTGGCAGAGCTTCGGCCCGTATCTGCTCTTCGATGGAATGTGGGAGTGACAGCAATCGTCCAGAGACTAAAGCCCTGTGCCACCGAAGATCGCGACCGTAGAGGGTCTGTCAGATGGCACTGTAAATCACGGCGACCAGCAATACTCACCGAGTTTTCTTGCCGCTTTAATCATCGAAAGAATCCGGAAATTTTCGGAGAGTTGGTTTCCCGTTGCTAGCCTTCCCGCGATTCCGCCCGCAAAGCGGATGCGTGGAGAAATCAGCCTCGAATTCGACCGAATCCATAGAAGAAAGGCTCGCAAGAGAACGCGCAGAGGCGCGCGAAGAACTGCGAAACGCGGACATGGGCGCGTTCGATCGCGCTATTGATGCGCTGCTTAAGACAGGAAATAGCCAAAAACCCAGTAGAAAGAAAAAGCGGCTGGAGCAGTCGGAACAATTTTAGATCACGTCTTGCATCAACTCTATCGGATAAGATGCGAGAGAAATCCAGTCTCGTACTCCGACCACACGGTAGGCAAGCTTTACATTAATTTTTCGTGAGCTTACAGGAATGCCCGGAACTTGAGCAATGATCCGATGACTGGGCGCGGTAAATTTCCACTTCATTTCGCTCACGGCTAGCGTCGTACCTGCGCCGGTCTCTATGGACAATTGTTGCTCGAATTCGACGTTGTTATCTTGCGGTTCTTCTTCTCGCCAAAGGGTCAGCACTGACCATTGTATCGGAAGCATGGCATTAGGCTGAATTTGAGCACCTGGAGGTAGTTTGTAGTGTATCTCCTGCAAAACTACTATTAGCGAAATAGATTTGCTCTGTTCGTCGATAAGAACCTTCTCGCAAGGCGCGAACAACAATAGTTTTGGCATCCGTTTCAGGCCACGCGCACGAACTCGATCTCTGTACGCTGAGTGTTGTCTTCCTTGGAAGTAATAGCTGAGAGCTGTATTTTCTCAAGCTGGATCAATCGCTCAAGTTGCTGGAACGGTTGCCAATCTTTCGGCTTCTCGGTGGCGACGCTAAACCAAGGCGCACCGCGTAACATCCAATTGCGTCGAAGTTCCACCCAACTGTATCCAACATCGTGATACCCAAACTCAGTCCCGCAGCAAGGACAAATGTTGTGGTTTGCCGCTGGCTCGTCCATTTTGTCGTATCCGCAAACGGGGCAATAGTATGTTTGGTTCATCTTCTGGCACACTCACTTTGAAAGTACGCGAGATTGCTCGCTAGTCGATGCCAAGCGATTGTTGGTCGGAAAAATGTTCGTATCCTTCCGTCTGCCCTCATCACTGCAAAGTTCTCGGTAGCTGGCTCGTATCTGATGGTATCACCATCGCGTGGCCGCACGCATTCGTACACTTTGCTTGGATCGATGGGCGCGTTCAAAAATGCAATGGCCTCGCGTTCATACGCCTGTTCGTCGGCTATCTCAGGAAACTCCTGACTGTGCAGCAACCAATGATCTGCGCGTTTTGAAACGTGCGCGAACGCGGTTGCTACAATTGCCACAGTTCCAATCGGTTAAATCCCAGCAACAAATTAGTACGCATTGCTTGCTAGTGTAAAAGAAGCAAATTCCGGCCCGTCACGTCCACCAAGAATTTAGCGAAGCTTCGACGAAGAGTCGACATTCACCTAATCCCCTTCGCGAACGACCCCTACGAGGAATAGGAAGGCTCAGATAGGGGCAAGGCTTCCTCTTGGTTATTTTTTTCGATTTGGTGGATTGATCTGCGTCGGCCACAGGCTGAAGCCTGTGCCACTGAAGAGAATGGTCATATCAGAAGGAGAGATTTCAGCTATTCTACGCCGCCGCCGCTCATCGCGGCCAGCGCACGCCGGATCCATCCGGTCATGCCGATCTCGCGAAATTGACTCAGCGCAACTTCCAGCAGCGGTCGCGCTCGTGCCAGGTCGCCGGTGCCGCCGCGACGGAGGTACATCAGCGCTTCGTCGTAGTCGGTGATCGCACGCAGCGGACGCGCGCCCTGCTCATCCAGTACCGTCGCGTGCCTTGGCGAACCAATCGACCGCCTCATCATAGCGACGTTGCAGCGCGCACAAACGACCCATCGACAAACGGCTATCGCGCATCGGATAGCGGAAGTCGGGAACGAGGACTTTTTCGCGCAGGTTGCGCTCCACCAGCCCGATCGAATCGGTACGGTCGAGGAACCACAGCGTCGCGGCCGTGTCACAGGCCATGCCGCCATAGACGAAAGTCCAACCGGCGCCGGCTTCAATCGCGGGAAACAGCAATTCGAGCCGCTGCAGCGCCATTTCAGTCTGGTTGATGCGGCTAAGGACGTATGCAGCCGCGGCGTGGATGGCCGCGGAGGCCCATTTGTTGTCCTCGCGGGTCTCCTGCATGATCGCCATCAGCACCGGATCGGTAAAAACCTCGTCCCAGCCATCATCCAACATGATGCGCAAATCCTGCCTGGCCGAGAGCAGATTCAGCAGCCATGGCGACGATCCGACTCTGCGCGCCGAGAAGGCGACGGCGCGATCGTAGGCCGCCTGCGCCTGAGCGAGCTCTCCCAAGGCCATGTGGCATCGCGCGACGCTAGTCCACGCGTGCATTGCCCACATGATGCGTCCGGCGCGTTCCGCCTCGACCGCCTCCTGGTGCCAGATGGGCAGGCTGCGCCGGAGCTCCCCGGCCAGGAACAGCAGCGCGCTCGGTGAGGGGTCGGGAGATTCGAGGACCTCTTTTCTCGATTCCACCGGCTGGTCCAGACCAACCGCGCGCAGTTGCTCAGGCGGGAATTGCTTCAAAATCGCCCGATGTTCGCGTTCGTTGGGCGTCTCGACACGGATACCCGGATTGGCCGGGTCCTCGGCTGACTGGCGCATCAAATCCATCTCGTTGATCGCGGCCCAGTTGACGTCGCGCCGATCGCCCGCATGGCGGAGCCCGTCTTTCGCCAGGGTCCATGCGGCGCGCAGCAGGCCCCCGTTGTACAGCGCACGAACGACTATCCGCAGGTATTCGGTGGCCGCGACTGGGCCTTCCGCGGCGGCAATCATGTCAGCGGCCTCGCTGCTGACTTTGACCGCCTCATCGGCACTGAGCGTATATGCGAGAGAGAGCCCGAGGCGCGCCATCAGCCGCGATCGTTGCGGATCGTCCGGCGCCAAAAGCTCGAGTGCGATGCGCAGAAACGCGACTACCTCATCATGCGCATACACCGCTTCGGCATTGTTCGCGGCGGAGATCGCATAGTCGGCGCCGCGCTTCGCGCCGGAAGCGGCCGCGCCGCACCAGAATTGATAGGCGACCTCGGCCGCATGATCCGACACCCGCTCGCCCCACGTACGTTCCATCGCCTCGGCAATCCGCCGATGCCATCGCACCCTGCGGGCAGGATTCAAGCCCGAGTAAAGCGAATGACGAATGAGGGCGTGGGTGAAATCGAAAGTTTCTGCGGTGGTTCCCGGACGCAGAAGCTGCGCATCGAGGGCTTCGTCAACCGCGGTCAGCGCCGCACCTTCATCCAGCTCGGCAACCGCGGCGGCGACATCGAATGAGAACGCACCCTTAAAGCATGCGGCGACGGTCAGCAGCCGGTTGGCGTCTTCAGAGAGCTTCATCAGGCGGCGCTCGATGACGCTGCGCACGCCTTCGGGAATGCCCAGTTCGGTGACGCTGAACCGCGAGCCCCATCCCTCGCCGTCGCGCAGAATCTTGCCCTCTTCCATCAGATGAAGGAGGACTTCGCGAATAAAGAGCGGATTGCCTTCGGTTTCCGCGGTCAGGGTCTGGACCAGCGGCTCGGGCGCCTCCTGGTCGGCGATGATGGACAGCAACTCGACCAACTCGGTGCTCTTCAAACCTTTGAGGGCGAGGACTTCGAAGTTCGGCAGCCGCCGAACCGTGGCAAGGGCGCGCGCCAGCGGATGCATCCGGTCCACCTCGGCATCGCGGTAAGCGCCGATAAGCAGCATCGAATTGGCGGCGACATTATTGGCCACATGGTTGAGCAGCCCGACGGTGCCGCGATCGGCCCAGTGCAAATCATCGAGCACCAGCACCAGGGGCGAGCGGCGCGCGACTTCGATGAGAAACTGCGAAACCGCATCGAGGAGGCGGAATCTTTCTTCTTCTTTGTCGAGCGGAGCGGGCTCGATGATGGTGCCGATTTTCTCGCGCACCGCCGGTGCGATGCGGGCAAGCGTGGCGGCATTGTTCCCGCATACCGCGATAAGCTCGGAGGACTGGGCCTGGCGCGCATACTGGCTGATGGCCTCGGCGAAGGGGCCGTAGGGCGGTTGCCATTCGCCGTCGTAGCAGGCGCCGCGCAGCACGATCGCTCGGCGCTCGTGCGCGAACTCGGAAAACTCAGCAATCATGCGGCTTTTTCCGATGCCGGGCTCGCCCTGGAGCATCACGATCGAGCCCTGGCCGTTGCAAGCCTCTTCGAGCTTCGCGGAAAGGCGGCTGAGTTGCTCGGCACGGCCGACGAAGGGGGTGCGATTGATCAGGGCGGCGGCATCATTGCGCTCATAGACCACCTCGGCAACGGGGGTGGGCGTCGGGATGCCTTTGAGCATGCGGGCATCGAGTTCGCGAAAAGCGAATGCTTGCCGCGCCGACAACATATCAACTATGAGCCTGCTACATAGGATCTGCCCGGCGACCGCGCTATCGCATAGCCGGCGCGCCAACACGATCGGGACGCCGAAGTAACCGTCCTCACGTCGGAGCACTTCGCCGACGTGAATGCCGATGCGGATCTCAAATTTGGCGCCGTCGATCGGGCGACGCGCGGTCTGCTGGATTCGAATCGCGCAACGCACAGCGTCGGCGGCGGAGGCATAGGCGGCCAGCACGCCATCGCCTAACCATTGCAACTCCTCGCCGCCATTGGTGCTGATGGCGTTAGACATCAACTTGTGATGGGCCGCGAAGAGGCGATGACCGGCTTCGTCACCGGCGCGCCCCAAGAGCTGCGTAGAATTCACCAAATCTGTGAAAAGCAGCGTTAAGGTTCCTGATTCCGCCATCTCATACCTCGGTGGCGGGAACGGCGCGGAAATCGATAAATTGAGGGCTCATGCTGACATGCACGGGGACGTTGAATCCCCAGATGCAGACAAACCGGACGGCGGTATTAGCCCGTCTCATTCGTAGCTCACTTCAGACCCTCAAACGTGCTCGAAACTTAGCTCCGCGATGCACGTTTAAGCTTAATTGAGCTACATGCTACGACGCCGCGACATTCTATGTCAAATTGTAGGCGAACCCCAACAAACTGTTTATCTTCGTACGCCGGCTGTGTGGCTTGAAGTTGAGGAAATGTCCACTCTGTGTCGGCCTATAACCCGACTCGATGTCGGCATGGGGCGAGCGGAAAGCAGCGCGACGGATATATGAGGGCCGGCCGGTCCGGGAGCATAGCGCGCCGAACCGGCCGGTTATCTATTCAGACAATCTGGCCCGCGCGTGACGCGGTGTATTTTCCCGCATCGACCACCACGTCGCCATTGACGATTACCTTATCGATGCCGCGCGCATGGCGGATGTAGCGGTTGCCGCCGCCGGGAAAATCGTTGACAAACTCCTCGGCGCCGCGCTCGATCGTTTTGGGGTCGAAGAGCGTCAAATCGGCGGCAGCTCCGACCGCGATGCGTCCGCGATTCTTGATCCCCCACGCATCGGCGGGCTCCGCCGTGATGCGATGAATCGCGCGCTCGAGGCTGAGTTTCCCGAACTGGCGCACGAACCGCGCAAGGAGATCGCTGGTGTCGCCCGCGCCGCAGAACTGCGCGACATGCGCGCCCGCATCGGAAGCGCCGATATGAATCGATGGATGGTCCAGTATCTGCGCGACGATATCCTTGTCGGCGTGAATGAAGTCGTTGATCTGGAACTCGGTCTGGAGGTCGTCCGCCACCGCGATTTCGAGCATCGCCTCGGAAATCGGCTTGCCCATCGACTTCGCGATCTCGGTTAGGCGGCGGCCTTTGAACTCCTGATTGGCCTGGCTGTAAACCTCGCCGACGACCGATCCCCGCAGCAGCACGGCGATGCGGCGCTCGGCGTCCTCGACCAGCTTCGGACGCGCATCGCGATCGGCAAAAGCCGCAATTCGCTGCGCCAGCGGAAGCTGCATGATGCGATTCCACGATGGCAGTCCATAGAGCAGGAACGAAGTCTCCGAAAGCCGGATGTTGATGTTGAAACTCCGAGTCATCGATTGCCCAAACACCTTGGCGCCTCGCGCGCGCTGCTCATCGAGCTTCTCGAGGTTGCGCTTGTAGAGCTCGGGCGCTGCGGGACTGTAGATGATCGGCGCAATGGTGCAGAAGACGCCGCTGGCGAGGCTTAGCTCGGCCAACTCCTCGATGTTCTTGAGTTGCTGCTCCGGATCGATGAAGTACGGAACCGTCTGCAGAGTGCCGCGGCCACTCTTAGCCATCGCTTTGCAAAGCGCGATCTTCTCGCGCATGTCAGCGAGCCGACTCGGAACCGGACGGTTGTTCTCATCGATGTCGACATAAGAAGTGGATAGCCCAATCGCTCCCGCCGCCATCGCTTCTTCGAGGAGGTCGCTCATCTGCGCGATCTCGGCATCGGTGGCGACGCGCTCCTGGCTCTCCGCGCCCATCACGTAGTAGCGCAGCGCGGAATGACCCACCAGCGCGCCGACGTTGATGCCGAGCCCGGGCCGAATGAAATCGAGATACTGCCCGAAGCTCTCCCATTTGAAAGGCACTCCCGCATCGAAGGTCGGCTCCTTGATGTCTTCGATCTTCCCGAACATCTTGATCAGCTTGCGACTCGCGCCTTCATGCACCGGCGCGAGGCTCAAGGAGCAATTGCCGACGACCACCGTGGTTACGCCATGCTCCAGACTCGGAGTGGCAAGGCGATCCCAGCATAGCTGCGGATCGAAGTGGGTATGGATGTCGATAAATCCGGGGCTGAGCACATGGCCGCCCGCATTGATTTCTTTAGCCGCGGTTCCGTCGAATTTTCCGACCGCGAGAACCTTGCCATCGGCGATTGCGACGTCACCCTGAAATGAAGGCGCGCCGGTTCCGTCGACGATCTTTGCATTGCGGATCGCGAGATGTGCCTGACTCATTCTAAATTCCTCTCTCCTCGGTCAATTCTTTTTGAAGCGCCGTTTCAGCCACCCGACGATCGTTTCATTCACCGCATCCGGAAATTCCTGCTGCACCCAGTGTCCCGCGCGCTCGATGTTGTGCATCTCCAGGTCGGAGCACAGCGCCGGCATCCCGGCCGCCATGCGCGGGGGCAGCGCGCCGTCCCATTCGGCGGTGACCATCAAACATGGCAGCGTGAGCTTCTCGACGCCGACCTGCGGATGCTCCCGCGCGTTGCGATCGATGTTGCGGTACCAGTTGATACCGCCGCGAAAGCCGGTCTTCTCATAGGCGTGCACGTAAACGTCAAGCTCTTCGGGCGTAACGATGAGCGCGGTCTCGGGCTTGAGGTCTTCGATGTGGCGGAACGGATTCATATCCAGCTCGCCGCTCGCCATCATGCGCTTCACAGCTTCGGCGGGTTCCAGCGGCGCGCGCATCAGGCGATCAAAAATCAGCCGCGCCTTCGAATCCATCACTGCCTCGGCGCGCCCGGGTTCCTGAAACCACAGGATGTACATCCGCTCGTCCTTCCCGTTGACCAGCGTGCGCATGAATGAGGTAAGCGGGAACGGCATGTAGGGGGTGCAAACGCCGATGACGCCGGCGGTGCGCTGCGGATGCAGAACCGGCATCGCCCACGCGACGAAGCCGCCCCAATCGTGACCGACGAAGACCGCGCGCTCGATTTGCATCGCATCGAGCAGACCGACCAGGTCGCCGGTCAATTCGGTCAGGCCGTAATCGCTGACTGCGGGTGGCGCACTCGAATCGGCATAGCCACGCTGGTCGGGCGCGATCGCGCGGAAGCCCGCCGCCGCGATCGCCGGCAGTTGATGGCGCCATGAGAACGCGAGCTCGGGAAATCCATGGCAGAAGACCACCGCCGGTCCTTCGCCGGTTTCATGGACGGTAAGATTTACCGAAGGTTGATTCGCGCGCGGCGCGAGCTTTACCGAGCGGCCCTGCGGCCAGGTCGAAGTCGACATCATGTGCCTCGTATAGCGGTTAATGTTTCAGCTTCGTCGATGATTCGCAAAGCTCATCAGCTGGCGATCTCTGCCGGTGGATACGGCGGCACCTGGTCGGCTTCGATCGGAGGCCGCGGTGGGCGCTGCATGATCTCATTCACCGCCGCAAGAAATTCCGTATCCGTCGCCAGCGACTCGGCGGGACGGTTCAGGTTGATGACGTTGAAGAGCGCCTCGGCAATGACCGGCACGCCCGCGCCTTCGCGCAGAATCCGCTCCCACGCCTCGCCGCCCATCGCGCCTTCGGAGCCGGTGCTTTGGCCGAGCGCCTGCCGATCGCGCGCGACCGACAGGTCCCAGGGCATTTTCAGGAACTCCGCCTGACGCTGATAAAACGTCGCGGGAAAATTTGCCTCGGTCGGATCCAGTTCGGCCACCAGCTTGCCGAGGATCTGCGAGCATACCGACGCGCTGGTCATGCCCTGGGCATAAACCGGATTGAATGCGCACACCGCGTCGGCCATCGCCACGAATCCCGCCGGGCCCCTGCTCTTCTCGTAATGCTTCCAGATGTTCTGCATCCCCTTGCGATGGAAAATCGCGGAGATGGGTTTCGCAATCGCCAGCGCCTCGGCCACTATCGGTGAGCGCAGCCGTCCGCATAGCGCGGCGAAGGAGACGTGATCGGCCGGGAGCACACGTCCTCCCCACGATGCCAGCGTCAGCAGGAAGCGGTCGCCTTCGATCGGCAGGATGAGGGCGACGTAATAGTCCTCCTCGCGCGTGGGCTTGGTCGAGGGGTTGAGAAAAATCCCCTTCCACCACCAGTTAGCGGGACGCTGATCAGCGGGCGGCGCCTGATACCAGCAGGTACTGTAACCGGCCTGCGCATCGACGACTTCGACCTCGACCTCGGGATAACCTGCGCCGACGAGCCATTCGGTCGCACGCGAGCTGCGGCCACTGCAATCAACGACGAGGTCCGCCTCGATGCGGCTCGCGGAGCTATCGCCGATATTGCGTGTCTCGACCCCGGTGACTCGCGAGGTGTCGCCCTCCGCGAATACCAGCGCTGTGACCTCGGTCCCTTCAACAAATTTGATGCGCGGATTCTTCTTCACCCGGTCGCGGATCACCGACTCGATGAGCAGCCGGCTCGCAAACAACATCTGATGTCCGGTGCGGCGGCGCTTGGCCCATCCTTCGGGATTCAGCGTCGCGAGCTCGAGGCCCGCATCCATGTCGAGGCCGCCGCGCTCGTGCAGGGAATCATCGAGGCCCGGAAACAGCGCGCTCAGTTCGCGACGGCCTCGATCGAGCAGGCCGTGCGGATGGCGGCTCTGCGGGACGCCTTTGCGATGGGCGGCGCCCTCGGGCAGTTCGTCGCGCTCGATTAGGGTGACGCGCTCGAAGCGATCGGATAGCACGCGCGCCGCGCACATCCCTCCGATACCTCCACCGATCACCACGACATGGTTAGCCTTCATTAACGAGTTCTCCGACGTTCTAAATGTTGCGAGAAAATTGCGCCGACGACGGCCCCGCAAGGAGCGGAGTTGCCGACGGCCACGGGCCGGTAAATGACCGTTTACTAGATTTATAATAGTAAACGGCTATTTACCTGTCAATCGAAGGGTGGCGGTGGCGAAGGGGAAGCATTGGTGCCCCGTGCGGGATTCGAACCCACGGCCCCAGGATTAGGAATCCTGTGCTCTATCCATCTGAGCTAACGGGGCACGAGAGTTGGGAGTTTATACGGATGTTTTGGGTGTTACGAGCATTCAAAAACTCCAGCATTTGCCTGATGTTAATGGCTTTGTTTTCGCGTTTTCCGATCCGTCCCTTCGCTCACTCTTCTTTGTGGGAGAAGGTGGCCGGCGCGCCGAGTACCGCGTACTCCGATGCTCCGTCGGCATGGAATGCCGCGTGACCGGCGGAGGAGGGCTGGTCGCGCTGCGCGACCGGTGGTGGAGCACCGTCGATTTTCCAAAACTCCAGCAGCTGCCTCATGTTAATGGGTTTGTTTTTGCATTTTCGTTCGCACCCGCCGTACCACGAAACCTGGTTGCCCGTCCACCTTTTGTCAGCAGCTATCTTACCCTTCTGATGCCTTCCAAACCATTGCGGCTCACTAAGGCAGGCTGTTAGCATCGCGCGGTACGCATTCGATTGTGTCCTTGTGGGGATTCGTGGTGATCATCAAATCGATGTTGGTTGGCGCGGGCCGGTTCGTATCTATGGCGAGGAGCTGGCTCCGAGGCGCCTCGAGTGCGCGCACCTCGGTGAAGTTCATCCTGCTGATGCTCGCGGTGCTCCTGCCGGTCGGCATGATGCTGGCGCAACTGACTCCAAAAGCCGCGCAGATCGATGCTGTGAGCAGCGGCCCCGCCGGAGGGAAAATCCTCTTCGCCGGCGGTTATAGTGTGGTTACCGCCGACTACTTGGCGTCCACTGAGCTCTTCGATCCCGCAGGCACCAGCTTCGCGCCGTTCAATCAAACCGCATCGATGAATGAGCCGCGTTTTGCGGCGACTGCGATCTTACTGACGAGCGGCCAATACGCAGGCAAAGTTCTCATCGCCGGCGGCTACAACCCTGACAATTCCCCGTCTTCGTCTACGGAGTTATACGATCCGGCAACCAATAGCTTCGCTGCTCCGAATCAGACTGCCTCGATGAATGTTGGCCGAGTGTGGGCCACGGCGACCGTGCTTACTAAGGGACCCAATGCGGGAAAAGTCATGATTGCTGGCGGGATGGGTGCGACCGGGTCGCTGGCCTCTACCGAACTCTATGATCCAGCCACCAATAGCTTCGCAGCACCCAATCAAACTGCGTTCATGAATACCCCTCGTTTTCGAGCGAGCGCAACTGTCCTCACGACGGGACTCAACGCAGGCAAAATCCTTATCGCCGGTGGGACCAATTATACCGGTGCTTCCACTACTGTCTTGGTTTCAACCGAGCTCTACGACCCCACAACAAATACCTTCGCACTACCCAATCAGACGGCTTCAATGAACAGCCCCCGCGACAACGGACCCACTACCACCTTGATCACGACCGGACCCAACGCAGGTAAAATCCTGATTGCAGGCGGCTTTGACGATGGGACCAGTGGTTTACATTTCGGACCATACGCGTCCACCGAACTGTACGATCCTGTGACGAATAGCTTCGCGCCCGCTGCCCAGACTGCTTCTATGAACATCGGTCGCGATAGGGCGACTGCGACCGTCATCGCGAACGGACTCAACGCGGGGAAAATCCTGATCGCGGGCGGCGATACCAGTGCGCCGGGGACCGGCAGTTTCATTCTGACTTCATCCACCGATTTATACGATCCCACTTCGAACACATTCGTGCCTCCGGGTCAGACGGCCTCGATGAATACGGCCCGCTTGGACGCCACCGCTATTTCTTTAGGCACCGGGCCAAACGCTGGGAAGATTCTGATTGTCGGCGGTGCAAGTAGTTCCAGTGGCACCCTGGCATCCAGCGAACTCTATGACCCCGTAACCAACAGTTTCGCGCCGGCCAATCAGGCGCCGTCCGTTAATATCGCGCGTGCGGCGGCATTGGCGGTGCAGCTTCCGGACACCGGGCCGTCGCCGATCACCTTCGTTGGGATTGGCCCCCTCGCCGATAGCCGTAGTCAAGTGAGTGCAGTAACTCTGGGCGTTCCATCGGGAATTCAGTCGGGCGATGTGATGCTCGCGCAACTCCTCATCTACGATGGTGCGGGTACCAATGTCCCAGCTGCGCCGGCGGGATGGTCGGTCATCCGCCATGATGCGGTAAACGGCGGCGGCAACCAGATGACCTCGTGGCTCTACTACAAGGTCGCGGGCAGCAACGAACCTGCCTCCTACACCTGGAACATCGGCTTTCAATATGCCGCCGGGGTAATGCGCGCATGGCGTGGCGCCTCGGTAGTCATCACCGATAGATCAGTCGTCCGGATCGACCGGCGGGGGCTTCAATCCAATATCGGTTTCAGCGCCCTCGCTAACTCCCGTCACCAACAACGAGTTGCAGGTCTACTTCTATGGCGCGCAGGCCTTCAAAGCTCCCACCATCACCGAGCCGAGCGCGATAACTGAGCGTCTGAATGAGATGTCGGCGGTGGAAGGCTTCACGACCGCATTCGGGGATCTTGCCGCGCCTGCGGGAGGGACCGCCTCGCCCACCTACGTGGCGATGGCGACCTCGAATATCCCCAACGGCGCGCCTCCCGTGATGACGGCGCAGGCGGTTTTGCTGGTGCCGCTCAATGCGGTGCCCACGCCTACCCCAACAATTCAAAGCAGGACTCCGACGCCGACGCCCACTCCGATGATGACTATCGCGCCGTCACCGGGCGGAACTCCGCCGGTAACAATGACACCGACGCCAACGGTCACGATCGCACCTTCGCCGGGCGGCACGCCGCCCCCTCCAACCCCCGCAACGCCGCTACCAACGCCGGGGAATACCGTTCCTCGATTCGTGGCCAGCGGCGCGCTGACGGATTCCGCCCAGCCCTTGACCGCAGTAACTGTAAGTCTGCCTCCAGGTGTTATGTCGGGTGACTTGCTGGTCGCACAGGTCGCGGTCTGGGACGCCAATGGTACCAATGTGCCCGTTGCGCCCGCCGGATGGAGTCCCATTCGCGCTGACTCTGTGGGGAGCGCGAACAAAATAACTTCATGGCTCTATTACCGGGTGGCTGGAAACAGCGAACCGGCATCATATAGCTGGAGCATCGCCTCGCAGTATGCCGCCGGAATCATGGGGGCATGGCGCGGCGCATCGGCGTCATCGCCGGTCGACCAATCCTCCGGAGCAGGCGCCTCGGGGGCGAGTCCGGTTTCCGATGCGGCACCCTCGTTGACACCGACCAACAACCACGAGTTGCAGGTCTATTTCTATGGCGCGCAAGGCGTCTCGTCCCCGAGCATCACCGAACCGGGAGCGATCGCTCAGCGGACCAATGCCAAATCATCGAAGGAGGGATTCACGCTGGCTTTCGGCGATCTCGCCGCACCGTCGCAAGGCGTCGCGTCACCAACTTACGCCGCGATGGCGAGCATCGCCAGCAGTTCGCCGGTCCTGACCGCGCAGGCGCTGTTGCTGCGCCCCGGCCCGTAGGCCCTCATCATTCGCGATGAAATCCCGGACGCGATAGATTCAGCGCCGAGGGAGACCGGAGCCATGCTGAGGCGACATCGATGAGGCGGGCATATCGTGCGGCAGCTGGATTGATTCTGTTTGCGATGACGATGGCGGGATGCGCTGCTAATGAATCGCAGCCATCAAATCCCATGACCACCGCTCCCAGAACTACCGCTATGGAGTCCGATGCGGCGCCTATCCCGCAACCATCGCTCCATACCGGCGATGTGTGGGTGGATCGAATCGCCGGCGCCGATCGCGAGTTCCGCATCGAATCCATCCACGACGGCAAGATGGAGGTGGATTTCTGGGGCGCCGAGATGACCACCGATCCCGCGCTCAACGTCATCGTGTATCGCTCGCTGACCGAGTCGTCATCGGAGCCAACCATCTCCGACAAGCCCGGGATGTGGTTCTCGTTCCCGCTCTATCCCGGCAAAACCTGGGACAACCACTACGATTGGGAGACGACGGGCGCCGCTCCGGTCAAAGGCAAGGCGGATGATCATGGCAAGGTGATCGGATGGGAAGATGTGCAGGTGCCGGCCGGAAATTTTCATGCGCTGAAAGTCGAGGTCGATAGCCGGTTCTATGGCAAAGGCGGGATGGCGGACGACGAGACCTTGATCTTCTGGTACTCGCCGCAAGTCAATCGCTTCGTGAAGTTTGACTATCGGTCTATCTACGAGGGCGAACTACTCGCCGAGATAGTGAGTTACAAACCGACCAAATCAGCAAATTGATCCTCGCGATCACCGGCCCATCGGGACCGGGGAGGCACGGACCGCGCGCTGAAACGCCCACTGGCGGATGTGGTTAATCTGTTCCTTCATCGCGCGCGCCAGCGGCACCATCGAGACCGCGGTGTCGATGAGGGAATCCTCGGTGAGCTCGTGTTCCTCGATGCGGGCCTTGGTCAGCGCCGAGACCACGCACTGCTCGATTTCGGCGCCGGTCCAGTCCCGCGTCGATTCGATAATCTGTCCGAAGTTGAACTTCGACAGGTCCACGCCGCGGCGCGCGAGGTGGATTTTGAAAATGTCTGCGCGCTCATCTTCATGAGGCAAATCGACGAAGAACACCTCATCGAAGCGGCCTTTGCGGATCATCTCGGCGGGCAGCAGGTCGATGCGATTGGCGGTCGCCGCGACGAAGAGCCCGGCGCTCTTGTCCTGCATCCAGGTGAGGAAAAAGGCGAAGATACGCCCTTGCTGACCGCCGGTTTCCGCCGAAGTGATCGCCATTTCGATTTCGTCGAACCAGACGATCGCGGGCGCCATGCTCTCCAACGTGCGGCAGGCTTGCACGAACGCGCCCTCGGGCTCGCCGTGGCGGCCCGAGAAGATATCGATCATGTCAATTCGATAAAGCGGAAGCTCGAAGCATGACGCGATGGCGCGGACCGAGAGGCTCTTACCGCATCCCGGAATGCCCATAATCAGGATGCCCTTCGGCACGATGTCGGCGCTCAACGAATCGCGTTGCTGAAACAGCTTGCGCCGCTCCATCAGCCACTTCTTCAAACTTTCGAGGCCGCCGACCGCACCGATGTTGGTGCTGTCGGACATGAACTCGATCGCGCCGCTGCGATTGATGAGGATTTTCTTTTCCTCGAATAGCGCCGGCAGCGATTCGACGCCGAGATTGGGGCTGATCGCGAGCGCCCGCCGAACCGCATGGCGCGCCTCGTCGAGGCTGAGTCCTTGCAAGGCGCGGGCGAGCAAATGCAGGGTTTCGTCGTTGGAATCCGCGTGCCCTTCGCGGGTCGAGATCAAATGCGCCTCGGTGCGGAGGAACTCGACCAGCTCGGGCAGATCGGGCGGCGCCAGATCGACCACCACAAAGTTTCGCTCTACCTCTTCCGGAATGTCCCGCACCGGCGAAGAGATGACGATGAACTTCTGGCGGTCGAGACAGAGATGGTAGAGGTCGCGCAGACGGCGGCGAACGGCCGCCGAAGTATGGAGCGGCTCGTGAAAATCCTTGAGATGGAAGATCCCGCCCTCGGCGTGCTCGGCGATGAAGTCGAGCGCCTCGCGCGGATCCAGCGCCGGCGCCTCGGCCTCATCCTCGCGCGACAAGCCCTCGGTCAGGCTCCAGGTCCAGAGCGGAATCGGCGCGGAAGGGCGCAGGCGACGGCCGGCCTGCCGCAACAGGTCTGCCACCCTGCTCTCCTCGATCGAGCGGACGTAAACCAGCGGCCGCCCTGACTGGAGAATATCGAACAGGCTATTCGCCGCGCGGGAGCCGGGGTCAACCTTCGGATGAACATCGATGGGAGAAGTTGCAGCCATTTAACGCATATTATCGTAAAGCCCGAAGATCGGAACATACTTGCGGGCTGTCGAGAAGGTTGAATAATGTTGGCGGAGCCGCGTCAAAAGCAACAATACAGTCATACGCTGGGCGGGTAGGAGCTCAAAAAACTCCAATGAGTCTTGACGATTCCTTCGGCAACCAGACCCTGACCGAACTAAATCGCGGCCACGATGCCTCTCATTTGGTCCAATTCTACGAGGACGATGCGTTCCTTGTCGATTCTGTCAGCCGGGTCATCGGCGACAGCCTTGAGGATGGCGCGGGCGCCGTCGTCATCGCCACCGCGAGCCATAGCGAGGCGATCGAGGAGCGTCTGAAAAGGCGCGGACTCGACCTTTCCGCATTAATTCGCCAAGGCCGCTATTTGTCTGTCGATGCAGGCGAAACTCTGGCGAAAATTTCTCTCGACGACTACCCCAATGCTGCTCGGTTCGAAGAAGTAATCGCGGCCTCTATCGCGAAGACGAACGAGGCCAACCCGCGCCACTTCACCCGCGCCTTCGGCGAGATGGTTGCGCTGCTATGGGCGCAGGGCAAGCGCGACGCCGCCCTACGCCTCGAGGCGATGTGGAACGACCTCGGCAAGCGGCTGCGCTTCTCTCTATGCTGCGCCTATCCGCTGAACAATTTCTCCACCGCGCTCGATGGTGACTATCTCGCAAGAGTGTGCGCCGAGCATTCGCACGTGGTTCCGGCTGAAAGTTACAGCGCGCTCGCCAATGAAAATGAGCGTCAGCGAGCCATCACTTTCCTGCAACGCAAAGCGCAGATGCTCGAATCCGAAATGGCGACGCGCAAGAAAGTTGAGGACGACCTGCGCGCGAAGATTGTCGAGCTCGCGGATGCGGACCGGCGCAAGAATGAATTCCTCGCGATGCTCGGGCACGAGCTGCGCAACCCGCTGTCGGCCGTCCTCAACGCCATCACCTTTGCCGACCTCGACGAGTCGCGGCGGGATCGCGCCATCGACATTGCACGGCGCCAGACCACGCAACTTACGCGGCTGGTCGACGACCTGCTCGATGTCGCGCGCATCACCCAGGGACGCATCTCCCTGCGCAAAGAGCCGGTCAGCGTGGCGGATATCGTCGAGAGCGCCATCGAAGAGACTCGCGCGGCCGCGGAAGCCCGGCAGCAACGCCTCATTGTGATCGCGCCGCCTGAGACCAGATCGATCCGCATCGATGCGGATCGGGCGCGAATGCAACAGGTCATCAGCAACCTGATTCAGAACGCGAGCAAGTTCACACCCGCACGCGGCCGCATCGAGGTTTCGCTGCGTCGCCAGGGCGCCGACGTGGCAATTCGCGTGCGCGATACCGGAATCGGAATTGCCGCGGAGATGCTGCCGCGCGTGTTTGATCTGTTCGCGCAGGGCGATGTTGGAATGGATCGCGCGCAGGGCGGCCTCGGCATCGGACTGACGCTGGTGAAGCAACTGGTCAGCATGCATGGCGGCCGCGTCGAGGCGCACAGCGACGGCCTCGGGACGGGCAGCGAGTTCGCAGTCTCGCTTCCGATTTTGCGCGAGCCGGTGAAAGAAATACCAAGCGAGAGCACCGCAACGGCACGAGGAAGTTCACGCGTGCTCATCGTGGAAGACAATGCCGACGCGGCAGAAAGCATGCACATGCTGCTGGAGTTGCTCGGCCACAAGGTGCGCGTCGCCGCCGATGGCTTCATCGCGCTGGATATCCTCGCCGACAACACGTTCGATGTGATCCTCATCGACATCGGACTTCCCGCGATGGACGGCTACACCCTGGCGCGTAACATCCGCGCGTCATCGCACGCGAAGAGCACGCGGCTGGTCGCGTTGACTGGGTACGGGCTCGAAGAAGATCGCCGCCGCGCGCTAGCTGCGGGCTTCGATCACCACCTGGTGAAGCCGGTCGACATCGATCGCCTGCAGGCGCTCATCGCGGAAGCTGCGCCCTCGAAGCGCTAGGCTCGTTTCGCCGAGAAGCGGACCGGCATTTTCTGCGGGCCAGAGATAAAGTTCGACGCGAGGAATTCCACCGGTCCCGACGGCTTGATGTCGGGCAATCGCGTCATGATCTCGCGCAGCATCACCTGGATTTCCACCCGCGCGATGTGCGAGCCGAGGCAGAAATGCTCGCCGCCGCCGAATGCGATGTGCTCGTTAGGCGTGCGGCCGACGTCGAATTTATCCGGATTCGGAAACATGCTCTCGTCGCGATTGGCCGATCCGTAATACATCGCAACTTTGTCACCGGCCTTGATTTGTTTGCCGCCCAGCTCGACATCGCGCGTCGCGGTGCGGCGCATATAGATGACCGGGCTGACATAGCGCAGCATCTCCTCGACCGCGGTCGGCAGCAATCCATCGAGGTTGTGGTGCAGGCGGCGGCGCTGATCCGGATGATTGAACAGCGCGAGCATCCCGCCGCCGAGCAGGTTGCGCGTGGTATCGCCACCGGCATTAACCAGCAGTAGGAAAAAGAAACTGTACTCGGCCGGCGTCAGGCGGTCGCCATCGACCTGGGCATTGAGCAGTTTGGTGGCGATGTCGTTGCCCGGATGCTTGCGCTTCTCCTCGGCCAGGTTCAGCGCGTAGCTGAGCATCTCCATCCCGGCGGCCGCCCGCTCGTGCTCGTTTACCGCTTCATGCGCGGAATGCATCTTCTCCGTGAGAGAGTAGAGCCGCCGGCCGTCGGCGAGCGGAATTCCCATCAACTCCGCGATGACATACGAGGGGAGCACGCCGGCGATATCGGACATGAACTCGCATTCGCCGCGATCGATGACATCGTCGATGATCTTTTTCGAGAGTTCCTGGATACGCGGCCGGAGCGCATTCGCACTGCGCGGAATAAATTCTTTGCTCACCAGGGTGCGGTAGCGCGTGTGATCGGGAGGATCCATGTGCAGCATCATGCTGCGCGATTGCTGGAGCGAGAATTCGTCAGGGTCATCGAGCATGATGCCGCCGGCGTACGAGGAGTAGGTTTTTGCGTCGCGCCCGATCGCCCACACATCCTGATAGCGCGTGACCGCCCAAAAACCGCGCGCATTTTTCTGCTCATGCCAATGCACCGGGTCATGCTCGCGGAGCCAGCGGAATTGCTCATAGGGTTGGCCCTTCGCATAGGAAGAGGCGCTGACCAGATCGATCGTTGGGATTGGCATCGTAGGCATGCGATGAGTATTCCCATCGCCGCGATGTTCTCGCAACCGCGCCGACGGACGCCGCTTGTTCGCCTGGCGTGGTGGCGTTACAAGAGGAGCATGACACCTCGCGCGCTATATGACGCCGATAGCCACATCATGGAGTTGCCGGACTTTCTGACCGCCTATGCGGACCCTTCGATTCGCGATCGGTTGCCGCCGATTCTCCCGGTTGGACGCCTCGATTCCAGCCTGGTCGGACTTCCTACCGGCGGGCGGCGTGGGCATTCGGCGGAGAAGGTTGCCGAGTTGAAGACGCTCGGCGATCGCATCCTGCGCGGCCCGAAATGGTATGAGGCCCTCGGCGCATTCAACTGCAATGAGCGCGGCGCGGTGCTCGATATGCTCGGGCTGCGGCGCCAAACGATTTTTTCGTCATTCGCGTCGGGCGTGGTTTTTGGCTGCAAGGACCTCGAAGTCCGCTATGGCGGCGTGCGCGCGTTCAACCGTGCGATGCGGGCTTTCGTCGCCGATGATCCGCGGCTGGTCGGCGTCGGTCTGATGGTGTTCGAAGACCCCGCGCGTTCGGCGGCGGAGCTGGAGCGCGCGCTTGCCGAGGGACTGCGCCTCTTCATGATTCCGACCGACTCATGCGGCCGCTCGCCAGGTCATCCGGCGCATGATCAGATTTGGGCGCAGCTGGCCGAGGCGCACGGCACCTTCGTCATCCACGTCGGCAGCAGCAAGCTCTCCATCGATCCCGAATGGATGAACGATGGGCATCCGGAGCACAAAACCGCGCGCGGCGGCGCCGAGGTGGTCGGCTCGAAGGACATGACCTCGATTTTCCATTCGGCGGAGCGCTATCTATCAGTGTTGATTCTCGATGGGGTGCTGGAGCGATATCGCGAGCTGCGCGGCGCATGCATCGAGCTCGGTGCCGGATGGGTTCCCTCGATGCGACGGCGCCTCGATCACATCGTCGAGGTATGGGCGAAGCCGGAGCCGCATCTGCGCGAGATGACTCGGCGTCCTTCGCAACAGATGGACGAGCAGTTGCGCTTCACCCCCTACCCCTTCGAGGATGTCGGCGAGTTGATTCGCTATTCGGATGACCGGTTGTACATGTTCTCGACCGATTATCCGCATGCTGAGGGCGGGCGCGATCCGATCGGACGCTTCGCGGCCAGCCTCGCATCGCATCCGGAGGCGACGAGGGCGCGCTTCTTCGGCGGGAATTTCCAGGAGTACGTGCGGGACTAGCTTTCGACGATCGCGAGCACGGCGTTGCGCTGAATCTGATCGCCCGGCTTAACGCGGAATTCTTTCAGGCGTCCGGCCGCGTTCGACTTGATCGGGATCTCCACCTTCATCGACTCGATGACCATGACCTCGGTGCCGCGCGCGACCTGCGCGCCCGCTTCGATCGACAACCTCAGGACCTTACCCACTGACGGACTCTTGATTTCCATCCCTACCCTCGCGCGATTTTACGCCTATGGCTTATTAGCAATGAGCGCTACGCGCGCGCCAGCAGGTTAGAAATTTTGTGTTGTAACCGCGAATGGTTCGGTTATAGATGTTGGATCTTCATCGACGCGGGGCAATCGCATGAATGAGCAGATTCGCAGTGGGGCCGAACGTCCGCTCGCAGTTAGCAGCGGCGGTTGGCTCGATTCCTTCAAACAAAAGCGCACCCTCACCGAATACCCGACCGGCGCCTATCGATGGACCTTGCTGCTGCTCACGGTGCTGGCCGTGATCCTGATCTCCTACGAATTCCAGCTCGCGCCGGTGCTCTCGTTGCTGCTGCCGTTTCTGCACATGAGCAAACTCGGCTACGGCTACTTCGTCTCGGCGGCGCTGCTGATTTCGGCGGTGTCGGCATTCATCGGCGGTCCGCTCGCCGATCGCTATGGGCGCGTGCTCATCATCGATTTCTGCCTCGCCGTCATCACGATCATGGTGTTCTCCAATCTGCTCATCGTGGGGATCAAATCGTTTTCATCATCCGCATCACGATGTCGATCGTCGCGGGATTGATGGCCGGCGCGGCGCGGCGCTGGTGCGCGATATGTCGCCGCGTCTGTCAGCCGTGCACTGGCATTCGGACTGCTCACCATCGGTCCGGTAGGCTCGAATTTCCTCGCCAACTATATCGCCGGGCGTCACGTTGCCGATCTATCAAACCTGGCAGTCGCAAATGTGGATCATGGGCTTCCTCGCGATCGCGATGTCATCCCCGATTTTGCTGTTCCTGAAAGACCTGAGCCCGCGAGCTTGCGGTTGAAGATTTATCAAAGCGAGATCGCCGCCATCGAGCTGGAAGGCGGCAAAGTCGCGTCCGCGTGCCGAACTTCCCAGCAGCGCGCGCGAGGCATTCGTTTCGCTGCTCGGGCATCTTGAACCATGGCTGCTGAGTCGGTGCCGTTCACAATCGCCTCGCGCTCTATATCGCGATCACGGCTTTCGGCCCGCTGATGTTCACCAGAGTCGTTTCATTACACGCCCGGTGAGGCCGCTGCGACTGAACTCGTGGTTCTGGGGCGGCAACATCATCGCGCTGATTTTCGTCGGGATAGTCTCGGACGGCCTGCAAATGCGTAAGCCGATTTCGATCGTCGGACGCCATGCTGACCGCGCTACTGGCTGGTGGATCCCGACTTTCGGCAGGCCCTGCCCCGCGGGCTGAAATGCGAATGGTGGCGACAACTGCTGGGATGCTGCCTGGCGATTCTGTCGGTGCCGTGGGCCGCGCAATATTCCGAAACGCTCGAAGAGATGTCGCCCGCGCTCCAGGCCACTGGATGGGCCTTCTATGGCGTTGGCGACGCGCGGATGGACTCGCGATTTAGTGCCCGTGATAATTGTCGTCGCGGCCAAGTATGGATGGGCGGCGTGGATCAAATTCTCTTTCGCGGCATTCGTGCTCTACGGCATCGCGATGCTCTTCACGCATCCGACCACCGTGCCGACTCGCGCCACGAGGCCGAAGGCCAAGGCCAAACCCCAACCCGCCACCGCCTGATGCTACGGGCGCATCGTGCGGGTGCGGGGACCGAGCTGAGTCGGGATAATCTCGTACGCCTGATGCACCCAGTCGCATAGCAGCGGCCGGGTGTCGCGCGGATCGATGATCTCTTTGATGTCGAATGCCTCCGCAGTCCGAATCGGCGAGCGCGCCAGCGTTGAACTTCGCTTCCAGCTCGGCGCGCAGCTTCTCGGGATTCGGCGACGCCGCGAGGTCGCGTTTGTAAGCCGCCTCGATACCGCCTTCGATCGGCAACGAACCCCAATCCGCCGACGGCCACGCATAGCGAAGATTCACCTTCGAGGTGTTGCCGTGCCCGGCGCCCGCGACGCCGAATGCCTTGCGCACCATGATCGCGACCCACGGCGTTTGCGCCTGGAAGACCGCATACAGTGCGCGCGCGCCATGGCGAATGGTGCCGCGCATCTCGGCCTCGCGGCCAATCAGGAAGCCCGGCTGATCGACGAAGTTGGCGACCGGCAGATGAAAGGTGTCGCAGAGGTCCACGAACTTCACCATCTTGTCGGACGCATCCGCATCGAGCGAGCCCGCGATGAAGTATGGGTCGTTCGCCATGATGCCAACTGGAAAACCGTCGATGCGCGCGAAGCCGGTAATCAGCGACGGCCCGAAATACGGCGCCATCTCAAAAAATGAATCGCGGTCGAGAATCAGCTCCAGCATTTGGCGCGTGTCGTAACCCTGGCGCCGATTGCGCGGGATGATGCTCAGCAACTCCTCCTCGCGGCGGTCGGGTTTGTCGTCGGGCTTCGCATACGGCGGGACCTGCCAGACGTTCTGAGGAAAATACGACAGGTAGCGGCGAATTTGCGCGAGAGCTTCGTCTTCGCTCTCGACCTCATTATCGACCGCGCCGCTGACGTGCGCATGAATTTCCGAGCCGCCCAGCTCCTCCTTGTTGAGGTCCTCGCCGGTGCCCCATTTGACCACCGGTGGACCCGCGACGAAGAGCTGGCTGGTGCCGCGAATCATCACGGAGAAATGCGATGCTGCCACGCGCGCCGCGCCAATGCCGGCAACCGAGCCCATGCATCCGGCGATGACCGGCACCATGCCCATAACGTCGACGATGACATCGAAACTCGCCATCTCGGGAACGTAGGTACGCTTGAGGGTTTCGAAGCTACGCACGCTGCCGCCTCCGCCAGTGCCATCAACCAGCCGGATGATCGGGATGCGCAAGTCGCGCGCGATCAACTCGGCGTAGCCATGCTTGTTGCCGACCGAGGCATCGGCGGCGCCGCCTCGCACCGTGAAGTCGTCGCCGCCGACGACCACCATGCGGCCGTTGATCTTGCCGGTGCCCATCACGAAGTTGGAAGCGCGAAACTCCGCCAGCGTTTCGCCCTCATACTTCACCGAACCCGCAAGCGCGCCGTATTCGTGGAAGGTTCCGGGATCGAGCAGCCGCGCGACGCGCTCGCGCACGGTCAGCTTGCCGCCGTCGTGCTGGCGTTTGATATTTTCCGCGCCGCCCATCTGCTCGGCCATTTTGATGCGGCGCTTGATTTCGTCGATTTCCGGCTGCCAGGACATAGGTTCCTCCACTCTCAGGCCAATCCTACGGCATTCAAATTCAGCATTACAAAGGAAGTGACGACAAAGTTTCGCAACCGGATTCTTCCCGATAGTATTAGCCGCATCACGATGAACGATGCCGGATCAAATGGCGGCGCGACGCGGACGGCGTCGATGCCTGCGAGCAAGCGCACCGCGCTGAGCGGATGGGGCCGCTATCCGGTTTGCGAGAGCGACGTTTTCCGCCCGGAGAAGTTCGCGGAATTATCGGCGGTCGTCGCGGCCAATTCGCACAAGCTGATCGCGCGCGGAGCCGGACGCGCATACGGTGACGCGGCACTCAACCAAGAGAATCGGGTGGTCGATCTCCAGCGGCTGAACCGGATGATCAATTTCGATCCCGAAAGCGGCATCCTGCAGGCCGAGGCGGGCGTGACGATCGATGAGGTCATTCGCGTTTTTCTGCCGCGCGGATTTTTCCCGCCGGTGGTGCCGGGCACGCGCTTCGTGACGCTCGGCGGCTCGATCGCGGCCGATATCCACGGCAAGAGCCATCATCGTGATTCCTCGCTCGCCACGCACGTGCTGTGGTTTGACCTGATGCTGGCCAACGGCGAGGTGCGGCGCTGTTCGCGCGAAGAGAACCGCGAGCTGTTCTGGGCGACCGTCGGCGGAATGGGCCTGACGGGAGTTATCCTCGAACTCGCGACGAGGCTACGGCGGGTCGAAAGCGCTTACATCAAAGGCGAAATCATCCGGGTCGCCAATGTCGATGAGGCGATTGAAAATTTCGAGCGCACCGATGCGCAGTACGGATGCTCGGCGGCGTGGATCGATTGCGTCAGCACCAAGGGGTCGCTGGGGCGCTCGGTGCTGCACGTCGGCGACTTCGCGACTCGCGATGCGCTGCCGGCAAACCTGCGCCACGAACCGCTGCATCCGAAGGAAAAAGGGTCGCCGATGGTGCCCTTCAATCTGCCGAATTTCGCGCTCAATTCGCTGAGCGTGCGCGCATTCAACTACGGCTATTACGCTATCCATCGCAATCAGGATCAGGCGGTCGGTGTCGTACGAGCCGTTCTTTTTTCCGCTCGATTCGATCCACAACTGGACCCGCATCTACGGCAAGCGCGGGTTTGTGCAGTATCAATGCGTCTGGCCGCTGGCCGAGAGCCGCGCGGGGCTGATCGAGACGCTGGAAGCAATCAGCGGCAGCGGTCGCGCGTCATTTTTAGCGGTGCTGAAAAAATTCGGCGCGCAGGAAGGTATGATGTCGTTCCCGATGCCGGGGTATACGCTCGCGCTGGATTTTCCCGTCACCGACGGCCTGCTCGAATTCCTCGATCGGCTCGATTCGATGGTGCTCAAGCGCGGCGGCCGGGTTTATCTGGCGAAAGATGCGCGGATGCGGCCCGACACCTTTCGCGCGATGTACCCAAAGTTTGAGGTGTGGCGCGCGGCGAAAGCCAACGCCGACCCCAACAATCACTTTTCTTCGACGCTATCGCGACGTTTGCAGATGGATCCCGCGTGAAAGTTCTTATCCTCGGCGGCACTTCTCCGATCGCGCGCTTGCTCGCGATCAAGTTTGCCTCAATCGGAGCGCAGCTTTACATTGCGGCACGCGACGAGGCCGAAGCCGGACGCATCGCCGACGATGTTCGGGTTCGTTCCGGTGTAACGGCGGTCGCGGGGAAATTTGATGCAGCCGACTTCGCCTCGCACGCGGACTTGCTCGAGCGCGCCGCGAAAGAACTGGGCGGCCTCGATGGAGTGGTGTTGTGCTTCGGCACCCTGGGCGAAGAAGACAAAGCGCAGCTCGATGCGAACGAAGCGCTCGCGACAATCCAGCAGAACTTCACGGGCGCGGTCTCGCTCCTCACCATCGCCGCGCAAAAGCTCGAGACGCAAGGGAACGGATTCATCATCGTGATCGGATCGGTGGCCGGCGACCGCGGCCGCAAGCGCAACTATGTCTACGGCTCGGCGAAGGGCGCGCTGCATCTGTTTGTGCAAGGTCTTCGCGCCCGCCTTGCGAAGTCGAAGATTCATGTGATGACGGTGATCCTCGGCACGGTGGACACG
Organism: uncultured delta proteobacterium; assembly: GCA_963814035.1. Taxonomy (GTDB): domain Bacteria; phylum Desulfobacterota; class Binatia; order Binatales; family Binataceae; genus DATGKG01. Next base: position 417,782 of record CAWFBH010000001.1, read on the forward strand.
CGGATGACCTGGGGTCGCGAGGGCACGTTACTAACCGTGCCTCCGGAGCGCGCCGCCGATCTTATCTTCGAGGCATGGCGCAAGAAACGCGATGTGGTTTACGTGCCGTCGTTCTGGCGCCCCATCATGGCCATCGTGCGCGCGATCCCGGAGCGCATCTTCAAACACTCCAGTTTCTGATCCTGCGAGCTACTCGACGTCGGGAGGTGGGCCGTTCGGAGGTCCGTTGCCCGATGGACCATTTGAGCCACGATCACCGCGATTGTGATCGCCTTCGTTTGAACCGGCCGTATAACAGACGAAAGCCTTGGCTTGCGGAATGTCCGCATCGCTCGCCGGATAGCATGCGAACTGAGCCGTGATGGTGCTCTCCATGCCCTGACTGTCCTGCTTGCCGGTGAATTTCCCAGTGAAAGGCGGTGCGCTGCGTTCGACGCTGATGCCCGATTCTGAATTGGAGCGCTGATGGCGCGAACCGCCGCCGCTTCCGCCGCCGAAGAGTTGGGACAAACCGCCGCCTCCTCCTCCACCATTGCCATTCCCGCCGCCATTGCCACCTCCGCTGCCGCCAAGCAGCTGGCCGAGGCCAAAACCTTGCGCGGAGGCCTGACTGGATGAAGTCAAAAGAAACGCCGTCAGCGTCGCCAGCACTACTATGGCTAACCTGCCGCGCAACCGAAGTCGCAAATTTGCCTTCATGGATCGGGACCCTCAGTCATAGAGACGGTTTCGAGAAGTTAGCGTTACATTCCCCTCGCTTGACGGTCGCAAGCGGCTGCGATTAGCTCACGCCGATATGCGCTTCATAGTCATCGAGAGGTTCCGCAACCAGAACGCGGATGCGGTATATCGGCGGCTTCGCGAAAAGGGCCGCATGATGCCGGAAGGTGTGAGCTTCATCGAGAGCTGGGTGACCGCCGACCTCGGTCGATGCTTCCAGCTGATGGAAGCCGACGACGTCGCGAAGCTGCAGGAATGGGTCGCGCAGTGGTTGGACCTTATCGAGTTCGAAATCGCACCGGTGATCGCCGGCTCGCAAACCGCATCGAGATTCGAGGCAAAGTCCTGAATCGTCGCGATTGGAACCCATCAATATTTCCATTCTATCAACTACAGTAGTTGACATTCGGCAAGAATCGGTAAATAACTGAACTGTGGAATCGTATCGAACCCGCCCTGTTCGAGATTGCTCTCCGCCCACTATTCTCTTCTTAAGGACGGTTTCGAATGCATCTGCCCCGTATTGCCCTAATAATCGCGGTGTGCGGCCTCGCTCTTCATGCTTCTCCGGCCCTAACGCAGCAGAACGTTCCTCCTCCCGGCGGTTATAAACCGATTCCTAATTTCACCGGCACCGATGCCGGCCTCGATTTCCGCAACGCCATAAATGACCGTTTCTCAGGCGTCCAGGTGATCGCGCCCAGAGTTGGCAGCGTTCCATTTGCGAGCCTCGGCCCTGAGCAGGATGGTTCCCTGCTCTATTGCAGCGATTGCCAGGCGACGTTGCCCTGCACCGCTGGCGGCACAGGCGCTTGGGCCACGGGGACCATGGGGCTATGGCAGTGCAACTCGCCGATCATCCCGCTCCGGTTTGATGGCACCGATGTGCTGGCCCCGTACAACGGTACCCGCACCAATGAGAAAAACATCCTGGATTTCGGCGCGGTCGCGAGCACCACGAGGATAAATTGCAGCGCGACCGCCGGTCAGACCAATGTCACTTGTACAGGAATCGGAACTTCCGATTTCGGCGTCAATCAGAACATTGCACTGTATGCAGCGGGGCCTGCACCCAGCGTGTCCCAGCCCACAGGATTCGTGGTGCAACCGACCACCACCACTAATTCTCCCAGTTCAGCAACCCGCAACACCCGCTTCGCGCAGGGATGCACGGTGCAGAATGCCCTTGCGTGGTGCACCGCGGGTTCCTCGATCTGCCAACTGAGCAATGTTGGTTTTTACGAACAGGGGCAAACCGTCACCATTGCAGGCGCCGGCGTTGGTGGCGCGGCTCTTACCAGCACTCTTACCAGCCTTGATGACGCAGGCGACGACGCGGTGTTGGCCACCGCGGCCTCGACCACCGTAAATGGCGCCGCCATGACGGGCGCGAATTGCACCACCAACCGAAGCTACCAGGCCTATCCGATCGATGCGCGCGGAGGATGGGGCCCTCCGACCGCGGTGACTACGGTCAGCAACACCGCCAGTGCGCTCAATTGGGGTGACTGGGTTGATGTGCAGGTCAATGTGCCACAGCCACCGAATGCGCCGAATCCCAACTACCCCTTGCCAAGCAGCATTCCGCAGGCGTGGGCCTTCTATTGCGCGGAAGGCACCGCGCCGTTGCAACTCTGCGGTGTTGAGGTACCGACCTACAGCTATCTGTTCAACAGCTCGGATCCGGCGCCGTGGAACGACCAACTCATCGGCGGCTTCAACAAGGGCTTCCCAACCGTCGTCACGTTTCATGATGTCGGGCGGCCCTACGGCAATGATGTCATCCAGGGCGGAACGTCTCCCGCGGGACTGGTCAATCAGATCCTATTTGCAAAGGTCATTTCGATAACCGGAAACACGGTAAAGCTTAGTGTCGCCCCTTCGCAAAGCGGAACCTTTACGATGGGCCACGATAACGGTCCCAATATCAACGCCGCGATCATCGCATCGTGCGACAGCTTGCATGCTTGCGGCACGGTCTACACGCCTTTTGAACCAAACCTTTTTCCGGTTGCCAGTCCGGTCGTCGCGGTGCGAGGACGAGGGCTCGAATTGCTGGGCGGTGCCGGTCCGATCGCTGCCGAGCCGAGCGCCATCGCGCCCTCGGGGTGGCAGTGGGTTGGGGCACTTGGAGGAACCATGCTCCAACTCAACCAAGAAGAGAAGCCGCAAGTACAGGACTTGTCGCTGCAATCGAATGGGGGCGTCAGCGGAAGCACAATGGGGGTGACGATCGACATGGATGCCTACGATCCGGGAGACGGGTTAGGAGTGGTGCTAAATTGCGGACGAGAAACGTTTCGCGACACCTATACCGGTCAGGCTTCGGTGGGAATTCGATTGGCGAATATAAACACTCAGAACTGCGAATTCGGTGTCCTGGAAAGCAGCATTATCAACTTCGTCTACGGTCCAGCTTTTGTAAGCAACAGCAATATCGGATTCCTGCTTAACTCGAGCAACGCTCTGGGGACGCGAATTGATGGGTCGATCCTCGCCGGCGATATTGGAATCTGGAGCAACCAGGCAGGCTTCTATGCGGTTCAGTCAACGATGGGTCAAAACGATGAAATCTCGGTCTTTCTTGCGAGCGGTATAGGCCATCCGGTCACAATTGAAACCTCGCGGATCGAGCACGCCGCGCGCGCCGTCTATTCCCCTAATGTCGGCCAACCGATAGGTACTCAGCTAACCCTGCGCGGAACTACCTGGACCGATATGCGAGTTCCGAGCGATGGAGGCTTCATCACCTTGGCGGGCAGCAGTCCAACCATCCTCGACGGAAACGAATTTCAGCTATCGCAAGTAGGAGTCAACAACGATTTTACCACCAATCAGTTTCCCGCCGGGGTTGTCCTCGCGGGCGGGCAAGGTTCGGTCGAGGGCCACGGCAACTTCTGGTCAACCAACTGCGGCGATCCATATTCGCTTATCAGCCCGGTAAATACTTCCGGCGATATGTGCCGCGCACCTGACGGTTCTCCGCAACAGATTCCTTCGTATTCGCGGGGCGATGGCGGTTTTCGCATCGGTACCCCGACCGGCGGCGCGATGGGCGAGGGAAGCCTTAACCTTGGCGGTTTGCTTTTCCACAACGGCCAGCCACTGGTCAATTGGGGTGAAGCATCGATTGCCTCGATCGCAGCCTCCGGCACAAGCTTCGCGACGGTCAATTGGAACACGCCCTTCACCGATACCAACTATGATTTTTCCTGTGTCGTGGTGGATAGCACCGGCTTTCTAAGTGTCTGGGGAGCTAATTCTAAAAGCGCGACCGCGGTGGGATTTCAGGTGAAAAACAATGACGCGGGTGCGGCCCATTCCGGAACCGCTAATTGCACCGCCGTCCACCACTAGGGCAATCCGTCAATTCGAAGGGCGTACCGGACCGCTCTCGGAAAGCGGCCTTTCTGAAGTGGACGCGCCTGGGTTCCCACCCGCTGGTGAGGTTGCCTGCGTGAGAGACCAAAGGCGGATTACTTGCTGTTCGCGAAATTTGCCAGAGTGAACAGTCCAGCCGGCAAAGTGCACCGTCGCTTCGTATATGAAGACCGCACCGGACCCCAGATGCTCATTGTCACCACCTTCGAGGTAGGCCGCGCCTTGCTGTTTTGCCCAGTTCGCTCTTAGCGCAAGAGAATTCACGAAGGGTATAACCGCAGGGTTAACAATCCCGCCGGTATCGACGATCGAATGCTCCGACTGAAAAGCCAGTTGCCCGATCGTGTAGGAGGCGACCGGCTTGTCCTGCGGCACTCGGGTTTTGATGAACTCCGCAAGCCCTCGCATTTTCGCTACTAATTCGACTTTATTTCTGATGAAAGGCCGTGCCACTGCCAGTGAGACGACAACAGCGGCTAGTGCTGTTCCCACGGAGACTGCGTACCAGACCCATTTCTCGTCGAAGCTGAAAATCAAAAGCAAAATCGACAGCGTCAGAGGTGTCGCGAAAATAAGCACATACCGCGTCTGGATGTAGGTCCGATTCCAAACATAGAAGGCACAAGTGACCAATGCCCAGGCGCATGCGATCCAGAACGCCGACGGCAAGTTGCGGAGTTGGTAAGCAATCCGCGCGAAGATGGTGTGAGTAAAGAGACCGGCCACTGCGACGACCGGAAAAACAATCGCAAAGACCGAGATCAAAGGAAATCCAAAAGATAAAACCTCAACTATGCGCCAGACCACAGAGCTACCATTGGCATCCCGCTTTGCAGCGCTCGTGGTAGCGATAATCGTTCCGAACACCTCATGCGCATAGAGCATCCAGGCTGCCAATGGAACAGCCGCCAATAAACCCGCCAGCGCAAACACCGCGAGTCGCGTGCCCAAGGGTGCGGTTTTTGTCAGCTGCCAGGCGCGCAGCAACAAACAGGGAGAAACGATCACATCCAAAAATACAAATTCGGGCCTAAGCAAAGGAGCCAGGCCGCATAAAAAACATCCGAACCAGAGGTTAATCCAGCTCGTCGGTGCAACGGAGGCGGCCCAGATAATCCATAGCGCAAAGGCAATCGCCAACGCGGTCTCCATTCCGGATAAGAACCAGAATACAAAGTACGGATTGATTGCCAGTAACAGAACCACGACTGATGCAAAAAGCCGAGGCGCTACGCCTTTGGGCGCCAGCTCTAACGCCAGCGCGTAGAGCGATAGCAATGCCCCAATAGCACTAAGCGCCGCTAATGCTTTCCCAGCCAGTATCCAGTTGGAAATTAGGCTATGCGTTCCGACCAGCAAGAAGACCCACAGAGGAGAAGTGTCGCCGTAGACTACCTTCCCGTCAAACGAGAATCCGCGTCCCTGAAAAAGGTTTCTAGCGAACTCCAAATGGATGAACGCATCGTCTTCGAAATATCCATATCCATAGAAGAACCATGCTAACAACCAGAGCGTAATGAAAAGGTACACCAGCAAGACAGCTTTTCTTTGAAAAGCGTTGGTGCGCACGTCAGCATCCGCAATCGTCACCAAGCCATCCTCTTTTAAAAACATCCGCACGCTCGATCTCGATCCGCGACCAGCAGCGTTCAGCGGACCAGCGGTTGCAGATGAAGCCATAGTGCGGCACCAAGGTCGTCCCGATGTCGAAACGCAGACCACCATTCAGGCAGACGTCGCGGCCCTGCGCGCGAATATCCTTGCCCGCTTCCGTAAACCACTCTAAACCTGCGGCAGCGCGTAAATTTCATCGGTCTCCGGGGTGCCCGGAACCGACATTCCGTCGAGGGTGAACTTGTCATAATGCAATTCACGAAGTAGCGCGGTTACCAATTCGAATTGTTCGCGTCCATGGAGTGCGACAAACAGAATTGGCTTCTCAGTCTCGAGGAGGTGCCGCGCGCCCATCAGCGCCTTCGACTCACCACCTTCCACGTCCATCTTGATGAGCTGCGGATGATGCGCAAAGTCGTCCAACCGCGCGGTCGGCACCAGCAGGAGAGATTCGCCGGTCAATCCGTTCATGCAGCTGCCACGATCGACTGAGAAAGGCATCAGCGCTGCCTGGTCGCTAACCGCGACCTGGAGGATCGTGACATTCAGGAGATTATTGATCTCGACATGACGAACGAGATCGCGCCCGCCGATCGGGCAGGGCTCGAAGGCATAGACGTGCCCCGTCGGACCGACCAGCCTGGAAAAAAACAGCGTGTAGAATCCCGCCTGGGCCCCGACATCGTAGACGCTCATGCCTTCCCGAACGAACCGCATCAGCGCGCGCTGCTTGTCGAGTTCGTAGGTGCCGAGCCAGCAACCATAAGTGTTGGCGCCGATCGTCCACTTCAGCCCTTTCGCCGGACCGCGCCGAATCGGAATCATCGCCGATTTGGGCAATAAGCGGCCGGGCAAACGAAGCGCGCGACCCATCAGACTGCCGGTGCTAATAGCAGACCAATTCATCAATAACTGGTTAGCAGCGGCCAGGCTCGAATGAAAGAGCGACCCTACCCAGCTCCGAAATTCACTTGGAAACAGCGTTAAGTCGAGAAGATCTTCAGTTCTGTCGATGCCGTCATTCGGTCACGATCTTTACTCGGAGGCCCGCCTTCAGTTTACCGCCGATGGTCAAGCCGTTGAGCACCTGGAAGCGCTGAACAACGAGGGTTTCGAAATCCATCCGCCTCGCCAGCTTCTCCACCGTATCACCCTTCACCGTGGTGATGACTCGAAGTTTCTGTGGCTTGATTTGCGCGGCCTCTTTGGCACTCAGCGTCGCGAAGCTCGAGAGTGTGGCCTGCTCGACCGCCGACAGCATCACCGACATCGATCCCTTGGGCAAAATGAAACGGAAGCCATACGTATGGTCACGATCGATACGGAAAATGACTACTCTAAAATCCACCTGACCGCGATTAGTAGGGACCCATCCCCAGGCGGTCGCCGCTTCGAAGTTGCCGACCTTGGTCGCGGTGGCTTCGGAGAGGCCCATCTTCTTGGCACCCTGCCGCACAAATTCGAGGATTGAGATTCCCGACGGCACCTGTGCGTCGCTGAAAACGATTTGCGAGTTCGAAGGACCCAAGGCATAGACCGCCTGTGGCGAATCGAAAAGCTCGTAGTCCATCGGCACTTCGAAACGAACCCGCAGATCGGGATGCATAAATTTCCGCCCGCGAATCACTCCCGATGAGATCGGCTCGCCGTACAGCATCCCGTCGATACGATCCAGATACGGATCGATTCCAACCATCGGCGCGAGGTTGGTGGGCGTCAATCCCGCTGCACTGAGCGCCTGCCGGACGCGATCTTCGGTGTTGGGATGCGTTGCGAGGTAGTCGAGCCGATCCTTGGAGTCGCGCCCCATGATGGTTTCTTCCAGCGTCGTCCATCCATTCAGCTTCGCCAGGAACGTCGCCATCGCTTTCGGATCGTACCCGCCGCATTCATGTAGCGGATGCCGAGCAGGTCAGCCTCGTATTCCTGGTCGCGGGTATAACTCGCGAGAAAGCTTGCCGCGAGCATCTGGGTTCCTCGCGCCAGCGGCACCCCCGCGATGGCGCCCAGAATCGACACTCCGAGGCTCGCCACGCCCGCGGCGGTTTGGCTGCTCTGGCGTTGCGCATGATGACGCGCGGTCACGTGGCCGATCTCATGACCCAGCACTCCGGCCAGTTCCGCCTCGTTACCAGCCAGCGCGAGCAGTCCACGGCTGATGTAGATGTAGCCGCCCGGGAGGGCCAGCGCGTTTACGATCGGCGAATTAAGAACCGTGAAAGTGTAGGTAATGTCCGGGCGCTCGGCCTTGGAGGCGAGCGAATTGCCGATTCTGGTGACGTAGGCCGCGAGCGCCGCATCATCATAGGCGCCGCCAAATGCCTCCAGCAGTTGCGTGTTCTGCTCGCGGCCGATACGCACCTCGTCGGCGGTCGTCATCATACCGGTGAAGCTGGAGCGGCCGGTCGCGGGATTAGTGCTGCATGAGACAGCCGCGAGCGCGAGAAGGCATAGCGCTGGGATTGCGGTGCGAAGAGTGTGATTCGAACGCATCCGCAGCAATATAGTTCGGAAAGCGTGGAACTCGAAGCGCCGATGCGACGCGGACTTTCCCGGCAAGCTACACTATTGTATCACTCACCCGCGATGAATGAGGCGCTGACACTGCATCGCTATCAGGCTGGCGATCGTGATGAGGTTTTCGGCTTCATTCGCGAGGTCCTGGGCCCAGTGGACGGCGCGCGGACCATTGAGCAATGGCCATGGAAGTTCGAAACGAATCCGTTCACGCCTCCCGAAGGTCCGGCCATCGACTTCCTCCGCATCGGGGCAAAGACGGTCAGTCTGCTGGCAGGATTTTCGCTGCCGATGTCAATGGGCGGTATCGAATATCCGGGTTCCGGTCGTGGCGCATGGATTGTTCATCCTGATTACCGCGGTCGCAATCTCTGGCAACAAGTGAGATCCATCCGGCCAACCGACCCTCCAGTTCAAATCGGCTGGTCGAGGCTTCCGGCACGCGTTTCAGTCAATGTCAGTTTTCTCAGCGACGCGGTTAGACCGCTGATGCGCATCCTCGATCCGGGACCGCTGGTCGCGCATTTCACCCGCGTCCGCGGGCTCGGCTCGATTGCGAGCGGCCTCAGTAAGGGCGCGCGTATTGCAACCGCGTTCGCGAGCAGACGCAATCGTCAGGGGATGGTGGTTCGGCTCCAATCCTTCGACGATCGTGCGGACTCACTATGGCAGCGCGCGCGACGCCCCGACCGCGCGATGGTGCTTCGTAATCATCGATACCTGAACTGGCGCTATTGTCAGCGCCCCGACGCCACCTACAATTTGTATGCCTTCGAGCGCAAGGGTGGGCTGGATGGTTTCCTCGTCGCACGCGCGGGCACTTATCGGGGCGTGCGCTGGGGCTACCTGGTTGATCTCCTTGCGCCTGAAAACTACAGCGAGGTCCTCCGTGCGCTCATCAGCACGGCCGTCGACGATCTCCGCGAGGTCGGCGTCGCCGCGGTGAGTTGCTTCGCCACCGATCCCGCTACTCGCACGGCGTTATTCCGCAGCGGTTTCTTTCCCGCTCCACAGCGCAACCCGATTCGCTTCGTGCGGCTGGTGCGAAGACGCGACAATCTCGAAAGATTTAGAGCCCTGCAACCGTGGTACCTGACGATGGGCGACGGCGATCTCGAAATGCATCCTTAACGCGCTCAGGTGCCGGTTTTCGCGGGCGCGGCTTCGCTTTGTGCCGCGCGCAATGAGCCGGGCCGCCGAATCGTCTGTTCCGGCGATATCAGCTTGCGTGCCTGCTCGTTGTAGAGTTGCGCATAGACGCCGTTTCGCGCGAGCAACTGCAAATGCGTTCCGCTCTCGACGATGCGCCCCTGATCGCAGGTGATTATGACGTCGGCTTCCACCGCGCTCGCCAGCCGATGCGCAATCAGAAATGAGGTCCTGCCCCGCATCAGGCGACGGACCGCGGCGTGGATGAGGTTCTCCACTTCGGAATCGAGGCCCGAGGTCGCTTCATCGAGAATCAGGATCGGCGGATTTTTCAGGAACACGCGCGCCAGCGCCAACCGCTGCCGCTGCCCGGTGGAAGGACGAATGCCTTCCTCGCCAATCATCGTGTCGAGCTGGGCCGGCAGTGATTCCACGAAATCGCGGATGTTGGCCTGCGCAAGCGCGTCCCACACCATCGCGTCGGACGCGCCCGGCCGCCCGTACTGCACGTTCTCGCGAATCGAAGCGGTGAACAGGACCGCATCCTGCGGCACGATGCCGATATTGTCGCGCAGCGACTTGAGCGTGACGGTCGAGATGTCGATTCCGTCGATAAGGATCCGCCCGGAGGTCGGCTCGTAGAAGCGCGGGATCAACGACGCGATAGTGGTTTTGCCCGCACCCGAGCGGCCGACCAGCGCAACCGTTGTCGCGGGTTCGACTGCGAGGTTCACATCGCGCAGGATGAGACGGAGTTCGTCGTCGCCCTTCGGCGGATATCCGAAGTTCACCTGCTCGAACACGACGCGTCCCTTGCTAACCTTCAGTGGCGTCGGCGCCGGGATGGTCCGCGACCTCGGGTTCCTCATCGAAGAACGCGAACAGGCGCTCAATCGCGGCCAAAGACGTCGCCACGATCACCGAAAGCTCCGAGAAACGCTGCAGCGGCAGATACAGCACCGGCAGCAATCCGCTGAATGCGACGAGATCGCCCACCGTAGTGGTGCGGCGCAACACCAGCACCGCGCTCGCGATCAGCACCACCATCGGCGCCATTCGCGCGATGAACTCGGTGTACATCTGATGTTGCGAGGCGAGCTTCACGCTCTTAATGGTCAGGTCGTAGAGCTCGGTCGTCCGCTCATGAAACTTGACCGCCTCCTCGCGCTCACGGGCGAATGACTTGACGGTCGCGACCCCGGCGATGCGCTCCTGGAGCTCGCCGGAAAAATCCTCCGTCACTTCCTGCAGCTCATGACTGGCGCTTTTGATGCGCGGCGACAGCAGCCGGATCACCGCGACATAGAAGGGCACCACGCCGAGCGAGATCCACGCCAGCGTCGCGTTGAGGGTGAACAATAGATAGATCGCGACGCCGAGCGACGCGCTGTCCATCCAGATGTTGATCATCGCGGAGCCGACGAAATTCTGCGCCAGGCTGATATCGCTGGTGAAGCGCGAGACGATTCCGCCCGAGGTGCTGCGATCGAAAAACGAATGCGACAGGCGCTGCATGTGGAGGTAGAGCGCATAGCGCAAATCGAAAATCAGCCGATGACCGGCGCTGCTCGCCCAGTAGTTGCGATAGTAGGTCGCGATCGACTGCAGTAGAAAAATCGCCGTCAGCACGATCGCCAGCGCTTCCAGCTTGCCGTACGAATCGCCGCGCATGCCGAAAGCATGGGTGAAATCGACCGCCCATCGATCGATCGCGCCGTCATAACGATCGAGTTTGGGCTGCGGGAGCAGCAGCACGTCGATGACGTATTTGGAGGCGAGCGGGTACGCCAGCGGCAGGACGAACTTCAGCACCCCGCCGAGCGAGCCGCCCGCAACCAGCCACAGGTGCGGCCGCACGAAGGTGAGGAATCTGAAGACCGGAGTATGCGGGACGTAGCGGTCCCAGAGCCGCTCAAAAAAGCCTCGTTGCAGAGGGATATCGGTGTCGCTCGCGGTGGTCATTGTATGGTCGCCCTACCCTTCGCCCCAACATCAATACGCCATCGGACCGGGGTTCGATGCATCGAACCAAAAGAAAAAACCCCTCCTGCGATCGAGGAGAGGAATTATTGGAAAGGCAAGATTCTAACAGCCGCGCAAAAACGAATGAAGAGGCAAATGGTCAGGCTACTCCAACCCGTACTTGGTGATGCGCGCGTAGAGCTTTTTGCGCGAGATCCCCAGGATGCGGGCCGCTTTCGCCTTGTTCCATTCGGCCATCTGCAGCGCGCGCTCGATGAGGTCGCGCTCGGCATCGCTGTAGCTCGCGAGATTGCTCTCCGAGGTCGGCGCGGATTTCGGCGCGACCAGGCCGGTCATGCCGGGCGGCAGGTCCTCGCGCCGGATGGTGCCGGAACTGCCGAAGGTGAACGCGCCCTCGATTGCATTGGAGAGCTCGCGCACGTTGCCCGGCCACTGGTAGTTGCGCATCGCCGCGAGCGCCTCGTCATCGAGGCCCACGACGGGCACCTTGCGCGGAAATTTCTCATTGAAAAAATCGATGAAGTGCTCGGCGAGTGGTTTGACGTCCTCGATCCGCTCGCGCAGCGGCGGCATCCGCAGCACCGCCGCCTGCAGGCGATAGTACAAATCGTTGCGCAGCAGGCCGCGTTGCACTGCTTCTTCAGGATTGCGATTCGTCGAGGCTATCATCCGGGTATCAACGTGGACCTCGGAGGTCGCGCCGACCGGCCGCACCTTATGCTCCTGCATCGCGCGTAACAGCTTGCTCTGCGTCTCAGCCGACATCTCGGTGATCTCATCGAGGAACAGCGTCCCGCCCTCGGCCGCGCGAAACAGCCCGAGGTATTCGGTGTTGGCGCCGCTGAATGCCCCTCGTTTGTAGCCGAACAGCTCGCTCTCGATGAGGTCGCGGGGCAGCGCGGCGCAGTTGAGCGCGACGAATGGCGCATTCGGATTGGGTCCCGATTCATGAATCGCGCGCGCGACGAGTTCCTTGCCGGTCCCGCTCTCGCCCACGATCAGCACGGTGCCGCGGGTTTGACCGGCGGCCTGGATGCGCCGATACAGCTCCCGCATCGCCGGCGAGCTGCCTACGATGCCGTGGAAGCGCTCGCGCTTGTCCGGCGCGATCTTCGAGGCCTCGCGCTCCATCGCATGCAGCCGCGCCCCCGCCATCGCCGATTGCGATCGCACGTAAGAATCAGCGATCAACATGATGCGGATGTGGCTGAGCCGATCGAAGGTGGTGTAAACCCAGGTCGGATCCTTAAGCCCTTCGGGAAAGACCGACTGCGCGGCCTCCTCGAACAGGTGCAACGAGGCGATGATTTCCTGCAGCGTGACGTGATGCTCGGCGAGGATCTCGCCGAGGCGATGCAGGTCGACCGCGTAGGCATCCATGTCACCGCGCAGGAGGTCATTTTTGTTGCGCTCCAGCGCGTCTTCGAAAATGGCGTGGAACTCGGGCTCCGATAGGGTGCGGGAATCGCCGAAGTGCAGGACGTAAAGATGATGCCAGCGATCGACCACTTCGGCGCGACGGTCCCTGATGGCCGCGATCACTGGGCGCAGCTCCTCCAGATCCTCCTCCCACAATAAATGGAAGTAGCGCGGCTGGCCTCGACGCAGCATCGAGGGATGGGCAGTGGGGTGAAAAGGTTCGATTCCGTGCTTCATCAGGGCGTATCAGCAGGTTCGCGGACGGTGCGCGAGGTTTACAAGCTTCGCGATTATAATCAGGGCAAAGTTATCATGACCAGTACAATTTGTTGTTCAGGCAAAAGAGTGAAGACACATTTCCGACAGACCTCATCGGCTGGAAATGAGCGCGCCGGCATTGAGGATGCCGGCGCAGCACTCAATTACTTATTGACGCATTCTATACAACTTGTATTCGCTCAATTACGTGAGGCAGGCGTGAACGCTCGCTGCGTCCACCGAGGCCGGCATAGTCGAGGCGCTCGAAATATTCTCGCATCATCAGCTTAATCAGCTTGGAGACCGCGACGCGTCCCTCCCTAACCTGATCTTTTTCCAGTCCGCCGCCCGAGATGATGATCAAGGGCTCGAGGAATTCCGCGCTGCCGATAATCCCCAGCATCGCGTGCTCGCTCTCATCGAGGTATTCATGCAATGCGATGCGCTGGCCGGGCTGATGCTCGAGGTGGTAGCGCAGACATCCGGTGCCGTAAGAAACCCAGCGCGCACTGTCCTGCATCGCCTTGCGCATGATCGCGCGATCGGTCGCCGTCGGCGCGAAGGCCGCGACATGACGAAAGATCGCGAGCCGAATTCCCCCCAACGCGAGGTTGATGGAAACCGAACCCTGCGGATACGTTTCCGCCCACAGCCATTCCTTGAGGCTCTGCTCGGCGTTGACGTTGGCGCGCTTCATTCCGGCGCCGCCGTAAAGCGCGCGCTTGCGAAAAACTTCCAGCAGCCGCGATGCATCGAGCATCTGCGCGCACATGAAACTTTTCTGCTCGATGAAATCCTGATTGATCAGCGCGACCCAGCGCGAGGGAAAATCCAGGCTGACCAGCTCGCATTCCTGCAGGAAGGTATAGAGTTGCGCGCACGCGATTTCGAGCGTCTCTCTCAGCGGCTTCTCCGCGAGCGCGCCCCATGGGATATCGGTCGCGGGCGCCCATCGGCGCGCCTTCGCTTCTTCATAAAGCGCCGAGACGTTGTCGGACCACACGTCGGATTTGCGATTGACGACGTAGCCCATGTCGGGAAGTTTGCCCGACTTGTCGCTGCCGCGCGCAACCATCGATTGGCTGGTGCGCAGGTATTCCGGCAGGTCGGTATATCCGTAGGTGCCGATGTTGAGATCGTCGTAGGTCAGCCCGCGCTGCGGATCGCTGGCGTGGCCTTTGATTTTTTCGGTATTCGCGTTGTACCAGTGCAGGCCGAGGTTCCCGGCCATCACCGATTGCATCGCTTCGAGGACTTCCTGGTCCTCGGTATAATCCTTGTACGCGTAGAAGGCCATTTAGAATGTAATCCCGTGTGCTTCGGCGTCGGCCTTGCCCATGCAGAAACATCGCGTAGAGCTTGGAGCGCTTGGGGTCCTTGCGCTCGGGCATGCCGCATTTTTCCAGCCGCTCGAAATGCTCGTGCATCTGCTTCAGGTTGAACTGCGTGGTGACCTTGATGCCCTCTTCGATTTGTTCCTTCTTCATTCCGCCGCCGGCCAGGATGATGAAGCTCTCGGTCACCTCGGTCGCCGCCGCGCCGGCGAAGGAAATATTTTCGGCTTCATCCAGATGCGCATGCAGGACTTCGCGCTTCTCCGGGAAGTTTTCCAGCACGTACTTGAAATGCTGCATGCCGTAGCCGACGTGACGCGCTTCATCCTGCATCACGAGGCGGAAAATTTTCTTGTCGACATCGGTCGGCGAGAGATACTCGCTGAAGCGGAACATCGTAAGCACGTTGCCTTCGGCGACGAGATGCAGCGCGACCGACATTTCGCTGAACGAATCGGCGTCGCGCAGATGCTTGAGCGCCATCTCATTCATCGGGCTCGCCGCCATCAGGCCATAGCCGGTCGTGAGCGCGCGCTTGCGGAAAACCTCCGCATGACGCGCCTCGTCCATCGCCTGCGATGCGATGAACGCCTTCACCTCGATGAAATCGGGATTGAGCCGCGGCAGCCACATCGCGGGCGTATCGGTCGCGATCATCTCCACTTCAGTGAGGAAGGTCATCAACTGCGAGAGCGCCTTGCCGGTCGCCTCGGGCATCTCGACGCCCTCGAGGCGATCCCACGGGATATCGGTGGTCGCGTTCCATTGCCGCGAGACCGCTTCCTCGTAGTAACTTTCTGTGTTGAAAGCCCACAGTTCGCTCTTACGCGAGACCCATGGCTGCGCGTCGGGCACGCCCTCGGGAATCTCGGCGCCGCGCGGCGCGTAGGAGCGATTTTCGCGCACCTTCTCCGGCACATCGGTGTAGCCGTAGCTGCCGACGTCGAGGTCGCGATAGGTCAGCCCGCGGCGAGCGTTCTGCGGACGGGTCGTGACCTTCTCGGTCTTGGCGTTCATCCACGACAGGTCCATCTCGCCGGTCCGCATCGTGTAGAGCCATTTGTCGACAAAGTTTTTGTCTTCGAGGTAATCGTGGGTCGCCAGATATGCCATTTGCCGCGCCTCCGCGTGCTAGTTGAAGCTGACTTCAAGCTTGCTGGACAGGTCGAAAAACTCCTGGATCGATTCCATGAAGCGATAAAGTTTGTCGTGCCCGTCGGGGTCGTCGTACTTGATTTTGAGCTGCTCGCCGAAATGCGCGAGGGTGTTGATATCGTGATGGGTATCGGCCTGGCCGTTGCGCTTGATGTTCTCGATCATCTCGCGCCACACGCGCGAGTCGCCCTCGATTGAGAAATCCACCTTCTTCAAATCGATGGCGGGAACTTCGCTCACGTTCTTGAGCTCGAAGACCTCGAACTCGAGGACATAGTTCTTCGATTTGCCATTATTGGCGACACTGACGCCAAAGGTCGTGTCGATAAAACCGAGGCGCGAGAAATGTTCCTGCGCCGCCGCCATCTGGCCCTTGAGTGCCTCGAAGTAATCGGTGGAAGGAAAGCTTACAGCCATCTCTAAAATTGTCCTGCGATATGATGATGATGTCGACTCAGGCGTTGTTTCCCCCGCCTAAACCTGACACATGTTAGGATTGAACGAACGTTCATTGCAAGCCGGAAGTAGTGCAAAGGCGCACCGGGGCAGCATCGAGGAGTGAAACCATGGATCGAGTTGAGGGAAAAGTCGCGTTCATTACCGGAGGAGCGCGCGGAATTGGGCTTGGTATCGCGCGGGCCTTCGCACGGAGCGGCGTGAAGCTGGCGTTGGCGGATATCGATGAGGCCGCCCTCGCGGCTGCGAAAGGCGAACTCGCCAAGACCACTGCGGTCGAGACTTTCATCCTCGATGTGCGCGATCGCCCGGCCTATGCGCGAGTGGCTGACGACACCGAATCGCGACTTGGCCCGGTATCAATCCTATGCAACAACGCCGGCGTCGCCGGAGCACAGCACGTCACGCGCCTGACCTACGAATATTGGGACTGGGTCCTTGGGATCAATTTGAATGGTGTGATCAACGGAATCCAAACCTTCCTCCCGCGAATGCTCAAGCGCGGCGATGGCGGATATATCGTCAATACAGCTTCAGGTGCGGGACTGGCCGCGACCTCCGCCGGCGTGCTCTACACGACCTCGAAATTTGCTGTGGTCGGTCTGTCGGAATCGCTGCGGCTGGAACTGGAGCCGTTGGGGATTGGTGTCAGCGTATTGTGCCCCGGCCCGGTCAACACACAAATCATTTCAAATACCCGCTCTACGCAACCACAGTCGGCCAGCGTGGAGGAAGCCAAACGGGTGGAAGCCGCCCTCGCGCAAGCCAACGCATTTCTTGCCGCCGGGGCCGATCCCAACGATGTCGGCGAAATGGTTCTGGCGGCGATAAAGGCGAATCGACTCTTTATCCACACCGATCGACTGGTGGCGGGACTAATCGAGTCGCGGACTAAAGCCCTACTGGATGCGCTGCCACCCGCGAAGTAGCAAACCGCCGCGTTCCATCAACGATGATTCCTCGCGTCAGGTCTACTTCGCGCTCGCCTGCTTCTGGCCCGAGGATAACTCCTCATCGATGGTGCTCTGGAATTTGTCGAATGGCTGCGCGCCGGTCAGCGGACGCCCGTTGATGAAGAACGCCGGGGTGCCGTCGATGCCGAGGTCCTTGCCCTGCGCGAGGTCGGCTTCGATGCCGGCCTTGTACTTGCCTTTGTCGAGGCAGTCATCGAACTTCGCGGTGTCGAGACCGAGCTTTTTCGCATCGGCCTTCAAATCAGCCGGCGCAAGCTTCGATTGATTGGCAAACATCGCATCGTGAAACTCCCAGAACTTGCCCTGCTCGCCAGCGCAGCGGCCCGCCGAGGCGGCGTCGATCGCGTGGTCATGGATGCCGAGCGGGAAGTCCATGTAGATGAGGCGGACCTTGTCGCCATACTTCTCGCGAACCTGTTTGAGGGTCGGCTCGGCGCGGCCGCAGAAGGGGCATTGAAAATCGGAGAACTCGACGATGGTGATCGGCGCATCCTTGCTGCCGATTTCGGGATGACCGGCGGTTTTCACCTCGATGCGCGGCGCCGTCAACATCACGGTAACCGGATGTTCCTTGCGCAGTTGATCGAGTAATGCGCTGCGTTCCTGCTCGTAGCGCTGCGCTTCCAGAGCCTGCGTCAGCCGCACCTTAATTTCATCGTACTTGGGGTAGCGCTGCTGGATTTCCTTATGTTGGTCGTAAAATAGCTTCGCGTCGGTCTCGGTGACCGGCTTTCCCGACAGATGCTTGGCGAGGTAGGCCTCGGGAGTGAGGTTTTCCTTCTTGGCCGCCTGCTCCAGCACGTAATCATCAGCCATCGATTTGATGGCCTGAACTTTCAGATCGTAAACCTGGCTCTCGATAGACGCCAATTGCGGCTTGATCTTGGCATCAAGTTCCTTCTCGGTGATCTTGTGAGTGCCGACGGTGGCAACGACCTGACCCGAGTCCGCCGCGATCGAAACCGACGCCATGACAGTGATGGCGAGGGCACAAAAAAACGCGCCGGAAAGAAAGCTCCGGCGCACCCCGGTGCGCGCTTCATGTTGCATAGGCGTCCACTCTATATTGCGTTCGCCGCAGAAGATACTCATTTTTAATTTCCTTCAACCGATGGCCTCGATCGGGATTCGGTCGAGTTCACATCGCCATTAGTCGGCCTGCCGCATTGCAAATTGAAACCTCGGTCGGCATCTGAGTCACTGAAACGCTCTCTCGATGACCCAAACATACCTTCGATAAATCTTCGATCGATATATCTATGACGCGCTTGTCTATGCTCATGTTAACATTTAAGCAAGTAAGACTACTTTAAGCTTGACGTAGACTCATTAAAGCGTACATTCGGACTAGCTCGACGGATTGACCGACGCCGATCTTCACTAAATTTTTGATGGACATTTTAGGTCCTCAACGAGCCCACTTGACGACCGCTCGCGAACCTAAACGATTTCGCGAGCGGAAGATAAAAGATGGCAAACAAAATTCTGACCGTATCCGAGTTAGCTGAACACCTAAACGTCCATCGGATCACAATTTATCGTTTGCTCAAAAGCGGCAGCCTGCCGGGATTCAAAATTGGCCGCGTATGGCGTTTCGATCTCGATGAAATCGGCCTCTGGATGGCCGATGGAAAATCCGCCGAGGCGATGAAAGCCGCGGGCGACGGTCAGCTGGATGGCCACAATTTGGATAGACATCCAAGTGGACATGCCGATGGCAGGCCGTCATCAGCGGGAACGCCCAGAAAAACCGCCCGCCCCCTGGCGCGCGAGCGCGGATCCAAACCGAAGCGCTGAACTCATCCTCGCCGCTTGACAGAAGCGGCCCGAAAAAAGACCCTCGATATTCGCGCAGTTGCGCATCGCTAATCGCGCGAGAGTGGCGGAACGGCAGACGCGCCGGACTTAGGATCCGGTGCCGCAAGGCGTGGGGGTTCAAGTCCCCCCCTCTCGCAAATGCGCAAACTCGAGTGCCAGTTTTTTGTAAAGGGGTTACTGAAGTTGCATCAGATGAATTCACTACCGGTCCGATGGGTACAGACTTCGCTGGTCACCGCCATCTTGGTGGTCGGCTTAAGCGGCTTCGCGGCCGCCCAGAATTTGCAGGATTTCTTCGGGATCCAGAACCAGGCCTCTCCGATCGGCAAGTTGAAGGCTGACAACGACACCATCACTTGCACCAGCAGCCTTTCGAAGCTGGCGGCTACTTGTAAAGACGGTTCCTATGCGGCTCAATGCGCGAGCGGCACCTGCGGATGCATCATCTATGATTCGTGCAAAAATGCCGGCGGCACCATCGGAACCAGCAGCAACGGCACATTGGAGATCGGTTTCGATTTCGGCAACGGTCCAACCTTAGGCCTCGCACCCGATTGCTATCCGATCTTCGGCGTATTTACCGCCTCCGGGAAGACCGACACATCCACCGAGGAAACTGATTTCGATGGGGTCGCATGCGATCCGTTCAGTGGAGCTGTCGTGCTGATAAACGGCGGATGGCAACTGGTGGATTTTTCCAACCCCAAGATCGTCGATGGCGCCGGCGGCACTCTCACCGGCACCCTCAACCTGACCACCAGCGAGGTCAAGCTCAGCCTCAAGGGCAAGACCTTCTGACCGTCGACGAATGCTTGCGCTCATCGGAAAGAGAATTCTGCTTACCGGCGGCGCCGGCTTCCTCGGCAGCAATGTCGTCGCGCAGCTTAACCAGCTGGGATGCAGAAACCTTCTCGTCTTCCGTTCCAGCGAGTATGACCTGCGCAATCCGGCCGAGACTGCGCGCTTATTTCGCGACACCCGGCCCGAGATCGTCATTCATCTGGCGGCGGTCGTCGGTGGCATCGGCGCGAATCGCGCGAATCCGGGGAAATTCTTCTACGACAACCTGATGATGAGCGTCGAGGTGATCGAGCAAGCGCGCCTTCACAAGGTCGAGAAGGTGGTCGCTATCGGCACCGTCTGCGCTTATCCGAAGTTCACTCCGGTTCCATTTCGCGAGGAGGACCTCTGGAACGGCTACCCCGAGGAAACCAACGCTCCGTATGGAATCGCCAAGAAAGCGATGCTGGTGCAGGCGCAGGCGTATCGCCAGCAGTACGGGCTCAATTCCATCTACCTGCTGCTGGTGAACCTCTATGGCCCCGGCGACTCCTTCGATCCCGCGAAGTCTCACGTCATCCCGGCGCTTATCCGCCAATGCTTCGAGGCGATCCGCGCGGGCGCGGATCATATCGATCTGTGGGGCACCGGCACCGCCAGCCGTGAGTTTCTATATGTCGAAGATTGTGCCCGGGCCATCGTGTTGGCGACGCAACATTATGACCAGCCGGAACCCATCAACATCGGGGCGGGCAGCGAAATCAGCATCAGGGCGCTGGCCGAGCTGATTAGCGAGCTGACCGGCTTTCGCGGCGAGCTGCGATGGGACCCGAGCAAGCCCGACGGGCAGCCGCGACGGTGTCTCGATGTCTCCAAAGCCGAGCGCGAGTTTGGTTTTCGCGCGCAAACCGATTTCCGCGCCGGCCTCATCAAGACTATCGAATGGTATCAGGAGCACTGCGCGAGGCTCTAGCTCAGGCTGCGGCGGAGGGGTCCCGCAATCAATGCTCTCGATAGAGTTCCTGTATCGAATCAACGAATTCGTCATCGTACTGACGTTGTTCCTCGTGCTGCTGGGCGCGACCGAGTTCGGTTTTCGGCAAGGCGCCGCGGTCAGCGAACGCTACGGCGCGGCGAGCAAGTCGCAGCTCTCCACCCTGCAAGGGGCGCTACTGGGCCTCCTCGCACTCTTGCTGGCGTTCAGCTTTGCGATGGCCGAATCGCGCTACGAACTGCGCCGGCAGTTGGTGGTCGACGACTCCGATGCTATTGGGACCGCCTACCTCCGTTCGCAGGCACTCCCCGAGCCTTATCGCGATGACATCGCCAGGTTGTTGCGCGATTATGTCGAGGCACGGCTCGAATTCTTCACGCTTCGACTCGATGACGCGAAACTCGAAAGAATCGACGAGAGCGCCAGGCAGCTGCAGCGCGAACTATGGACCAAGACCCTGGCCGTGGAACAACAAAATCCCAGTCCGGTGCCGACCGGGTTATTTATCACCGCGCTCAACGACGTGTTTGACGTTTATGCGAAGCGTGAAAGCGCGCACTCAAACCACGTGCCCGAGGTGGTGCTGTGGCTGCTCTTCTTCGTGACTATCGGCGCGATGGAATTCGTGGGTTACGTATGTGGCGTGGAGCGGCTGCGCAGTTTCTCGCGCACCTTCGGGATCGCGCTGCTGCTAAGCCTCGTCATCCTGGTGATTATCGATTTGGACCGGCCGCGGCGCGGCCTCATCGAGGTGAGCCAGCACAGCATGGTTGATTTGCGCGAGAGTCTGAAATCCTCGCCTTGAAGTGGGCGCGCCCGGGAGCGAGCTCGACGTTCTAGTTCGCCACCGTCACGCCGATCGAGGCGGTCCCCAGCACCGTCGCGCTCGAGGAATACGCGGTCGCCGAAATGGTGTGCGCACCGTTGGCGACTGTCGTCGAGTCCCAACTGAAAGTCGAGGGCGGCGTCGAGGCGAAATAGTTGCCATCGACATAGACATTTACCCATGACACGCCGGTAGCTTTGGTCACCGTAATGGCGACCGCGGTTCCCGAAACCGTCGCGCCGTTGGTCGGCGCGGTGATTGCCACTACCCCCGCGGGCGTCGGAGTGGCGGTCGGTGTCCCCGCCGTGGGCGTGGGGGTTGCGCCACCGGTCGCGGTCGCCGTCGGCGTCCGCACGGGTGTCGCGGTCTTCGTAGGCGTAGCGGTCTTCGTTGGCGTGGGGGTCTTGGTCGGAGTGGTGGTCTTCGTTGGCGTCGCGGTCCTGGTCGGCACAGGCGTTTGGGTCGCGGTCCGAGTCGCGGTCGATGTCGGTCCGCCGTTGTTGACCGTCACCGTGATCGCGGTGGTTCCGAGCAACGCACTGGCGGAGGAATACGCATTGGCGGAAATCTGGTGGGCCCCATTGGCGACGGTGGTGGTGTTCCAGGTGAAGGTCGAGGGCGGCGTCGAGGCAAAGTAGTTGCCGTCGACATACACATTTACCCACGAAACGTTCGCCGCCTTGGTGACGGTGATCGCTACCGCCGTACCTGAAACGGTCGCGTTGTTAAGCGGCGCGGTGATTGCGACCACGCTCGAGGTCGGCGTTGCGGTTGGCGTGGCAAGGATGGTCGGCGTCGCGGTCAACGTCGAAGTCGGCGTTCCGGTTGCCGTCGCAACCGTGGTGGGCGTGCTGCTCGGCGTCGGATTTTGCGTCGCGGTCGCCGTGATGGTGGCGGTTAAAGTCGCGGTCGGCGTGAGCGTAGCCGTCGGCGTCGCGGTTAAGGTTGCGCTCTGAGTAGCCGTCGGCGTCGCGGCGATCGTAGGCGTTGCAGTGATAGTTGGAGTCAACGTGGCCGTCGGCGTCAGTGTTGCGGTCGCTGTCGCGGTGGTGGTCGGCGTTGGGGTTGAAGTTCCAGTTGCGGTGGTCGTGGCCGTGGGGCTGCCCGTTGAGGTCGCGGCCGTGGTTGGCGTTGCGGTCGGAGTTGCGGTGGTGGTCTGAGTCGCAGTCGGAGTCAGCGTGGCCGAGGCCGTAGGCGTCGCCGTGATGGTCGGCGTCGCCGTTTGGGTCGAGGTCGCCGTCGCAGTTCTGGTCGCTGTCGAAGTCAGAGTTGCGGTCGCCGTCGATGCGACGGTCGCGGTCGCGGAAGCCGTGGGAGTCGCCGATGCGGTCCGTGTTGGCGTCGGAGTCGCGCTCTGCACCGTGGTAAGCAGGACGGCCTGAGCCGTCATCACCAAACTGCCCGAGACGCTTCCACTCGCCACATAGGTAGGAGATGCGATGCCGGCAGCCGGAGCGACCAAATCCGCGAATGCGAGGGTGAAGCCCTCTTTCGATGACCCGACATCGAAACGCTTCGTTAACGTCGTAGATGGTGTGATGGTCGGGGCGGTCGCGGCCTGCCCCCCATAGAAATACACCTGCAGATCATTGTTGCTGCTCGGCGTCAGCGACGGCGCCGAGGCTGAAATCGGACTGGTGCCGGAAGCCGTTGCTCCGGAAGAATTTTCGATCGGCGTAATCGAAGCGCCGCGCCAGTCGCCCATCGCACCGGCGGCGAAGTTCGAGCTGATGGTCCACGTGTAAGTGGCCGGCTCGTTCGCTCCCGCAACTTTGTAGTAGAGCCATGAGGTCGCCTGATTGGTGGCGTTTACCGAATCATGCCGAATGTTGGTCCATCCTGCCGGCGCGGTAGGGACATTCGTCCCGGTGCCGTCGAAGACGACGATCTGCGCGAGCATCGCGTCTCCCGCCGCAACTCCCGTCGGCACACCGACAGTTATGCTGGTTACCGCCGTGCTCGAATCCGTCAACGCGCTCGCACCGACGAAACTGATGCTCGAGGACGGGGTTGCGGTCGCGGTAGGGGTCGCGGTCGCCGTCGGCGGCGCTCCTTGCTGCACCGTAACATTGATCGAGGCAGTGCCGAGGACGGTGCTGTTGGCGGCGAATGCGGTCGCGGAGAGCGTATGCGATCCATTCGCCACGGTGGTCGAATCCCAACTGAAGGTCGAGGGCGGGGTCGAGTTGAAATACTCGCCATCGACATAGACGTTGACCCAGGTCACGTTCCCCGCGAATGTTACTGAGAACGGAACCGTGCCTGATACCGTGGCTCCATTGAGCGGCGCCGTAATCGCAACCTCGGCTGAAGTCGGGGTGGCGCTCGGAACGGCGGTGGAAGTCGGGGTTGGCGTCGCGCCGCGGCTGGAGGTCGCGGTCGGCGTGGGCGTGGCGTTGGTGGTCAGGCCATAAACGTCGAGTTCGGTCTGAGTGCCGACGTAGACTTTGCCGTTGGCGACGGTCGGCACGCAAAATTTGACGCTCAGCCCTGGAACGTCCGTGCTCCCGTTCTGATCGCTATTGTAAAGTTCGTTGGTAAGATTCAGGGCGTCCCAGGCGTGAAGCATCCCCGCGCCGGTGGTGACCTTGGAGCCCTTGTTCTCCAGTGTCCAGAGAATTCCGTTGCTGTTCCCGTTCGAAGAAATCACCGGCTGGCTGCCCAGAAACGGAAACTTATGCGTTCCGACCGATGCCGCCGTCAGGGTTCCACCGCTGAGGGCGAAGGAACGCGGCACATCCTTTGACATGATGAAGTACACATTGCCGTTCCAGAACGCGGGCGTGCTCCAGTTCAGGATGGTGTTGGGATTGGGACTGGGGATTTCGAACACGACATTGTCCGCGGTCGAGTTGAATTGACCGAGGTTGTCGCGATTAGCCAATACGATGGTGCCGTTCTTTCCCGCATTGATCAGCAGATGCGGTGGACCCGATGACTGGTCGGGCAGTACGGTCACGCCGCCGGAGCCCTGATCGTAGTCTGCCGAGTTAAGTGCTGCATAGTCGGTGGGAACGAAATAATCGACCACCCCGAAAACGCCATTGCGCACGCCAAGCCGCAGCAGGGCATTCCCGAGATTCACCGGCGTCGTAAGGCCGGCGTCGAAGTCACCGTTACCGCTGCTGAGGTACACATCGCCGCTCGCATCGGTGGCGGGTCCGGTGCCGTCCTCCCAGATCGCCCCCTCACCACCATTGCGGGTGGTGTTGTAAACATAAATCTGGCTCAACCCTGAAGCGGTGTAGCCGAGCAGCCATCCGTGCCATGGATCGAGATCGCAATGCGATCCGAATGCGATGTAGACCACCCCGTTCAACAACAGCAGCCCGGGGCGTTGTAACTCCTGTGTCGCATCAAACAGGACATTGCCGTTGCCGTCGTTGTCGTCGCCCGTGCCGGGTATCGAGGCCTGAATCAAGACTGGACCACCGAACTTCTCCTGCCCGGTGGTTATGTCCAGGGCATGCAGGTGATATTCCTGGGTTCCGTTCTCGCTGGTATTTGCGACGACGTATATAGTGTTGCTGTTCGGGTCGATTACGGGTGTGCTGGTAATTCCATATTGCGGGTTGACATCGACGCATCCGGGCAGGGGATTCTTGGCCGAGACATCGTTGCTCGAGACCGTGGTGATTCCGTTGTCTGGATCGAGAAAGCTGGTTTGCCAGAGCGGCGAGCCATTGCTGTCGGCGTCGAGGGCATAAACGCTGTCATTCTCGGTCGCAACGTAAACGACGTTGTGGATCGACCCGTTAATGGTGACCCCGGGTACATACAGCGGCTGGGCATATGCGTTGCCATCGAGCGGGGCTGCGAACAGTTTCCCAAAACTCTTCGAATTAACGTTGGCGGTAGTAAGTGCTAGCTCGGAGCTATTGAGGCCGTCGCGCTGGTTGTCATAGCGATTGGTGAGAACACTGATGCTGGGAACCGATTGCGCCACCGCAAGCTGCATAATCACTACAAAAAGTAGCAAAATTGCAACAACAGCGATTAAACGGCGGTTAGACGACACAGATGAACATCCTTGGTCTTTTCAGGTTTAGAGTTACATATATATAACAATGCCTACTAAACGTCTATTAACAAATCGAGGATTGGCCTAGGCGTCAGTGAGATCCCGATTGATAATTGCACCGAATGGGTTTTAGTCGAGTTTTGCGATATTGGAGCGGTATAAGATAAACGTGGCATCTAATGCGATCAATTAGACCGCGTTCGGGTGGCGTTGACGGCAATCGTGCCGACGATCAGCCGCAGCCGCCAGGAGCACCCGTGCTACTCTCGGCTCGATGGTTATCTTCGACTCAAGGGACGCTTTGTCATAAAAACTCGGCGCGTGCCCGTTTCAGCTCAAGCCAGGTAAGGCGGGGAAATCGCTTATGAGCCAACCCAACACCCCATCCCACGAGAGCGAGATTGAAAAATTAGAAACCGTTGAAGCTGCCGCGCGGGTCGCCGTCGATGTGCCGAAACTGGAAGCTTTGTGGGCCGATGAGCTGCTCATCAACGCCACCGAAAATATCGTCTACACCAAGGATCACTTTCTGCTGCGGATTAAGAGCGGCCAGATTCGCTTCAAATCTTTCGAGCGCAAGATTTCCCGCATCGCGGTCAAGGGCGATGTCGTGGTCACCACCGGCAATGAATCAATCGCCCCCGCCAACGGGCCTGATGCCGGCAAGACGGTGTACTGCAGCTACATGAACGTATGGATCCGCGGCGGCGCTGCATGGCAATTGATCGGCCGCCAGGTCGCGGTCATCGCGCGCGCCTCGAGTTCCTCGGGCTGGGTTTTCTAGGCCTGCCTTCACCCTATCACCTCGTACGGACGCATCATCTCGTTGTCCTCGTGCTCCAGCACGTGGCAATGCCAAACGTATCGTCCGGTGAAACCTTCAAAGTGCGCGATAATCGAGGTCACGGTCTTCGGCGGGCATCGCACCGTGTCCTTCCAGCCGGATTCGTTGGGGTCGGGAGGTTTCGATGGACCGACGAGGCGAAGCGTTTTCGATTTCCGATACGCTTCGAGGTCGAATTCGTGCCGTCCGAGGATTTGGAACCTCACCAGGTGCAAATGGATCGGATGCGAGTCCGGCGTCAGGTTCACGAAGCGCCAGACCTCGATGCTTCCGAGCTTCGGCTTCTCGGTAATCGGCATGTCCCAATGAGTCCCGTTGAGTAACATCCGCATTACCTTGCCCGAAGGATCGTTGTATTGATCGAGGGTGAGGGTGCGGGTCCGCACCGCACGGCTCGGCGCGAGCGGCGCGATGTGGCGCAATTTTTTGGGAAGCCGAATGGGATCGGCCACCGACGACGAAGCGACGCGAAACTGCATAATCGGCCCCGACGAATCGCTCAAAACGATTTTTCTCCCTCCCTCAGATGCGAAATCGATAATGAGGTCGGCGCGCTCGGCAGGCGCGAGAATGACCGGCGTCACCTCGATGGGTGCGCGCAGCAGTCCCTGATCGGATCCAATCTGACTGAATGGCCGTTGGTCGGATAGCGACAGGCTCAGGAAGCGGCTGTTCGATACGTTGACGACCCGAAAGCGATAGTTGCGCGCCTCGACCTCCAGAAATGGAAACAACTTGCCATTGACCAGCATCGCGTTGCCGTAAAATTCCGGCCGCCATGGCGCCATGAACATCGGCGCGACCGGATAGTCCAGCTGCCCTTGCGAATCGATCTTCCGGTCGCACAGGATGAGCGGGATTTCATATTTTCCGCCCGGCAGATTGAGCGCGCGCTCGGCTTCATCGCGGATGAAGTAGGCGCCGAACAAACCCGCATACACATT
This sequence comes from uncultured delta proteobacterium, assembly GCA_963814035.1. GTDB lineage: Bacteria > Desulfobacterota > Binatia > Binatales > Binataceae > DATGKG01. The sequence continues at coordinate 444,969 of CAWFBH010000001.1, forward strand.
GAGGCGCGTGATGCCGAGTGCGTGGTCGTGATACCAGAGCATCGCGGCGTGCTGGTGATTCGGATAGTACGAGGTCAGCGACTTGCCCGGCACATACCAGTCCTCGGGGTAGCCGTCGCTGTCGGGCCGCACTTTAGCGCCATGCAGATGCACCACGGCGCGCACATTGGGCTTATTCGCCTCGGCGCCGTGGATGTGATGATCGACCGCGAACAGGTGCGCCTTTGGCAGCGCGTTCACCCATTCCACCATCAGGGGATGACCACTTTGCGCTTCGATAATGGGACCGGGCGAGGTTCCACCATACGCCCAGAGCCGGGTCGGCTTCAGATCGCGATGAAGCTTGGCGAACACCTCGCTCATCTCGATGCGGTAAAAAGGAATGCTTCGGCCACGATTGAATGGGTCCTCGCGTTCGCCCGACGGCCTGGCAACCTGCGGAATCGGGAGAGGATCGACGAAGTTTGCGATCGAGGAGGCACTGACCGAGGGCCTCGGTATTACCTCATGCGATTCGTCCTCGCTCTCGGTGGGCTGCGAATGCGGAGCGATGGTGGGCATCGCGAGGGCGCCGGCGAGCAGCCCGGTCTTCTTCAAAAAATCCCGCCTGGTGATCACGATGTTTTCGTCGCCGCAAACATTATCAACCATCGGCGTGGAAGTCTTTCGAGGGCGAGGGCTTATTTGATTTTCGCGGGCGACGTATTCGGCACTTTCTCATCCGCGATCATCGTGGCGGTAGGCACGCCCGGAGGCCCCAGCGGTCCCTCGAATTTCAACAACCGATGCGATGGATCGGTATCAAAATAGGCATCGAAGGTGGGGATGAAAAAATACGCCAGTGGCCGCAGCAGGAATGGAATATCGACGATCGGTTTTAACTTCGCGTAAATCGCATTGGTATCGTCGCTCGTCAGCGCGATGGTGGTAGTCCCCTGCTTGTTGATGGTCAGCTGGTTCACCTGGCCATAGAAATCCATCACGTGAAAGCTCGACTCATCGGTGCCGTCAGGCAGCATGCGCGGAAGAACCAGCCCGAGCGTCGTGTCGCCGCCATACAGATCGGATGGCAGCTCCTTGTTGGGGTCCTCGGGGAAAGCGGCCTTGCGAAAATACAACACGTGCTTGCGCACGACCGCGCCGCTCGCGCTGAGGCTGCGATCGTCGAGGTAAACCGTCACCGGCGAGGCATGAGGATTGATCAGCGTGCGGCTCTCGGTCGCCAGCCCATTGTTGAATGCGACGTGCGCGACCAGCAACTCGCCTGGTGGTGTCGAGTCACTCGAGAGAGTCACGTGCCCTGCCCTCGCCCCCTGCGCGAAGCTGGCCGAATTGACCGCGGTGACATGCGGACTCGGCCCGGGCTCATCCGCCGGCGCGAGATCTACCACCGCCGGGAAACCAGTGGCATTCAGCTCGCTAATCGACACCAGTTCGATGACGGTATTCTTATGTTGCGATCCGCCGTTGGATCCGAGGCCGACCATCTTGAGCACGGAGTAAGGCTCGGTGCGCGTAACCCACAGCGTTATGCTCGGTTTGACCAGCTTCAGGAACAGTGCCGGCACGCGGGGGAAGATTTTGCTCAAATCGAGATCGATACGCACCCGCAGCGCATCGAAGCTGCCGGCCGGAACGGTCACCCTCTCCTCGCCGTCGCCTTGCAGAATCACCCCGACCATACCCGAATCTGACCAGAGCCAGGTGGTAATCGAGCCGCCGCCGATCAGCGTCGCGAGGTCGAGTGCGCGGCGATTCAAGCATGCGGCGGGTTGCATATCCGAAGTGACCGGCTGCGCGAGAAACGGATAGTAGATGGGGTCGAAGGTATCGAAGTCGGAGCGCTCGATTTCGCCATTGGCGGCGCGCATGACGGACCGATACGACGTAGCCGGGCGCGTCGGTCCGTTGGCATAGGCGCATTCGCTGACGACCTGGGTGCCCACCGGATAGGTGACCGCAGTCATCTCGACGGCGGTACCGCGATCGGTCGCCTGCCATGCGCGCGTTCGATTCAGTTCCTCACCGGAATCGGTATCGACGGTGCGATAGGTCGTGACCTTGCCCGGCAGTGACAACTGCGCGAACGCCCGCGCCGGCAGAATCACCATGGCGATGGCGAAGACAAGGAACGCGCGGTTGAGGTGTGGTATCATAATGATGTGGCGTCCCTGGGGGACGCCATCGTTCTTATAGCGCTCAGATGATTCGTCGAATGCAAATTGTGAAAAAACAAACCCACTTTATCCTTGGAAATAGAGGACTTTCTCAAATTCTGGTCACCAATTCGTTCGCTGATCCGACATCCTCATGGCAAAGAAACCAGGAACTCGGAGCCATCGCATGCGAGGCTCGTAAGCGCAAAAACAAAGCCACTCGGTTGTCTTGACCATACGTCAAAAACGTAAAAACAAAGCCACTGCGAGATCAGGAGAATAGACGGCGTAACAAATTGAATTCATTAGATAATCTCCAACGAAAACGCCGTCCGACTACGGCAAATGTTCTTCTGCGAATGCCATCATTCCGCTGCATCTGGCGCTTGCATGCCCAACCTCGACTGCGACAGCCGCAGGCATCAAACCATAGCTCAAACCAGCCCGCTCTGTTGATGCCTCATCTGCACCTCGCCTTGACTCTATTCGAACCGTCATTTATCCCTGTAGCTAGGACGGGGGCCCACACAGGGCTGGAGATTCATACTCGGGGTCTGGCGTTCCGCACCTGCGGACACCAGCCTTTTTTTTGCCAGCCGGATGCGGCCCGCAGTCCAGAATTTCCGCGAGCATTATTGTGCCAGCATTAAAAAAGTATTTGTTCACCCCCGGTCCCGCGCCCGTGCCGCCCGAGGTCATGCTCGAGATGGCGCATCCGGTCATCCACCATCGCACGCCGCAATTCTCCAGCACGCTGGATCAGGCGCGCGAACGCCTGAAGCCGCTCTTCGGCACCAGAGAGGAAGTCATCCTCCTCTCCTCCACCGGCACTGGCGCGATGGAGTCCGCGGTCGTCAACCTGCTGGCGCCCGGCGAACAGGCAATCTTCGTCAATGGCGGCAAGTTCGGCGAGCGATGGGGCAAGATGCTCACCACCTTCGGGATGGTGCCGCATGAGGTGAAAGTCGAATGGGGCCGCGCCGTGCGCCCCGAACAAATCGAGGACGCGCTCAAGCAGCATCCCGAGGCGCGTGCGATTTTCGTCCAGGCCAGCGAAACCTCGACCTGCGCGGTGCATCCGATTGCCGCGATCGGCGAGATCGCGAAGCGCCGCAATGCGATGCTCATCGTCGATGGCATCACCTCGGTCGGCGTGTTCGAACAGAAGATGGATGCGTGGGGCATCGACGCGCTGGTGACTGGCAGTCAGAAGGCGCTGATGCTGCCGCCCGGCCTCGGCATGATCGCGCTCTCGCAACGCGGATGGGACCGCGCCAAAAGCATCAAGACTCCGCGTTTCTACTTCGACCTGAATCGCGAGCTCAAGGCGCAGCGCGATGAGCATACCACCGCGTGGACGGCTGCCGTCTCGCTGGTCTTCGGCCTCAACAAGTCGCTGGAGCTGATTCATGCCGAGGGCCTCGAGCACGTCTATGCACGCCACGCGCTGATGGCGCAGGCCACCCGCGAGGCCGGCGCCGCGCTCGGCCTCAACCTGATTGCGCCCGGAGAATCCCGCGCCGAGCGTTACCGGACTTCTCGCGCCCGACGGCATCGACACCGGCAAGGTCGTGAAGCATATGCGCGATCAACTCGGCGTCTCGATTCAGGGTGGCCAGGATCAGATGAAGGGCAAGCTGGTGCGCATCGGCCACATGGGCGACCAGAGTCCCTTTGACATGCTGATTGCGGTGAGCGCGCTGGAGATGGCGCTCAAGTTCGTGGGGATGGAAGTGCGCATGGGCGCCGGCGTCGCCGCCGTGCAGGCGCGCATCGCCAAAAGCGTCTGAGAGAGATCACGATTTACCAGAGCTGACGATTAATCATGCCCGATAGAAAATTCCGCGTCCTACTCAGTGATTCACTTTCTTCACAAGGAGTAGATGTCCTCAAAAGCCATCCCGAGCTGCAGGTCGACGTCAAGACCGGGCTCAAGCCGGCCGAACTGGCGCTCATCATCGCGCCCTATGACGCGCTGGTGATTCGCAGCTCCACCACGGTCACCCGCGAAATCATCGATCACGCCGACTCGCTCAAGGTGATCGGCCGCGCCGGCGTCGGCATCGACAATGTTGACCTCGAAGCGGCTACGCGCCGCGGCATCGTAGTGATGAACAGCCCCCATGGCAACAGCGTCACCACCGCGGAGCACGCGATCTCGATGATGATGGCGTGTGCGCGGAAAATTCCCATCGCCAACGCGACTCTGAAAGCGGGCAAATGGGATCGCAAGAGCTTCACCGGCGCCGAAGTTTGCGGCAAGGTTTTGGGCGTGGTCGGCCTCGGCAACATCGGCCGGATCGTCGCCGATCGCGCGCAGGGCCTTAAGATGAAGGTGATCGGCTTCGATCCGATCATGACCCGCGAGGCCGCCGACCGCCTCGGCATCGAGCTGGTCGGCCTCGAGGAGATTTTCCGCCGCTCCGATTTCATCACCGTGCACACGCCGCTGACCGATGACACCCGCGGGCTGGTCGGCGCCGCCGCCTTCGAGAAAATGAAGAAGGGCGTGCGCATCATCAACTGCGCGCGCGGCGGCATCGTCGATGAGACCGCGCTGGTCGATGCCATCAACTCGGGGAAAGTCGCGGGCGCCGCACTCGATGTCTTCGTCGAGGAACCACCCTCGCCCGATAATCCGCTGCTCAAGCTCGACAGCGTGGTCGTCACCCCACATCTCGGCGCCGCGACCGAAGAAGCGCAGGTGCAGGTCGCCGTCGATATCGCGCATCAGGTGGTCGATTTTCTCCTCGAAGGCACTATCAGTCAGGCAGTCAATATACCGGCGGTGTCGCCGAAAGAATTGGAAGTTCTCGGACCGCATCTGACGCTGGGCGAGAAGCTCGGACGCCTCGCCGCGCAACTCATCACCGAGACTCCGACCGAAGTCACCATCGGTCTCGGTGGCGAGGCCGCGAATCTGAAGGCCGAGCCAATCACCGCCGCGGTGGTGAAGGGGCTCCTCGGCGGCTTTCTCGATGAGGCGCTGAACTACGTCAACGCGCCATTCATCGCGCGCGAACGTGGCGTATCCATCAAGGAAACTCGCTCGCGCGAGACTACCGATTTCGTGAACACTCTTAGTGTAACGGTGAAAACTGGTAGTGGAGAGCATCAGGTGGCCGGCGCGGTGCTCGGCAATCGCGCGATGCGCCTCATCCGCATCGATGGGTTCAGCGTCGAGTCGGTGCCCGAAGGATATTTCCTGATGCTCCGCAACCGTGACGTGCCCGGCGTGGTCGGCACGGTGGGAACGCTGCTCGGCCAGGCGAAGGTGAATATCGCGGGGCTCGATCTCGGCCGTGATCGCGCCGGTGGATCGGCGCTCAGCCTGTTCGCCGTGGATGGACCGGTGCCCGGCGCGTTGCTCGATCAGCTAAAGACGATGCCCGCGATTATTTCCGCGAGCCTCTTGAAACTCTGACATCGCTTGAACCGAATTGAACCGCCCTTGCGGGCGAGGTACGCGTGTGTGCGATCGTGAGCAATAGAGAATGAATACCGTCGCCGTAGTGGGAAGCCAGTGGGGCGATGAGGGCAAGGGCAAGATCGTTGACCTGCTCGCTGCCGATGCCGAAATAATTGTGCGCTTCCAGGGCGGCAACAACGCGGCGCATACGCTCGTCATCGACGGCGAGAAATTCATCCTGCGCCTGGTGCCATCGGGCGCGCTCAACGGCGAGAAGGTTTGCGTCATCGGCGGCGGCATGGTCGTCAATCCGTTCGCGCTGATCGAGGAAATCCAGAATCTGAAAAAGCGCGGCGTCAACCTCGATGGGCGACTGCTGGTCAGCTTCGATGCGCACCTGGTGATGCCGTACCACATCGCGATCGATCGCGCGCGCGAGGCGCGCCTCGGTAAGCGCGCCATCGGCACCACCGGCTTCGGCATCGGCCCGACTTATGAAGACAAGATGTCGCGCCAGGGGTTGCGCTTCGACGACCTCATCGATTGGGCCTCGTTCAAGGACAAGCTGGAACGAAACATCAAGGAGAAAAATCTGTACTTGAAGGCGGTGCTGAAGACCAAGCCGATCGACGGCAAGGCTCTTCTCGCCGAGTTGCAGAAACTCCGCCGCCGCCTGCTGCCCTACATCACCGACACTTCGGCGTACGTCGCAAACGCTACGCGCCACGATAAAAAAATTCTCTTCGAAGGCGCGCACGGCACCATGCTCGATATCGACTACGGCACCTATCCGTTTGTGACGTCGTCGAACTGCATTGCGAGCGCGGTGTATGCGGGCGGCGGCCTACCGCCGGGAAAACTCGACGCGGTGCTCGGCATCAGCAAGGCCTACACCACGCGCGTCGGCGCGGGGCCTTTCCCGACCGAGATTCATGGCGCGCTCGGGGATTCGCTGCGCGAGGAAGGCGCGGAATTCGGCAGCGCGACCGGCAGGCCGCGGCGCATCGGATGGTTCGATGCTGCCTTGGCGCGCTATGCGATTCGCGTCAATGGAATGTGGGGCCTCGCGCTCACGAAGCTCGATGTGCTCACCGGCATCGACCCGCTGAAAATTTGCGTCGGCTACAAAATCGGCAAGGAAAGTTTCGACACGATGCCTCCCGGCCGCAACGCGCTCGCGAAAGCCAAGCCGGTGTACGAAGAGATCGCGGGATGGCATGAGAAGCCCGACAGCGCGCGCACCCTCGATGAGCTTCCGACGAATGCGCGACGCTATGTCGAACGCCTCGCGGAATTATGCGGCGTGCAGATCGCGATGATCGGCGTGGGCGCCTCGCGCGACGCCACCATCGTACTCAAGAATCCATTCGAGCCTTGATCGTTCGACCGCCTCGCGCGAGTCTCGGAGACTCGACGGAGGCCATCATGATCAAGTCGCTGTTCCATGTGAACGTCAATTGTTCGAACTTCGAGCGGTCGCTGCGCTTCTACAAAATGCTCGGGTTCAAAGTCGTCCTCGATATTTCAGCAGTAGGCAAGTCGGATGCCGGATCGGAAACTGGTCGCGGGTTGGGACTGCCTAATTCGGTCGCGCGAGCCGCGATTATGACTCTGAGTGATGATCCTCATGCGACCCGGCTCGATCTCATCGAATGGAGCAAGCCGCGCGACGAGGCGAAGCCATACGCACAGTTGAATCATCTCGGCATCGCGAGGATCGCGCTTTTCACCAAGGGTTTGCGCGAGGAGTATCAGCGCTTGAAGAACGAGGGAGTCAGCTTCATCTCCGAGCCAGTGACAATTCGGACCGGCGCCGGCGAGGCGTTGTTCGCGTGTTTCTATGATCCGGACGGCACCATCCTCGAACTCATCGAACCTGGCGCGAATTAAGGGGGCGGAGCAGAGACAGGAATCCGGAGCTGAGGTCCCTCTCCGTCCCGTCACGGTTCATGCTCGCAGCCATCGCATGAACTGCGCCGGTCCACCTCCCCCGATCAACGGGGGAGGTGGAGCAAAGTCCGCCTAAAAACCTACTTCGCGAGGCAGTCGGCTGCGAGGCTCGAGAGCGCGACGCCGCGGCGTCCCTGGCGCACATCGTTGCGATCGAAGCCGTTGGTGCAGTAGCCGAGCGAGATGCCGGTGCCGGGATCGGCCCATCCGATTTGACCGCCCGCACCGCCATGCCCGAAGGCATTCGCACTGTTAGTTTTGCCGAAACCGCGATAATTTGACTTGCCGTCGCCGCCCGCGACGACTACGCCGAGGCCGCGATTCACGGTGACGCCGAACATCGGATCCTTGTAGTCGCCGGAGCGTGGACGGATCGCATCCGCGAGGGTTTCGGGATTCCAAATCTGCTTTCCATCGGTGCTGCGATTGTGCAGGAGGCCCTGGTAGAACAGCGCGAGATCGGCAGCCGTCGTCACGCCACCACCGCCCGGAACTCCTGCCTCCAGAACTTTGGGATTATTGAATCCGTTGATGGCGTCCTCGGTCACTTCGGTTTCCGGCAGCGGCGGGAGGCCCATCTTTTTGCGCTCGTCGTTGGTGAGCGCCTGGCTGACATGGATCACTTGCGCGACGCGGCTTTGCAGATTGAGCGGGCATCCGACCCGTAGGTCGGGAATGCCGAGCGGCGTGGCGATACGCTCGGCGACGAACTGGCGGAACTCCTTGCCGCTGCGGCGCTCGAGGATTTCCGCGAGCACCCAGAACGCGGAGGTCGCGTGATACATGAACTGGCTGCCGATCGGCCACTCCAGCCGCCAGGTCTTGAAGCGCTCGAGGCGTTTGCTGCGATCGCCCCAGTCTCCCTGTGGATACGGCGCGTTGGGAAATCCGCCGATATGCAGCATGCACTGCTCAACAGTCATGACCTCTTTTCCATTGGTGCCGAACTCGGGGATGATATCCGCAACCTTCTCGCTGACTTTCAGCTTCCCTTCGCCGATGAGCATCCAGATCGCCGACGAGATGATCGCCTTGGTGCATGAGAAGATCACATAGAAGGTGTCGTTGGTGGCAGGCTTGTTGACGCCGCCCTGCACCGCGCTGCCGACCGTGCGCATCGCCGCAATTTTTCCGTTGCGCGCGATCGCGACCTGCGTCGATGGCAGCAGGCCTTCCTTCACTTCGCGCTCGGCGCGATCGAGGAGCGCCTGGACCTTGGCGGGATCGAGTCCGACGTCTTTGGGGCTATCGGCAAAAAATTGCGGCTGTGGCATCGCGGTATTCTCCCTCGGCGAATTTGCCCAACGAATACCATAGACCGTTCGGATCGTCACCTGACGACGAGGATGCTATTGAGACTCGTTCACGGAGGCATCGATGGCGACTCAGGCGGAAAACCTTCTCAACGCGGTGCGCGAGTACGCGCCCAAAATCAGCGCGCGGTCGGCGGACATCGAAGCGGGCAGGCGATTGCCGCCGGACCTGCTCGCCGAGCTCATCGCGCTCGGGCTGTTTCGCATGCTCACGCCCAAGAGTCATGGCGGAATGGAAATCGATTTTCCCACCAGCATGGAGATCATCGAGGCGATCGGCGAGGCCGACGGCGCGACCGGATGGACGGTGATGATCGGCTCCGAGACGCCGCAACTGCTCGCGCTCCTGCCGCGCAATCGATTCGATGAGATTTATGCGAAGGGTCCCGACGTCATCGCCGGTGGAGGCTTCGCTCCGCGCGGAACAGCTGAGCTGCGCGGCGATGAGTACATTGTGAACGGGCGATGGGCGTTCGCGAGCGGATGTCAGCATAGCAATTGGCTGATCGGCAACTGCGTGGTGACCGAGAGTGGCAAACCTCGGCCGGGGCTTATTCCGGGCAGCTCTGAAATTCGCGCGATGCTCTTTCCGCCAGAGGCGGTGAAGATCCTCGATACGTGGTCGGTGAGCGGTATGCGCGGGACCGGCAGCCATGACATCGAGGTGGAAGATCTTCGGGTGCCGACGACGGACAGTATCGACATCTTCATGGGGCAATCCTCGATTCCCGGACCGCTGTACTCCGCACATCTCGCATACTTCGCGTTGCACATCGCGGCGGTCGGGATCGGAATCGCGAAGCGAGCACTGCGGGAGATCGTGGCGCTGGCGACGACCAACAAGAAACGTCTTTACGCATCGACCTCGATGGTGGACGCGCCGCTATTTCAGTATCGGATCGGGAACGCCGATCTGACGCTCCGCTCGGCGCGCGCTCTCCTGATGAGCGAAGCGAATAACATCTGGAGCAACGCAGTGGCCGGAAATCCGCTCCTCCCGAATGATCAAATCGAGGCGACCGCAACCGTCGCATGGGTTGCGCATACCGCGGCATCGATCGTTGACACCTGTTACACCGCGGGCGGCGGCAGCGCGCCGTATGATTCATCGCCACTACAGCGATGTCTTCGCGATATCCATACGCTGACGCAACACGCCGCCGCCGCCGAAGGATGGATCACCCGCGGCGGAGCAATCCTCCTCGGGCAGCCCGCGGAATTTTCGGTTTAGAGATCGGCGGCGGCTGGCTCGCCCTGAGCGGAAATCCAGCCGGCGCGGCCGGGCAAGGTGGTACGGATCACCGGACAGATCGGCAACTCGGCGGCATTCAGGCTCGAGGCCACCTCTTCGAGGCGCACGAATTCAGCGCCGCGCTCTTTCAACGCGCGCAAGAGCGCGGTGAACATCTCGAGCTGGCCCATGCCCTCGGTCTCCGCATGAACGGTGTGCACATTGAGGGCATCGTCTTTGAACTGCGCTAGGTAGAAGCGCTGCGCCGCGTTCGCGTCCGGAATTTCCGGCAGCCCCATCACCTCGTCGAGAGTAGGCAGCGTGGTCGGAATCTCGATGGTTTTGAGGACGCGCCCCTCGACGATGCATCGATAGGGATCGCGGCCTCGCGTGTCACTTCGATAGGCGAGATTCGCCTCGTCGAGAGCGAGCAGGGCCGCGTCGTTGGTGCGCCAACCAGGCGCGGCGAAACTGCGCGCGGGAGATCCGAAGATCGCGCGATAAGCCTCGAACGCGTCGCCGAGTTCGTTGCGGATGCCGTCATCGCCGATGCGATCGAGCTGATCCTGCCATCGCACATGATCGTAGCCATGCACACCGACTTCGAAGCCCGAACGCTTCAAGTCGCGCATCACTTCGGGAAACGCGAGCGCGATAGGACGCGACGGCAACAGCGTGCCCGACAGGATAGTGCGCGGGCCGTACATCGAGACCGCGTTGGTGCGAAACATCTTTGCGAGGAAGCCGCGATTTCGAAGGACTCGAATGATCGCGCGCCCGGAGTTGTCGGGACCCATCGTGACGTAAAACGACGCGGCGATGCCTTCACGCCTGAGCATCGCGGCGAGGCGCGGCACCCCGAGGCCGAGCCCCTGATGCGTGTCGACGTCGATTTTAAGAGCAACTTTCACCCGCGGCGCCGCGTCAGCGATTCTGTTCCTGGCGAAACCATTCCATCGAGAGCGCGGTGCCCTCGCGCAGCGAAACCTTCGGCGTCACGCCGAGGAGCGTCTTCATCTTGGTGGTGTCAGGCACCCGGCGCGGGATGTCCTCGTAGCTGTTGCCGTAGATTTCTTCCTGGCTCACGAATTTGATTTTCGATTTAGTCTCGCCGTAGAGCTCGATCATCAGCCTGGCGAATTCGAGCACCGTGGTTTCGACTTCGATACCGATGTTGATCGCCTGCCCGTCGGCCTCCGGCTTCATACCTGCGGCGACGATCGCCGCGACCGCATCAGTAACATAGGTGAAGCATCGAGTCTGGGCGCCGTCGCCGATAACCGTGAGATCGACGCCTCGCAGCAGCTGCCCCATGAAGATGGTGAACAATCGGCCGACGTCAACTTTGTCTAGACGCGGGCCATAGACATTGAAAAATCGCACTACGGTAACCGGCAGTCCGAGCTTATGGTAGGCGAAGCAGAAGTGCTCGCCGACCGCCTTCGAAGTCGAATAGCACCAGCGATCGATGGTAGTAGCGCCGAGCACGCGATCGTCGTCCTCGCGCCACGGCACCTTGGGATTGCGGCCGTAAACCTCCGAGGTCGAACTGAACACCACCTTCTTGTTGTACTTGTAGGCGGCCTTGAGGATGTTTTGGGTCCCGTTAACATTGACGTTCAACGTTTCGTAGGGATCGCCTACATAATGTTCGACGCCGACCACCGCCGCGAGGTGATAGACGAGATCGACCTTCGCGACGAGGCTGTCGATCAATTCCAGGTTGAAAATCGAATCGTGGACGTAGTGGAAGCGCGGGTTGTTGAGCAGATGCCGCACTTTGCCGATCGCGCCAGTGTCCAGCACGAAGACTTCGTCGCCGCGCGCGATGAATGCGTCGGAGACGTGGGACCCGAGAAATCCCGCTCCGCCGGTTATGAGAACCTTCATTTATCCTCCATCGGAAAGAGCATGCGCGCGAATCCGTGCGCCCGAAACTTTTGTAGCGCGCACATTATAGGGGAACGGTGCCACTATAGCAGCGCGCGAGGACGCGCGTTTGAGGCGCCAAGAACTTCGCGAGCATCTCCCTCGATACCGCTCTCGAACTGGATGCGCGTCATGATCAGGCTTCCTTGACCCGCGGCGATTTCCAATCCGCGGTCTTTCTCGCCGACGATCTCGCCCGGCAACCCCCTGACGCCGGCCTCATTGGCTATGCGGGTTTCCCAGACAAAGAGTTTCCTTCCCGCTGCGAAGCAAAACGCTCCCGGGTAAGGATGTGTGACAGCGCGGACGAGGTTGAAGACCCTGCGGGCGGGCCATCGCCAATCTATGCGCCCATCGGCAGGGCGACGGCGTCCGAAATAGCTGCCGCGCCCCAAGTCCTGCTTGGTGCGGGGTGCGCGGCCGCTGACGATCAGCGGATGGTATTCGCGGATGATCTCGGCGCCGAGCGGAACCAGCTTGCGATAGAGCGTCAGCGCGGTGTCGCTATCGTCGATGGTGCATGCGCGTTGGGCCACGATGTCGCCGGCATCCGCGCGCGCCACCATATAATGAAGCGTCATGCCGGCCTCGCGCTCGCCGTTGACCAGCACCCAATTGACGGGGGCGCGGCCACGATACTTCGGCAGCAATGAGCCGTGAAGGTTGAAGGCGCCGATCGTCGCGGAATTCAAAATCGCATCAGGCAACAGATTTCGATAGTAAACCGAATAGATGATGTCAGGCCGCAGCGCCTCGATTTGCGCGACGACGTCGGCATCGACGTGCTCCGGGCTGTAAACCGGAATCGAATGACGCGCTGCGAGTTCGGTGCAGGATCGCCACCAGATTTCCTCCTGAGGATCGTCCTCATGCGTGAACAACGCCATGACGGGAGCGCCGAGCGCCAGCAATGCCTCCATGAATGCATAGCCGGTGTCGTGGTATGCGAACAGGACGCATCGCGTACGCTTCACCGCTGCATCAATGGAATTCGAATCAGCCACTAGCCGCGCGAGGAATTCGAACCCTCGTTATCGCCATAAACCTTTCGGACCAGATAAGTCGGCCGGCGGCGCACTTCCAGGTAAATGCGACCGATGTATTCGCCGATCAAAGCGAGCGCGAAGAAGATGAGCCCCACGAACCCGAACAGAACCGTGAAGAGCAGCCACAAGGCGCCTTCTTCCTGCGGCCCAAAGATCAATCGGTGCAGCGCGAGGAAAGCGACCAGCAGCGCATCGAGCAGCAGGACCACGATTCCCATCATGCTGAGAATCTGAATCGGGATCATGGAGAATCCGGTGATGAGGTTGAGACTGAGTGTTGCCAGCCGCAACAGATTGTATTTCGAGCTGCCCGAGGCGCGCTCGGCGTGCCCCACCGGAATCTCGGTCACACGCTTTGCAAACGAGTTGGCGAGCGCGGGAACAAAGGCCGCCTTCTCGTCACATTCGACCACGGTGTCAACGATGTGCCGTCGATACGCACGCAGCATGCATCCGTAGTCGTGCATCGGAACACCGACGATCGCCGAGGTGAGCTTGTTGTGAAACTGCGATGCGATACGCCGAAACGCCTGGTCCTGGCGCTCCTCGCGCCATCCACCGACAACATCATTGCCGTCGTCGATGGCCTGAATCAGGCGCGGAATCTCCTCGGGAGGATTTTGCAGGTCGGCATCGAGGGTCACCACGATGTCACCCCTGGACTGTTTGAACCCCGCGAGAATCGCCGAGTGCTGGCCGAAGTTGCGCGACAGCTCGACGACGCGAACATGTCCCGGCGCCTCTTCGGCGAACCCCCTGAGCATCTTGAGCGAGGCATCAGATGATCCATCGTCAACGAAGACCACTTCCCACGGCCGCGTCATCGCTGTCATGACCGCCGAGACCCGGCTCCATAAATCAGGAAGATTTGCCTCCTCGTTGTAGACCGGGATAACGACCGAAATCATTTCGGCGTCGAGTGCGGCGTGGTCGTCGAATGGAAGAATGTTGCTTTTAGTATTCATCAGCCCGCGTCGCCGCAGGTTCGTACGCATTAGCGTTTCGTCGCATTCTTACAGACCAATTGGGGCCGCAAAAGCCCATCGCTTCGGCGAGAAACAGTCTCCGGGCTGATTCGTGCGAGTTTAATTGCCGAAGACATAAATAACTGTACTCGCTTCAGCGTCAAAGAATTATGGGGCCAAAGCGCACAACCTGCTCCCTCCTCCTTACGCTCTGTATGCTCCCGCTCGCCGGATGCGCGAGCCAGAACTACGAGACCCGTCCTTTCTACCAGCGGGAAATCGGGACTGAAACTCACGGCAAGAAGACCATCTTCGATCGGATTGTGGAGACCGACCCGGGCGGGTTGGACGTCGAGATGGCGAGCGATTACGAGGAACACGCGCCCGCCACCATCGCGATCCTTCCGTTCACTGATCGCGGCTCGGCGCAATATCGAGTCGACAAAATCCCGCTCAGCTTCCGCAATAAAGACGAGCGCAACCAATGGGCCTGGACCGATGCGCAACGGCTTCGGAAGGCATTCGTCGCGTATTTTTCGGAGCGTGAGTTCAATGTTGTAAATCCGATTGCGGTCGATGCAGTGCTGAAGTCGCGTGGCATCAACAATGAAGAGGATTTGGACCGGGTCAGTGTGCTGAAGCTCGGCGAATGGCTCCATTGCGACGCGGTGATGTACGGCACGGTGGAAAGTTACGACGCGTACTATCTCGCATTGGTTTCCGGTTATGTCGTCGGGGTGGATTCGCGAATGGTTTCGACGCACGACGGCGAGACCTTGATGCGCGGGGAAGGCAGTCGGTGGTCGATGAATGTGATGCCGGCTCTTGATATGGAAGATATCCTGATCAACTCGGCCGAATCGCTCCTTCAACTGCGCGACGTCGAACTGGCCCGCGCGGAAGAGGAAGTCGCACGCGAACTCGTGATTAGAATTCCGCCCTCGCAGACTCTGCAGGCCAACCTCGCCACCAATGCGATTCGGCGCGCTCGCGAAGCAGAAGAGGCCGACGAAGAAGCGATGATGTCGCATCCGCTGATCACGCCGGAGCCGTACGTTGCTCCGCCTCCATCGGCTAACGAAACCAACTTTCTCGATGCGGTAGCGATCGGTGATAGCCAGCCTTCCGACCAGCGCGTGGTTGACGAGGGCTATCAGCATCTTAACACTGCATCGTCATGGCATCCGGCCGGCAGTCAGCAGTCCGTCTATCTCTCATCGCAATCGCCGCGCTGATTTTGTATTTGCCGGGCCTCGGACGGCCGGCTTTATGGGAACCTGACGAGGGCCGCTACGGCGAAATCGCGCGCGAGATGTACCTTAGCGGCGATTACGTCACGCCGCGGGACAACTTCGTCCGCTATTTCGAAAAGCCGCCGCTGGTCTACTGGGCCGAAGCTTCGGCGATGTCGGTTCTCGGCATCAACGAGTTCGCGGTTCGATTGCCTGCCGCCGTCTTCAGCGTCGGCCAGGTTGTGGTCACTGCCGCCCTCGCGGAGGTGGTGTTCGGCGAAGCGGTAGCAGTCCTTGCCGCTATCGCACTCGCGTTGAGCCCCCTGTTTTTCGGCTTCGCTCGCTTTGCGACGCTCGATCCGGCGCTCGCATTCTTCATGACGGCCGCGCTCGGCGCATTCTACCTCGCGGCGCGGACGCGTGATTTCGGTGGGCAGGGACGCCCATGGTTCGTTGCTTGCGCAGCAATGCTCGCATTTGGAACGCTGGCGAAAGGACCGGTTGCTCCGGTCCTCTGCGGTGGGATTGCATTGATATGGCTTCTAGTCGAGCGCCGCACGAACGAAATCCTTCGCATGCCGTGGATTCTCGCGATCGTGGTTTATTGCGTGATCGCGCTGCCATGGTTCATCTTGGCGGCGTATCGCAACCCGGGCTTCCTCCATTTCTTCTTCGTCCATGAGCATGTCCAACGCTATCTAGAAAACACCGAGCACGGATGGGGACCATGGTTCTTCATCCCCATTGTGATCGGCGGCACCTGGCCGTGGTTCTTTTTCGTGCCGTTGGGCCTGCGCGAATTGCGGGCAAAAGAGTCCACCGTGAACCCGTCGCATCGGTCGGCGCTCCGATTCCTCGTCATCTGGTTCCTGGTGATTTTCGTATTCTTCTCGATCCCGCGCGCCAAGCTCGGCTCATATGTGTTGCCCGCGATTCCCGCGCTTTCGATCATCGCCGGTTTGGGAATTTCCAGGATCTGGAACTTTACTCCCAGCGAGGCGCGGCGAATCATCGGAGGATTTTCCGCGCTGACGCTTTTGGCAGGGACCGTAATTGCAGTCACGACCGTGGTGATGCGGGGAAAGCTTCCGCACCCCATCGCGATCGACACATGCTTAATCGCGGGTCTTCTCGCCGCGATGGCGGCCGCAGCGTGCCTGACTGATCGCGATGGCAAACGACCGGGAGCATTCGTCATGACGCTCGCGCTGGGGATGATCCTCATCATGGGGATGGCTTCCCGCGCGCGCAAAGACGGCGCCGCCGCAACTTCTTATCGAGTCCTCGCGACGCAATTGAAAACGCATCTACGCCCCGGATGCATCGTGGGATCGTATCGGCACAATGTGCACTCGATCCCCTTCTACACCGGATTTCGCGAGGCGCTGGTTTCCTATCGTGGCGAACTCGCTCCGTTCAGCGGCAGCCCGGACGCGACTGCGAGTTTTATCAACAGCGATGATGACCTTCGCAAGTTGTGGTCTTCGCACGAATGCTTTGCGTTGGTGGCGAATCGAAAAGATTTGCCCGCACTTCAATCTCTCACGCCCGCGCCGGTTATCATTGGGTGCGAAGGAAAGAAGGTCGCGCTCTTGAACGGCGGCACCGCCGGTTCGACTATCGATTGTCCCGATGATGGCCGTTGAAGGCGCTATTGGTTTGACGCGGAGCAAACTATAATCTGCTTATTGGTGGTGGGCATGATGATGAAGCTGGGTTTTTTCCTGCCTGCAGTTGTGATGGCGATCGCCATCGCCGGATGCTCCGCGCAAATCAACCAGAACGCGGCGCAAAACGCGCTCGCCGCCGGCCGTCTCGATGAGGCCGCCGCCGACATCCAGACCGCGCTCGCACACGACCCCGACAACCTGCAACTCAAATCGCTGGCCGCCGACATCTTCACCCGGCGCGGCGTGCAGTACTACCAAAGTGGCGCGATGATCGCCGCATCCGCGGACTTCCAGCGCGCCGTTGCCTATCAGCCCAACTACGCGATGGCGTGGGATTACCTTGGCCTGCTCGCCTCGCAGCAGAATGACTGGCAGCACGCTATCGAATACGGCACTCGCGCCGCCGGCCTCGAGGGCAAACCCAATCCTTCCTACGTCGATTTTGCACGCAAGCAATTGCTCAAGATCCAGTCCGGCGGAGTTCGTCCCTACCTCCCGCCGGGCAAGCGTCCCAACTAGGGCAAATTTGGGGGATGGGGTAGGATGTCGGAAACCTGGAACCTGGAAATCGTGGCTGATAGCAAACCCGAAGCGCCACCGGAGAAGCCGCCCGAAACTCCTCCCGGCAATGCGGCCTCAAATCCCATCGAGGATTCCGGCACCGCTATCCCGTCGGTCCTGTCGAGCGATCATTCGCTCGGCGCGGTCATGACGATGGCGCGCGAGGCGCGCGGCTTCTCGCGCGATCAAGCGGCCAAGGCTTCCAACATCCCAGCCTACTACCTGACCATGATCGAAACCGATGATTACTCATCGATCGCCGATCAGCTTTACCTGCTGCCCTTTCTGCGCCGCTATGCGGTCTTCGTCGCTCTCGAGCCCGAGGAGGTCGCGAGCCGCTTCATCCGCGAAGTGCAGCGCGCCGACATGAATCCGGGCCGGTCGCCGGAGCCGATTGCGATGTTCGAGCCGCGCAAGCCGATTCCATGGCGCATGATCATGACGATCGCGTGGGCATTGATCGCGATTGCCGGCGGATGGTTCGGCTATCGTTACTACGAGGAGCGCAAGGCCTCGATGGCGAATTCCCAAGCCCCCGCAGCAGAGGCGTCGGTTGTGCCTGATGCGGAGCAAACGTTTCCTCAAGCGGCCGAAACCTCTCCCGCGAATGTCGCTGCTCCGATGGCTGTTCCGTCCACCGCCGTCGTCCCCGAAGCCGCTCCCTCGAGTGCCGCAGCAGCACCTGCTCCGGCGCCCTCTGAGGCAGTCGCGCCTGCCGCAGTTCCGCACGCCGCGCTGGCCCCGTCACAGAAGCCATCGCTCAAGTCATCGACCCATTCGTCCTCGCATCTGCACAGCCCGCTCAAATCGGCATCCGCGGCACGTCGGTTGTCGATGCAGAATTGAGCCCGGCTCCTCCTCTCTCCCATAAGACCTTCGTACTATGGTCGCGGACCCTGCACGTAGCTACGATGCCGGCTATGAAATCCTACGCTAGAATGTTCGGATTCCTCTTTTTGGTGGCGATGCTGGCCGGCTGCGCCACCACCAAAGTCAACGAGCAAACGCCGATGACTTCGCCCGGACTCGCGCGTCCGAATATGATCTGGGTGTATGACTTCGTGGCCGCACCCGCCGATATGCCGGCCGATTCGTCCCTGGCGGGGCAGCTCGATGCGCCAACTACTCCGCCCACCCCCGAGGTACTTGAAACTGGCCGCAAATACGGCGCGCTGATCGCGCAGGAGTTGGTCAAGGATATCCAGGCCATGGGCATGCCGGCGACTGAAGCGGGCCCGGGAGCATCGCCACAGATCGGCGATGCCGTAATCCGCGGCTACATCGTCTCGACCGAAGGCGGCGGCACAGGAAGTATGGTCAAGCGCATGGTCATCGGATTTGGTGCCGGAAATACCGAGATGGATACCCTGGTCGAGGGCTACGTCGTGACACCGCAGGGCCTGCGCAAGCTTGGTTCGGGAACCCTCACCGCGGCAGGAAACAAAACTCCCGGCATGGTAGTGCCTGCCGCCGTAGCCATCGCAACCGCGAATCCAGTGGGGTTGATTGTGGTTGGAGGCTTGAAGATCGCGGGCGCGGCGAGCGGTAGATCGGGGCTCGAAGGTCGCGCCAAATCCACCGCCGATGAGATCGCGGCTCAGCTGAAGATTAGATTCCAGGACCGCGGCTGGATTGCGCAGGACTAAACTCAGCTATTCCTGAGACCTCGCCGCGGATCGTAAAGGCGTAACAATGGTTTAATTTCGCGGTCGCTCTTCGAATCTACAATTTGTTACTCTCCGGATGAATTGGAGAACATTTCTCTAACCCCCAGGAGAAGAAAAATGTCGAACCATTTTACCGGCCTCAATCTCGGCCCTCCGCTCGGCGATCAGCGACTCGACCTATGCGATCTTTATGCATTCCAGTCGCCCAATGATCCGGCGCGCACAGTGCTCATCCTCAATGCCAACCCGTTTGCCGAGGCGCCGGCATTTCATCCCGACGCTATCTACCGCCTCAATATCGACAACGACGGCGATTGCCTGACCGACATCGCGATAAGCTACGTATTCTCGCAGCCAGTAAACGGTAGGCAGACCGCAAATGTCTTTATCGCAAAAGGCGCGGAATCCCGCCCTCCCGAGGCGGTCGGCGCCAAGGTCATCGCCGACGCCGAGGTCTCTTTCACCGCGAAACCCAACATCGCCAAAGCCGGCGGCTACACTTTCTTCGCCGGCAATCGCAGCGATGCGTTCTTTTTCGATTTCGACGGAATCAAGAATCTGTTCGACACCAAGGGCGGCCGAAATTTCACCGCGCCGCATCTGGGCGGCAAGTCACCCTGGACCGGCATCGATTCGAACCTGGAGAGCAATGTGTTCTCAACGGTTATCGAACTGCCGACCAGCGAGCTGGGCGCCAACCCCACCATTCGCATCTGGGGCAGATGCAGCGTACGCCGCGACGGGAAGCTTCTCCATGTGGATCGCGCCGGGCATCCCTCAGTGAGCAGTTTTTTCAATACCGACGAGACCAAGGAGGAGTATAACGCCAGCGAGCCGGTCAACGATCGCAAGCGCTGGACAGATCAGTTCGTCCACCTGATGGGGCATACCGGTAACTACACTCGCGAAGAGGCAATCGCCGCCATCGATGCGGACGGCCTGCTGCCCGACATGCTGAGCTTCACTCCGTCGCGGCCGGCGAAATATCCCAACGGGCGCGTCTTCACTGACGATGTCATCGATCACCGTCTCGCCTTCCTGTCGAAGGGAGATATCCCATCCGACGGGCTGAAGCCGCACACCGACATTCTGAAGGAGTTCCCGTACATCGGCACCCCGCACCCGAAGAAATAGCAGAGGGGTTCCAGTAACCTCGCAACGACTAGAGGGACCGTTCAAACTGCCAATTTATAAGGCTCGTTGACGATCTTACCTGTCGGATCGTCAACGAGCCGTAACATGAACTCCGATACTCAGTCTGGAATATACGACGAGACTGCGGATCACGAAATCCTGGCCATTTTCCCGGAAGCCAACATGGCAGTTCCGGCATCTCGCGACCAGATGCCATACAGGCGGGGTCATTCCCCGTCCATGATTCGTTGGTGTTGACGAATCCATTTAAGTCGTGGGGTAAAAGGGCATGCTCCTACGTGCTGCTTCGTAGTCGTCGCGACACTTCACGCAACGCGAAAGATCGAGAGCCATTCGCATGTTGCAGTGAATCTGCTTGGGATGTAGCCGAAGATCATCTATGTCGTGGGATGTGTGTACTACCAAGATTTGGGGGACTCGCCATTCTACACGGACATTTGTATGACCTGGACGCCAAAAACTGATTGCTGGCGTGCAACGACACAAGTCGCAACCGCGTGGATTAAGAAGGTCTTCGATCGACAGTTCGCTGGCGCCCGTCACTTGCCTAAGCGAAGTAGTTAGCGCTTAGCTTTCCGAAGCCTCAATGCAGAATGGAGTTTGCGATTTCCTCCGCTACCAGCTCTTTCGCCGCGCGCACGTCGTCGCGAGGATGAACTACGACCAGCGCCATCAGCTGATCGGGTGACCCACCGACGGTGGCGCGCGCGACTACGACTCGATCGTAGAGTTCCTCGTCGCTCGCGTTGCCGTTGGGACCGAAGCGCGGCTCGCTCGGCCGCATGGCCTCGTTCCGGAATGCTTGATAGTTGCGCAGTCCCACCATCGGGTCATTGGGATCCATGATGCCGCGCCGCGCGGCCTCCGAATAAGGATCGAGCGGTTTGTTGCCGGTATCGCCGATCGGCGGCGGATCGGTGCCCGCCGCGCGCATCAGCTTCGCAATCACCCATGGATCGCCGGGGCCTAGATCGCCGAGCACAACACCCGGTTTGAGCAGCTTTTCATTCACGGTGACGGTAACCGTCACCGGCCGCCCATTGCCGTTGCCCGGCTCGCGATGGGCGCCGCGAAAATCCTGCTCCAGCGTTTGTTGTACAATCGGATCGGTACAAACCGCGAAGACCGGCGCGGTCTGCGGCACTGAGATTTTCCCGTCGGTTTGAACTTCGCTCGCAAACGCGACCCCAGCAAAAGTCACTATTAGCATCGCGAGCAGCGTCGCCGACCGGATGTGGAATTTCGCTTCGTTTGCCCCCGGCATCACAACCACCGTATTAGCGGTACGCCCTCGCTGCTTCAATTGGCCAGATCGCGATGACCTCGTCGCCGCGCATCACGTAGTACTCGCTGTGCAGGTTGATGGTGGTGTCGTTATGGCTCGGTACGATTTCGATTTTCATGCCCCCATCGATCTCGGTCCCGGAGACATTGACGTGGCCGTGTTCCTCGGAAAGCCCGGTCACTTTGATCGGCAAGTCTTTGCCCAGCGGTTTACCGAACTCATTGGTGAGCGATTTCATCCCGGCGTCGATGATCGCGTGATCGCCGCGGCGCGAAATCACCGTGGCCAACAACGTCAGCGCGGGCCGTCCTAAGTCGGGCCGCACGATGCGATACGCCCCGTCCATAAAAATATAAGAACCCGCCTGCACCTCGGTAACATCGGGCCATGAACCGGTGATGTCGTAGGTTCCGGTGCCGCCCGCGCTGACGATCTCGGGCGCGAATCCCGCGCCGCGCAACGCCGCGACATGACGGCTAAGCTCGATTAGCGCATCGCGCGCGATGCGCTCCCGCTTTTCTTTTTCGGGCACTAGCACGGCGTGTCCTTCGTAGCCCATGATGCCGCGATAGCGCAGCGGACCGTCGTTGATCCGGCGTGCGAGCGCAATAGTCTCCTCGGTGGTCGCGGTGCCGCATCGATGCATCCCGGTGTCGACTTCGATGATCACATCCATCGCACGACCCGCGCGCTTCGCACCCACCTCGAGCTCGCGGATGTTCAATTCACTTTCGACCGCGACAATGACTTCCGGCTTCGGCGGCAAGGCGAACAGGCGCGCGATTTTTTGCGGACCGACAAGCTGATTCGCAAGTAGAATCGGACCCAGCCCGGCACGCGATAGCACTTCGACTTCGCCCAGCTTCGATGCGGTGATACCGATGGCCCCGGCTTCGAGCTGGTGGCGCGCGACCTCGGGCGTTTTGGGCGTCTTGAAATGAGGCCGCAGTTTTTGCGGGCGATTCGTAAAGAAGGCGGCCATCGCGCGCAGGTTCTCCTCCATGATCTCGAGGTCGAGGAGCAGCGCGGGCGTATCGATATCGTTCTTGCGCATGATTTACGGCAGTTTGGTGTTCAGGACTTCCTGCGCGCGGGCGGCGCGCCATTTCGTTAGCCGCTCGGAAAGTTGAGCGTCGCTGAGCGCGAGGATTGCGGCCGCGAACAGGCCGGCATTGGCGGCGCCACCCTTTCCGATCGCCATCGTCGCAACCGGCACGCCTTTCGGCATCTGCACGATCGAGAGTAGTGAATCGAGACCGTTGAGGGCGCTCGTCATCGGCACTCCGATTACAGGAAGCGTAGTCTTCGCGGCGACCACACCGGCCAGATGCGCGGCCCCGCCGGCACCCGCGATGATCACCCGCAAGCCGCGCTCACGCGCGGTAGCGGAGTAATCCAAAACCACGTCGGGGGTGCGATGCGCCGACATCACGCGAACTTCATGCGGTACTTGAAGTTCGCTCATGACCTCGCACGCCGCCGCCATGAACTCGTAATCGCTCTTGCTACCCATAATCACCCCGACCATGGGTTTGCTGGTCGAATCAGCCATCGCAAAACACCTCCTAGGGATGTGACTTTATCGCGGATTAGAAGCGACGGCTAACCAAAGCAACGACCGACTCGCGGCGATCAGCCTTGCTTGGCACTCGGAGCGGAATAGCGTACCGGCGGCGCTTCGTCGAACCGCTCCAACGAGTCGGTGATCTCATGCCATGGCGCCTTGGAGCTGACCCATAGATGCGCGATCGGACGTTCACCCGGATCCTCGTTGAGGCTGCCGAGCCGAAGGCGAATGAGATGAAACCATCGGCAATACAGCGGCGAGCCGCACCGCGAGCAGAACGCGCGGATGTTTGACGGCGAGGATTCATACTCGGAGATCATTTCCGCGCCTGCGACGATCCGAAACTCACTGGCTCGCACCGATGCGTTGGTTGCGAATGCAGTACCCGTTGCGCGACGACACATCGTGCAATGGCAATACACTACAGGGCCGAGGCCACCGTTGATTTCATAGCGGACATTTCCGCATAGGCATTGGCCGGTGAGCATGGGTGATTCTCCTGGACTGCGGATGGTACGTCACTGCACCGCGGTATCCAACTTCGAATCATTGCGGCAAAATTAAGCGCAAAGCTGACGATGGCTACCCCGATTCCCACCAATGCCGCGGAATTCTCGTTCGATGAGATCGCGCGCGCGACCGGCGGCGAGCCGTTCGGCGATACATCGCTGAAGCTGCGCGGTGTCAGCATCGACAGCCGCAACCTCATCGGAGGCGAGATCTTCATCGCGCTGCGCGGCGCCAACGATGGGCATCAGTTTCTCGCGCAGGCCGCGGAGCGTGGCGCGGTCGCGGCAGTCGTCGAGCGCCGACGCCGCATCGATGGCCTTGCATGCATCGAGGTTGATGACACGCTGGCCGCGCTCGGACGGCTCGCGCATCATCACGTGCAAAAGATTCGCGCCGCGTGTCCGATGCCACTTATCACGATTGGCGGCGCGGCCGGCAAAACTACCACCAAAGAAATCACCGCGTCGCTGGCGCGTGCGGTTTTCGGCGCGACGCTTTCCACGCCCGGCAACCTCAACAACCTGATCGGCGTGCCGATGACGCTGCTGATGCTCACCGACGCGCATCGCGCGATGGTCATCGAGTGCGGGACCAATATGACCGGCGAGATCCCGAAGCTCGCCGCGATCGTGGAACCTGACGTGGCGATGGTCCTTAACGTGGACCTCGAGCACACTGAGGGTCTGGGCACTATCGAGGATATCGCGGATGAGGAAGCCGCGATTTTCACGCCTACGAAACGCGCGGGAGTGATTCCTGCCGACGATGAAAGGTTGGCGCGACGGATGCCGCCCAACCTGCGCGCGGCAACCTTTGGCGTCGGGGAAAGGGCGACGGTACGGCTGCTCGATCGCATCGTGACAAAGCATGGACGCTCGGCGATTTCGATCAACCTCGATGCTTCGACGGTCTCGGCTGGTATCGAGCCGATACTGCGAACAGAAATCGCGCTCATCGGCCGTTCTGGCGCGATGAATTGCACCGCGGCGATCGCGGCGGTTGCGGCAGCCTCGCCAAAGCCGCTGAGCGATGTTGAGTTGCGCGCGATGGAACAGGCGCTCGCGCAAATCGAGCCGGTGCCGGGCCGACTCGCAGTCAAGGAGGTCGGCGGCATCGTCATCATCGATGATTCCTACAACGCGCAGCCGCCTTCGGTTCGGATAGGACTCGAGGCCGCGCGCGAAGTTGCTCATCGACGCGGCGCGCGCCTCATCATCGCGCTTGGCGATATGCTGGAGCTCGGCGCGTTCGCGAAACCCGCGCATGCGGTCGCGGTCGAGGATGTACTCGCTTCGAATCCGGCGGTATTCCTCGCGATCGGCGAGGAGACTTGCGCCGCAGCGGCCGCCGCTGGCCCTCGATGGCGGGACCGCACGCTGCGCCTGTGCGCGAGCAGCGAGGAGGCCGCAGCGCTGATCGGCGGCCTGGTGCGCGATGGCGATGTGGTGCTGGTCAAGGGATCGCGCGGCATCCGTACCGAGCGCATCGTCGAAGCGCTGACGAAGAGCTTCGGCGCATGAAGCGGGTTCTGATCTCCTTCATGCGGGGGGACTTTCCTTGACCATCCGGAGCTTCGGCGCTAGCTAGCGTCAATATAGCTGCGCCAAGGAGTTCCCGTCATGTCGAGCGAAATTGCCGCGCGTGTCAAAAGCCTTCGCGCCAGCCTCGATCATCCGGTCATCGATGGCGATGGACATCTGATCGAGCCGGCGCCTCTTTTTCAAAACTATCTGCATAAAATCGGCGGCAAGGATCTGGTCGATAGTTACCAGCGCGAGCTGCGCGAGCATCCAACCGGATCGCGTGGAAACCGCGAAACCGGCGACATGCGCGGCGCATGGTGGGGCGTCGGCAACGATGCCTACGACCTCGCAACGGTGATGGCGCCGAAGCTGCTCCATCAGCGCCTCGACGAGATCGGCATCGACTTCGCGATCATGTATCCGACCCTCGGCCTCGCGCTGCCGACGATTCATGACGATGACGTGCGGCGCGGCGCAGTGCGCGCGCTGAACTCTATGAATGCCGAAATTTGCGGGCCGTTTCGCAATCGCCTCGCGCCGGCTGCCGCGATCCCGATGCATACGCCGCAGGAGGCGATCGAGGAGCTGGAATTTGCGCATGCCCACGGCCTCAAAGTAGCAATGATTCCTCCCGGCGTCGCACGTCCGATCCCGGCGCTCGATCCAGCGGCATTTCCCGCCGCCGCTTATTTCGACAATTACGGCCTCGACAGCTTTCACGACTACGATCCGGTCTGGCGCAAATTCGAGGAACTGAAGTTTGCCGTCACCTCGCACGGCGGCGTCGGTCTGCGATTCCTGCCGCTGGGACGTCGCTCGCCGAGCAACTACATGTTCAACCACATCGGCGGGCATGCGTATCAGCAAGGCGAACTGTGCCGCTCACTGGTTTTCGGCGGCGTGCCCGCGCGATTTCCCAAGCTGGCGTTCGGCTTCCTCGAATGCGGCGCGGGATGGGCGGTCGACCTGCTCCATTCGCTGGAGGAGCATTGGGAGAAGCGCAACCTCGAAGGCCTGAAGAACTACGATCCAGCGCGCCTCGATCGTCCCAAGCTGTTCGCGCTGCTCCGGGAGTATGGCGGCCGCGAGTACATCACCGCCTCGGGCGAGAAACTCAACCGCGCCTATGACGAGGGCGTCGCGCGGCACGATCGCGACGCTGATCGCGACGAATGGTCCCGCTGTGGCGTGCGCGAGGAGCATGACTTCGCGCGCATCTTCCAGAATTTCTTTTTCGGATGCGAGGCCGACGATCCCAGCGTCCATCGCGCGCTCGACGCGCGCGCCAATCCATTCAAGATGAGGTTCCAGCCCATCTTCAGCTCCGACATCGGCCATTGGGATGTTCCCGACATCAAGCGGGTGCTGCTCGAAAGCCATCACCTGGCGGACAAGGGACTCATCAACGATGCCGATTATCGCGACTTCGTGTTCACTTATCCCGCGCGCTTGCATCTGAAGGCGAACCCGGACTTTTTCAAAGGCACCGTCGTGGAGGGCGCAACCTCGAAGCTCGCGGCATAGAAGCGCGTTCGTCCAAACAATAATGAACCAATTCATCTTCTTGACTGAGATAGTCCCGCCTCGTACAAGAAACATGAATGGATTCATCTTTGTCCGCATCCGGCATCGGGCGCCGCGAACTGCAGAAACAGGATCGCGAGCGTCGCATCATCGCCGCCGCGCGTCGCCTCTTCGATCGCAAGGGCTACGCCGACACTGCCGTGGAAGACATCGCGGAACGAGCGGGCCTCGCGGTCGGCACCCTCTACAACTATTTCCCTTCCAAAGACGAACTCCTGCTGGTGATTCTGCGCCGCGAGACCGACACCCTGATCGACGCGGGAGAGCGAGTTCTGGAAAATCCGCCGAAGGACCTCACCACCGCCGTCGCGGCGATTGCGAGCCTGTTCGTCGACAGCATCACCTCCGACGCGCGAGGCCTCTGGCGCGAAGTACTGGCCGCCGCTCTGTCCTCGCCGGAGAAAATGCGCACCAGGTTATTCGAGCTCGATCTGCGCTTCATCGCGCAGTTCGCGGCCCTGGTCGACAAGTTCAAAGCCAGAGGCGCCGTCGCCTTCGGCATTGATCCGATCCAGGCAGCGGGATTGTTTTACAGCGTGTGCGTCGCGTGGGCGATGGCCTATCTCACCAACGAAGAAACTACGGTCGCGGAATTGCGCGACCTGGTTGACGGCGGAATTCGTCTCGCGATCCGCGGCATACTGCCGCGCCGTCCAATCAAGGAGCCCAAGCCATGATTCCTAACCAATGGTATCCGATTCTCGAGGGCCGCCAACTGCGCAGCACGAAACCGATCGGAGTTACTCGCCTGGGCGAGCGGTTAGTGCTGTGGCGCGAGGCCGACGGCCGTATCGCGTGCATGCCGGATCGCTGCCCGCATCGGTCCGCGATGCTGAGTCGCGGAAAGATTCGCAACGGATGTATCGAATGCCCGTATCATGGATTGCAATTCAACGCCGAGGGTCGATGCACGGTCATTCCAGCCAACGGATGCGATGCGCCGGTACCTCATGGGTTCGACCTCGCGCCACATTCAGTTCGCGAGGACCACGGCGTCATCTGGTACTGGTATGGCACGCGGGAGCCGGCCGTAGAGCTTCCATGGATCAGCGAAATTGCCGAACTGGGCGGCAACACCGTCTCGTTTCATTACGACACCGCAGTGCCGCAAGTGCGAATCGTCGAGAACGTTTTCGACTTCCATCATTTTCATTGGGTGCATCGATGGACGATCCCGGGCGTCGGACCTCGGGTAGACGAGTTCAAGGCCGAACAGCATGGCGACCTGATCGAATTCGGTGGCGTCCTTCGGCATGAGAAGCCGGGACCTCGCAAGCAAGACAACGAGTTCCGAGTGAAGTTCCGTTTTCCCGCCGTATGCTCGATCAAATTCGGCGGCATCGATATCGCTTATGCCTTCACGCCGATCGACGCGCACAAATCATGGATCTGGACGCGCTACACGCACGACAAGCTTCCCACTTACCTCGGTGGTAAAGCGCTCTCGAGGTTATTGGCGGTCATCGACTATAGCGTTTTTCATTTCCAGGATATTCACGTGCTCAGGTCACAGCTGGATCCAGCGGGCGACATTTCGAAGTTCCATCTTTACGAAGCGGATCGTGCGATCGGTCTATTCTTCGGGATGATGAAGCGCGCGCTGCACGAGGCGGAGCCGGATAACGAGGGCGGAGAGGGAAACCGCCTAAGCGCCGCCGCCGGGCGATAGTTCCGTCGGCTCGGGGGAAATCCACCTTACCGATCTTTTGAGCGGGCGACGGGAAGATTCCAGCCGCGCCACAGGCTAACCATCCGAAGCGCAAACGTGGCGGCCGCCGCGAGGAGATCCGAAGGAACGACCGGCAGACTGGCGCGATGGGCGGCAATCACGATGATGGCGCCGAACAACGATGCGAGCGCGTAGATTTCACCGCGCAGGACCATCGGCACTTCCTGCGCCATGATGTCGCGGAGCGCCCCGCCGCCGACTCCGGTCAGCATTCCCAGCAACGCGGACGGTACCTCGCCAAGCCCGGCACTCAACGCCGCGGTCGTGCCGGTCACGGTGAAGAGCCCGAGCCCGGCCGCATCGAAGGTCTTGATGAAGCTGGTCCACGACTCGATCCGCGAATACTGCAGAAAGACCGCCAGACCCGCGACGCCCGCCACTGCCAGATAGCGCCAATCGGTCAGCGTCTGCGGCGGAGTGCGGCCCAGAAGCACATCCCGCATGATGCCGCCTCCAAGTGCGGCTGCGGCGGCCAGCACGAGAACTCCGAACAGATCGAGGTGTTTGCGGACGGCGAGAAATCCGCCGCTCAGGCCAAAGATAAAGGTGCCGAGCAGATTGAGAATCAGCAGGCCGGTCAAGTTGTGACCCATCCGCACCAGGTCAGTGACTATCTTTGGCGTTCGATGTGGGCGCGACCTTCGCCAGCGCATCCGCGAGCTCGTGGAGCGACGCGATCCGATGATGATGATCGACGCGCTTGCCAACGCCAATGAATGCGACCCCCGCCGCCTCCGCCGCGACGCGGTCGATGGGACTGTCTCCAATGTAGATGGCGTGCGCCGGCGTCACCCGCGCGCGTTCCATGCATAGCCGCAGGATGTCGGGCGCCGGTTTCGGTGGCACTTTGTCGAGCGCGCTCGCGATCGCATCGAAGACATCGGCAAGATTCAGGTGCTCGACGAGCGCGGGCACCGTCGCCGAGCGATTGGTCGCGAGCCCAAGGCGATAACGGCGCTTGAGTTCCAGCATAAACTTACGCAGCTCAAATGGCGGCCGGAGCAACTCGAAGAATGGACGCTGATCGAGATTGCGCGCGATGGCGTGGATTCTTTCGAGCATCGCAGCGTCGCTGCGCGCGCGCAGCCGGAAGATGTCGCTCGCGGCATACGAGATGCTGAGGATCTCTTCTTCCGCATTGAGCGGCGGTTCGTCGACCTGCGCGAAAATCGCGTTGTAGTAAGCGATATTCGATTCGAACGATTCGAACAGGACGCCATCGGCGTCGAACATCACGAGTTCGATCATCTTGCGGATATTTTCCCTGAGCGATTGCGCGAGAGCTAGTAGACTGCAATTTCAGTTCTGAAACAGCGTCTTGGGGTGGGAGCGCTTTGCGAAGCGCCCGCAGCGGTGTCGCGAGCGAGCAGGCTCTCCGCGATTGCACCATAGTTGCGGGTCGTTCGCGAACGACCCCTACGAGGAATGAACTTTGCGCCAACTGCTGACGCCGAAGCTAATACGTCTCGTGATGGCGACGCGCGCGAGGCTTCGCCTTCGCCATCTTGCCCGCATGCGGCGCCCTGAGCGCCTGCATTGCGCGCGGCTCGATTGCCGCTCCGCAATGCGAACACACCAGCGACGGCGTGGTGGCATGACCGCAGGTCCGATGCATCAAGGTCAGCGGCGGCCCTTGCTCATCGGCCATCCAGGTATCGCCCCATTTCAGCAACGCGATCATGACCGGATAGAGATCCTGGCCCTTCCTGGTGAGGCGATACTCGACGTGATGATCGGTCTCGGCGTTCTCGCCGCGCTCGAAGATTCCGTTTTCGACCAGCGCATGAAGCCGCGTGCTGAGGATGTTGCGCGCGATGCCGGTGCCGCTCTGAAACTCATCGAAGCGGCGGCGTCCCATAAACGCCTCGCGCAAAATCAGCATCGTCCAGCGCTCGCCGACCACCGACAACGCCCGCGCGACCGAACAATTCATGTCTTTAACTGAACGCCATTGCATCGAAGCAACCTCTCCCCGCGTGCCGCCCGCCCCGGCGACGACAACTATAGTTGCAAATTGAAACTTCGATTGCTAGGTTGCCGGTTGCAAATTGAAACTTCCTCTGAGGCCCGCAGCATGGCAAAGCCGCTGGAATTTTTCTTCGATTACGTGAGTCCGTTCAGTTATCTCGCAGACACGCAGTTGCCGGCGCTGCTGGAACGAACCGGCGCGAGCATCATCTACAAACCGATCCTGCTGGGCGGTATCTTCAAGGCCTCGAACAACACGCCACCGCCGACCATTCCCGCGAAGTTCAAATATAACGCCATCGACGCGATCCGATGGTCGAAGCATTATGGCGTTCCGATGTCGATCAATCCCTTCTTTCCGATGAGCACGGTGCGCGTGATGCGCGGCGCGATCGTCGCGCAGTCGGCAGGATGCTTCCCCGCGTATCACGCCGCGATGTTCCGCGCGATGTGGGCCGACGGCGTTAACCTTGCCGATCCGAAAATCGTAAAGGAGATGTGCACGCAGCTCGGGATGGATCCCGATGCGGTCGAGCTCGACGAAGTGAAGGAACGGCTGAAGGCGAACACCGACGAGGCGGTTGCGCGCGGCGCGTTCGGCGCGCCCACCTTTTTCGTCGGCGATGCTATGTTCTGGGGCAACGACCGAATGCAGTTCATCGAAGCAGCGCTGAAATAGCGCCGCGAAGCGATTCGGGCCGTCTCAGGGGCCGAATCCAACACATACAAGGAGATTTTTTGTGAAGCAGATCCAATTCGACAAACTCGGCGGTCCCGAAGTGCTGAAGCTGGTCGATGCGCCAGTGCCTGAGGCCCCCAAGGGCACGGTGCTGGTGCGCAATCGCGCCATCGGCATCAACTTCGCCGATACGCTTTTCCGCCAGGGCCAGTACGCGCAGGCACCGGTCCTGCCCGATACTCCGGGCCTCGAGGCGGCCGGCGTCATCGAGAAGGTTGGCGAAGGCGTCAGCGGATTCAGCATCGGCATGCGCGTCGCGGCGATTGGCGCGAAAGCCTACAGCGAGTACATGGTCGCGCGCGCGTCGCAGGTGATTCCGATTCCCGACCACGTCAGCTTCGACGAGGGCGCGGCGTATCCGATCCAGACCCTCACCGCATGGCACATCCTGCACACCTCGCATCATACCGGCCCCGGCCAGACCGTAGTGGTGCATTCGGCGGCAGGCGGCGTGGGAATCGTCGCCGTGCAGATCGCCAAGGCTGCCGGTGCGCGCGTGATCGGCACCGTTTCGAGCGCCTCGAAAGCGGCGCTGGCGAAGGAATACGGCGCCGATGAGGTCATCGATTATGTCGCCAAGGATTTTTCCGCCGAGGTGATGCGCATGACCGACAATCGCGGCGCGGATCTGATCCTCGACGCGGTCGGCAAGCCCACCTTCGAGAAGGGCCTTAACTGCCTCGCGCCGATGGGCCATCTGGTGCTCTACGGACGCGCCGGCGGACCGCCCGATCCGCTCAATGTGTTCAAGCTGTTCGCGCGCTCGACCAAGGTCAGCGGCTTCATGCTCAACCAGCAGCACACCGGCAAGGAGCAGTGGCAGCGCGGCATCGAGCATTCATTCCAACTGATGAAGGACGGCAAGCTGAAGCTGCTGATCGGCAAGAAGTACCCGCTCATCGAGGCCCCCGAGGCCCATCGGTTCATGGAATCGCGCGGCTCGGTCGGCAAGCTGGTCCTGGTACCGTAGCTCTCAACCGTCGCGGAGGTCGTATCGATGGCATCTGACAGCAAGCGTCCGGTTGCGGTGGTGATTGGCGTCGGCGCAGGAACCGGAGCGGCGCTCGCGCGCCGGTTCGCCCAAGGTTATCGCGTCGCGATGATTGCGAGGACCGAGGACTACCTCGCCAAGCTCGCGAAGGAGATCGCGGCCGAAGGCGGCGAGGCGTTTCCGATTCCCGCCAACGTCGCCTCGGCCGAGGAGATCAAAGGCGCATTCGACCGCATCCGTCGCGAGCTCGATGCGCCCGAGATCCTGCTTTTCAACGCCGCGATGCGACCGTTCGGGCGACTGATGGAAACCAAGCCCAGCACCTTCGAGAACACCTGGCGCGTCAGCACCTTCGGCGCATTTCTCGCCGCGCAGGAAGTGGTGCCCGATATGATCAAGCGCGGCAAGGGCGTCATACTTTTCACCGGCGCGACGGCGGGGGTGAAACCGTTTCCCACCTCAGCGGCGTTCGGGCCCGCGAAGTTTGCGCTGCGCGGGCTCGCGCAGGTGATGGCGCGCGACCTGGGCCCGCAACACATCCACGTCGCCTACATCAATATCGACGGGCCGATCGATATGCCGTTCATCCGCCAGCGCGTCCCGAATATCCGGGAAGAGGACATGCTGAAGCCGTCGGCGATCGCGGAGACATACTGGCACCTCGCGCATCAGGACCCCAGCGCATGGACGCAGGAGCTCGATGTGCGCCCGTTCAAGGAGAAGTTCTAGAGTCGGCTACCTTCTGCTGACCACAGCCAGTGGCCGATAGTCCCAAATCCGCGCGCGTGCCACGATAGAGCAATCGTAGCGCGTGAGGAGACAGCATCGATGGCGAGTGAGCGGAAGGGAAGCATTGAACTGATCAAGATTGCCGGCGTTCAAGTCGAGATCGACTATTCCTGGATAATCATCGCGGTGCTGGTCTGGTGGAGTTTGTCCGCCGGATACTTTCCGCGCGAATATCCCAATCATTCATTCACCAGCTACTGGCTCGTTGGCGCGATCGGGACGCTTTTGTTTTTCGCGTCGGTCCTCGGTCACGAGCTCTCGCACGCCGCGCTGGGAAACCGCCTGGGAGAGAACGTAACTCGGATCACGCTATTCATCTTCGGCGGGATGGCGCATCTGTCGAGCGAACCGAAGACCGCAGGCGACGAATTCAAGATTGCCGCGATTGGGCCCGTCAGCAGCCTCGTCATCGCGGCGATCTTCTGGATCATCGAGCAGACCCTGCTCGGGATGCATGCGCCGGCGTTGTGGGTCGCGGTTTTCAGCTACCTCGCCTTCATCAATGTCGCGCTCGCGGTGTTCAACCTGCTGCCGGGATTTCCGCTGGATGGCGGGCGTATCCTGCGCGCGATCCTATGGCACTTCTGGGGAGACTTTCGCCGCGCGACGGCGGCCGCGGCCGATTGGGGCAACACCATCGCATGGGGACTCATCGCGCTCGGCGCGCTCGAGATCTTCGGCGGCGGATTGGTCGGCGGTATCTGGATGATCTTTATCGGGCTGTTCCTGCGCGGCGCCGCGCACGCCAGCTATCAAAGCGTCGTTGTCGAGCAGATGCTCGGGCGCGCTAAAGTCGCCGATCTGATGATTCGCGAACCGCTCACGATCGATCCCGACCTGTCCGTCAGCGAGGCCGTTGACCGTTATTTTTTGCATCACGGCTTTACCGGCTATCCGGTGGCGAAAGATGGACGCGCGATGGGGATCCTTTCGCTGTCGCGAGTGCGCGAATGCCCCGCCGACCAGCGCACGAATCGCCATGTTCATGACATTATGGTCCCGGTTAGCGACAAGGTTACTATCGCGCCGAATGCGAGCATCTCCGACGCGATGCATCAGATGGCTGAGGCCGATGCGGGCCGGTTGCTGGTGCTCAACGGCGAGCATCTGAACGGCCTCATCACGCGATCGCAGATCGCGCGTTTCGTACAGATGAAATCGATGCTGGATCCGTCGGCCGCGAAACCATAAGAGGGGGCCGCTGAGGAAACCCCTCGAACCGTCGCGCGCAGTCCTCGATATTTGTTCTCACACAGCCTAGAATTCCGCTGGGTCGACGCTCACAAAAAGTCGGAGAATCTCACAGATGACGGCGCGCAAGATTCAGCTAGCACCTTCCTCGGCCAATCGATCGATCCTCGTGGTCGACGACGACGTGGCATCGACAGAGTCGCTGACCGAGATTCTCACCGATGCGGGATACACCGTCAGCACCGCGAAGAACGGGAAAGACGCGCTCAGCCATCTGCGCGGTGCCGCCCTGCCCCGCCTGATCATTCTCGACCTGTTCATGCCCGAGATGGATGGGTGGGAGTTTCGCCGCGCGCAATTGAAAGATGCGAAGCTGCGCGACATTCCGG
This sequence comes from uncultured delta proteobacterium, assembly GCA_963814035.1. Classification (GTDB taxonomy): domain Bacteria; phylum Desulfobacterota; class Binatia; order Binatales; family Binataceae; genus DATGKG01. The sequence continues at coordinate 479,518 of CAWFBH010000001.1, forward strand.
TCGTCGTAATGACCGGCGCCAGCGTGTACGCCGGCATCGACGCGAATGTGATCGTGCATAAACCGCTGGATGCGGCGCGCTTCGTCAGCCTCGTCGAGCGCTATTTCTAAATTCGATTCGGGACGCGACCCGGTCGCGCATTTCGTCTGCGGATGCGCGCTCCGGCGTTGCTCGATTTCCGCGCGGTTGCGACGGCCTCTTCCTTGCGCGCGACGTTGCCGTCGGCGGACTCGGGATTGCACGCCTCGCTCGAAGCTTTCAGCTCCTTGACGCATTCGGGATGAATCAGCAGCTGATGGCGCGCGCGAGTCAACGCGACATAAATCACGCATGCCTCTTCGAGGTTGCGCCTCACCAGGCCCAGCTCGCGCCGGATGAAGCGATTGAAGTCCGCGGCGACCAGCACGCGCGGCCATTCGAGGCCCTTGGCCTTATGCACCGTGCTGACGGTAACCTGCGCGCCCTCAGGCGAGTCGACGCATTCGCGCAGCCGGTTGCACATCGGAAGGACTCTCGCGCCGCGCTCCTCGATAAGCCGCACCAGGATTTGAAGCGACGGATCGCCATAGTCTTCCGATCCATTTCCCTGCGCGGCGGATTTGAGCTCATCCCAATTCGAAAAGACCGCGAGCTCGCCGCTGCCCTTTTTTCCCGAGTGCAGCTTCCAGGCGCTCTCGATGAGACGCACCAGCGGCTCAGCCCCGCCCATCACATAGACTTTGCGGCCATGCTCCAGCGCCTTGACCGCCTCATCGAGGGCGCCGGCGTTGGTGCGCGCGAGGACCGCATCGACGTTGCGGCTGTCATCGCTGACGGCGGCCGAGGTAGCATGCGCGGCGGGCACGATGCGATGGTTTTCTTCGAGCAGCTCCAGCACTCGATTGGCCCATCGCGCGGCGCCGTTGCCGAAGCGGAAGGTCTGCGTCAGCGGCATCACCGCGGTTTCGATATTCGCGTTGCCGAGCGCATTGATCGCGCCACGCCATTGGTAGAGTTGCTGATAACTGTCGCCGACCAGCACGCGCGGACCGGGATGGCGATGAACCATGCCGAGGATGACGGGGTCGGCATCCTGCGCCTCATCGAGCAGCAGCGTCCGATCGGCGCCTGCGATGGGGTGGTCGCCCATGAAGAACAGTTTCAGGTAGCAGTCGTGGCTGACGGGAGCGGTGCCGCTCGGATCGCGAATAGCATCCCAAAGATCGCCAGCCGCATCGGCGGTCGAGCTGGCCAGACCGTCATCGCACCAGCTCGGCACGTGACCAAGTCCGATCTCGCGATCGGTGGTGCGCAGAAAATGCTCCAGTGTCTTGATGATGAGCGCGCCCGCGGCGGAACGCGTGCGTCCTCCACGCGCCACCGAATTGAGCGCCTTCGGCATCTTCTCGCGCATGAACGGGAGCCATGACCATGCGCGCTGGGTCAGTCGCGATTCATAGCGGAAGCCGACTTTGCGAAACGCGATCGAATGGGCGGTGCGAACCTCGACATTGGAGGGCATCTTGCCGCGAGCGCTATCGGCCGCAGCGCGATTGAATACCACATAGAGAAAGCGCGTGCGCGGGCAAGCCTCGGCGATAGCCACCAGCGTCGTCGTCTTGCCGGTGCCCGCGAAGGCCTGAATCTTGAGCGCGAGGTTGGCGCCGCCCTGCTGAGCGACATCGCAAATCGCGCGCTGTTCGTTGGTAAGTTCCACGTCGCGAATCAGTAAAGCCTCACCGACGAGTCAATGATAGAGGGCGGGCTCCCGATCAAGGACCGGCAAGACCCGAACACCTGCGACATATACGAGGCATATCGAATGGGGGTGTCCCTTTTTTGAACACAGGTGAGCGTCGTTGTCTGAAATGCGATACGACTGTCAGTCCACTTTGGATAACCATCGATTAATCACGCATGCGAGACGGCCGCTAACCTTCTCGAATCGACGAAACCCGCGCAATTACTCCATCGGGCATTGGTTTTGCGTTTGTGACGCGAAGCAGATTTCGCATTTCGAGGTTTCCCGTTTTAAAAGTGTTCCAAATGATTCAGACCGCTGAGACTGAGCAGGAAATCTCGGCATCCATCGCAACCCCGGCTATGCCTCAGTCTTTGGCGGCCAGGCTGGCTGATGCGATGGCATGCTCATCGAACGATGAGTCCGATCTACCGAAGCTTCGGGTTCTGCTTGCGATCGCCTACGGCGTGATTCTGCTCTTCGTGACCGCCTGCCTGTTCAACGCGCGTTGGTATGAGGCGGGCGACTTGGCGCCGCTCCCGCTGCGCCTCTTCAATCTCGCTTTGATGATCGCGGCGCTTGCCACAGTACCCCGCGTTTCGATTGCTCGCTGGCGATGGCATGCGATGGGGGTTTGCTCAATCCTCACTATCACTTTCCTCGTTCATGGACTGATAGTCCGGGATGAGCAGCCGCTCTTTGTGGCGTTGTTCGTGTTAACGCTCGATAGCGCGGTGGTCCTGCCCTGGGGCAGGCGCTGGCAGCTTTCGCTCGCCGCGCTTGGCGCGATCGCCAGTATCATCGCTTGGGCGTGTGGGATCATCACCTGGGAGTTTGCACCCCATTGGATGGTGCTGATCGCCTCGATGGTCTTCAGCGTGACGATCGCCTTCCTCAAGGACTATTCGCTTGATCAGAGACTAATGATCCGGGAATTGCGGTTGAGAGAGGCTCGCTTTCGTGCGGAATGCGAGCATCGGAGTCGCGCCGAAGAGAGGCTAAGAGTCGAAGTCGGGGAGCGGGAGGCGGCGGAACATCTCGCCCGCAAGCGCGAGGCAATCTTGCGCAAGGTCCTTGAAACCAGCGTCGACCTGATTATCATCAGTCGCCTGCCGGAACTCACATATCTTTATGCTAACGATCAGTTTCAGGCGATCGGCTACAGCTTCGAGGAGATACGCGGCAAGACGCCGGCGGAGTTAAGCATCTTCGCGAACCCGCAACAGGGACAGGAGATGGTCGCCATCGCGTTGGATCAGGGACGGGTGACCAACTTCGAGCTCGACGTTCTGACCAAAGCCGGACAAATCCTCCCCTACCAGGTCAGCGCGGTGGTAACGGAGATCGACGATGAAACCTGCCTGGTTTCGATCTCGCGCGATATCACGCAACGCAAACAGATGGAGCGTGACCTCATCACCGCGCGTGAGGATGCGCTGGCGGCGTCGCGCGCCAAGTCCGAATTTCTCTCCAGCATGTCGCACGAGATACGCACTCCGATGAACGCGGTCCTCGGAATGGCGGATTTGCTCATCGAGACCAAGCTCACTACCGAACAGCGACGCTATCTCGATGTGATGGTCGCCAACGGCAACTCATTGCTCGAACTGATCAACGGGAAAGCGTCGGCTCCATCATGGGCTCGGGCGGAATGATCGTGATGGATGAAAGCTCCTGCATGGTCGATGTCGCCAAGTTCTTCATGGATTTCTGCATGTCGGAGTCCTGCGGCAAGTGCGTTCCCTGCCGCGTGGGCACTACCCAGATGCACAACATTCTGGAGCGCATTACAGATGGCCGCGCCGGGGAGCACGAACTGGCGTTGCTGCATCGGTTGACCGGCATGGTCAAGGCGGCGAGCCTGTGCGGGCTGGGGCAAACAGCTCCCAACCCCACGCTGACCACCCTGCGATACTTTATGGACGAGTATCGCGCGCACATTGAAGAAGGGCGCTGCCCGGCCGGGGTCTGCCACCCGGCGAAGGCCGAAGCGGAGGTGGACGCATGAACAATCCCGGGGTTGAGATCCGCACCCTGATGATCGAAAACCGCGAGTGCGGCGGCCGCGCCGACCAGACGATTCTGGAGGTGGCCGAGGAGAATGGCATCTTCATCCCGACGCTCTGCCCGTCTCGCCGGCTTGAGCAACATCGGCGCCTGCCGCATGTGCCTGGTCGAGGTCAAGGGCAGCAACAAGCTGATGTCTGCCTGCGTCACCATCATTCAGGAGGGCATGGAAGTCACGGTGAACTCGCCGCGGCTGGCCGAGTACCGCAAGCTGACCCTGGAGATGCTGTTCAGCGAGCGCAACCACATCTGTTCGGTGTGCGTCACCAACGGCCACTGCGACCTGCAGGCGCTGGCGCAGAAGCTGGGCGTCAACCACATCACCATGCCCTACCTGCATCCCCTGATGCCGGTTGACGCCTCGCACCCGCGCTTTATCGCTGACCATAACCGCTGCATCCTGTGCACACGCTGCATCCGGGTCTGCCAGGAGATCGAAGGCGCGCACACCTGGGACATGATGGGCCGCGGCACCAAGGCCCGCGTGATCACCGACCTGAACCGTCCCTGGGGTGAGAGCGAAAGCTGCACCGGATGCGGCAAATGCGTGCAGGTGTGTCCCACGGGCGCGCTGAGCGATAAGGGACAGGCCGCCGGCGAGATGCTGAAGCGCCGCGCCTTCCTGCCCTACTTGAACATGATGCGGGAGGTGGGGCGATGACAAGTGACGCCGGCAAAGTGACGCCGAGCAAGGCGCGAGTGGCAACGGTTTGGCTGGATGGATGCTCGGGCTGCCACATGTCTCTGCTGGACATGGACGAGCGGCTGATTCTGCTCGAGGAAAAAATCGATCTGGTGTACAGCCCGCTGGTGGACGCCAAGCAGTTCCCCGAGAACGTGGACGTGGCCCTGGTCGAAGGCTCGGTGAGCACCGATGAAGACCTGCACAAGATCAAGCTCATCCGCAAGAATTCCAAGGTTCTGGTGTCGCTGGGCGACTGCGCGGTGACCGGCAACATTCCCTCCATGCGTACGCTGTTCCCGCTGGCCAAGGTGATGGACCGCGTCTACGTGGAGAACTCGACCATCAACCGCCACGTGCCCACCAGGAACGTGCCCAAGCTGCTGGAGCGGGTGCGGCCGTTGCACGAGGTGGTGGCCGTGGACATCTATCTGCCGGGCTGCCCGCCTTCGGCCGACAACATTTTCTTTGTCATCAGCGAACTGCTGGAAGGGCGCATGCCGGAGATGGATTCCCGCGCGCGCTTTGGATCCTAGGAGCCGTATGCCTACACTGACGATCGATCCCGTAACCCGCATCGAGGGCCACGCCCGGATCACGGTGCAACTGGACGAGCAGGGAGAGGTGCAGGACGCACGCTTCCATGTGACCCAGGTGCGCGGCTTTGAAAAGCTCTGCGAAGGACGCCCCTTCACCGAGATGCCGGCGCTGATGGCGCGCATCTGCGGCATCTGTCCCACCAGCCACCTGCTGGCCTCCAGCAAGGCCTGCGATGAGATCATGGCGGTGCGCATTCCGGAGACGGCGGAGAAGCTGCGCCGCATCATGAACCTGGCGCAGATCATTCAATCCCACGCGCTCAGCTTCTTCTATCTCTCGTCGCCGGACTTTCTGCTGGGGATGGACGCCGATCCGGAGGAGCGCAACATCCTGGGCGTGGTGCGCAAGTATCCGGCGATGGCGCGCGACGGCATCAGGCTGCGCCAGTTCGGGCAGCGCGTGCTGGAGAGTCTGGGCGGCAAGCGGATTCACCCCGGATGGATCGTGCCCGGCGGGGTGAGCCAGCCGCTGCAGGCCGCGCAACGCGACCAGATTCTGGCCGAGATTCCCGAGGCCATCCGCATCACGCGCGCCACGCTGCACTGGTTCAAGTCGCAGATTGAAAGCTTCCGCGCCGAGGTGCGCTCGTTCGCCAATTTTCCCTCGCTGTTTCTGGCCATGGCGAATGACGGCAACGAGCTTGCGGCCTACAGCGGCTGGCTGCGCTTCATGGACGCCAACCTGGACATCGTGGCCGACCACATCACCGGCGTCGATTACCAGAACTACATCGGCGAATCCTGCAACGACGATTCCTACCTGAAGTCCACCTACTTCAAGCCGCTCGGGCTGACCGGAGGAATGTATCGCGTGGGACCGCTGGCGCGGCTCAACATGTGCCGGTCGGCGGGAACCCCGCAGGCCGACGAGGAACTGGCGGAGTTCCGCGAGCTGGAGCACCACTCGGTGCTCAGCTCCTTCTACTACCATTATGCCCGGCTGATCGAGATCCTGTTCTCGCTGGAGCGCATGGAAACCCTGCTGCGCGATCCGGAGATTCTGGGCAAGAACGTGCGCGCGCATGCCGTCGCCCAACAACTTCGAGGGCGTCGGCATTCTGGAAGCGCCGCGGGGCACGCTGATCCATCACTACCGCATCGACCAGAACGGACTGATCGAGTCGGCCAACCTGGTGATCGCCACCGGCCACAACAATCTTGCGATCAACCATGGAGTCCTCCAGGTGGCGCGGCAGTTCGTGCGCGGCAACGCGCTGGAGCAGGGCATGTTGAATCGCGTGGAAGCCGTGGTGCGCGCCTTTGATCCCTGCCTGAGCTGCTCCACCCACGCCGCGGGCGAGATGCCGCTGGAGATCGAGCTGCTCGCCGCCGATGGCGCGGTGCTGGACCGGCTGCGCCGGTAACGCCGCATGCAGTGCCATCCGTACGATGCCCCGCGTGCTGCTGATCGGATACGGCAACACGTTGCGCGGCGACGACGCACTGGGGCCGATGGCCGTGGAACTCTTGCGTCCGTCTGCTCCGGACGTGGAGTGCTGAGCTGCCATCAACTGACTCCCGAGCTGGCCGAGCGGCTTGCCCACTGCGAGCTGGCTCTATTCGTGGACGCTGCGTGCGGCGGCGAGCCAGGCACGGTGCGCGTGCAACGGCTGTGTCTCCGAGGCCGGGGATGTCGCCAGCCTCACCCACCACGTGCAGCCCGCGGCGCTGCTTGCGCTGGCCCGCGAACTCTATGGACGCGCGCCCGAGGCCCTGCTGGTGACCGGCGCAGGCGCAACCTTTGCAACGGCGAGGGACTGAGCGACCAGGCGCAGCGGGCGCTGCAGGAAATCTGCCGCCTCATTCCTCAGCTGATTCTGGATTTCCCTCGATAGCCTGGCTAAGGTTCGAGCGAGCTGGAGTATCCATCCAGGGAAAGCGAACGCAGCAAATTGCGGCGCATACCGTTTTGCACCTCGCCCATACCGTCGCTGGCGCGGACGACCCAGTCAAAACTTACCTGTTCTGCGACGCCGGCCAGTTCCGCCTGAATATCCTGGTTGTGCACCAGTCCAATCGACCCGGCTTTAAGAAAAATCAAATCTTCAAGAATTGAGTACAGCACGGAGATCAGCAGGTCGGTCTTAGCCTTGCCTTCACCCCCGGCGCGATAGGCTTCGGTTGCGCGGAAGAGCGAAGAGTGGTCGTCGGCTCCCAAGGCGGTGGTCAGCAGCAGCAGCGCGTCCTTGCGCGCCGCTAAGATATCCATTTAGATCGAAACTTGCGGGCGCGCCCCACGGCGCCTGCGCAAAGCTGCGCCACCAGTTTCTTCTGGGCCGCGGTCCATCCGGTGCGCAAGGCCAGATCCTGGCCGATCTCGTCGGCAGCCAGGGGGGCCAGGCGCAGGGTGATGCAGCGGGAGCGAATGGTAGGCAAGAGGGCGTTGGAGTTTTCGGCCAGCAGAAACAGGGTGGCAAAGGCGGGCGGCTCCTCCAGAACTTTAAGCAGCGCGTTGGCCGCCTCTTTCATGAAATTCGATTCCGAGAAAATGTAGAACTTCTGGCGGCCCTCGGCGGGACGGTAGTACATTTGGCCGATCACGTGCCGCACCTGATCAACTTTGACGAGCATCTGCGGCGGGTCGGGAGGGATAATAAGCACCTCGGGATGGGTCTGCACGAAGATGCGGGTCTCGCGTTTATCGCTCTCGCGGAGATTATCGCGGGCCTCAACAGCTTCGGCAAAGCGCTGGTCCAGCGCATCGGCCTGGGCGATCCGCTCGCAATTGCTGCAGAGGCCGCAGAAGTCAGGAAGTCCGTCGGCTGCCGAGGGGCCGATCGAGGCAGTTCATGGCTTTTGCGACCATCTGCGCCAGCGTGAATTTTCCGGAGCCCCGCGGGCCGGTCAGAATAATGGCGTGGGGCAGGTGGTCGCGGGCGATCATCTCGCGCAGGCGGCGAACGGTTGGCGCGTTTCCGTGGAACTGGTCGAATCCCATAGCTTAGCCCTGCCTGGCCAGCAGGCGCTGACGCACCGCAGCCACAACGTCATTGTGAACCACTTCCACGGGGCGGCGCGCATCGATCAGTCACAACGCGTTCGGGTTCACGCCGGGCAATGGCCAGAAACTGTTGATGCACGCGTTCATAGAAAGCCCGATTTTCCTGCTCGAAGCGATTTTCATCGCCATCGCTGCCGGCGGCGAGATTTCTTCGCCGCGCCCGCGCCACGCTGGCCGCCACGTCATTGTCCAGCAGCAGCGTAAGGTCAGGTTGAAGGCCCAGGCAGATCACGCGATGCAGAGTCAGCACGGCATCCACGCCAAGCTGGCGTCCCGCGCCCTGGTAGGCCTCAGAGGAATCGGTGTAACGGTCGCATAGCACCCATACTCCGCGATTTAGGCCGGGAGAATCAGCTCTGAAATCTGCTGCGCGCGGGAGGCGAACATCAGCGCCAGTTCGGCCAGGGGAGCCAGCCCGCGGGTGCGCGAATCGAGCAGAATGCCGCGAACCCGCTCTCCGATCTCCGTGCCTCCGGGCTCGCGCGTGGTCAGCACCTCCAAGCCCTGGGCCCGCAGAACAGTGGCGAGTTGATTCAGATGGGTGCTTTTGCCGCAGCCATCCAGCCCTTCAAAGGTGATGAAGCGCCCGTCTTTTATCTGTGCCGCACAAGGAATGATAACAAAGCGGGAGCGAGCCGCTTCCATTCGATCATCTGATACACTCGACAAACTTGCTGCTGGGGGAGCGCACATGCGTGCGCACTTCTGGGCGGATTGGTCGATTCCCGGCGTGCCGGAAGTTTGATGCCGCACGCCATCTGCACTTCGACAGGAGTTCCAATGCGACAGTTGCGTTGTGCATGGTTGCGTGATCCTCGGAGGCGGTCTCCGCGTTCTCGCAGAGTGGTCCGGCCCAGAGCAGTTCGATCAAGACGTCAGGCTTTTCGTTGGTGGAAACCATCGCCGTGGATGCCACCGAAGCGCCACGCAAGGTTTTTCATGCGAAGCTGACGATCCCGGCAAAGGCGGGAGACTTTGTGCTGTCGTACCCGAAATGGATTCCTGGGGAGCACGGCCCGACCGGGCCAGTGGTGGACACGGCGGGAATTTATTTCCGTGCCAATGGCCGCGCGCTGGACTGGCATCGCGATCCGGTGGACATGTATGCATATCACGTGGAGGTGCCGCCGGGCGTGAACTCGATTGATGCCGCAATCGACTACCTAAGCCCGGTGGAATGCCGGGCAATTTCAGCGCCGGCTCTTCGGCGACCGATAAGCTTGCGGTGCTCTCCTGGAACTGGCTGGTTCTCTATCCGAAGGGGCATGGCTCGGATGAGATCGGGGTAAAGGCATCGCTTAAAATTCCTGCGGGATGGGAGCGATACGGC
>CAWFBH010000002.1:0-259633 GCA_963814035.1 uncultured delta proteobacterium
AAATCCCTACGTCAAATCAGATCGTAGATTCCGTTCAACGAGGCATCACGTTGCCGTATAGCCGCCATCCACGACGTATTCCGCGCCGGTGACGAACGATGCCTCGTTCGTGGCGAGGAACAACACGCACGTATGCGACTTCCTCGGGACGCCGGCGCGCTTCATCGGCGCTATCGCCGCGATAGCCGCGAGGTCCTGTTCGGCAAAGATGTCCACCATCGGGGTTTTGATGACTCCCGGATGCACCGAATTCACGCGGATGTTCTCCGGCGCGAACTGCACGGCTGCCGCCTTGGTCAGCAATCGCACCGCGCCCTTGGTGCCGTGATACGCGGCCGAGCCCGCGGAGCCAATCAGTCCCATATATCGAGGAGATGTTGACGATCGAACCGCCGCCGCGATTGCGCATCGCGCGGCACCGCCGCTTTCATCCCGAGCCACACACCTTTCTGATTCACGTGACGACGGCGTCCCATTCTTCTTCGCTGGTTTCCGCGATGCCTTTGACATTGAGGATGCCGGCGTTGTTGACGAGGATATCGAGCCGGCCGAACTCCGCTCGCACGCCTCGACGGCCGCGCGCCAATCCGAGGCGCGGGTGACATCGAGATGCACCGCGAGGGTGGACTTCGGCGTGACCCGATTGATATCTTCCGCGAGCGCGCGACTTGCCTATGTCCAGCACATCGCCGATAACGACCTTCGCGCCTTCGGCAACAAAGGCTTCGCCTCAGCGGCGCCCTGCCCACGCGCCCCACCCGAAATCAGCGCCACCTTTCCCTTCGAAACGATCCATAGCCTCTCCTCTGAGAAAATCCCTATCTCGCTAATCCCTAAACTGCCGTGTAGCCGCCGTCGACTACGTACTCCGCACCGGTCACGAACGATGCCTCATTGAAGCGAGGAACAAGACCACATACGCCACCTCTTCGGCGGTGCCGGCGCGCTTCATCGGTGCGAGCGCGGTGATCTGTGCGATGAGTTCATCGTCCAGCGCCGCGACCATCGGCGTTTTGATGACTCCGGGATGCACGGAGTTCACGCGGATATTTTCCGGCGCGTACTGCACCGCCGCAGCCTTGGTCAGCAATCGCACGGCGCCCTTGGTCCCGTGGTACGCGGCGGATCCCGCCGAACCAATGAGGCCATAAATCGACGAAATATTGATGATGGAGCTCGAGCCTCGCTTGCGCATGGCAGGGATGGCGGTCTTCATGCCGAGCCACACCCCCTTTTGGTTGATGGCGACGACGGCGTCCCATTCTTCTTCGCTGGTCTCGACGATTCCCTTCACGTTGGCGATACCGGCGTTATTGACGAGGATGTCGAGGCCGCCAAATTCGTGCTCGCAGGCATCGACGGCCCCGCGCCAGTCCGAGCCGCGGGTGACATCGAGGCGCAGCGCATGCGCGCACTTCTGCCCCGACGATTTATTGATTTGCTCGGCGACTGCGCGGGCCTCGGCATCGAGAACATCGCCCAGCACCACCTTCGCGCCCTCCGCGGTGAAGAAGCTCGCCTCGGCGGCGCCTTGTCCGCGAGCGCCACCCGAAATCAGCGCCACCTTGCCTTTTAGCCGGTCCATCGTCATCGCCTCCGTGCAGAAATATTGGGTGATGATTAGCAGGTAAGTGGCGCGACGCAAAAAGGTCCGGGGTGCGACGGGAACCTCGTCGCTAGACGTAGCGCATCGCGCACGCGACGTTGCCTTCGGTGTCCGCGAATCGAATCAGCGTGCCGACGCCCACGATCTCGAACTCCTGATGCACAATCTTCCCGCCATGCTTGATGATCGCGGCCTTGATAGGAGCGAGGTCATCCACCGCGATAGTGCATTCCCATCCGATGCCGGTTCCGGTGGCGGACGGGTTGTTGCGCGCGGACGCGAGGTCGGAGCGCTTGGCGATGGAGCCGCTCGGTTTGTCGGTATCGGTAAAGATGACGTAAAAGTCAGGCGGTCCCCACGCCTCGATGCGCCATCCGAAGACGCCTTCATAGAAGCGTCGCGCGCGTTCGACATCATCGGCGGGAATCGCGAAATGGGCGAGATGGTTGGGCATGAGCGGAGGCCTCCTGAAGAGAGACATAGCTTTTGCGGCATCGACGGTCTTGCGGGATAATGCCATTAAATACGGAAAATGCGACAAGCCGAGCAACCCTTCCTTGTGCGCAGCCTCGCCGCCGGATACCTGCCCGGTGCGATACTGGAACGGCATTCGCACGAATCGGGTGCAGCTCGTATACGCCTCCGAAGGTGTCATGAGCGTGCAGACCGACGAAGGCACCTGGATCGTCCCGCCCAACCGTGGCGTATGGATTCCCGCGCAGGTTGGGCATTCGATCGCGATGTCGGGGCGGGTCTCGATGCGAACCATCTACTTCCTGCCGCGGCTGGTAAAGACGTTGCCGCAGCGATGTTGCGTCATCAAGGTCTCCCCACTACTTCGCGAGCTGATTCTCTATGCGGTGGCGATGGGGCCGTTGCGCCGCGATGTCCCGGAGCATCGCAGGGTGGCGGACTTCATGCTCGATCAGCTTCGGGTCCTGCCTGCGCTTCCGCTAGAATTGCCAATGCCGCGCGACCCTCGGGCGCTTCGGGTCGCCATTCGCATCCGCGATGAGCCCGGCGCTCGCGCGACGCTGGCTGATCTCGCCAAGGCCGCAGGCGCGAGCCGACGAACCCTGGAGCGCGTGTTCCACGCCGATACGGGTATGACGCTGGGGCGATGGCGTCAGCAGGCGCGGCTGCAGCACGCGGTACAGATGCTGGCCAGCGGCGAAAGTGTGACGGCGACCGCGCTCGAGGTCGGCTACGACAGCACCAGCGCCTTTATCGAGGCGTTCTCTTCTGTACTGGGTGCGACACCCGGCCGCTACTACAAAACGAACTGAAGCGGAAACCTACTCCATGGCGAACTCGACGCTATCGAGCAGTTGCTTGACCGGCTGCCGCGTTATCAGCAGGCACACGAATCGGCCGACCGGCCAGTAGCTATAGCAAATGCTGTAACCGTAGTAGCTGTAGAACAGGTGCCCATCGATCTCTCGCACCGTACCCGGCGGCGGATTGAATTCGGTGGCCTTGTATCGGATACAAAGCAGCGAGTCATTGGCGCCCTTGTAGAAGGTGAAGGTTGCCGGACGCTGGTCCGGAAGCTTGTCGAGCCGTCCGCCAACCAGTGTCAGTCCCGAGCTATTGAAGTTCCAGATATAGCCGGGCATGTTCGCCCCAACGTAAGCGGCGGCGATTTCGCTGTAAGTGTGCGATGGCACGTTGGGATCGAAGTGATGGTTGAACTTCTCGAAGTAGGCAACCGCAGTATCGAAGTCGGGGTTCCCTCCCGGATGATAGACGACCCGGACTTCGTCGCGAGGGTAGAGTCCCATCCCGCGCGCCGTAATAAAAGCCAAGGCGAACACTGCTGCGATGGACATGGGAATCCAAATCGCGGGGCGGCGCAGCGCGCGCAATCCGCGCTGATGCGCGGGCCCTCGATGCATGTCCGCGCCCGATGCCATCGCTCCTTCGCCGCGCGCGGCTTCCTCGGCCAATAGCGTCAGCAGCTTCGCGCGCACGGCCGACGGCGTTTCGATCGGCCCGGCGTGGCGACGCACCAGCGACTTGAGCGTGCGCTCGTCTCGCAGGCGCGCGGCGCATTCCGTGCACGATGCGACGTGGGCCTCGGCGTCGCGCAACTCCGCGCCGGTCAGTTCCCCATCGGCGTGAGCCGACAGAAAACGCTCTATGTATGCGTGACAGTTCACTCGCCTATAGCTGCGCCTACCAATTGGTCAGTTTACACGCAATTGGTCTAGTAAGATGCCCCTCCGTTCGGGAGTCAAGCACGAATTATCCCTTTGCCTTGCGCGAAAGTTAGCAACGCTTGGCGAAGCAGACCCCGCCCGCGCGAGACCCTCGATTTCACGGTGCCGACCGGGACCGAAAGCACCCCGGAAACCTCCTGGTAGCTCAGCTCCTGCACATCGACCAAAAGCAGCGCGGTGCGAAACTCCTCTGGAATCGAATCCAGCGCCGCAGTGACCTCGGGCGCCATCACATCGGCAAATGCCAGCGCTTCGGGGTCGCTCTCGGTCCGATCCGCAGCCATGCTCTCGGCCTCCAGCCGCTCGGTAAATTCGGCCTCCGTAGCGCTTACCTGTTCGCGCCCGCTCTTGCGATAGCCGTTGCGAAAGTTGTTGAACAGGATCGTCAATACCCATGCGCGCGAGTTGGTTCCGGGTGCGAATTGATGAAAGAACCGGTAGGCGCGCAGGACGGTTTCCTGCACCAGGTCGTTGGCGTCCTCCGGATTGCGGGCGAGGCGCAGCGCCATCGAGTAGATCGAATCGAGATGTGGAAGCACCTCCCGCTCGAACGACTCGCGCCTGCTGGGGCTGCTGTCGCGCTTGCCTGCCATATCGAGAGGGTAGGAACATAGCACCTCTGTTGTAAAATCGAGAGTTAGGTGAAAAAGTTCCCGTCATTCGGCATGGATGACCGTCGGACCTCCACTGCGGGTGGCAATCCGGATACGGCCTCGGTCCGTAGAAATGGTGTGGAACATCGGAGCGGCATGAACGGTTAATTGAGGTGAAGCGCTCTCGCATCAGGCAAGGGCATCGGCACACCGACAGTGAGCAACTCTCGATCAGCGCGCTAGGCGCTAAAGGTTAGAAGGAGGATTTTATGCGCAAAGGAACCAGGATTACCGGTGCGGCTTTGGCGACCGCGGTTGCGTTGATGTTTGTCGGCAACGCGATGGCGGATAGTACCAGCGCGGGGGCATCGCAGCCGGTGGTAAAGTGTGTGGGCGGCAACGCCTGCAAGGGCCAGAGCGCGTGCAAGAGCGCGCAGAGTAGCTGCCAGGGTCAGAACTCATGCAAAGGCAAGGGCTTCGTCATGACCCCGAGCGCCAAGGAGTGCGCGGCCGCCGGCGGCAAGGTCGAGAAGTAGTTCCTCCCTTCGAATTGGGCACGCGCGTTGGTGGATGCTTACGCGCGTGCCGTTTATGATCGATGGAGTTTCCGGGAGAACTCGCATGAGCGATCCGAGCGATTGCGTTTTCTGCAAAATCATTCGCGGTGAAATTACCGCGCGCATCATCGATCAGAATGCCGAGGTGATGGCGCTGCTCTCGCTGGAGGGTCATCCGATGATCATCACGCGCGAACACGTGGTGGATATCTTCACTATGACCGACGCGCAGAGCGCGGCCGTGATGAGCGAGGCGATCAAGATTGCCAGGGCGATGCGCGAGGCCCTCGCGCCCGATGGCATCCACCTTGCGCAGTCCAACGGCGAAGCGGCCGGGCAGGAAGTTTTCCATTACCACATGCATCTCTATCCACGCTGGACACATGGCCGGGTGCCTCCGACCGATGCGGCCGGGCAGGATCACATGCTACAAATTCTCAAGGCCGCTTTTGCCAGAGGTTGATCGAGCGGCGCGATGAAACGCGATGATTTCCCATTTCTCGGATTCGGCGTTGGGCTGCGGCGTGACCACTACGTCCATATCATCGAGTCTCATCCGCAGGTTGATTGGTTCGAGATTATCTCCGAAAACTTCATGGTCGCCGGAGGACGTCCGCTCGAAGTTCTCGATACGATCTGCGAACGCTATCCGGTCGCCATGCATGGCGTCTCTATGTCACTGGGCTCGACCGATCCGCTGCGCCGCAACTATCTGCGTGAGCTGAAAGCGCTCGCGCGCCGGGTTCAGCCGGAGTGGATATCCGATCATCTATGTTGGACCGGAGTGGGCGGGCGCAACCTCCACGACCTGCTGCCATTGCCATACACGCCGGAGGTGGCGCGTCATGTGGCGGCGCGGGTTCGCGAGGCACAGGATTTTCTCGAACGCCGGATCCTCATCGAAAATGTGTCCAGCTACATGGCGTTCACCGATTCCACGATGACCGAATGGCAGTTCCTCGCGGAGATTGCGGAGCGTGCTGACTGCGGGATTCTGCTCGACATCAACAACATCTTCGTGAGCGCCTTCAACCATCGCTTCGATGCGAAAACCTACATCGACGCGATCCCGGTCGAGCGCGTGATTCAGTTTCACCTTGCGGGACACAGCGATCACGGCACTTACCTTCTCGATACCCATGACCATCCGGTCCGCGACGAGGTGTGGGATCTCTATGCTCATGCGATCCGCCGCCTCGGCGCGGTCTCGGCGCTCATCGAATGGGACGACAACATTCCCGAGTTCGACGCGCTGATGGAGACCGCGAATAAGGCGCGGACGATTCACCAACGCGTCGGCGCAGAGACGCCTCGCGATGCCATCCGATCTGAATTGGGTTGAGCGCCTGCTCTACCGCCTCATTACGGCGCCCTCTGGCGTCGGAGAGGGCCTCGCACACGAGAAGTCGCTCGGTGATAGCGGCCTCGCGCGGGTCATCGCGGGTGATAATCGCTTAAGCGCGGAAGAGCGCGTCGACATTTATGCGAACATGTACTTCTATCGCATCCTCGATGTGCTCGAGGAGGATTTTCCTGCGACGCGCGCGGTGCTCGGTTCCGAGCGCTTTCACAATCTGGTTACCGGCTATCTGATCGAATATCCTCCGGCCCACTTCTCGATCTCGCATGCGGGCGATCACCTCGCGAATTTTCTGTGCGACCATCCGCTGCGCGAGGAATTTCCGTTTCTCGAAAATCTCGCGCGGCTGGAGCGCGCCCTGATCGACGTTTTCCACGCCGCCGATGCGAGACCTCTCGACGCCGAGCAGATGCGCGCGCTCGCCCCTGAGGATTGGCCGGCGCTGAAATTGAAATTGCATCCCGCTCATCAAATCCTCGATCTGCAATGGAATGTTGCGACGATCCTCGAGGCAGTGGAGCAGGGCGCACAGCCGTCTTCGCCGGCGGGCCAAGACCTCAGCATCCTGGTGTGGCGCAACCGCAACCGCGTGTACTATCGCGCGATCGATGCGATCGAGCGCGATCTGCTGGCGATGATCTCAAACGGCACGACCTGCGCGGACATCTGCGACGCCATCGCAAGCAACATGGATGCAGGCGATGCCGCCGCGGCAATCAATCAGCGGCTCGAAAGCTGGCTGCGCGACGGCATCCTGATGCGCGAGTTGCCCTGATCACGACATGCGCATCCTTTCCAATATCGGCGATTGCGGCCTCCAAGTACCTCCGCAATTTGAGCATACGGCTAGAGCTTGATGCGCGGCAGAAATCCGTAACGCCGACTCGTCGTCGGATCGATTTTGGCAGTCTTCTCCCGCGCCGACGCCAGCCATCGCCGGTACGCCCGCACCATCGCCGGACTAAGCGGATCCATCAGTGGCGGATTGCCCTTGGAGTTGCCCTCCATCCACGCGACCCACGCGCGCTCGGATGCGGTAACTTCGTCAGCCTTGGCGTCGGGAGCTGCCAGAACCGAACCGACCCACGCTGTAGGTCTCGCGCATTCGGGCTCGCAAGCTCGGTCCGACATGATCGGCGCCGCGCACCATATGGTACTCATGCGAGACGTCGAGGTCCCACAACACTCGGTGGAGAAACTCCGCGCCATCGTGAAGATTGAAGACATCCTCGTCGCCGGCCTCGATATAAATCGCGAGCCCGCTGGCGCGGATCGCATCGGCGTTGGCGATCGCAACATTGGCGGGATTGTTGGCCTCGAACAGCGCCGCATCGCGATCCGAACCGACCAGCCGCTCGGCACTGAAATCTCCGCCCGCGTCGAGGACCGGGCGATAAAAAAAGCGGTTGCGCGCGGTGACCTCATCGACTCGCAGCGCAGGATCGAGCGCCGGCTCCAGCGCGGCGACTGCGGCAAATCGGTAAGGATGGCGAAACGCGATGCGCAAGCTTCCATGGCCACCCATCGAAGTGCCCGAAATGATTGTCGAGTTGCGATCCTCACGGAGGTTGTAGACGCGGCGCAGATGCGCGATGAAATCCTGCGCGATGAATCTTTCCCAGCGGACGTTGCTATCCGCGTGATCCAGGTAGAAGCCGAGCGGGCTGACACTGGCCGACGCGAGCACCATCGGCGGGAGCGCGCCGCTTGCCCACAACTGGTCGTATATCGGCTTGGAATCGACGAGGTTCTGATGATTCCCGCCGCCGCCGTGCAGCACGAGGCACAGCGGCATCGGGCCATGCTGCTCATAGCCGGGCGGCAAAATGACGGCATAGGGTACGCCATCCGGCGCGAAATCAACCGGCGCCTTCGAGGTCTCAACGCGCGAGTTTTCCATGCTCCGACGATGCTAGGGTTCGCCGCGCATAGTCAAGGGAGTTAGCCTCAAAAGGGAGGAGCGGGGTCGGCAACCAGCCCCGAGAGCGGAACCGTCTGAAGCTGCGTTTCCGTGCCTCTGTGGAAATTCTCTGGATGCTCCCGACTTCCGTCGAGATTGGAGCGAGGCGGCCTGAAACCGCACAATCGGACACGCGGAGTTGCGGCGATGACAATGTGATAATAGAACTAGACTACGAGATGGCACCAACGGTCACAGCGACAGCGGCGGCGGTGATTCAGAACGCTTCGCAGCCACAAAGTTTGCCGTGGGCGAGCGCCGCGATAGGCGCGGTTGGAATCCCGTATTTAGCCCTGTTGGCCCTGACGGTTCTGGAAGGGCGCGGTGGATGGGACACTTTCGCGCGCAAAATCCTGGAATTGGGCATCGACACTTGCGTGCTCGGACTCGGAGTCACCGGCGCACTTTTCGCCAGTGATCGAATCGCGGAGCGGTTGGGGCAGGGTGCCACCTCGGCGGCCGTATCGATGGTATTGATTGATCTGATTCTGACCGGATTCGCGCTTCATCTGCGTTCGGAGCCGCCGATATGGAGTGAGAAGGTGCGCGCGGCGACGAGCATTTTTCTCGGCTTTCTCATCCTCGCGATTAACTGCGGCATCGTTTTTCGGTACAATTAGCCATGTCGCAGGATTTCCTCTTGATTTTGGGATTTTCCTTCGCCGGCGCTCTGAGTGCCGCAGTCATTTTCCTGATTCTGGATAGCTGGATCGGCGAGCGTCTGTATCCGCCGAAGCCAGCCGAAAAGCCCGCCACCCCCCAAGCCAACTAGCTTCATCTGTCACCTGACGTAGGCGCCTTTCTCCCTTTGTCATCCTGACGCAAGCGGAGCGTAGCGGAAGGATCTCCATCGGCGAGGATGCCGCAATCCTCCTAGCCTCAGCGTGTCCGCTCCGGAAGCGGCTCTGAGGGAGCGCCGAGGCATGCGCAACTTTCGAGATCCTTCCGCTGCGCTCCGCTTGCGTCAGGATGACAAAACGGCGACTTCTCTCCCATTGCGACATCGAGTGTTGAGGCAGATGACCGTTTGATGCAATTTTTGCAGAGCATGAAATCCGGGGGGATGATCACAAGGTTGGTGGCCACTGTTCTGCCGATGCTGCTTGCTGCATCGCTCGCATCGTGCGCCGCCAGACAGCTTTCGCCGCCGGTGATTGCCGGTTCAGCGCTGGCCTTGCCCGCCGTCGGAGATACCACGCCGGTCTATGTCTATCTTGCCGCCTCTGCGGCGAGCCCTCAGACCAGCAACTCCAGCTCGCCACCGGCGGGTGCCAATGTCTTTTACGTCTCGACTGATCACGAGAAGATCTTCGGCACCACTCCCAACGGCGACCATTTCCCGGCACTCTCGGTTGACGAAGCGGCCAACGGCGCAGGAGGTGTCGATTCGTTGCTGGCGAGGCTCTCGGACGAAGGACAAATCGAGCATGTCCTCAAGAAGTCCGGACTGACTCTCGGGGCCTTCACGGTTGGCGGGTTGTATGTTGGATGTCAGGCGATTACCTACGCCCCCGGACCGATTGGCCTTATCCCATGTGCCGCCGGTGGTGCCTTAGGAGCAGCCACCGGACTGGTCGGCGCGGTCGGCGTTGGAGGTTATCTCGCAGTCAGCGAGCACGCACGCAAGGCGGATATGGTGGAAAGCGTATCGTTGCCGGGAAGCGGCATGACTCCGCTGAAAGGCTATGTCTTCTTGCAAGCTGGAACCTACAAGACGCTGAAAATCAGCGTAAAAGATCAAACCGGTCAGTCGCAAGAAATTGAAATCGCGGTAGTGGGAGGCACGCTGGAATCTCCAGGACAGGCTCCCATCGCTTCAGCGAAATCGCCGTGATTATTCTCGTGAACGAACCAGAATGTGGCGCGCCCTGAGAATTTGGACCCCAAGCCGCAGCATCCTTCGCGGCTTAGAAATCAAAATTGATGCGCTTCGCGCGATCAGGATTCGACGGGGCGTTCCCGAACGCCCCCTACGGAACGCAGCTTCCTGCCAGTTCTTGGTAGATCGTAGAATTCGCGAACCGGACAGGCAGGCAGAAGGGGAGCGTAAACCACAGGGGCACGGAGACACAGAAGGAGCAGCCACCGAAAGCTGGAGTGCCCTACTTTCTGGACCCCTGGGCCTCTGTGGTGAAACTCTTCGGTGCGGCTACCGCGTGGCGCCGGCCTGTGAGCCGACGTCGCTCAGCGCGTCGTTCATCTCCGCCAGGAGGCGGCGGAGTTCGGAGGGCACCGTAGAGCCGATTTTGTCGAAGAATTCGGAGGCCGACTTGGTTTCGATTTTCCACTCCTCGGGTCGCACCGCGAGCGCTTCGCGAAGATCGTCGGGCGCGATTTCGAGGCCGGTCAGGTCGAGGTCGGTGACATCCGGCACTGAGCCCACCGCGGTTTTGCGCGCCGGGATACGGTCGTTGATGCGATCGAGCATCCACTTGAGGACGCGCATGTTCTCGCTGTAGCCCGGCCACAGGAAGTTGCCCTTGGCGCCCTTGCGGAACCAGTTCACCATGAAAATTTTGGGCGGATTCTTGATGAGGTCGCGCATCGCCAGCCAATGCGACCAGTAGTCACCCATGTTATAGCCGCAGAAGGGCAGCATCGCCATCGGATCGCGCCGCACGATGCCGACTTCACCGGCGGCGGCCGCGGTGGTTTCCGAGCCCATCGTCGCGCCCATGAAAACGCCGTGCGACCAGTCCGATGACTCCAGGACTAGCGGCGTCGTGGTGGCGCGGCGTCCGCCGAACACGATTGCCGAGATCGGCACGCCCTGCGGGTCGTTCGCCTTGGGCGAGAGCACCGGATTGTTCGTCATCGGAGTGGTGAAGCGGCTGTTCGGATGCGCGGCCTTGGTGCCCGACTTGGGATCCCAGGGCTTGCCCTGCCAATCGAGGAGACCGGCGGGCGGCGGCACGTCCATCCCTTCCCACCACACGTCGCCGTCGGGCGTCATCGCGACGTTGGTGAAGATGGAATCATGGCCGAGCGACTTCATCGCGTTGTAGTTGGATTTTTCGCTGGTACCGGGCGCGACGCCGAAGTACCCGTTCTCGGGATTGATGGCCCATAGGCGGCCATCGGGGCCGACGCGCAGCCACGCGATGTCATCGCCGAGGGTAAAAATTTTCCATCCAGCCTTTGCGAATGCCGGCGGCGGTTGCAGCATCGCCAGGTTGGTCTTGCCGCATGCGCTGGGGAACGCCGCCGCGATGTAGGTGGTGTTGCCGGTGGGATCCTGCACCCCGAGGAGGAGCATGTGCTCGGCGAGCCATCCTTCGCGTCTGCCGAGCGAGCTCGCAATACGCAGCGCGAAGCATTTCTTGCTGAGCAGCGCGTTGCCGCCGTAGCCGCTGCCGGCAGACCAAATCGTGTTGTCCTGGGGAAAATGACAAATCAGGCGCCGCTCGGGATTCTGATCGAGCGTGCAGTGCAGTCCCTTGTTGAAGTCATCGGATGCGCCGAGCTGTTCGAGCGCGGCGGCGCCCATCCGAGTCATGATGCGCATGCTGAGCGCGACATAAATGCTATCGGTGATTTCGACGCCGACCTTCGACAGCGGCGAGCCCAGCGGTCCCATTACATAGGGGATGACGTACATGGTGCGCCCGCGCATCGAGCCCTCGAACCATCCGCGCAGCTTGGCGTAGGTCGCGGCGGGATCGCTCCAGTTGTTGGTCGGGCCGGCTTCTTCTTTGGTCGGGGTGCATACGAAGGTGAGCTGCTCGGTGCGCGCGACGTCGTTGGGATTGGAGCGATGGAGGTAACAATTGGGGCGTTTTTCGTGGTTGAGCGGGATGAGGACGCCCTCGCGGACGGCCTGCTCGGTGAAGCGCTGACGCTCGGCCTCGGAACCATCGCACCAGACGATTTGGTCCGGCTGCATAAGCGTGGCGGACTCGGCGACCCATTGGTCGAGCGCGCGGCTTTTAGTGTGAGCAGTACCGTTCAGATTCTGAGACATCCTTCGTCATTCCTTGGGGACGGGATCGGGCGCAACCATGCAAAAAGCAATAAGTTCCGCGCGCCGGCCCCATCGGCATAGGGGAAACTTACCGCACAACAGGCAATGAGTGTAACATTAAAATTAATAATCCTGCAACCAGACGTAGGGCATTATAAGGCAGGCTTCTATGGAGGAGCGTCAGGAAAGGCTCTATCGCCCATAGAAGCAGTAAAACGGCATAAAGACGGCTGGCCCGATTTCACGAGCCGGCCGCATCGCAGGCTTCGATTGGTTAGTACGCGGCGCTCTTTCTGGCGGACTCGACGAGGCGTTGTATCTCTTCTTCGGTGAAGCCTGCCAGCATCCGCGCTTCCTTCGCGATGGTCAGCAACATGCCGTCATCGACTTTGAGGTCCTCGGCCGCGCGCCGTCCGCCGCGGAAGTTGAAGACCTCATCGACCATCTCCTGGAACGCGAGCGCGCGACTGAGGCGCTCGGGGTCGCCCTCGGTCAGCTTGCGCATCCACTTCGAGCCCATGCGCACATGCGTAATCTCATCGGCGAGGACATAATCCACCGCCTGCTCGATGACCTTGTCGCCGTTGCGCTGGGCGATGCGGATGAGCTGATCGAAGACATCGCACGCGAGGCCCTCGAGGCCACGATTGATGCCGGCGACGCGCGCCGCGGGATCCTCCGCCTGGGTGCAACGCCAGAGGATCTCGGTTTCGACATAGTCACCGGCCTCGCCGCCCATGTATTCGAGGAGGCGCTTGAAAATCTCGACGTGGCGCGATTCATCCCAGACCTGGCGCGCCATATCGAGTTGGAACTCCCATGGCGCATCAGGAAAGTCGAACAGCGTGCGGCCCGCGGCCTCCATCGCCTGGAACTCTCCGGTCATGATGCCGTGCAGGCGCGAGCGCAGCGTTTCCTCATCGAAGGGCAGGGGGCGTCCTTCGAGGCCCTGCTCCTCGCGAATCTCGCGGACCTGCTTGCCGCGCATCACGACGAAGTTGTCCGGCCTCGCGAGTTTGTCGACTGGAATGAATTTCTGCATTGGTGTCTCCAGAGAGATTCTTTACCTGGTCCATCCTGAACGCGAGTCAGAGAGATTCGTGGCCTCCCAGATTAGCCATCGATCGCCGTCGGGTCCGAGCCTGAATTGCACGATGAACGGTTTCACATCGGAGCCGCTCAGCTTCGCCTTGATCCAATAATGCTCGCTGGTGCGCGCCGTCGCGACCACTTTCTTATCACTGTAGGTTCCCGCTTTCGCGGCCGACGCGAGTTTCGCGACTTCATCCTTCGCAGTGTCGACGGTCATCGCGAGGAGGTCGCTACTTTTCCCATCAGCGAGCAAGTCAAGGATGTGCGCGACGGCATCGTGGAGGCTCCGCGGGATCGGTTTGCGATGCCCGATGGGCTGCGGGCCCATCACATTGTCGCGATAACCCATGTCCGGCATCAGTTCGCTCCGCGCGCCGCGCTGTTCGCCGAGCGCAATGCTTTGGGAACCTCGATGTCGCTCCACGGCGAGCGCTTGCCGCTGAGGTCTTCGGTATCTGCAATGCGCCAGGCGCCGTTTTCCTCGCGCCAGCGATTTACCATCACGAGAGGTTCGGCGTCGGTGAGGAAGCGAATCTTCGACATATGCTGCTCGCCGATGCGTGCGCGCGCGAGTTTGATGATCTCTTTGATTGATCTTTTTTTTATTTTTGCAACGAATTGATCGTGAGCGTCGTTTGCGCCGGACAGGAAAGCTTTTGCGGCGGATGCATCTCCAACAGCCACCGCATTCGCATGCGCATCGATCGCCTTCTCCAAGTCGGGGAACTCGGCATGTCCTTTCATCGCCATGCTAACTTCTCCCGACCTTGCGACGATGCGCGTCTTCTTCGCCCTCGGCGAATCCGGTGACGCCACCTGCAGTTGCGAGCAACTCCTCAAGATGCGCTTCCCATTCGCTCGCGCGATGATGCTTCTCGCGCGTGTCGAGCAAATCATTTAGCAGCACCAGGCCGCGTTCGACATGCAGCTTTTCTTCCTCGACCAGCCGCTGCAGGATGCGCGTGGTTGGGGGCTCATAGACGGGATTAGTGGTCGCGACGTGCGCGCTGTAATGGGAAATCAGATGCGGTTTGAGCACGCGATAAATCCCGACCAGCCGCTCGATAGTGTCCTCCCACTCTTCCTTGTTCTCGATGGCATTCATGAAGGTGACGAACTCGGCATTGGGCGGCTTGGATGCGATTTGCGCGCGCAACTCCGGCAACCGCTTGCCGAGCGCATCGGTATGCAGCGCGTCCTCGTAAACCTGGCGCGCCATTTCGAGCTTGACCTCGATTTGCGGCGTGAGCGCGATCCATCCCGCCATCATCCGCATCATGCGTTCTTCGGCGTAGCGATAGTTGGTGATGTAGATTGCGCCCTGGCGAACGCTGTAGACGCCATCCATCGTACGCCGATCGTAAAATGCCATCCTCAGTTCTCCTGTGGCGCCGGATCTCGGCGCCAGAAAGCGGCCCTCGATGATCCCCGCGATCTCGCGCCAGTAGGCGTCCTTGTCGATGTGCTTCAGCGAATTCGCGCCGGTCGCCCATCCCGCGCACAGCATATGGATGGCATGGACGACGCTTTGCAAATCATCGAAATGGATGACGCCGGCATCGCGACCGCGTTCGAGCACTTGCGCGACCGCGCCGTGATATTCGTCGGTGATTTTGCCCAGCGCCCGGCGATGCTCGGGGCGACGTGCGAGATAGCGCACCTCGTGATTCATGACCGCGAAGGCCTCGCGATAGCGATCGATCACGTCGAGGATGGTCCGCATGATTTCCAGCAGCTCGCGGCGCGGGTCGCCCTCGGTTCGCTCGTGAATCGCGGGCAGGCTTTCGACCAGCTCCGCGACCATCGATTCGGCGATCAATATGAGGATGTCTTCCTTGCCCTGGAGGTAAACATAGATTGAGCCGGCGGCGAGGCCCGCCTCGAGTGCGAGTTCCTTGACGCTGGCTTCGTGAAACGATTTGCGCGAGAGCACGCGGCATGCGGCGAGGAAAATCTGCCGCCGCCGGGCTTTGACCAGCGCTTCATCTTGGGGTTGCGATCGGGCAGCTTCCGGCATCGTGGGTGAGGAGGCGCGAACTGTCTCGATTCGCGTCATCCATCAGCGACCAGTTGTAATGAACGTTCATTCAATGGTCAAGGGTGCGAGTTGCGACGCCTCGTGCTATGCTCCGAGAGGTTAGGGCCAGCGCCATGAAGACGCAGAAGAAAGCCAAATCGCGGCTCGACGCGTGGCGGTTCCGTACATTTTTAGAGTACCGCCCAAGCGAGAATCCAACATGGGATACCTCTGAGTATTGATTTCGGTCATCTACCAGTACCGAATGCCGTACTTGCGGCAACTGGACGGATCGGGGTGTCGGCACTGGTGATCCATCTACAAAATCCGATGACCGGTGCGAAGACTCTGGAGACACCCGTGGAACTGGATTTCGGAGCGGAATATTCGCTCTTCGATGGTCAGTTAGCGGTCGATGTCGGACTGGACCTCTTCAACGGAAAGCCTTTCGTATTCGAGCTGGCCAACGGAATTTCCTTGGATGCGCGGATTGTATCGGTGGTGCTCTCACACAGCGAACTCGGACAATTCAGTTTTCAAGGGCGATTCAGTACCGGCCCGCTGAGGCGGAACATTCTGGGAAGGGATTTCTTCGATCTGCTTCCGGTCGGGTTCGATGAGCACCACTCTGAGGTCTATCTGGGTGCGCTGCGCTTAATCGGTTGCGGAAATTACCAAACGAAGCCAAATAACCCAATGGAAATAAGGATTTCTTGAAAATCGATGTTGCGAATCGAAGCCATCGGTCCCGAATTCGACTTGAAATCGCAGCTAAGCCAGGCTTCGAATATGAGTAAAAACAAATCCACTAAAGACGTGTTCGCCGCGATCATCGCAAACCGCAAAAATGCAAAAACAAACCCATTAATAGCCCGGATTTGTTGAAGTTTTCGTCCCGATGAACCACGACACCAAGGGTCAGATGCCGAATCAAGAAGCCAAGCCACACTTCCTGAAGCCGACCGCGATGGATCGCGCCTTCAGCAACATCTTTGGTGGCCTCGTCAGACTCGGCGTCGGGTTCAAGCACAACTTCATTTTGGAAGTGAGGGGCCGCAAGAGCGGGAAGGTCTTTTCCACTCCGGTCAATCTGCTGGTTTACCGAGGCAAGACCTACCTGTGCGCGAGCCGCGGCGAGACCCAATGGGTTCGCAACGCGAGGGCCTCGCAGCGTGTCACGCTGGTCAAGGGTTCGAATCGCGAGGAGTATGCGGTGCGCGAGGTGCCGGTGGCAGAGCGGCCGGAGCTGCTTAAGGAGTTCCTCGAGCGCTTCGCCACCAGCGTGCAGCGCTACTATCCGATCAAGAAGGGCGCGCCGGTCAGCGCCTTCGAGGAATGTGCGAAGACGATGCCGGTCTTCGAGTTAATCAAGGACGGCATTTGAGGGAATTTCCACTATTAGTCGATTCAACTCAACTGATTGTTAACGAGGTTTCGACGAATTCCTTCTTTTCCTCATCCCAGACGAAAGCCGCCGCGCGATTGAACTTACCGCCCATGATCGAGATCACCACATAAGCGGTCTCAGGATAATCGGGGTAGTCCGGATCGAATGAGCAGGCCTGACGGCGATCGGTCGGCGAGAAATACGCCTCGTGATCGGGATGCGAATGGTAAACGATCTTAAGCGCTAACTTGCGGTCGTCGATCTCACGCATCACGGCCAGATGCTCCTTCGGATCCATCAGGAAGGCGGTGCGTGCGTCGCGAGGAAACGCGGTCGGGTCCTTCGCATGCTGCGCGTTCTGGATGTTGACGATCGGCCGCACTTCTTCGGTCGCCGCGTCTCCAATGATGAAGCCGCAACATTCATAAGGGAACTCGCGCTCGGCCTGCGCAACGATTCGATCCATGTTCGAGCGGGTGATTTTCGGCGACGTCAATTTCACTCCTTGCGCCACATCCGCTCGCGCGCGCGGATAAGGTGGGTCAGCAACCGATTGGTATCGGCGCGAAGTCCCACGCGCCCAGCGAGTTCGACCACCTTGCCGTTCATCTCCATGATATCGGTGCGCCCGCGCTGCTCGAGGTCATACAGCATCGTCGGGCGATGATTGAAGGTTGCGGGAACCAGTTTCGAATAGAACACCTCGCGATAGGCCTCGGCGCTTTCGAAGGGGAGGGGAACGTCGAGCGCCGACGCGACCGCGAACGCTTCTTCGATGACCTCGTTCATGATCGTCCGCAGATCCGGATCCGCGGCGAGCGCGCCATAGTGCAGCCGCAGCAGCGCGCCGAGCGGATTCAGCGCCGCATTATAGAAAAGCTTGGTCCACAGCAGCGGTGCGATGTCCTCGAATGCCTCGGTCGGAATGCCCGCCGCAGTCATCATCGCGGCGACCTCGCGAGCGAGCGTTAGGAGCGCGGTGCGATGTTCGCGATTCGCCAGCGTCGAGGGTCCGATTGCGATTGGCTCGCCGAACACCGTCCCATGCGCGGTGCCGGGTTCGCGAATTTCCGCACCGAGCATCACGCGCCCGCCGATGACGCACGCGGGTCCGAACCGCTCGACCAAAACATCGAGATTGCCGACACCGTTTTGCATCGACACCACGAGGCCGCCGGGCGCGAGCAGATGCTTGATGCGATTGGCCATCGATGCGGTGTCGTAAGCCTTCACCGTCACGAGGATAAGATCGAAGGGGCCTTGGAGGCGCGCGGGATCACTCGCGAGGATGAAATCGCGCGCGTGACAATCGCCGAGGATGCCGCTGATGCGCAGTCCGTCGCGCGCGATCGCATCGAGATGACCCTCGCGGCCGAGCAACGCGACCTCGTGGCCCGCTCGGCGCAACATCGCGCCCATGATCGAGCCGATTGCGCCCGCGCCGGCAATCAGGATTGGCCGCGTACTCATCGCAGGAACAATAACTTCCTCGCCGCGAGCATGGAATGCCTCGCGCACTTGCGGGCGTCTTCGCGGGCAAGTAGGAACTAGCAAATGGAACGCACGACTATTCGGCTGGGCGGTATCGAGATCAATTCGTCGGTGATGAACGCCTCGGGTCCGCGTTCAGCGGAGCGGGGTGAGATCTACGAACTCAGCGCGGTGCATCGTGGCGCGGTGGTGTTCAAATCGTGCAACACCGCAGGCCTGGAGCAGCCGGAGAATCTGAAGAACAGCGGCGTCGAGTATTTCGCGGCGATCGCGCGCGAGCTGCATGCGCGTCACAAGATCATCGTGGGGAGCGTCGTTGGGAATACCGAGGATGAGATCGTGTCCGTCGCGAAGACTCTCGATAGCGCCGGCGTCAACATCCTCGAGCTGAACCTCGCCGATGACTACGTGATGAACTCGGTCGCGCCGTTTGCATCGATCGAGCGGCTCAAGTCAGTGGTCGGTCGGGTGCGCGGCGAAACCTCCGCGGCGCTGGCGGTCAAGCTTCCGCCGAAAGGACTGACGTTCACTCCGCGCGCAATCGCGGACCTGATGAAATCGTTGCGGGTATCGATCCTGGTATGCGCGAACGATCTGCCGAAGGACCTCGACATCGACATCAAGAACGGCGTGGTCAAAGGTCCGGCGCGCGCTCTGTCGCAAGTGAACGCGTACTTCCGCGAAGCCGAATCGCTTCTCGATATCGTGGCGGTCGGAGGCGTGAACACGGGACGCGATGCCTACATCGCGCATCTCACCGGCGCGAAAGCGGTGCAAATCGGATCGGCGCTGATCAAGGAAGGCGCGGGCGCGCTGGGCCGCATCGATCGCGAGCTCGGAGCGCTGCTTGCCGAGAACGGCCACGCCTCGGTTTCCGAGATCATCGGGAAAGCGAGCTTCGGCGGCTGAGCGGGCGCGGCGCATCTTTGCCTCGCGGCATTCGGGCAGGCATACTTGCCGATGCTCGCGGGGCGATGCTAGCCTCGCAAGGCTGACCAGGATTCCAACCTATCGCGTGAGTCCCCATCGTCTAGCTCGGCCTAGGACACCGGCCTTTCACGTCGGTAACACGGGTTCAAATCCCGTTGGGGACGCCATCATTCGCGGCGAATGAAACGGGCCGCGCGCAAGGGCGCCATGCCGCTTCTCTTCCCAAAAGAAGTCCCGCCGGATTGTTCTAAATGTCGCCAATGGGTAGAAGACCAGCAGGAGCGGCCGATCGTTTCGGTCCGGCAGATGGGGCCATGACACGTCATCGTATCGTGCAGGCAATCGGAGGCCATCTTCGATTCGATCGCGCGCCGCTATGGGTGATGGCTTTGGGCATACCGATTTGGATGGTACTTAATGCCGGTGCCATCTGCTTCGGATGCTACTTTCCCGCGATCTGGAATGACGATACGGGGGTCCGTGCGCTGCGATTCCCGAAGATCGGCGTCCCGATCGCATTGGTGGCAACCCCGTTGTGGATTGGTGCCGCCTGCTTGAAGACCTGGAAGGAGAACGGAGCCTGGATGGCGTTGGGTCCGCTGATTCTGACCGGCGGCATGTTACTGGTTCTGGTTTCGGGAACTTTCGCTTTACACCGTCTGCGGTCGACTAGCATCTAAACCCTGCGACATTTGATAGCACTGTCCAATCGCGGTCATGCAGGAATCCGAGACAAATGGCCTTGATCGAGCAGACTCTACGCTTGCCGGATTGCCACGCGCTGGCGAGGGATTTAGACCGGCGATAGTGGGTCAGGTGGAACCGTCAAATAGCTTTCGGACGCAAGCTCATTTCGATCATCGCTGGATCGGGAATAACCCCCAACGAAATAACTATCATCGGACTGCTCCTGGTGCTGGGCAATTGCGCCGCCTACCTCTGGCATCGCAATGCTTACTGGCTGGGCGGAGGGCTGGCCGCTTCCTTCGCATTCGACTCCCTCGATGGCACCATCGCGCGATACCAGAATTCCCAAAGCGCCTATGGCAGCTACCTCGATGCGGTCGTCGATCGTTACGAGGAAATCGCGACGTACTTCGCCCTGGCCTGGGTCAACGGATGGTGGACGGTGAGTTTTATCGCGGTGACTGGCTCGATGCTGATTAGTTATAATAAGGCGCGCACGGCGATCGAGACGAAAATCGAAAACAAGGCGTGGCCCGATATGCTCGAGCGGCATGCCCGTGGATGGATTCTTTGCGCCGGGCTTATCTGCGACGTATTGGTCCCGGTTCCCAAGATTATGGGAGGCCATCTGATCTTCATTGTGCTGGTGGTGCTGGGACCGCTTACCCACATCGTCGCCATTCAGCGCTTCCTTCGCGCGCGGCAAATTTTGCTTTCGGAATAGCTGCGCCGCGTCCGAAGATTGTGCTGGAACAAGCAGGCGGATCTTTGTTACAGAAGGGTTAGGTACATAATTTCCGCAGCTTTTGCGGAGCTGAATTCCTTATCAATCGAGAGGGCTCGCGAGGAGGAAAAACTCGATGGCAGATTACGACATTCAAATCAAAGGCGGTACCATCGTCGACGGTACTCGGGTTCCACGTTATCGCGGCGACGTCTGGATCAAAGACGGGAAGGTCGCACAACTTGGCGGACGCGCTCCCGGCTTTGCCAAAAAGGTCATCGATGCCGACGGCTTGATCGTTGCGCCGGGATTCGTCGATCTGCATACGCATTATGATGCGCAGATCCGATGGGACCCGTACTGCACTATCTCCGGATGGCATGGGGTAACGTCGCTGGTGCTCGGCAACTGCGGCTTTGGCTTCGCTCCGTGCAAGCCGGACTTCCGCGACCGCTCGATGCTCACGATGACGCGCACCGAAGCAATCCCGTACGCCTCGATGAAAGCCGGCATGAACTGGGATTGGGAGACCATCCCGCAGTATCTCGATTCGCTCGATCGCTCACCCAAGGGCGTCAACTGCATCCAGTACATGCCGACCGCCTCGCTGATGACCTACGTGATGGGTCTCGAGGCGGCCAAGACTCGTCCCGCGACCGAGGCCGAACGCGCCGAGATGGCGCGCATGCTCGATGAGGGTATGGATGCCGGTCTCTGCGGATTCTCGATTCAGCGCCTCGGACCCAACTCGGTGCAAGCGGATTTCGACGGCTCGCCGATGGTCACCGATACCATGTGCGACGAGGACATCCTGAACCTCGCGCGTGTGCTGCGTCGGCGCGACGAAGGCTTCATGGAAATCACGCAGGGCACCGGCGACGCGAAAGTTGATCTTTCCTTCGTCGAGAAGCTCGCCGATGAATCGCAGCGGCCGATTTTGTGGCAGGCGATCATCCCGACCCGCAACAATCCCGAGATTCATCGCCGCAGCATGCGCTTCGTCGAACGAAATCGTGCCAAAGGCCGGCAGATCTTCGGCCAGGCGGGAACCGTCCGGAGCGGCTTCGCTTTCACGCTGGAGAACTGGAACCTCTACGATACGCTGCCCGAGTGGCGCGTGCTGACCACCGGCACCAAGGAAGAGAAGCTCGACAAGATGCAGGACCCGGCGCTGCGAAAGGCCGTCATCCACGCCAACGACAACTGCGACAACAACTTCAAGGCGATCCAGGCTGGCGTCGGTGGCAACCCGCGCCATCTGATCGTGCAGTGGGTCGAGAACATCGAAGAGCTCGAGAAGTACGTTGGCAAATCGCTCGGCCAAATCGGCATGGAAGAAGGCAAGCATCCGATCGAAGCGATGCTCGATCTCGCGGTCGCGACCGACCTTAAGGCGGAGTTCCTCGGGCCTAATCGCGGTTTCAATTCGGACTACATGGCCGAGATCATCAACAACTCGCAATTTACCTTCCCGGGCGTTTCCGATGGCGGCGCGCATACCAAGTTCTTCACCGGCGGCGCATTCACGACCGACTTCCTGCGCTGGCTGGTGCGCGACGAGCAGAAGATCACGCTCGAAGAGGCGCACTATCGCTTGTCGGCGTTGCCGGCCCATGCGGCAGGCTTCAAGGATCGCGGCACATTGCGCGAAGGTGCGGCAGCCGATGTCGTGGTGTACGACCTCAAGCGGCTCGGCGTCGAGCCGGACTGGGTCGGCGAGATCGTGCATGACCTTCCAGGCGGCGAATGGCGCCGCGTGCAGCGTCCGCAGGGCTATCGCTCGATCATCGTGAATGGAGTGGAAACCTTTGACGAGGGCAACTGCACGGGCGCGACGCCGGGCAAGCTCCTGCGCCACGGCCACGCCTGATCGATCCCATCGCTAACTGATTGAGTGAAACGCTAAACGCGCCGCCTCGGTAAATGGGGCGGCGCGTTTTCATCTCGATGGTCGGAGCGGGCGCGCTCTTACTCAGCTGCTCGATATCTATCAGATGCGTCGAGCCGTCTGTTGCGTAGAACCTCAGAACCGCGATCGCGAGGGCGCCGAAAACTGCGACGATGGGAACGAAGACCTGCCGAGATGGTGGAGGATCGCCGGATCCACCTGACCCGATGCATGGTGCGGAAAGCTGACCCATGCGAAGGCTCCAAAGGAAGGTGCCAACTCCCGTAGCGGGAGTCCGCTGGCGGGGGTCGCGACGAAGGTGAAGGCGAGGACGAAGAGGAAGAGTCAGGATGTCTCGAGGCGCGCTGTTAGGCCGCACCCTTGCGGGCCAGGCGCACGGCAGGATTCGGGGTCGCCGAGCCGCCGGTGAGAGCCTGGCGCAACGACATTCCGCGTTGGCCCGATTGGATGCCCTTGATCGCCATGATGACGATTTTGTCGAGCTCTTTCTCAGCGTGCGCGCGAGCCCGAATCTTCTTGCTAATGGGATAGGCGAGCAGGTTAGCTACCCCCACCCCATAAAGGGTAGCGACGAACGCGCTCGCGATACCATCGCCGAGCTTGGCGGGCTCATTGAGCATTGACATGGTGTGGATAAGGCCCAGCACCGCGCCCATGATGCCGAAGGTTGGCAGATAGCCGCCGGCGGCTTCGAAGACCTCGGCGCCGGCATTATTGAGCCGGGTGTTCTCGGCGAATTTGCGCTCAAGGATCGCCATCATCGTTTGTGGATTAATGTTGCTGACCAACAGATTCAGCGCCATCGAGAGTAAAGGATAAGGTTCCTTTTGTACCGATCCTTGCAGAGCGATTGGGCCGTCGCGGTTCAAGACGTTACTGTAATCGACGATGCGATCGATGACATCGAAGGAGTCGGGCGTAGTCTCGCCGACAACCTTGCGGACATCGGTGGCCGCGGCCTTAAGAAACACCGGCGAGAAGGAGAGCATACAGGCTGCGACGCTCGCCCCGATGACTATCAGCGCTGCGCTGCCCTGGATTAGGGTGCCGAGATGGCCACCTTCGATTAGCTGGCCGGCGATTATACAGGCCGGGCCGGCCACCAATCCCATCACGCTTGCCAGGTCGATTTTCATAGCCATCTTGGATGCCTAGTCATCGAAGTGAGCGCTTGCTGTTACGCAGCCGCGCCTTGTTCGATCGCCTTGCCCAGGTAGGCCATCAGCTTCTGGGTGACGTTGCGCGCGGTCTTGAAATCGCGTCCTTCGATCGACTGCGCGAGGGTGCCGCCGAATTCGCTAATCTTGGAGAAGCCGTAGTTGGCGCCTTCGCCCTTGAGACGGTAGGCGAGCTGGATCACGGTATCGACATCGCCCGAATCGATCGCGGCGAGCGCAACGCCGATTTCACGCTGCTTCTCGGCGAGGAAGATCGCGCGCATGCCTTTGAGCCCTTCCTGCTCGACGTTTTCCTCTTCCTTTTTGGGTGCGCCACCGCCCCACAGTTTCGAAAATCTACCGCCGGTTTCCTTGGGAGCAGCCGCGGGAGCGGCAGCCGGGGCCGGCGCCGGTTCATGCCCCAGGACTTTGTTGATAGCCTCGGCGAGGACGGCCGGCTTGAGCGGCTTGCTGACGAAGGTGGTGCATCCGGCGTCCTTGGTCTTGGTCGCGGCCTGACCGGGATCCATCGCGGTTACCGCGATGATGGGCATTGGAGAACGGCCCTTGGTGCGCTCCCATGCGCGGATCAGCTTGGTCGCTTCGTAGCCGTCCATCCCGGGCATATGAATATCCATCAACACGAGGTCGTGGAGGCCCGGTTTGGCCTTTTCGAACGCTATGCTGCCGGAATCCCCTTCTTCGATTTCGAATTCAAAGCCGGTCACTCCTTTAAGGCAGTTCTTCACCATCATGCGGCTCGAGCGCGAGTCGTCGACGATGAGAATCTTTATGAGCGTGTTTCCATTGTTGTCGGTGGTCATAGCGTCAACGCCTCCCGAGCGTTGTTAGGAGTTCGCATCCTACTGTCTAGAGTTACGTTTCGGTCGCAGGAGTCGTGGTTAGTGCAAGTCAGAGGGAAGGGCTGTTTCCATATTTCGAATCGGCTGACAAGGTTGCGTGGTTGACAATACGAAGGGTATGGGGCCTCGCTGGAATCAGCGCGGCGACTATCGCAGGGTTAGCCGAAAGGAATGGAAGCCGGGATGAGCGCCGAGACAACCATGAGTGTAGGTTCGTCATGACGCGCATCTTCCCCCCGTGATGGCTCCCGAGAACTACCTCATATCCGCATCAATCCCGCTCGTTGGCGACCACCGGCGCGCTCGGACGCTCATAGATCTCGTCAACGTGTGCTTCAAAGACGACGATGTTGAAGGGTTGGTCGTGGAAGCGGAAATAGGCCTGATTCATCACCGAACAGCGAGGCAGAATCAGCTTGTAGTCTTTACCCTCCACCACCGATGGTGGCGATAGCTCGGAAGGCGAGGGCATCAACGCCTGCACCGCTCCAGCGGTGAGGTTCGCCAGCTCGCCGATGGTATCCGAAACCTCTTCCATCGCCAGTTCTTCAATGCCGAACATGGAGGAAGCCAGTTGCGCGGCGAGCGTATAGGAGCATCGCACCACCGCCGCGCCTTCCCACGCGCCGGTGAGCTGAACGCATCCGGTCAGGAAGCGCGAATCATCAGTAGGGGCTTCGCCGTCGAGCAACTCCAGGCCGGTTCCGAACATACTATCCCAGATCCGGTCGGCGAGCAGATGAATATCGTCTAGTTCGAGCGTCGGTCTCATAGCAAACCTCTCTTCACTTCTTGACCCGATGCCAACCGCCCTTGTCATCCGGCAGTCGTTCGAAGCCGTCATGGATTCCAAGCGTAGTCTCACAGTTGCCAAGCAACAGGTAGCCGTCGTTGCGGAGTTGCCGATGCATACCCTCAAAGATTTGCCGCTTGACGCCAACGTCAAAGTAAATCAAGACGTTGCGCAGGAAGATGATGTCCACCCGTGGTAGGGGCGGCCAGGCGCGGGTCAGATTCATTTCGATGAACTCAACCATCGCGCGAAGTTCCTTCTTGATTTCCCAATCGAGCTTGTCACGGACAAAGTAGCGGCTCAGGTACTGCACCGGCATCCCGCGATTGACTTCGAGCTGGGTGTAACGCCCGGATTGCGCCTTGGCGAGCACCTCGCGCGAGATATCAGTCGCGACGATCCGGCAGGACCAGGTCGCCAATTCGGGAAAATGCTCCTTGATGATCATCGCAATGGTGTAGGGCTCCTGCCCGGTGGAGCATGCGGCGCTCCAGATGTTGAGGCGCTTCTCGTCACGACGATTGGCGATGGCCAACGGCAGAATCCTTTTCTGAGCGATTCAAACGGATGCATGTCGCGGAAAAACGAGGTCTCATTGGTGGTCATCGCCTCGATGACGCGCCGCCGCATCCCCGACCCGGCAGGCATCCGTAACTGCTGGATGAACGCCTGCACCGAGGTCAGTCCGGCCTCCTGCGCGAGCGGCCGCAGCCGTGCTTCGACCAGGTATTCCTTGCCGCTTTCCAGCACCAGGCCGGCATCGTTGCGCACCAGCGTGCTGACGTATTCGAATCCTTCGCGATCGATAGTCACAGACTTGCCCTCACGGTAGTCGGCGTGCCGAGGCGCGCCGGCGCTTCGGTCTTGCGTGTACGCCGTACAATTTCGGCTCCCAGTCTCGGAGAGCGGGACTACTTTCTCGGCCAGACCAGCCCGCGCTACGAAGCCGGGCATCCCCCATACCACCGAACTCGCCTCATCCTGGACCAGCACCTGTCCCCCGCGCGCCCGAATGGCCTCGCAGCCACGCAGGCCGTCCTGTCCCATGCCGGTGAGGATTACGCCCAACGCGCGCGGCCCATAGGTATCCGCAATCGAGCGAAACAGCGGGTCGACTGAAGGACGGCAGCTGTTCTCCGATACATTTTGATTGGTGTGGACGACCACTTTGGTGCCCAGCCGCTTCACCACCATGTGGAAGTCTCCGGGTGCGACCAGCGCGCGGCCCGGTAGTGCGACATCACCATGCGAAGCTTCATCGACGCGAATCTGGGCCTTGCTCGATAATCGTTCCGCCAAAAGCTTGGTGAATAGCCGCGGCATATGCTGCACGATAAACACCGGTACCGGGAGATCGGCCGGAAACGTCGGCAGCAACGCGGCCAATGCATTGGGACCTCCGGTGGAAACCCCTATGGCTATCGCCTCGATAGGTCCTGCCAGCGTCGCCGCGGCGGCGAGCGGCAAATGAACCAGCGGTGATGGAGCGGCCGCTTTGGGTGCGCCGTTGACCGGGAGACCAGAACTCACCGGAGCATCACCTTCGGCGGCATTTGCCTGGTAATGGCAATGCGCCTTGATCTTTTCGAGCAGGTCCTGGTAGACGAGCCCGAGCTGGCCGACGGTGCCGCTGCGGGTACTCGGTTTGGTCACGTAGTCGTTAGCGCCCAGCCCGATCGCGTCGAGGGTTGCCGACGCGCCGCGCGCGGTCACGGTGCTGAACATGATTACCGGCAAAGTCCTGTTGAAGCGGCGGATGGCGGCCACGGTCTGCAGGCCATCCATCTCAGGCATCTCGACGTCGAGGATTATCGCGTCGGGATTGAGCTGCGGGATTCGCGCCAGCGCGATCTTGCCATTGGAGGCGGTGCTAACGGATTCAATCGCCGGATTGGCGGACAGCATTTCGCTCAGCATCCGCCGAACCACCACCGAATCGTCCACCACCAGGATCCTGAGCTTGGCTGACACCGCGGTTACTCCAGCATCCCCAGCATTTGCAGCTTGGATACCATCGCTTCCTTGGTGAACGGCTTCATCAGGTATTCATTGGCGCCGGCTTCGATCGCGGTGTTGATGTGCACGAGATCGCTGGCGGTGGTTACCATCAGCATCTTGAAGGCGGCTGAACCGGGTTGTGCGCGAACTGCCTGAAGGAACTCGATGCCGTTCATTTCGGGCATGTTCCAATCGACCAGGATCAGCTCCACATCGCCATGCGCCTTAAGCTGCTCGAAGACCTTCGCGGCCGTTGGCCGCTTCGAAAATCTCGAAGCCGATTTGCTTGACGATACGCCCAACGATGGAACGCATGGCCTTGGAATCATCGACAATCAGTGCACGCACTTTGCTTCTCCCTTGATGAGCTGACTAACGACCGGCGCCATTGAGTTGGCGTCCATCGTTGGAAAGTTTGAACTGGTTGACCACTCCGCCAAGCCGGACCGCGAGCTTGGATAGCTCCTGGGCAGCTTGCTGCGAGACTCCAGCGGAATGCTGGGTCTCCTTGGCGGCGCTAGCGACCCCGGTAATGTTACTGGCGATATCGGAGCTGCCTTTGGCGGTCTCCGAGATGTTGCGCGAGATTTCGTTGGTGGTGCCGGTCTGCTCTTCGACCGCGCTGGCGATGGTGTTCTGGATGTCGTTGATGCGTCCGATGACGGTAGTTATCTCATCAATCGCGAGCACCGCGCCCTTGGCGTCGTTCTGGATGGCTTCGACCTTGGCGCCGATGTCCTCGGTAGCCTTGGCGGTTTCCTTCGCTAACTCCTTGACTTCGTTGGCGACTACCGCAAAGCCCTTACCGGCCTCACCCGCACGCGCGGCCTCGATAGTGGCATTGAGGGCGAGGAGATTGGTCTGCTCGGCGATCGAAGTGATCACTTTGATGACATTGCCAATCTCCGCGCTGCTCTCGCTTAGCTTGGTCATGGTGGCATTGGTGGTGCCGGCCAGCCGCGCCGCGGAGCTGGCGACCTCGGCCGCTTCGCTCGCGTTTTTGGAGATCTCCTTGATCGAGGCGGACATCTCTTCGGTTGCGGTCGAGACGGTCTGCACGTTCTGACTGACTTCTTCGGCAGCGGCGGATACCGCGGCGGCTTGGGTCGTAGTCTGCTCGGAGTTAGTGCCGAGCTGTTGACTGGTGTTCGAGAGCTCTTCCGATGCGCTGGACAAGGTCTTCGCGTCGGAACCGATTTCCGTCATCACTCGCGAGAGGTTGTCGACGGTGTCGTTGAGCGCCATACCCATTTGCGCGATTTCATCGGTGCCTACAATCGTCATCCGATGCGTCAGGTTGCCCTGCGACACCTCATGAAGAACTTCCACCGTCCTTTTCAGTGGCGCGACGATGCCGTTGGCGACCGTCCAGGCCAACCCGGAACTCACCGTCAAAGCGATGAGGAGGACTAGGCCCAGCATCAGGATGCGCCGGGAATTCTCGGCGCTGATGTCCGTTTGTGCCTGATCAAGTTGCCTGGTGGTGAGATTGTCGAGCTCGGTGATCGCATCTTCCTGTACGTCGAAGAGTTTGGAAGTCAGATCATGGCGCACCTGATTGGCTTCGGTCATCTTTCCGGCCGCGACCAGAGGAAAAATCTGGTTCTGGACCGCGTCCACATACTTGTCGAGAGGCTCATAAACCTTGGTCAGCATCTCTTTGAGACCGGGGTCTGTGGTGCTGTCCACCCAGAACTTCTTGCGCGTCTGAACGTCGGCTAACAAAGAGTTGACCCGATTCTTGTTCTTTTCGATGTCCTGTGGAGTAACGCTCAAGAGCATCCGGTAGAGGTAAAAGTTGGTCGGGAGGAGAGAGGCTACCGGCATCGTGAAATCGCTCTTGATATCCTTGATGTAGGTTATTTTGTGTTGCAGCTGGCTGCCGACCGTGACAGCATTGATATCGACATAGGCGAGGGTACCGAAGGCGAGGGTGCCGACCACGAAGGTCGCGATCAGTGTCATCAGTTTGGCTTTGACCGAAATGTTCTTTAAACCGCTCATCGTTAAACTCCGTATTAGTCGGCGATCAGCCCGTAAGTTCTTGTTGGTCGCCTAATGACCGATCTGACTCGCCATGCGCCCGTTATTGTCTGAAAGCTTGAACTGACTCACCACCTCGTCGAGCTTCACCGCCAGTTTCGATAGCTCCTGGGCCGCCTTTTGCGAGGCGCTGGCGGACTGCTGAGTCTCGGTGGCCGCGTTGGCCACCCCGGTGATGTTGCTGGCGATGTCGGAGCTGCCTTTGGCAGTCTCCGAGATGTTGCGCGAGATCTCGTTAGTGGTGCCGGTCTGTTCTTCGACCGCACTGGCGATGGTGTTCTGGATGTCGTTGATGCGGCCGATGACGGCGGTTATCTCATCGATCGCCTGCACCGCACCCTTGGCATCCTGTTGAATTGCTTCGACCTTGGCACCGATGTCTTCGGTGGCTTTGGCGGTCTCCTTGGCGAGCTCTTTGACTTCATTGGCGACGACCGCGAAGCCCTTACCTGCTTCACCGGCACGCGCGGCTTCGATGGTCGCATTCA
This sequence comes from uncultured delta proteobacterium, assembly GCA_963814035.1. Classification (GTDB taxonomy): domain Bacteria; phylum Desulfobacterota; class Binatia; order Binatales; family Binataceae; genus DATGKG01. The sequence continues at coordinate 29,836 of CAWFBH010000002.1, forward strand.
GGGCGAGAAGGTTGGTCTGCTCCGCGATCGATGTAATCACTTTGATGACGTTGCCGATCTCGGCGCTGCTCTCACTGAGCTTGGTCATGGTCGCGGTAGTGGAGCCCGCAAGTCGCGCGGCGGAGCTGGCCACTTCGGCGGCCTCGCTCGCGTTCTTGGAGATTTCTTTAATCGAAGCGGACATCTCTTCGGTCGCGGTCGAAACCGTCTGGACGTTCTGACTGACTTCTTCGGCGGCCGCCGATACTGCGGCGGCTTGCGTCGTGGTCTGCTGCGAGTTAGTCCCGAGCTGCTGACTGGTGTTGGAAAGTTCCTCGGAGGCGCTCGAAAGCGTCCTGGCATCCGTGGTGAGTTCGGTCATCACACGCGAGAGATTGTCGATGGTGTCATTGAGAGCAACTCCCATCTGGGCGATTTCGTCGCTGCCGGAGACCTCCATTCGACGTGAGAGGTTGCCGCGTGAGACTTCATGCAGCATCGCGACCGTGGCGTTGAGAGGAGTAAGAATTCCGCGCGCGATAATAAAGCAGAGCCCTGAAACCAGGCCGACCGCAATTAACGCGACCAGCATCAAAATCAGGGTCCGCGAGGCGACCATCGATTGCGCGTTCTTAATTGCCGCGTTCATGCTGTCCTGCATCAACTGGACGAACTCATTCACCGCGGCCTCGTGTTGTTCAAACACGGGATTCATATCCGTGAGCCTGACTTTGTCCGCACCTTCGAGATTGCCCTGTTGCAGCAGCGGCACGTACTTGTTCCAGGTATTCTCGTTAAAGACATGGCCAGTCTCGTAGATCTTTTGCACCAGAGCGGCCTGCTTCGGGTCAGTGATTTTGACCTGCCACTCTTTGTGGCCGTCTTCAAAACCCTTCATCATGGTTTTGAAAGAATCGACTTCGCCTGCGAACTTCGCTTTGTCGGCAAAATCCGTCCGCATCCGGTAAACCAGCAATCGCTCCTGAACGACGAACTGCGACGGCTCTGCGAAATCTCCCAGAACATCGGAACTGAGCGAGATCGTTTTATAGGTCGCGCCGCCGATCTTGACCTCGTTGACGGTGGAATAGGCGAGCAATCCGAACACCGCCATTCCTAATACGAACAACGCCGTTAGCAGAGTTAGTTTGCCTTTCACCGAAATGTTGTTTAGTCCGCGCATCGTTAGTTTCCTTTTGCCAAGTTGCCAGGCTGACTTGTATTCCTCGGATTATCGCTTAGTGGCTCAGCCTATTGGCCACGCGTCCGTTGTCAGTTTCACTTTGGTTAATGCCTCGCCCAAGTCTCATCATTGTCTTCGTCACATTAAGAGGTTGGTGAGTGTTCTTTTGCTGCGCGAAGCTTGAAGGATTAGCTACCCACCATTGCTAGTTATGATGATTCGCGCCGGACCCGCCCTTGCTGCCTTCCAGCACTGCGGAGAGAGTAGAGACCACCTCGGTACTGACGCGCGCCGAGTCAGTCATGCTGCGGCCAATCTCATTGGTCACCGCGGTCTGTTCTTCGACCGCGCCCGCGATAGTGTTGGAGATATCGTGAATCTGATCGATGACCGCGCCGATTTTCCCAATCGCGTCGACCGCGTTATTGGCGTCGTTTTGAATCGCCTCAATTCGCCGCCCGATGTCTTCGGTCGCCTTGGCGGTCTCCTTGGCCAGCTCTTTGACTTCGTTAGCTACCACCGCAAAGCCTTTGCCGGCTTCGCCGGCGCGGGCCGCTTCGATCGTCGCATTGAGGGCGAGCAGATTGGTTTGCTGAGCGATGGTGGTGATGACCTTCAGGACTTGTCCTATCTTCGCGCTCGATTCCCCGAGCGAACTGACTATCGTGTTGGTGGAGGTCGCCAGCTCAACCGCCGAGCTGGCCACCCGGGCTGATTCGGTAGCGTTGCGCGAGATCTCGGTGATCGAGATGGTCATCTGTTCGGTCGAGGTCTGCACCCGTTCCGACGATTGCGACAGGCGTCCGAGCATCGAGGTGGTGGTCTCCAGCAGCCTGGATAGTCTGGTGCGTACGCGTTCGAAGGCGTCGCCCGCGACCTGTTTGCCTTTCGTGTCGAAGATCGGATCGGTGAGACGCATATCGGCCAAGGCTTCGGCCTGCTTCAACATCACCGAGGCGGCTTGCTTGACCTGGGCGAAATATTCGGTGCGATCGCTGCCGGCCTCTTTCTCGATAGATTCGATATCAAGACCTATCGAGCCGAGAACACTAAGGAGAAAGGAATCGCCGACCGCCTGCATGTCGTAGTTGAAGACCTTGAAGATCGCCTGTTCAGCTTCAGTGGCCTTTTTGTGAGAGAAGGATTTGGCCAGATATATGTGCGTCAAGCGCTGCCATTCAATGTAGGCGCCGAGGTACCACTTGAAGGGTAAATTGATCTGATCGTGGAGCCATCCGACATGAAGACGCTGCTCGAAATACTCAGTGTTCCAGTAGTTGCGCGCACCTTCGAAGATGGCTTTGTAATATCCGACCTGAGCGGCTTCGAGATGGCGGCGAAGCGCATCGAGCGGCATATTGCGCGAGCTCGCGTATTTCTCGAAAAAGCTCGCCGTAGGCTTGAAGTGGAATTGCCAATCGTAAAATTCCCGAGCCATCGGTTCGGCCACCTTCGCGGCCCAGGGTACCAGCTCGATCAGCAGATCGCGGTCCGGGTCGCCCAGCCGGATAAACTCGCGGCGTCGCGCCAGGCTGGCATCGTCGACACCCAGCTTCCCGCTCAGGTTACTTTGACGATTGATGTTGCTGCTCATGCAGAATTAACCTCAGCCCCCGGTAATGGAACGTTAGTCGGCCGCTATCGCGACGGTTTTGTTGGTATCGAGCACGAGCAGGAGACGCTCATCGAGCTTGTAAACCCCGACGATAAGGTCGCGCACCACCGGGTCGATGTTCTGCAATTTGCGCTCGAAGCGCGACGCCTCGACCTGCAGCACGTCGCCGATCTCATCGACCAGCAGGTTTACGGCTTCCTCGCCGGAGCGCACCACGATGTTCATCGCGACCGCCTCGGGTGCCCGCAGCGGCAAGTTGAGCCGGCGGCGCATATCGATCGACGTCACGATCTGGCCGCGCAGATTGATGAGTCCGCTGACGACCGCAGCCGCGCGCGGCACCCGGGTGCTGGCCTGCGAGCGCAGGACTTCCTGGACCTTCATCACCTCGACGCCGAACAACATCCCGTCGACATAGAAGGTGGTGAAGCGGCCGCCCTTGCCATTTTCCAAATCGGTATCCGTTGGCGTGTTTGCGTGTGTGTTCAAGAAATTCTCCTCCGCGATCAGTTCAGGTGCGAGTCCGCGGACATCGCATTATTGTCGGTAAGGTTTCCGGCCAGCATTGCGGGATGGTTGTTATCGGTCTCACCACTGATGAGCTTGGAGACCGCGTCGCAGGATCGCCTGGCGCTCCGACTTGAAGTGATAGGAGTCGTACTTGCGGGCCGCGTCGGGCGAGGTGTCGCCGCGATCGTCCGCCAGCCCCATCACCGGAATATGAGCTTCGTTGGTCTTGTTCGCGGATGCGTTCGAGCACCGCGCCGTTGCCGGGCAGGTTGGCCGATACGATCGTGAGGTCGATGTGGCCGCTTTCGAGCTTCTCCAGCGCCTCCTCGACGCCGCCGGCCTCGACCACGTTATGGCCGGCCATTTCCAGGTAGCTGCGGATCAGTCCGCGCGAGAAGCCGGACTGGTCGATGAGGAGAATCGATCCGTTGCTTACTTCTTCGGCCGGCTCGCCGTCGTACCAGCTCTGCTTGGCGGCCTCGAAGACTGCGCGGAGGTCGAGGAAATCGGTCGCCTTCTCATCGACCACCGCGGAACCGAGCAGGCCCGGAACGGCTGCTGAGCTGGGTGGCGTAGGTTTCTTCTTCAACGATGTCGATGATCTGGTCGACCACCACACCGACGCTATGATGTGGCCGTCATCGAAGACGACCACTGAAACCGGGTCGCGTTCGGGGTCGCTCGAACCACTGCCGAGCAGACCCGCGAGGTCAACCAGCGGCAGGATCTGACCGCGATAGCGGACCACCTGGCATCCGGCGGCATGCTCGATCTGCGCATGAGTGAACTCCTCGAGGCGCGAGACCAGGGCCAGCGGCACGGCGATACGCTCGGAGCTTCCCGCGCGGCATAGCAGCAGGCGTTGTTGCTTGCTCTTGCCGCGCGCGGCGGCGTCCTGTTTCTCGGCGTGCGCGCTATCGCGGAAGCTCAAGCACTCCCGACAGTTGCGCCGCGCCGGGGACATCGAGGATCAATGCGACTCGGCCATCGCCCATGATGGTGGCTCCCGCGAACGCTGAGAGTCCTTTAAATTGCTTGCCGAGCGGCTTGACGACGATTTCTTCGGTGTCGCTGACCTGATCGACGACCAGTCCGAATTGCTGATCGGCCACCTGCAGCACCACGATGTGCGAGGCGCGTCGCAGCGGCATCGCCCTCGGGCGCGGGCGACTCCACCTTCAGCACCTCGTGCAGATACACCAGCGGCAGCAGGTTGCCGCGCAGGCGATAGACCGGCGCGCCATGAATCAATTCGATCTTGCTCGCCTTCTCTTCGGCTTCCAGCCGGACCAGCTCGATAAGGCTGATCTGCGGAATCGCATAGCGGTCGCCGGCGCAGGTCACGATCAGGGCGGGAATGATGGCCAGCGTCAGTGGAATCTTGATCCGCAGGCGCGTGCCCTGGCCGCGCGTGCTCTGGATATCGACGGTGCCGCCGATTTTTTCGATGTTGGTCTTGACCACGTCCATCCCGACGCCGCGCCCGGAGATGTTGGTGATCTTCGCGGCGGTCGAGAAACCCGGCAGGAACACCAGCTTGAGAGTCTCGCCATCGGTCATGTGCGCGGCCTGTTCGGCGGTGATGAGGCCGCGCTCCAGCGCCTTGGCGCGGACGCGTTCGACGTCGATACCGCGCGCCGTCATCGGCCACCTCGATAATCACCTGGCCGCTCTCATGCAGCGCGCGCAGGAAGAGGCGTCCCTCGGCGGGTTTGCCGCGGCGAGGCGCTGCTGCCGGAAGTTCGATGCCGTGATCGATCGAGTTGCGAACGATGTGAGTCAGAGGGTCGCGAATCGCCTCGATGAGGGTCTTGTCGAGCTCGGTCTCTTCACCCTCCATCTCGATGCGGACCTGCTTGCCGCATGCGAGGGCGAGGTCGCGCACGATTCGGGGAAATTTGTTCCAGATGTTGCCGATGGGCTGCATCCGGGTCTTCATGATCCCTTCCTGCAGTTCCGAGGTGATCAAATTCAGGCGCTGCGAGGTGCTGAGGAAGCCGGATTCCTGCTGGCGCAGCGAGAACTGCAAAATCTGATTGCGGACCAGCACCAGCTCGCCGACCAGGTTCATCACCTTGTCGAGCAGGTTGACGTTGACCCGGATGCTGCTCTCGGCGGCGGCCGATCCAGTCGCCGCTTCATGGACGTTTTCCGCCTTCGCTGCGGGAGGATTGGATGCGACCATCGCGGGCGTCGGCGCCGCCACGCATTCCTCGATGACCGGGGCAGGGGACGGTGCGACGGAAACCGGGACCGCTTCATTGGGTGCGGCGGCGCGTGCCGCTTTTGCCTTGCGCGGCGCTTTCGGCTTCTTGGGAGCCGCGACGACCACCTCAACGGTATGGCTCCGGCTCTTGGGCTAAGGCCACAGGCTCGGCGGTTGGCGGTTCAACAGGTTCGGTTCTTCAATGGTCGGAGGAACCGGTGCTGCTCTCGATGCTTTCGGGCGCGGACTCGCCGCCTTCCTGGCCGCTTAGCTCGACCAGGCGTGCCACTAGTTCGGCATAGTCGTTGTCGCCGTCGTTGCTGTCAGCCTCGATCTTCGCGAGCATCTGCCGGACCGCATCAACGGTGGCGAGCAGGACTGACGTGATGGCCTGATTGAGGACCAGCTTGCCGTCGCGCAGCTTGCTTAGCAGTTCTTCGGCGGCATGCGCCAAGGCTTCGAGTTTCGGAAAGTCGAGAAACCCCGATACCCCTTTGATCGAATGGATGGTGCGGAAGACACTGCCGAGCAGGTCTTTGGAATGAGGGTCCTTTTCGAGCTCGATCAGGTCGTGGTCGAGTTGATTAAGGTTTTCGTGGCTCTCAATGAGAAATTCTTTTACGACTTCATCCATCGACGGCTTCCCATGCGCACCTCGCGGTGCGGCAACATAGTTGGGGCCTAGTTCCCTTGAATCCGGCCGTGTTCGGTATCGTTAAGTTGTCCGCGACTGGACGAGGCGCCAACCGGAGTCGCAGTTGAAGACCCCTCGTACGGTCGTGGTCAGTGGGTTGTCGTTGCAGGGACCGTGCCGCGCGTAGTCAGCCGTCGGCGTGCTGACTCGGAGGTAGAATTTAGTGACTATCCATCAATGATAGGCCATGATGAGCAGGAAGCGCGCGGGACGTGCTTTCAGGTTCCATCGACGTGAAACAAGTGTCCTGATTCGGCTCACCGGACCTCCGCGGCGGCGCGTAGATGGCGCTTGACCTCCGCCGAGAAGTCGTCGGGATCAATCGGCTTTGTGATGTAGCCGTCGCATCCGGCGGCGAACGCCTTTTCGGCGTCACCTTTCATCGCATAGGCAGTCAGCGCCAACACGATAACTCCGCGCCGCATCGGGTCAGCCTTGAGCATCTTCGTCAGCGCAAGTCCGTCGATGCCGGGCAGCTGGATGTCCATCAGGATCAGGCGCGGGTGAAAGCGATCGAGCACTGTCAACGCTTCCTCGGCACTGGCCGCGGTGCGAATGTCGTAGCCGTCAACCGACAGCAATACCCGCGCGAGTTTGAGATTCGCGAGGTTGTCATGGACGATAAGGATCGGTTCACCAGCCATCAGCCGCCTCGGCTCAGGTAATTTTCCCCTGACCTCCCCGAGATGGGAGATACCGATGCAACTCGTCCAGCAGCGCTGCGGTACCATCCTGATTGCGGAACACGACCGCCTGCGCCGCGGCCCGCAAGCTCCGTCGTTCATCTTCGGTGAGGTCTTTGACCGTCCACACGATGACCGGGATCTTCCTGCCCGCCGCACTATGGCGCAGGTGATCGAGGAATTCGAAACCACTCATCGGCGCCATCAGCAGGTCCAGCACAATGACTGCCGGCGGGTCGGCCGCGACGGCGGCCAATGCTTCGCCCGCGTCGAGCTTGCAGATGGGGCGATATCCCCATTGCTTCAGGGTGGCGTCCATCAGCCGTAGCGAGCTGGTGTCGTCGTCAACCACCATAACGGTTCGCGCGGGCGACGACTTCGTCGCGCGGCGTATCGAGGTTATCAGGATGTTTTCGTCCACGGGCTTCATCAGGAAATCCTGAACTACGAAGGCGGAGCTCGGTCCACGGTCGGTCGAAACCGTCACCACCAGGGTCGGCACCTCCGCATTGAGCGCGCTTGCGCGGATCTCGCGCAGGACCTCCCATCCGCTCGCATCAGGCAGCATCAGGTCGAGGGTGATCGCGGCGAAGGCCTGCTCGCGGCTGATTTCGATAGCCTCGGCGCCGGTTCCCGCAGATTCGACCTCGTAATTGGCGCGCGACAGCGTCTCCACCAGCCATTCTCGCTCGCGCTGATTGTCCTCGATGACGAGCACTTTCGGTCGCCCACCGATGCCCGTAGGGACCGCGGCGGCAATCTTCGAATCCGGCAGCGAGAGCCCCAGGTTGAGCGGCAGAACCGCGCTGAAGATGCTGCCTTTTCCGACGGCGCTTTCGACCGCGACGCGTGCCGCCCTGCGCCTCGACGATACGCTTGGTCAGCACCAGGCCAAGTCCGGTGCCCGCGTGCTTCTTGGCCGTGCTGGCGTCGAGCTGCTGAAATTCCCCGAACAGATCTGCCCAAGTCCTCGGCTTTGATGCCGATGCCGGTGTCCTCGACTTCGAGGCGAAAGGCATCCGCTCCGTCCGGAGCAGTGCGGATAATCACGCTTCCCCCTTCGGGCGTGAATTTGATGGCATTGGACAGGTAGTTGAAGAGCACCTGCTTGAGCTTGCCGGGGTCGAGGATTCGACATCGCTCAGCCCGGGTCGAGCGCGACGTTGCATGCGGATGCGCTTTTCGGCTGCCAATCCGCGCAGCATATCGCGCACCTCGAGCACCAGCTTGCCGAGGTTGACGGACTCGAGATGGAACTCCATCTTGCCCGATTCGACTTTGGCGAGATCCAGCACATCATTGATGAGCTGTAAGCAGGTGGCGCGAGCTGGCGAGGATGTCGCCGAGATATTCCTTTTGCTGCTCGGAGATCGGTCCGGCCTTGGCGCCATCAGAATCAGCGCGGCGAATCCGATGATGGCGTTGAGCGGCGTGCGCAGCTCATGCGACATGTTGGCGAGGAATTCGCTCTTGAGGCGGTTGCTCTCCTGAATTTGCGCCTCGATGATCTTGCGTTCGGTAATGTCGCGAATCGCGCTGGAAACCAGCGTGCCAGCGGCAGTCTTGAGCGGACTGAGACTTACCTCGACCGGAAACTCCGAGCCATCCTTGCGCTGACCGAACAGCGCCAGACCGGAACCCATCGCGCGACGCTGCGGATGCTGAAAGAAGGCGCCAACTGAGCGAACGTGACTCTTGCGAAAGCGAACCGGCAGCAGGGTTTCCACCGGCTGCCCGAGTAACTCATGACGTGAATAGCCGAAAAGCGCCTCGGTCTGCGCATTGACCAGCACGACGCGGCCCTCGCCATTGACGATCACCATCGCATCGGGAGCCGACTCCAGCAGCGCAGCAGGATCGAGCATGGCCTGGTAGGGAGGCATCAAAGGATCGCATGAGCAAATCCGATACCGCCATCGAGGCTACGAAAGTCACGCTTGCCGTTGGCTATTGTCACATCGTCCCGACGCAATTTGGGCATCGCTACGCCAATCTATCGCCACGCCGGAATGATGCTACTTCGAACTGAACAGGCGCAGGCGCGCGTCGACGACTTTCTGAATTGCCGCAACCACCGGCAGCATAATCTTGTAGGGGACCACGCTCTTGTCCGCGGCGAGCGATGCTTCCATTCCGTGCCGCCATGCGAGGCGGATTTCGGTGTTGACGTGAACGATCGTCATTCCGGCCTTGATTGCTTTCTTGAAGTCCTCGTCGTCGGTGCCGGAGCCGCCGTGAAGCGTCATGAACACGCCACCGGCCTCACGCAGCGTGGCGATGCGTTCGATGTCGAGGCGCTTCTTCACATTGCCGGTCACCATGCTTTCGAGCAGCCCATGCATGTTCCCCACCGCAGGAGCGAGAATTTCCACCCCGGTGGCGGCGACGAATTGTCTGGCCTCCTCGGGAGTGGTCATGATGCCGGCGCCTTCCGGCACTTTCTTAAGGACGTCGGAGGAGCTCCCGATGTATCCGATTTCGCCTTCGACCATGCAGTTGGGATTGATCGACTTGATCAGCTCGACCGCCTTTTTGGTTTGCTCGACGTTTTTTTCAAACGGAAGCGAGGAGCCATCGAAGATGATTTCATCGAAGCCGGCGCGGGCGGCCTGCTCGGCTTTTTCCAGCGAGTGAGTATGGTCGGCGTTGAGGAAGATGGGATATTCCGACTCCTCGCGATAGCACCTGATCAGCGCGGCAATCTGCGCGACGCCGGTGAAACCGCGCTCGCCCTCCGACACGCCGATCAGCACCGGTAATTTCAAATCGCGCGCGGCCGCGACGATCGCTTTCAACGCGGCGAGATCCGAAACATTAAAATGTCCAACCGCGACGCCATCGCGATCAGCCTTGGTCAGCACCTCGCGCAGTGTTTCCATGCGATTACTCCTTGCTTCGAAACCGGATAAAAACGCAGCGGTTCACTCGGCACCTTTGGAAGCCCAGGGACCGATTCCGGAATAGCGCGCGGGCGTGATGCGGGTGACGTATCCCGGGATGTTTCGCATCGAGGGCGGGGGAAAGTCCACCTTCGGTCCGAGGTAAATCGGCGCCAGGCGCTGCAACAGTGCCACCGCGCCACCTTCAGTCACCCGGGCATTGCCGTATATAACCAGGTATTCATGCAAACCTTGCGCATTGGTTTTGTCACCCAGCAGCGACAAGGAAACTCTCGGGTCGCGACGAATGTTTTTGATCTTCTGATGCAGGGCCAAATGGCCGACGACGAATTCCTCGCCTTCGATTCCGACCCAAATCACTGTCACCTGCGGACTGCCGTCGGGATTGAGCGTGGTCAGATGAGCGAGGGGTCCCTTTGCGATTAGCTCGCGTACCGCTGGCGGAATCTGCATGCGTGTACCTCCATCGCTCCTGCGCCAGCGCGTTTCGGGGCGCTGGGACGATTCACTAAATTCTGCGCTTCCGGGTCGAATCGGAATAGCAAAATTTTGTGAAACTTCCGTTTCATCGGTCAGCAATATGAATGCCATCGGGCGTCTGTTCCCGATTAGGATCCGCCGGATTTTTAGAAGAGAATCGTTACCGCCAACGCGTCCAGAGCATTTTTGACAATGATACGGGTGCCTCCTAATTCCGCAGGCGCTCTTTCGGCAGGCCGGGGCAGCCCGCGCATCGCGTATCATTACGGAGAGCCGGCTCGGTTGACGACCCGACACCGGCTGTGGGACACTTCGAAGTCGCGGACGGCTGCAATTCATGCGGTCCGTCGCCAAACTTCTCGACATCTATATATATGGCCTCGGAGGCAGCGTATGGCTGAGCAAGCTCAGGAAACTGTTGATACTTCACCGCAACCGATTCTTCCTTTTTTGGAACTCGGAGCTCAGCCGCATCTGCGTGGCTTCAAGTGCGTTTGCGGTGCGACCTACCTCGACGTCAAACGCGTCGCCTGCTCGAAGTGCGGTGAACAAAATAAGTTCTCGCCGCTTAAGCTCTCCAACAAGGGTAAAGTTTACGTCTTCTCAGTCGTTCATCAGTCGTGGCCCGGCATCAAGACGCCCTACATCACCGCGATTGTCGATCTGCCGGAAGGCGTGAGCGTGAAGGCGAACCTGCTCGATGTCGATCCGGAGCAGGCGCAGAAAGAGCCCAAGAAAATTTTCGATATGCCGGTCGACATGGTCACCTTCACTGCGGCGAAGGATCGCAAAGGTCGCGACGTCATCGGATTCGGATACAAACCGAGCAAGTAACTGAACCGGCGCAAGCCGTTAAAATTCCAACGACGGACTTGGCCCGACGCCAGGCCGCCAGGAGGGTCAAAGATGAGAAATGTTTATGTCCTCGGAACGGGCATGCTCAAGTTCGGACGCTATCCCGAAAAGACCGTGCCCGAACTTGGCGGCGATGCAGTTGAGATCGCGCTCAAAGATGCCGGCATCAAGATTCAGGATGTCGAGATGTTCGCCTGCGGCAACCTGTACCAGTCCAACGCGATGGTCGGGCAGCGCATCCTGCAGCAGGTCGGCCAGACCGGCATCCCCGTCATCAACGTCTCCAATGCATGCGCGACCGGATCGACCGCGTTCCGCGAGGCCTACATGTCGATTGCCGCCGGAATGTATGACTGCGCGATGGCGGTCGGCGTCGAGCAGATGGGCAAGCAGGGACTCCTCGGCGGCGGAGGCGGTGGGACAGATCCCGCGTACTCGACCGAAGGCAAAGTCGGTTCGGGCCTGATGCCCGCGGTCTTCGGCCAGGCCGGCATCGAGCACATGCGCAACTACGGAACCAAGATGGAGCACTTCGCCAAGATCTCGGTGAAGTCCCATAAGCACGCGACCAAGAATCCGTTCTCGCAGTATCGCAACGAGGTCACCCTCGAAGACGTGATGAACGCCCGCATGGTCGCGTATCCCAACACTTTGTATATGTGTTGCCCGACCGGCGACGGCGCGGCGGCTGCGATCCTGGTTTCCGAAGACAAGCTGAAGCAGTGGGCCGGCGGCCGCAAGCGTCCCCGCGTCGCGGCTTCGGTGCTGACGTCGGATCCCTATACCGATCGCGACCTGACGCTGCCCGATGTGAGCACGCTCACCCAGCGTGCGTCGAAGAAAGCCTACGAGACGGCGGGCCTCGGACCCAAAGACATGGCGCTTACCGAACTGCATGACTGCTTCGCGACCGCAGAGCTGGTTCACTATGAGAACCTGTTCCTGTGCGAGAAGGGCACGGCTGGCGAGTTCATCGACAAGAAGGGCGGCGTGCATCCGGACCTCGGCGGATTCTCACCGGTCAACGTCTCGGGCGGACTGCTGAGCAAGGGTCATCCACTGGGCGCGACGGGCGTGGCGAACATCTGCGAAGTCGTGTGGCATCTGACTGAAGATGAGCGCGCGAAGGATCGCCAGGTGAAGGGCGCGAAGGCCGGCCAGGCCCATGTCATCGGCTTGGGCTCCGCGTGCACGATCCATATCCTGACGGTGTAGGATCGCAATCGCTTTGAACGGCATCTGAAAGAAGGGCCGCTTTCGGGCGGCCCTTCTTATTTTGTGGGCGTCAAATTAATTAAAGTATCGCTTTATATTGTCGATGAACGACGGCAACGGTAAAACGCCCGATACTACCACCGCGGAAAGGATGGGATATCCGGCCGAGGCGCGCCTGCTCATCATCAATGCCGACGACTTCGGCATGTGCCATGACGAGAACGAAGCCACCATCATCGGGCTGACGGAGGGACTGTTTACCTCATCGACGATCATGACGCCGTGTCCATGGTTTGAGGAAGCAGCGGAATTCGCGCGGAATACTCCGAAAGCCGATCTCGGCGTCCATCTGACGCTTAACAGCGAATGGGCGCGCTATAAATGGGGTCCGGTGCTCGGGAGCATGGAGGTTCCGTCGCTGACTGATGATCACGGCTATCTATGGGCCGATGTTCGTAGCGTGTTAGCGCACGACCGCCTCGACGAGGTGGAAATCGAATTGGAAGCGCAAATCGAGAAGGCAATCGCGGCGGGCGTCGACGTGACGCATCTGGATTGTCATATGTACGCGCTGCATCTGCGCGCCGATTATCATCGCGTATATCTGAAACTGGCGATGGACTTTCGCCTGCCGATTCGCATCAACCCTAGGCCCATGATGCGGCAGCTTGGGATGGGTGAGATTCTGCACGCGCTCGATATCAATTCGATTTTTTATCCCGATCACTTCCTTCATCATGGCCCCAGGAACGGCGATGAGACCGAAGCCTATTGGACGGGGATTATTCGGAACCTGGAGCCGGGGATATCGGAGATCTATTGTCATCCGGCGCTGGCGCGCGGGGAGCTGAAGGCGTGCGCGCGGGACTGGCAACAGCGCCAGCGCGACTTCGAATACTTTACATCGGAGAAAACGCGCGAGCTCATTAAAGATGAAGGTATCCAGCTCATCGGTTATCGCGCACTTCGAGACGCGATGCAGTCTCCCAGCATTCTTTCTGATTCCCCTTCCCTGAAGGGAAGGGGTTAGGGGTTAGGGGTTAGGTCTCTTGCCACAGCCACAACACCTTACACGGCTGCGCGGATTCCAGGATTGGATCGGTCCCAGCGCCGAGGCGCTCAGCCTGGTCGAAAAAACCTTCAGCTCGATCGCTCAGCGTCACGGCTTTCATGAGATCCGGATCCCCACCGTGGAGCGGGTGGAACTCTACGCGCGCTCCAGCGGCGACACCTCGGATATCGTCGAGAAGCAGATGTATACCTTCAGCGATCATGACGAGGCTGCGACGACCATCGCGCTCCGTCCAGAAGGAACTCCGGGTGTGGTGCGCGCATACATCGAGGCAGGCCTCGATCGCAGCGACCCGGAGCAGCGCCTGTACTACTCGGGGGCGATGTTTCGCCGCGAGCGTCCGCAAAAGGGGCGCTACCGGCAGTTCTATCAATTCGGCATCGAGGTGTTCGGGCGCGCCGACGCTGCCTGCGACGCCGAAGTCATCCTGATGATCGACGAGCTTCAGCGCGAACTCGGAGTGGAGTTCAGATTCGAAATCAACTCGATTGGCGACGGTCAGTGCCGGCCGCAATTCCGCGACGCGGTCTATCAATGGGGCAAGGACCACTACGACCAGCTCTGCAACGACTGCAAGAATCGGCTGGAGCGAAATCCGCTGCGTCTGCTCGATTGCAAAACCGACGTCGCGCTGGTCGAGCATGCGCCCAAGAGCGCCGACTATCTATGTGATCCGTGCAAGACGCATTTCGCGCAGGTGAAGGCGCTGCTAACCGCGGGTGGCGTGAAGTACGTCGAGAATCCGCGCCTTGTGCGAGGCCTCGATTACTACACCCGCACCACTTTCGAGGTCATCGCGACCGGGCTGGGATCGCAGAGCACCGTGGTTGCGGGCGGCCGCTACGACGGACTCATCGAGGCGCTCGGCGGCGCCTCGGTGCCGGGAATCGGCTTCGGATGCGGCCTCGAGCGGATGGCGTTGGCGCTCGAGGCAGCGGGAAAGCTCGCTCATCGAAAAGACTGATGCTGCGATCATCGCGATGGGCGAGGCGGCGGCACTCAAAGCTATCAGCCTCGCGCGAGCGATGCGCGAAAGCGGTTTGAGCGTCGAGATGTTTTCCCCCGAGCGCAAGCTGAAGGCGCTGTTGTCACGCGCGAACAAAATCGGCGCGCGCTTCGCGGTCATCATCGGCGAGAATGAGATCGCGAAGGGTGTGGTGGTCTTGCGCGACCTCAGCGCCTCAACGCAACGCGAAGTCCCGGAAGCTGAAGTTTCAGAAGCGATAAGCTCGCATGTTTGAGGTAGCGAGTCGTTAATCGCCGACGATTTCGGTGAGGCCATCAATGACTTGCGAGACTTCTCCGCACTAGCGTGGCCAAGGCGTCGACCGATTCTTTGAACTGACAGAGTCCGAATCTGACTGATTTTTGCCCACGATTTTTTCGGAAGTCCTCATGTGTGCGAAGCTCCAATGTCAGCGGAAATCCCGCACGTGGCGGTTGGCTACTCAGCGCGACGGCGATAACGGTTCCGGACCGCTCGTTGAAGACGTCATGGCTAATCACCAAAACCGGCTCGGCGACCCGCTTGCTCGCGTACCTATCGGGAGGGTCGAGATCCGCCCAAACGATGTCGCCTCTCAGTATTGGGCCATTCTTCGAGATCCCAGTGAGGCCCTCATCGGCGAGCGCTCGCTCTTCCTTGGGATCGAGCTTCGCGCATTCTCTGGCCAGTCTGGTCGGTCGAAGCGGTCGAGCTTTTCGCGCGACGGCATCCGCGATTGCCTTGCTGCGGTTCGCAAATACGTGCCTAGCTCGACAAGAGAATCGACCCGTTTCAACAGATCATCGTCGATTGTGATCGCAACCTTGATCGTTGCCATGGTATGATAATATGTAATACCAGCATCGGGACAACGCCGCTGAAATGATGCCTCGTTGACCGTGCGCAGACTATTTCTTGGATGCGCAGTGCCCAGCTATCCTTCAAGGCTCTAACATCGATGGCTGAAAAAACTTATACGCCGCTGCCCCCGTGGCAGCGCACTGATTACTGCGGCGCGCTGCGCTCTCCGATGCCGGCCGCGAGGTCGCTTTGTTTGGATGGGTAAACTCGCGCCGCGACCATGGCGGGCTCATCTTCGTCGATTTGCGCGATCGCGAAGGGATCGTCCAACTCGTCTTCAACCCGACGCATGATCCCGCGGCTCACGAAGTCGCGGGCTCGGTGCGTTCGGAGTTCTTCCTCGCGGTGAAGGGCAAGGTTGTGCGCCGCGCCGAGGGCACCGTCAATGCGGAACTGCCAACCGGCGAGATCGAAGTCGCCATTACCGAATGCGAGGTGCTGAACTCCTCGCCCCCACCACCGATTTCGATTGGCGAGGGCGAGGCGGCCGCCGAGGACCTGCGCCTGAAATATCGCTACCTCGATTTGCGCCGACCCGAGATGCAGCGCAACATTCGCCAGCGCCATCGCGCGGTGAAGGCGGTGCGCGACTACCTCGACGAGCAAGGCTTCATCGAGGTCGAGACGCCGATCCTTTTCAAATCGACGCCCGAAGGCGCGCGCGACTATCTCGTCCCGAGCCGCGTCAATCCCGGCAAATTCTATGCGCTGCCGCAATCGCCGCAGTTGCTGAAGCAGCTTCTGATGGTGGGCGGCTTCGATCGCTATTTCCAAATCGCGCGATGCTTTCGCGACGAGGATTTGCGCGCCAATCGCCAGCCCGAGTTCACCCAGATCGATATCGAGATGACCTGCCCGCGCCCCGAGGACATCATGGGGATGGCCGAGGGCATGATGGCGTCGGTGTTTCAGAAGGTCCTCGGCATCGATGTGAAACCGCCGTTCGTGCGGTTGCCGTACGCCGAGGCGATGGAACGTTTCGGCGTCGACAAGCCCGACATGCGCTTCGGGATGGAGCTGAAAAACCTCGGCTCCGCGTTCGCCGGCACCTCATTCAAGGTTTTCGCCGATGTGCTCGCGCGCGACGAGAGCATTTATGGAATCGTTGTGCCCGGGCGCGCATCAGCTCAGCCGCAAGGACCTCGACACGATGGTCGATGGCCTCAAGGCACGGCATCAAATGGGTCTGGCGTGGATCAAAGCCAATCCTGACGGATGGCAGGGGCCGATCTCGCAAATATGTCGGCGATGGCGAGAAGACCCTCGCGGCGAAGATAGCCGACCTTAAAACTGGTGACACCATGCTGATGGTCGCGGGGGATGCCGACAAAGTCCGTCCGATCCTCGGCGACATCCGGTTGCAGCTCGGCGCGCGCTTCAATCTGCGCGATAGCGGCGAGCGCAAATTTTTGTGGGTCGTCGATTTTCCGATGTTCGAATTCAACGCCGAGGAGAAGCGGATGTTCGCCGTCAATCATCCGTTCACCGCGCCCAATCCCGAGGATCTCAGACTCCTGGATGCGCGATCCGCTCAAGGCCCGCGCGCTAGCCTACGACATGGTGCTCAACGGCGAAGAGATGGGCGGCGGCTCGATTCGTATCCATAGCCGCGAGCTGCAGCTCAAAGCGCTCGAACTGCTCGGCCTTTCGCGTGAGGAAGCGCTCGATAGATTCGGCTTCCTGATTGAGGCGCTCACTTACGGCGCTCCGCCTCACGGCGGGATCGCTTTCGGCGTGGATCGCCTGATAATGATGCTCTGCGGGACGGAATCGATTCGTGACGTGATAGCATTTCCGAAGACGCAAAAGGCCGTTGACCTGATGAGCGGCGCGCCATCGGAAGTCAGCCCGCGGCAGCTCAAGGAGCTCTCGATAAAGGTGACGGTATGAATTTGCGGCGTGGCGCCACTGCCTTGGTACATTCGATTCGAACGGTTGGTCGCGTCCTCGCAGTCACTATGCTGCTCGGAGTCAGCGCGTGCGCGCCCCTCCTCTATGCGCCGGCGAACAGCGCGGTTGAGACCGTCAAGGGATTCATCCCGTCCGGCGATATCCAGGTGCATGCGGTTCCTTCCATCAAAGCAGATCAAGGTCGACACCATCGCGGTGATGCCGGTGATTGCGGCTCCCGGCGACAATGGCGATGTGGTCGCCGATGGCGGACCGGATGCGGTGACGGCGGAGCTCTATACGCAGTCCGCGCTCGCGGGCGGATGGGACGTGATACCGCAAGATGATGTCGTTCGCGCGATGACTAATTTGCCGCCCACCACACCGCAGGACCTCGACGAAAATGCGCTCAAGCTTGGGCGCGCGGTTTCCGCCGATGGCGTCCTCTACGGGATGCTGGAGCGTTATCGTGAGCGCGAGGGCCTCGACTATGCGGCCGCGTCTCCCGCCTCGGTCGCGTTCGTGCTGAAGTTTGTGGACATGAAGTCCGGCCAGGTCGTGTGGAACGCCAAGTTCGCGAAGGCGCAGAAGTCGCTCTCGCAGAACGTCTTCGAGCTCGCGAATTTTGTCCAGCATCAGGCGCGATGGGTTCGCGCGCACGAAATTGCGCAGGACGGCGTCACGCAGGCAGTTGCCAATCTGCACGGCGATCTGACTGTTGACATCTTCCACCGTCAAGCGCTTCGAGAGCGGCACCTACGGCCAGCAGAAGTCCGGCCAGCAGCGCTACAACAACAACGGTCCCAACGGCATCTACTAAGTCAATTGCCACGGCGAGTGGCATTTCATCCGCAGCGCTTCCGCGACCGCCGGATGCGTGATGTGCCCGTCGTAGGTGTTGAGGCCGTGGCGGATCGCCTTGTTGCGCTGGCCCGCCTCAATCACGCCGTGGTCGGCGATCTCCAGCGCATAGATCAAGGTCGCGTTGGTGAGCGCGTAGGTCGACGTATGCGGCACCATCGCGGGCATGTTGGTGACGCAGTAGTGCACCACGCCATTGCGAATGAAGGTGGGATTCTCGTGAGTCGTCGGTTTCGACGTTTCAGAAATCCCGCCCTGATCGATCGATAGATCGACCAGCACCGCGCCGGGCTTCATGCGCGAAACCATCTTGGCGGTGATAAGTCGCGGAGCGCGCGCGCCAGCCACCAGCACCGATCCGATGACGAGGTCGGCAGCTATGATCTCTTCTTCCAGTGTCGCATGGGTCGACATCACCGTCATCGCGGAGCCGCCGAGGATGTCGTTGAGGTAGCGCAAGCGAATGGGGTTGTTGTCGAGGATGCTGACCTCGGCGCCGACTCCGGCGGCGACCCGACACGCATTGAGTCCCGCGATGCCGCCGCCGATCACCGCGACTTTGCCGGGACGCACGCCGGGTGCGCCGCTGAGCAGCACACCGCGTCCGCCGTTGCGCGATTGAAGGCACCATGAGCCGACTTGGATCGCGATGCGGCCTGCGACCTCGCTCATCGGCGCGAGCAGCGGAAGGCTGCGATCCTCGAGCTCGATGGTTTCGTATCCGAAGCCCGATCACGTTGGCGCTTCAGCATCTCGCGCGCGAGCTGGGGATCGGCGGCAAGATGTAGGTATGTGAAAATGATCAGCCCGGCTCGGAAGAAGCGATATTCCCGCGCTGCGGCTCCTTGACCTTGAGGATGAAGTCGGCGCGCTTCCATACCGCTGCCGGCGCCGTTCCGCGATGGTCGCGCCGGCCTCGCGATAGTCCTTGTCGGAGAATCCGCTGCCGACTCCAGCGCCGCGCTGAATCATCACACGATGGCCATGGCTGAGGAACGCGGCCACGCCCGCGGGCGTCAGCGAGACGCGCCGCTCGTCGGCTTTTATTTCAGTCGGGACTCCGACGATCATGTTTCCTCCATGCCCAGGCGGTGATGAACGTTGAAATTTGTTCTGCGCGAACGTTTCCAACTGAAAGGTTAGCGTATCCCGGCGCGCTAAAGTCATCAACGATGCGCACACTGGAATCATCTTGCGAGTCTCAGTCAAGAGGCTTGGTCATTTCCGAGTCGAGATCGGATCGCGCGCGGAACTTGACAAGCGAAATTGCGCCGCGCTTCATGATTCATAGCGTTGGTCGCGCTCTGAAATCTCGGCGGCTGACCAGAGGCAAGACGGCGGGGGCCGCAATCGCTCGGAGGAGTCATGGAGATCCCCAAGGGGCTCAAGTACTCGAAAGAACATGAATGGGTTGCCACCGAGGATACTGTGGCGACGGTGGGAATTACCGATCACGCGCAGGAACAACTCGGCGAGATCGTCTACATCGAGTTGCCCTCGGTCGGCGACAAGATCAGCAAGGACGATCCGTTCGGGGTGGTGGAGTCGGTCAAGGCGGTCTCGGACATCTATGCGCCGGTGAGCGGAACCGTCATCGAAGTCAACGAGGATTTGCCCGAGAGCCCCGAAGTCGTAAACGAAGATCCCTACGGCGACGGATGGCTGGTCAAAGTACAGATGAACGATCCCACCGACCTCGACGATCTGATGGACAACAACGAGTACGAGGAGATGATCGCTCGCGAGAAAGAGTGATCGCTCAGGGCTGCGAGTTCGCCTGGGCTTGCGCCGCGGGCGGCTGCGGCTTTCGAGACCGCGACCGCGAGGTGGCGCACATCGCGCGGCGGATCGATGAACACCATCAGGAAAGGCGCGGCGTGCGCCGGTTCGAGTGCGAAGGCCTTCTGCGGTTCCAGCTTCTGAAGAAATTCCAGCTCATGCGGCGTCATCTCGCCAATCATCCGCTGTGACAGCGTGGTGCCGCAGTAGACCGCCGAACTTGCGAGCTCGTGCTGCGCGTCGTCAAGCAATCGCACTCCAATCTGCACGGTATGGAAAGGGACGCCGGAGTTATTCTCGACCACCCCGGTGACCACCAGCGCAACGCGTCCATTCTTCACGGTTTGATAGCTCGATTGAACATCGGAAACGCTGACCTGATTTTCCAGCGGCGCGGGTTGCTCGAATTCGGGTCCGATCATCGGTACCCTGCGCAGCAAGTCGGCGCTCGCGGAGGGAATTCCATGGATGACGCCGGTCAGCACCAGGAATACCATCGCCACGATGAAGAAAGAGCCCGAGGAACGATCGCGCGGAGTGAAGCTCGGAGCGCTCGATGAAGGCTCGCTCATCCGGAAGCGGTTCATCCTGCTCAATCGGAGCCATAGCCGCATACTGCGGGATGGTTCCGCGCCCAATCGGCGCGGGCTCGCCGCGGCTGAACTCAGGATCGAGTTCGCCGCTGCCGAATCGCGATGGCCGCGCGGAAGGCGTCTCGGCCTCTTCCTCGCCGACGCTCCATCGGCGGGGTGAAGAGGGTGCGTCATCCTCGGCGAAGAATCCTCGCCCATTTCGGGCTGGCGTTCGTCGCTGAAATCAAACTCGAGGTTCTCGCCCTCATCTTCCGGTTCGGTATTCTGTCCAATGCGTGAGGGCCCCGGCGCGGAAACCGTCGGTTCGGGCTGACGACGCGGCGCCACCGCGTCCGCCGGCCTGGATGCTTCGACCGACGCCTTCATTCTTGCGACGGCGGAAGGATCGATCCTGTCGGCGGTTTGAACCTGTGGCGGCTTGGGCGTCTCCTGCTTTGGCGGTGGCGGTTCAGGGATCCGATCGAACACCGTCGGGCGCGGATTCCTGATATATGGCTTGATCGGCGCCGGCTTCGACTCCGACTCGGAGGATGATTGCGCGAGCGAACCTGATGGCTCCGAAGGCGCCGGCGCTTCGACGGGAGCCCCAGGTTTCTCGACTGAAGGAATCAGCGCCGGTTTCGGAATGCTGCGTGGCGTGGATATGCGCGGCGATTGCGATCTCGATGCAGGCTCGGGAGAAACTTTTTTGGCGGTCAAAGGATCAGTGGTGAAGACGTGGCCACAGCGCGAACATTTGAAGGTCGGAGTATCGGCTGGAAGAACTCGCTCATCGATGCGGTACCGGGTATGACAACTGGAACACTGAATCTCGATCATCGCCACGCCTCTTCACCCCCGCCTCAACCTAGCATACCAAGCCCGGCACCGCAGCTTTCTGCGGCGCGCGATTGATGCGCATTGCGCTGCTAACACGCCGCTTCGATCCCCATGGCGGCGGCACTGAACGCGATCTCATCATCACTGCGGACTGTCTGCGCGCGGCAGGACACCAGTTAACAATTTTCGCGCGCGAGGTGCGCGGCGAATCGGCCGTGTACAAAGTCCGTCCTGTCGGTGGCTTCGCGATCGGCCGCACTGCCGGACTGCTGTCGTTCGCATATGGCGCTCCGCAGGCCGCACGCCGCGAGGGTGCCGACCTGGTGATAAGCTTCGCACGAACCGTGGGTGCTGACGTGATGCGCTCGGGCGGCAGCGCGCATATCAGCTACGTCGGCGCCGCGCGTCAATGGCGCACTGCGATGCAATGGCGTGCGATGCGATTTTCGCTCTACCATCGCGCGCAGATGCTCATCGAGCGTCGCGGGTTCGCTTCGCCGCAACTCCAGGTGGCCATCGCGGTTTCGAACCTGGTGCGCGATGACTTGATGCGCGAGTTCCGGCTTCCCGGGCAGAAAGTCGTCACCCTTTACAATGGCGTCGATCTCGAACGCTTCACACCGCCGCGAGATGACTCGGCGCGCCGGGAAATTCACAGCCGGTTCAGCATCCCTAAGGGCGCGCCATTGGTCGCGTTCGTCGGCAATGGTTTCGGCCGCAAAGGCCTGCGATTTCTTATCCAGGGATGGGCGCGGGTCAGCGCATGATGCGCACCTGCTGGTGGTCGGCGCGGATCAGAAGAGCCGATGGTATCAGCGCGAGGCGATGCGGCTCGGCGTCGGCGCGCGGATCCACTTTGCCGGTGCGATGCCGGATGTCACGCGAATTTTTCACGCTGCCGACGCATTCGCGCTTCCATCGCTGTTCGAGCCATTCGGCAATGTGGTGATGGAGGCGTTGGCGAGCGGCCTTCCGGTCCTGTCGAGCGCGCAATCGGGAGCCTCGGAGCTGCTGCCTGAATCGATGCGGCGATTTGTCGTGCAGCGATCCGCGCAACACCGATGAAATATCGCGCAAGATGAACGGTCTCCTCGATGCCGCCAGCGATCTGCGAGAAACTGCGCGCGCGACTGCCGAACGCTACACCTGGCAGAACTATGCGGAGAATCTGCTCGCGATTATTTCCGAAGTTACGCGCGGAACGAGCGCTAAGCCTTGACCCGATTGTCCGCGGGAGCCTGCTCGCCGTTGAGCGCGTCGAGCATCCCGCGCGCGACCGCGAGGCGGCGTTCTTCGCGCGCACGCCGCTCCGCGCCGACCCCCACGATCGAGGTTAGCGCCAGCCGCGTCGATGCGATGAGGTTCTTCATGGTGACATCGAATCTGCGAATGGGTTCGTGAATCATGCGGCAGCGGCCACGCTCGCGAGCGATGCGAATGAAGCGCGCCCGATTGGCTCGCGCCGGATCCACCTCGTGATAGACCACCGCATTGGGTGAGTATCCGATGCGATAGCCGGCGCGGCGAAGTCGCGCCGACATTTCGGTTTCCTCCTCATGACCAGCGGCGCCGGGGCCCAGCCGCTCATCGAAGGGACCGACCGTCCGCAACGCATTGGCGAGGAACGCCATATTTGCGCCCAACACTCCGCGCACCTCGACGATCTCGTTGCCGTGATCAACCAACGGCAGATCGAGATACACCCAGTTCACGCCTGCGATCTTGTGCGGGTCCTCGAGTGGCAAGATGCGCCCCTTCATCGCCGCGAACTCGGGATGATAGGTGAAGAATCGCTCGACCTGGTCCACGTAGTCCTTGGCCACAATCAGGTCGTCGTCGAGAAAAATCAGGATATCGCCGATTGCACGCTTGATGGCGAGATTTTGCACCCGGCATTTGCCCGGCAAAGGATCGTGAATGTGCGCGGTGACTGCGTCCGCGTCGGCAAGCTTGGACGGCGTAGGAGTTCCGTTCTCCGCGACGATTAGCTCCGAGCGCGAGGGACGCAGCTGCGGTTTGATCGATGCAATCAGGCGCGCGAGCGAATCAGGCCGCGCGTGAGTCGCGATGATGATCGATAACTTCACCCAAACCCACCTTGCGGAATCGCATCACGATGTTCTCATTAATCAAGCAGTCGGCACTGGTCATCAGGCGAAAGAGTTCCCGATTGATGTTCTGCTGTTCGACGCCCTCGCCCCCGCGTCCGTAGAGGAAATGTGAGAACGCCGCAATTGGAAGATACATCAGCGCCGCGAAGATGCGCGTCTTGAACTTGCGCTTGCTGCGGCCGAGCGCGTCAAGATGGAGTCCGAATCCGTGCGCCATCCAATGGAAATCGTTGAGGCCCATGATGTGCCAGTTGCGCCCGTCCTCGACGCGATAGTGATAGGGCAGGGGAGCGCGCCGGCCCTTGTAGAATCCGCTCAGCAGATAGTGCAGGCGCGAAGTCACATTGAGGCGGTTAGGGGTGGAAAGAATCGCGACGCCCTCAGGTCGCATGACGCGAGCGATCTCGCGCAGGATGTGTGGGATATCCGCCAGATGCTCGACCACTTCCAGCATCATCACCAGATCGAAAGTGCCGGTGCGAAATGGGAGATCATCGTTGAGGTTGACCGCGGTCCATCCCTTCTTGCGCGGATGATACTCGGTCGGGAAAACCCGCCATCGACGCTCCTCCAACATTCGCGTAGACAAGCCGTCGCCGGCACTGATATCCAGCGCAAGACCAGGCTGGATCTCTCTCGGGATCAGCTCTATGGCACCACGGACACGCTCGCTCATATTGTGGGAGACAGTTTAGCAGGTGTGAATACGATCGCGACCGGATAGCGACTTGAATTAGTCGGCGGGGCCGGATAATCCTGTCTTCTCGCGCGAGAGTGGCGGAATGGCAGACGCGCAAGGCTCAGGACCTTGTGAGCGCAAGCTCGTGGGGGTTCAAGTCCCCCCTCTCGCATTGAACCAGCCTACCAACGACCGCGGATAGTCTTCAGGATGATGGCCCAGTCCGCTCAGCGCACCCCACCCAAACCAGTCACTCCACCCAAGGCACCGGCCGGAATGGAGACGGGAATCGCCGGCAGACGAGGCTGATCCTGATAGTTGTTCGCAGTCTCGCGGACACCCGAGGATCCGGTTTGCGAACAAGCTTGCACCTGATCGACGGTATATCCCGTCGCTTTGGCGATGTCAGCATCGGTCGCGCCGCCGCGCTGCTGCTGCGCGACCTGATCGCAGTCGGCATGCGGGGTAACCATGCCACATCCTGCCGCGCCACTTATGAGAAGCAGGCCAAGACCCGCGACGATCGAATGATGAAAGTTCATATTGGCCTCCCATGTTGATTGTTACGCCGCGGAAGCCATGACGCGAGAGGGAATTTAGCGCGGCAGCCTCCCGGCTGCCGCGCTTCCATTTTTTCAGATGATGTAGGTTTGGCTATTGCGCAGCGGGGCTGGGTGCCGGACTGCTTTCTGCGCCGCCACCCTCGAGGCCGGCAGGAATTCCATATTCCGAGGCATTCGGGGGTCCGCCAGCGCCTTCCGCTCCTTCGGCGCCGGTCACCGCTCCCGCCGGCGGGCATTTCGCCACGTCGGCTTCGCTAACTCCCAGCGCGGAAGCTATTTCGCTGTTGGAGCGGCCGGACTGACTCTGCAACTTGACGATGTTGCAATCGATGTGTGAGCCCCCCATCCCGGCGCATCCCGCGAATGCGGCTGCGAGAAGCAACGCGCCGGCTCCGATCAGTATCCCCGTTCGTCCCCTTCGCTCGATCATCAGTTGGTCTCCAGTGCATTCAAGGTTTCATGCTGCTTTTGCAAGGCGATCGGCACGATATTATTAACCGTTATAAAAACACAAGTGCGGCGCGCTCTACCGCCCTAATGCTGCCGTAACAGTCGTGCTCAGCTGCGCCCGGTGGCGATCAGATGCCGCCGCCTTCGTTAAAAGCCTCGGCGCGCGCCTGGGCCTGCGCGACATGGCTTCCGGGCGGGATATTGCGCGTGATCCAGACATTGCCGCCGATGGTCGAGCCGCGTCCGATAGTGATGCGGCCAAGAATCGTCGCGCCGGCATAGATCACCACGTCATCCTCGACGATCGGATGGCGCGCCACGCCTTTGACCAGCGCGCCGTCCTCGCGCACCGGGAAGCTTTTCGCGCCCAGCGTCACCGCCTGGTAGAGCCGCACCCGTTGCCCGATTATCGCGGTCTCGCCGATGACGACGCCGGTGCCGTGATCGATGAAGAAGCTCGCGCCGATAGTCGCGCCGGGGTGGATATCGATGCCGGTGGCCGAATGCGCCAACTCCGCGATGATGCGCGCCAGCAGCGGCACGCCCAGCGAATAAAGCTCGTGCGCAATCCGATGATGCGTGATGGCGGTCACGCCGGGATAGCAGAAGCGCACCTCATCGATGCTCTTGGCGGCGGGATCGCCTTGGTATCCGGCACGCACATCGCTTTCGAGCAGCGCCGCGATCTTCGGCAATCGCGAAGCAAAATCGCGCGTTATCTGAAACGCCTTGTTGGCATGCTTCACCGTATGGTCTTCGGTCGCCTCGCAGGAAAACTGGAGTTCGCGCTGCACCTGGATGCTCAAGGCCGCAGGGTTTCATCGAGGCGATGTCCGACGAAATAGTCGATGCCTTCCTCGGTCAGATCGGGGAGCCCGAAATGATCGGGGAACAGCACTCCGAAAAACCCATCGATGATGTTGCGCAGGGCTTCGCGCGAAGGCATCTCACGCTCGCCCTTCTCGATGCAATCCTGGCGTACGCGGCTGCGCGCGGCGCGCAGCTCGGCCACGATATGATCGAGATTCCAGTGCGCATTGGTCATCGCGCCGTTACTGATTTCGGTGCCGTTGGTGCTCATATTAGCCTCATCTGTCGAAAACGCCTTCGAACAGTGTGGTGCTCAAGTACCGCTCTCCTGAGTCGGGAAGAATCGTGACGATGGTCTTGCCCGCATTCTGCGGACGCTTCGCAATGCGGGCCGCCACCGCGACCGCCGCACCGCATGAGATGCCGGAAAGGATGCCCTCCTCGCGCGTGAGTCGCAGTGCGTAGTGGATCGCTTCCTCGTTGGTGACCTGCTCGATTTCATCGATCAGCGACATGTCGAGGATTTTCGGCACGAAGCCGGCGCCGATGCCTTGGATCTTGTGGCCCGACGGCTTAAGTGGCTGGCCGGCACGCTGTTGCGTGAGTACCGGGCTGGCGGACGGCTCGACTGCGACGGACACGATGGGTTTGCCTTTGGTCTTCTTGAGGTAGCGTGAGACGCCGGTGATGGTTCCACCGGTGCCGACGCCGGCCACGAAAATATCGATGGCGCCCTCGGTATCGTCCCAGATTTCCGGCCCCGTGGTCGTTTCATGGATGGCAGGGTTGGCTGGATTGTTGAACTGCTGCAGCAGGACATATTTGTTAGGCGCCGACGCGACGATTTCCTCGGCCTTGGCGATGGCGCCGCTCATCCCGCGGGCGCCGTCGGTCAACTCGAGCTTCGCGCCATAGGCGACCAGCAGTTTGCGACGCTCCATACTCATTGTATCGGGCATGGTGAGCGTCAGCGGGATTTTGCGTGCCGCCGCCACGAAGGCCAGCGCGATGCCGGTGTTGCCGCTGGTGGGCTCGACGAGCTCCTTGCCCGGCCCCAGCAGGCCGCGCTTTTCGGCGTCCCATACCATCGCAGCGCCGATGCGACATTTGACGGAGTAAGCGGGATTACGTCCCTCGACCTTCCCGAGCACCGTGGCGGGTGCGCCATCGGTTACGCGATTAAGCCGCACCAATGGCGTACGTCCGATCGATTTCGAGTTGTCTTCATACCAGTGAGCCATTTGTGGGACCTCCCGTTTCTCGCGCGATGGACGTCGTGCAGGCGTCCACAGGTCTCGACTTTATAGCCCATTTTCTTCGTCGGGAAGAGTGGGGTCCAGGCGCGATTGCTTTGCGCCTGAATGCTCATTGCGGGGATTACGCGCGGGTTAATATGATCCTGTTGTTACTCTTGGCGGAGAACCCGAGGTATTGATTCATGAAGCAGTATGGACGCACGCTCAACCTGAAGGATAACCCGGCGGTCATAGAATCCTACCTCGAGTATCACCGCGCGGTATGGCCGGAGGTGGAGACGGGCCTGCGCTCGATCGGCATCCATCGGATGTTGATCTGGATTCTCGGCCGCCGCCTGTTCATGTTCATGGAAACCGACGACCGCTTCGATCCGCTACGCGATTTCGTGCGCTACGAGGCGAGCAGTCCGCGCATCAAGGAGTGGCAGGATCTGATGGCCTCAATGCAGGAGCCAGTGCCGGAGGCGATGCCCGGCGAGTTATGGGCCGAGATGAAACTGGCCTATCGCCTCGAACGCTAGCTCTTCCACTCCGCGCCGCCCGGAAATTCGAACCTGTCGAGCGAGGCTGGAAGCATCTCCACGCTGTAGCCGGGCGCGGTCGGCGGAATATAGCGCCCGTTGCGCATCACCACCGGATTCACGAAATGCTCGTGCAGATGATCGGCGAATTCTATCGCGCGATTTTCCAGGCTCGCACCGATGCAGATGTAGTCGATGAGCGAGATGTGCTGCACGTATTCGCACAGCCCGATTCCACCCGCATGAGGGCAGACCGGGATGCCGAACTTCGCGGCCAGCAGCAACACCGCCAGCACCTCGTTGAGGCCGCCGAGACGGCACGCATCGACCTGGCAGAAATCGATTGCCTCGGCCTGCATCAATTGCTTGAAGATGACGCGATTCTGGCAATGCTCACCCGTCGCGACGCCAATCGGATCGACCGCGCTCCGAATCGTAGCATGACCAAGGATGTCGTCGGGACTGGTCGGCTCCTCGATCCACAGCGGATTGAATTGCTTGAGCGGCTGCATGTAAGCGATGGCCTCGTCGACGTCCCAGGTCTGATTCGCATCGAGCATCAACACTGAGCCGTCACCAATCTCCTCGCGCATCACGGCGCACCGATGCACATTCTCTTCGCTGTTGCGGCCGACCTTGATCTTGAAGCGCGTCCATCCCGCGGCGATTCCCTCCCGGCATAGTTCGCGTACGCGATCATCGGAATAGCCCATCCATCCAGCTGAGGTGATGTAGGCCGGGAAGCCGTTCGCGATCATCGCGGCCTCGCGCTGGGCACGCGTCGGTGCTTGGCGACGCAGAATCGCGAGGGCCTCGTCTTCATCCAGCGCGTCGGTGATGTAGCGGAAATCGATGCATGCGATGATCTCCTCGGGCGTCATGTCAGCAACCAGTTTCCAGACCGGCTTGCGCTTGGCCTTCGCCCACAAGTCCCACGCCGCGTTGACGATCGCTGCGGTCGCGAGATGGATCGCGCCTTTCTCGGGCCCGATCCAGCGCAGTTGCGATTCGCCGGTGAGGCGGCGCCAGAACCCGCGCATGTCCGCCGCGATATTTTCGATCGTCAGTCCCTTGACCAGCGGAGCGAGCGAGTTCGCCGCGGTTACGCATACTTCGGTGCCGCGTCCGAGGGTGAAGGTGAGGCCGTGACCCTTGAGGCCGTCGCTGTTGTCGGTACCGAGGACGACATAGGCCGCGGAATAATCGGGGTCGGTATGCATCGCGTCAGAGCCGGCCTGGGTGCGCGAGGTCGGCGTGCGGATGTCGCGAACAGTGACGGATGTGATGGTATGCGGCATTGTCGGCTCTCCCGCGACGGATGCTAGCATCGCGCGTTTGTAAGCGTCGATGACGGGATCCGCGAAATGGCCGCGAGAATGGCCCAAAGACTTGCAGCAGCGTTGGCCGCTGCCCTCGAAGCCGCGTCCCATAGTCGTCATCGGCGCCGGGAGCATCGTGCGCGATGCGCATCTGCCGATTTATCGACGGCTCAATTTTCCGATCGCGGGAATTTTCGATGTGAATGTGCATGCTGCGCGCGAGCGCGCCGAGGCGTTCGGAATCCCGCGCGTGTTCGCCTCTATCGTCGAGGCCGCCCAGACATCAGGCGCGGTCTTCGATGTTGCAATTCCTCCGGATGCGATCGCCTCGATGCTGGAGCATCTTCCTGACGGCGCGCCAGTGCTCATCCAAAAGCCGATGGGGCGCGACCTTGCGGATGCGCGACGGATTCTCGCGATTGCGCGCGACCGCCGCCTCGTCGCCGCGATGAATTTCCAGTTGCGCTTCGCGCCCAACATGCTCGCGCTGCGCGATGCGCTCGCTCGGGGTCTCTTCGGCGACATCCTCGATATCGAGGTGCGCATCAATCTGCATACGCCGTGGGAGTACTGGGCTTTTCTCAAAAATGTGCCGCGCCTCGAAATCCTGATGCATTCGATCCACTACCTCGATCTCATCCGAGCGCTATTCGGCGAACCGCGCGGCGTCTATTGCCGAAGCGCGCACCATCCTCGGATGCCCGACTATGCCGACACGCGCACCAGCATCATCCTCGATTATGGCGATACGATTCGCGCGAGCCTCACGATGAACCATGCGCATCGATTCGGACCGCGCTTCGCGGTCTCCGAACTGAGGGTTGAAGGCACCGAGGGTGCGGCGATCGCGAAGATGGGCGTCAACCTGAATTATCCGAAGGGCGAGCGCGACACGCTGGAAGTGGCGCATGACAATTCCGGATGGCAAGCGATTGCGCTTCGCGGGTCGTGGTTCCTCGAAGCCTTCGAGGGACCGATGGCGAATCTTCAGCGCTTTATCGCGAGTGAAGATGCGGCGCTGATTTCGCCCATCGACGATGCATGCCGAACGATGGCCCTAGTCGAGGCGTGTTACGAGTCGAGCGCGCGCGGAGGCCATCCAGCGCTCGCATCGACTGAATTATTCCTTGCGGGGGCGGCCGCGGCGTCGGCGCGGCGCCGACGGAGGCTCAACCGCCTCGCCTTCCTCGGGTCCGAATGGACTCAGATCCGAGAGCGGACTCTCGTCGTCATCGGCGGCTTTCGGACGGCGCACGGGCTCTGCTGCGGCCTCATCGGTGGCGCCCCAGGGCTGCTCGTCAACCGGCATCATGCGGCCCTCGCCGCGGAAGCGCGGCTGATGCCGTTTCTGCTGGCAATCGACACAATAAATCGCGAACGGCACGGCCATCAGGCGCTCAATGGGAATTCCCTCGCCGCATTCGGCGCAGGTGCCATAGTTGCCGCGCTCGAGGCGGCCCAGCGCCTGGTCGATGTAGCGCAGGCGTTCCTCGGCGCGCTCGATGAGATTGGCCTTGGTCTCGGCATCGGTGCTTAGCCGGGCGACATCCATTTCATCGCCCTGTTGCAGGACCGCATCGCGCTGGTCGCGACGAAAATCGCTGACGCGCTCGTAGGTTTCGTCGCGCAGACGGGTAAGCATTTCGCGCAGCATTTTCTGCCGGCGATCTTCAGACATCTTGGTTTCGGTACGCATAACAGGCCCGCGTTTGGGTTTTTGGGCCGCCATCTCCACCTCTGTTCGCCGGTCGCTGGAAGGTGATAAATCGCGCGTCACCTTCGCGCCGCGGTCGGCCGGTCGCTCGGGTTTTGGAAGTTGCAGCCGAGAATGTAACCACGAGCGCCTAAAAAGGATACGCTTTTCGAAAAATTCAACAATAAGGCATCGTAAAATTTCCGACAGCTAGGATTCATCTTGCCGATCAAGGACTTTTTGCGCGCCAAGGCCGCCGCGGAAGGCACCAGCGACGCCCCTCGCGAGGTAAGTCCCGGGAGCTATCGGCAACTCGACGCTAAACAGGGATGGGCGGATACTAGTCTATGTAATGATTTGATGGTCAATTTTTTTGACCCTTGGAGGTAAGTACCCGATGCAGGAAAAAATTCAAATAGGCTTCCAGGCGTTCACTTCCGATGGCGGCGAGGAGTTCGGCGCCGTCCGACACATATCGCCGACCGAACTGACCATCTATGTCGAAAATGCCGGCGACTTCACGGTCTCGATGAGCGCGGTTGAAGCGGTGCATTTCGAGAAGGTGGTGGTGAATTGCGCGAAGCTCGACCAGCGACTTCGCCGCGCCATCGGCCATGCGCACGAGAAGGAAGAACCGGGCGCGTGAACCACTACGATGACCCGAAGGGCGTTGGTCGACCGAGGTTGACCGACCAACGCTGCATTCGGCTACTCAGATTCCAGCGAACGATCCGATCATCGCGAGCCGTTATGCGATTCCGCTTTGGCTGCGTCTCCTGGATTTGCGCTGCCGGCCGGTGAATTGTTCTCGCGCCGAGCGTAGCTGCTGATCCCGCTTCCAGAGCTATTTCCAGTAGCGGATGCGCCGCTCTTCATGGGAGTCGAAGCCCCGTCCTCATTGGCAGGTTGTCCTGCGATTGCATTTGCCCCCGATGAACCATCATTGGTGGCATTTCCAGAGGTATTTCCGTAGGTTGCTGCGCCGGCACTGGATCCAGCTGACCCCGCATTTTGGGCCAGCGCGGCGCATGAGAGGGACATCGCTGCCGCAAACAATATCGTTGCTGAGAAGTTGGCAAATGGTTTCATGAATAACTCCGTTCCTGGTGGTTTGTTTCGAGACGAACTTCGGGCCCTCGAAAGATTCGGCTCCGACCGTCTAACTCGACGCGGGGCAGGAGACCTTCATTCGATGGAATCGAACTGGATGGTCATGTTCCTGTCGAAACAATACGGTGCGTCTGAAACGCCGACCGATAAGAAATCAACTGGGCAGGAGGCGCCTAGTAATCGATTGGGGGTGGGATGACGTTGTGCTTGTTGCATCCCGCGCAGGTGAGGATCAGGCGCACCGGCATCCGATTCCTGAGCAGCGCGGCAGCGGCGACGTAGAGATCCCTCGGCGCGACCGACTCCGCGAGCACCTCACCGCAGGCACCGCAGACCAAATCCTGATCTCCGGTTTTGATGATCGGCGGCAGCGAATGGAACACGAGCGACGTGTCGGTTGATTCCGGCTCATCGATCAAGGTCAGGATCTTTCGCAGCTTCGGCATATGCCTCGTCGGCGCAGTATAGGCCGGGAATCGCGCGGCCGGGTAGCCGGCCGGCGCGCTTTCAACCCACCCGGAAACGTGGCGCACCTCGAACGATTCGGACTTGACAATTGGTTTAGCGCCGGGTTAATCCAGAATCCGTCTGAGGGTATGAAAATCCTACCAAGCGAAGGATGAAGGAGAAACCTCCATGCAGCGTCAGACAGTCACCGCCACCGTATTCCTCTCAACTACGGCCCTATTGCTCATCTTGCTCGGTTCGGCGGGCGCGGATCCGGGTGGGTTGCGCCGGGAAGTTCACCAGGTTGAAGCGCAAGTCACCAGCCTGCAGGGACAGGTCAGCACCTTACAAAGTAACAATGCGGCGTTGACCTCGGCGATCACCGCCTTGCAAGGCAGCAACGCCGCGCTGACCGCGGCGATTTCGACCCTCCAGAACACGCTGAACAGTTTCGCGTCACCGGGCGAGGTGCTGTGGATCTACTATGAGACGAGTGAGCCTTTCACGGCGTGTGGGCCTCTAAGCGCCGATCCCAACGGCTGCAACGTTGGCGGCGCGGGCGACAACATCATTCGGCTCATCAATCCGAACGGAGCTCCGAACCCCAACCTTTCTGGTGGGAAACCGCATCCCGTTTGCGCGATGATCTACGTCTTTGACGATGCTCAGGAAATGGGCGAATGCTGCGGTTGCCCGCTCAGTTCCACGCAGCTCGCGACCTTCTCGGTCAAACAAAACCTGACCTCAAACTGGGCGCTGGTGGGCGGACCTGTGGGAGGGGAGCATTCCAATGGCTCGCTCTCAGTGGTGGCGACTGCGCCGAACATTCCGATTACTACATCGGCTCCGAACAACGGACAGGGCTGCCCCATCACTCAGAGTCGCGCCTGCAACTCGGGTTGCGATCCGACCAGTATTCCCGGCTACAGCGTATCGGCGGCCAACAATCTGCTCGGCACCATTACCCACAACCAGGAGGTCCAGGGAGATAACAGCGCTGGCTTCTCCACCGGACTCACCGAAGTCGGTCTATCCAACGACCGAGCCGGTGACCAGACCAACCTGATCTATCTGCAACAGCAATGCGCTGCGCTCGTCGCCAACGGCACCGGAGGTGGTATCTGCAATTGCCCGGTTGAGTAGGTGCTTTATCGGGGGTTCAAAAGAATCAGGCGCGCCGGCCCTTTTGGTGATGTGATTGGTGGCGCGCCTTGAGGGATTTGAACCCCCGACCCTCAGATCCGTAGTCTGATGCTCTAATCCGCTGAGCTAAAGGCGCGCAGTTTGATGCGGCGTGGAACGAACATCCTAGAAGATGCGCCTCGGGTTCGCAATCACGCCGAAGGAATCACCGCGGCTCGAAGACGCCGGGAAGCGCAACCGAAAGGAGTTCCGGACACTGTCGGAGCGCTGATTCTCTTTGTCTATGTGGTCTAGTTGCTCGGGCCAAACCTCCGTCCTCGATGGCATCAAGTCGCTCTGACGGCTGTCTGCTGCCGGATGGCTTGACCTCCCGTTCACTTCGCATGATATAGCTTCTGCGAGCCATCGGCTGGGGGACTGTCGGCGGCCAATTTCGCGCCGGCTCGATCGCAGCAAATTCAGTATCGCACTTTCACCTCATGGGGAGGGTATCATCGTGACACGAAAACCATTTTTGCGCGTCGCGACCGGCTTAGCGGTTGTCCTTGTGCTTGCGCTAGGCGCGACGGCACCGGCATCGGCGGGCGAGAAAAGGGTCAATTACTCACTCACTCCCGGCTCCTCGAGTTCGGTGATCGCTTTGCCTCCAAACATCCCGGTAATAGTGATTGGAAATGAGATCAGTATTCCCAGCGATGACGGAGTCCTCCAGATGGTGATATCGAACCTCAGCGGAGGTCTCGTCTGGTCCGGGTCGAGCACAGCCGATGGACCCAAATCACCTCCAATAGACGGGGCGACCGGCGACCGCATCATGTCGCTGGATCAGAACAGTCAGGTTCAACTAACCGTCCAGTTTGTCCCGGGCAAGAAGGGCGTTGGCGGGACTTTCGGGCTGGTGATCAAAAATTCCAGCGCCAGCAAAGCGAGCGGACAGGTGACGCTGATCTACTAGTCCAATTTCATTTACCGGCGGGTGAAACCCGGCCTGGAGAAAGTGGCGCGCCTTGAGGGATTTGAACCCGCGACCCTCAGATCCGCAGTCTGATGCTCTAATCCGCTGAGCTAACGGCACGCGGTTCGATGCGTCGTGGAGCGAATGCTTTAAAACGTAGAACGAACACTTTAGAAGACGCGCCGCGGGCAGCAACGCGTGCATTGGGGTTCTTGCCGTCGAAAAGTCCGGGGGAAGATCCCGTAACGAAGGTGCTGAATTGCTGAACCGTGCATGCAGCCGCATGCGCGCGTTGAGATTGCTTCCGTCCTTGTACTGC
This sequence comes from uncultured delta proteobacterium, assembly GCA_963814035.1. Lineage (GTDB taxonomy): Bacteria > Desulfobacterota > Binatia > Binatales > Binataceae > DATGKG01. The sequence goes on from CAWFBH010000002.1 coordinate 64,392, forward strand.
TCGCGCAGCGCTTGCGTTGATCGCATTCACGCGGCGCGATTCCAGCATGCCTCGCGCGGGCGAGAACGTTTTGGCGATATTTCGCCGGTCATGATAAATGGGTCGCCATGGGAAATGGGATCAGTCAGGCAAGCATTCCGCGACGGCGTCAGCTCGGCGCGCCGCTTCCGCATGAGGGCGAAAACGGGCTGTTTTCGGAGACCTGGTTTCCGATTTGTCTGTCGCGCGAAATTCCAGCGGGGAAAATTCTCGGGGTAGATTTCCTCGATGGGCGAGTCGTTGCGTATCGCGGAGCGAACGGCGAGGCGCGCGTGATGAGCGCTTACTGTGCGCATGTGGGCGCCGATCTTTCGGTCGGTGACATTCAGGGCGATACGATCCGATGCGCCTTTCATCATTGGCAATACGACGGCAATGGCGTATGCATCGCGACCAAGGTCGGCGATCCTCCGCCGAAAGCGGCCTGCCTGTTCAAGTTCCCGACCTGCGAGAAGTACGGAATCGTGTTCGCATACAACGGCGAGCATCCGCGTTTCGAGGTCCCGGATTTTCCGTATCCCAATTCGGACCTCGCGCTGAACGCGTCGGTTCTTCCAGACGTCTGTTCCGACCGATCCATGGGTCCTGAGCTGCAACACGCCCGACATGCAGCACATCAAGGCGTTGCACGGAATAACCTTCGAGCAGGACGATCCGCATGAGAGCGTTGAATGGACCGATCATTCGATGCTGTATGATTTCAAGGGGCGCCATGCGCTCGGTGAACCGATCGACTATCGGATCGGGATTTACGGCAACAATATCTACTACCAGAGCGGCACAATCGAGGGTCGATGGTTCGGGGCGATAACGCCGTTTGCGCTGCCGCGTCCCGGACAAACCCGGGTGTTCGCGATTATCGCGGCAAAACAGGACGAAGGTGACGAAGCTTCGACGGCGGCTTTTCTGCGTGCCGTCACAGAACTCGAGATGAAGGTCGTCGGCGAGGATATTCCCATCGTCAACACCATTCACTTCCGGCCCGGCACGCTGACGCGCAGCGACAAAACACTCGCGCGATTTTTCCAGTACCTGCGCGACTACCCGCGATGCCATCCATCGGCGGAGTTCATTACCTGACCGCGATTTCGTCTATTGCTTTTCGTTCCTGCGCCCTAGAACATCTTCTCGCTTCATCAGCGCGGAAGCCGGTACGATTACGCGATACGGACGATACGGGTCGCCTGACGGTTTGGGAGGGTAACTGTGCAATCGAAAATTACTTCATCATGGTTCGCAAGGACCGCGGCCGCCGCCGTGCTCGTATCAGCGATTTTCATCATCGCCGCGGTATCAGCGCGCGGCACTGGAACCGAAACGTGGAACATTGATCCGGTGCATTCGAGCATCAGTTTCAGCGCTCGCCACATGATGATCTCCGATGTGAAGGGCGAGTTCGATAAGTTTTCCGGCACTATCACGGCGAACGATGACGACCCGAAATCGGTTGAGATCGTCGCCACCATCGATGCGGCGTCGATTAATACGCGCGCCGAGAAGCGCGACAATCATCTCAAGAGCGCGGACTTCCTCGATGCGGCGAAGTACCCGACCATCACTTTCAAGTCGGTTAAGATTGAGCCCGATGGTGATGGTAAGTGGAAGGTCACCGGCAACCTGACGCTGCATGGGGTGACCAAGCTGGTGGTCCTCGAAGTGACGGGACCGACGCCCGAGGTCAAAGCGATGGGGATCCGCCGCGGCGCCTCCGCCACCACCACCATCAATCGGCAGGATTTCGGAATCTCGTTTAACAAAACCATTGATTCGGGCGGTCTGGTGGTTGGCAATGAAATTCCAATCAGCATCGACGTCGAAGCCGTCAAGGCAAAGTAGAGAAAACCATGAAACTTGAATTCGGGTTTCAACTCGCGAACATGGAGCCGGCCCGCATGCGCGATCTCGCGCAGGCCGCCGAGGCGCTGAACTACGACTTCATCGTGTTTCCCGACCACATCGTGCTCGAAGGCGTGGAGCGCCAGCAGGATCCGCACGCGCTGGCATGGGACATGGTTTCGGTTGCGGCCTGGTTAGCGGGGGCGACCAAAAAAATTCGTATCGGCCATATGGTGCTCTGCAATCTGTTTCGGCATCCGGCGATCACCGCGCAGAGCCTGACGACCATCGATCATCTGAGCAACGGGCGACTGCTCGCCGGACTCGGCAGCGGATGGACCCAGACGGAATTCGAGATGACCGGGATCCCGTTTCCTCCGATCGCCGAGCGCTTGCGGATGCTGGATGAAGCGCTGACCGTCATCAAGTCGCTATGGGCGAACGAGCAGACCACTTTCGACGGCGAGTTCTATCATCTCAAGGATGCGATCCTGTGGCCCAAGCCGCTGCAGCAACCGCGTCCACCGATCATCGTGGGCGGGGGAGGCAAGGGCCTGTTGCGGATAGCGGCCAAGCATGCCGACATCATCAACATCATCCCCGACGCGGGCAAACAGGGGCACATTTCCATCGCTCAGTTGAAGCAAATGAATGATGCGGCGTATCAGGAGAAGGTGCGCTTCGTGCGCGAGGAAGCCGTGCGCCACGATCGCAATCCCGATGCAATACGCATCAGCAGCTTTCTGTTCGCGTTCAACCTGACCGATTCCCAAGCGGCGGCACAGCAGATGGCCGAGGCGATGGCGCCGATGTTCCAGATGAGGCCCGACGCCGTGCTCACTTCACCGATGGTGCTGATCGGAACGCCGGATGACTGCATCAAGGAACTCAAGCGCCGGGTGCAGCATTGGGGCGTAACGCAATTCATGTTCAGCTCGCTTGGCGCCATCGACGAGAAAGTCATCCGGCGGCTCAAGGAAGAAGTCATCGCGCACGTGTAGGTTGAGCGGCGGCTGTTTCGGCGCCGGCCCGTTGCGGAAATAGCGCGCGGACCAGCGGCGTCAGCTCGCGCTCGGAAGGCGCATCGCCGCCGAAGTCGGACATGATGGAGCGCAAATCCGCGCCCGACTCATTCGGCTTCGCGAGGATAAACGGAATGTGGCTGTCCTGCTCGCATGCGCTGCCGTGCCAGGTGTAGTGCGTGATTCCGGCGAAGTAATAGCGATCCTCGATTGGAAGGTTCATGCATGCGCGGGGCAGTAACAGGATGTCACCGGCACGATTTCCATAGGGTCCGGCGCTCAGCCAGTCCATCCGTTGTTCGAGGTCAACCAGGTCCGGACGCGGATGCGCTTGCAGGTACTCATGTATGGGTACGAGGTCTTCGCCGTCGAAGACCTCGTACGGCAGGGCATTCTGACCAGTCGGCACGCCCGGACGCGCGAAAATCAGATCGATGGTGCCCTTCAGCTTCGCCACCGGACGTCCCTTGGTGTTCGACCGATAGATGGTCTTGAGCACCGGGATGACGTCTTCCTCGAAGCGTGCCGGCTTCTTCCAATCGCAGCGATCGTCTTCATGCGGACAGGTGGAGCGATCGGCGAGGTAGATGTACGCCATGAAACCCTGATACGCGAGCACCGCCTGATAGTCCTTGTCGGCGTTGGGCAGGATTAATCGAGCCTGTCGGACGCGGAAGCCGGCTCTGTGGACGGCGTCGAAGGGCGAGTGCTTTTCATCGGTTCCGAGTTCATTGCGTTTGTTATCGAGGGTCGGGGTGTGCGCGTGGTCAGAAATAAAGAGCACGTAGGTATGATCCATCACGCCCGCCTTGCGATAGGCATCCAGTACCTCGCCGACGCATCCGTCAGTCACATGCTCGAGGTATCGCGTCTGCCCGGCGAGCCGATCCGGCGCCGCATGCGTGAAGATATCGATGCCGGGAAGATAGACGACCTGCAAATCGGGAATGCCATGTTCTTTGAACGCGTCGAGGACTTTCTGCGTCGAGTCCCGATCGACCGATCCACTCAGCGATTTCTCTGGATCTTCGCCGTGGAGCTGGCCCTTTATGAGATGATCGATGAGATCGGGAAACGAAGCCGGGCGCGACGGTGGTGTAGATAGTCGCGCCACGATGAATCGACAAGAGTGAAACAAAACTGCTCCGATTCTTCAGGTCCTCGTAAAGCGTCGGCACCGCTAGTTGCCGCCCACCAGATCGTCGGTGACAACCTTGGCGTTGTCAGCGGCATCGGGCACCGATACCGGAACCGGCGCGTAGAATTGCATAGTGTCGCGCTCGAACCATTCATCACCCGGGATACCGTCGTAAGCCGGAACTGAGCCGGTAAATATCGCGGCCCAATCCGCGATGGTGCTCGAGGGCAGAATACTGAGTGCATGAGGCGCCGCGTAGGCATGTTCAAAAACCCCGTCACCTTGGTCCTTGCCCAGAAGCGTCGCGATATTCGGCGCATGGCCCGAATGGACCGCATCCATGAACTGCGCCGGAGTGGCGCCGTCCATCGCAAATATGAGGACGTGAGTACCGGCAGGTGAGGGTGGCGGCACCGGCTTGGACTGTTTTTCACCGCCGGTCTCTACCGTTTGCGTAACCAATGCGCACGCGGACACCAGCAGTACCAATGCCGCGATCGTCGCGACCAGGGAAACCAGGTTTGTTCGTGACATCTGCTCCATTTTATCGGTCGCGCGACTCCTCTGTAACCAAACGATTGCAGTGCGCGTCTTGTTAATTGCGGACCTGAACAACCTGACAATTATTCATTGGCGACTTTTGTTTGAAGGAAGCGGAAGGAGAACATGAACAAGAAAATCCTGTTGACGGCGATAACTGGACTCTCGGCAATGGCTTTGGCGGCGATCTGTACGCCCCGCATTGGCGTTCGGGCCTCATGGTCATGGCCATCACAGCGACGACATGCAGTTTTTCCTGCTCGCACATGCGGCTGGCATAACAGGAGCGCAAATCCACGCCGCTTTCAAGGCCGCCGGACCAACGTTAAAGACCGATTTCCGAAGCTCAAGACGGCTAAGGAAGCCGTCGACACATGTATCGTCGCGGGAACGGGACATCCGGCTCTACCGGTCAGATCGCCGCGTACGTGGCGGCCGCAATACCGCGCTACCCAGGAAAAATTATCGGTCTGGCAGGGTGTTTTCGCGGCAAGGCGTCAACAAACGCGCCGCAGCGGTTTCGCTCCAAGGGCAAGCTGGACAACTGAAACGCAGAAAAACAGCTTGCTGAAAGGAGTATTCAGCTCGACGCAGGATACTGACAGCACGACACCTCCCGCTCCGCAGCAATAACCAAGTCCTCCCCCCGAAGCGGTAGCGGCGGCGCTCCCGACCCCACCGGGACGCCGCTGCGACCCGTTCTTTCCTCTCCGGCTACGCGCTCGCGATCGGCGACAGCACCTTAGTGATCAGAAATTCCGACAAATCCTCGAGGCTCGAGGCGGTTATCTCGTGACCACAATCGTACTCGCGCAGTGTCACCGGGACTTCCAATTCCCGCAGATGCTCGAGCGACTCTTTGGCGCGCGAGAGGGGGATCATATCGTCGGCACGCCCATGCTGAAGCAGCGTCGGCAGCCGCTCGATTGCTTCGCGATCCGTAAGGTTGCTTTTCAGTTCAGACGGAAACCAGGTGGAAAGTCCGACCAGCGCCGCAAATCGCTCCGGCTGGCGGAACGCGAGCCGAAACGCCATGACGCCGCCCTGACTGAAGCCGAGCATCACCAGCTTGCGAGGATTGACCGGATAGCGCTTGACGGCGGCATCGATGAACCTGGCGCACGCTCGACGGCCTCTTCGATTTGATCCTCGCGCGGCGGCGTCCCCATCCGAATCGGAAACCATCCGTAGCCCGAGATCGCGCCGATAGGCACGTCGATCGGGCCTTGCGGGCAGATGATCATGAACTTTCCCCCCGCGATGTAGGGCGCGAGGCCTTGCAGATCGAGCGCATTGGCGCCCCATCCGTGCAGCGCAATGATAGTCGGATGCGGGCCTTCGCCGGCGGGTTCGAATAGGGTGTGAATCAGATCCATGATCGTGCCTCGATTCGGGAATCCGACTCCGCGACCTTCGGTCATCCCAAATGTTCAGATGGCGGCATCATAGACGCCTCCAAGAAAAGCCGCCAGCGCGCAGGCGCCCCCTGTTCATCCGCGGCCTCAGGTCGGCTATCGTGTCGGCGTAGCAAAAGTTTGATGTCTCTATTTAATGTGCGACAAGGGCGGGCGCGGCATGCGCCACAATCTAACTGGGCAACCTGGGGAGTCATCGTCCTCGCGATGGCGGCGCTTGGGTGCGACGCCGCCCGGAAGCGGCCCCAGCGGCAAACTCCTCGGCATCGTCGGCGGAGGCGTCCTGTTCGCTCTGGTGCTGTACGAGATCTACTCAGTGATGATTCCGCTCTATCGAAGACGAGGACGAATACTTGCCATGGTGATCTTCGCCTCTCGCGATTGTTGATCTGTTCAAGACGATGGGGCTGTTCGCGTTTCCCGGCTTCGGCGTCGACGTCGGAAGCTACCAGGCATGGGCGATGCAGATCGCCGGACATCGGGCCCGCGCAGACCTATCAGCAGGGCTACTTCCTCGATTATCCGCCCGGCTATCTCTATGCGCTGTGGGCCGCCGGCGCATCGTCGCAGATCGCTACGGCGCGCCGCGGCGACTCGATGCGCGTCATCGTCGAGAGCCCGGCGCTGATCGCCGATTTCCTGCTGGCGCTGCGTCATGTTCGTCTACGCTGCGCGATCAGCCGAGACCGCAGCTGGCCTACATCGCGATGCTGCTGGTCGCGCTCAATCCGGCGATGCTCTTCGACAGCGTGGTGTGGGGCCAGAGCGATTCGGTGCTGACGCTGGTGATGCTGCTCGCGTGGTCGCTGACTGCTCGAGGGCGAGTACGAAGTCGGATGGGCGCTGGCGGCGCTGGCGGTGCTGATCAAGCCGCAGGGCGCTGATGCTGTTGCCGGTGCTCGGCCTGTGGACGCTGCTGAGGGCGATATGGCGCGATGGTGGCGCGCCGCCCTCGTCTGCGATCGGCCCTTCATCATCGGCATCGCGCCGTTCCAAATCGGGCACCGTGGAACTGGCTCACCGAGCTCTACACTTCGACCGCGGCCTACTATCACGAAACCTCGGTCAACGCGTTCAACTTCATCGCGCTGATCGGCGGGCTTGCGCCGCAGGACTGACGGCACCATTGCCGGCGTTTCCTACTTCGCGCTCGGGATGGCGCTGCTGGTGCCGCTGTACGCCTTCGTCGCGTAGGTGCTGTGGCGCGATCCGCACTCCGCAAGACGCTGTTCTATACCTCGTTCATCGCGCTGTTCGGCTTCTTCATGTTCGCGCCGCGCATGCACGAGCGCTATCTGTATCCGGCGCTGGTTTTCGTGATTCCGCTCGCGCTCGAAAGCCCGAGATGATGGGCGTGTTCGCGATGCTGACGCTCACCTGCCTGTTCAATCTCGCCTACGTCAAGCACACGCTTGGAAAGCGCGACGGTCTTTCCTCGACCCGCGCGACGGCCTCGCGATGCTCGACGTCGATGTTGAACCTGGCGGCGTTCGCCCTTGCCGTGCGCTTCGGACTGGCGATGCTGAAGGCGGGAGGCGCCGGCTGCGGAAAATGCGCTGGTGCAGCTGGTCACGCGACTTCGCGCCGCCGGAAGGGCGTCCGAAGACGCGCATCGAGCAGCCGCCGGCCGAGCGCTGCCGCCGCTGCCGTGGATTCGAACCGACACCATCATATCTGGTGCTGGTGCTGGCCGGCGATCGCGACCGCTTCTGGCATATCGGCCATCCGCCCGAATCGTTTTCGACGAAGTGCATTTCGTCGGCCAGGCGCGCCATTATCTGCACGGCGAGACCTTCCTCGATCCGCATCCGCCGCTGGCGAAGCTGGTGATCGCGCTGGGCATCTGGCTGTTCGGCGATCATTCGTGGAGCTGGCGGGTCGGCAACGCGACGCTCGGCACGATCTGGTCGGCGTGACCTATCTGCTCGGGCGCCGGATGTTCAGGATCGCCTGGCGGCGACGCTGGCCGCGGCTTCGTGCTGCTCGACGGATTCTTCCTGGTCGATTCGCGCATCGCATGCATCGATATCGTGTACCTGACCTTCGCCGCGATCTCTTATCTGCTGCTGTTCCGTTTCATGCAGACCGACGGGTTGCTGGCAAAGCGCAAGATTGCTGATCTTTCTCGGGGTCGCGCTCGGGACTCTGCCTCGGCAGCAAACTCTACATTCCCGCGATTGCGTGTGTGCTGGCTGCGGGCTTCGTCGCCTACAACGTATGGAAGATGCCGCCCGAGGAGACGCTCGCGATGGATCGGCGGATGCGTCGATCCGTACCACGATGCGCGGGTGCTCGGCGCGGTGACCGAGCTCGCGATCGGTAACTGCAATCTTCTATCTCTCCACCTTCCTGTCCGCATTACATGCTCGGATGGTGGGGCGGCATCTGCCGATCTCTTCCACTACTACAAACAGGTGATGTGGTACGAAAATTCGGTCTCCACCGCGACCCATCCATACGCGTCGCCATGGTGGAGTTGGCCGCTGATGCTGCGGCCGGTCGCCTACTGGCAGAATTTTCCCAAGGACGGAAAAGTCGCGACGGTATGGGGCGGCGGCAATCCGCTCATCTGGTGGGGCGCGCTGACCGGGATGACCATCACCGCGATCTATGCGATCGAGAAGCCGACCGGTGACCCGCGTTTTCATGCTATCTGGCTATCTCGCCTACATCTTGATGTGGGTCTGGATCGGCCGCACGCTCTTTCTCTATCACTACATGCCCGCGGTCTATCTCGGCTTCCTCGCGCTGGCGGCGGTGCTCGCCGAATGCTGGTACGGCGGCGAGGAGATATGGTTCGAGCATCTCGCGATCCTCGCGACGATCGCGCCCGCGCTCATTTTGGGCCTCGGCGCTGGGTTGGGCGCGGGAGTATTAGTGCTTCTTCTGGGAGCCTGGGGCGCTTCGATCGTTCGATGGCCGGAGTACAGCGGAAAGTTCGTCATGCGCGACCTTCGTCCTCGGAGTCGTCGTCCTCTTCATCTACTTCTTCCCGGTCTGGACCGCGATGCCGATTGAGCGCGCGGTTATTACGCCCGAATGTGGCTACAAGGGTCGGGAATCAGGAATTGGATCTGACCATGCGGGGACCACGGAGGGGAGGGCGCTTTCGCTTCGCGTCAGCGGCGCTGATCGCTCCTGGTATTAGTGCTTGGCGTCCCGCGCGCACGAGCCGGGGAGCTTCTGCACAATGGTGACCTCGCCAAGGGCTCCGGCAATCAGCCGGACCACTGGCGCACCGAGGCATGGATCAACGACCCGGACGCGGTGGCCTTCAACTGGACGCGTCCGCTTAAATGGCGGCTCCGGCGAACTCGAAGTCAACGCCATGAAGGGCGACGATGCGCGCTGGATGCAATCGCTCTCGCTCACTCCCGGTTGGTACTACATGAGCGTCGATATCCGTACCGAAGACGTGGGCCAAAATAACACCGGGGCGAACATGTCCGTGATGGAGGACAGGATCATGTCGCCGGAGCTCAAAGGCACCACCGGCTGGACCCGCGAAGGCCTCTACATGCGGGTGGGAAAGAAAGGGGCCGACGTCGACGTCGCGTTGCGCGTCGGCGGCTTCGGCAGCCTCAACACCGGCAAGGCATTTTTTCGCAATGCCAGCGTGGTCTCTATCGACGCGCCGCCGCCCAATGCGAAACCAATCTTCGACCTCGAAAAAATCCGCAAAGATGCCGAGCCGGTGCCGAAGGGAAACATCCTTTCACTGGTGCTCACGTACCTGCTGTTAATCATGATCGCTTATGCCGGATGGTACGTGTTCGCGTTGCAGCCGCCCAAGGTCACGCGCGCGGAGGCGCGTCGCGAGGCGAAGAAAAAGGTGGCGCGACGGTGAACGAAAGCGAACGCGGCGACAAGCGCATCGAGAATACGCTCTTCTACGTGTCGCTTTTCAGCTACGCGTATTTCTACCAGGCCTCGGATCAAAGCACCGCCGCGCGCTTCGACCTGATTCGTTCCGTACTCGAGCGCCGCACCCTCTGGATCGATGGCTTCTGCGGCTACAACACCGCCGACATCATCAACATCTCGAACCACTACTACTCGGTAAAAGCGCCCGGCACTTCGCTCACCGGACTGCTGCCCTGGGGCCTTATCAGCTGGTTTGTCAGTTTGCCGCTGGCCGCGGAGCACGAACCCCTGATGTGGGCTCTCATGACCTATCTCACGATCCTCATCTCGATCAGCCTGCCAGTCGCATTGCTGGTGGTGGTGATGTATCGCTTCGGCAAGGCTCTGGGAGCCAGCCAGGGACGCAGCGTCGCGATCGCATTGATAATGGCGTTCGCCACGATCCTATTTCCGTACGCGACCGAGATGACCGGCGAGCCGGTTGCCGCAGTATGCCTGATGACCAGCTTCTACCTCATCTTCACCGCGGCGAAGGAGCCGGGCGCATTGCGCGCGGGCTTCGCGGGATTCCTCGCCGGATGGGCAGTGCTCGGCGATTTTCCGAGCCTCCTGGTCGCGGCGGCGATCGGACTATATTCGCTGCGCAAGTTGCCGAAGTGGGGCCATGTATTCAGCTTTGCGATAGGAGCCGCCGTGGTCGGCGGTATCCTGATGCTCTACAACTGGGGCGCATTCGGCGGTCCATTTTTCATGAGCTATCAGGGCTATACGCTGCCGCAGAATCAGCAGTTCCCGGAGCAGGCGGTCGGCTTCGTCGGCCTTACCTATCCGCGCCTCAACATTTTATGGAACGTGCTCATCGATCCTCAGCGCGGACTCTTTTTCTGCAATCCGGTCCTGCTGCTGATTATTCCCGGGCTGGTGTATTTCTGGCGCAGCGGCAAGCACGCGGAATTCTACGTCGTACTCGAAGCGATTCTCGCATTCGTGCTGTTCAACGCATCATTCGGTGAATCGATCGTGTCATGGGGTGGCGGCACCGCGACTGGACCTCGACAAGTAACTCCCGCAATGCCGTTTTTCGCGCTGGCGTTGCTTTTTCTTCCCCCGACCTACAACTTTCTGATGGCGGGATTGGCGGGGCTCTCGACCCTCTATATGCTCGCCGCGATCTCGACCAATCCGCATTTTCCTTATGAGTACGGTAACCCGGTGTGGCAATTCGCCTTGCCGCATTACTTCCGGGGCGATTTCTCCTTTAACCGCGATACCTACTTCGGCGGCGGCGCGGTATTCGGCGATTCGGTCGCTTTCAACCTCGGCAAGCTGATGGGACTGCCGGGCTCGCTGCAACTTGTTCCGCTCTGGCTGGGATGGACTATCGCCGCCAACGACCTCCACGAAGAGCTATCGCGCAATCGCACTCAGATTGCGCTCGGAGCCCTGGCCATTTCGCTCGGAATCGCGATTCTCTTCGTTCCTCCGCTCACGGCGCCGCTGCAGCAGCACCTGTCAGTTCGAGCGAAGAATGGGCTGCTCGCGCGGTACTACATTGGCAATACTCCGGGCGAAACGCCGCCTCATCTAATCCGGGTTGACCAGACGATCGATTTCAACAACGTCGCCGAGCTGGGCGCGACCCCATTTTCGTCATCGGTGGTATGGAGCGGAACGCTGATTGCCCCGCAGACCGGCCTCTACAAATTTACCGTCATCGCCGACGACACTGGATGGCTCACGATCGATGGGAAGCCTGTGATCGCCGATGTTGGTAACGTTCCGAACCCTCAAGCGACCGGGGCGATCCAGCTCGAGGCTGGGAAACACCGAATCATCGTTGGCGAACGCAACCTTGCCGGCGACGCCGGAGCACATTTCCTTTGGCAGGTTCCCGGCAGCGATCAACCTGAGCTGGTGCCGAGCGACGCCTTGATTCCCGACCCCTACGATCCCAGCCGCGGTTAATCCGCGCCCGGCAGCAGGCCGGCGCGCGTGACCTCGCGCCGCTCGCTCTTGTCCATCGCTTCCGCCGCGTTGGTGAGCGGGAAAGTCGCATCGCACATCTTCGCGTATGGGAAACGATCCATATGATGCGAGAGGAAATCGAGCGATTTTTTCAAATAGTGCGGCGGATACATGGCGACCCCGACAATATCGAGTGACTTGAAGGTCACCATCGAAGGCGGAATCTGGACCTGCAGCCCGGCCGAGATGTTCCCGACCTCGATGACGCGACCGCCGATGCGAACCATCTTCATAGCTTCCAGAAATGCTTCCGGCACGCCCGCGACTTCGAGGATCACATCAGGCCATCCGCCGCATAACTTCTGCACCTGCGCGAGGCGATCGTCGAACTCCGGATGCACGCGCATGTCGACGGTTTCATCGGCGCCGAACCGCTTTGCTTCTTCCAGGCGATGCGCGACCGCATCGATAGCGATGACGTGCGCGCCGCGCGCTTTGGCAATCGCCATCGCATGAAGTCCCAATCCTCCCGCGCCTAACACCACGAGATTGTCGCCATAGGCGACGCGCCCGCGATCGAGGCTCCAATAAACCTGCGACATCGCGCAGTTGGCCGACGAGGCGATCGAATCGGGAACGTTATCGGGCACTTTGTAAAAATGCTGTTCCGGCTTAATCCAGTAATGGGTCGCGAAGGTGCAGGTAAAATGGGGCGCCTCATCGGGATGCCGCGCGCCCACGGTCTTGGCAGTGCAGGCCGAATGATGTCCCGCGACGCAGTTCGCGCATCGATTACAGACAGTGTAATAGACCGGCGCGATACGGTCGCCCTCCTTGATCGGCTTGCCCGCGAAGTCGGTCTTCACTCCCTTGCCGAGCGCATGCACGACGCCGCTCATCTCGTGACCCGGCATGATACCGCGCTTGCCGAACTCGCCTTTCCACATATGCACCTCGGAGCCGCATACGTTGGTCTGCGTGACCTCGGCGATGAGCCCTCCGGCGGGAGGCTCGGGAACATCGTATTCGTGGAACTCGATCTTGTGGGCGCCCGGAATGAAGCCGACTTTTCCTTTCATGTCCCTCGTTTCATCCCGAGGCGGAAAAAATGTCAAGCGCTCACTCGGTCGGCGCAGTCGGCTTCTTGAGAAAACCGGGGCGTAAGAGACTTGGACCTCCGGGCTCCAATTGAGGTGACGGCGGCTCGGGTTCTGGACGCATGATACTGGGTCTGCCGGGCGTCCTCGCTTGCTGCGGCTTGTCGATCTCAGCCGTTGGGCGGCGCTCCGTCTGTGCCGCCGCTTCGATTGCCTTGAGCAGCCGGGCTTCCTGATTTCCCCGCGATACGCACTGGAAGTCGGTTATCGGATGGAGCGGCACGTGAAGTGGCGTGCTGTAGGTTGCGTTGACGCTCAGGTTGGTGGCTTCGGGACCCGCCGGCTCGACCTTGAAATTGTAAACGGCGCTACCACCCGGATCGGGCACAGCATCGTATCGATTCGCGACGCTCTTCATCTGGCCGCAATCCGCATCGGAGAGGGTAAACGAATGCGCCTCGGCCTCGACAATCCCGTCGTTCGGATCGTCGCCCAGGATCTTGTACTGATTTTCGTTGACGACCGAATGAACCGCGTCCCAGGTCAGGTCGTAGGGAACATTGATGCGAATCTGAGTCTTTGCCGCCGGGGGAGGCTGAAGTTTCGCCGGATAATAGCAGCCGGCACTGCCGAACTGGACTGCGCCAACAATGATTGCCAAACCTATTGCGTTCCTGGAAGTCATTACTACGGCGCACATGATAGCAAAGCCGGCGTCGGGTAAAACGCGTGTCGGTGGAGATTTCACCTTGACGGCTTCTATGTGATAATCGCGCGGTGCGGGGGTTTCGTCTCCAGGCGGCCCGCCCAGGGATTCGGAAGGATTCGATCATGTCAGGCCATTCAAAATGGAGTTCGATCAAGCATAAGAAGGCTGCCACCGACGCCAAGCGCGGCAAGGCCTTCACCAAGCTGATCAAAGAAATCACCGTCGCGGCCCGCATGGGCGGCGGCGACATCAATGCCAACCCGCGCTTGCGCACGGCGGTGACCACTGCGCGTCAGCAGTCGATGCCCAAGGACAATATCGATCGCGCGATCAAGAAAGGCACCGGCGAGCTCGAAGGCATCACGCTTGAGGAGCTCTCTTATGAAGGCTACGGACCGGGCGGCGTCGCCATCATCGTTGATGCGCTAACCGACAATCGCAATCGGCTGGTTTCGGAGCTGCGCTTCTTGTTCTCGCGCAATGGCGGCAACCTCGGCGAGACCGGCTCGGTCGGCTGGATGTTCAAGAAGCACGGCATCATCACCATTGAGAAGAAGGCGGCCGACGAAGACAAACTGCTGGAAATCGCGCTCGACGCAGGCGCTGATGATGTATCCAGCGACGCGGACAGCTTCCAGGTCACGACGCCGCCGGACAAGTTGCACGCCGTGCGCGACGTGATCGAGAAGGCCGGCATCGCCATTGGCACCGCCGAGGTTACGCGGATCCCGGAAAACACGGTAGCCGTTTCAGGACATACGGCAGAGCAAGTGCTCAAGTTGCTGGAAGCGCTCGAGGATCACGATGACATCCAGAGCGTCTCGGCGAATTTCGATATCAGCGATCAGGAGTTGGCGCAGATTTCAGCGGCATCTTGATTTTGAACCTCTCCCGCGTCTGCTGACTTTGCCAGCCAGGCGCAAACTGGGAGGGGTCGCTGCGGAACATGCCCCGGCATGTTGCGCGGCGGGTGAGGGCCGGAGGGCGTCCTCGCCCGACGGCGGTGGAAGTGAGAAGCTCTCCGAACGCGGTGGAGGTCGACGGATGCGGGTGCTGGGAGTTGACCCAGGTAGCGCGATTACGGGCTATGGCGTGGTGGATGGAAGCGCAGGCAGCTTCCAGCATATCGCGTCGGGCACCATCAAGGCCGGCAAGCTCACGCCGGGTCCCGATCGCCTCAAGAAGATTCACGACGAACTCCTCGCAGTCATCGACGACTACAATCCCGCAGCCATCAGCCTCGAACGAAACTTCGTCGGCGAGAATGCGCAAAGTGCGTTTCGCCTCGGCGAGGCTCGCGCGATTGTGATGCTCGCCGCGGCGAATCGCGGACTCGCATTTTTCGAATACCCGCCCAACCAGGTGAAACTCGCAGTGGCGGCCTTTGGCCACGCCGATAAAGCGCAGGTGAAGTATATGGTGCGACGCGCGCTCGGCCTCGATGAGAGCGTCGCGCTTGCCGATGACGCTTCGGATGCGCTCGCGCTCGCGATGTGCCATCTCGGCGCGACCCGGATGAGCACCATCGAGCGCCTCTCGCCAAAGCCTCGGCGCAAAATCGCCGGGTGGGGAACCCGACGATGATCGCATCTATTTCGGGAACGTTGCGCTTGCGCGATGCGGGCCGCGTCATCATCGAGACCGGCGGCGTCGGCTACGAAATTTTCATTCCGTTGACGACCTACTATCGGCTGCCCTCGATCGGAAGCCCGGTTTACCTCGAAGTGCGGCAGATCGTGCGCGAGGATGCGCTCCTTCTATACGGATTTAGCGACTCGGGTGAAAAGCGCGCGTTCGATCTGCTCCTCGGTGTGCAGCACGTCGGACCCAAGGCCGCGCTCTCGATTTTGTCGGTCCTCTCGCCCGAGGATTTGGTCAAGGCGATCTCGCGCGAGGACATACATCGCATCGTCGCCGTCCCTGGAGTGGGCGCCAAGCTGGCGGAACGTATCGTGCGCGAGTTGCGCGACAAAATCGCCAATCTGAAATTTGGTGGCGAGGAGCGCCGGACGCCCGCGCAGGCGGCCGCATCGGAAAACGGGATCGGGACAATCGGCGACGACGCGGTTTCGGCATTGGTCAATCTGGCGTACAAACCGATCCAGGCGCAGCGCGCGGTTGATTCGGTGATGACGGAAAATGCGTCGGCGGATTTGGAAACCATAATTCGAAAGTCTTTGGCGGTGCTGCTTGCCGAAAAGTAAGACACCCGGCGACGGCGAGGTTATCCCGCCCGAGCCGCCTGCGAAGCGGTTGGCCACGGCCAAGGTCGGCCTCGAGGAAATGGCGCTCGACCTGTCGCTACGCCCCCATAGCCTTGCGGAATTCGTTGGCCAGGAACGCCTCAAAAAGATCCTCGGGATGTCGATCGAGGCGGCACGAAAGCGTGGCGAGGTCCTCGATCACGTGCTGTTCTCGGGACCGCCGGGACTCGGCAAGACCTCGCTCGCACACATCATCGCGCGCGAACTGAAGGTCAATGTGCGCACCACCTCGGGACCGGCGATCGAGCGGGCCGGCGATCTTGCTGCGATAGTCGCCGACCTCGAAAAAGGCGACGTGCTCTTCATCGACGAGATCCATCGCCTGGCGCGCGTGGTCGAGGAAATCCTCTACCCCGCGATGGAGGATTTCGAACTCAACATCGTGGTCGGCAAAGGTCCGGTCGCGCGCACGATGAAGCTTGCGGTCAAGCCCTTCACGCTGGTGGGCGCGACCACCAGGTCGGGGCTGCTCAGCCATCCGCTGCGCGACCGCTTCGGGCAGCATTTTCATCTCGAGTTCTACGCCAAAGAAGATCTCGCTGAGATTGTGCGCCGGTCGGCGAAGCTGCTGAAGGTTCGCCTGGATGATGACGGCGCCAATGAAATCGCGGCGCGCTCCCGCGGCACGCCCCGCATCGCGAATCGGCTGCTGCGGCGCGTCCGTGACTTCGCGCAGGTGAACGAGGAGCCGATCATCACGCGCCAAGTCGCGCTCGGCGCGCTGGAGCTGCTGGAGATCGATGCGATGGGCTTCGACAAAATGGATCGCGCGATTCTCGCCACCATCATCGACAAGTTCGACGGCGGCCCGGTCGGGGTCGAAAGCCTCGCGGCCACGGTCGGCGAGGAGCGCGACACCATCGAGGAGGTCTACGAACCCTACTTGATGCAGGAGGGGTTCATCGCGCGCACCCAGCGCGGGCGCATCGCCACTCCGCGCGCGTATTCGCATCTTGGCCGGACCCGAACCGGCTCGCTCTTCTAGTCCCAACCCCCCAGCCCCTTCCCTTTAAGGAAGCGGAGCCAGTAAGAATTGTGCATGGCGAAGATCTGGGTTATGCAGCATCACCCTGTCGAAAATCTCGGCAGCATCGCCGATGCGCTCGAAGGTGCCGCGCTGGCGTGGCAGTATGTGCGCACCTTCGAGGGTCAGGCAGTTCCGAAAGATATGAAGGGCGCCGGAGGCCTGATCCTGATGGGCGGGCCGCAGGGCGTTTACGAGGCCGAGGAGCATCCGTATCTGCAAGAAGAAATGCGGCTTATCGAGAGCGCGCTGAAGGATGATCGTCCGGTCCTGGGCGTATGCCTCGGATCGCAGTTGCTGGCTGCGGCGCTGGGCGCAAAAGTCTACAAAGGGACGCGCCGCGAAATCGGATGGCATCCGGTGAACCTGACCGCCGACGCCAGAGTTGACCGACTGCTCAAAGGCGTCCCCGAGCAGTTCACCGCGTTCCATTGGCACGGCGACATTTTCGATTTACCGAAAGATTCGGTCGCCCTCGCGTCATCGGACATCACGCCGATTCAGGCGTTCCGCTATCGCGACAAGGCGTACGGCTTTCTCTGCCACCTCGAGGTGACCGAGGCCTCCATCCGCGCGATGGTGCGTGAGTTCACGGATGAGGTGAAGCACGCGAGCCTGCGTTCGGCCATTGCGGGCGGCATCGAGGATAATGCGGAAGCGCTCGCGGGAATCGCGGAAACCGTTTTCGGCCGCTGGGCGCGCCCGATTCAGGGAACCTAGCTCGGGAGCGCGAGCGACGATTGATGTAGCTTCGGGGTCCGGAACGTCGCGCCCTCGATTTCAAGCAGCATCCGTTTCCGCGCAAGTCCGTAGCGATAATTATGCAACGAGCCATCGCTCGCGAGCGCTCGATGACATGGGATCAAAATCGATACCGGATTCGCACCGACCGCGGCGCCAGTCGCGCGAGGCGCATCAGGCCTGCCGATTCGCCGGGCCAATTCGCCATAAGAAAGCGTCTGACCGGCGGGAATCGCGCATAAGCCGTCCCAGACCGCGCGCTGAAATGGTGTGCCGATGACATCAAGTGGCAGAGTAGGGAAGGGCGCCTTGCGATGGAGGAATTCATGCAGCGGCTTCGCATAGCGCGCACATGCGGCGTCATCGCGAGTCAGTTCGACATCGGGATGATCGGAACGAATTTCCGCGATCGCCTGCTCATCCGAATCGCCGAAGCCAAGCCATCCGATGCCGTCAGGAGTCGCGGCAATCAGCATGCGCCCGAGCGGGGATGGAATGATCGTATATTTCATACGACCTCTAACCCCGCTCCGGCGCATTCGTGAAATCAACTGCCCTTGGGGAGTTTCAGCACCCGCTCGCCGATAATGTTGTGCTGGATCTCGCTGGAACCGGCCGCGATGGTCAGACCGCGCGCCGCAAGAGTGCGATGCATCCAGCGCCCGCTTTCGATGGCGCCCTTGGATCCTTCCTCGACGATACCGAGCGCGCCCAGCATCTCGTCGGCGAACATCGCGACGCGCAGATTGAGCTCGGTGGCGAAGAGTTTTCCGAACGAGCTCTCCGCGCCCGGCACCTTGCCCTTGAGCGCGGCGGTTAGTGAGCGATAACGGCTGAGGCGCAGGCATCGCGACTCGCATGCGAATTGCGCGAGGCGTTGCCGGATGTACGGATGCCTGTTCGCGGGCATCCCGTCGAAATTCACTTTCTTCGATAGCTCGAGCAATTCGCCGATAGTGCGCTCGACCGGATGCCGCGTGCCGCCCGAAAGGCGCTCGAACATCAGCGTCGCGATCGATACCTGCCATCCGCCGTTGAGCTCGCCGACCAGGTTCTCTTTCGGGATACGGACGTTGTCATAAAAAACTTCGTTGAAGCCGGATTCGCCGGTGATCTGCATCAGCGGCCGCACCGTGATGCCCGGTGACCGCATGTCGCACAGCAGGTACGAAATTCCTTTGTGCTTGGGCGCCTGCGGATCGGTGCGCACCAGCAGCACCTGCCATTGCGAGCGCTGCGCGAGGCTGGTCCAGACCTTCTGCCCGTTGACGATGAATGAATCGCCATCGCTCACCGCGCGCATCTGGAGTCCCGCCAGATCCGATCCCGCGCCGGGTTCCGAATAGCCCTGGCACCAGATTTCTTCGCCGGTCAGCATGGGCTTGAGGTACTTTTTCTTCTGCTCCTCCGTCCCCATCAGCATGATGGTCGGTCCGATGCGATCGATGGCGAGCTGGTTGGCGCCGTATAGCGGCAGGCCCATCTTCAGCACTTCATCCTGGTAGATGGATTGCTCGACGAGGTCGGCGCCACCGCCACCCCATTCCTTCGGCCAGTGCAGCGCAATCAGTCCAGCATCGTACAAGGCGCGATGATATTGCTTCATCTTGGTCCATGCGGCGTCATCGCGCACGTCGAGCAGACTGGCGGTCGACGCTCCCATCGCGTCGCCGGTGCCGAAAATCGCGGCCGAAGTTTTTTCCAGAAAACCGCGGACCTTGCCGCGAAATGCTTCCTGCTGAGGCGTGTAGCTGAAGTCCATCTACTGCTCCCGATTGAAGTAACGATTTCAGAGCGAATGTACTCGCGATTGAGCGAAGTCCGCAAACCTTGTACGACGCCTCGTAATTCCGGTTTGCGGAGTCGGGACGCGCATCGCATCATGATGGCAAATTATGCGCCGCATTATCATTTTCCTTCTCGGAATCGCGCTCGTGAGTACTATCGTCGCCGCGAAGGAGAATCCTTCCGACGAACAATCGTGGCGCGCGCCGACCGCGGCGGAATTGGGTGCGCCTCAAGACCAGAAGTGGCGCGACGCCAGCCCTACTCGCTACCTGACCTTGACCGGCGACTTCGATGGTGACGGTAAGCCCGACGAGGCGAGGCTGATGGTCCGGGGCGACGGCAAGGCCTACGCGCTGTTCGTGAAGCTCGCCACGAACCACACGCCGATCAAGCTCGACGAGTTTCCCGATATCAGGAAGCTTCCCACTATCGGCATTAAGGACGTTAAGCCCGACAACTATCCGACCGCCTGCGCGCGAGGACTCGACTGCGCCGAGGACGAGCCCCGTTACATCCGCGTCAACCATGACGCGATCGATTATTTCGATCACGATGTCTTCGATCGCTACTACTACTGGAACGAAAGCCGCCACGCCTTCGCCCAGGTCGGCATCACAGGCTAGCGGCGAGGTCGTAAAGCCCTTTCATAGAATTCCGGTTGCTATATTATGAATCCTAATCCGCGCCGGCTGCCGGGGTGTACTTCAGGCGCGTGCTAAATCCGAATTAAGGCACAGGGTGACAAGCGACGATGGCGTACAAGACGATCAAGGTTCCGACTGAAGGCGACAAGATTGTTCAGGGCAAGGATGGCGTTCCGCAGGTTTCCAACCAGCCCATCATCCCGTTTATCGAAGGCGACGGTACCGGCCGCGACATCTGGAGGGCCTCGCAGTATGTGTTCGACAACGCGGTCAAGAAAGTTTACGGCGGCAAGCGCAAGATCTCGTGGATGGAGGTTTATGCGGGCGAGAAAGCCTACAACCAGTTTAACACGTGGCTGCCGGATGACACCGTCGAGGCATTTCGCGATTACCTGATTGGAATCAAGGGACCGCTCACGACGCCGGTCGGCGGCGGCATCCGCTCACTCAACGTCGCGCTCCGCCAATTGCTCGATCTCTATGTCTGCTTGCGCCCCGTGCGTTATTTCGATGGCGTTCCCAGCCCGGTAAAAAATCCCGAGAAGGTCGACATGGTGATCTTCCGTGAGAATACCGAGGACATCTACGCCGGTATTGAATGGCAGGCCGAGTCGCCCGAAGCGAAGAAGGTCGTCAAGTTCCTCCTCGAGGAAATGAAGGTGACCACGATTCGTTTTCCGAATACCGCGGGCATCGGCATCAAGCCGGTTTCACGCGAGGGCTCGGAGCGCCTAATCCGCGCAGCGCTCGATTACGCGATCAAGCACAAGCGCAAGAGCGTCAACATGGTCCACAAGGGCAACATCATGAAGTACACGGAGGGCGCCTTCCGTGACTGGGGCTATGAGCTGGTCAAACGCGAGTACAAGGGCCGCGCGATCGGATGGGACGACTGCGGCGGCAAGCCTCCAGCTGGGCAAATTCTCGTGAAGGACAGCATCGCCGACATCACGCTGCAGCAGGTGCTGACGCGGCCCGATGAGTTTGACGTGATGGCGACCATGAACCTCAATGGCGACTACCTCTCCGATGCGCTCGCGGCGCAGGTCGGCGGTATCGGCATCGCGCCGGGCGCGAACATCAATTACATCACCGGCCATGCGATCTTCGAAGCTACCCACGGCACCGCGCCGAAGTACGCCGATCAGGACAAGGTGAATCCGGGTTCGGTCATCCTTTCGGGTATCCTGATGTTCGAGCACATGGGCTGGCAGGAAGTCGCGGACGCGATCGTGCGCGGCATGAGTAAGACCATCGCGAAGAAGGAAGTGACCTACGATTTCGAGCGATTGATGACCGGCGCCAAGCTGCTCAAGTGCTCGGAGTTCGGGAAGGCGATCGTCGAGAACATATAGTCGCGCATTTCAAAGCGGCAACCTCGAAGGCTTCTCGGCGCGATGCGCTGAGGAGCCTTCGCTTTTTTAGTCATCGTGATAGGGCAACGCGCTCATGACCGATCCTGTCGGCTTTGATGGCGGGAGACGCAGAGGGCTTTAGCTGAGGAGGCTAGCTGGCTTTCCAAACAGCAGGCGCCAGCGTCGAAGCCTGATTGGCGAGCGCGCCGGTGATGACGAGCACCGAATTGCCGCGAACTTCGACATGATGCGGCGTCGAAGCGCGAGTGTGATCCAGCAGCTTGCCGTATGCATCCTGGAAGCGGTGCGCGGAGTCGTCATCGCGAAACACGACGATCCAGATGACCGAAATGTCCGTCCCATGAGCGAGGATCGCCATTCGATCGCCGGCCCACTTCCGCGCGAGCGCGACTTCGGAGGAATCCTTTCCGTAGCCGAGTTGCAGGACGATCTGAATTGACAGCTCGCCAAAAGTATCCTCGTCGGCTTCGGTCCAGTCCTTAAATAACGGCTTATAGCCGGCGACCCTGACTTCGACCGGGAGCTGGGGATGATCGAAGTAAAGATTCGGATCGATGATTTGCTGGGTTGATTGCGGCGGTTTCGAGTACAGCGCGTCGACCCCCTTCCAGCCGCCAGCCCGTTTGTAGGCTTCACCTACGAAACGTACGCCCTCGGAGTATTGGAAGATCAGCGGATAGCCGAGCCCCTCGGGAGTGTCCTTGGACTGCGCGGCGAACGTCTCGGGAAGACTTTTCAGCGACGCGGTAAGCGAATCCGCAACCGAATTGTCCATTCGACCGGCGACGTATGCGAATCCCGCCATGCGTCGCGTCGCCCTCCGCCACCGACTTAAGCGCCATCTCCTTGTCGCTGTTGTCTTTGAACGCGTCGAGCTTGTCCTGCAGCGCGAAGTTTTGATCCTGCAGCGCGTGGGTCAGCTCGTGAGCCAGCAGCATGTCGTCAACCAGGTCGCGTTGAACGACGAATTCGAGCATGCGATCGGTGATCGGCACCGGCGTCGCGCCCTCGACCAGCACCATCTCTTTCTCGTGAGGATCATAAAATCCCGCGATCTGGCTTTTCAGCAGCTTCACCGTCTCGGCCTTGAGGTCGATGCCGGGCGGATATAACCCCAGCATCGCGCCCGCCTTGCCGTCCGCGTCGAGTTGTTCGTCGGAGTAGTCGCGATGAAGATCGGCGAGCACCATCTGCTCGACCTCGTTGGGCGTCTTGAGCACGACCGGCACATGCTGCTTGAAGGTGAGTTGCCGGATGCGCTGAATTCCCTGCTCGACATTGCCGGCGTGGGTCTCGTTGACCTTGCCGCCGCTGATGAGCGAGTAGGCGCAGCCCGCGAACGCCAACGCGCCGGAAATCGCGAGGACAGCGATCGCCCGGCGATGACGCCCGCCTCGCGTCTTCATTCGCTTACGATCACGATCGGATAGCCAAAGCGCGCGCAGTCAACTGCCCGCCCGTGGGCCCCGTCGCGAGTGGTGAAGGCTCCCATCCTGACGCGGTAGAAGCATCGCGTGCCAGCGGTAACCTCATCGACTTTCACGTCCGAATAATACGCGGCGAGCTTTTTCGATACGCGTCGCGCATTGACCTGCTGCGAATAGGACCCGACCTGCACGTAGTATCGGATGGGCGTGCCGATCGGGCGACTCCCCTCGGGCTGGCTGAGCACATCGATTCGCACCCGCGCGGTGCCCGGTGACAGAATGCCAAGGGTCCGCGCCGCCTCATGCGAAAGATCGATTTTGCGCCCTTTCACGTAAGGGCCGTGGTCATTGATGCGCACCTGAACGGCCCGGCCATTGCCCAGGTTGGTGACCATCACCCGGCTGCCGAGCGGGATGACCGTCGAGGCGGCAGTCATTTCCTCCTGGTTGTAGACCTCGCCATTGGCGGTCCGACGGCCATCGAAACCGGGCCCATACCAGGACGCCATTCCTGTAAGCGAAGATTCAGTTGGGAGGGTGGGTCTTTCAGCGACTATCGGAGAAGGCGGACGAGTAGTTTTGGAAATCGAACAGGAAGCGAAAACAATGCTCGCCAGCAGAGCTATCGCCAAGAATGAACCGCTGGTTACCCTGCCTCTCACCACCACCTCTCAATGCCGAGATTATAGGGTAGGGTTTCAGCCCGGAGAAGTAGGTGTCCGCATAAGGATCTAGCCTGCGAGTCTCATCTTCGAAATAATTATGGGTAAGCGTCGCGAGCCGCGCGCACTAGATATTTGAGGGCCAACGAATTCGCGAAAGTGCAAAAACAAACCCACTTCGGGTCCCATGATCCTGGAATTGCCGAAACGCTCAATTACATAAACGAAGCCAAAATATGTAGGAATATCCTTCAACTTCCGAACCGGCAGGAGTCCAAACTGGCGTCCTGAAGGCCAAAAAACGCAAAACAAACCCACTTCCCAGGGAGGGCGAAGAAAGAGCGAAACCATCTCCGGCTACGTTGCCCTGTGGGCAACCACTCGGTTCGGCTTGAGAGTCGCCCCGCCGAGCGTGATACCATCGACGCTTACCCGGCGTACCTTTCCAATGTTGCGACGAAGGACTGAACTGGAAGAGATCGAGGCGCGCAGCCTCGCTCCCTACGCGATGCTGTCAAGGCACAGTCGCGGACGGCGCATCGCTGAGCCCGCGCATTCGATGCGCACCTGCTTCCAGCGCGACCGCGATCGCGTTATCCACAGTGCCGCGTTCCGCCGTCTCGAGTACAAGACCCAGGTCTTCGTGAATCACGAGGGCGACTACTATCGCACGCGCCTGACGCACACGATGGAGGCCGCGCAAATCACTCGCACCGTCGCGCGCGCGCTCGGCCTCAATGAGGAACTCGCCGAGGCGGTCGCGCTCGCGCACGACCTCGGGCACACGCCGTTCGGGCACGCGGGCGAGAAGGTGCTCAACGAGCTGATGCGGCCCCATGGCGGTTTCGACCACAACGCGCAGAGCTTGCGCACCATCGACTGGATTGAAAACCGCTATCCGAATTTCCGCGGCCTCAACCTGAGCTTCGAAGTGCGCGAGGGCATCATCAAGCATTCGCATTTTCAGGACCGTCCCGCAGCGCAAGAATTTGATCCTTCAACCTGGCCTTGTCTGGAGGCGCAGATCGTCGACCTCGCCGATGAGATCGCTTATCTCGGTCACAACGTCGACGATGGTCTGAAGGCCGGCATGCTCACCGTCGAGGAGCTCGAGCAGTCGCAACTCTATCGCGAGGCGAACGCTCCCGCGCGTCTCGCCGCGCATGGCGAGGTCAGCATCGAGCGCTACCAGACGGTGCGGAGAATCATCGATGCGATGGCGACCAACCTCGTTACGAATCTCGATGCCGAAATCCAGCGCGCACACATCGACAGCGTCGAGGCGGTGCGTAGAGCCGGCAGGGCGCTCGCGCTGTTCTCCCCTGCGATGGCCGCGCAAGTTGATGAGCTGAAAGAGATAATGCGCGAGCGGCTCTATCGGCACTATCGCGTGATCCGGATGACGGAAAAGGCCGGCAGGGTGCTCGAGCAGCTCTTCAATGCCTATATGAGCGAGCCTCGCCAGATGCCGAATCACGTGCTGCTGTTGCACGAGCACGACGGCGAGCCGATACCCCGCGTGGTCGCGGACTACATCGCGGGCATGACCGATCGCTTCGCGCTTGACGAGTATAAAAAGCTCTTCGATCCGGACGAGCGGGTATGATGCGGCGCCGTAGTTCCATCGAGATTCGAGCCAGCGATCATCTTGGCGATCCACTCGGGGTCATCTTCATGCTCGAGCCGGAGCAGATGGGCGACGGCGTCATCGAGAAGCTGCGCGATTACCTGGGCGCGCAGGTGGAGGTAACGAAAGCGACCGTGTCGCGCGACAAAATTGAAGTGGAAGTCGAGTGTGCCGCATTGCGCGAGGAATCGGATCGCCTGGTTGAGTCAGCGGCGGGCCTGAAGAACAACCATCTCCATCGTTCGGCCGAATCCACCCTTGGCGAAGCCCTGAAGCTGGACCCACTCAATCCGCATGCGTGGATGACTCTCGGTGAGGTCCTGCATGAATCTGAGAGATTTTCCGAGGCGATCGGCGCGTTGGTCCACGCGCGCGAGGCCTCGGGAGCGGATAGCGCGCAACTGCTTGCGATGCTCGGCGCGTGCTGTCTGAAAGTAGAAAGAACCGCCTCGGCGATCATGTACTTCGAGCGCGCCCTGACACTCGATCCGCGGCATTTTTCGGCGCGCCGCTCGCTGCTCGCGCTCGGAAGAAAACCCGCGGTCGCAACACCCAGGCGCGAGGCTGAGGACGCGCCTGCCCCGCGCCGCAAACCTCAGCTGAAGCACTGAACCCTCATCTGAGGATTCCGGACGCGCGCAGCTTGCCGATCTGATCCGGCGAATAGCCCAGCAACTGCTTCAGCACGTAATCAGTGTCGGCGCCGCGCAGCGGAGCGGCGTGACGGACCTCGCACGGTGTTCCCGACATTGTCCACGGAATTCCCGTATGGATGCGGCGACCGACGATCGGGTGCTCCATCTTCACCAGGAAGCCGCGGTCCTTCAGATGCTCGTTGGTTGCGAGATCCTTGTTGCTCATCGCGGGGAACGCAGCGACACCAGCCTGCTGTAATTCGCGGGTGGCTTCCCAGCGATCGGAGGTGCTGGTCCACTGCGTGATGATCTCATCGAGCGCGTCTTCATTCTGTTTGCGGGCGGCGGCATCACAGAAACGCGGGATCCTCGAAGAGCGCCGGTTGTCCGATGACCCGGCACAGCGCGCGCCACTCGTCCTCGGTCCCGACCGCGATACTCACCCATTTGTCGTCGTCGCCCATGGCCTTGTAGCAGTTGTGGGGCGCCATCCAGCGATGGCGATTGCCCGCGCGGACAGGTTGAGTCCCATTCAATGCAAATTCAATAAGTCCCTCGGGGAGAAGGGCAAGCGCCGTTTCAAGTTGCGACTGATCGATGTACTGTCCACGACCAGTGAGCTTGCGATGCAGCAGCGCGACCATCACCGCCACCGCGCCGAAGATTCCCGCATTGGGGTCGGCGTACGAAATTCCGATCTCGCTCGGTCCGTGACCTTCATACCCGGTGAGCGAGAAGAACCCGCAGTCGCCGCGGCCGGGGGTCCATAGCTGACGTAGCTTTTAAGCGGTCCGGTCTGTCCGTACCCCGACATCGAGAGCATGACGACATCGGGTCGCTGCGCACGAATTTTCTCGTAGCCGAGTCCCAGGCGATCCATCACACCCGCCGCGAAGTTGTCAGTCACCACGTCGCAGTGCCGCGCCATCTCGAGTGCGATCTCGATCGCTTCGGGCTTGGAGAGGTCCATCGTGATGCTGCGCTTGCCCTGGTTGTACTGATTGTAATATCCGGCGCGATTCGGACCGGCCTCGTCATCGGCGAAGGGCGGCAGTCCGCGCGTCACGCACACGCGATTCTCGGTTTCGACGCGGATGACTTCCGCGCCCATGTGCGCGAGTTGCAAGGTGCAGAACGGGCCGGCCCACGCCCAGGTGAAATCGAGCACGCGGATCCCGGCGAGCGGTAGTTCGCGTCGCACCCGTGACGAGGCACGAAGTACCGGCGTCGGCGCCACGTGGGCGGATTTCTTTCCATTCAGTAGTTCGGCGTTATGCTGGCCCAGCCGCGGCGCGGGAGTTCGCATCGACCAGCCGGCGGCGTATTTGGAAGGTGCGCCAGGCATTTTGATCTTGCCGATTCCGGGCTGATCGAGTTCGACGAAGAAATCCGCGCTCCGCCAGATGCTCATTGGCGTACAGATCCTTCATCTGGTTGACCGCCGCGAACGGGATGCGGCGCTGCTGCGCTGCGTGATAAAGCTCCTGCGTTTTCCATCCGCTGATCCATTCCTGCATCAGCAGCGTAGAGCGCATCGGCGTTGCGCCCGCGCGCGAGGCGGTCCTGGAAGACTTCCTCGTGCGCCCACTCCGGGTCACCCATCAACTCGACCAGCCGCCGCCACTGATCCTCCTCGACACAGACCGCCAGGATATGGCCGTCCGCCGTCTCCATGATTTTCCACGGCCCCAGCACGCGCGTTCCCAGCCGCGAGGTCTCCCGCCCGGCGTAGGTGTAATGCATCAGGTTCATTTCGAGCATTCCCGCGATGCATTCCTGCTGCGAGACCTCGAGGACCTGTCCCTTCCCTGAATCGAGGCGATGGAAGTAGGCCGCCAGCGCCGCGAAACACGCGTGCAGTCCGCCTTGATAATCGCCCTGATGCCCGAACGCTTTGAGCGGCGGCAGCTCGGGAAATTCCGAGGCGCCGGGACTCAGGAATGCCCACCCTCCCGCATTGACGACATTGAGTTCGTGGGCGTTCCAGTTCGCGATACGGACCCGTATCGCCAAAGGGCGAAATTCGCCGCGATGACGAGCTGTGGAAAATCGGCAGCGAGTTTCGCGCTTGCGAGACCGAGGCTGTCGCGCTTCGCGGGCGCGACGTTATGCACGAGGATATCGGCATTCGCCAGCAGCGCACGCATCGAAGAGCGATCTTCCGGCCTGGTGAGGTCGAGCGTGACGCCGCGCTTGTTGGCATTGAGATAAATAAAGAGGCCGCTCTTTTCGGGATCAGGCTGGTTGCCCGGAAATGGTCCGTAGCGCCGCGTGAGTATCGCCATCGGGCGGTTCGATTTTAATCACGTCGGCGCCCAAATCCGCCATGAGCTTGGTTGCGAAGGCGGCCGCGACACCCTCGCCGCATTCAACCACCGAGAGTCCCGCCAATAGTCCTGTCGATTCAGCCATGTTCAATTCCTCGATCGCGTTCAGGGATGCATGTAGAGGCCGCCACTGACGGTTATCGCTTCGCCGGTGATGTACGAGGCGTCGTCGGAGGCGAGGAAGGCGATCGTCGCCGCGATGTCATTGGGGTTAGCGAGGCGCCGCATCGGGATGTGCTCGGCCTGGCGCTGCACGCCCGGCATGTTTTTCTCGACCCACTTCGTCAGCACGATGCCGGGCGCGACGGCGTTGCACCGGATGCCATCCGGCCCAGCCTCCGATGCGACCGCGCGCGTGAGTGCGAGCATTCCGGCTTTTGCCGCGGCATATGGCGCATCGGAACCGCCGAGCGTGGACCACGCGGCGATCGAGGACACGTTAATGATCGCGCCGGAGTGTTGCTTGCGCATCGATGGCAGCACCGCGCGGATCAGGTGGAATGCACCAGTGAGGTTCACATCGAAGATTCGCGTCCAATCTTCCAGGCTGACTCTCTCGACACCGCCGAGCACGTTGATGCCGGCGTTGTTCACCAGGATATCGATCTTACCGCGTGCCGCGATCACTTCGCCGACGACGCGCTGGACTGCCTCGTTACTCGCCACATCGAGTGCGAAGCCATCGACGCGCCCGGGAAAGCGAGCGGAGATTTCCTCGACGGTTTCGCGAGTTCGGCGCTCATGCGAATCGGTGACGACTACGATGGCGCCTTCTTCGGCGAGTCTCGTCGCGGTGGCCTTGCCGATCCCGCCGCCGGCAGCCGCGGTCACGATCGCAACCTTGTCCTGAAGTCCTTTCATATCGACGCGCTCCCGCGCGGAATGTTAGCGCGCATCGGTATGAGTCGAACAGGTTTAGACAGGCTGAAGTGTCAGGCTATCGAGGAAAGCTCGCACGGCATGGTTAAAGGCGTCGGGACGATCGAGGTTCGATACGTGGCTCGCGCCCTCGAGGATAACCTTTACGGCACCGGGAATGGCCGACGCGCAGAAACTCGCTCGCAGGCAGAAACCTTTGATCGAGTGCGCCGCAAATAATCAGGGTGGGGACCCGGATCGAACCCAACGAGGCCAGGATTTCGTCATCCGCGCTCTCCAGTACGCCTCGCCGCGTATTGGAGAGTCCCTGCGATTCACGGTCGGTTGGTGGCGCTCGTTCGTCCGCTGATCGCTTTTTCGCCGGGCCGGTGTCGAACAATAATAGCGCCCTCGTACTTTCTGGATGCGTGATATGGAACGCCAGCGAGACGAACCCTCCCAGCGAGAGACCGCCGATCGCAGCGCGATCTACTCCGCAAGCATTCATGACGGCACGCATATCGGCGACCGATGCCCGAAGCGAGTACCGAGTGGGATCGGCAGAGAATCCGAGCGGCCATGGCCCCGCATGTCCCATATGATGACGTGGTAACGGTCCGATAGCGCGTCCATCTGCGCCTGCCACATCCCGCTGCTCGCTCGAAATCCGTGGGACAGTAGCACGGCCAGCCCGGACCCGCGCTGTTCGTAAAAGATTCTGACGTGATCGTCGCTGGGTTACAAAGGGCATCGGACAATTAGCGGAGCACGCTGACTCGAAGCTGGCAAATGATGGCGCGCGTGTCCACCGACGAGAAGTCAGGCGGGCCTATTCGAACTCGACCAGGACCTGATTCACCTTCACCGCATCCTGCGGCTGAACCTTGATGGTCTTCACCATGCCGGGGGTGGGCGCGGTGACGTTGGTCTCCATCTTCATCGCTTCGAGGACCATCATCAGATCGTTGGCCTGAAGCTGCTGCCCGGGTTGGATGTTCACCCGGATGACGATGCCGGCAACGGGACTGCGGCAAACTTTGGCCTCGTTGACGTTGCCGTTGGTGGTTTCAGGCTGAGGTCCGATGCTGTGTGAAGGCGGAGTTGACTGAACCGTCGAGGGAAAAGCGGGGTAGGGCGTGTAGCTGGAAGGGCGCTGCGGCGCGTCTTCCTCGAGGACTTCGACCTCCACTTCGTAGGCTTTTCCGTCAATGGCGATCTGAAGCTTCAAGGCGCGCCTCCTTCATCTATCGATGGCGGACTTGCAGATTGTGCGACGCCTGCACGATGACGCGGCCCTGCTGCGCCCACGGATTCACGATCTCGTACGGCGACTGCAGCATCTTCGCCGATCGAATGCGGACCTTCTTGCCGAGATAGGAGGTGACCGCCGCGCTGATGAGGATCAACGTCTCAGCGGGAATTTCGGCCTCCGGTTTTGGTGGAGCTTCCGACACTGCCGCGGCTGGTTTCGCCTCAGATGCCACATTGGCCGCCTGCGTGCGCAATCGCGTGCCCGCCGCCGCCAGCGCGTCGGTGGCGCGGGTGAGCTGCTCGACGCGAAGCTCGAGTTCCGCGACCGCGTGAGTGAAACCCGACAGGCGCAGCTCGAGCTGTTCGCGAGCTTCTCCGCAGCCTGCTTCAACGCATGTTGCGCAGTGAGGTACGCGATCAGAAAACTCGCAACGATAAGCGCCACGATGGTCACGGCATTTGCGATGTCCAACCCTCCACGGCACTACTCTGTTAGAGAGGAATCAATCCGTGCTTCTTGGGCGGACGGAGTTCCCGTTTGGTGTGTAGGGCTTCCAGCGCGTTCGCCAGATACTGCCGCGTCTTCGCCGGCTCGATAATGTCGTCGACCAGCCGCGCGCCGGCGGCGACAAATGGGTTCGCGAAGGTCTCGCGATATTGCCTCGATCAGCTCCTTACGCCGCTCGGCTTTGTCCTCGGCGGCATCGATCTCGCGGCGAAAGACGATCTCGGCCGCGCCCTCCGCCCCATCACGGCGATTTGCGCGGTCGGCCACGCCACCACCCGATCGGCGCCGAGGTCCTTCGCGCACATCGCTACGTATGCGCCGCCATAAGCCTTGCGCAAGATCAGCGTGAGCTTCGGCACCGTCGCCGCTGAATACGCGAACAGCAACTTCGCGCCATGCCGAATAATGCCGCGATACTCCTGCTCGATGCCCGGCAGGAAACCCGGAACGTCAACCAGCGTAAGCAGCGGGATGTTGAAGGCATTGCAGAAGCGGACGAAGCGCGCCGCCTTGTCGGAAGCATCGATGTCGAGCGCGCCCGCCGAGGCACGTAGGCTGATTGGCGATGATGCCGATGCGGGCGGCCTTGCAGCCGGCCGAAGCCGATCACGATGTTGGCCGCGAAGCAGGCTGGATCTCCAGAAAATCCTGATAATCAACGATCCGCGCGATCACGCGTGCGGATGTCGTACGCGACCTTCATATCGGCGGGCACCAAAGCGCCGAACTCGGGATCGGATTCGATGCGGCAGGTCGTAACGCAGCCGCGGCGGGTCTTCCATATTGTTGGACGGCAGGAAGCTCAGCAGCCGGCGGCACAGGTACATCGCCTCGTCATCGTTTTGCGCGAGCAGATGGACGACGCCCGAGTTGTTCATCTGCGCGACTGCACCGCCGAGGTCCTCGGCACTGACGGTTTCGCCGGTGACCTGCTTGATGACCTGCGGCCCGGTGATGAACATGTGCGCCTGCTTCGTGAGGATGATGAAGTCGGTCAAGGCCGGGCTATACGCCGCGCCGCCCGCGCACGGACCACATATCAAGGAGATTTGGGGCACCGGAGCCGGAGAGTTCAACATTGTTGAAGAACACTCGCCCATAGCCGGCGAGACTATCGACGCCTTCCTGCACCCGCGCGCCACCCGAATCATTGATGAAGACAAAGGGGCTGCCGGTTTTCAGCGACAGCTTCATCATGTTGGCGATCTTGTCGCAGTGCATCTCACCCGCGGCGCCGCCCGCGACGGTGAAATCCTGGCTGGCGAGATGGATCAGGCGGCCGTCGATGGTGGCGCATCCGGTGACAACGCCGTCGGCGGGGAACTCCTTGTCCGCCATGCCGAAGTAGGTGGAGCGATGCCGCGCGAACACCGCGAGCTCCTGAAAACTGTTTCGATCGACCAGCCGCTCGATGCGTTCGCGCGCGGTGAGCTTGCCCGCCTGATGCTGCTTTTCAGCGCGGTCCTTGCCTCCGCCAAGTTCGATCTCGGCGCGCTTTTCCCGCAACTCGGCGACCATCGCATCGATGGATTTGTCGATTCGGATTGGCGACCTGATTGGACATCGCAACTCCTGACTACGCCGAGGGCGCGACCGTCACCCGATGTTCTTTGCCATTGAGCGTGATGACGTAATTGACCGGTGCTGCCGATGGTCGCGCATTGCCATTGGCTTGAGGCTTGGTTTCAGCCGGCGCAGGCACCGCCTTCTTCGCCGGATCGCTGCTCGACGTTCTTGGGACCCTCGGAACGGCTCTTGAAGAACTTCGGCGCAACCTGGGGAAACATCGCGAAGGTCAGGACATCTTCGTCACTGCCATTGCATCCCTCGAGCGCGAGGGCACTGGTCCGCAGACTCTCCCATTCAGGCTTTAGCAGATCGGCAGGACGCCCGGTGATGGCCGGCTTCCTGGCGTGCTCCAGCGCCATCTTGAGCACCTCGGGATCCTTCTCGCCGATGGTGCTGCCGTAGTACCCGAGCATCAGGTCGGCGAACTCACCCGTCATCACTTTGTATTTTCCCATCAGCACGTTGAACACCGCCTGCGAGCCGACAATCTGACTCGAGGGCGTCACCAACGGCGGATAGCCCGCGGCTTTCCGGACCTCGGGTACTTCGCGCAGAACCTCATCGAGGCGATCGGCGGCGCCCTGGCCTTTCAATTGGCTCTCCATGTTGGAAATCATGCCGCCGGGAATCTGGCTCTTGAAAATTTCCGTATCGACACCGGTGAACTCGCTGAGGAACTCGCGATAGCGCGGCCGCACCGAGGCGAAATGCCGCTTCACGCGCAGTATCCGTTCCATGTCGAGGCGGGTCTCGAAGCCGGTGCCTTCGAGCAGCTCGATAAAACTCTCGGTGGGGTTATGACCGGGGCCGAGCGACATCGAACTGACGGCGGTGTCAACGATGTCGCATCCGGCCTCGATGGCTTTCATCATCGAAACCAGCGTGACTCCAGTGGTCGCATGCGTATGCAGATGCACCAGCGTGTCGGCGCCGCATTTTTCCTTGATGCCTTTCACCAGATCATACGCGGGCTGAGGCTTCAGCAGCCCCGCCATATCTTTGATGCAGATGGAATCGGAGCCCATCTCTTTGAGGCGCTGCGCCATCTCGACGAATGCTGCCGATGGTGTGCAGCGGGCTGACGGTATAGCAGATGGTGCCCTGCGCGTGCTTGCCGGTCTTCTTCACCGCGCGGACGCTGGTGGTGAGGTTGCGCAGATCGTTCAGCGCATCGAAGATGCGGAAAACATCCATCCCGTTCTCGGCGGCCTTGTCGACGAAGCGCTCGACCACGCCATCCTCATAATGCCGATAGCCGAGGAGATTCTGCCCGCGCAGCAGCATTTGCAGGCGCGACTTGGGTAGGAGTTTGCGAAAGGTGCGCAGCCGCTCCCAGGGATCCTCGTTGAGGAAACGGATGCAGGCATCGAAGGTGGCGCCGCCCCAGCATTCGAGCGACCAGAAGCCGGCGTTGTCGAGGTCCTCGCAGGCGGGAACCATATCTTCCATCGCCATCCGCGTCGCGAGCAGGCTCTGATGCGCATCGCGCAGCGCCAGTTCGGTAACTTCAATGACACGTCCCATTGCACATCCTTCCATCGTCGAGGCTCCGCCATCATCGCAGTTAGGTCAAATCCGCCCGGCGCGGTGCCGTTCACAGTGCGCGATAGACGAGCAGAGCGCATCGATGCTGAGGCGCTGGATGATGGCTTCGGCTACCCCAGATCGACGCGACGATGCTATAAGCTAGGCAATCCGGCGAGGAGGCGATTGCTAATGTCGCATAAAGGATTCTCCCACATCGGGTTGTCAACGCTTGATCTCGACAAGACCCGCGCGTTTTACGAAGGCGTGCTCGGCTTCAAGCCGGTCCGCTGCGACACCATCAAGGTGAAAGAGGGCGGACAGATTCGACACATCTTCTTCGATACCGGACGCGACCAGTTGCTCGCCTTCATGGAAGCGCGCGGCGTCCCTGGCGTTCCCGCTGAATATGACGCGGGCATCAATCGCGGGCTGGGCGTGCCGAGCGCGTTCTATCATTTCGCCTTCGAGACCGGCAGCCTTCCGGGGTTGGAACAGAAGCGCGCGGAGCTGATCGGCAAAGGCGTCAAGGTCAGCGAGGTCGTCGATCACGATTGGGCGAAATCGATCTACTTCAAGGATCCCAACGGGATGCAGCTCGAGTACTGCTGCATGACTCGCGAACTCAACGACGATGACGCGCGGATGCAGCCTCGCTTCGAGGCATCGATTCGCGGGATGGGCCTCGACGACAACATCGATATCAAATCGACGAAGTAGATGGTGCCCAAGGAACCGTTTCAGCCACACATCTCCGACGCGGTGCTGGAAGACCTTCGGGAGCGTCTCAAGCGCACCCGATGGCCACGCGACTTCGCAAACAACGATTGGCGCTACGGCACCAACCTCGAATATCTGCGCGAGCTGGTCGATTACTGGATCAACAGATTCGACTGGCGCGGCATCGAGGCGAAAATCAACTCGTTCGCGAATTACAAGACCGAGATCGACGGCGTCCCGATCCATTTCATCCATGAGAAGGGCAAGGGACCCAACCCATGCCACTCATCGTCACGCATGGATGGCCGTGGACGTTCTGGGACATCAACAAGGTCATCAGGCCGCTCGCCGATCCCGGCGCCCATGGCGGCGATCCTCGCGACGCGTTCGATGTCGTCGTCCCCTCGCTTCCGGGCTATGGCTTTTCGACGCCGCTGACCAAACCCGGCATCAACTATTGGCGCACCGCCGACCTCTGGGTCACGCTGATGCAGGATGTGCTGGGCTACAAAAAGTTCGCGGCACAAGGCGGCGACTGGGGTTCCATCATCACGCATCAGCTTGGGCATAAGCATGCCGACAAGCTGATCGGCGTGCATATGAACCTCGCGATCGATCTGAATCTATGGGGTGGGAAATTTCCTGCGGCCTCGGAATACGGGCCCGATGAGCAAGGTTGGTATGAACGCTCGATGCGCTTCATGACCGACGGCAGCGGCTACTCCGCTATTCAGACCACGCGCCCGCAGACGCTCGCCTACGCGATGAATGACTCGCCGGCGGGCCTATGCGCATGGATTCTCGAGAAACGCTGTGCCTGGAGCGATTGCGATGGTCAGGTCGAAAAGCGTTTCACCAAAGATGATCTCCTCGCGACGATGACGCTCTACTGGGCGACTGAGAGTTATGGGACCTCGGCGCGGTTTTACTACGAGGCCGTGCACGAGCGCTGGCAGCCCTCGCACAATCGCAAGCCCGTCATCGAGGCGCCTACCGCGATCGCGGTCTTTCCTAAGGAAGTGGTGTTGATGCCGCACAAGTGGGCGGAGAGTTATTACAACCTCAAGCGATGGACGAGATTTCTCAGCGGCGGCCACTTCGCGCATATGGAGGAACCTCAGGCATTGGTTGAGGACATCCGCGCGCACTTCAGGACGCTTCGTTGAAACGGAGGCAGGATGGACTTCGGAATCTTCTATGAAATCCAGGTCGACAGTCCGCTCAAGCATCGCGAGCGCGAGTACCAGGCCTTCCACGATGTGATGGCACAGGTGGTGCGCGCCGAGGAAGTCGGATTTACCAACTTCTGGACGGTCGAGCATCACTTCCAGGTCGGCTTCGCGCATAGCTCGGCGCCAGAAGTTTTGTACGGCGCGATTTCGCAGCGCACCAGCAAGATTCGCATCGGTCATGCGGTGGTGCTGCTGCCGTTTCCCTACAACCATCCGATTCGGATCGCCGAGCGCGTCGCGACGCTCGACATCCTGAGCAACGGACGCGCCGAGGTCGGCACTGGCCGCTCCATCACGCAGGTCGAGCTGGGCGGTTTCGGGATTCCATACAAGGAAACGCGCGCGCGATGGGAAGAGGCGCTCGACATCATCACCACCATCTGGAAAAGCAAGGACGGCACGTTCTCGTACAAGGGCAAGTACTTCGACATCCCGCAGCGCACGGTGGTGCCGATGCCGATTCAGAAACCGCATCCGCCACTGTGGGTCGCATGCACCAGCGAGGATACCCATGAGCTCGCGGGCAGGCTGGGCCTCGGGCTGCTGTCGTTCACGCTCCTGGTGTCGCCAGAGCGCCTGGGGCAGCGAGTGCGCGCGTATCGCAAAGCGATCAAGACCGCGAAGCCATACGGCGCGTTCGCGAATAATCGCGCGGGTGCGTTTTCGATGACGCATATCGCGGATACCGACAAGCAGGCCCGCGCCGAGGCCGAGCGCGCGTTCATGTCGTATGTCGGCACGACGCTGCGGGTGAATGCCCCGGTGCTGGAGGCGAAACAGACCGGCATCGATCCGGTGGATCCGGCGCGCGGCGCGACTCCGCAGCTACCGTCGCAGTATGAGGGGCTCGATCCGAGCAAGGTGACGCTCGATACGCTCATCGACCACGGGATGTGCATTTGCGGCAGCCCGGATACCGCCATCAAGCAGCTCGAGCGGATTCAGAACGAGGCGCAGCTCGATCAGTTCCTCGCGATGATGCAGTTCTGGTCGATTCCGCACGAGAAGACCATGCACTCGATCGACCTGTTCGGGAAATATGTGATCCCGCACTTC
Source organism: uncultured delta proteobacterium (assembly GCA_963814035.1). Taxonomy (GTDB): domain Bacteria; phylum Desulfobacterota; class Binatia; order Binatales; family Binataceae; genus DATGKG01. The sequence continues at coordinate 101,250 of CAWFBH010000002.1, forward strand.
CGCGATCGGAAGCCGGCGCAATCGGAGAGCGTCGAGGTTCGTCCCTAAGGATCGGCTAGGAGACTTTGCGATAGATCATCTGGATGAAGTGAAGTTCGGTTATCGTGCCATCCTCGGCGCGCACGAAGGTCACCGGCTCGCCAGCGCCACGGCCGGTCTCCATCGTGAAGACCAATTCCTTCTCGGTCGTGAGCAACCGCGACGGCGGCGGAGGCGGCGGCCAGAGCGGACTGGGCGGGATGCTCAACCGCAGCTCGCCGCCGCGAAACTCGATGTCGAAGCGCCCGCCGAAGTTGCGCTCCTCGTAACGCCCCAACAGCGGTTTGAGGTTCTCGGGCGTGGCGATAGGGGAGGGCAGCGGCGCGAGTGTGCCGAGTTCGTCGGCCTTCTGCATGAGCAGCTCCAGCGTCTGGAACGCGATGGTTCCGGCAGCCGCATGACCTTGGGCATTGGTCAGCGCGACGACGCCCAACCGCCGATGCGTGTTGAACGCGAGCGACGAAAGGAAGCCCGGATTCGAGCCGCCATGCTCATGATAAATATTCTCCCCGATTCGCATCGCCCACCACGCGAGGCAATATCCGGTGCGCCAGTCGCGTTCGACGAACACCACCCGATGCATCTCCGAAAGCGATTTGCCCGCAAGCACCTGCGCGCCTTCGCGCTTCGCCGCCTTGGTGCGAAACTGGAGCGCGATCCACTTCGCCAGATCGCTGACCGAGGCTCGCAGTCCGGCGGCCGCATCGTAGCCGTTGTGATCACTGACGACAGGCGCCGCTTCGGGAACGTCTTCATAGGGATGAGGGAGATATCCAGTCGCCATCTTCGCGCCGGCTTCCTTCATCGTGAAGCAACTCGAAGTCATGCCGAGCGGATCAAGAATCGCACCGCGAAGATATGCGGTGAAGGGACGACCTGAAACGCGCGCGACCACCTCGCCCATCAGCGCGAAGCCGAGGTTGGAATACTTGAACGCCGAATGCGGTTCGATGACCAGCGCCGATTTGGCAAGCCCCTCGAGAATTTCCGTCATGGTCGGGAACTCCGCTGACCGCCAGTGCGCGGTGGGCGATTCACCTACTAATCCCGACAGATGCGTGAGGAGGCGGCGCAGAGTCACATCCTCGATGCGGCCGTAGTGACAGGTCACCGCCTGCGAACTCCGGGATGAACTTCACCAGCGGATCGTCGAGCGAGAGTTTTCCCTCATCGCGCAACTGCACGATCGCCGCGCCGGTGAAGGTCTTGCTGATCGAGGCGACGCCGAACAGCGTCTCGGGCGTCATCGCACGCTTCGCGGCAATATCGGCCAGCCCGAAGCCCTCGGCCCACGCCAAATCCTGATCGCTTACGATCGCGACCGCGACACCCGGCACATGATGGTCGTTGAGCGTGGCGTGGATGCGTTGGCGGATTTTCGGGAGGGCAGATTCAATTGCAGGGTTCATAATCCGCCGCATGATAGCTCGCGCATAATCATCCGCGCCAATCTGCGCCGTTCGTCGGAATATTGACCAATCCAGCGGCTTTCCATTTCGGCTCCGCCACTCGTCCACGCCGCGGAACATTAAAATATCCACATACCATCTGTCACAACGACAAAGGGTTAGGGGAAAGGATGCGCATTCTGATAGAGCCGCCGCACGCGATTGCTGAGGTTCAACGTGCGAGCGACGAGGTCCGCAAGGCTTTGGAAGTTCTTGAGGCCGCGCACATCAAGACTCAAGGTGGCGGAACGATCGAGAGCGACAGTCTCGTGACTGGGGTCCTCGTGCTGCGAACTGATGATGACGCAGACCAGGCGGTCGAAGCGCTTGCGCGGGCCGGCATCACGGCCAGGATAGGGTAAATCACGATGGGGCAGGGCGGTTACCCCTAACCCACTTCGATAACATCGCTGTATGATGTCGCCTGCCTTCGAAGGAGGTGCATCATCATGGCCAACGCACGCGCGCGCTTCGGACTGACGCTACCCAACCGCGGTGTCATCATCGGCGCGACCACCGTCCCCGAGATGCTCGAGATGGCCGAATGGGCCGACAGCGCCGGATGGGATTCGGTCTGGGTGGGGGATTCAATCTTCGCCAAGCCGCGCCTCGATGCGATGGTGCTGCTCGGCGCGCTGGCCGCGCGCACCAGGCGCGTACGCCTCGGGCCTGCATGCTTCGCGAGCACGCCGCTGCGCGATGCCCTGATCCTCGCGTATCAATGGGCGAGTCTCGACCTCATGTCGAACGGGCGCACCGTCTTCGTCGCATGTCAGGGGCAGCCGGAACCGGGAGGAGGCGCCTTCGACAAGGAGTTCGCGGCGCTGCGGGTCGAGCCGGCCAGCCGCATGCGCCGAATGGAAGAGGCTATCGAGATCATGCGGCTTACTTCCTCGCGCGAGCATGTCGATTACGACGGCAAGTACAACCATTTCCGCGACATCACAGTGCTGCCGCGTCCGGTGCAGCAGCCGATTCCGATTTGGGTGGTATCCAATCCCAACATGACGCAGGTTACCAACGTCGCGTCCGGCTATCGTCGCGTCGCACGTCTCGGCGACGGATGGATGACGACCGGCAAGACCGCGCCCGAGCTGCGCGATTCGCTCGCGATGATTCGCGGCTACGCGCGCGAGATGGGCCGCGAGCTGCCGCCGAGCTTCGAGGTCTGCGTCTATTACAACATCAATGTGAATGAGGACCGCGAGGCCGCGCTGACGGAATCCAAGCGTTTCCTTGACAGCTACTATACGGTGAACTACTCGCGCGAGTTCCTCGAACGATGGTGCGCGTTGGGCTCGCCGGCGGAATGTATCGCGAACCTGAAGAGCTTCCTCGATGCCGGCGCGACGACTATCACGCTGCGTCTGACGGGCTACGATCAGAAGCAGCAGTTCAAGCGAGTGACGGAGGAGGTCCTCCCGAGCCTGATGTGAGGCTCAAATGTGCAGGGTCGGTGCCCGAACCGCCCGCTATGAATTTTGATTGGCCGCCAACCCTGAGCTGACCATTCAGCGCTTCTATTGAGGCAATGCACGGGCCACATCAAACGGCGCTTTGGCCGCCGTCCACGTCGCGACTTTAGCGCCTTCCTGCGCGAACAGGATGGCACTTGCCCGACCAATCCCGGAATTTCCGCCCATAACGAGCGCGATCCTGGTGTCGAGGATTTTCTTCATCGGCGCTTCTCGCGCAGGGCGCTGGTCACCGCGCCTCGCGAAGTGATCTGAAGCCCGCGCGAAGCTCTTCTGAAAAGAGCTTCGGCTGCTCCCAGGCGGCGAAGTGTCCGCCCTTTGGCAAGCGGTTGTAATGGATTAGTTTGGGATACGCCCGCTCTGCCCAGCTCCGCGGAGCAGGATAGAGTTCGTCGGGGAAAACGCTTACGGCGGTCGGGACCACGACGCCCTTGACGGCGAAGAACGACGCCCCCTGGTTCTCCCAATACAGACGGGCGCCCGAGAGCGCGGTATTCGTCAACCAGGTCAGCGTGATGTTGTCGAGGACGTCGTCGCGGGTAAGGCCTTCGCTCCCGCCGGCAAAAACACGCGCGATCATCTCGTAACTGCGTGCGTCATGATCAAGGAAGTAGGCGGCGAGACCGATAGGGGAGTCCGCGATTCCGTACAGCGTCTGCGGTCTCAACCCCATCTGAAAGCCATAGCCGATGCCCTTTGCATAGACGAAGCTCAGCCGCTCGTAAGCGAGCTTCTCGTCGGCCGAGAGATTCGCCGGCGCCGGTGCGCCGGAAAAGGCCAGCTTGTCGATGTCGAGTGGAATCACGTTAGGCATGTTGGTGTGGATGCCCATCAATTCCGGCGGCGCCTGCACGCCCATAAGCTCGGTGATGATGGCGCCCCAGTCGCCCCCCTGGGCGACGAATTTCGTGTATCCGAGGCGTTTCATCAGCACGGTCCAGGCGCGCGCAATGTGGGCAGGGTCCCACCCCGTCGTGCTCGGCCGTGCGGAAAACCCGTAGCCGGGCATCGACGGAATCACGACATCGAAGGCGTCTGATGCACTTCCGCCATGGGCCGTGGGATTGCTGAGCGGATCGATAATTTTCATCTGTTCGGTGATCGAGCCGGGCCATCCGTGCGTGACGATCACTGGCAACGCTTTCGCGTGTTTTGAACGGACGTGAATGAAGTGAATGTCCAGCCCATCGATCTCCGTGATGAACTTCGGCAAGGCGTTGATTTTTGCTTCGATTTCGCGCCAGTCATAGTCGGTCGCCCAATAGCGTGCGAGCGCCTGGATCGTCTCGAGCTGGATTCCTTGGGATGCATCTGTAACAGTTTCGCGCTCGGGCCACTTGGTCGCCTTGATGCGCCTGCGCAACTCGGTAAGTTCCGCTTCCGGAACATCCACCTGAAACTGACGAATCTCATTCTTCTCGGATTCCTGCGTAGCGCTGGGTTGGGCCATGGTGTGTGCTCCTTCTGAGTAGTCTGAATCTCAGCTTTCTGCCGTGAGCTAGGAGGCGGCCGGGACGTACGGAAAAATCTTCGACGGCTTCGACGAGACCGACTCCCTACCTATCCCGAGGCGAATGGGAGTGTTAGCAGCGATCGAGAACATCACGTCGGACGCGTTGTCGGTCAACGAGCGGCCGTTCCACTCGTTAAATCCAAACGTCGCCGGAGTGCCGACCGTGTACGGCAGCAGGTTTGGAAGGAATCGGTGTGCGACCTTCTCCGCATATGCTCGCGGGTCGTCTGCGGTTCCATTGGCGCCGACGACGCCCGCGATCGACTTAGTGAACAGCGAACCGTAGGTTTCGAAATCGTCCGCGGGACGTCCCGCATTGAGGCGGTTGCCGAGGTCCTCATTGAGCCGTGTGAACAGCGGGTGAATCATCGGCAGGCCGGCTCGGTTGATCGGAACCCATCCTCCGGCGTCGGTCGCGAGGCTCGCCAGGGCCCAGACGCGGATGCGGTGGTTGTGGCCTGCGTCGGGGAGCAGCTCCTGATCCGGCACTTCGAGCACGATCGCGTACACAGTGTGCCCTGCAAACACGTTTTTCGCGTGCGCAGGATTCCACATCGATAGATCCACGATGGTGCCGTCATGGAACGCATGCGCTACTGCGCGGGCCACGTCCGGCTCGATCCAAAATGGATCGCCCGCTTTGCCCGCCCAGATCCGCACGCCCGCCGGAGTCGTGACTGCCTCGCCGGTGACGCCTTGCGCAACCACCGTACCCGCCGCGTTTTGTTCGGCAGCGTCGCCGCCGGTGATCCGCCGCAGTAGGAAGCGCTGCTTGCCGGCGGGGTCGCGTTGGTCAAAGGTAATCCGATAAGTCAGGTCTTCGATGGCGTCGTCGTCGAGGTCGATCTTGAACTCGTAACGCCCATCAGGATGGTAGCCGGGTATCGGGATGTCGCCCGCGATAGAAGGGCACAGGTTGATCACAAACACGGTACCCGTCTCACCACGGAAAACATACAGATCCGTGATATCGAGGCGGACATCATTGCGAGCAATGGGTGAGTCTAGATGGTGGGACAATGGGGCTTTCCGATCCTCGTGCGACAGCTCATTGTTTGGCTCCAGGAATGAACCCGGCTCGGACGCGCGAGGGTTTCGCCTGCGACGGGATTGTCCTGCGAGTCAGGATCCTGAGTCAACGAATCACAGAGGCGGTCCTGCCGGAACTGATGTGAGGTCCGTCGCTGGGCTGATGCTGGGATTCTCGCCAAAACTACCAGTCTCTGATGAAGAGCGTTTGTGGGTCGACGAGGATTCGTTCGCCTGGAAGCGAGGCTCGGCCGCGAGCGCCTGCTCCAATCGCAAGTCATTCTTCCGGACGATACGTACTTCCCGGACCCATTCGAAACAAATGAGGCCCGTCTAGTGGCGACTTTGTTGGTATTGACAGTCATCCAAAGCTGCGCTAATATTCGATCATGATCAACGAGACCTTTGAAGAATTCGACAAGCAGTTTCCGACCGATGAGGCTTGCAAGCAATACATCGTTGCGAAGCGCTGGCCGGACGGTGTGCGCTGCCCGCGCTGCAATGCGCGCGAGCGCATTTATGTCCGCAAGGGCAAGCCGTTCTCTTGGATATGCTGCAACAAAGGATGCGGCGAGCGGCGGGGCTACAGTTTCTCGGTCACTACGGGAACAATCTTCTCAGACACTAAAGTATCGCTTCGGATTTGGTTCAAGATCGGCTACCTGATGCTGACCGCGAAAAAGGGCATTAGTTCGCTACAGGTGCGCCGTGTGGTCTTTGGAGAGAATTCCGGTACTGATTGGCGGACTGCGTGGTATATCTGCCACCGCTGGCGCGCTGCCATGCGTGGCGATGCGTTCCCGTTGACTGGTCAGGTAGAAGTCGATGAAACCTACGTCGGCGGGAAAGACGCTAATCGCCATTGGGGAAAGAAAAGCGCCAATGCTTCCAAGCGCGATCCGAAGAAAGCGAAACGATACGGCGATCCGACTGTGGCATTCGGCAAGGTCGGCGTGGTCGGAGCGATTGAGCGCAAGGGTAGTGTGGTCGCTCGCGTCATCGGCGATATGGACGCTCGCACGCTCAAATCATTCGTCAAGAAGAGCGTGTCGGAAAACGTAACCCTAGTCGCGAGCGATGAGAATCCGGCCTACACCTATATCGATCCGCACAAGATGGAAGTGCATCGCGTGGTCAAGCATGGACGCGGGGAATACCTGCGCGGCGACGTGCATACCAACAATATCGAGAATTTCTGGTCGCTCCTGAAACGCGGCATCGTCGGTACCTACCATCGTGTGAGCAAGGATTATCTGCCGCTATACCTGAACGAGTTTTCGTATCGGCACAATAATCGAGATAATCCCAATGTTTTCGCCGATTTGATTACGACGTGCGATAACAACTAGCGTTCATCCGTTCGAGAGCGTAAAGTTCTCGCCGGATGAAGCGCTCGAAAAAGAGAAAGCCGTTAAGCGCGAAGCAGGCCGCCAGCGACGAAAAGCTGCGCGACGAACTAAGAAAGTTCGACCTAAAAAAGTTCGATAAGGCGCTGGAAGCGGCTGTCGGCAAGCTGCCCCGCAACTATCGCGAAGACTAGAAACGAATGAGCGGCTAAACCTCTGGGAAGGTCGCCGCTCTAAAGTTCCAACGCGATCCCTCGCGTCAAAATACGCTTGGCAGTTTTCTGCCTTGCACGCAAGTGAGGTCCCGGCGCGATGGAATTGATGCTCGATCCTGATATCGGGAAAGTGGTGGATTTCATGGTTCGCGAAATTAGCAATGACAAATTGCTATTTGTCGCGCGATCCGCTATGTCGGCTGAGATTCCTCTGCACGTTTCTGAATCGGCAGTGCGACTAGCTGCCACTGGTTAAGTCCCATACCAGAACAATTCCATTTCTGATGCCTGAAATCGTCGGCTACGTTGGGTAGTGCCGCATCCACAGCGGTCGCTATTTCAAAGCCGCAATTCGTGCATTTGTAGATTCCCGAATAGGGCGCACGTTGGTCGGGTTTCCACATCATGCGGTCTTGAAAAAGTGGCATGGTGACGATCACTTGGTAAGTACCATTGTTTTACGTAAGCCATCGGTGATAGATTCGCGCTGTTTATAGGGGGAATCAACTTGAATAGTTGGCAATTCTATACGAGCGCCGTTCCGCTCGCGATCATCGGCGCTACCGCTCCCGTTTATCTCGTATGGCTGATAACTGGAAGCATGGACGCGTACCACTTCATGCTTTTCGGCGGGACTGCGGTTGCTTCCTACGTTGTAGGATGGTTCGATGGTCAAGCCTATCTGCAATCTCACGAATCGCCGAAATAGATCGGTGCGCCCGAATGTATAATTTGCTGACTAATCAAGTCGTAATACGGGGCCACTATGGCATCCGCAAGCAAGTGTCGGACGATTGTGGAACAGCAGACGTCCGCCAATTGTAGCGCTCGCGAATAGCGGGAGTTGCCAAAGTATACGGTGTCTACCAGCGGCGACTCATGCGGCTGACCCTCTGGCCACAGAGACCTGAATAAGGGTGATTCGGTGGCCATAATTTCCCGCATGAACGAAAGGCCTGTGCGCGATCTCCCCTCGTATCCGCTCTGGTCTGCGATCCACAAAACATTTTCACCATCGAACATCGCATGAACAACAATATCGACAGCGCGCAGGCACAATAAGAACGCCATGTCGTAAGATTTGACGTGTGCTTGGCCACGCTCGCTGTTGTGATTGGACAGCCCGCGACGATCAATCGCACGAAAAAAATCGGTAGCCGGTGACGTGAGGGTATCGCTAAGACATCTCTCAAGGTACGGTCAGCTCCGTCGCGCCGACGACCATTACGTAAGTCTCGGAATAAGCGACTGCCTTTTAGCTCCTTTTTTGGCGCGATGGCGATTAAGTCGGATTCAACGCCAGCCCATTGACTATCGAGATCGATCATCACTGCCGCAACGACCGTCAGCGGCTCTTTATCGACCAAGATCCCGTGCCTGTCTCGTTCTTGAGTAGATGACGCGCACTAAAGTGACCTTCGCCCCATCTCGGAATATCCCTAGGAGAATAGGTGCGCTACTATCCGACCGCTCTCGGCTCACTATCGATGACTGTTGCCTGAATGTCCGAATCATCTAGAGAAATATTATGCTTTTTCACTTGACTGTCAACTCCAACAATATCGCCCGTCTAGTTGACATAATATTTCTTATGCGAAGTTGACTGGGGATTAGACGGATGTTGACACCAAACCCACAAAGTTCAATAATTTCGCATGAGAATCGGCGGACTGACTTGGTTGAGCCAGACAGTCAGGTACGACGGCGAATTAGCGCCCCTACTCCACGGGGGCGACTATGACCTCGCCTTTCATGGAAATTGTACGCGGGCTAGGTCTGTCCGAGGCTAGTAGCGTGGCGATCCTACGGATGTACGGTGACGCGGGCGGAAATCGCGATGAAACCAACATATCGCTAGGCGCATATCTACGGATCGGTCCAACAATGGGACAAACGCGTGCTCCCGCTCTGGACGGGAAAGCTCCAAGATGAAGGCGTTGAATGCTTTCATCGTTGCGACATGGAGTTGCCGTTGCAGGGCGATTTCGCTGGAAAGGATTGGACCCGTGAATATCAGGTGGGGCTACTGAACGAGCTTCACGCGATCATCAAGAAACATACGATTATAGGCATGGGTCAAGCGGTCGCTAGCGAACCTTTCGAGCGACTGGTTCCCGACCGGATCAAACGCGATTATGGCGGCATTTATGGATTAACTGTTTTGCGAACAGTCGTATGGTTCGGCACAAGAGCGCGGAAGATGGACGACTGGATTCATTATTTCTTTGAGGCTGGCGATGCAGGATGGAAACAAGTCAATGTAGTAATGGGCGACTTGTTCAACCATCCGCAGTATCGTGATTGGTTCCGCATTGCGAGTTGGACATTTGCGGCAAAAAAGGGTCCACAGCGTGTGATCCAATTACAACCAGCGGACTTTATTGCGTTCGAGGCATACAAAGCGATTGAGAATTTTTCACTAGGCTTCCCTCGGCCCGCACGCAAATCGTATTTCGACCTGATCCGTAATCGTCACGATGTGGTAATGCTTTGGACAGAAGAAGCAATCCAGAATTGGTTGATACGGCTGGAAGAGTGTAAGGGCGATGTAATCGAATCGCTAATAGTGAAACAGGTAAAATCGCAGAGCAATACAGCCCTACCGTAACAATGTTCATTTCGCGAGACGGGGATCGTCGCTAGCGATGCACTCCATGGCTAAACTCGCGGACTTGGTGAGTGCATCTTCGCTAGTAGCAGTTTTGCTCTTCAAATCGCCTCGCGCCGTTTCGCAAGCGACTGCTGTATCGAAGCTTTGCGTGACAATCCAATCGCGTAACGGTTCTTCGTAAAGAACGCGCGACTTGTCCGAGGCGATGCGAGGCACCATCAGATACCAGCCGAGGACCACAAGTATGGCGCACCTATCCAAGCCGTGTTTTAACCGCATTAATCTTGATTGTTAGATCGGCTAGCTGCTCGCGCAAGTTGTCCGTTTTTGCTTCAAGATGCTGTCCGAAATCCACATCCTGATAGTGACCTACTAATAGCTCTGAAGCGTCCGCAAAAAGCGCCGCGAGATTACCGAAAACGGCCGCTATCTGCTCTGATTCATCGGGCGTTAGATGCGCACTTTGAGTAAGCGAGGAACAGTCCGCCATTCTCATGACAATTTCTCCAACCAATAGGTGAAACTGTGCGAGAATAGTCGCTATACCCATAGCGTCCTTTACCCTCGCTTGCTTCCACGGCAAGTTTCTGCCTAGCGTTATTTCACGCGAGGGATTGCGTTTGAATTTAGAGCGGCGACCTTGCCAGAGGTTTAGCCGCTCGATTCGTTTTCAGCCTTTGAGGAACGGAAAAGCGGACTGACCAGCCGATCGAATTTCTTCTGGATCGGCGTTTTCCAATTCCCGCCTTAGCTTCTCGTCGCTTTCGCGCTGCTTCGCGCTGAGCGGCCTTCTCTCTTTCGATTTCTTCCGAGGCACGCCCGAAGCATAGCGCGTCTAAATCGACACGGCTACTGAGCGCACGTCGTAATCAAATCGGCGAACATGTCGTCGTTCTTCCGATTGTTGAAACGGAATGAAAACTCATTCAGGTAGAAGGGCAAATATTTCTTGCTCACGTTGTGATACTGGCCGATAACGCCACGCTTGATGAGCGACCAAAACGATTCGATGGTGTTGGTATGGACCTCGCCGCGTACCCATTCGTTCTCGCGAATGATTAACGGCCTCATGTGGACGCCCAAGCAGCTTGTATGCGGTGTTCTCGTCGGTTGCGACCAGCTCGCACGCCCTTGCTCGGTGACGCGGCGCACGAAACTCGGCGAGAGTAGGCGCATCCTGCGAGCCGATGACGCGTGCCACGACGTTGCCCTTGCGCTCGATCGCGCCGATGACGCCGACCTTGGCGTAGCCAATATTGTCGAAATCGAATTCGCCCTTGGCCTTGCGCTGCTGGGCGGATTTCTTATCCCAATGCCGATTGCGGTCTTTCCCGCCGATGTAGGTCTCATCTACTTCGACCACGCCTGAAAGCGGCTGATACATGTCGCCAGCCATCGCAGCGCGCCAGCGCATGCAGATATACCAACTGGTGTGGTAGTCGTGAGTGGAATTCTCCCCGAAGATGACGCGGTGAATCTGTAGCGCGCTGATGCCTTTCTTCGCGGTCAGCATCAGGTATCCGATCTTAAACCAGATGTTCAGCTGAATCTTTGGTGTCCTCGAAAATGGTTCCCGCAATCACGCTGAATCGATAGCCGTTGCGCTTGTCGCAGGTTGTGACCTCGCCAGTCTTGCGATCCCGCACTTGCGCGCCCGACTTACAAATCCAGATGAAAGGGACGGGTCTTGGCTGCGAACACACGGTCGCTACCACAACGAGCGCATTTCACGACGCCATCCGGCCAGCGTATCGCCACGATAAATTTGCGGCATTGCGCGTCGGTCCCGAACGCTCTATCGAATTCACTTAGGGTCTGCATGATGGAAGGGATTATAAGCTATTTTCATATTGGTGTCAATACTAAGCTAATCCCCAGTTGACTGGCGACTATGGCTCATTTGACGCCGGTAGAACTAGACATTCAGCGGAAGGTGCTCAGATGCCCCTACTTCGTGGGAGACGATCTATGGAAGGAAAAACCATGCGCCCTCAGGGGCTCCAGTGCGGAAATGAACACTCGATGTCCGGAGCGGCGGACGGCCTGATTTCGTCCGCGCCGACGAACGACACCAGGGTCGGCGGCGGAAGCGCAACGTCGTTCGAGTTCATGCCGTAGAACCTCGCAACCGCTGGCTCGCATATCTCGACTAAGCTGGACAACCCGATGTCATAGGTAAATGCTTATGGGTTATGGTCGCGGTGGCGCGGCCATCTAACCAAGGAGGCATGCCTTTTTATGGCTGCGTGCCCTGCTCTCTCTCCCCTCTCCCAGTCCCGTCGTCCAATCGCGCTCACCCCAGCGCCGACTCGAGGCCAATCGCCGCAATGCCAGGCTCTCGACCGGGCCGCGCACCTTCGAGGGCAAGGCGCGGGTCGCCCGCAACGGCATCATGCACGGATTCTTTGCGGCGGCGTGCCGGGCTGTGGAAGCTCACCTTTCCGGGGAACGCGAAGCGAATGCGATATGCCGATATCTGGGCCGCCTCGACCGAACCATTCATGGCGCCGTGCCGCAATTGAAAGTGCAAAAACAAACCCACTTCTCGGCATCGCCGAATAGTGGTCCTGAGGTTCTGCGAAGGGCCTCCGCGCAGCGATTTGACGCGCAGGCAGCTATCCCCGATGAGAATGAAGACGATAAAACAAACCCATTAAGTTCAATGTTTACAGGCAATCGTCATGAGCGGCGCCGCGCCAAGGCGCTGGCCCGAAGGCGCTGAAAAGGCAAAACTGGAGGTTAGCGGCAGCTCCCGTTCAACCGCGGAATCCGGCCGAGCATCCTTATGAATCGGCCGTTGACCGAATGTGACTGGCGGGTGGCAAAATGCTTCGGCACAATCTCCTGGCAACTATCGGAGGGGCTATGGAACGCTCACGCAGGAATCTCATGTTTAACTTTAGATTTGTATGGGCGGTACCGGTGGCCGTGCTCCTGATCGCCTCGGTGGCCCGCGCCGAAGGCGTTAAGCCCGGCGATACCATCACCAGGGACAATGCCGCGCAGGTGCAGGACCTCCTCAGTCCCGGCAATCTCATCCTGGTGCAGCGCGGCATGCAGATTCATGTCATCCCGACTGACAAGCTCGAATGGCCGCCGCCATACAAGAGCGCCAGTGAGAAGTATGCCTCGCAGGTCACGCTCGGCTCCGATGGCGAACTCAATGGCTATGTCGCAGGAATTCCGTTTCCCTTGCTCGATCCGAATGACTCGCAGGTGGCGCTCAAGGCGATGTGGAACTTCAGCTTCCGTCCGCTGTACACCGATGATGCCGACCTGCGCTTCGCCGAAGTTGCCAGCTACGAGCCGAAGAGCACCGGCACCCCGGTCAGCTATTTCACCGTCGGTCACTTCGCGTTCTACAACAACATCGGCCGTATCGAGGTGCCTCCGGTGCCGACCGATCCCGACGCCAAGGAGAGCGGGGTGCGATACCGGTTCGCCTACTACCCGATGCTGGAGCCCTCCTCGATTCGCGGCTATGGGATGATTCGCTTTAGGCACATCGATCCCAAGGTCGAGGACAACACCTGGATCTTCAACCCGCAGACGCGCCGCATGCGCCGGCAATCGCCGGAAATCCTCTCCGATGCGCTCGGCGCGCTGCCGGGATTCTCCGGGGGAACCTATGGCGGCGCCAGCGGCAGTGCTCCCGCAGTGGTCACGACCATCGATCCCGATTCCTACTTCGGCTTCTCCGCGAAGATTGAGGACTACAACTACAAGTATCTAGGAGAGAAGAACATGCTCGCCTCGGTGCACGCGAAGAACTCACCCGAGGTGGTATGCCCCACTGATGGTGGCAAGACCATCTGCCCCGAGGACTGGGAGATGCGCCATCTCTACGTCATCGAGGCGACCGGCAAGCCTGGGCATGACCTCACCATCCCGAAGCGCATCCTCTACATCGACTCCGAAGGATGGTTCATCACCGCGTCGGATCAGTTTGATCGCGAAGGCAAGCTCTGGAAAACGCTGGTGGCGTTCAACACCTATCGCGATCGTCCGGTGCCTGATGCGAAGGTTGCTATCTATCCCTACAAGCGGATGTTCCAACTCGGCCTCGTCGATGCTGACGTGCAGCTCGGTTACTCCTCGGTCATCTACATGCCGGGGCGCGAGACCGAGGAGCGCGAGTGCTGGTACATCGACACGGGCACCGTCGACAATTCGTTCTTTTCACCGCAGGCGTTGCAGAACGCGGGGCATTAGGCGGGCCGTCGAAAATTGCTCCTCGATTTGTTCCGCGATTTGTCTAGCGGACCTCGGCCCGCGCCCGTATTATTGAGGGCCATGACGAATAGACGACGTGTTGGATCGGCACGCCCGCTTGCCCTTGGCGTTGCCGCGGTGATTGTCCCTGCCCTTCTCACGGTGTTCGCCCTGGCGACCTTTGCGCGCGATAGCTTCGCGGCCAGTTCGCCGGCGGCGCCGGCGCCAACCGCAACTCCAGTGCCGTTGCCGCCGAATCCGGCGCTCGACGCGCATCTGACCAACTACATCCAGAAGCGTTTCATGATTTCCGATCCCGGGCATATCCAACTCGGGCCCGCGGTTGCCTCGCCCATCAAAGGACTCAGTGCGCGAAGCTTGAAGGTCAGCAACGATCGTGGGCAGTCAGTCTCCGCGACCATCTACGTCACCTCGGACGGCAACCAGATGATCCTCAGCCAGATCCCGATCCAGATTTATGATTTGAAAAAAGACCCCTGGGAGAAAATCGATATGAAGTCGATTCATCTCGAGGATCGTCCGGTGATGGGGTCCGCGAGCGCGCCGGTGGAGATTGTCGAGTTCGCGGATTTCGAGTGCCCCTACTGCGCGCGCGCCTTCGGCACCCTCGAAACGATGGCGCATACCAACTACAAGGACAAGATTAAGGTCCTCTACAAGAACTATCCGTTGAACAGTCATCCATGGGCGGTCCGCGCGGCGCTCGGTGCGGAATGCGCACGGCTGCAGAATCCCGATGCGTTCTGGGATTTCGCGCGCGACTACTACACCAACCAGGGACAGATCACCGTGCAGAATATCGACGACCACATCCATGGCACCGCCAAGCGCCTGAACCTCGACACGGCGACGCTCGACGCATGCATGAACGGAAAGGCCGCCAAGGAGCGTATCGAACAGGATCAGAAAGATGGCAATACGGTTGGGGTGCAATCGACGCCGACTCTGTTTGTCAATGGCGTCCGCGTAGTCGGTCTGCCCGAAGAAAAGGCCTTCGATTGGGTCGTTACTCAGCAGCTTAATGAGAGCGCCGCCGGCAAGGAGATGCTGCGCAACTAGCGCCGCCCAAGAGTGTGCTATCACGCCGCGAGGTGCTGACGACGGGAGCGCTTCTGGCAGGCGGGACGTTGTTGGGCTTCCGCGCTTTTGCCGATGAAGGCGGCGCGGAGCTGACGCGCGCGATTGCCGCGCTGGAGAGCAAAAATGGCGGCCGGCTGGGAGTTGCGGTCCTCGATACGGCGAGGCCTCACCTGATCGCGCATCGCGGTGACGAGCGCTTTCCACTCTGCAGCACGTTTAAATTCCTCGCCGCGGCGTTGATCCTCGCGCGTGTCGACCGAAGGCAGGAGAGCCTCAGCCGCCGTATCGTTTATTCGAGAGATATCCTGGTCGCGCACTCTCCCGTCACCGAGAAGCACACTGGCGATGATGGTCTGACGCTCGGCGAGATTTGCGCGGCCGCGATGACTCTGAGTGACAACACGGCCGCGAACCTGATGCTCGACAGCTTCGGCGGTCCGGCAGCAGTGACGGCCTATCTGCGGTCACTTGGGGATACTGTTACGCGCCTCGATCGTCGAGAACCGTATCTGAATGAAGCGAAGCCGGGCGACCCACGCGATACCACTTCACCTGACGCGATGCTCGAAGTGCTCCGCAAGACCGTCCTCGGAGATGCGCTAACTCAATCCTCGCGCGAGCAACTGATCGCGTGGCTGGTAGCTAACAAAACCGGGGACCGGCGGTTGCGCGCCGGCCTGCCCACCGGATGGCGAATCGGAGACAAGACCGGCTCGGGTGGAAATAACGCGACCAACGACATCGGCGTGATATGGCCGCCGACCCGAACCCCCATCATCGTGACCGCGTACTACATCGGGTCGCCAGCATCGGCGGATGAGCGCGATGCGGTTCTGGCGGACGTGGGGAAGCTGGCTACTGCTTGGGCGGAATGAGGTGTGAAATCGCTTCGCTGCCGGCGGGCGCCGCGGCGCCGAGATTCGCTAATGCCTCGATAACAGTTTCACGATCGCGCGCGAACGGATTGGCGAGGAGGAATTGCTGGTAGGCATTGATGGCGCCGGCTTTGTCGCCCTGCAGCGCCATCAGCCTCGCCACCTGAAGTTGCGCGCGCCCCTGCTCAGGTCCCGCGATGGTAGCCGCTTGCGCATAGGCGCCCTGCGCCTTCTTCAGATCGCCCATCTTTTCATAGATGACGCCCAGGTCCTCGTACGCCATGCTCGCGAAGAGATCGTCCTTGGCGTCCGGGACGTATGCGACCAAGGCATCGCGCGCCTTATCCAACTGGCCCTGCTGAAAATAGGCGCTGCCGAGATAGAAGCGCGCGAGCTTGCCAACTTCGCGACTCGGCTCGTCGTCGGCAAGCTTCTGAAAATCCGTTTCGGCCTGCGCGTAGTTCTTGTTGTTGAGCTCGCTGACGGCGCTATAGAAGCGATCGCCGGCGATATTGTCGCGATGAATCTCGTAGTAGTAAATTCCGACCGCGAGCGCGCCCGCCGCAAGCACGATCGCGGACGAGACGATGACCTGCTGAAGGTTGGAGAGCAGGAACTCCTGCGCATTTGCGATGAAGCTTTGGAACTCGTCGGGTTGCTTGAGTTCCTTGCGATTGATTTTGATATGAGTACGAGTCGTTGCCATGAGACCGGACGCTCCGGCGCCCCCCAACTAAACTTTCAGAGGTCGGCTGCGGCCGCGCTCACATTTTGTACTTGAAGTCCTCGGGCGACATCCGCTCGAGGATTTCCGACCACTTGTCCCGCGATACACTGGCGAGGTTCTGTTCGCTCTGCGCCGGTTGCTGCTGCTCGGTCGATTCCAGCTCGCTCGAAGCTTCGAGCACTTTCTTCGCTACATAAATCGGCGACTTCGTCCGCAGCGCCAACGCCAGCGCGTCGCTCGGGCGCGAATCGATCGTGAGCGCCCTGCCCTCCCGGGTCTTCAACTGAATCTGCGCGAAGTAGGTATTCTCGCGAAGGTCGGTAACTTCGACACATTCCACCGTGGTACCGAATTCGGAGAGCACGTTGCGCAGGAGGTCATGCGTCATCGGACGCTGCGGCTTAACGCCCTCCAACTCGGTCGCCATCGAGGTGGCTTCCAGCGGGCCGACCCAGATTGGCAGGTTCAACTTATTGTCCGGGTCCTTAAGCATCACAATCGGCAACTTGGTGGTCGGATCCAGCGTGATCCCGGCAACCACCATCAGTAGAAAGTCTTTTCTATCGCCTGCCATAAAGCGTCTCTCTGAAACCACCCTCCTGACCCCTTCGGACGCGGCAGAAGTCTGCCCCCCGCGCGCCCCATTCCTCGTAACAATCTTGGAACAAAGAGCGGCTAGGGTCAACTGAACTCGTTGAAAGACGCGCGCAGCCCACGTCTTCAGCGCGGAACCAACTGGTCCACCACGCGGTACAACTGGTTTAGATTGCGGCACTCTTCGACCAGGTCGCAGTGCGGGGAATAGCGATCCATCTCGCTGTCGCCGAAACCCCAGGTGTTGCGACTCTCCGGGTTAAGCCAAATCACTCTCTTCGCGCGCGTCTTGATTTCCCGCAGACACCAGTCGTGCGGCAGGTTGTAGTTGTTGCGCGCGTCCCCCAGCACGATCACGGTCGTCCGTTTGTTCACGGACCCGATGTGATCGCTGTAGAAATTTCGGAACGCATGCCCGAAGTTCGAATGGGCATAAACATTGATGATATCACCCTTGAGTGCGATATCGAGCGCTTCTTTCGCATCGTTGCTGCGGAAGTGCTCGGTCACCTCGCCGATGTCCGCTACGAAGATATAGCTGCGCACGCGCGAATAGAGATCCTGCAGCGAGTACACGAACTGCAACATGAAGCGCGAGGCGTTGCGGACCGAATCGGAAACGTCGCACAGGATGACCACCTGCGGACGCTCTTTCTTGCGCTGCTCGAACTTCAACTTGAATGGCACGCCGCCGCAATCGAGGTTCTTGCGCAGCGTGCGCTTGATATCGAAGCGGCCTTTCTTGTCGCGCTTGCGCCGAATCGAGATGACGTTCTTGAGGCGCTGCGCGAGCTTCTGCACCGCCTCGTTCATCTGCTTCAGCTCTTCCTCGGAGAGATAATAAAAGCTCTTCTCGCCGAGCTTGTTAAGATGCTGCTCTTCACGCGCCTTGACGTCGCGCTTCTCGCGCTCCATCCGCACGAAACGCCGGATGATGTCGTCGAGCTGCTTGAGCCTCCGATCGAGGTACTCTTCCATCTGCGCCTTCATCTTGGCGCTGATGTCCATCTTTTCGAGTTCCTCGCGCAGCTGCTTGATCTCCTGCTCGATCTTGTCGAGGCCCAACTCGCGCGCGAGCGCGCGGGCGAAGTAGTTCTCCTCGATGGTGCGTTCGATGTTGTTCAGCTTGACCGCGCGGGCGGCCTCGCGAATCTTCTTCTCCATCTGCCCCGACTGATTCTGGAGCAACTGCTTCGCGAGTTCGGAGAGCTTCTTGCCCTCCTTCTTGAGCATCTCTTCGACTTCCTCGAGGAACTTCTGGAATTCCTGATCGGACATCGAGAGCGCCTGCTGCACCGCCTGGCTCGCCTGCTTGATGATCTCGCCGAGGCCGGAAAAATATAGCTCGAACAGTTCCTCGAAGACCGGCAACTCGGTGTAGCGTTTCACCATCGTGGCGCGCAGGGCGGAGCGGAAGGCCTCTTTCTCGGAAAGGCCGGTCACATCCGCAGCGCCGAACGCATCGAGGGTTTCGGCGAGCGAAACGCGCACGCCGTTTTCCCGCAGCAGGTTTGCAAACTCGACTAGCTTTTCTTGCATCTTGTTTCTCCCTCCCCTTCCCTACGGAATTGTCCTCCTTCCTTTCGTCCCTCTCCGTCTTATGGAGAGGGTGCGGCGTCCGCGCCGGGGTGAGGACGGGAAGGGGTCGGGGGTTAGGTCTCTTTGCTGCTCAGTTCAACAGATCTTTATCGCTGCTCCCGCTCGCATCCGGCGTCGTGCCGCGACGCGCCCGTGCCCGCCGCACGTAATCCTTCAACTCTTCTTGCGCCTTACGCACATCGCCCTCGTACTTGACGATGGTATCCAGCGTCTCGTTGACCAGCTCCTGGTCGAGGCTCTGGACGTTGAGCAGCGTGAGCGCCTTGATCCAGTCCAGCGTCTCGCTGATGCCGGGGGTTTTCTTGAGGTCGAGCTTACGCAGCGACTGCACCACGCCGACCACTTCTTCCGCCAGCTTCTTGCTCGCCTCAGGCACCTTGAGCTGCACGATGGCAAGTTCCTGATCCTTGACCGGGAAGTCGATATATAGATGAAGGCAGCGACGCTTGAGGGCGTCCGACATTTCGCGCGCGTTGTTCGAGGTCAGTATCACCAGCGGCATCTGCTTGGCCTTGATGGTGCCGATTTCGGGAATCGTGACCTGGAAGTCCGACAGCAGCTCGAGCAGGAACGCCTCGAACTCGGCGTCGGCCTTATCGATTTCGTCGATGAGGAGCACGGTCGGCTTGTCGCTGGAAATCGCCTTGAGCAAGGGGCGTGGCAACACGAAGCGCTCGGAAAAGAACACCTCATCCTGGGCCGCGATGCGATCGACCGCCTCGGTCAATCCTTTCGCGCCGTGCAGCACCTCGCCGATTTTGTCCTTGAGGATCTGGGTGTAGAGGAGCTGTTTGGCGTACTCCCATTCGTAGAGCGCCTTGCCCTCGTCCAGTCCCTCATAGCACTGGAGACGAATCAGCTCCCATCCGAGCGCGGCCGCAGCGACCTTTGCCAGGTCGGTTTTGCCGACCCCGGCGGGACCCTCGACCAGGATGGGTTTTCCGAGCTCTTTGGCCAGATAAATAACAGTCGCGATTCGACGGCTCGCGATGTAGTTATTCGTTTTGAATTGGGTGATTACGTCGTCGATGGAAGAAAACATTCGGCCTCCTCGCCGGATGCGGTCGCGGGGCACATACCGCTTTAATCGTACTTCAATATCACGGCTGAGCGCGATGACAAAATGACCGTACCACTTTCAGAGGCGTCGACTTGGGCTCGCACAACTTCAATTCGATACTGTAAGTGCACGCGTCTGCGCGACCCGATTGATCCAGCCTGTCATGCGCAGTGCCTGAAATTGTTCGTCGGCCGCATCGAGGAAGGAGTGGGCGAGTTCAGCGTCACCTGCAAGTCCCCGTCGCGTGTACATCAAGCCTTGATCAAAATCAGTGATCGCTCGAAGCGGTCGCGCGCCTTGCTCGTCGAGAATGGTCCGCGCCGCATCGAACCATTGTGCGGCTTCGTCGTACCTGCCGACCAACCCGCAGAGGCGGGCCAGCGAGAGACGGCCATCGCGCATCGGAAAGCGGAAGTCCGGTGCGATGACCTTCTCGCGGAGCGCGCGTTCGACGGCCGCGCTGTTATCTGTGCGATTAAGCAACCACAGCGCGCCGGCCGCATCGCAGGCCATCGGACCGACTCTGGATTCTGCGGCGGCGCCCACCTCCAGCGCGCGCGGAAGCGTGGCTAATCGTTGCATCGATGTCTCGCCTCTACCGAGGTGCGCCAGGACGATCGCCGAGACGGCTCTAACCAGCGCAAAGGACCAGTTGTTTTCGGGGGCCGGCTTATTGAGAAGGAGCTTTGACTCGGCCTCCTTGGCGAGGCCTTCCCATCCCTCGTCAGTCGCAACGATCATCAGATACTTGACGCCGTTCAGAAACATGCTCGGCGCTAGAAAGCTGCGGCCGGTCGAACGCGCATGAAGCGCCACGGCCCGGTCGAAGGCCGCTTGCACCAGCCCAAACTCGCCCAACGAGATGTGGCATCCCGCGACTCCCGCCCATGCCGTCATCGCGGCGGCAATTTGCCCTCGCCGTTCGGCCTCGGCAGCCTCCTTCTGCCATAGCTCGCGACCGCGGCGAAGTTCTCCAGCCATCATGACCATGGCGAAAGCGCTGGCTTCCGGGTCGTTAAGTATTTCCTGTCGCGATTGAAATGGAGGATCGATTCGGCGTGCCAGGAGTTGCTCTCTGCTAGCAGTCTTAAGAACCGCTCGCACCTCGCTCCTGCGCGATGAATCGGTGAGGATACCGGGGTTCTCCGGGTCTTCAGCATCTTCACGAACGAGATCGAGTTCGCTAAGGCTGGCCCACGTCAAATCCCGCCGATCGCCCGCATACCGCAAACCGTCCCTGGCAAGTTCCCATGAGGCGCGCACGCGTCCCGCCAAATGCATCGCGCGGGCGGCCTGTTCGAGAAAGTCCGCGGTGGCATTTATGCCCTCAGTAGCTTTGATCAGATCGCCGGCTTCCCTTGCCACTTCAAGTCCATCTCCGTGGTTGAGCGTCCAGGGCAGGACCAGCGCGAGACGGGCGAGCAGTCGGGCGCGACGCGGATCATTGCGAGGCATCAGATCATTCGCCATGCGCAGGAATCCGACCACTTCGTCATGAGCGCTGGCCGTTTCGGCGTTGTCGGCGGCCGCGATCGCATATTCCACCCCGCGCTCCGCGCCCGGCAACGCCGCCGCGCGGGAGAAATGATATGCGACTTCGCCGGCATGCTCGGCGGCGCGTTCGCCCCATCTTTGTTCCATCGCCTCGGCGACATTGCGATGGAGGCGAACCCGGCGCGGCGGGCTTAGCTCAGAGTAGAGAGTGTTGCGGATCAGGGCGTGCGTGAAGTCGAAGCTTTCGGAGCCGCCCGCAGGCCGCAAGAGCTGCGCGCTCAAGGCCTCGTCGATTGCGCTCAGAGCTGTCTCTTCGTCCAGCTCGGCGACCGCGGCCGCAATGCCGAAGTCAAAAGCGCCGTTGAAGGTGGCTGCGATCCTGAGCAGGTTGCAGGCCGTATCGGAGAGTCTTAGTAGCCGCCGTTCGATTACCTCGCGAACCCCCTCGGTGATCGCCAGCTCCTCGACTTTGAGATCGGTAATCCATCGTCCTTCCTGGAAGAGCTTGCCCTCTTCCATGAGATGCAGCAGCACTTCGCGCACGAAGAAGGGATTGCCGCCGGTTTCCGACTCAATCGCTCGCACGAGAGCCAATGGCGCATCGTGATCGCCGATTATGTTGAACATTTCGGTTAGCTCGGCGTTAGTGAGGCCCTTGAGCGACAGGCTTTCGAATCTGCCCGAACGTCTAATCTGCGCGATCGCGGCCGCAAGCGGGTGTTTGGGATCGACTTCGGCATCACGATACGCGCCCAGCACGAGGATCGAACTGGCACCAACGAAGTGACTCAAATGCGCGAGCATGCTGACGGTTCCCCGGTCCGCCCAATGCAAATCGTCGAGCACCAACACAATCGGCGCACGCCGCGATGTGGCGATGAAAAACTGCGCCACCGCATCCAGCAGTCGAAAGCGTTCTTCCTCTTTATCGAGGGCGGGCGGCTCCTCAATTTGGCCCATGCGCTCGCGCAACGCCGGCGCGACCCGCGCGATGATGGCAGCGCGGTTGCCAAGCTCGCCGGCCAGCCGCCCACTGTCGGTTCGTTCGACGTAGTTGTTGATCGCCTCGGCAAAGGGGCCGTACGGGCGCTGCCATTCGCCGTCATAGCAAGCACCACGCAGGACCAGAGCGTTGCGCTGAATGGCGAGGTCTGCGAATTCCTCGATGACGCGGGTCTTTCCGATTCCCGGTTCGCCCATCAGCATGACCACGGAGCCGTGTCCGTTGCACATCTCTTCGAGAATGACGGACAGGCGTTGCAGCTGAAACTGACGCCCGACGAACGGAGTTCGGTTCAGCAAAGCGACCGGATTGGAGTGCTCGTAAAGTATTTCGCTGACGGGAACCGGCGCCGCTATGCCTTTTAGGTCGTAGGGGCCCAGCGGATGGAAATTAAAGGAATGGCGCGCCGACAGCACCTCCGCCACGACGTTGGTGCAGAGGATCTGCCCACTCGATGCTTTGTCACAGACGCGCCGCGCGATGACTACGGAACTGCCGAAGTACCCGCCGTTGTGGCGCAGCGCTTCGCCGCAATGGATTCCTACCCGAATCTCAAAGCGAATTCCTTCGACCGGGCGTCGCGCGGTCTGCTGCACGCTGATCGCGCAGCGCACCGCGTCGGCAGCCGAGGAAAACACCGCGAGCAACCCATCGCCGAGCCATTGCAGCTCCTGTCCACCGCATGCTGTCACGGCGGCCGTCATCAGCTTGTGGTGGGCACGGAACAGGCGCGAACCTTCCTCGTCGCCGACCGCCTGCAGATGTCGGGTTGAATTGACCAGATCTGTAAAGAGAAAGCTTACGGTCCCCGACTGTGCCATCTCGCCCTCCCGCGAGTTGACCATCCCTTCGCAAATTATCCGGATGTTGACGGGCTACGGAGCGGTTAACCGTTAATTGCGACCGGCTTAAATCTGAAACTCCCTCATGTTCTGAAGATATCATTTCAAATCGACGAAATGTCAATTAAGAAGCCTTTTTGTAGGCTGCAATGCTGGTCCACAATGGCATCGGTAGGTATGCGGCCAGCGAATCCGGGATACTTCAGCGCCCGGTCACGCGTAGCTCAGCCAGCGGAACATTTCGCGGATGCCGGGGCGTTTGCCGTACATCAGGATGCCCACCCGATAGATCTGCGTGGCGATTTTCTGCACGACATAGATCGCGGCGATCAGTAGCGCAAAGCACAGCCCGATTTGCCATGCCGGCGGCCTTTCCACCGCCAGCCGCATATACATCAAGACCGGCGAACAGAACGGCACCAATGAGGTGATCACCGCGAGCGTCGAATTTGGCGCGGCGGCAACCGGCGTGATCAGCGTACAGGCGAAGATCAGCGGGGAGATGATGACGAAGGTCCAATGCTGCGCTTCGTCGCTGGAATTGAATGCGGCGCCGACCGCCGCAAACATCGCGCTATAGAGTAGATATCCGAGCAGATAGAAAATGCCGAAGTAGATCATCAGCGGCAGGGGTACGACGTGCGCGCCCGGAGCATGACTGGGGGGCTTGGCCATCGCGATCGCCATCACGCCCCAGACCGTCACCTGGAGCATTCCAACCGCGCCCACTCCCAAAATTTTCCCACTCATCAGTTCGTCCGGAGTCGCCGAACAGAGCAACACCTCGATAACCCGCGAGGCCTTTTCGTCGAGCACCGAGCGCATGATCATCACCCCATAGGAGAGCAGCGTGATGAAGAGCATCGTCGCCAGCAGCAGCACGGTGACGATGGCGGCGGCATCCCGGCTCACGCGGTCGCCATTCGCACCGGTGAGCGTCAATTCGACTTCGGCGCCCTGGAGCATGGTCTTTCGCCTGATCCGGATTAATCCCGTACTCCGCCATTCGCATCCGATTGAATCCGCCCGAGACCGAATTGCGCACTAACTGCTGCCAGATGAAGTCGCGCGCGTTGCGTCGCTCGTATATCGCGCGGCCTTGCTTGATTGAATCCGCGTCGATCCAGATGATTCCGTCGAGGCGCCCGGCATTAACCTCGGTGAGCAGGCGCTGGTGTTCCGCCTCTGATGCATCAGCATCGAGGGTCACCTGGTAGGCACCCTTGGTATTAACCTGCAACCGCTCCCGGATACTCTCCGCAAGATCCTGGCGCGGGCACACCAGCACGACCTTCTGATTCTCGTGGTTGGCGCGCGCACCCAGAACCGCCGGAATTCCGATGACTGCGGCCAGGAACAGCGGCATCAGGAACGTGGTGATCAGGAACGAGCGCGTGCGGATCCGCTTGGAGCACTCGTGCTTGCAGATGATCCAGGTGTTGCGCAAGGCGCTGCTAGACATTGGCCTTCTCCACCCGATCGATGAAGATTTCCTCCAGCGAGGGCTCCATCACTTCGAAGCGCGAGATTTTGGCAGAGCACATCGCCGCTCGAAGCAGGTCCTGGGAATCGGCGCCGGGTCGCAGCTTCACTTCTGCGTAGTTACCGTAGTTGTTGCTCGATTCGACCAGCGGGCATCGAGTGAGGAATCTAGCGTCGCCCTCGTACGCGATCTGGACGAAGCGCGCACCGTAGCTGGCCTTGACCTCGCGCAATGATCCTTGCAGGACCGCGCGCCCGTGGTTGACGAGGCAAATCGCATCGCAGAGCTTTTCAACCTGATCCATTCGATGCGTCGAGAACAGGATTGTCCGGCCCTGCTCTTTCAGTTCGAGGATCACATCTTTGAGGATATTGGCGTTGATCGGGTCGAGCCCCGAAAACGGCTCGTCCATGATGATCATCTCCGGTTCATGCAACAGCGCGGCGATAAACTGTACTTTCTGCTGCATGCCCTTGGACATTTCCTCGACCCGCTTGTCGACCCATTCCGCGATTTCGAGGCGCTCGGCCCATTTGCGGCCGCGCGCGATCGGCGTCGCGGGAGGTCAGCCCACTGAGCTGCCCAAGCAGCGCGAGGTTCTCGCGCACGGTGATTTTTCGATAGAGCCCGCGTTCCTCCGGCAAGTACCCTACTTTATGTAGATGGCGGCGCTCGAAGGGCTCGCCGAACAACCGCACCGCGCCGGCGTCGGGCCGGATGATCCCGATCATCATGCGAATCGAGCTGGTCTTGCCGGCGCCGTTGGGGCCCAGCAAGCCGAAAATCTGATGCGGAGAAATCGAAAAGGAAAGCTCGTCGACCGCTACAAAATCGTCGTAGGATTTGCGGACCCGCTCCAGCTCAACCGTCACCATCGCATCGAGGCTACCGAATCGCACCAAACGAGACGAGGGCCTTTTTTCGACGGAAAGAATCTCTAAATCAGTGCGCCCAGACCATCTGCGGATTTTTCTCCCACGGATAAACGTGCACCATCCAGCCGAACAGTTGCGGATAGAATACGCCGCCCGCTTCATCGCAGGCCTTCTTGGTCGCGATGCTCCCCATCCCGAACTTCATCCAATCGACCTTCGAAGGATCGGTGCCCTTTTTCGGGAAGCACAGATTGATGTGCTTATGCCATCGCGCGACGCTGAGTGGCACGCGCTTGTTGAGCTGATCCGGGGTGTCGCGTTTCGGCGCCGTGTACATCGCGCCGACCAGCTCGTAGCCTCCGTCAGGCGTCCTCTTATATAGCAGCGAGGTCGGCTCGGCCGGATTGAAGGTGAAGGCGGCCTTGAGCCCGTACCACATCTTGGTGAAGTGGACGACAGGCTGTTTCATCTCCGGATGCCACGGTTTGTAACCCGCGGCTTCGGCGACCTTGTAGTCCTTGTATTTCGCCAAGACCTTTTGCAATGTCGCAACCATTTCGTCGGCGCGCTTCTGATCGGCCGCATTCTTTGGCCGCAGATCCGTATAGCCCATGTGCGCCGCCATCATCGGATCGTGCTCCATGTGCTCCGACGACATCATCTGATCCATCGAGGCTGCGTTCTCGCCCTCTTCGGGCATCATCTGATGCGTCATGCCGCCCATATCCATCGAGCCCATGTCATCGGCTAGCGCGACATTGAACATGAACAAGATGCCGACGACTGCGGCGACCGCGATAAGACTTGAATGACGCATCTGCTGGCTCTCCCCTGACCACGAGCTTCACACGGGTTTTATCTAAAGAGGCAGGCCAAATGCCATCACTCCGAATCGCGAGGCGGGCGGAACAGCGCGGGCGCTTCGGTGGCATCGATGAAACGCGGATCGGCGATTTGATTCTTCACGTACGCCGCCACCTTCGGCCATCGTGCCAGGCGTTTTGCCGGCCACGGAAGACTGAGCCCTTTTATCGCCGGATTTGCGCGGACGAGGTCGAAAACCGCCGTGTACCACTTGAGCGCCTCGGCCTCGGACTTCGCTTCAGGCGCAGCCGGGCTGATAACCACCGGCTTGCGATGACGCACCGCTGCCGCGACGAATTCCCTGGTCGCCGCGCTGCTAAAATCGGGCGCATCCTGGATTTCGAGCCCCCACCAATCGACCACGTCATCGCCCGGATACCATTTCAGGTATTGCGAGTTGGAAAGACCGCGCGCTGCCGGAGCCCAGACCATCGCGCAATTCATGTGGGCCTTGCGCATGATGTCAGTCGCATGCCGAAACGATCCGATATAGGCCGACGGTTCATAGAGCGCGCCGGCCGTGTTGAATTTGCCGCCCATGACTACCAGCGTCGGGCGCCCGAGGTTGTGCAGACGCGTCCGCGAGCACCATCAGGTCGGGATCGCGCATCCCGGTCGATACATCCTGCTCGAGGCCGTGGAAATTGATCGCGATCTGCGCGATGAAAAATCCGTGCGCCGCGGCGAACTCGCGAAAATGATTCATGAAGCCCGAGACGATGGTGAAATCCGGACCCACGTCGAATGCGATCATCGCCGGCGCATGTGGCGCGATCGTCTTCGCATATGCCGCGAGGTCCGCCGCCTCGCCTTTTCCGGCCGCCTGGCCGAGGTCCCACGCGCCGGAGAACTGCCCCCATCCGCTGATGACGCGCCCGGCCGGAGGTTCGACCGGCGCGCCCAAAAAGCCTTCCTCCGCCGATACCGGCGCGCATAGCAAAAGGACGGCGAATGCTACCGCCAGTACGATCTCGCGCATGCGAGGCCTACTGCTCCGCCAGCATCGCGCGCGCCTTCACGATGATCTCGCGATCGCTCTTGTAACTCGCCAGATGCTCCGCTTCCTCGATATTTACCCACCGCACCTCGTCCATCTCGTGGTCGTGTGCATCGAGGCTGCCGCCGCGCGGCTCCATCAGGAAGTAGTGGACGTTCTTGAAGATGCGCACCAGCGGCTTGCCCGGCGCGTCGCGCCATGAAAACACGTAGGAGATTTTTCCTACTTCCGCGCCGGGCGTGACCTCGAGGCCGGTTTCCTCGCGCGTTTCCCGCGCCGCAGTCTCGATGAGCGTCTCGCCCGGATTGGGCTGTCCCTTCGGCAACACCCACGCGTCCTTTCGAGCCGGGCGCGCGAGCACGATTTCCAGCCTGTCGTGCGCGCGACGCCACACCACGCCGCCCGCCGACGTTTCATGGCGCCGCTCGATATCGTCCGATGTGCTCTTTCTCTTTTCTTTCGCCGCCATCAATTCGCCTCCTACCCCACATCCGCGAGGCTGAACCCCATCGCCAGCATCTTCTTCAATGCCGCCTTCGCCCCGCGCGAGGCCGCCGTCGCCAGCTTCGCGTCGGTCTTCAGCCATTCCTCCGCCATCGCGCGCGCCCGCCCTATCATCATGGGATCATTGACGTAACGAAGAAACCGCAGCGGCAATGCGCCGGTCTGCCGCGCCCCGAGGAGGTCGCCCGGCCCGCGCAGGTCGAGGTCGGCCTGCGCCACCGCATTTCCGGTCGTGCATTCGATCATCACCTGGAGCCGCGCGCGCGCCACATCATCCGCCTCGCGCGACATGACGAGGCAACATCGCGAGGCCGCCGCTCCGCGCCCTACCCTGCCCGCGCAGCTGATGCAACTGCGCGAGGCCGTATCGCTCCGCCGCGATAATCGCAATCACCGTCGCCTCCGGCACGTCGATTCCCACCTCCACCACCGTGGTCGCAATCAGCACCTTGATGATACCGTCGCGAAACTCGCGCATCACGCGGTCTTTCTCGACGCCCTTCATCCGCCCGTGCAGGATGCCGATGCCGGCGGCGCGCAGCGGGCCCTTTTTCATCCGCGCCGCCATCGCGTTCACCGTCTTCACTTCCGCATCTTCGTCATCGTCATCATTGTCGATGAGCGGCAGCACGTAGTACGCGCGATGGCCACGCGCGATTTCATCGGCGACAATCGCATCGACCGTATCGAGGCGATCTTCCGGGATAAATCTCGGTCGCGATCGGCGTGCGCCCCGGTGGCAGCTCGTCGAGCACCGAGACGTCGAGGTTGGCGAACAGCGACATCGCGAGCGAGCGCGGAATCGGCGTCGCCGTCATCATCAGCACGTTGGCCTTGGGCCCCAGCGCTTTCAGCTTCGCGCGATCGAACACGCCGAAGCGATGCTGCTCGTCAACGATCCCCAGCCCCAGCTTCGCGACGCGGACGTTTTGCTGGATGAGCGCCTGGGTGCCGAATGCGATCGGCAAATCGCCGCGCGCCAGATCGCGCATCGTCGCGGTTCGCGCGCCGCCCGCGATCCTCGCGGTGAGCAGCTCGCTGCGGATGCTCAGCCCGCCGCATAGTTTCCGAAAGCTTCGATGGTGCTGCTCGGCGAGCAGCTCGGTGGGCGCCATCATGATGGCCTGCGCGCCCGACTCGACCGCGCGCAGCATCGCCCAGAACGCGACCGCGGTTTTGCCGCTGCCGACGTCGCCGATGAGGATGCGATTCATCTGGCGCGGCGCGGCGAGGTCGGCGCCAATCTCCTCGAGGGTGCGGCGCTGCGCGCCGGTCATCTGAAACGGAATCGCCTCGATAAACCGGTCTGTCAGCGGCACAGGCTTTAGCCTGTGTTCTTCTCCCCCTCGCAACTCCATCCCCGGACGTTTCTTCGATCTCTCCCGCTCGATACACATCGCCAGCTCGAACCCGTAGAGCTCATCGAAGGCGAGCGTGCGATGCCCCATCGAGCGCCCCTTCGCCAGCTCCTTCAAATCGGCCTCGGCGGGTGGGCGATGCAGATGCTCCAGCGCCTCGCAATCGTCGGGAACTCGCCGGCGAGGCGCTGCGGCTCGGGAATCGCCCCCGCGATCTTCGGCGCGGCCTGGTCGAGCGCCGTCGCGACCATCGACGCATAGAGGCGTTGCGGAATGCCCTCGGGAATCCGATAGACCGGCCGCACCGGACTCCCCTTGTCGTTTGCCTCCGCGACCGCGCAGCTCGGGCTGCACCATTTCCACATGCTCGTCGGCCGCCTTGGTGACGCGCCCGTACGCGGCGACGCGGAGGCCATCGGGCATCTTGCCGCGCATGTACGACGGCAGGTTGAACCACACCAGCCGAAGCTGCGCGCCGGCCGCATCGGTGAGCGAGGCGGTGACGAGGCGACGCCAGCGCGCGCCGGGCATCGGGCGCTCGCGAACGCCCGAGAGCGTGCCCTCGACGACCGCGATGGTGCCGGGTTCGAGTTGCGCGATGGTCCTGCGCTCGCGCCAGTCCTGGTAGCGCGCGGGCAGATGAAACAGGAGGTCCTCGATGGTGATGATGCCCTTGTTATTGAGGGCCTCGGCGCGTTTGGGCCCAATCCCCGCCATCGCCGCGATGGGGGTTTTTAAGGTGAGCGGTTTTATGGAATCCGCGACCGACGAGCCGGCAACCATCGCCAATTATTCAGTCCGAAACTCTCTCCGATATCCATAACCCTCTCCCCATAGGGAGAGGTCGGCGCGCAGCGCCGGGTGAGGGTCCTTACGAATATAATTCCTCTTCCGCTTCTGCTTGCCCTTGTCTGTCGCCCCTGAAACGAAGTGAAGGGATCTACGCGCAGGATGCTGCGTGCGCGCTTGGCTCCTCTATTGAACGTATATACAATACATCCATACAACGATGGTCTTCGAATGGGACGCCGGCAAGAATGCCGCCAATCTCGCGAAACACGGCATCGATTTCGAGGACGCCATCGGCATCTTCGACGGCCCGATTCTGGAAAGACCCGATGAGCGGCGCGACTATGGCGAACATCGCATCATCGCATTCGGGGTCGTCGAAGATCGCGAACTAGCCGTGGTCTATACCGTCCGCGGCACGCACCGCAGGATCATTTCCGCAAGGAGGGCGCATAGACATGAGCGCAAAGAATACCGTGACGCGTACCCAAAATAGCCGCCGTCGAGGCAAAACCGACTGGGCGCGCGTCGATGCTCTTAGCGACCGCAAGATCGAGCAGGCCATCCGCTCCGACCCGGATGCTGCGCCGCTTCTCGACCGCAAGTGGTTCGCGAAAGCGACCTTGGTGATGCCGGAACCAAAGGTGCCGATCTCCCTGCGAATCGATCGCGACGTGGTGGATTGGTTCAAGGCGCATGGCAAGCGGTACCAATCGCGCATGAACGCGGTGTTGAAGGCGTACATGCAAGCGCATCGCAAGGCGGGATGAACCTCGACGGTGACGAAGCCCTTGTTATTGAGGGCCTCGGCGCGTTTGGGCCCGATCCCCGCCATCGCCGCGATGGGAGTTTTAAGGGTGAGCGGTTTTATGGAATCCGCGACCGACGAGCCGGCAACCATCGCCAACATCCTAATAGTCCCTTCTCTCGCTCGCGAGAGAAGGTGACAGGCGCGGTTCTCGCAATGGCTTCGCAGCGAGAAGCGTGACTGGCGGATGAGAGTGCGCGCCTCGCACGACGGTACCGAATGCGGTATCATCTCGTCGTGAGCCGATGGCAAGACCTTGTCGAGTCGGCACGCGCGAGCCCCGCGAACGTTCGTTTCCGCGATTTATGCGGCTTGCTCGTCCGAACCGGTTACGCACTCGACCGGAAGCACGGTTCGCACCTGATATACCGCCACCCGTCCCGGCGAGACCTGCCGATCGTGAATCTTCAGGAAGGCCAGGCCGGCAAAGCCAAGCCATATCAGGTGCGGCAGGTTTTGGGACTGATAGATGCGAACAAACTTGAGGTGAAGTGATGGCCGAACCCTTCAACTATCGCGTGGTCGTGGAATGGAGCGCAGAGGACGATGCATTCGTCGCCCGGGTGCCCGCGCTGCCGGGTTGCGCGGCCCACGGTCGCACGCCGGAATCTGCTACGCGCGAGGCCGTGAAAGCGGCGCGGGGGATCCTCGAATCGATGCACGCGCACGGCGACACGCTCCCGATTTCCGACATAGTCGCGGGTCATTCCGGGCAATTGCGCCTTCGCCTTCCTCGCTCGCTGCACGAGCGGCTAAGCCGGATGGCCGCCCTCGATGGCGTTTCGCTGAATCAGGAACTGGTAGCCCTGCTCGCATCGAGCGCTGGAGCGAAAACGGAACTGGCAACGCGCTCTCGCCGGGCGCGTAAGCGTCAGCCCTCAGCTCGCATGTAAGCGCTGCGGCAGATGTAACAGGAGGTCCTCGATGGTGATGATGCCCTTGCTATTGAGGGCCTCGGCGCGTTTGGGCCCGATCCCCGCCATCGCCGCGATGGGGGTTTTTGAGGTGAGCGGTTTTATGGAATCCGCGACGGACGAGCCGGCAACCATCGCTAACTATTCAGTCCGAAAGTCACGATGAAACAAAGATCCCAACGAGCGACGTGATACAATCAGCGGCAGCCGTATCGAGGGGAACGTATGCCAACATTTTGGCGGTGATGAACTATGACACTAGATCCTATGATGTCGCTAGCGCTGGCGATGCAATCCAACCGAAACGCGTATTAGATTCTCTCGGCTCAGGAATTTCACGACCAGCCCCAGGATACCTACCGGCTGGGAGGTCGTGTAGAGGATCTGATAAGAAAAGTAGCAATCCTGCGAGGGGAAAATTGCGATGAAAACCCCGCGGATTGGTATTCGCGGAACTTCGGGGTACCAGCGAATTACTCGGAATTGCTGGCTCTCCTAGCCACCGGAACCGCCGAGCGAAGAAGGCTGCTGAGGCAGTATTTCGAGCCAACCAAACAAGAAGCCTCGCAGGGAATAAAGACTCCTACCAAAGCTCACAAGAAGATCGCGCGCCTTGTCGCCTTGGGCTACGTAAAAGTAGTCATCACCACCAATTTTGATCGCCTGATGGAAACGGCGCTCGATTCAGAAGGAGTAGTGCCCACTGTTATCAGCACCAGGCCGACGCGGTCGCCGGGGCGGATCCGATCGCGAACAGCATCTGTTACCTCGTCAAAATTAACGGCGACTATATGGACGCCCGAATCCGCAATACGGTTGAAGAGTTAACGACTTATGACCCGAAACTGAATGCCTTGCTCGACCGTATTTTTGACGAGTTCGGAATTGTAGTGTGTGGCTGGTCAGCCAACTGGGACATTGCCCTACGTGCCGCGATTGAGCGTTGCCCAACTCGAAGATTTACAACATATTGGGCTCTCGCGGTAAGACAACCGAAGAAGCTGAAAAGCTCATCGCGCTTCGACGCGCCCAAGTCATAGCGACTAGTGGGGCCGACAATTCTTTAGCGAAATCGTCGAGAAAATCGATTCACTGGAGACCCTCAAGGGCCCCACCCACTGTCACCGAAGATGGCATCAGAGAGCGTTAAGCGATATCTAGAGGATAGCGCTCGGCGAATTGAGCTCTTCGATCTTGTCAATCGTGAAACCGAGAAGGTTATCCCGCAGTTATCCCTGACTCATTTTCCCGTTCAAACTCCGTTCAGCCCGACGAGCTTGAGAAACGCTTGAAACGTTACGAATCAATAGTGTCGGTTATTTCAGTCGATCATCACTATTGGCTGTTTCTGGGGAAAACAAGAGCAGTCGGAGGTCAGGGTCCGAATGATGCAGCGCAGTGAGCAAACCGTATTCCCCGGCAGGAGGAGAGGGAGATTTGGAGAAACCTTCGACTCTATCCGACGCTATTCCTAATGTACGCGGGGGTGTTGCAGCCGTCGCATCGCGCAACTGAGAGAGAGAGAGAGAGCCTTTTGAGGAGACAGACGGTCCGTAATGGGAGCCGAAGAACACAAAAAAGATGTAAACCCATCCAACGAGGTGACTGACTGGAACACAATCAGAACGGCCAGGCTCGGAAGACGCATAACGGCCCTGGTCAGCGATCACTTGCTTAATGTTTTGCGGGAGCCCTTGAGAGAATTTCTGCCTTCCGATTCAGACTATGAAGCAAGTTTGGAATCAGTTCGAGTATTTCGCAGGTTTACTTTATGTTCATATTACCAATAACGCCGATTGGGCCCCCGTCGGGCGTTTAGTTTGGCGTAACTTTCTCTATAACCGGGGCAAGATCCGCATGGCGGATGACGTAGAAAAGAAAAATGCGCAGCAGCCGAGAAAGAGTTGGCCGCCGATCGAAGCCGGTCTCTTTAATGGATCCACCGAGAGATTCGGCGAGGTTGGTGAAGCATACCGAATAAATTTCCGAAATGGTCGCGCCGCAGATGGCTTGGGCGTAACAATCAGTCGTACAAAGCTTGAGCTGGAGTTGTTCCTGATGCGCGCCGAGACGTTGGTTGTCCAGGACGACGATTGCGACGGGTTGTGCGCCCTCGAATGCGCCGAGGAACCATCCGCCGCGATCGAAACATTCGGGCAGGATCGTGGTGTATTTTTCCGCTTCGCCGGGAGGCCATCCAGGGGTCTCGACGTGATGAGGCCGCAGCACGAGCCAGTGGTCTTCGACGCGATAGGTGTTCTCGATCGTCTCGCCACGAGGTCGATGCTCCGCTTCGACGATCAGACTCTATAGATCGAACTAATTGGCGTGAACGTTTGATCTGAACGCCCTTAAGAGGTGCGGGCCAGCCAACAACGCCTTTAGGCTTTTTCTCCTGCTGCGTGGGCGGCGGAATTGGACGATCGGAAGGAGGTTCGCAACCGGCTTGCCATGACGCGTGACGAGGGTAGGTCGCGTAAGCTGCTAGCCGGGGACATCGACGCGGACGGTGTCGATGCGGGCGGTCGATTTGCCGCGCATCAGATCCTCGTGGGTGGTTTCCGCGCTGATGCAAAAGAGGGTGAGGCCATCATCGCCACCGAGGGCGCATGCGACCGCGCGGCGGCCTTTGACCGAAATCCTGTCGAGCACGTGCCCTTTCGCATCGACGCGCACGAACGCATCTTCCTGAAACAGGCTGGTCCACACCGCGCCCTCGCGATCGAGGCAGATGCCGTCGGGCTCGGTGAAACTGCCGAAGCGCCGCGAAAGATCGAGGGAGCCATCCGCGGCGATGGCGAAAGCCGCGAGGCGGTTGCCGTCGCTCTCCGCCACGACTAACCGTAGCCCCTGCTCCGACACCGCGATGCCGTTGGGAAAATGCAGCGCCTTGGCCACCACTCGCGCGTCGCCAGCGGGCGTTACCAGGATGATTTGGCCGTTCTCATGGCTGCCGCCCTTCATCAGATCGAAGCCGAGATCGCCCACATAGATGCGCCCGAAGCCGTCGATGATCATATCGTCGATGGTGCCGGCGGCGACGTTCGAGAGATCGCGCAGGGTCGAGACCTGGCCATTGGCGAAAGTCAGCAGCTTGCGATCGAACATCGAGGTGATGACCGGGTCGCCGTTGGGCAGGAATCCGATGCCGCCCGCGATGCCGGGGATTTCGCACACCGTCTCGCATTTGCCATCGAGGGACACGCGCAGCAACTTCCGCGCGAGGCTATCGACGAACCATAGTTTGCCGTCGTGCCAACGCGGCCCCTCGAAATACCTGCCCGCGGTGACCAGCGGCTTCAGCTCGGTGTATTCCATCGTGGTCTCGTTATGCGCCGTGCTTCGCGCGCTTCACTTTGCGGCGGACTGGTCTCGCGGAGCGGGAACGCTGACGTGACTCGAAAAACGCGCGCAGGACATTGTTCATCCGGGTCTGATAGCCCTCCCCGGTCTGCTTGAACCAATGGAGCACGTCACTATCGATGCGAATGTGAATGTCCTTCTTGCGCGGAGGCAGCCCTTTGAAGGCTTTGGTCCAATCGAGTTCCTCGTGGATGTCGTCGGGGTCGGCAGCGATGGAAGCCTCGAGCTCCTCCTCCGTCATGGCATCCACTTTTTTCCAGTCGGTACGACTTTCGCCGCGCTGTCGCATCGCATTTATCTCGTCAAGGGTATAGCTCACGGTATCGTCTTTCTTCCGCATCTCTCGCTCTCCTCATGGTGATGATCCGAATCTTCTCGCCACGCGAGCACCAGACTACGGCCACCATTCGGCCGTTCAGTTCCGCGACATTCAACCAGCGTTCTTCATCCGCGCGAGGCGAAGGTTCCGACAACGCCGGTCTTCCGTCGAAAATGTCGACCGCGTCAAGGAAATCCAAGCCTCTCTCCTTGAAGACCTTGAGTCTTTTGGCTTCAGACCATTCGAAGTCTTCGAACGTCATAACTATGTATCCATAAACGTGTACATAGTCAAACCAAGACGCGCGTGAGACTAGATGATTTTGTCGCGGCGCAGTTGCTCCAGGTCATTCGGCGACACGCCCAGCACGTCGCCATAGATACGCTGGTTGTCGGCGCCGATGCCGACCGAGCCACGCCAAATCTTTCCGGGCGTGGCGGAGAACTTCGGCGCGATGCCGATGCCTTTGACGCGCCCGACCTGTTCGTCTTCCCACTCGATGTGCATCCCGCGCGCCTTGTAGTGGGGATTTTGCGCGACGTCCCTGCTCGACATGATGGGCGCGCACGGCACCTTCACCTCGTTCATCGCGTGGACGACCTCGGCGGCGGTGTGTTCGCTGATCCATCCGCGCAGGAGCGCATCCCATTCGATGCCTTCGATGGTTTCGATCTGGATGCGGGCGCTTTCCATTTTTCTTCGGCGGGATCGAGGCCGATGACGCGGGTGACGGCGTCGAATTTCTCCTCGCCCAGCGCGCCGAGGACGATCCATCCGTCGCTGGCCTGGAACGCGTCGAGGGGCTGGAAGCCCTGCGCGCGATTGCCGGAGCGTTCGCGCACGATGTCGTTGCGGAAATATTCGAGCATCGTTCCGCCGAGGGTTTTGTGGATGGCTTCGTTTTGCGCGACGTCGATGGACTGGCCCTTGCCGGTCGAACGCGCGTAGGTCAGCCCGGCGAGCGAGGACCATAGGGTGAACATCGCGGTCATGTAGTCGCCGATCCAGGGCGCGGCGCGCATCGGCGGTTCGGGATCGGGCGAGCCGGTTTGAAACATGGTGCCGCTGACGGCCTGCCCCACGATGTCGTAGGAGGCGCGGTTGACCCAGTCGGGATCGCCATTTTGCCCGAAACCGGAGACGTGGGTGATGACGAGCTTCGGGTTGACCTTCCACACGCTGGCATCGTCGAGGCCCCATCGCGAGTAGGAGCCGGGCTTGGAGCTTTCCATCCAGATGTCGGCGCGGGCGGCCATCTTCAGGAAGAGCGCCTTGCCGCGGGGCTGGGAAAAATCGAGGGTGACGCAAAAGACGTTGCGGCGCTCCTGGATGAAGTTGGTCGAAACCGGCGCGGCGCCGTCTTTGGCCTCGAAGCGGATGCCGATGGTGCGCCATCCGGCGTCGCCGGAGCCGGGGCGCTCGACCTGGATGACCTCGGCGCCCATTTCAGCGGCCAATTCAGCCGCGAAGGGCTGGGCTATCAAGGTGCCGGTGGAGACAATCTTTACGCCTTGCAGGGGGCCAAAAGCCTCGGGCACCAGGGTCTTTTCGGGCATTCCATCCGCCTCATGCTTAAAATTAGTGAAGAATCATGCCCCGTTTGCATCGAGGCGGGCAACCGAGGCGCATCGACGCAGCCTCGTGACGGCGTTGGCCGCCTTTCGGGCGCGGGATATTATGACAGCGGATTTTCCACGATGAATGCATCGATTAATCATCGAGAACTGACCTATAAAGCCGTTGCCGGCCTCGCGGGTGGCGCCATCGGATGGCTGCCGGTCGAGATCGCGAGTCACGGCCACAACCTGACTGATGTGATGACGACCGGCGACATCATCGCGTCTTACGTCACGATGGCGATGCTGTCGGGGATGATCGGCGGGCTGATCCTGGCCTCGGATGAGCAGAAGATCGAGCTTACGCCGACGGTGCGGAATCGATTCATTCTCGGGTTCGTCGTATGTTTCCTCCTCGCGCTGCCGGCGAACTACTACTCGAATATCGTTTTCTCCGCGATTCTGAATTACGGCGGATGGGGCACCGGCCATCCGGGTTCGATTGGCTACCTGGTCTTCGGGCGCGTGGTTTCCTGGATGATGATGGGCACGATGCTCGGCGCCGGGGTAGGCATCGCGGGTTTTTTCGGCTCCGCAGTGCCTCCGATCAAGTCGCTCGTTGGATCGATTAATTTCCCCGCCATCAACATCATCAAAGGCGCCGCCGGGGGATGGATCGGCGGCGTCGCAGGCGGTCTGACCTTCGACCTTATCAATCAAGTGACCGGCGGCGGGTTGGCCTCGCGACTGATTGGATTGAGCCTCATCGGGTTGGCGATCGGATTGCTCATCGGACTGGTTCAGGAGCTGACCAAGGCCGCATGGCTCACCGTCGATGCGGGTCGCCTGAAAGGTAGGCAATATCGCCTCGAAGGCGGGGTCTCGTCGATCGGCCGCGCCGAGGAAAATCCAGTCGGGCTGTTTGGCGATGCCGCAGTGCAGGCGCGGCATGCGGTCATCGAGCGGCGCGGCAATGATTACGTGCTCCGAGGCCTTGCGGTTGCGGATGGAACTTTTGTCAATGGCGAGCGCATCGAGAGCGCGACGCTGCACGATGGCGATCGCATCCGCATCGGATCGTACGAACTGAGTTTCCATTTGCGCGGAGTGAAACCATCGATGCGGGTGGAAGCCGGTCCGTCGCAGTCGTACGTCGCGCCGCAGATGGCTGCCTCGAATGGCGGCGCGGTCCTTGTTGATGCGGCGGGCACGAGCTTTCCGATTGCGACAGGGAAGGAAACCAAAATCGGACGTGCGACCGACAACGATATCGTGCTGGGAGATTCCTCGGTGTCGCGTCATCATGCGGCGATTGAATCGCGCAACGGAAGTTTTCAGGTGCGAGATCTGGGCAGCCAGAACGGAACCTTCGTGCGCGGCGAGCGGGTCAGCGAAGCTCCATTGAAGAACGGAGACCCGGTGCGGGTCGGCGACGCTTCGTTTACCTTCCGTGCCTGACGCGGATTTTTTTGATCGGCCGCGCTTCTGCTCCCGATGCGGTTTACCGGTAATCGTCGAAGGCGCGAGCTTCTGCAAAAGTTGCGGCGCCGCTCTCGATGGGCGCGCGCCATCCGCCCCGCGCGAAATCGGGATGCGTCCCGTCATCGCATTTGTGTTGAGCATCATCCCTGGACTCGGTCATGTTTACCAAGGCGCGCCGATGCGCGGGGTGATGTGGTTCTTCGGGGTTGTCATCGCATATGGGGCCGGA
The DNA here is from genome assembly GCA_963814035.1 of uncultured delta proteobacterium. Lineage (GTDB taxonomy): Bacteria > Desulfobacterota > Binatia > Binatales > Binataceae > DATGKG01. Next base: position 139,974 of record CAWFBH010000002.1, read on the forward strand.
CCGATCGGCTATCTGCTACACTTGATATGCGCGGCGAGCGCGGCCTCGTATGGATCGCGTTCGTACGGGGAACGTCGGCGACGGCGCCGTGGCCGGAGGATCGATCGCGTCTCCGCGCACCTTTGAGCATGAGCGAATCGACTGGATGATCGAGGCCAACTCCATAATCGGCGGACGCTATCGCGTCACCAAACCGCTCGGCGGCGGCGGCATGAAGATGGTCTACCTCGCCGAGGACATGCGCCTGGCGTCGCGGCCGTGCGCGCTCGCCGAGATGGTTGACAGCTTCACCGATCCCTCGATGCAGCAACAGGCAGTCGCCGCCTTTCAGCGCGAGGCCGACATGCTCGCGCAACTCAGCAACGAGCATATCCCGCGCGTATTCGATCGCTTCAGCGACCAGAATCACCATTACCTGGTGATGGAGTTTATCGATGGCATTACGCTCGAAGACGAACTCAAAAACGAGGGCGGCAAACTCGAAGCGCCGCGCGTCATCGACATCGCACTGCAGATTCTCGAAACGCTGCAATATCTGCACAATCTCGAACCGCCGGTCGTATATCGCGACCTGAAGCCGTCGAACGTGATGCTCGGGCGCAACGGGCAGGTCAAGCTGATCGATTTCGGCATCGCACGATTCTTCTTGCCGCAGAGCAACGCGACCATGATCGGCACCCAGGGTTATGCGCCACCGGAGCAGTATCGCGGCCGCGCCGAGTCGCGCTCGGATTTGTATGCGCTCGGCGCCACGATGCATCACGCGCTGTCGGGCCGCGATCCTGCCGCGGAACCGCCCTTCAGTTTTCCGAAGCTCAAGACGCTCTGCCCCGATATGAATCCTGCGCTGGCCGAGTTGGTGGACCAGGCGCTGGAATATGACGTCGTGCATCGGATGGCCGATGCGGCGGAGTTCAAGGAGCGCCTCCTCGCGATTAAGGCCGGGACGGCGACCGCCAGGGTCAACGGTCAAACTGCCTCGCCGCGGCTGTCGGGCAAACCGCAAATGCGGCTGCCACTCGGAGGCGCCCCGGTGCAGACGAGATCCGCGCCCGAAGACGCCACCGTCATCTTGAGGACGGACGATTTGCGCTGTCCGTCGTGCCGCCGAACGATTCCATCCGATTCGCGATTCTGTTCATTTTGCGGCGCGGGCGTGACACCGACACTGGCCACCAATGGTGGCCGCAACGCCGCGGATTCGGCGACCACCGTATTGCCGGAGCGAGCTATTCCCGCATCGCAGCCGGACTATTCGCGCAGCGTCGATCAGCATCCGAACTGGCGACCAGCACGCCGCGATCCGCGACCGGTAAGGTTCGTTGTCGCGCTCTTAGTGGGATTGGTTGTCATGGCGTTCGCGGCTACCGGCATCGTGAACTACCTCCAGCAAGTGGCGCATCAACCAGAGCCGCCCGCGTCTGAAGCCGCGATTCCCGGGGATGAATCGGTGCCACCTCGGTATGAAAATCCAGGGCCGAACGTGCCCGATCCGCCGCATCGCAGCGCGGAAGAGATAATGTTGCGGCAGTTGTTCAACATGGAAGGCCTGCAAACAGTGCACTTCATGATGTCCGGCGGTACAGTCGTTCTATGGGGTACGGTGCCGAGCGAATTCGCGCGCGAAGAAGTGCGCGGACAAGCGATGGCTTTCGGCAACCAGATGATAGATCACCTGATAATCCAATCTGATATGTCCGGCGGAACCGAATGATCGTCGATATCCACGTCCACACCAATCTTTCCGATGACTCGAAAACCACGCCGGAAAAATATGTCGAGGCGGCGATCAAAAGCGGTGCGGGCCTGGGCGCGATCTGCTTCACCGAGCATCGCAAGTTCCCACGCGATCGCGAGATCGATCGCATTTACTCCGAGCTTTCCGATAACCACGGGATTCTCATTATCAAGGGAGTCGAAGCCGATACCGATCTCGGCCACCTTCTGTTATTCGGGCTCAATGATGAAGTTCTGCGCCGCTTCGATCCGACCCAACGGATGCTCAAGAGCGCGCATCTCATCGACGTGATTCACAAGGAAGGCGGCATCGCGATCCCGGCGCATCCGTTTCGCGATTCCGGCTATGGCGCCCGCCTCGATGATTTGGTGGCCAAGCACGGCAGCGCGCTCTCCGCCGTCGAAGCCATCAATGGGCAGAACTCGCCGGCCGAGAATGAGCGCGCGCTGATGGAGGCGGAAAAACTCGGCCTGACAGCGCTCGGCGGCAGCGACGCGCACTTTCCGACGCCCCATTGGTTCCTGACTTGCGCGACCGAACTGGAGCGCCCAATCAAGAATGTCGAAGAACTTTGCATAGAGTTTCGCGCCGGCCGCGCCCGCCCCTATCGTTTTCCTCGCGCCGCGTGAAGCCTACGCAGTGGCCGGCGTCCCGTTCGCGGGTTTCGCGGGCAACTCTTCCAGCGACCGCGCGAAGCGGCGCAGATCCGATGCGCGGCCCGCGATCACCAAAAGATCCCCGGCCTTTAGCGGCCGGTCGGGCGAAACCGGAACGAAACCCGAGCCGGGATCATCGAAGTCACGCAACGCCAGCACCGTAACGCCAAACCTCGCGCGCGGATCGAGTGTGCGAATCGTCTGTCCCACCGACGCGGCGGGAACCGCGACCCGCGTCACCCGATAGCCCGTCGCCCAGTAGATGTTGGAGTCGCCGCGCGCGATCGAAGTCAGCGACAGCGCCACTCGATTGAGTGCCTGTGCGAGATGGCGCCGCGTCACAAGGCCGAGAAATTGTCCATCGTGCGGGCGATCGGCAACCGGGATTTCCTCCAGACCATCGACGCCCATCAACTCGCTCGCCGCATCGAGGGTCGCGTCGGGCAGCACCAGCGGCGGGTTGCGTTCGCACAAATCATACGCATTTACCAGCGGTGATAACTCACTGTCGCGCACCAGCAGCGAGAGCAAATCGCGGGTGACGATGAGACCGACAAAATTGCCGGTGCTGTTCACCACCGGCAGCGTTGATTGCGAGGTCTCACCGGCAATCCGCAGCACCTCGTCGAACGAGGTATTATCCGCCACCGTCACGACGTCCTTATCCATCACCGCGCTGACCGGAATCTGCCCCAGCGCGAGACGCTCCTGCGCGATGTGCAGCGTTTTACCTTCGCGCGCGAGGCGAAAGGTATCGATCGATTCGGTCTCGATCATCCGCGCCACCACCAATGCCGCAATCGTTGCGATCATCGCGGGCAGCGCGACGGTGTAGTTTTGCGTCATCTCGAAGAGCAGAAAAAGCGCGGTCAATGGTGCGTGCGTGGTGCCTGCGAGAAATGCACCGAGGCCTACCAGCGCATAGGACCCGCGCGGTCCAGCCAGATTAGGGATGAGATGCGCGATGGCACGCTGGAAGGTTCCGCCCGCCATCGTGCCGATGAAAAAGATCGGTCCGAATACTCCGCCGGGAGCACCCGAGCCGAGTGACACGCTGCTGGTGAACATTTTCGCGAAGGTCAGCGCCGCAAGCATCGCGAATTCATACTTGCCCGCCATCGCATCGTTGATGGTGGGATAGCCGTCGGACAAATTTTGCGGAAGAAAAATCGCGACTGCGCCAACGATCCCGGCTCCGATGGCGAGCTTCTGCCAATCGGGAATGGCGAGCCGGCGAAACCGGTCGGCAGTCGCATGGAAGAAATGGATGTAGCTGGCCGCCAGCACGCCGAAAATCCCGCCCATTGCGCCGTAGGTCAGCATTTCCCAGTAGCTTTTCAGTACAAAGGGTGGAACCTGAAAGACCGCATCGTTTCCGGCCACCATGCGCGAGGTTACCACCGCCGTCACCGTCGCCACGATCAGCAGCGTCAGGTTCGCGAGCTCGGTGTGGCCGAGCAGGACGATCTCCTGCGCAAACATCAGCCCGCCCATCGGAGCGTTGAAGGTGGTCGCGATGCCGGCGCCCGCCCCTGCCGCGACCAGCACTTTCGCGCGTTCAGGTCCCATTTTTCGGAGCTGCGCGACCGCCGATCCGATCGCTCCGCCGACCTGCGCGATGGGACCTTCGCGTCCGACTGACCATCCCGAGCCGAGCGACAGTGCGGCACCCGCGGCTTTGATGAAAATCCATCCGCGCTTGATGCGCGCGTTGCCGAGGTTCACTTGCTCGAGGAAGTGAGGGAATCCATATCCCAGCACGTCGCCGCGAAAGACGCGGTCGAGGAGCAGCATGCCGACCGCGCCGGCCGCGAGCACCAAAGGAACCGAGATGCGAAAGATGCCGCCGCGTGAAATTTGCAGCACCTCAAGCCCGAGGTAAAGAAACGCAGCTTGAGACCAATGGATCAGTTGACGAAAGCCCAGGTTGCCCAGCGCCGCGAGCATCCCGACGATCGCGGCGAGCAGGATCATCTGGACATAATTGTACTGATCGCTGCGAAGCCCGAGGTTCGCCTTAACAGGATTAATCTTGGATCCAGGCACTCGGACACCCAATCGCGGAGTTCAGATTTTCAGGAAGCGCTTGATGGTCTTCAGGGACTCGTCGAGCTGATCATGATGGACCCAATGGCCGGCCTTTTCTATGGTGACGATCTCCGCACTTTTGAAAACCTTGGTGCGGCCGTCTTTTTCCCAATCGCCGGTCCACGACTCGCCGCCACGAATCAGCAGCGTCGGGCATTCGATGTGCGACCAGATTTCCTCGGCATCCTTGAGGTTGAACTGATACGGCGTGGTCGCGCGAACGTAATTGTCGAACTTCCACGAATAAGTGCCGTTCTCGTTGCGCTCGATGCCGTGGATCGTCAAATGGCGCGCCTGCTCGACGCTTAAGTGCGGATTCTCCGAGCGCATCCTCGACAGCGCCTCCTCGATGCTTGCGTATTCGCGGACTTTGCGCTGCGCCAGCGACTGCATCTCACGCACCCAATTCTTCATCCGCTCACTGGCGGGTGTGTCCTTGATCATCGCGGGCGGCGGGCCGAGTCCTTCGATCGACACCACCTTCTTCACCATCCCGGGAAACACCCCGGTGTACTGCAGGACGATACCACCGCCGAGCGAATGACCGATTAGCGTCAGCGGTTTGTTGCCCAGCGCATTGATGAGCTGCGCGAGGTCCACGACGTAGTCGATCATCGCGTAGGGGCTGCCGATTGCGTGCGCTGAGTCACCATGACCTCGGAGATCAGGCGCGATGACGTGATAATTCTTGCGCAGCTCGAGCGCCGTCCAATCCCAGTTGCGGCAGTGGTCGCGGCCACCGTGCACGAGGATCATCAGCGGCGCATCGTGATTGCCCCAGTCGACGTAGTGAAGCTTGAGCCGCTGCGAAAAAAAGTAGTGCGAGGTCGGTCCGATGATGCTTTCGGGCATTCCGCTGTTGCTCCGCGATGGTTAGGCCAGATTAGGTTTTACATCGTCGAGCGCGGCGCGCGCCGTACTCACGATGAAATCGATGTCGTTATCGTTGACGATGAATGGCGGCGTGATCATGATCGCGTCGCCGCCCGCCGGACCCGCCATCCCGGTCGAGGGATAAACGAAGAGCCCGCGCTTGACCGCCGCGCCAAGCACCTTGTTGGCGGTCTTCAGTTCCGGTGCATAGGGAATACGACGTTCGCGATCGCGGACCAATTCGACGCCCCAGAAGAATCCCGCGCCGCGAATGTCTCCCACCATCGGATGCCCCGAGAGTTCTTCCTTGAGCTGCGCGCCGAGCCGCGCGCCGACCTTTTCGGCGCGCTCGACGAGCTGCTCGCGCTCCATGATGGCGAGGACGCCATCGCCCATCGCACATGCGAGCGGATGGCAACTGTAAGTGAAGAACATGAAGTCGCGGCTGGCTTCCTCGCATACCGCGACGACGTTTTCATCGACAGCGATCATGCCCATCGGCATGTAGCCGCCGGTCAGTCCCTTGCCGCCGATGAGAATATCGGGCTTCACGTTCCAGTGATCGACGGCGAAGCGACGCCCGGTGCGGCCGAAGCCGGTCATCACTTCATCGGCGATCAGAAGAATATCGTTGCGATTGCAGATCTCGCGCAGCTTTGGCCAGTACTCCTTGACCGGAGGCACCGCGCCGCCGGATGCGCCCATCATCGGCTCGGCCATAAATGCTGCAATGTTGTCGGCGCCCTGCTTCCTGATTTCGTCCTCGAGCGCGTTGGCGCAATCGATATCGCACGACGGATAGGTCTTGCCCCATGGGCATCGATAGCAAAATGAGGGTGGAATTTTCGGCCAGTCAAACAGCACATGCTCATAGTCAGCGCGACGGAGGCTGCTGCCGGCCGACAGCGCGCCCAGCGTGTTGCCATGATAGGAGAACTGGCGCGAAATGATTTTTTTCTTCGAGGGCTTGCCCTTGACCTTCTGATAGAGCATCGCGAACTTGATCGCCATCTCGACGGCCTCGGACCCGCCGCTGGTGAAGAAGAACCGGTTGACCCCGGGCGGAGTCCATCCGGCGAGGCGATTGACCAGCTTCTCCCGCTCATCGGAAACCCACACCGGAACGATGTAGTTGAGCTTGCGGATGGTGTCGGCGGCGATCTGCGCCAGTTCCTCGCGGCCCTGGCCGACGTTGACCACCACCGCGCCGCTGCCCGCATCGAGGATCTTGCGGCCGTCTTTGGTGTACAGATACGCGCCCTCGGCCCGCTCGATGTGGAGCGGCGTCCACGGGCTTTTCATGAACAGAACTTCTTGTTCCGGCATAGGGCAATCTTAGGCGCGAAGAGCCGACGCAGCAATTGTCGAGCGCGCGATGTTTGGATGGGTTGAAGTCGCTGCCATCGACCGATAACCTTGTTTTACACGGGGTGCGCGGCCCCACCAGGAGTTCCACATGTACGCGCTTATCATCCTGCGGCATCGCAAGCCGCCCGAACTACTCACCATTTTCAAGGATCGCAACGAATTCATCGCCGCCGTCGGACAGCGGAAAAGCCCCGAGCCGTGGCGCGCCGCCACCAAGGCTTTTCGCGCAGTGTATGAAGTCCACGACGACGTCGAATTTGCCAATTCGCTGGAAGCGATCCGCGTCGAGCATCCACGATCAGTACGATGCCTGCCACGTACTGCTGCGGAAGTTTCAGATCCCTAATGGCCTGGCCATCTAAAGCGCCACCTCAGTGCGGGATGACCGCGACGCCTTTGCGCACGCGCACCGAGAGATCCGGATGCTTCGGGGTGTCGATGCGCAAGCTTCGATAGCCGGGCCGCCCGGGATCCGGCGATAGATACGCGATGGTGTACTGCTGCGTCAGCTCGTTGCTGATGGCTTCGCAATCGCGCGTCAGTTCGGCGCCGTCGCCAGCGGTAGGCAGGTTGAAGGCGCACGCGCCGGTTTCCTCCGCGAGTGCCTTCAGCGTCGGCATGTCCACTTCGTTGTAGTCAGAACCGAGGAAACCGGGCTTGTCGATGCCGATGCCAATGCAGTAGATCAGCACCTTCATCGCGCGCGCCGCCTCGATCACCTGCCGGCGGCCAAGGTTACTCACGTTATCCATCCCATCGGTGATGAGGATGAGCGCCCGTTTGTCGCGGCGGGCATACCGCATTTCGAACAGCCCCATGTAGATCGCATCGAACAGCGCGGTCTGATGTTGCGGATGTAGAAATCCCAGGCGATCGATAATCTGCGAGTGGACGGGAGTGAAAGGTTGAATCAACTCCGCTTCGTTGGAGAACGCTTCGAGGAAAATTTCGTCGCGCGAGTCGAGTGCCTCGACCATGCGTTTCAGCGCGTTACGCGCCTGCCACATCTTGCTGTCCATCGATTGCGAACAATCCACGATGATGCCGATCGAAACCGGAATGTTCTTATCCACGCGAAAAAATCCGATCGGTCGCTGCTGGCCATCCTCGGTGACGCGGAAGTCGTCATCTTTTAAACCGGTGACGTATCTGTTCGAGGAATCCGAGACGGTGACGGTGACCTGCTCGTAGCCGGGTTGGCTGCGGAGCTTGAGTGAGGGCACCTCGAGCGAGGTCTCCGGCTGTTGAGCAGGCGCCTTTATCGAGGGAAGCGCGCTCGGCTGTTGCTGGACCGGTATCGAGAGGGTGTTCTGCGGCGGTAAGCCCTGGACCGCGAGGGCTGGGAAGCTCGCTATCGAAACCATCAGAGCGACTGCAGCTCCGATAAGAAGTGGTCGATGCTTTCTTGTCATTGCCCTGGATCAAGGGAGCGCGAAGTTTCTCGCGCGTCAACATTCGTTGGTAGTGTCGCGAAGTTGGTAGAAAAGTGAAAAGGCGTCAAGATCCGGCGAGTTGAGCCACAACTCGCGCCCGCTTGCAGGCGGGTGCCGGAGGATGACGCCATGGAAAGCGATAGCAGTCGTGGGTGGCAAGGGAAAGGTGCGCTCGAGGAGTTGATGCGGGAACGGATCCGCACCACCATCGAGAACATCATCGATGAAGAATTGGTGGCCGCGCTGGGTGCGGAACGATCGCAGCGCACCGGTCCGGTTCGAGTCGGGTATCGGCACGGTAAGCGCTCGCGAACGCTGACCACCAGTCTTGGACCCACCACCATCGCCATGCCGCGGGCACGCCTTGAGGGTGAAGATGGTCGGTGCCGCGAGTGGCGCAGTGCCATTATTCCGCGCTATCAGCGGCGCACCGAGCGAGTCGATGAGGCGATCCTCGGAGTGTACCTCAGCGGCACCAACACGCGTCGACTGCGTGGAGCATTGGCCCCGTTGTTACGTGGTGCGCCATTGTCTAAGGATGCAGTATCGCGTCTGGTCGGGCGTTTACGCGAGGACTTCGCGGCGTGGGCACAGCGGGATCTCGGTGAACTGAAAATCCGTTATCTGTTTCTCGACGGCTGGTATCCGCGGATGAGGATCGGGAAAAAGCGCGTGCGCGTGCCGGTGTTGGTCACGCTGGGGGTTTGCGCCGATGGCCGCCGGGAGGTGCTCGACCTGCGCCTGGCAGGGGTCGAGAGCGCGGAGGCCTGGCTCGATGCGGTGCGCTCGCTGGGCGCGCGCAGTCTCAGTGCGCCGGTGCTGGCGGTAGTTGATGGCAATCCAGGACTGGCCGCGGCGCTTAAAGTGCAATGGCCGCAGATCGCGATCCAACGTTGTACCAACCATAAGCTGTGGAACCTGCTGGCCAAGGCCCCGGCCCATCTGCGCGAGGAACTCGCAGAGGACTATCGGCGCATGATCTATGCCGAGAGCCGCGAAGCGGTCGAGCATGCGCGGGTTGGTTTTGCCCGCAAGTGGAAGCTGCGCTGCAAGACCGTCAGCGCCAGCTTCGAGGAAGCCGGCGACGAACTCTTTACCTTTACCGCTTTTCCGATTTCTCAATGGAAGGCGCTGCGGACCACCAACGCGCTGGAGCGAATCAACGAGGAATTCCGGCGGCGGACCAAGACCCAGGCTTCGCTGCCCAGCGAGGAGGCGGTGCTACTCTTGCTTTTCGGCCTCCTGCGCAGCGGCCAAGTTACTCTGCGCCGCCTGGTTGGCTGGCACGACTTAGCCATCATCAGCGATCAACCGGAGGCCGCATAGTAACACCTTGATAGTTTAACTGCTCAACTCGCTAAATTGATCATGCTAAATGCTTTTCCACCATTTGACCGACACCACCACATTCGTTTACCGGAGTCAGTGTAAATGAGGAATTAAATGTTGCGCAGCGAATAGCATTGCCAGCACAATCAGCATCGAACCTGCCACCCGTTGCGCCTCATGTTCATAGCGCTCGCCGATGCGCTGCCCGAACGCCAATCCTACAAAGGTGAAAATGCTGGTGGTGATCGAAACCGTGATCAGCAGCGGCAGCAGCGGAATGCCGATGGCGGGCAGCGCGAAGCCAACTCCAAGCGAATCGAGGCTGATAGATAAGGACGTGATCAACAACCCGACCCCTCGCGTCAGGTCGAAAGCCGGCTCAGGAGTGATCGAACGACTCATGAATCATGAATGCGCCGACCACCGCCAGCAGTCCGAAGCCGAACCATTCGGCGATCTCGCCGAAGAGCCTTCCCGCCCCGGTGCCGAGCTCATAGCCGATCACCTGCATCGTGATCTCGGCGGTCGCGAAGGCGGCTCCGAGGCGGATTCGCGTCGACCATTCGGCCTTGGTGATTCCGACCCCGACTGAAATCGCGAAAACGTCCAGGCCGATCGCAATCGCGACCGCCAGAATCTTCATCAACATGACCCGCTCGGAAGCCATCAGTCGCGGCAGGTTATCAGACACGAAGGTCCACGCAACGATGGCGTCCGTGGGTAACGACGGACGCCATCGTGTGGCACAACTCATTTGCCTGTCGAAGGAGACGGGGACTCCGAACTTTCTCGGCTGTCGCCGACATAAGCAGAAACCAGGCCATCCGCCACGACTCGTCTAGACGCAACAGGGCGCGATGAAACCGAAAGCCTACCGGCCGGCCAGTCGCAAACAAGACCGCCTGTCTAGAAGAAGTTGTAGCACGCTGGAAACGCGGCTCGACGGCTGCGAATGGCCTCGGGCATCGGATCTGTTGGGCTTCCCGCACCCGGCATTGGTGCTGGAAACTCGTGTAACGGCAATTTGTCTGCCATCCGCAGCTATGTCGCAGGGCGAGAGCCACAGTTATGCTGAGGATATCCAGCGGAGAGATAGGTGAGGCTTTCAAACCGTAGCAAAATGTTCGCGATCGCTGTCCTCATCGCCATTGCGATTTGGAGCTGGGCCGATCAGGCCGCCTGCGAAAGCGCGTTCGATCTGTCCGCGACCAACGTCACCATCTTCGCTCCCGACAGCCAGCAGGTCATCGGCGCGGGGCACTACAACCTGACCCATGTGGACGGATTCGATGTGGTCGAAGGCGAGAACAAATACCTCGACGGCGAATACGATCGCGAGAAGCAGCGCCTACGGCCCAGCGTCAGCGGCTTGCCCCCGGTTCTCGTCGAATATCGCCATCGCTATTTTAATGCCGATGGGACGCCGCAATATGAAGAATCCCTCGACGCGCGCAGCGGCGATGCCACCTGCAAGTTTTATGATTCCTCGGTTCCCGACATTTACCAATCCTCGGTCAAAGTTCCACCCGACACCTATGCCGGCGCGACGCAGTTGATGCTGCTGGTGGGGCGCCTGCGCGAGGCCGCCCCCGCCATCACGTTCCATTCATTCAATTGCATCCCCGAGCCGAAGATCGTCGCGGTTAAAGCGACGCCGATTAGCGGCCCGACCACCTGGCCGATGTATCCCGGTAATCTGGTGAAAATGGAAATGAAGCCCGACTTCGGATGGCTCAATGTTGTCCTCGCGCCGTTCATCCCGAAGGTCTTTGCGTGGTTCGATCCGGCCAACAACTTCAACTACGTCGGTGGACAGTTCGATCGCTACTTCAAAGGACGCCACGTCCTGATGGTTCGCACGCACGATCCTAACCCGGTGGCGCAGAGTTCGCCCTCGGAGCTCCCGCCTCATTGATTCCGCGCTGTCCGAAGCGACTTTCTGTCGAGAAAGTTTCCTTCCTGAGAACGCACCATTAAATTCCAGCAGCTCGCGGTCGCCTGCGTTTTTTGCCCGCGCCGCGGCGGCTATGCTCTGCCGCATCGATGTGGAAATTGATGGTCGCGACCACCCTGCTTTTCACCATCAGCGTGCTTTGCATGACTGTGGCCGCTTTCGCGGCGGATGGCGCTGGTGCGTTCGACCTCAGTAATACCGATGTAACCATCCTCAATCCCGATACCCGCGAAGTCCTCGGGCATGGCCACTACAAGGTTGCTCGCGAAGGTGGTGCCATGCGGTTCGACGGGGAAAATCGCTTCCTCGATGGCGAATATGATCACGAGGTGCAACGCGTCAACCTCAGCATCGGAAATTCGCCGCCGATCCTGGTTGACTACCAACATTCGTTCTTCAATGCCGATGGCTCACCTGAATCGACCGATGCGATCGACGCGAAGACCGGCGACCTCGTCTGCACCCATTTTCATGGCGCCGACGCTCCTGAGATCCGGCGTGCGAAGGTCGCTATCCCGCGCGACACTTACGTCGGGTCATCGCAGTTGATGCTGCTGGTAGGACGCCTGCGCGAGGGCGCGCATACCATCTCGATGCATACCTTCATCTGCCTTCCCGGTCCCCATATCATCGCGATGACAATCACCCCACCGGAAGACAAAGTGAAGTGGGCGATGTACCCCGGCGACCTGTTGAAGGTCGAGATGGTGCCAGACTTTGGATGGCTGGGAGCCCTCGCCGGGCCGTTCATTCCCAAATCGTATGGATGGTTCGACCCCGCCGAGAATTTCAACTATGTCGGCGGGCTGTTCGATCGGTTCTATACCCATCATCATCTGATGATGGTGCGTGCAGGCTCCGGCAAGAGTGTGCTTCAGCAGTCAGGTGCCTCGCGATAGCTATCGAGGAAGAAAAACAAACCCACTTCCAGGCGCGAACTCCTCCTGATGACTCGTTACTTGCGCGCAGTCGGCACATGGGGTTCAATTAACCAATCGAATCACCGCCAAATTGCCGCTAATCGCGCTTCGATATCGGCAAGCGTGGCAGATGTCGCTTCTGGGTCAGGTTCGTGGGTTTGGAGGTTTTCTGATGGCGGGTTTTCAAAACAGGTGCAAATCGATAGCCAAAACGGCTTTTATCGCGCTGAGCCTGGCTGTCGCATTCGCCCTCCCCGCGCATGCCGCTTACCTCGATAGCTTCGAGCAGGGCGGCACTTTCTTCGACGATGGCGTCGGAGTGGTCCATATCCGGCCCTCAAAGTCGAAGACCGAGACCGATTACGCACCTGGAATTCCCGCTTCTCAAGGCAACAACTACGCCCGTTTACTGGTGCAGGCCTGGCTTCAGAACGGATGTTTCACCGACACCTCAGGCAACTCATTTTGCGGCATTAATGGCTCGCAGGCTCCCAATGCGTGCCGGCCCGGCGGGTTGGAATCGGACAATTCGGTGAATTGCGATGGTCCTCTCACCGAATGGGGGCTGCCTTATGGTCACTTCGACAAGGGCGTCGCGATCACCGGCAACGGCGCGACGACCTCGCTCGATATCTACCTCGACACCAATTTCGCGATGAATTCCACCGCAGCATGGAAGGATTATCGCTTCGATTGGGACTCCGACCTGCTCGATAACCAGGGGAAATTCCTGCAGGACTACGTCTTCAATGTCGCGGTAGGCGATGGCCACGATTCATGCGCGCCCTCCACCGGTGGCTATTTCGTCATCGAAGCGTCGACCAACTCGCAGCGGTCGGGAGCCAATGCGCATAACACCGCCAACACTCAGTCCTGTATCACGCAATCCGGCTGGTACACTTTCACGCATACGTTCACCAAGGATCATGACGGCAATCTCGAAGTCGATATGACCGTCGCTCCCGCGCAAACCAATCATGCAGTCGGCACCTGGACGATTCATCCCTCGTGTCTGGCGGCGCAGATTGCCGATGGCGCATGCCCCACGGACGCGACTGCGACCACCCCGCTGCCGTTCTCGGCCGTGGGCGCGAATTTCCTCGGATGGTTCCCTGACCAGGAGATCAACAACCTCGCGATCGACAACGCGCAGCGCAGCGATCTGCACTAAACACGATCACGCTCCGGGACCAGGCGCAGCATCTCTTTCAGCGGCGCGAGATGCTTCTCGTAATGGCGCCATCTACCCACTGATTGCTGGTGGATCGGCTGGCGTACCTGCCACTTACTTGCCGTATCCACCGCATTGCGATTGGTGTGAGGCGCGAGGCAGCGTTCGTCCCATTCCAGCCCGAGCGCATCCAGCGTTGTGCGCGCCGCGAGTTCGGTCTTCATGACCATGTCTTCATAGCTGACCTCGATTGGCGCAATCGGCAGGACCTTGCGCCAATGCTCCATGGTTCTGAAGTATTCGCCGTAAAAGTGCCCGATATTGCGCAAATCAAAGGAATAATCGTAGGGAAAGTTGAAGCGCTGGAAGTAGTTGGATAGCCCCATATCCAACGGATGGCGCGTGCAGTGAATGATGCGCGCCTGCGGAAACAGCATCGCGATGAATCCGAGATGCCGGAAATTCAGCGGATGCTTATCGATCACATGCGGAACCTCTGCCTCGACATCGCGTCTGAGCCGGTTTTCATAACTATCGATCAGGCGCTTTCCAACCACGGGCGTAAGATGCCACGCAGCCTCCGGATAAAGGATTTTGTTTTCCATCAGCTCCGGCAGCATCGAGATCGATTCCAGCATCGTCGGCAGCTCTCCCGCCGATGCTATCGCGGTATGATTCGACAGTATCTGCGCCATCAGCGTGGTGCCCGATCGAGGCATACCCACGATGAACAAGGGCGCCGCACTCTCGGATGCGAAGGCAAACCGCCGAGCAATAAATTCTTTGTTGAAGACTTCGATGATGCTGTCGGTAAATTGCGCGACCCGGCCGGCATCGTAGGAAACGGCGGCGTTGCGCATTTGATTGGCCTGCCGGAAGCATTCGAATGCCTCATCGTAAAGGCCGCAGTCGTCGTAAATTTTGCCCAGTGAGAAACCAAGGCAGTCCCGTTCTTGCCACGTGGTACCAGGCCGAGCGAGCAGTTTCCGGATAGCTTCGGCATCGGCGTGATCAGGGTCTCGATATCGGCGAATGCTGGTCAGGCCGAACCATGGATCGGGAAAATTCGGCCTCACCGCGAGCGCCCTAAGATACATCGCTTCGGCTTCCCGCATGTCGCCCTTGCTCACGAGGCATAGGCCCCGCGTCTGATACGCCTCGGCCAGCTCGGGCCTCAGCGCGAGGGCTCGGTCGCAACTTGCTATCGCATCGTCATATCGTTTCAGTTGCAGCAGGACGGCGGCCCGGTTGAGATGAGCTTCCGCGCTGTCAGGTTTGAGCGCGAGGGCGTTGTCGCAACTCGTCAGCGCCTCCTCGAAGCGCCCCATTTCCAGTAGCGATACGCCGCGGTTGTGATGGGCCTCGGCAAAGTTGGGCCGTAGTTCGAGGGCACGGTCGCAGCTCGCCAATGCTTCGCCATATCGCATCAGATGCGGCAAGGTGGCGCCGCGATTGTTATGTGCGTTGGCATAGTCCGGCTTCAGTTCGATGGCTCGATCGCAACTCGCCAGCGCTTCCTGATAGCGACCCATTTCCTGCAAAGTAACGCTGCGGTTGTTATGCAGTTCTGCCAGTTCGGGTTTGAGCGCGAGGGCTTTATCGTAGCTCGCCAGCGCCTCGTCGTAGCGACGCATTTTGTTGAGGATAAGGCCGCGGTTGTTATGAGCCTCGGCAGATCCGGGCGCCAGCTCGATCGCCCTGTCGTAGCGCGCCAGCTCTTCATCATGTTGAGGCATCTGAGCCATCTTCCTGAATATTCCGGCGGTTATAGCTGATTCATTTTGATGAGAGTACCGGCCTGCTGAGAGCCTACAGCTTAACCTTCCATTTTTTCGGTAATTGGCTACACTACGAGGGTAAGCGCGGTGACGAATAGTTGCCGCGTTTGGCGTTTGGGAGTGAACAGTTTCGAGTTATGAAAATGCAAAAACAAACCCACTCAGTGCTTGTTCTCGCCGACATGAAAATGACGAAACGAAGCCAAATTCATCAACAAATCCAAGAGATTTCCAAGTTGGCTTTATGAGAAATCCCGCTCTCCGAGGGGCGGACTCGGCAATTTTGGAGCATTTTCTAAGACATTAAACCGATCTGCATTCGGCGCTTGACGTAGGGCGAATAAAGAGCGAAAACAGATCGCATGGCCGCCCTACCCGCCCTCGCCATCCAGCTCCCCGAGACCGCCCCGCTCCTTAACGGCCAGACCGCCTCGACGGCGCAACTTCAACAATTACTTGAATTTCCTGGAGTCTTCAAAGGCCACGAACTGACCCGCAAAGAAGGCCGCCTGACCTGCGGCATTGCTCCTATCGATGCGCTTATCGGCGGCCTCGCGCGCGGCCGCATCAGTGAAATCACCGGCCCCATCAGCTCGGGTAAGACGACGATAGCGGCATCGTTTGCGAGCGCCGCCTCGCGTCGTGGCGAGGCGGTCGGATGGGTCGATGTCCCGGGTGCATTCGATCCGCGCAGCCTCGAAGCCGCGGGCGCCGACCTCGCGCGCATCATGTGGGTCAGCTTCGCAAAGAAGCCGGCCTCCTCGCGCGGCGGCTTCATCTCCAAGGAGCGCGAACGGCGCAATGAGCTGAAGGCGGCGGAGATGCTCCTCGAGGCGGGAGGCTTCGGGCTGGTCGTCATCGATTTCGGCGCGATGCGCTTCCCGCTCTCACAGAGCGCGTCCCTCGCCTGGCGCGCGCGGCGGAACGCAGTGGCGCTGCTGTGCTCGCGCTCGCCGGCAATCGCGTATGCGGCACCTTCGCGGCGCTGACGCTCTCGATGAGCAAGCTGCGCGCGAGTTTCAGCCGCTTCGGCAAGGACGCGCCGGCGCTCTTCGATGGCCTCCGCCTCGAGGCATCGGTGGAGCGCAACAAGCTGGGTCTCTTCGGCGATCGCGCGCAACTCTTCGCCGCGGTCGATCCTCTATCAATTCAAGATTCCCTTCTGATACCCCTTCCACTTCAGGGGAAGGGGCTAGGGGTTAGGTCTCTTGCCTCGAGTTACTAACTCCAAGTCACTATGCCACGCATCGCATGCATCCTCGTTCCCAATTTTTCGATCGCGGCGATCG
The DNA here is from genome assembly GCA_963814035.1 of uncultured delta proteobacterium. Classification (GTDB taxonomy): domain Bacteria; phylum Desulfobacterota; class Binatia; order Binatales; family Binataceae; genus DATGKG01. Next base: position 156,571 of record CAWFBH010000002.1, read on the forward strand.
TGCGCGCCAATCCCGACCTGGCGCTTGCGCCGTTCGCGATCAGCAACACCTCGGCGCCGCATGCCGAACTGATCGCGGTCTCCCTCCGCGCGCGCAAATCGGGCGTCTATCCCGCGATGACGATTGCGCAGGCGCGCTCGATCATCCCCGAGCTCGCGATCGTCAATCATTCCGAGGCCGCCGAGACTTCCGCGATGGAGGCGCTCGCCGATGCGGCCGAATCGATTTCGCCGCTGGTCGAAAAGGGCGATACCGGCCGCGTGTGGCTCGACCTCGCGGGCCTCGAACGCCTGATGGGCTCCGAGGAAGCGATCGCGGCGGAGCTGGAGCGGCGCGTCGGGCAGGTCGGGATGGAGTGCGCGGTCGGTATCGCCTCGAACAAAGAGATTGCGCATCTGGCGGCGCGATGTGGCGGGTTGCGCGTCATCGATGCGGGTCAGGAGGGCGACTTCCTCAACTGGTTGCCGCTCGACATGCTCGGTTTGGATGAGCGAACGCCGGCTGATTCGAATGATATAGAGGACACGCTCGCGCGATGGGGCATCCGGCGTCTCGGCGAGCTGGCGCGTCTCGACCCCGATGCGATCGGCAGCCGGCTTGGACGGCGCGGCGTCGAACTGATTCGTATCGCGCGCGGCGAGAACAAAACCCGTCTCATCCCGCGGCGTCCCGCCGAGATTTTCACCGAGGCAATCGAGCTCGACTACGGCATCGAGACACTGGAGCCGCTCGGCTTCATCATGCTGCCGATGCTGGAGCGCCTGTGCGAGCGCCTGATACTTCGCGGGCTGGTCGCGGGCGACATGATGCTGTCGTTCGGGCTCAGCGACCATCGCAAGTTCAGCCGCCGCGTCGCGATCGGCGCCCCATCTAATGATGCGCGCGCGATGCTCGCCATGGTGACGCTCAGTCTCGAAAGCGTCGCGCCACAGGCCGCCATCGAAACGATTCGCATCGATGTGGAGCCGCGCAAGCCGCGCGCCGCGCAGACCGATATGTTCCTGCCGCCGGCGCCCGCACCCGATCGCCTCGAACTGACGGTCGCACGGCTCGCGGCGCTCTGCGGTCCGGAAAATGTCGGCACGCTGCGTCCCGAAGATTCGCATCGGGTCGAGGCGGTGCGCCTCGAGGAATTTAATCCTCCGCCGCCGCGTCCGCTCGAACTGAATGGCCATGTCGAAGCGAAGACCATCGCGCAGTTGGCGATTCGCGCGGTCCGGCCTCCACTCGCAGTCGAGGTGCTGCTGAGTCGCGGCGCGCCGGAATTTGTGCGCGGACCCAACCTCGGCGCGCGGGTGGTCTCGATTGCGGGCCCATGGCGGCGCGACGGCGAATGGTGGCACACGACCGAAGATACCGCCCCATCGCCACAACTGGTGATGAAAACCAACGGCAATTTTCGCCGCGACTATTACGAATTGGCGCTCGCCGATGGCGGCGTCTATCGGGTCTTTTGCGATCTCAACTCCGCGCAATGGTTCGTCGATGGAATCTACGACTGAGGAGGCACGATCAGATTCTTTCTCCCCCGTTGTTTGGGGGAGATGGCTCAGCGCGCGCTTCGCGTCGCGGCTTTTCTTTGAGGAGGGCACAATGGAAAATTGGAAAGGCGTGGTGATCGCCGAGAGCCTCGGCAATCCGACTATCATCAATCGCTACCCGGTCGAGCGCGCGCTGATTTCGAAGCCGTTCGAATGGGTTCCCTACAAGGGTGCGAAGCCGTTCTCCGGCCGCTGGCATCTGTATCGCGTGTGCTGCGCCGAAAACGACCTCGAGGTGTTCCAGCAGCACCTTCAGCCGGGATGGTTCGCGCATTTCTGGAGCGGCGACGCGCTGATGGTGATTTTTAACGACCAGCGCTTCGCGGCGAAGCTGAACGATCGCGCGACCTGGGCCGCGGCGATCGCGCATGGCCGCAAGCACAACATCCCCGAGTCGCAACTGGATTTCGAGGATATCTAATCCTCTCCCGCGACGACGGCGCAGCCGCTCGTCGCACACTGGGAGAGGTCGCTTGACGATCATGCGTAGCATGTCGTCAAGCGGGTGAGAGCCGCGCTCGCTGCGAGCGCGGTAGTGGAACACCACGGCATGCCCGAAAGATGAATCCGCATCCATATATCGAACTCCGCACCCGCACCGCGTTCAGCTTCCTCGAAGGCGCCACCACGCCCGAGGACCTCGCGGATCGCGCGGCGGAACTCGGCTACCCCGCGATCGCGATGGGCGATCGCGACGGCGTCTATGGCCATCCGCGCTTCTACCAGGCCGCCAAGAAGGCCGGGGTGAAAGCGATCGTCGGCGCCGACCTGACCCTCGAAGACGACAGCCGTCTTTACGTCCTCGTTCCCGATCGAGAGCGCTACAAAAATCTGTGCCGGATGCTGACCGCATCAAAGTGTCGCATCGTCCACCCCGAGGGCCCCCTCGGTGTCGATGGCAACCCCACTCCCATCTATCCCGCGAAAGGCGAGAGCCGCATCAGCTTCGATGATCTCGAACGCTACAGCGCGGGCCTCATATGCCTCGCCGGTGGCGCGCGCAGTCCCATCTCACGCGCGCTGATTCGCGGCGAGGATCCTCGCGCGCTCGCCGATCGCCTGCGAGGAATTTTCGGCGCCGGCAATCTGCTCATCGATCTCCAGCGCCATCTCGATGCTGACGAGGAGCGCATGAACCGCAAGCTGCGCGCCTTCGCTGATACATCGAAGATTCCACTGCTGGTCACCAACGATGTTTGCCATGCCGATGCGGATCGGAAGCTGATGGACGTGCTATCGTGCATCGGGCTGAAGAAGACGCTGGAGGAAGCGGGCCGCGCGCTATGGGTGAATGCGGAGCGCCGGCTCAAATCGCCCGCCGAGCTCGCCGCGCTGTTCAAGGATTTGCCCGGTGCGCTCGCGATGACGCGTGCGGTTGCCGATCGATGCGAATTCACGCTCACCGATCTCGGCTATCGCTTTCCCGACTATCCGTTGCCGCCAGGCGAAACTCCCGACTCTTATCTGCGTGCGCTGACCTACGCGGGGCGCGCGAGACAGATGGGGCCGCGCCATCGATGATCGCACGCGCCGTCAACTCGAGCACGAACTTGCGATCATCGCGAAGCTGCAACTCGCCGGCTACTTCCTCATCGTATGGGACATCGTGCAGTTCTGCCGCGAGAATCAAATCATGGCGCAGGGGCGCGGCTCGGCGGCCAACAGCGCGGTCTGCTATGCGCTCGGAATCACCGCCATCGACGCGGTGAAGATGGAGCTGCTGTTCGAGCGCTTCCTTTCGGAGGAACGCGGCGAATGGCCCGATATCGATCTCGACCTGCCCAGCGGCGACCAGCGCGAAAAGGTCATCCAGTATGTCTATCGCCGCTATGGCGAACGCGGCGCCGCGATGACCGCGAACGTCATCACCTATCGCACCCGCAGCGCGGTGCGCGAGGTTGGCAAGGTGCTCGGCTTCCCGCCCGAGCAAATCGACAAGCTCGCGCGCCTCAACCAGGCGTATGAGTTTCGCGATGACCATGACGATATCGTCGCGCTGCTGCGCAAGGGCGGCGTCGATGTCGCCACGCCGCGCATCGCAATGATGATCGACCTGGTGCGGCGCATCCAGAGCGTGCCGCGTCATCTCGGACAGCATAGCGGCGGGATGGTGATCGCGGCCGGCCCGCTCGATGAGGTCGTGCCGCTCGAACCCGCCTCGATGCCGGGGCGCGTGGTCGTACAATGGGACAAGGAGGATTGCGCGGACCTCGGCATCATCAAGATCGATCTGCTCGGGCTGGGGATGCTGGCTGTTCTGGAGCAGGCGATCCCGATGATTCGCGCGCATGAGGAGGTCGAAATCGACCTCGCGCATCTGCCCGCCGACGATCCCGAGGTTTACAAAATGTTACGCGCCGCCGACACCATCGGCGTGTTCCAGGTCGAGAGTCGCGCGCAGATGGCGACCCTGCCACGCATGAAGCCGACCAAGTTTTACGACCTGGTGGTCGAGGTCGCGATCATCCGTCCCGGCCCCATCGTCGGCAACATGGTCAATCCGTACCTGGAGCGGCGCAACGGACGGCAGAAGGTGACCTATCCGCATCCGATGCTGGAGCCGATTCTCAAGCGCACGCTCGGCGTTCCGCTCTTTCAGGAGCAGGTGATTCGTGTCGCGATGACCGCGGCGGGGCTTTCCGGCGGCGAGGCCGAAGAGGTGCGCCGCGCGATGGGTTTCAAGCGCTCGCAGGCGCGGATGGAAAAAATCGAGCGCCGCCTGCGCGAGGGCATGGCGCAAAAGGGCATCATCGGCGCGCCCGCCGAGGAAATTGTGCGCAGCATCACCTCCTTCGCGCTGTATGGTTTTCCGGAGTCGCATTCGGCGAGCTTCGCGCTGATCGCATACGCGTCGGCGTATCTGAAGTGCCATCATGCGGCAGCGTTTTTCGCTTCGATGCTGAACTGCTATCCGATGGGCTTCTATCATCCCGCAACGCTGGTGAAGGATGCGCAACGCCATGGCGTCACTATCCTGCCCATCGATGTGTCCCAGTCGTAGTGGTTTTGCACACTGGAGAATTCTCTCCTCCGCGTTTTTCCGCGGGGGAGGAAGCGAGGCATCGGTCTCGCTCTTCACTTCGCGAGACGGATGCCTCGCAGGAGGGGGTGCAGCCGAGTGCCACCCCCGCCGACCTCTCCCGGCGCAGTAGCGCCACCCTCTCCCTGAAGGGCGAGGGAACAAGGAAGGAGGACAACTTTAGTAGGGTTAGGTCCCTCCGCCTCGGACTCAAATACGTGATGGGCCTGCGCGAGGAAGTCGGCTGCCGCATCGAGGCGGAACGGGCGCGTGCTCCATTCGCCTCGCTCGCCGATTTCACCGCCCGCACCGCGCCCAATCGCCGCGAGCTCGATGCCCTCGCATACTCCGGCGCCTTCGCATGCTTCGGGCTCAGTCGCCGCGAGGCGCTATGGCAGGCCGCCGCCGTCGAGCGCGATCCTAAAAGCTTGCTCGCCGGCATCGAGCCCAAGCGCGGCACGACCTCGCCGTTGCCGGGCATGTCGCCGCTCGATGAAACCCGCGCCGACTATTCGACCATGGGCCTCACGGCGGGACCTCATCTGATGGCGCATTTGCGCGAACGTCTCACCGCGCGGGGCGTGCTGTCGGCGGATGAAACTACGAAAGTCGAAAATGGCACGTGGGTAAAAACCGCAGGGCTGGTTATTGTGCGGCAGCGTCCCGGCACCGCGAAGGGATTTTTCTTTCTGACGCTGGAAGATGAAACCGGCATCAGCAATGCGATCGTGATGCCTGATTTGTTTCAGAAGCATCGCGCGCTGTTGCGCGGCGCGGCGATCCTACAAGTTGAAGGCATCATGCAAAAGCGCGACGGCGTGATGCTGATCAAGGCACAGCGCTTCGAGGAGCTGAAACTCAGCGGCGCGCTGCCCCCCTCGCACGATTTCCACTAATGCTGATTTATATCGCCTGATACACCGCGGTTTCGAAGCCTTCGAAAGCCTTAAATGCCTTCGCATCGTAAAAGGGCAGTATCTGCGTCGCATAGACGCCCGCGACATTCCGCACCGGATCGATCCAGTAATACGAATTGGCCAGGCCCGCCCATGCGAGGCTGCCCGCCGAGCGCCCGGTCGGCATCGACGCCGGGTTGATCATGAAGCTCAAACCCCACTTCATGCCCGCGACGAAATCGACGTCGTTGCTCGACGACGGAGCAACCGTCTTCATCGCGCTGCACACCAGATTGCCCATGGCGTTGTGCGACATCGTTGCGACCGTCTCCGGCTGCAGCACCTTGACGCCGTTGAGCGCGCCGCCATGGAGGATCATCTGGGCGAACTTGAGATAGTCGCCGACGGTGGAATACAGGCCTCCGCCGCCGGCGAAGAATTCGGGGTTCTGCGCCATTTCGATTTCGGTCGGAACGAGGCCCTCGGGTGTACGCACATGAACCGCGGCGCGGCGCTGCCGTTGCGCATCGCTAATCTTGAAGGCGGTGTCGGTCATGCCGAGCGGCTGGAGAAGGTTCTCGCGCATATACTTGTCGAGGGTCTGGCCGGAAACCGCTTCCACCGCCTTGCCCGCCCAGTCGATCGCGATGCTGTATTCCCATTTCTCGCCAGGGTCGGCAATTAGCGGCAAATCCAGCGCGGCGTTCTTTCCCGAAATGATACCCGGGGTGCCGGTCACTTCCAGATAGCGCGCGATATTGCCGTTCCAAATTTCGTATGCGTAGCCGGCCGTATGCGTCAGCAGATGACGCAAGGTGATGGCGCGCTTCGGCGCCCGCAGTCGTGGCTTGCCATCGGCGGCAAAGCCTTCCAGCACCTGCACCCTTCCGAGCTCCGGCAGAATCGCCGCGATGTCACTATCGAGGGAGAGCCTGCCGCGCTCGACCTGCTGCATCGCGCAGGCAGCGGTAACGGCCTTCGTCATCGATGCGATCCAGACGACAGTATCCGATGTCATCAGAGCGCCCGACGCCAAGTTTCGCTTACCGAAGGCGCCCGTGAAGATGACACCGTCGGCGGTCGCTGCCGCCGCGGCTACGCCGGGAACATCACCTGACTCGACTGCGCGCCGGAGACCATCTGCAATCCTGCTCGTGTTGATCATGGTTTCCTCTCAGCGCGGCGGCATGCGCAGCGCGCCATCGAGGCGGATGGTTTCGCCGTTGAGCATCGCGTTCTCGACGATGTGTCGCGCGAGGGCCGCATACTCGGTCGGCCGTCCGAGGCGCGAAGGAAAGGGAATCTGCGACTCGAGCGCCTTACGCGCCGGATCGGGCAATCCCGCCAGCATCGGAGTTTCGAAGGTTCCCGGAGCGATGGTGCATACGCGGATGCCGACGTTGGCGAGGTCGCGCGCGATCGGCAGCGTCATCCCAACCACGCCGCCCTTGGAGGCCGAGTATGCCGCTTGGCCGATTTGGCCATCGAAGGCCGCCACCGACGCAGTATTAACGATGACGCCGCGCTCGCCATCGGCGTTGGGCTGGTTCTTCGCCATCGCGGCCGCAGCGAGGCGGATCGCATTGAAGGTTCCGATCAGATTGACCTGGATAACTTTGCTGAACAGGTCGAGCGAATGCGGTCCGTCCTTGGAGAGCGTGCGGCTCGCGCGCCCGATGCCGGCGCAGTTCACCAGCACATGCACGCCGCCGAACTTCGCAACGACCTTCGCAACCGCGTCCTTCACGTCAGTCTCGGAAACCACATCGGCAGGGACGAAGAGCGCCTTGTCGCCGATCGACTCCGCGACCTTCGCGCCCGGCGATGCCGCCAGGTCGAGAATCGCGACCTTCGCGCCCGCGCCGGCAAACTCACGAATCGTCGCCTCGCCCAGCCCCGAGCCGCCGCCAGTGACTATCGCGACCGTGTCCTTCAGGTTCATCTGACTACCTCGAATGCAAATTGTTCGCGGCGATGACGATAGGTCCGCCTCGGCGCATATGCAAGATACCGCGTCTTGGGTTAGAAGATGATGCGATCATTCTTATGTCAACGCCAAAGAACCAGACTATCGACCACGACGAGGTGCGCGCCGACCTCGAGGAAGTTCATCAGCGCCACGAGGTCACCCTCGATGCCGCGCGGCCCGAGGCCGTCGCGCGCCGGCGCAAAACCCGGCAACGCACCGCGCGTGAAAACATCGAAGATATTTGCGACGCCGGAAAGTTTGTCGAATATGGACCGCTGGTGATTGCCGCGCAACGCCGCCGTCGCACCCTCGATGATCTCATCAAGAACACGCCCGCCGATGGCATGGTGGTCGGCCTCGGCAGCGTCAACGGCGATCTATTCCCCGAGGACAAATCGCGCTGCGTCCTGATGGCCTACGACTTCACGGTGCTGGCCGGGACGCAAGGCCATCAGAACCATCGCAAAACCGATCGCATGATCCAAATCGCCAATGACTTCCGGCTGCCGCTGGTGCTGTACGCCGAAGGCGGCGGCGGACGCCCCGGCGATACCGACGGCGGCTTCAGTTCGCGGACGTTCTATGACTTCCCACGGCTCAGCGGGTTGGTGCCGATGATTGGGATCACCTCCGGGCGATGCTACGCGGGCAATGCCTCGCTGCTGGGGATCTGCGATGTAGTCATCGCAACTAAAGGCTCCAACATCGGCATGGGCGGTCCCGCGATGATCGAGGGCGGCGGGCTCGGTATATATCGTCCCGAGGAAATCGGCCCGCTTGATGTGCAGACGCGCAGTGGCGTGGTCGATGTCGCGGTCGAGGACGAGGCTGAGGCCACCAAGGTTGCGAAGAAATATCTCTCCTATTTTCAGGGCTCGCTCGATAAATGGAGCTGCCCCGATCAGCGACTACTACGTGGCATCATTCCAGAGAATCGCCTCCGCGTGTATGACATCCGCTCGGTGATTCACACGATGGCGGACACCGATTCGGCGCTGGAGCTGCGGCCGCATTTCGGTCATGGCATGATCACCGCATTCATCCGCATCGAGGGCCATCCGTTCGGCCTCATCGCCAACAACCCCAATCACCTCGCGGGCGCGATCGACAGCGATGGCTCCGACAAAGCCGCCCACTTCGTTCAGCTTTGCGATGCTTTCGACATCCCGCTGATTTTCCTGTGCGATACGCCCGGCATCATGGTCGGCCCCGAGATCGAGAAGACCGCGCTGGTGCGTCATTCGTCACGACTGTTTGTCACCGCGGCGAATGCAACGGTGCCCTTTTTCACGATCGTATTGCGCAAGGCCTATGGCCTCGGCGGAATTGCAATGGCGGCCGGCGCGTATGACGCCGCAGTCTTCACGGTCGCATGGCCGACTGGCGAGTTCGGTCCGATGGGGTTGGAGGGCGCGGTGAAGCTCGGCTATCGCAACGAGCTTGCGGCAATCGCTGATCCGGCGCAGCGCAAATCGCGTTTCGATGAGATGGTCGCCTCGATGTATCAACGTGGCAAGGCGCTCAACAATGCCTCGCATTTCAGCATCGACAACGTCATCGATCCTGCCGAGACGCGCAAGTACATCGCGGCGGGATGGCGCTCATGTCCCAAGCCGCCGCCGCGCACCGGCAAGAAGCACCCGTACATCGATAGCTGGTGAAGCATCGCTTAACCGATCGGTATGTTGCGGGGCGTGACTTTTCGTTTGATCATTTGGGGCACATCGTGGGAATAATCTGTGAAGCGACTCTCAGGGGAGAATGATGTGATCAAATCCACCGAGGAAAAACTTAACGTCGCGGGCGCGGAACTGGTGATGGTGAAAGCGGGCTCCGGCAAGCCCCTGCTCATCCTTCATGACGAGCTCGGATACCCGGGTTGGATGACCTGGAACGAGACTCTCGCACATGAGCGCACGCTGCTGATTCCGCTGCAGCCCGCCTACGGCAAAACTCCGAAAATCGATTGGATCCGGAACTATCGCGATCTGGGCGGGTTCTACTCGCAGGTGTTGCGCGAGATGAAGCTCGATCCCATCGACGTGATCGGCTTCTCCGCCGGCGGGTACATCGCGGCCGAGATGCTCGCCGCCGATCAGCGCATCTTCTCGAAAGCAGTGCTGGTCGCACCGATGGGCATTAGGCCTGAGCAAGGCGAAATCTTCGACATCTTCCCCATCACTATCCGCACCCATCTGCGCTCGACGGTCGCGGATCCCTACAAGACGCCCGAATTTGCCAAGCTCTACGGCGGTGAGATGACGGCCGAGCAGTTCGAGGCCTTCGAGGACGCACGCGCCGAGGCCGCTCGCATCGGGTGGGAACCGTACATGAACAATCCCAGCCTCCCGCATCTGCTGCGCGGCACTAAAACGCCGACGCTGCTGATATGGGGTACTGCGGATCACGTGGTCCCGCGCGGCTGCATCGACGCTTATAAGAAGGCGATTCCTGAGGCGCAAATCGCGACTATCAATGACGTCGGTCATCGGCCCGAGATCGAAAACTCGGCCGAGTTCGAACGCGTCGTAACCAAGTTTCTGGCTGCATAGCGACACGCAGGAGCGGTCTCATATGAAATTAGGATATTTCACCGAACGTCCGGTCCGCTGGGTCCCGGAAGAAGTCATCCTGAAAAATGGCGCGCACTTCGCGGTCTCCAATAGCTACTTCGATCGCGAGAAGGCAGCCGAAGATTACAACTACTACATCGACGAAAATCTCTACGCCGAAGAACTCGGCTTCGACATCGTCGCGCTCAACGAGCATCACGGCAATCCGTTCTGCATGGGCAGCGTGATGAATGTCGAGGCGGCGATTCTTGCGCGCCTGACCAAGAAGGCGCACATCCTGCTTATCGGCAATCCGCTGCCGGTGTTGAAGCATCCACTGCGGATGGCGGAAGAGCTGGCCGAGATCGATCTCATCTCGCGTGGACGCCTCATCACCGGATGGGTGCGCGGCGCGGGCAGCGAGCAGTTCTTCAACAACGCCAATCCCGCTTACAATCGCGAATACTTCGAAGAGGCGCACGACTTCATTATTCAAGCGTGGACCAGGCCCGGTCCCTGGCGTTACGAGGGCAAACATTTCAACTATCGCCACGTGAACCCATGGGCTCTCCCCTATCAGAAGCCGTATCCACAGATGTGGATTCCGGGCACGCTCAGCCCCGAGACCATTAGGTGGTGCGCGGAGAAGGGTCATCCTTATTTCGGCCTCGGCACCGCGCTCCCCGCGACTTGCGATATGTGGGACCTCTACGCCGACGAGGCGCTTAAGCACGGGTACGAGGCGGGCTCGGAAAATTTCGGCTATCTCCTCCCGACCTTCGTCGCCGAAACCGATGAGAAGGCGCAGGAGCTCGGCCAGGGATTTCTCTTCGGCGGCGGGCAGAATACTTTCTCGCGCGTCGAGCACACGCTGCCTCCGGGTTACAACTCGAAGGAAGCAATTCAGAAGCTCGCCAAGCAGCCGCAGGGAAGCTGGCTCGGCATCAGCGGCGAGAAGATGCGCGGCCAGGTCGAGGAAGTTGAGATCGATCCCGTGAAGATTCGTCAGAAGCTGATCCCCGGCTATCAACGGGCGCAGAAGAATCTGCAATTCATGATCGGCAGCCCCAAGACCGTAATTCCAAAGATGAAGGCGATCCTAACTACGCTGCGTCCAGGCTCACTCATCGTGTTCAATGTGCAGGGACCGGTCAGCAACAAGGATCGACAGACCAGCATGCGGCTTATCGCGCAGGAAGTTATGCCGGCGCTCAAGGAACATGCGGATTCTATCGGCCTCGTCGATGCGATCACGAAGATCCCGGGAACGACCAAGGCGCGCGCGGGCGTGAAGCGTAATCCGGTTGCGGATCGCGGACTGCTGAAGGAATACGGGCTGGTCTAGGAATTTTTCGATGAGACTGAAAGACAAAGTCGCGCTCATTACCGGCGCAGGATCCGGGATGGGCCGCGCAACCGCGACGCTGTTCGCGCGCGAAGGCGCCAAGGTCGCGGTGGTTGACGTCAATATGGCGGGCGCCGAGGACACCGTGCGTCGAATCAACGACGCGGGTGGCCAGGCAATCGCGATTCGCGCTGACGTTTCAAATTCCGAAGATGCAAGCTCGATGGTGTCGGGCACCGTCGCGAAGTTCGGCGGGCTCGACATCATCTACAACAACGCAGGTATCGAAGGCGAAGGCCGCTTTACCGCCGAAGTTACCGAGGAGCAATTCGATCGCGTCATCGCGATCAACCTTCGCGGCGTATGGCTCGGCATGAAGTACGCGCTGCCCGCATTGGTCAAACGCGGTGGAGGCGCCGTCATCAGCACCGCGTCGATCGCTGGAATCATCGGGTTGCGTGGCTCGGTAGCGTACAGCGCGGCCAAGGCCGCCGTGATCTCGATGACGCGGGTGGTGGCGCTCGAATACGGACGCTACAACATCCGCGCGAACTGCATCTGCCCCGGATTCATCCACACCGAGATGGCGGATCGGGCTTCGGGCGGACAAGGATTGGCGCCGACCTTCGTCAAGCGCGCGTCGGTGTTCGGACGGATGGGTGAGCCTGAGGAGATCGCGCAGACCGCGCTGTTCCTCGCGAGCGACGATTGCAAGTTCGCCACCGGCCAACCCTTCGTCATCGACGGCGGCTGGAGCGCGAAGTAGTTCCGCAGTATCTCGCCTGCCTTTCCTAAGCGCTCGTTTTCGACGAGACTGACAGTCGGATGCGATGTCCGAAGTGCAGCACTGAAAACGCAGCGACGGCCAAGTTCTGCGCCGAATGCGGCGCGAAACTCGAGTCGCGCTGTCCCTCCTGCGGTGCGGAAAATCCGCCTGATGCGAAATTCTGCACGCAATGCGGTACGCGTCTCGGCGAGACTCCAAGTCAGCCGGTCGCGCCACCTCCACCATCGAGGCAGACCCCTCGCTCTGCGCCTGCTCTGATCGAGCGCCCCGCGACTGATGCGACGACGCTGCCCGAAGGCGAGCGCAAAACCGTTACTTCCTTATTCGCCGACATCAAAGGATCGATGGATCTGATGGAGGATATCGATCCCGAACAGGCGCGCGCGCTGATCGATCCCGCGCTGCGGATCATGATCGACGCGGTCCATCGCTACGACGGCTATATAGTGCAGTCGACCGGCGACGGGATCTTCGCACTCTTCGGCGCGCCGGTCGCGCACGAGGATCATCCGCATCGCGCGCTGCTCGCCGCCCTTAAGATGCAGGACGATTTGCGGCGCTATTCCACAAAGTTACGCGAGTCAGGCAATTCTCCCATCGAGGTGCGCATCGGCGCCAACACCGGCGAAGCTGTCGTGCGCACCATCAGGACCGGCGAGGCCCACACCGAGTACACGCCGATTGGCCATGCGACCAGCCTCGCGGCACGGATGCAGGCGCTCGCGCCGACCGGCGCAATCGCGATCACGGAAAACACTCGCCGCTTCGTCGAGGGTTATTTCACCCTGAAGCCACTCGGGCCCACGCGGGTCAAAGGGCTCAGCGAACTCATCAATGTTTACGAGGTCGTGGGACTCGGTCCGCTGCGGACGCGGCTTCAGGCTTCCGCGCAGCGGGGACTATCGAAGTTCGTCGGACGCGATCACGAGATGGCGCAACTTGGCCGCGCGCTCGAACTCGCGCGCACCGGTCATGGCCAAATCATCGCTGCGGTCGGCGAAGCCGGGGTGGGAAAGTCGCGCCTATTCCACGAGTTCAAGATCATCGCTCAATCCGGATCGCTCATTCTCGAAACGTTTTCAGTCTCGCATGGAAAGGCCTCGGCTTATCTGCCGCTCATCGATTTGCTCAAGAATTATTTCGAGATCACCTCGGATGATGAGGAGCGTAGACGCCGCGAGAAAATCGGCGGCAAGGTGCTGATGCTCGACCGTGCCCTCGAGGACACCCTGCCCTATTTGTTCTCGCTGCTGGGAGTAGCCGAGGGCGGCGATCCGCTCGCCGAAATGGATGCGGCAATTCGGCGCCGCCGCACACTCGATGCGATCAAGCGCCTGCTGCTGCGCGAAAGCCTCAACCAGCCCCTCATCGCGGTCTTCGAGGATCTGCATTGGGTCGATACCGAGACGCAGGGATTCCTGAACCTCTTCGCGGATTCGATCGGGACTGCCCGCGTTCTCATGATGGTGAACTATCGACCGGAATATCGTCATGATTGGGGCTCGAAAAGTTATTATGTGCAGCTTCAGCTCAATCCGCTCGGGCGCGAAAGCGCGGACAGCCTGCTCGCCGCCATGTTAGGAAACGGCGCGGAACTCGACCCGCTCAAGCGCCTGATCGTCGAGCGTACCGAGGGCAATCCGTTCTTCATGGAAGAAACCGTGCAAGCGATGTTCGAAAGCGGCGCGCTGGTGCGCAACGGCAAGGTCAGCCTCGCGCAGCCGCTCAGCTCGATCAAGATTCCACCGAGTGTGAAAGGCATCCTGGCCGCGCGCATCGATCGTCTATCGGTGCAGGAAAAAGACCTGCTGCAAACGCTTTCGATCATCGGCAAGGAATTTCCGCTCGGGCTAGTCAAGCGCGTGGTAGAACGCGGCGAAGATGAACTCACGCCGACGATGGCGGCCCTGCAGCTCGGCGAGTTCATTTACGAGCAGCCCGCCTTTCCCGATGTCGAATACGTTTTCAAGCACGCACTGACCCAGGAAGTCGCCTACGATTCGGTACTGACAGAAAGACGCAAGTCGATTCACGAGAAAACCGCGATCGCCCTTGAATCGATGTATGCGCAACAGCTCGACGATCACTTGCCTGAGCTCGCGTATCATTTCAGCCGCAGCGGGAACCCTGAGAAGGGCTTCGACTATCTCATGCGCGCGGGTGAGCAGGCCCGCGCGAATTCCGCCTACCACGAAGCGGTGCAGAATTTTACCCGGGCGCTGGAGCTGCTGCGTCTGCTGCCGGAAAATGCCGCACGCGACGCGCGAGAGGTTCGACTCATCGCGATCCAGGGCCAGACCCTGGCTTCCCTGCGCGGCGTGCTGGATCCCGAAATCCATCGCCTGACCCTGAGGCTGGAGGAACTTTCGGAACGCATCACCGATCCGGATGCGCTCTATCTGGCGATTTTTGCGCGCTGGAACGTCGAATTCTCCCGCGGCAACCCGCGCGGCGCCGAGGAAATGGCGCGCCGCCTCATCGCGATGGTAACCAACCCGAACGACACTCGGATGGCCTCGGCGCTGCAGCTTCTCGGAGTCGCGCAGATCTGGCGCGGTCATCCGGTACAGGCGCGGGTCAGCTTCGAGCGTGCCGTGGAGCTGTTCAACATCGATTTGGAAAAGTCGCTGTTCAGTATGGTTGATCCGGTGGTTCCCAATCGCGCGCAGCTAGCATGGGCGCAGTGGATGTGCGGCTACCCCGATAAGGCGCGGCGCTGCGCCGACGAAGCACTCGCGCTGGCGTTGCGGCTGAACCGCCCCTTCAGCATTGCGTTCGCGTTGCAATACAAAGTTTCCGTGGATCATCTATGCCGCACCTACACGGACACGATGGCGACCACCCAGAACCTGGTTTCGGTCGCGCGAGAGAATGGCTTTCCGATTTGGCTCGCGTGCGGAACCATATCGACGGGTCGGATAATGATGAACGCCGGCGACATCGATCGCGGAGTGCAACTGATGCGGGAAGGGCTTCAGCAGATTCGCGAAGCCGGCGGCGAACTACTCCATCAATTCATGCGCGTGCTGTTCGCCGAATCGTGTCTGGAAGCCAAACTCGCGGACGAGGGAATCAGGGCGCTGGACCAGGCGCTCGAATCCGTCGATCGCTTCGACACGAGAATCCTGGAATCCGAGATTCACCGCATCCGCGGCGAATTCCATCGCCGCGAACCCAATGACCGCGCTGCCGAACAGCAGTTCCGCGAGGCGCTGCAGATCGCGCGAGCCCAGGAAGCCAAAGGATGGGAGCTTCGCGCCGCCAATAGCCTGACGCGACTGTTGCTCGAACACGGCAAGCATGATGAGGCGCGCGCCATCATCGAACCGATCTACGGATGGTTCACGGAAGGCTTAGCAACCGGTGATCTGCGTGAAGCGAAGTCCTTGCTGGACGAGGCGTTAGCTCGGAGCGCCTGAGGCGACCGGTTCGGCGCGGTGCGGTGGCGTAAGTCTCTCAATCGCCGCGCGGATCGCATGATGCGTTCCTGCCAGCCCCAGCACATCGCCATCGCGCAGGACCTCATGGTGCCCAGGGACCACCAACCCGTCGTGCCCGCGGCCGATTGCGACCACCACCGCGCCGGTTGCCGATGGAAGATGCAAATCCGCGATCGTCCTACCGCTCGCGGGACTGCCGGGCTCGAGCCGCACCGGCACGATGACTCCGAGTCCGGGGATCTCCTCTTCCTGAAGCTTGCCCGGCATCTTCTGTGTATGTTCCACGGCCAGTGCGCGCGCGATGAGGCGCGCGGCTTCGCGCATCTGGCCCAGCGTCCTTGACACTCCGCGCCAGGTCACGATGCCCATTGCGGCGACCGCCAGTGCGAGCACTCCGACTCCCTCCAGTGGTTCAAGGAACGGCTGCACGATCGCGAGAACGACGATGGTGACAACGATCATCAGCGCGACGTGCATGATCTCGACCAACGATTCCCATCCGGGCGGCCTGACCTCACCGTCAGCCGCTCCTTCCGGAATCGCGCGCGCCGCCAGCGCGAGCGCGAGCCGCCCGGTCGCGTGAAACAACGCAAGCGACGGAAATCCGCATGCCGCGACGGTTATCGCTCCCAGCGCGGTTTCAGCCGCCACGAACGACAGCGAGAAGGAGCTTTGGAGCAAAAATGTCAGCGGCTCCATAAATACTTCGGCCCCGATGATGAACCCGGCGATCACCACCGCCGAGCAGATCATCGCGATGAACGACCATCGAATCGTCACCACCTGTGTGCGCGATGCCGCCCGCCCGCGGATGTGCTCGACTGCGGCCTCATAAAGCGCTTCGAGCACGACGAAACCGCGCGGAACGCGCCGTTCGAAGCTCTCCGCGATTGGCCCCGACGCCCGGATGAGATACGGCGTGGTGAAAGTGGTGACGACGGAAACCGCGACCGCCAGCGAATAGAGGAAGTCCCGCGCAGCGTGAGTTTCCAGCGCCAGCGCGGCGATGATGAAAGAAAACTCGCCGATCTGCGCCAGGCTCATGCCGGCCTCGACCGAGAGTCTGGGTCCGGAACCCGCCAGCATCGCGCCCACCGTAACGCCGAGAATCTTGCCTAGAATGACGGTGGTCACGAGGATGAGCATCGCGATCCAATGGTCGGCGACCAGCGCCGGATTCAACAGCATGCCGACCGACACGAAGAACACGGCCGCGAACATATCGCGAACCGGCAAAATCAGATGCTCAACCTTGTGACCCTGGCCGGACTCCGCGACCAGCGATCCCGCGAGGAACGCGCCGAGCGCAACCGAATAGCCGAAATGATCGGCCAAAATGGCGAATGCGAAGCAGATTCCGATGCTTGCGACCAGCAGCGTCTCCGCGCGTTCGAAACTCGCGACGAGCCGAATTAGCCGCGGCACCACCAGCATCCCGACGCCGACCAACGCCGCGAGGAATAATGCGAGCCGCCCCACCGTGACCCCGATCATTCGCGCCGACATACCATTGCCCGATGCCAACGCGGTCAACACCGCGAGTTCGATCACCGCGATGAGATCTTCGGTGAGCAAAACCCCGAGGACCAACTCGCGCAGGCGTTCCGGCACCTTATTTTCCTCGTATACCTTGGCGACGATGGTGGTGCTCGAAATCGACAGCAGCGCGCCGGTGAAAACGCTCTCGAGCGAGCTCCATCCCATCGCCTGGCCAACCATGTACCCGAGCCAGATCATCAGACTGACTTGAAGTACGGAAATAAATCCCGAGGTCGGGCCCACCCGGACCAGCCGGCGCACTGAAAATTCCAGTCCGAGCGCGAACATCAACAGGATAACGCCGAGTTCCGAAATGGTATGGATGCGCTCCGGGTTCGCATACACGAATGGCGTATACGGTCCGACGATAACGCCGGCAATCAGGTAGCCGACCACCACCGGTTGGCGAATCGCCTGGAAGACCACGGTGGTGAAGGCCGCCACGCACAGCACCAGCGCGAGGTCTTCGAGAAAATTGTGCGAGATGATTTCCGGGATCAGAACGACTAACCCTCGCCCCCTGTGAAGTTACAGGAGAGTAACATTTCTCAAAAGCCGAGTCCGACCCCGTGACACGAGAAGCCGCGTTATCGTAATAGGCGGCAACGCGTAAGTTTCGCGCGGATCTTCCAAGATCGCGGCATCGCCGGAGGATTCACAGCTTCGACTCAAGACTGCATTTGAGCTGGTGCTGCCCCTATAGTATTGACCACACAGAGCGGGACTGTTAGCTAAGAGGGATTATGCCGCACATTCCCGTTCATCCGTCAGCAGAGAAGCGCCACCGGCAGAACCTCAAGCGCCGCGAACATAACCGTATGGCGCGGACCCAGGTCCGCACCGCTGTCAAAGTTGCATCCGAATCGATTGCCGCGACAGATGCCGCCGCAGCGCAGGAGAAACTGCGCACCGCCATCGCCGCGCTCGACAAGGCCGCCAGCAAAGGCAAGCTGCATCGCAACACGGCGAGCCGCAAGATCGGACGTCTCTCGGCGCAGTTTCATAAAACGCACGGCGCGAAATCTCAGCAAGCTTAGCGGGTGGATTTTTATGATGGCGGCGTCCTTCGGGCGCCGCTATCGTTTTTAGCTATTGCGTCGTCAGCTCGAGCACCAGCGCCGATAGTGCCTCGGCGCGATCCTTTATCTCGCCGTTCTTGAAGCCGATGTCGAGTTCGCCCGCGCGACGATACGCGCGCCGAAGCCGCGCAAGCCCGAAACGTTTTGCGCCATCGATGGCGCGGGTCGCCAAAGGACTGGTCGGCCCAAATCCGAGAGCTCCCGCAATGTCGTAGGCGCTTTTGCGCGCCGCCAGCATCGAGGCCGCCAGCATCATACGCCGCATCACCGGGATGAACTCGACCGCAAGCAGCTCAAATGGATCGCGTCCGCCCGCAAGCGACCGATCCAGTTGCGCGAGCGTCGCCGACATTCTCCCCGCCGATAGGCTCTCGGCGATTTCGAATGGTTCGGGCAGCTTCGAGGGTCCCTGCTCCGTCAGATCCGCGGCTTCTATCGACGCTCCTTTTTCCAGATGAATCGCCAGCTTGCCGAGCGCATTCGCGATCGCGGCGAGATCGCCGCCGTGGCGCGCGACCAGCAGCTCGGCGGCGCTCTGTGAAAGTTTCAAATCGAAGCCACGCGCGAAACTTGCCGCATATTGAGGGAGCTGATTGTCAAAAGGACGCAAGCAGTTCACCAGGATGCCGGCGCTTTCGGCGGCGCGCCGAATCTTCGCCGGCGCCGCATCCTTGTCGTACACGATGACGAGGTGGTTAGGCGGACGCGCGTCGCTCACCGCGCCAATCAGGCCCGCGTCGCCACCCCGCGTTTCCTTCTCCGATGAGTCATCGGCGGAGAGACTTTCTTCGCCGCCGCGATCCCGGAAGGAACGCATCACACGGCAGACCAGCATTCGTTTGGGAGCGAAGAGGTCCGGCGCGCGAAGCTCCTCAACCACGGAAGCAAAGTCCGAGGCATTGGCGATCTGGAAGGTCCGATACTGAAGGCCTTCCCGAACCAGGCGGCGCGCGATCGCATCCACTATGTATTCACGAAGGAAGGCTTGCGGCCCCGCGATAAGAATCGCCGCGGGCAGCGTCTTGGCGGTTTCGACGATGCGAAGGAATCCTAGCCCGTTCTCCGCCGCCATGGTTCCCCTCCTCGATCGTCAGAACCCCGTCGCCATCGAGTCGTACATATGAGCCGCCAGGTTCGCCATCATCTGAGTGCGCGACCCGCGCTCCTGGGTCTCGGTCGTCTGGATGTCGCTCAACCGCGCGATATCGGCGGTGCGGAGATTCTGCTGCAGGAATGTCGGCGTGGTGTTCAGGACGTTCTGCGATACCGTCGCGTAGTTCTCGCTATCACTCATCTGATTGACGCTCCACAGCAGCTTGCCGCTGTGGTGATCCCGCAGCCATGCGCGCACGACTAACGTCTCGCCATACTGGGTAGGTTCGAGCACCGAGTTGAATGCATTCGGGACCGTCAGGACTTGCAGGACGGCGCCGGTCAGTTCCAGGTCGGCATCCGAGGGGCTATCGACGATAGTGAGCCGTTTGTGACTTGCGATCTCATCCTTCAAGTACACCATGAACTCGTCGTTGATGCCGGTCTGGCGGGTCTGATTGGTGAAGCGCGCGACGTAAATGGTTTGTGCGCTATCCGGCAGGTTGGTGCCCGCAGCGCCGAAATGATAGCCGCACCCGGATGCGAGCAGCATCAGGGCGATTATCGCTACCCGCCTAGTCATGCTTCGCAGACGGGCGATCTTCACCTTTCTCTTTAAGTTTGCATACGTCGGCGATGTGGTCGAGGACGCCATTGACGAAGCGTCCAGAGCCTTCATCGCCATAGGTTTTTGCCAGCTCGATCGCCTCGTCGATGGTGACGCGCGTTGGTACGTCGTCCATGTGCAACATCTCGAAGACGGCCATGCGCAGGATGTTGTGATCGATACGCGACAGGCGCTTCACCGACCAATGCTCCAGCGCGTCGGCGATTTGCTTGTCGAGGTCGCGTTCATCCTTGCGGACACCATCGATGAGCGCATTGGCGAAGACCCGCATCTGACTGTCGGTGGGTGCGGTTTCGAACAACGCCGCGAGGTCATCGCTCGAGGCGCCGCCGCATATGTCGATTCGGTAGAGAGCCTTGAGCGCGAGCTCGCGGCCCATGTGTCTGCTTCCCATAAAAATCAAGCCGCGCACGCCGCGACCGCGCAGCTATGTTATCAGTTTGAGGTCCGAGAAGAGATGGCCCAGCTTTTCTTTCTTGGTGCGAAGATATCCGATGTTGCCTTTATGCGGTTCGACCTCGAGCGGGACCCGTGTCACGTTCACGCCGTACCGCCGGAGGCTGTCAATCTTATGAGGATTGTTGGTCAACAGGCGCACCTCGCCGATACCAAGGTCACGGACGATCTGCGCTCCGATACCGTAATCACGCAAGTCTTCCTCGAAGCCTAATTGCAGGTTGGCCTCGACGGTGTCGAGCCCGGTGTCCTGCAACGCGTAGGCGCGAATTTTGTTTCCCAACCCGATTCCGCGTCCCTCTTGATGCAAGTAAATAATCACACCAGATTCGGATGCCAGAATCCTTTCGATCGATTCTTCCAGTTGCTCACCGCAGTCGCATCGCGCCGACTCGAAAACGTCTCCGGTCAAGCACTCGGAATGCAGCCGCACCAGCGCCGGACGCCCTCCACCGACATTGCCCTTAATCAGTGCGAGATGCTCACGGCCATCGACAATATTTCTGAAGATGACAGCCTGGAAGTCGCCATTCTCGATTTGAAACGGCACGCTCGACACGCGCTGCACCAAAACCTCGTTGGTCAGGCGATGCGAGATCAGATCGCGAGTGAATACGATCGGCAGATCATGTTTCACGGCGAACTCGCGCAGCGTCGGCAGCGTCGCCATCTCCCCGTTCTCATCGAGAATCGCGCATAGCGCCGCGGCGGGCCGCAGCCCGGCACACTTCATCAGATCGACCGCGCCCTCGGCGCGCCCGAGCCGCATCATCACCCCACCGGTAAGCGCCATAAGCGGCAGGATATGACCTGGCATGACGATATCCGCGGTGGTTGACTTAGGATTTCCGATAACCCCGATGGTGCGTGCCCGATCGGCCGCCGAAATTCCGGTAGTGACGCCCTCGCGCGCCTCGACCAGAGCGCCCGCCTGTTCGGTGACGAGGCCAGTTTCGGTGGTTTGCGACAGCGGGATGCCGAGTTCACGCATCCTCTTCTCGGGGATGGCGATAGAAACGATGCCGCGCGCCTCTCGCGCCATAAAGTTAACGTGATCGGGAGTGACGAATTCGGCGCCCATCACGAGGTCGCCTTCGGCGGCATCGGATTCTTCGGGCACCATGACGACCATCTTGCCTTCGCGCAAACGGGCGAAGACCTCGTCGAATGAGGAACCGGGCATTAGCGCATTCTCCAGTCGGGCGATGATATCACCGCATTTCCAATCTAACCAGTGTTCGGTAATCGGCGCTGGTGGGGTCGCATTTCTTTCCACTCAGTGCGACTCATCGGGTCATGAGTCTCGATTTATTCTGCGCTCTAATGCCGATATTCAGCCGATCCAAGTAATGTTTAGAGAGTATTCCTCAGGTCGTGGATCGCTCGATTTTTCGCCCACGCTTCGCACCCCTCTCCCTCCGTCCTTCCCGGTTCGGGTTACGGCGGGCGGAATCTCACGATGAGGTTCGAGTCATTTCGCTGACCACGCGATGAATCTGGTTGGCATCATCAGGGGGCGATCCATAGACACGGCCAGTTGGAAGCTGACCTCAATGACATAGGGACATTTAGGTTGCCCCGTCCGTTGCCTGATGCTCCCGGCGACGGATCAGCGGTCCTCGCTCACTAACAGTGGCGAGGACCGCGTCTTTTTGCGGCTTGCCTTATGAGGGCTTCTTCATCTGAAAGGAAGGACCGGACCATTCATCCTCGAGGATGCCGCCGCTACCCTGATTGCCACCCGGGATTTGGCCGCCGAAGCCCGAAGTCGCGGCGCCATCGACGATCATCGCCTGCCCGCTGACAAATTCGGAATCGTCACTGGCGAGGAACAGCGCCATCGCGGCGATATCTTCCGGACGCCCGCTGCGCGGGTACGGTTGGAACGCCTTGAACAGTTGCGTCGCGGTCTGCTCGCCGCCCGGGATGCGATTGTAGGTCAACGGCGTCGCAATCAAGCCGGGGCATATGCAGTTGACGCGAATCTTGTCCTTCGCCAATTCGATCGCGGCCGATTTCGTCACGCTGATAACGCCCGCCTTCGCTGCGCCATAAGCGGTGATGCCAGGCGTGCCGCGCAGCCCCGCAATCGAGGCGGTCGAGATGATCGAGCCTCCGCCCGCCTTGCGCATCTCGGGCGCCGCGTACTTGATGCCGAGGAAAACCGCGCGCAGCAAAATCGAGAAGGTGCGATCCCAATTCTCCGCGGCGGTCTTTTCGATGGGGCCGGTCGCGCCGCCCAGGCCGGCGTTGTTGTAGATGATATCGAGCTTGCCGAATTCCTTGACCGCGCGATCGACGGCGCCTTTGATGTTCTCCTCGCTCGTCACGTCGGTGAGCTGGAAAACCGCGTTGCCGCCGTTCTCCTTGCAATCGCGTACCGCAGCGTCGCCGCCTTCCTTGTTAAGATCGGCGATAACGACACTGGCGCCTTCGCCCGCGAACCTGATGGCGGTGGCGCGTCCGATGCCGCTCGCCGCGCCGGTGATGACCGCAACTTTTTTATCTAGTCTGCCCATGATGTTCTCTCCGAATTCTTCTCCGATTCCCCTTCCACTTTAGGGGAAGGGGTTGGGGGTTAGGTCTATGCTTCGGTTTCCTTCGGCATCCCGCGCTTGCTCGATGCCTTGCCCTTCGCATCACCGTTCGCGGAAGCGGGCTTGATGCGCGGCTTTAGATTGTCCTTGTGCAATTTGTATTCGACCGAATCGACGAGCGCCTGCCAACTCGCCTCGACGACGTTCGCGGACACTCCCACTGTGCTCCATCGCTTCTTGCCGTCAGTTGATTCAATTAGGACGCGCACGCGCGCGCCGGTCCCGCGCCCATTGTCGAGCACGCGCACCTTGTAGTCGGCGAGCTTCATGTTTTCCAGCGCCGGATAATAGGGCACCAGCGCGCTGCGCAACGCCGAATCGAGCGCATTGACGGGCCCGTTGCCGATCGCCGAGGTGCGCGAGCGCAGGCCGTCGGGACCTTCGATGATCACCACCGCCTCGCTGAACGGCGCCTGGTCCTCATGCCACTTGTCGTCGAAGACGCGGAAGCTCACGAAGTTAAAATGTTCGTGGGTCATGCCCAGTGTGCGGCGCATCAACAGCTCGAAGGAGGCATCGGCGCCCTCGAAGGTGTAGCCCTCGCTTTCGAGGCGCTTCACTTCCTCGAGCAGGTCGCCGATTTTTTCATTATTCGGATCGATGTCGAGGCCGAGCTCCTTACTTTTGTACATGATGTTGGATTTGCCGGAGAGCTCCGACAAAACCACGTGGCGATCGTTGCCGACCAGCGCGGGATCGATGTGTTCGTAGGTGGTCGTATTGCGCAGGATCGCCGAGACGTGCAGCCCGCCCTTATGCGCGAAGGCATATCTGCCCACGAACGCCTGCCGACTTGCAGGAGTGATATTCGCCAGCTCGTAGACCAGCATCGAGACCTCGCGCAGCTCCTTCAGCTTCGCCGGCGGAACGCATTGGTAGCCCAGCTTGAGCTGAAGATCGGGGATGATCGAGATGAGGTTGGCATTACCACATCGTTCGCCGACCCCATTGATGGTGCCCTGCACCTGGGTGGCGCCGGCGCGCACGGCCGCGATGGTATTGGCGACTGCGACTTCCGAATCATTGTGGCAATGGATCGCGATTCGGCATTTGACCGCACCCAGCGCGGCACTCACCGCCTCCTCGATCTCTGCCGGGAGCCGGCCGCCGTTGGTATC
Source organism: uncultured delta proteobacterium (assembly GCA_963814035.1). GTDB lineage: Bacteria > Desulfobacterota > Binatia > Binatales > Binataceae > DATGKG01. The sequence continues at coordinate 180,629 of CAWFBH010000002.1, forward strand.
GCACAGGCAGATGGTGTCGGCGCCGGATTCGTTCACGGTGCGAATGCAGTTCATCGCGTATTCGCGATTGTTGTAAAAGCCGTCGAAGAAATGTTCGGCGTCGAAGATGACTTCATCGACGTGCTTCTTCAAAAACGAAATCGTGTCGCTCAGAATGTCGAAATTTTCCTCGAGCGGAATTCGCAGCGCCTCGCGCACGTGGAGATCCCAGGTCTTGCCGACTACGGTGGCGACCGGCGTGTCGGCTTTCAGCAGCAACTGGAGGTTGCGATCCTGCGAAGCCCTCACACCCGCGCGACGCGTCGAACCGAAAGCCGCGATCTTCGAATGCTTGAGGTGAGCTTTCTTGACCTCGATGAAAAAAGCGGCATCGCGATCGTTGGAGCCGGGCCATCCACCTTCGACGTAATCGATCCCGAGATCATCGAGGCGGCGCGCGATCTCAACTTTATCTTCGGTGGTGAGTGAAACATCTTCGGACTGACAACCATCGCGCAGCGTGGTGTCGTAAACTTCGATTTTTTTGGTCACAGCCATCGTCATTGAGACTCCGCAACGCCGTTGGCGCCGCTCAGGAACGTGTCGTGAAGAGCGCGCATGGCGAGTTCGCCATACTTCGAGTTGACTACTACCGAGACCTTAATCTCGGAGGTTGCAATCATCTCGATATTAATTCGCTCCTCGGCGAGCACGCGGAACATGGTGGCTGCGACGCCCGCATGACTACGCATCCCAAGCCCGACGATGGAAACCTTCGCGACCGGATCCTCATGCCGGACGCCACCGATGCCGATTTCAGTACCGATCCTTTTCACGATGTCGAGCGCGCGCTTCAAATCGTCGCGCGTGACGGTGAAGGTCATGTCGGTGCGCCCATCAGCGCTCGCGTTCTGAATAATCATGTCGACGATAATTCCCGCATCGGCGATGGGGCCGAAAATTTTGGCCGCCAGCCCGGGACGATCCTCGACGCCCCCGATCGTAACCTTCGCCTGGTTCTGATCGAGCGTGACACCAGAAACGAGCACATCCTCCATGGTCGCATCCTCTTGTCCTACCCAGGTTCCGACTCCGTCGCCAAAGCTGGAGCGGACCACGAGTGGCACATTGAATCTTCGCGCGAGCTCGACCGAGCGCAGCTGCAGCACTTTGGCGCCGAGCCCCGCCATTTCGAGCATCTCATCATATGATATTCGATCAAGCTTCCTCGCAGTCGGAACGATATTCGGATCGGCGGTGTAAACACCATCGACATCGGTATAGATCTCGCAAAGGTCGGCCTTGAGCGCCGCCGCGAGCGCAACCGCGGTGAGGTCCGAGGCGCCGCGACCGAGCGTGGTGATATCGCCGCGCTCATCGATGCCCTGATAGCCGGCGACTACTGCAATCTTGCCTTCCTTGATCGCGCTGCTGAGGCGATTGGCTTCAACCGATTTAATCTTGGCGCGCCCATGATTGGAATCGGTCGCGAGTTTCAGCTGATGAGCCAGGAACGACGCGCACGGGAAACCCAACGAATTCAGCCGGATTGCAAGCAGAGCCGCCGAGACCTGCTCGCCGGTGGCAACAAGGACATCGGTCTCGCGCGCATTGGGAGCCTCGCTCAGCTCACTCGCAAGCTTGAAAAGGCGATTGGTCTCGCCCGCCATCGCGGACACGACCACCACAATACGATCGCCCCTTTTTTGCGAAGCGCACACGCGCTCGGCGACTGCCTTGATACGATCGACGGTACCGACGGAGGTACCGCCATATTTCTGGACCACCAAACCCATCGATGATGCCCTAAAAGCGAGAAATTACAGGTGATCAAGCATTATGATCGGAAACGGGGATGCAAACCAGAGGGCCCTAAAGACTACCTCACTCAGTGGCAGGTGCCTTTTGGTTGTGGCGACGCGCCGCCCACCAAGAGAAGTACAAGACTCCATCAAGCGCCAGAAAACAGGTGAGACTCATTCTGCCCCCGAACCATAATGAGACAAGAAAGGCGATGAGAATGGGGATCTCTACAATGAGAAGCTGGGCCAATACCGGCTTGTGATAAACACCGAAATCTCTCACCACGAATGGAGGCTGTGCGCTCATAGGTTTACGCGAAGCGATTCTTGAGCTTCGCGACGATGGCTGCGTGACGACTGCCGGTGGCGCGGAATTCGAGACGCCGCGTGTTCGTATCCGCATACTCGATTCGCACCGATAGAAACTCCAAGTCAGTGCCCTCGCGCAAACGCTCGAACCATTCGACCGCGGCGATACCGCGGACGAGAAGAGATATTCGCGGAGGCCCATGTCGTCGAGGCCAACTTCCTCGAGTCGATAGAGGTCGATGTGATAGAGCGGCAGGCGACCGCGATGCTCCTGGATCATCGTGAAGGTGGGACTCAGGATGTCTTCCTCACGCAGACTCAGTCCTCGCGCGAGGCCCTTGATGAAGCAGGTCTTGCCCGCGCCAAGCTCGCCGGTGAAGCCGAGCAGCTCACCGCCCTCAAGCATCGAGCCCAGCCGACGCCCCCACGCTTTCGTCTCCCGCGCCGAGCTGGTCTCGACGACGAAGGCGATTTCACCCGTAACTGAATCTGAATCCATTTCGTTCATGGGAATAGCGACCTTGCCGCATCCGCATTATAGCGCGATCAGTACACCAGCGTGTCAATCGCGCGAGGAAGCTCGTCCAGCAAATCGCCCACGATGTAGCCTACCCTGCCGTAGCGCGAGGCGACGCGGTCGGCGGCGTAGCCATGGAGGAAAACGCCGAGCGCCAGCGCCTTCAAGGCATTCATCCGTTGAGCGAGGAACGCGCCGGTCATGCCCGAAAGCGCATCGCCCATGCCCGGCGTGCCCATGCCGGGATTGCCGGTCGAGTTGATGTAGACCTCGCCAGTCGGAGCCGCAATCACCGAATGCGCGCCCTTGAGCAGAGCGACCGCGCCGGTCAGCTCGGCAAGTTTTTTCGCCGCGCCGATGCGATCGGCATTCACTTCTTTGGTGCTGATGCCGAGCAGCCGCGACATCTCGCCCGGATGCGGCGTCAGCACCACGGGACCCTTCGCGCCGCGCAATTTATCGGGTCCGATTTGCGCGAGGATGTTGAGGCCGTCGGCGTCGATGAGCATAGGACGATCGGGCTGCACGCCTTCATTGATCAGCCACGCTACGAGATCCTCGGTGCCGCCGCTGACGCCAATTCCGGGACCGACCACAATCGAGTTCATCGGCTTGATGAGCGAAGACAGCGCCTCGGTCGCCGCGCGTCCGTCGAAGTGGCCGTCACGATCGGCAATCGCCTCGGTCATCAGCTCAGCCTGTCCCGATGAGACGATGTCGGCGATGCAATCGGGAATCGCCGCTGTCACGAGGCCGGCGCCGGCGCGCAACGCCCCGCGCGATGAGAGCAGCGCCGCGCCAGCTTTGCCGCGCGAGCCGGCGATCACCATCACGTGGCCGAACATCCCCTTATGCGAATTGTCAGTGCGCGCCATCATCCAGCCGCGCACGTCCTTCGCTTCGAGGAAGACTCCCTTTGGCGCGATCTCATCGATCGCTTGCGAGGCGAAACCGATCTGCTCGACTCTCAATTCGCCGCAATGGGCCGCGCCAGGATAAGAGACGTGGCCGTACTTCGCGACGCCGAACGTCACGGTGAGGGAAGCATCGATGGCAACTCCCATAACTGCGCCGGTATCCGAATTGATGCCTGAGGCGATATCGACCGCGACGATCGGAACTTTCAGCGCGTTGATTTTTTCGATTGCCGCACGAGGCAGACCCTTTACTTCGGCATTGAGGCCGGTGCCGAAAATTCCATCGACGACAACTCCCGGTCGCTCACGTCATAGCATCAGCGAGCGCCGTCTTCGGTTTCGACTTCGGTGACGATTGCCGCCGGCCGAAATGCAATCCGCATGTGCGCGCGCCGCATCGCCTTTGAGCGTCGATGCCTTCGCGAGCAAAGTCGTGCGCACCTTCACACCATCCTGATGCAGCTTGCGCGCGGTCACGAAGCCGTCGCCGCCATTGTTGCCCTTGCCCGCGACGATCAGCACGCCGTCCGAGATGCGCGCGCGATATTTCTCGATCGCCGCGCGGGCCACCGCTTCGCCGGCATTGGTCATCAGCGCGTACGATGCGATTCCGTATTTTTCCTGACTGAGGCGATCCAGTTCGCGGCTTTGGGCTGCGGTGAGGAGCTTCATGATAGGTCGATGCTACCAGACTGTCGCGGCCATCGCATTTCTATAGAATCATCCTGCAATGGTTAGACTCAGCGTCAACGTCAACAAAATCGCGTTGCTGCGAAATTCCCGTGGCGGCGACATGCCTAGCGTGTCGCAGGCGGCGCGCACCTGCCTCGACGCCGGTTGCCACGGCATCACCGTTCATCCGCGCCCTGATGCCCGCCACATCACATACCAAGACGTGCGCGAGCTCGATGCGATGCTGCGCGCCGAGTATCGCACCGAGTTCAACATCGAGGGCTATCCGACGGATGACTTCTTAAACCTCGTGTGCGAGGTGAAACCGGCGCAGGCGACGCTGGTGCCCGATCCGCCGGACGCGCTGACCTCCGACCAGGGTTGGGATTTTCTCGCGCATCACGAATTTCTGCATGAGGTCGCGCATCGCTTGCATGAGAATGGGATACGCGTGAGTCTCTTTGCCGATGCGGATCCCTCGACGATTCCTGGCGCGGCGGATTGCCACGCCGATCGCGTCGAGTTGTACACCGGGCCGTACGCGCATGCGTTCGGAACTCCGGAGTTCGAGCGAGTGTTAGGTGAGCATCGCGAGAGTGCGCGCGTCGCGAAGGGCCTCGGCCTCGGCGTCAACGCGGGTCATGATCTGAACACGAAAAATCTTCCCGCCTATGTGAAAAACGTGAGAGGCCTTGCAAGAAGTATCGATAGGTCATGCGCTCTTCTGCGACGCGATCTATCTCGGATTGAAACGGACGGTGGGACTCTATCTGAAAGCGATCGGCTCGACGCCCGGAGTCAAAGGGAAGCCAACCACAAAACGGCGCTAGAAATTATTCGCCGACGCGCCGCTGGATGGCCTCGCCGATTTCCTTCGCCAGCGCACCGATCTGCGCTTGATCCGCGCCCTCAACCATCACCCGCGCGAGCATCTCGGTTCCTGAGTAACGCACCAAGAGGCGGCCGCTTCCCGCGAGGCGCTGCTCGGCGTCGGCAATCAGCCGCGCGATATCAGGCATCTCGCTCAGCGGAATGCGCTCCTTGACCCGTACATTTTGCAGGACCTGCGGCATGCGCCTCATCACGCGCAACTCGCTGAGGCGGCCGGTTCGATTCGGCCATGTGCGAGAGCATCAGCAGCGCCGTTATGAGGCCGTCGCCGGTGGTCGAATGATCCATGAAAATGACGTGGCCGGATTGCTCGCCGCCGAGGTTGTACGAATTCGTGCGCATCTCGCGAACGACCGCGGGATCACCAACCTCGGTGCGAACGAGCTTGAGGCCGGCATCGCGCAGGGCAACCTCGAGGCCGAAGTTGCTCATCACGGTCGCGACCACGGTGTTGTCGCGAAGAGTGCCGGCGGCCTAGCCATGCCGCGGCCCATCACCGCCATCACATCATCGCCGTCGAAGACCTCGCCTTTCTCGTCGATGAGCATCGCGCGATCGCCGTCGCCATCGAGCGCGATCCCGACGTGGCATTTTTCGCGCAGCACGGTCTCGCGAATCTGGTCGAGATGAACCGCGCCGCATCCGTCATTGATGTTGATGCCGTCGGGATCCACGCCGATCGGAACCACTTCGGCGCCGAGTTCCTCGAGAACCTCGGGACCGACTTTGTAGCCCGCGCCGTTCGCGCAATCGATCGCGATACGCATCGACTCGAAGTTCGCGGTGCGAGGCACGCAGGTTTTCAGAAACACCAGGTAGCGCCCGAGCGCATCATCTATACGCGCGGCCTTGCCGATATCGCCGTTGCTCGCACGACCGTGCGCCAGCGCGCTGTCATCGAAAACCAGTTCCTCGATGTGCGCTTCCAGCTCGTCGTCGAGTTTGAACCCTTCGCGCGAAAAAAACTTGATCCCATTGTCCTGAAATGGATTGTGCGACGCCGAAATCACCACACCGGCGTCGGCGCGCATACTGCGGGTCAGGAACGCGATTCCCGGCGTCGGCATCGGTCCCACCAGCCACACGTCGACACCCATCGAGCAGATGCCCGAGGCGATCGCGGTCTCGAGCATGTAGCCGGAGAGCCGGGTGTCCTTGCCAATCAGAATCTTGCGATGACGTCCGCGTCGAGCCGCGGAAGACGTAGGCCAGCGCGCGGCCGAGTTTCAGCGCGGTTTCCGAGGTGATCGGCTCTTCGTTGGCGACCCCTCGCACTCCGTCGGTTCCGAACAGCTTACGACGTATGCTCATCTGCGGCGGCACTCCGTTTCTCGTGATAGAGTCGCAACTTGACCTTCTCGGGCGACTGACTCACGACCTGCATGCCGTCGGGCAATTCGAACTGTACCGGCAACTCATGCGAGCCCGGGGTCAATTCTTTCGCATCGACGTAAGCGAGGCTATTGGGATCGAGCCCTGCAGCTTCAGAATCGGGCCGCGAATAGTGACGGTGGCGTGGGTTGGGGCGACGTTGAATTTGTAGTCGCTGTCGCGAACTGCGACGCTGATGGCGCGAAATTCCCGATCCGAGATTTTTTCGGCGATACGGACTTTGGCGTCGACGACCGTTGCGGTAAGCGCGACCCGGCGTTGGGACTCTCGAGGTCGACGCCGGCGTTCGACATCGGACGATTGGCCCTTCACATCGATCGGTTCGGTTGAGATTTGCGCCAGCGTGTTGACATAGCGGCTCGGGTCCCGATCGCCATCACGTCGGCGGGATTCGCCTCGGTCCCCGCGATCTCGTAACCATCGGCAGGCTTGCCATCGAGATCGAGATGAATCGGAATTCCCGCTGCACCACTCGATCGACATCGAGCAAGAACCTCGGAGGCGATCCACGCTGGTCACGTTGGTTTGCGGAGGGATTTTGAACATCGTCGGGTCGATTTTGTATGAGGCTTGCCCGGGGCCGATACCCGGAAAGATCGAGCCTCACCATGAGGCGTTCCGGATTGAGCAAAGAAAGCAGAGTGCGCGGGCCAGTGACCTGAATTTTCACGAACTCGGCGGGATGATTCACGATCACGAGTCCGGGAGGCAGCGGCGATAGTTGATCGGAACATTCAGTTCGTCGAATGCGTTGCGCTGTCCCGCGTTGACAAAAATCCAAAGCCCGGTCGCGATCGCGAGCGAGAGAAATCTCAGCGGAAGGTTCTTGATGGCGCGGCGCCATAACCTGCTCTTGAATGACGGCTTTTTTCGTTCACCAACGCCATTGCAATCGCGAGACTACCCGTCCACTCAATTGATTCCTACGCCGCAAGCCCGGCCCGACGCCGAAAATTTCTCATGCCGGAAGCTTTCGTAGCGAAGCCAGAACCTCGGAAGGCTCCAGACCGCGGCGCAACTCGCCTTCATGCGCGATCGATATAGTGCCATCCTCCTCCGAAACCACCAGCACCACCGCATCGGTATCTTCCGTCATGCCGATCGCCGCGCGATGCCGGGTGCCAAGAGAAAGGCTAACGTTGGGATTTGAGGAGAGCGGGAGCACGCAGGCCGCCGACAGGATCTGGTCGCCTTTGATGATGACGGCGCCGTCGTGAAGCGGCGAACCATGCATAAAAATATTCTCGATCAACTCCGGCGAGACCCTGCCATAGATCAGGCGTCCGCTCTCGACGAATTCGTTAAGCCCGTCTTCCTGCTCGATCACGATCAACGCGCCAATCCGCCGCGCCGAAAGCCATGCCGCCGCGATCGCGAGCTCTTCGGCAACTCCCGCGGTGGTGGTGCGGGAACCGAAAAACGGATTCGCGCCCACCCGGCTGAGCGCCCGGCGTATGTCGGCCTGAAAGATTACCACCAGTATGATGATGATCGAGCCGAGGAAATTGTTCAGCAGCCAGTTGAGCGTGAATAGTCCGAAGACCTGCGACGCGATAAACGCAAACCCGATCACCACCATCCCCAGCACCATCTGCACGGTGCGGGTGCCTCGAATCAGCAACGCGATTCGATAGACCACATAGGCGACGATCAGGATATCCGCGATATCCTGCCATCGCGTCGCCGGCAATAGTGGTAGATAGTGTTGCATCGCGGGTCAGCCGATCTCTTCAGGCGATCTTTTTACCCCATCCTGTTACGCGATTATTTTACGCCGTCGTTTAAGCGAGCCTGCCCCGCGCAATCGCCGCCGCCATCGCCACCGCACGCGTGCGCTCCGCGGCTCATGAACTCTCACGATCGACGCTCCGTTTGCGGACGGCGATCGCGTCAACCGCGGCCTCCGGCGAACGCTAACTCTTCGGCGCCGCCGCCGGCGATCTTTCGCACAAAGGTTTTTCGCGACGCTCCTATCAGTACCGGATAGCCCAGCGCGCAGATGCGGGGCAAGTTGGAAATAATTTGCAGGTTATGAACCGCGGTCTTCGCGAATCCGATTCCCGGATCGATGATGATGCGGGAGCGCGCGATTCCCGCCGCGATCGCATAGCGGACGCGCCGCGCAAGAGACTTCACCACTTCGCGCCACCACATTATTGTAGCGCGCAAACTTCATGTGGTCTTCGGGGCCTCCACGCATGTGCATCAGCACGACGGCGCAGCTTGCCCTGGCGGCGAGCGCCGCCATCGCGGGCTCGCCAAGCGCGCTGATGTCGTTGATGATCGCCGCGCCCGCGTCGAGCGCCACTTCGGCAACTTCGGCGTGGCGCGTATCGATCGAAAGCGGAACCCGCAACCTCCCTTCCAGCTTGCGCAGCACCGGACTCACGCGCGCGAGCTCCTCCGCGACGCTCACCGCGACCGCGCCAACCGGCCGGGTGGATTCGCCTCCGATATCGATGATGTCGGCGCCCTCGGCTTCCATCTCAAGCGCATGGTCCACCGCGCGATCGGGATCGAGATAACGGCCGCCGTCGGAGAATGAGTCGGGCGTGACATTCAAGACGCCCATCACCGCGGGGAATCTGATAACGACACCGCCCTTCAGTTTCAAACTCGAAGGGCGGTTAATGATCGAGGACGATTTTTTGGCGACGCGCGTGGCTAAACGAGTACCGGCTTGGGCGGCAATCCGGGCAACGGCTGTTCTTCCGGCGCTTTGGATTTTTCCTTGCCGATTTCCGGCCCGGGTCGCGGCGGCTCGACTCGCGCGGGCGCCCCGCCAAAAGGCTCACGGCCCTCGCGATAGGCTTTCAGTATTTCCGCCACTTCGGCGCCGTCGAGAACTTCCTTTTCGAGCAACTGCTCCGCCACCGCGTGCAGCACCTTGACGTGTTCGGAAAGCAGGCTGCGCGCCTGTTGATATGCCTCTTCGATGATGCGCCGCACCTCGCGATCGATCTCGACCGCGGTGTGTTCCGAATAGTCTTTCTGATGTCCGAAGTCGCGGCCAAGGAAAACCTGTTCCTCGTGCTTGCCGAAAGTCATCGGGCCCGAGCTCCTTGCTCATGCCCCATTCACAAACCATTTTTCGCGACAGCTCGGTCGCCTTTTCGATGTCGTCGCCGGCGCCCGTGGTCATGTGGCCGAAGATCAACTCTTCCGCGGCTCGCCCACCGAACATCATGGAAAGCCGGGTCATCAAATATTCGCGCGAGTAGGTATATCGATCATCAACCGGCAATTGCTGGGTTACGCCCAACGCCATTCCGCGCGGAATGATCGTGACCTTATGCACCGGGTCCGAGCCGGGGAGCAGCATACCGACCAAAGCGTGGCCGGCCTCGTGGTATGCGGTATTGCGACGCTCTTCCATCGACATGACCATCGAGCGCCGTTCCGCGCCCATCATGACCTTGTCCTTGGCGAGCTCGAAATCGCCCTGCTCGACCTTTTCCTTGTTGCGGCGCGCCGCCAACAACGCGGCCTCATTCACCAGGTTTTCGAGATCCGCACCGGAAAAACCCGGCGTCGCGCGCGCGAGGCGATCGAGCGCGACCTCATCGGAAAGCGGGACCTTGCGCGTATGCACCCGCAGAATTCCTTCGCGCCCTTTAACGTCCGGCCGCGGCACCACGACGCGCCGATCGAAACGGCCGGGCCGGAGCAATGCGGGATCGAGGACATCGGGACGGTTGGTCGCGGCAACCAGGATCACGCCCTCGTTCGCTTCGAAGCCGTCCATCTCGACCAGCAATTGATTCAGGGTCTGCTCGCGCTCGTCGTGACCGCCGCCGAGGCCCGCGCCGCGATGGCGTCCGACGGCGTCGATTTCGTCAATGAAGATGATGCAGGGCGCATGCTTCTTACCCTGAACAAACAAATCGCGGACGCGCGAAGCGCCCACGCCGACAAACATTTCAACGAAATCCGATCCTGAGATCGAAAAGAACGGAACCCCGGCCTCACCTGCGATGGCGCGCGCGAGCAGGGTTTTGCCGGTCCCCGGCGAGCCCACCAGCAGGACGCCCTTGGGAATGCGTCCGCCGAGGCGCGTGAAGCGCTTGGGGTCGCGTCAGGAACTGGATTATCTCTTCGAGTTCTTCTTTGGCTTCATCGATACCGGCAACATCGGCAAAGGTAACCTTATGCGTATTCTCGGTCAGCAGTTTGGCGCGGCTCTTCCCGAACGACATCGCCTTGCCGCCGCCGATCTGCATCTGGCGCATGAAGAAGATCCAGACCGCCACCAGCAGCAGCATCGGGAACCACTGCACCAGCGCGACCATCCACCACGGATCGCCGTCGGCCGGCTTGGCCGCGATCTTGACGCCCTTGGCGCGCAGGGTTTTTACGATATCGGGATCGGTCGGCGAATAGGTTTTGTAACTGCTCGTTCGAGGTCGTGAGTAGTTTGATCGCGTTACCCTGAATGGTGACTTCGGCAACTTCGCCTTTATCAACCTGATTGAGAAAATCGGAAAAGATTTCTTCGCGATCACGAGTTTGCTGCCTGCTGAAGATGTTGAACAGCAGGAGAAACATCAGGCCCAGAACGAGCCACAACGCAATACTGCGGGAAAATTGATTCATCCCATTAACAGATTATCACGCGGGTTAAATCGTTGGCAACGACGATTCATCATCTTAAGGTGCTGGAATGCTGGTTAATGATTGGCGATGGCGGCGCTGGTTGCCCGCACGCGCAGTACCCGTTCCGTCCTCTCCGTCACCAATCCGACGCGTCCTCGTACGATGCCGGGAAGCCACGCGATTGCTCCCCTTAGTTGACAGATGGGAAATTTGCCGCGCGCTCCGATGCTCATTTTCGCGTCGATGAAAATGTCCTTGACCTTGCGATGTCCCTGCATGCCAAGGGGTTCGATGCGATCGCCCGCGCGGAAATTTCGCACCACCAGGCCCTCGGCCGCCTCCGCTCCATCAAATAGCGCTTCGAATTTGTTTGCCGGAATCGCACCCGACGTATGCGATACTGAGGTCATCTCGAAGACAAATCCAGCTTCCGCAATCTCGGTGATGCCTTCCCCCAATGTAACCATGAACGGCCCCGATGCCTGCTCAGTCGCCGCAGGCTTGAGGATCCCGTATTCGCGCACCATCCGCACACCCGCGATATCCACCGACCCATTCACCGGCCCCTCGAGGCATAGCCGCCGGACCGCCTCGATATGGACCCGCTCGATGCGCCGCAAACTGCCGGTCTCGCGCTTGATGTATTGGCGAATAACCTCCGCCTGGAGCGCCGGATGAAGTTGCGCGAAACCTGAGATGTCGAGGCCGCGAATCGAGGCCTTTGATTCGAGTTCACGCTTCGCCGCCATGCCGACGAAATCGTCGAGCGCGCGCATCTCCGTGGCGAGTTGAACCAGCCGCCCGCGCAGCCCCGGCGCGTAGTTGCTCTCCAGCATCGGCATCAGCTCGGTGCGAACTCGATTGCGCAGGTAGGCGGAGGACTGGTTGGAGCTGTCGTTCACAAACTTCTCGTCGATGCTCTCTAGATACGTCAGCACCTCATCGCGGGTTACAGCGAGCATGGGCCGAATGATGCGCCCCGGCCCGTGCTCCGCCATCGCCGCGATGCCCGCCGCGCCTGCCCCGCGAAGCAGCCGCATCATGACCGTTTCCGCCTGGTCGTCCGCCTGATGCGCAACGGCGATATATTCCGCGCCGATGCGATCGGCGGCCCCATTGAGGAACGCATGCCGCACCTCGCGCGCGCGCTCCTCGAGATTCGGAGTGTCGGTGAAAAGATCGTTCGCCCGCTCGACGATGAGGTCGACACCGCATCGATGGCCAAGTTCGCGCACGAACTTCTCATCGCCATCGGATTCCGCGCCGCGGATTCCATGATTGAGATGCGCCGCTACGACCCGATAGCCAAACCGCTCGCGCAGCGCGAGCATCGCATGAAGGAGCGCGACCGAATCCGCCCCGCCCGATAGCGCAACGACTACAGTCGCATCGCTCCGGATGCCGATCCGCATCAGGCAGTCAGCGACCGCCCCGAGCATTCGGTTTTCGCGCCTGTCTCCCACTCTCTCATTCTGGTTCCCCTTCCACTTCAGGGGAAGGGGTTAGGGGTTAGGTCTCCGACACGCCGCTGCAATCTTGCTCACCACGCCTTCGAAGTCCTCGGCGAGTTCCTCATTCCTGATGCGGAGGGTACCGATCCCCATCCGAGCGAGCGCCTGATCACGTTCGCGATCCCGCACGATTTGCCCATCGTGAACTGGCCCATCCAACTCGATTGCCAAATTGGCGGCGGCGCAATAGAAGTCCACGATGAACCCTCCGATCACTTGCTGTCGATGAAAATGAATTCCGTCAACCGCGCTGCGCCTCAGTTTCTTCCAGAGCAGCCGCTCCTCGGGCGTCATATTGCGGCGCAACGATTTCGCAAATGTTACCTTCTCGGCGGCGACCGGTTGCCTGCGCGTGATCGGAATTTTGCTGCGGGCGGGCATTCGGAAACCTAACCCCTGGCCCCTTCCCCTGAAGTGGAAGGGGAATCGGATTTGAAGACGAAGATATCTCGATCGCGTCACCGAGACAATTCCATTCGACGTCTCAGTTAGGAAAAAACGGAAGGCGCCGCCGATCCGATCTGAAGACTCTGTTGTCTGGTTCCCCTTCCACTTCAGGGGAAGGGGCTAGGGGTTAGGTCTCCGACACGCCGCCGCGATCCTACTCACCACGGCTTCGAGATCCTCGGCCAGTTCCTCGTTCCTGACGCGGAGGCGGGTTCGATGCCAACCGTATCGACCACCTTCTCTCGCAGATAAAAGCGAAAGAAGGGAATCTGCCGGCACATCCCACTTTAACCCGCCCGTGTGCGACAAAGGGGAACGGTAAGAGGGTTCGGTCCGCGACGACTAGTCTCGATCGCCGCCCTCGCCAGCAACGGATCGCCCTCTCGATTGCGGCAAGAGCAGGGCTTGGACGCCGATCCAATTCCCCGGGACGTTGGAGCGAACAGTCTGGGCGCCGGTCGCCGATGAACTCGATAACGCCGAATCAACCCACACCGCGACGTGTTCATAGCTGTGTTGCTCTCGTATCGTTCCCAACGAAGGCGAACTGACGCGGCCACCACTCGCGGTAGCCTGACCATAGAGCATGAGCAGCATATCGGCGTTGTTGCCGGCGCCGGGAGTGATCGATGGAGACGATCCGGTTTTGGAGTAATTCTTGGTCACTCCCTTGGGTCTGCCATCAAAGGGAGTCGAGGTGTTGACTCCCGAGTAGTAAGCATATGCCCACTCGCAATGAGCGTTGTTGCCGACGCCGAAGGTCAATGAGGTTGGGTCGCCCGTGCTCCAGAAATGATAGAAGAGACCCGCGGCGGTGTTGTCGCGGTTAAAGATCCAGGTCGGTCCTACCTGCTTATATCCGCTGGGAGCGGACAAAGCTGGGGTCGCGGAGCCCACCAGAAGCCAGACCAGCACCAGTTTACCATTGGGAGGCGAGCCGATTCCAACTGTGACCCGGCCACTTAAATTCGCGTTAAATCCGGCTGCGCCGCCGCCTTGAAAGAGGATAGCGTTGTTCTTCTCGCGATCGACGGAGACCATTTTGCCGGGAACCGTCTCGATGGCTTCCGAGCCAATTCCGGCCAAGTGCTCGCCGCTCGGCGCGCCTGGCGCAGACATCGCGGTCCGAGCCGGCGATGGTGGAGCGGAAGCGGTCGAGCAACCGGCCATGCAGGCGATCATCAAAATGCCGACCAGCATAGGGGCAATTCTGATGACGGTTCCAAGTTCAGGTTTTTCGCGTTTCTCGAGACTCACTATTTTGGTTCCTGTTAAGGGCCATTCCTTTGAAGTGGAAAAACGAACGAGGAAATATAGCCGATAATGACTACCGGTGGCACCAGATCCTGCCTGCCCCGCGATGCTTGGGCATGACGCCGATGCCGCCGTGACGCCTGGAAGTCCGCGCTTCGAGCATTCTGCCCGCGCTAACCTAAGTGCGTCGTGAGATTTCTCGATGCTTCGCTAGTCGGCGGGCGGCTTGCCGGCCACCAGAGGGAAATATCCGGCGGCGAAGAATCCCAGCGGCAGACAGAATCCGACGCTACTGAGGCTATGCGCAAGTGAGGTCGCGGTTGTCAGCGACCACCCGCAGCATTCGGTTTTCGCTCCTGTATCCATCTCCCATTCTGGTTCCCCTTCCACTTCAGGGGAAGGGGTTAGGGGTTAGGTCTCCGACACGCCGCCGCAATCTTGCTCACCACGCCTTCGAAGTCCTCGGCGAGTTCCTCATTCCTGATGCGGAGGGTACCAATCCCCATCCGAGCGAGCGCCTGATCACGTTCGCGATCCCGCACGATTTGCCCATCGTGAACTGGCCCATCCAACTCGATTGCCAAATTGGCGGCGGCGCAATAGAAGTCCACGATGAATCCTCCGATCACTTGCTGTCGATGAAAATGAATTCCGTCAACCGCGCTGCGCCTCAATCTGTTCCAGAGCAGCCGCTCCTCGGGAGTCATGTTGCGGCGCAACGATTTCGCGAATGTTACCTTTTCGGCGGCAACAGGCTGCCTGCGCGTGATCGGAATTTTGCTGCGGGCGGGCATTCGGAAACCTAACCCCTGGCCCCTTCCCCTGAAGTGGAAGGGGAATCGGATTGAAGACGAAAATACCTCAATCCGCGTCAGCAAGACAACTCCAGTCGACTCTCAGTTATGGAAAATACGGAAGGCGCCTCACTCCGATCCGGAGACTCTGTTGTCTGGTTCCCCTTCCACTTCAGGGGAAGGGGCTAGGGGTTAGGTCCGCGACGACAGCTGATCTAGCAGATGGAGGATCACCCCGATGCCAGGAAGATTGATGCCGAGGTCTTCGCCCAGCGATCGAATCGTCCGGATGCGACGCAGAGTCGCCTCGGTATAGACCGGCTCGCGGCGACCCTCGACTTCCAGCATCGTGGTATGCGTGATCAGCTCCTCGAATTCCCAGAGCCGGAGTTGATCGTCGCTGATGCCGCCTAAGGTGCGAAGCGCCTCGCGGCTGAGGTACGACGTTTCCCGCGACCGTCGCGCGCGCGAGGCTCCCCTGCTGCGGAAAACTTTGACCCTCGTAGCCATCGCGAATCAGCTCCGTATCAAATCGGCGCGAGGATCGGGAACGCCGCGCGCCTGACGCTTTTCGGCGAGCTGTTCCATCAGCGTGCGCTCCTCGGCGGTCAGGCCGGTCGGCGCCAACACCTTGAGCTCGAACATAAGGTCGCCCGCCGGCTCCGTGCCACGTCCCGGAATGCCGCGGCCTTTGAGGCGCAGCGTCTTGCCGGTCTGGCTGTCGGCCGGAATCTTGAGCGAGACCTTCCCCCCGCCGAGCAGCGGCGCGGTCACCTGGGCGCCGAGCGAGGCTTCATAGTCCCAGACCGGAAGCGCGGCGCGCAGGTCGCGTCCCGAAATCGAAAACAACGCATGGGGTTCGAGGCGCACGCTCAAAAACAAATCGCCATTCAAGTCGGGACGCGGGCCCTTGCCGCCCTGCCCTTTGAGCCGGATGCGCGTGCCTTCGGCCACTCCCGGTGGAATCGAGACCTCCAGCGTGCGATGCCCGGGGATGACGCCGCTACCGCCGCAGTTCGGGCATACCTGCGCCGAGCGGATGAGCTTCACCTTGCCCTGCTTCTGCTCCGAGGCGACCATCCCGGTGCCGCCACATACGGTGCATTCGTCTTCGGCGGTGAGTTCGAGGCGCCGCTTCGCGCCGTGCATTGCCTCTTCGAGCGTCACGCGCACGTCGGCACTGAGGTCGGGGGCCTTTTGCGGGCGCGGCTTGGCGCCGAAACTGAATGACTGGAAATTGCCGGGACCGGTCCGGCGCGCATTAAACGGCGAATCGCCAAAGCCGAAAAACTGCGAAAAGAAATCGCTCATGTCGCCGGCTTCGAAGCCCGCGCCATGAGCGCCCTGCCCGCCCTGGCTGGCGGCATAGCGGCGCAGGATTTCTTCCTGATCGAGGCCATGCTCCCAGTCCGCGCCGAGTTGGTCGTACTTGCGCCGTTTTTCGGCATCACTGAGGACCTGGTAGGCCTCGTTGATGTCCTTGAACTGCGCCTCGGCCTTCTTGTCGTTGGGATTTACGTCGGGATGGTATTTGCGGGCGAGCTTGCGAAAGGCCGATTTGATGTCGGCCTCCGATGCGCTGCGTTCGACGCCGAGGACTTTGTAATAGTCTTTAAATTCCATGCAATTGAAGTCTGCTTAATGAAGATGTGCACGAAAGCGGGCCCGCGCAACATCGGAGCGCAATCAGTTTTCCCCAGCCCGCTTCATGCCGCGCGATGACTCCGCGATTTTGAGGCTCTTCAGCCGCTCTTCCATCGCGCGAAGGTCAGTCTCCAGCCGCGCTTGCCGCCGCCAGATGAACATCACATACGCGAAGATCACCACGAAGATGATGGTGTAGGCGGCGAACAGGTAGTCGAAATGTTCCATCAAACCTTTTCCTAATAGTCGCCGGCCGCCGCCTCGATCAGCGCCACGTCGCGCCTGATGATGGTCAGCCGGCTGCGCGTGCGCAACTGCTGGAAGCGCAGCATCAGCAACCAGCCGAACATCGCGGTGAACGCCGCGAGCGAAGTCAGCAGCGTCGATCACCATCCGCGGATCTTCGAGGCCATGCTCGCCGGCGCGCGTGACCAGCACCGCGGGATGAATCGTGCGCCACAGCCGCACCGAGAGAATCACCACCGGCACATCGAGCGCCGCGACGATTCCGATGACGGCGCCGAAGCGCGCGACCTCGGGCGTGTCATCGGCCATCGCGCGCAACATCAGGTATCCGCCATAGAGGAGCCACAGGATGAACGTCGTCGTCAGGCGCGAATCCCAGGTCCACCAGGTGCCCCAAATCGGCTTCGCCCATAGCGATCCGGTAATGAGCACCAGGGTGCAGAAGACCATCCCGATTTCAGCCGCCGCATAGCCGAGGTCATCCCAAATCTGATCCTTGAGCCATAGATAGAACACGCCCGCGATGGCGACGATGCCGAAGGCCGCGAACGCGACCCATGCGCACGGCACATGAAAATAAAAAATCCGCTGCACGATGCCCTGGTCTTCTTCGGTCGGGACCCATTCGAAGACCATGAAGATGCTGACCAGCATCAGGACAAGCGTCGACCATCCGAGTGCCGAGTGGCTTTGTTTTTCATTTTATTCTTTCCCCTTCCACTTCAGGGGAAGGGGCCGGGGGTTAGGTCTAATCCTCACGGATCACATGCTCAAAGAGCAATGCGCCCAGCGTGACGAAGAGGACATCGAAGGCGAGCAGGATCCCGAGCCATTGCGAGGCGGCGGCAAGCGGGAAGCCCGACAGCGCGGCCTCGCTCGCTTTCACGCCCGCGATGATCGCGGGAATGAACAGCGGAATCGCGAGAATCGGCAGCAGCAGATCACCCGCGCGGGTCCGGCCGGAAATCGCAGCCAGCAGCGTCGCGAGCGCGGCGAATCCCAACGTGCCGAGCATCAGCGAGGGCGCCAGGCGCGCTAGATCGGCGCTGAAATCGAGGTTGAAAAACAACGTGATGAGCACGACGGCGGCAACCTCGACAATCGCCATGAAGGCAAAAGCGGCCGCAAGCTTCGCGGCATAAAGCGCGGCAGGATCGATCGGGCTGAGCGTCAGCGCGCGCATGCATCCGTTTTCATTTTCGGCGATCATCGCGCGGGTCGCGCCGAGCATCCCGGCAAAGACCAACGCGACCCACAGCGCCGCGGCGGCATCGCGCGCGCGGTCGGCGGGCTGCGGATTCAGCGCGAACACCAGCACCACCATTATCAGCAGTGACAGCGCGAACAATGCGATGGTGCTCTGGCCGCTGCGAATCTCGATGCGCAGGTCCTTGCGCAGTATCGCTGCAAACGCTCCCATCGCGATCAGGCACCGATGCGCGAGCGATGAGGCGCGCGGGTCTCATCGGCGAGCGGCAGCACGCGTCCATTGATGATTCGATAGCTGATCCGTCTCGATGCCGAGGTCGAAGGGCGAATGCGCGGTGAGCAACGCCGCGCATCCACGCGCGATTGCCTCGCGAATCAGACTCGGCAACGATCGCGACACCATCGGGATCGAGCGCCGCGAATGGCTCATCGAGGAGGAGCAGATCGGGCTGCGTCATCATCGTGCGCGCGATCGAGAGCCGCTGCTCCATACCGCGGGAGAATTCGCGCACGCGTTCATCGCTCGAGGCACGCAGCCCGACCGCTCGATCCACTTCGTCGCGAGGCCGGCGCGATTCGGCAGACCATACAGCTCGACATAGAAATGGAGATTCTCGCGCGCGGTCAGGTTGGGATAGAGCCAGCTCTGATGGGTGAGCATCCCGATGCGCCGGCGCGCGGCGCTCGAGTTTGCGGCTGCTCTCGCCGAACACCATCGCATCGCCGGAAGTCGGCTGGGAGAGTCCCGCGAGGATTCGCAGCAGCGTGGATTTTCCGGAGCCATTGCCGCCGATGAGGATCGCGCAGCGGCCCTCTTCAATCTGAAAGGTGACATCGCGCAGGACCGGCGTGACGCCGAAAGTTTTGGTTAAGCTGCGAGTCTCGACGACCGGCCGCGCCATCACGAGGCTCGGGTTGCGACCCGCTCACCGCGCAGCGGCGTGCCGCATTCGCCGCAGAAGTTGCCCGCCATTGGCGCGCGCATGCCGCATTGCGGGCAGAACCTGATGCGTCTGCCGCCGGCGATATCGGCGGTGCGCCGCGCGAGCGCAGAGGAGGCGCGAGGTCGGAAGCGGCGCGGCTGAGGCCTGGACATCGCGGCGATTTCATTGGCGATCGCGGCAGCCTCGCGCAGCTTGGGCCGCACCGTGACGGCCGCGAGTTTGGCGGCGCTTTCCTGCTCCTTGAATTTCTCGATCGCGGTCATCGCCTGCAGCGCACGTCCCTGCAGCGAGGCGCGCAGCGACTCGTAGTCCGCGTCCGAGAGCTTGCCCATCTCGCGATCGAACTCCAGCTCGCGCAGTCCCTGCACCGCGAGTGCGTGCTCATGCTCCCAATGCTCGCGCTCGATTTCCTCGCGGCTGCGTTTCGCGCGCGCGCGCAGTCCGCCGGTCAACGGCGCGGCGACAAACAGCGCGACGCCCCACGACGATCAGGAATGCGGCGATATAGAACGCCACTAAAGCTGCCCCTTAACTTCCGCGTCGAGTTTTTCGCGCAGCCTGGGATCGATGATCGGAACGCGCTCCGCGATCGCCTCGGAGTCCGCCGGCAGCGAGGGCGTCTGATGGCGCCATCTGCCGAGCATCAGCACGATGAATCCGCCACCCACAGTGAGCGCGAAAAACGGCATCACCCACGCCAGCAGATTGAAGCCCTCGGTGGTCGGCGCGGAGAGGATCTTCTCGCCGTATTTTTTGCGATAGAACGAAATGATCGCGGGCCGATCCATGCCCTGGTCGAGCATCTTCGAGATTTCGCCGCGCATCGGGACCGAAAAGCCGCAGGTCGGGATGTTGCAGTTGGCCACTGTCAGTCCACATCCGCATTGGCAGGTGAGGCCCTGCGCGACGTCGTCCACGATGGTCGATGCGAACAGCCGGCGCCGCCATAAACAGCGCCAAGCGCGATGAATGCCGCTCCATCGCGGACGAAGCGCATCATCGTCTCTACTCGCCACCGGGCGCGGGCTCGGCGGCGATCTGTTCCTTGCCGCGGCTGAGCGCTTCGGCGATCGCCGCGCGCTCGCGCACATTGGGCCACATCGCGATGACCGTGCCGAAGCACCATCACCAGGCCGCCCGCCCAGAGCCAGAACACCAGCGGCGTGAGGAACACCTGGAAGGTCGCCATCCCGCTCTGATCCTCGATTCCCGCCAGGACCACATAGAGGTCGTAGAGCGGCGTCGAGCGGATCGCGACCTGGGTCGCGGGCTGTTGCGGCTTTTTGTAGAAGAGCTTCGCCGGATACATCGTGGCGACGGCTTTCCCATTGCGCGTCACCTCGAGGGCGGCGGTCGCGCTTTCCATATGCGGCGTGCTCAGCGGCGTCAGCGACTCGAAGCGCAGAACGTACGGGCCGACCGCAAAGCTCTCGCCCGGCTTGACGCTCTTCTTCACCTCGATGCGGAAGAACGACGACCCCACGATGCCGATGAACGCCATGATCACGCCGACGTGGATGATGTATCCGCCGTAGCGCCGATTATTCTTCGAAACCAGGTTCACCAGCGCGCGCGGCGTGGTCTCATGCACCATATGGCGTCGAGCGGTGACGCCGCGGCGAAACTCGACGGCGATAGTCGCCGCGACGAATGCCACCAGCGACACGGCCGTCAGCACATACCACTGAGTGATTCCAACGCCGAACAGCACCAGGCCGGTGATGACGCCGACAATCGCGGGCGCGGCAAAATGACTGGCGAGGTTCTTCACCGTCATCCGGCGCCACGCGATCAGCGGTCCGACTCCCATCAAGAAGATAAGCCCGAGAGCGAGCGGCCCATTAACGCGATTAAAGAACGGCGGCCCGACGGTGATTTTCACCCCGCGCACCGCTTCCGAGAGCACCGGGAAAATCGTGCCCCAGAACACCGCGAAGGCGATCCCGACCAGCAGCAGGTTGTTGAAGAGGAAAGCCGCCTCGCGCGAGAGATACGATTCAAATTCCGCGGGGCTGCGCAAATCCGGCACGCGATAGAGCAGCGCGCCGGTGTAAACCAGCGCGACCAGGATCAGGAACGTCAGAAAATACGGTCCCAACCCCGATTGGGTGAACGAATGCACCGAGGAAATCACGCCGCTGCGCGTGATGAAGGTGCCGAACAGCGTCAGGAAAAACGCCAGCCCGATCAGCGCAAGATTCCACACCTTCAGCATGTCCTTGCGTTCCTGGATCATTACCGAATGTAGATACGCGGTCATCACCAGCCATGGCATGAAGGCCGCGTTCTCGACCGGATCCCATGCCCAGTAGCCTCCCCATCCGAGGACTTCATAAGCCCAGCGCGCGCCGAACAGGTTGCCGAGCGTGAGGAAGAACCAGGAGAAGATGGCCCACCGCCGCGTGGTGCGAATCCAGGTCTCGTCGAGCTTCCCGGTGATCAGCGCCGCTGCAGCGAATGCGAACGGCACCGTGGTGCTGACATAGCCGGTGTACAAAGAGGGCGGATGTATCGCCATCCAGTAGTTCTGCAGCAGCGGATTTAAGTCGGAGCCCTCCGCGGGCCGCACCGCGAGGAGATCGAACGGCCGCGTCACAAAGTTGAGCATGCCGAGGAAAAACACCGCGACGATCGCCATCACCGCGAGCGCATAGGGCGCGATTTCCGGATTGCGGCGACGATTCTGGAACGCGACGATCGAAGCGAAGGTGGAAAGCAGCAGCGTCCATAGTAGCAGCGAGCCCTGCTGCCCGCCCCATAGCGAAGTGATTTTGTAAATCGTCGGGAGCGTGGTGCTCGAATACGACGCCACGTACTCGAGCGAGAAGTCGCTGGTGAGCAGTCCGACCCAGAGCGAGACCGCCGCGATCGCGACCATCGCGGTCATCGCCCAAATCGCGTGGCGCGCGCTGACGATGATCTCGGTGGCGTTGCGCCGCGCGCCGTAGATATTCGCGGCGATCGAATAGAGCGCGAGGATCAGCGCGATCGCGAGCGCGAGTTGTCCCAGATTCGGCATCGAAGACGCTACTTGACCTGCTTGGGTTTGTATTTCGAAGGACAACTGGTCATCACCTGGGTCGCGCTGATGCTATCCACGCCCGCCAGATGACCTTCCACGATTACGTCTTTGTTGGCCGCGAACATGTCCGGCTTCGGTTGCCCGACGCATATCACGCTGAACGCCGGCGAGGCGGAAATCGCGACCTTCTTCACCGCGCCGTCGTCATCAGTATCTGGAATTTGATAGATGCCGAACTTGAGCGTGAGCGTCACCGGGTCCCAACTGATAGTGCCGGGGCTGACGCGGCCGGCGACGCGCAATCCCTGCCCTTCGAGGCTGGCCTGACGCGCGGCGACCTCATTGACGGTCATGTAATACTCGGAGGTGTTCTGAATCGCCGCGTATATAAGGTAGCCGACGGCCACGGCTATCAAGCCTGCCCCGACGAAAAAGCGGGACCTAATTCGCATATCCGGTTCGAATCTCCGGCCGTGGATGAGTCACGGCATGTTTTCCGATTTGGGTCAATTGTGTCAGGAGATTTTGGCCATAACAACTGATTTCCCGGCAACGCCGGGAAATCATCCTGAGCGCCGCGCGAAGGATCTTGGTGGTGCAAGCCACCGGGAAATCATCCTGAGCGCCGCGCGAAGGATCTCGGTGGTGCAAGCCACCGGGAAATCATCCTGAGCACCGCGCGAAGGATCTCGGTGGCGCAGAACCCCGCGAATCATCCCGGCGCGAAGGTTCGCGCTCTAATCTTCCGAATCGTCGACTCCGCCGTTCGCGAGGGCCGAATGCCACGCCGCGCTTCGAGGCGCGGATGAAATCCACCATTTCCTGCGCCTCGGGCGAAAGCTTTTCGGATGCGATGCGTTCCAGCGCCAGTTTCAGGTTCTGCCGCCTGGCGAACAGCGCCAGGAAAATCTCGCGAATCGCGCGAACCTGCGCCGCTTTGAAACCAACTCGACGTAACCCGATGACATTGATTCCTCGCAACGTGTGCGTCCCGTCCATGATGCAAAACGGCGGGATGTCGCGGCTGGTGCGAGAGAGTCCGCGCATCATCGCGAGCCGCCCGATGCGGGTGTACTGATGCACCACGCAGTTGCCCGAGACCAGCGCCCGATCGCCGACCTCGACCCATCCGGCGAGGAGCGCTCCGCCCGCGATGATGGTCGAATTGCCGATGCGGCAGTCATGCGCGGCGTGCGAGTTCTGCATGAAGAAGTTGTCGTCGCCGACCATCGTCACTTCGCCATGCTCGCTGCCGCGATGAATCGTGGTGCCCTCGCGAAAAACATTGCGATGCCCGATTCGCACCCTGCGCGTGCCGCCGGTGTAGGCGATGTCCTGCGGCTCATCGCCGATCACCACATTGGGATGCAGGACATTGCCCTCGCCGATTTCGGTATCGCCAAAGATCGCGACATGGCTGATGAGGCGGGTGCCGGCGCCGAGGCGAACCCTTCCTTCAAGCAGGCAGAAGGGTCCGATCTCGACCCCCGGAGCCAACTCGACTTCATCGCCAACGACGGAACTGGAATGAACGGACGCGGACGCAGCTCCGCCGCTCAATTGAGATGCCTCTTGTTCTTCAGCGCCTCGGCGCTGAGGTCGTCGTCAGGATGCTCGGTTTCATCGACGGTCTTGCCGGCAACGCGATAATTCTCGCTCGCCCAAGTGCCGAGGTCGACCATCTGGCATCGTTCCGAGCAAAACGGCCGGAAGCGATTGGCGGGCGTCATGTCGACCGGCTTCCTGCAAATCGCGCATCGCATCTTAAGCAGAAGGTGCCAAATCCTGCCTCATCCCGCAACTTGGCTCAGAAGATGTCGGTATTGGTGCAGTCCGCGTTGCCACCGGCGGGGCGGAAGGTCGAGGTGTGCGAATCGAAGAAGAGCTTCTTCTCGTAGCAGAAGCGCCGGTCGAGCGCCGGGCCTTTGTACTCGAGGCTGACCCGCACCATCAGGTGCGCCGCCCCGTTGATGATCTTTTTGTACTCGTCGGAATTCAAAAAGAGATAGAAGAAATGCGGGACCCCGGGCGATACCGTTCCCTGATCGCTGGCCGTTCCTTCACCATCGTGAGGCGGAATCGGTTTGCCATCGAGAAGCGCTTCGGCCGCGATAATCGCGCCATCCGCCGGTATCGGACCGAAGTTGCGGAAATCCACGACGATGACCGGCTCCGGACTGTCGGTCCGTTCGAAGGTAACCTTATTCACACCGAGGAAAGGCCGATCGGAGATAGCGAATATCAGCTCGGAGACCTTATAGGTCCGCCAGGTGGCAAGCGCGGTGAAAGCCGTCGCCGCCACCATCATCAAGGCCATGAAGTCCGCGACGGTAAGGATGCGCCGTTCGGTGCGCAGAATCTCGCGCGCCTGCGCATCGAGCCGCCGTTGGCCTTTCTCTTCCTCCCCTCGCTCCGCCATATCCACCGCGAGTTATACCGATACGCGGCGAGTGAGGCTATATGATGTCCGGACAAATCACAGCAGCGCCGGTGCCTTCCTCTATCAGGGTTGTGATCTGATCAAAGTTTCTACCGCGATGCCTTCGCCTGGATTCGCCGGTTTGTAATGCAGTAGCTCAAACCCGATGATTCTTCCTCTGCGATCCTTCATTACGACGATCTCGTCGGCGGTCTCTTCGCTAACAGTTTCCTTCTTCGGATCGTCGATCCAGACCGTCAGCGTCTTGCCCACCGTATCGTGAATTACTCGGATTTTTTCCACACTCGGCCTAGTTCAAATTGAAGGCGCGGACCGCGTTGTCATAGAAAATTTTGCGCTTGCTGTCCGCCGAGATGGGCTGCTTCAACATCGACTCGATTCCCCATGGGAAGGTGCCATCGGGATGCGGATAGTCGGTATCCCACAGGAAGTTGTTGTCGCCGACCAACTCAACCGCCGCCTTCATCGTAGGCTCATCGCCGCGGAACGCGACGAAAATGTTCGATTTGAAATATTCGGTCGGACGCCGCGTGAGATACTCATGCTCCGAGTTGCCGCTGAAATTCCAATGCTGCTCCATCCGCTGCAGCCAGTAGGGAACCCATCCGCCGTCGGCTTCGACATGGACGACTCGCAGCTTCGGGAACTTTTCGAAGATGCCGTACCAGATGAGGCCGGCCATCGCGGCCATCGCTTCGAACGGATGCGACAGGATGTGGCCGCTGACGTGGGTATCCATCCGATCGCCGAATGACGGCACCGAGGCCGAGGCCGATTCATGCGTCGAGATGGGCTTGCCGAGCTTTTCGATTTCCGCGAAGAGCGGCAGATAGGCCTCGCTGAACAGGGTGCGGCCGGCGACCGGATTAGGCCGAATGTAGAAACTGACGGCGCCATTTTTCGCCGCGCGATTTGCCTCTTTGACGGCTTCTTCTACATCCTGCATCGGAAGGATCGCCGATGCGCGCAGACGTTTCGGATCCTTCGAGCAATAGTCGATCGCCCAATCGTTGTAGGCGCGGCAGCACGCGGCGAGCAGCTTGGTGTCGCGGAACTCGCGTCCGAGCATCTGGCCGGCGGCGGTAGGATAAACGACCTGCACATCGACGCCCTGCTCGTCCATGTCCTGCAGGCGGCTCTCGGGGCTGAAGCCCACCTTGCTGGCGCGCTCGAAACGCTCCATCGCCTTGCGCACGGCTTTGAAGAAGGCCGGCGCGGCCATCGGATACTTACCCTTCTCGCGCGTGAACGGTTCGCCCTCGACGAGGAAAGTGCGCCGGCCCGATTCCGCGGCGACGCCCATCTTCGGGGCCTGCGATTTGTATTTTTCATCGATGAACTTTTCGAACACCCAATCGGGTTCCATCAGATGGGCATCGACGTCAACAATCTTGAATCCGTCTTTCATATTGATGTCCTCTCAATAGGCGGTTTGATTCGGAATGATGAGTGCCTTGGTGCCTTTGCGCGCGCGCAACAGCTCGAACGCCTCGATCCCGTGCGCGATATCGTAACGATGCGTCACCATCGGACGTAGTTCCACCGCGCCCGACGCGACCAGCGCAATCGCGCGGCGCCAGGTCTCGGGCGTGCGCACGCGCGAGTTGATGGTCTTGATGCCGTGGAAGAAAAACGCGCGCAGCTCCGTCGAAGTTAGATCGCGCGCCGGCCATCCGATCAGAACCAGCTCGCCGCCGCGGCGCATCAACTCGCGAGGCGAATCGATCATGCCGCATGCGTCGAAGACCACATCGGCGCCGTCGGGCGGCAGCATCGAGCGGACTTCTTCTTTCCAGTTGCCCTTGTCGGCGACGACAGTTTTGAATCCCATCTCGCGCGCGAGGGCGAGGCGCTCGCGTGTCCACCTCGAGTCCGGTGATCACGATCGACGACACCCCTTGCGCGCGCGCCGCCATCGCAACGCTGAGTCCGATCGGCCCGGGGCCTTCGACGACACAACTGTCGCCGGCCTTGAGGCATGATTGCTCGACCGCATGAAGTCCGGTGCCGAAGGGCTCGAGCAGCGCGGCGGTTTCGAAGTCCATCGTGGGCGGGACCAGATACGAATTGCCGACCGGCGCGATGACATATTCCGCGAATGCCCCGCCGAGATGCGTCGGCGAAGTACACAAATTGAAACGTCCGGAGCGGCAGGTGCTGCAACGGCCGCAATGCCCGAATGGATCTAGCGCGACGTGATCGCCCGCCTTGAACGTCGTCACTCCGGCGCCGACTTCGACCACCTCGCCCGCGGGCTCATGACCGATGACAGCCGGAAGTCGCGCGACCATCCGATCCGCGCCGAGCTCCCATTCATAGATGTGGAGGTCGGAGCCGCAGATGCCGCAGGCAGCAACCTTCACGAGCAACTCGCCGGGACCGGGCTTGTTGACCGGCGTCTCGATGATCTCAGCACCGAACGCCGGTTTGGTTTTCGCGATTGCCTTCATCTTCGTCACGCCTCCATGACAGGCGGAGAATAGCGCGTTGGAAAAAAAAGCGTTAGCGCCGCGTTTCCTCGCAATCAACCGGAGATTAAGCTCGGCGTCAGATCGACGGAGGTGCTGATGAGCGACACGCTGGCCCCCTTAATCCTCGATTTCCTCGAATGGGTTGCCGTCCGGCCGCGCCCGTATTCTGAAGTCATGGAGACGTGGCGCACCTCATGCCCGAGGTTCACCATTTGGGAAGATGTCGTCGACCAGGGATTTGTGATTCGACGGCGAGAGGCCGCGGGGCTCATCGTCGATCTGACGCCGCGGGGACGCAGCTTCCTTGAAGAGAGTGAACGCTACTCCCAATGCCGTAGTGGGACGCCGCGGTAGCGCATTCGAGGGCGAATCAAGCGATTGTTCTCGTACTGCTCGAGCGCGTGCGCGATCCATCCGGCGGCGCGGCCCACCGCGAAAATCGCGGCCGGCGATCCGAGCGGAAATCCCAACATCCGAATGCAAACCGTCAGATAAAAATCCAGATTCGGGCGCAGCCGCTCGCGTTTGAAGACCGCCTGTTCAATTTTGAGCGCGGTCTCATAAAGCTTGCGGCCCTTGCGACGCGCGATGGTCTGCGCAGTCTGCTTCAGCAGCACCGCGCGCGGATCGCCCTCCGGATAAATCGCATGACCGAAGCCGGGTGGCAGGCGATGCTCGCGGCCGAACACCTCGAGGCATTGGTCGAGGCGTACGCCATGGTCGAGTTCGGCGAACATTTCTTCGATCCGGTCGCATGCGCCGCCGTGGATGGGACCCGAGAGTGAGCACAATGCCGCAAGTATCGAGGCATAAAGATCGGCGCCGGTGCTCGCGACCACGCGCGCGGCAAAAGTCGAGGCATTGAGCTCATGCTCCGCGCACGCGACGAGTACGCGATTCATCGCGTCGATTTCGAAATCGGCCGCGCCAGTGCCCGCCACATTGCGCAGCAGCCGCTCGGCCATCCCGCCCTCGCCGTCCGGATGCGCGCGAGATTTTCGCGCCAGCGGCAAGGGTAACATCGAGACAATCAGCTTCGCGCGCGCCGGCCGGTCAAGTTTCTCGCCGTGGCGCTCCCATGCGGCCAGGCTCGGCATCATCGCGGATAGTTTCAGCAGCGGCGGCGCGTCATCACCCATCGCGGCAATCGCGGTCGCCACCGGAGGAGGTATTTTCGCCGCAGCTATCTCACCGCGAAGTCCGGCGGCGGCCTCTGCCGTTGGACGCTCGCCATTCCACAGCAGCAGGCAGACTTCCTCGAAGGTGGCGTGCTCGATCACCTCTTCGATGGGATAACCGCGATAGGCGAGCCGTCCATCCGCAATCGAGCTCACCGCGGATTCGGTGACGATGACGCCGGGTGATGGGCCCTCGGCAGCGGCGCGCACCGGCTGCGCCACCGTCACCCACGATGACGCATCGGGCAGGCTGCGTGCGCGACGCCCACGCTCAGGCGCGACCAACCCGCGCAACGCCTCGATATCGGCGCGACGGTAGAGCGCCTGGCGTCCGACCCGACGCCGATAACTCTTGATCCAGCCTCGGCTCACATAGGCGTAAAGGGTTCCGAGTTTTACCCCCAGATGATGCGCGGCTTCCGCCGCCGTCAGCATCCGGCCATGTTCCGCTTCCTGCGTCCCCACCCCGCAATCACGCCACCATGGGCCGAGCCCGTCAAGCGATGCGGCGAGTTTACGAAGGACAGTTGCGGTTCTTGAATCAACATCAATGAAGCTGTATACAGTCAAGTCATGGAATCAAAAAACTCCTC
Organism: uncultured delta proteobacterium; assembly: GCA_963814035.1. Taxonomy (GTDB): domain Bacteria; phylum Desulfobacterota; class Binatia; order Binatales; family Binataceae; genus DATGKG01. The sequence continues at coordinate 209,454 of CAWFBH010000002.1, forward strand.
CGGTGGCCTTCGGCGGCAAACTCGAATCGGTACGCGAATTCGGCACGCAGATCGATTTCGGCAAAACTGCGGGCGACTACGCGAAGCATCGGGCGGGCTTTCCTGACGCTTTTTTCCAGCGCCTCGCCGCGATGGGAGTGATTCGCGCCGGCATGAAAGCGCTCGACCTCGGCACCGGCACCGGTACCGTCGCGCGCGGGCTGGCGCGCAGCGGCCTCGAGGTCACCGGCCTCGACAAATCCACCGCGCTGATGGAGCAGGCAAAATTGCTCGATGCCGAAGCGGGAGTCGCGGTCCGCTACGTCGAACGCACTGCCGAGGCGACCGGATTTCCCGACGATAGCCTCGATGTGGTCACCGCCGGGCAATGCTGGCATTGGTTCAAGCGCGATGAAGCCGCGAAGGAAGCGCGCCGCGTCCTCAAACCTGGTGGCCATCTCGTCATCTGCCACTTCGATTGGGTGGTGCTTCCAGGCAACGTCTCGGATGTCACCGAAGCTCTTCTTCGCGCATACAATCCGGCGTGGATGCTCGGGCGGTCCGTGGAGATATTACCCATGGATCGGAGACCTGAGCGCGGCGGGCTTCAAACAAATCGAAAGCTTCAGCTTCGATGAGGAAACCCCCTACTCGCATGAGGCGTGGCGGGGCCGCGTCCGCGCCAGCGCGGCAATCGGCGCGTCGTCATTGTCGCCGGAGCGCATCGCGCAATTCGACGCCGACCTGGCCGCCATCCTCGCGGAAAAATTCCCCGAACCGATGACGGTCCTGCACCGCATTTACGCAGCCATCGGCACCGCGCCGTGAGTAGTGTGGGAATGAGGTGCGAACGACTTGCGGACGATAGAGCGACGTATCCCCTGCCAGCTTCGCAAGATCGGATGAGTTCCAGACGTAGCTGATAACAAGGTCGCCCTGCTCAGCAAATTCGATGTGCTCCTTGGCCGCTTAGCAGAATGTTTTATTGTCGCGAGTAAAGGCTGAGGTAGAGTCGGCCGTCGTGAACGAATCCATCCATCGGCCAGTACCGATACGCGCTCGTCGGAGAAACGAAGAAAGCGCGAGACGCGCCGGCTTTCAGTGGTGCCAAGTAATAGTGAATGTTGAACTCGGCGTTGCCGCAGATCGAAATGGCGATGCTGTTAGCGACCATACTCGAATCGCTCCGCGTGGAATCGCCGATGAAGGTGTCGCCGAACAGCCAGACGGAATGTTGAGGGCTCAGCGGGATGGAATAGGCGACGTCTCCACCAAGCCAGCCCTCCTTAAATGGCAACGAGGGCGTGCATTCAGCGCCCCAGCTCTTGGTCGCACGGGCGAGCGCAAAAGCCGTCAATATCGCAACGCGGAGCAGCGCGATTATGCTCCGCATCGCGGGGGTTTAACCTACCAGCGGAGCGGCTTCCGCGAGTGAAATGTCGCCGTCGCGCGAGAAGCAAATCTGCCGCTTTCGATTCCCACCGGTTGTCGCGCATCGCCATCGGATCCTCGGCGCTCAGGCGATGTTCGAGGATCATCCGCGACAGTAATAGCCGTTTGCCATTGCCTGATTGCGAGGCTTCCCAAGCCATCAGCACCGCGCTCGTGGTGTTGTAGAGCGCGCCGGCCGCGAGGCGCGCCCAATCCTCATTTTCCGCGCGCGAGGCGACCTCAGTAGCAAAAGCCGTCGCTTTGTCGATCGTCTGATCGAGTCGCCCGCGATAGTTCTCCGAAAGCTGCGACGACGCGCGCACCAGCGACTTCAGCGACCCCGCGAGCGCCTCATGCGAACGCATCTTGCCGACCGCGCGCGAGATCGCATCCAGCGCTGCGATGTTGCTGGTGCCCTCCCACAGCACGCCGACGTGCGCGTCGCGGACCAGCCGCGCGTTGACGAAATCCTCGATGTAGCCCATCGCCGCCCCGCATCTCCATCGCGCCGGTGGCGACCCGGATGTTGTCGCGGCACGAGCGGTATTTGTACAGCGGCGTCAGGATGCGGAGAATCTGGTTGGCGCCCTCCTCGCCCTGATTGGCGCGGCCCATCACATCGGCAGTGTAGGCGTACATCGAGAGCGCCTGTTCGGTCGGCAGCATGATTTTCATCAGCTGCTTCTTCACCAGCGCCATCTCGATGAGCTTTTTGCCAAATGCGTTCCGGGTGCGTGCTACCTGGAGCGATTCGTTGAGGCATCGACGCATCATCGCGGCGGCGCGGACGCCATGCGAAAGCCGCGACAGGTTCACCTGCTCCATCATCTGCTTGAAGCCGTTGCGTACTTCGCCGACGAGGTACGCGACCGCGCCCTCGAGCGCGATCTCGCCACTCGCCATCGACTTGGTGCCGAGCTTGTCCTTCAGGCGCACGATTCGATAGCTGTTGCGCGCGCCGTTTTCGAGCCGTCGTGGCAACGCGAACAACGCGAGGCCGCGGGTGCCCGCCGATGCGCCTTCGGGACGGGCGAGCAACAGCGCGACATCGGCGTCGGCATGCGAGCAGAACCACTTGTCGCCATACAGGCGCCAGATTCCGGAAGACCCGTTCTCGTTGCGCGCGATGGTCTCGAGCGCGCCGACATCGGAGCCGCCGGCCTTCTCGGTCATGAACTGGGTGCCCTTCCACATCGAGTCGAGGTCCTGCGACAGCATCCGCGGCAGGAGGCGATTTTTGAGTTCCTCGCTGCCGTAGCGCTTGATTACGAAAATCGAAGTGTCGCTGACGCTGACGGGACACATCAGGCCGAATTCCGCCTGCACAAACAGATAGGTGAACGCGTACTTCGCAATCGGTGGGAGCGGCTCCGGCCATCCCAGTACACCGCCGCGATGACTCATCGCATGAAGGCCGAGCTCGCCGAAGGCGATCTTTTCCATCTCGCGATAGGCGGGATGATATTCGATCCAATCTTCGTCACGGCCGAAGCGATCGCGTGGATGCAGCACTGGCGCATGTTTGTCGGCGACTTCCGCCAATTCGTCGAGTTTTCCGCCTGCGAGTTCCCCGAGGCGATCGTAATGCGGCTCCATATGCGCCCGCAGCTTCGGGTCCATGTAGAGCCCCAGCAGATCCTGAAGCCCGCGATCGATGCGATAGAAGTTCATCCCGCGACAATCGAGCGCGAGATGATCGGAGCCGCGCGGCGCGGCGGCGACTTTTGGTGCAGCTTCCATATTCGGCCTCGGCGCTGGATTCTAGCGCATCAAGTGCGATTTGTTATGGCCAGGATTTGCCCTCGCGGCGGTAAATCGCGGTATATTCGCCGTGCTTTGGAGGCTGACCAATGGAATACGGAACCCTCATCTTCACCAAACCGCAGCGCGCCATCACCGATCCCAAGCTCGCCGAGGACTTCGGCTATTCGCACGCATGGATTCCCGATTCGCACATGATTTGGGGTGATGTGTGGGCATGCATGGCGCTGGCGGCGGTTAACACCACCAAGATCAAACTTGCAACCGGCGTCGCGATTGCAACCAACCGAATTCCTCCCGTCACCGTGGAAGCCATCGGCACCATCAATGAGATCGCGCCGGGACGCGTCGTGCTCGGTTTCGGCACCGGCCACACCGGACGTCGCGTAATGGGATTGCCGCCGGTGAAGCACGCAGTCTTTCGCGAGGAGGTTCGCGTCATCCACGATCTGCTGCGCGATGGCGAGGCGACCTACAACACCGAAGGGATGAGCAAAAAGATTCGCTACATCCATCGCGATCGGCGCTTCATCAGCCTGGACGGACCGATTCCATTTTATGTGGCAGCCAACGGTCCGAAGACGATCGCGCTTGCGGGAGAGTTCGGCGACGGATGTGTCACCACTGGCGTCATCAGTCCCGATCGTGTCGAGGTGGTGAAGAAGCATCTACGGGCAGGCGCGGAGCAGGCGAAGCGTAAGCTGCCGGAAAAGTTTCCCATCGTGACATTGACGCACATATGCGTACTGCAACGAGGCGAAGACCTCGATTCGCCGCGCGTGAAGACCATGTGCGGACCGTGGGTAATGGCGAATCTGCACGCCTTCGCGGCCGGATACGCGCGGGCCGAGTCGCTGCCGGCGCCGGTGCGCCCGGTCTTCCAGGCCTACATGGATTACGTCGGTAAGATGACGCCGCGCGAGGAGCGCTACCTCCAACTCCATCGCGGGCACTGCTGCTACGTGGAGCCGGAGGAGTGGAAGTTCGTCACCCCGGAATCAATCGAATGCTGCACCATCGTGGGGCCGCGCGAAAAAGTTGTCGAGCAGATTCGGGGACTGGAAAAGGCTGGGCTATCGCAGATTTTCCTCAATCCACCGATGGATGGCTTCGGCGATTGCATTGGCGAGATTGCGCGGGAGGTTTTTGACCGCGTCTAGAAGGGCGTCTAGAAGGGATAGTTGATGCCCGAGAATACGGCGGTGCCTTCTCCGCCATAACCTACGTCGACGAAACCGACCACGAATGGTTCCGCGATGCCGCGGAAACCGATCCCTCCGACCGGATGGAGTTGGGAGAGCGGGTTGAAATCGAGATCGTGCGCGACCCGGCCGATATCGAAAAACGGCGCCAGCTCGAGAATGCCGTGGGTGCCGAAAATATCGTGATCCCAGACCCGGGTGCGGACCTCGGCGTTGGCCACCGCCAGATTGTTGTCGATGAATCTTCCTGCGCCATAGCCGCGCAAGGTTTCCTGATCGGTGAGCAGGCTTTCTTGTCCACCGAGCGCGACTCATCGACCAGAAGGGGGTCTCATTTCCTGAAGGGTTGTATTCGACAAACGCGTGACCGGCGAGGGTGATCTTGTCATTGATGGCATAGAAGCGGCGCAGTTCTCCGCCAAAACGCGTGTAGGAAACCGAACTCCCCCACCGCCGATCGGCCACCCCGAAATAGACGTTGGCGAGGCCGCCTTTGCGCGGCACTTCCAGCGAGTCGCGGGTGTCATATGACAACACCGCCTGGCTGAGTACTTCGCTCCCGCCATTGATACCCTTCTGATTGGGAAAGATTTGGAAGATCGAAGGAACATCGTTGAAGCCGCCTTTGTCGATGCGCACCCGCCGCGGCCGCAGGCTCAGCGCGAACTGAAGATCCTCGGTAAGTTCAATCCCAGGATGCCCAGACCATAGAGCTGATTGGTGGTGTAGTTGGTTTCGTTACCGAGACGGGAGTCGTTGCCGACGCCGAAAAATCTCTCGGTGGGGTCCTTCTCCCAAAAGAACCGACCCTCGAAAGACCACCATTGTTTATGCGTGCGGCCGGTTTGATAATCGACGTCGACCTTCCGTGCGATTTTCTCCTGACCTCCGGTTACACGTACCAGTTGGTGTCGTCCGAGGGATACGACAGATAACGGAAGGTTCCACCGGGCCCCAGGGTGGTATTGGATTCGACGTCGGGCGCGAAGATATCGGTGATCTGGTTTTTCGAATCGGTGTACAGCACTGCCGCGAGGATGCCGACCGTGGTGCCGCCATTCGGATCGGTGGCGATTTCCGGCACCGGAATGAACGGCCAGGTATCGGGATTCGTCAGCGAGAACTTCTTGCGGCCATTGCCACTGATCGGGATGAAAAATGCGCCGAGCCGAGAACCCTGCACCGGGACATTCGCGCCTCCCGCGTTTGCCGACTCCGCGCTCGGCGACGCGGCCGCGGCCGGAGAGGCACCGGGCGAGGCCGAAGCTGCGGTCTTCGGCACGCCTCCGCCACTGGCATTACTTGTTACCGGCGCCGCCTCATTTGCTTTCGGAGACGCTGTCCCTCCGTTCTCAACGATCGGCGTGTCTTCATCCGCGTATGCATCATTGGCATCGCGAGCGGCGATGCGGTCCAGTTTGAAAATTGCGACCAATGGCGCAGGAACGCCCGACAGCAGAAGAAGGCTCACGAAGATGAGGAGGAACGATACCGGGTCATCACATTAACGTTCTTATAAACCGCGCCGAGTGGCGCCCCCACAGGCTCCGCCGAACGCTGTTGCAAGTTTTTTGGCCTCGATGGCGTCAATGCAAGCCCGATCAAGGCGCACCAGTGTCGCACACAAAGCGCATTCTTGAACAGCCGCCGTTGTCGATTTTCGCCGTTCATTTTTACGGGCGCAACTGATTGCGCTTTTCGCTCGCGCAACAAATGTGCAAGGATTCGGAAACGAAGCGCACCCGCGTCCATACATCGCGGGGCGCTACGGACGCAGAAATTTCCACGGAGGCTTCTTATATGGCGAAGGCAAATGGCGGCGAGTTAATCGCTCGCGTGATGAAAGAGAACAAGGTCAAGTATTGTTTCGCGATCAATGGCGGCCATCTGTTCCCCATCCTGGCCGAGTTGCGCAGCCACGATATCAAGCTGATCCATATGCGCCATGAGCAAGCGACCGCATACGCCGCCGATGCCTACGCGCGCGTCTCGGGCGAAACCGGAGTCTGCATGGTCACCGCGGGATGCGGCCTGACCAACGCCGTCACCGGCCTCTGCACCGGCGCGCTCACCGGCAGCTCGATCGTATGCATCTCGGGACAGCATCCGAACACCGAGGATCATGTCGGCTCGTTCCAGGAGGCCTACGGCTCCGAGGTCGTCGACAGCTTCGCGAAGTTCACCAAACGCGTGACCGACTGGACCTCGATCCAGTTCGACCTCCGCTCCGCCTTCCGCGAGGCGATCTCACCGCCGCAAGGCGTCGCGCTATTCGAGATTCCGCAGAACATCCTCTATCACGGCGACGAGGATGCAAAGCAGCGAAAGGGCGCGCGCCGCTTTACCATCGAAGATGTGCGCAGTCAGGGCGAGCCGTCGCATGTCGATAAGGCGCTCGAGCTGCTGCACGCCGCGCAGCGGCCCATCATCGCCGGCGGCGACGGGCTGTTCTGGTCGCAGGCCGGCCCCGAAATCAAGGAGTTCGTCGAACTTACCGGCATCCCGGTTTACACCCGGCGCGCGGGCCAGGGCGCGGTGTCCGAAGAAAATCCGCTCGCGATTCGCGGCTCGTGGAAGAAGCCCTTCACCGGGCGCGCCGACGTCGTGATGGCGATCGGCTTCCGGTTCTGGAGCGGCGAGAAATTCGGCCAGCCGCCGACCTGGACCGACAAGGCCAAGTACATCCAGATCGATCCGGTGCCGACCCGAATCGGATGGCAGGTCGATGCGGACGTGCCGATCGTCGGCGATCCCGAAGAGCGTGCTGCGTCAGATGATCAATCGCATCAAGGAGCTGAAGCTGGACTTTTCGCAAAAATCGCAACTCCGAATGGTACAAGGAAATCCAGCCGACTCGCGCGCGCTTCGAGGCTCAAATCGCCGAAGAGAACAAGAAGACCCTCACCAACTCCCGATTCATCCGGCGCGCCTGTGCGACGACCTCATCAAGGTGCTCGACAAGAACGCCACCACCATCATCGACAGCTTCACGCTCTCGGGATGGATGAGCCGGCAGTTCACCTGCCGCTTCATGGGCCAGGTGGTTGACGCGGGCCCGCTCGCGCCGGTCGGCCACGGCGTCGGGATGGGCATCGGCGCGCAGCTCGCGCGGCCCGGACAGCAAGTCGTCGTCATCAGCGGCGACGGCGGCCTCGGCATCGGCGGATGGGACATGGAGACAGCGGCGCGCTACAAGCTGCCGGTCATCACGGTGCTGTGGAACAACAGCTCATGGGGTCCGAACTTCGATCAGATGCCGGGACTCAAGGGTAAGACCGATCCGTTCAACATGCTGCCGAACATCCGCTACGACAAGATTTTCGCCGAGATGGGATGCCACACCGAACACGTCGAGACCCCGGAACAGATCATTCCGGCGCTCGAGCGCGCGTTCAAATCCGGCAAGCCGTCGCTAATCAATGTGATCGGCGACGTGCGAGTCGGAAACGCCACGCTGGGCGGCAATCTGCTCGGCTCGACCGGCTCCGCGACCTGAGGTTTAACCTCCGCGATGCGAAGGGGACGCGCATCGAGCGCGTCCCCTTTTTCATTGCCTGAGCTAGACTGGAATCTGGATGAAGACCCATCAGACCCCGACTATCATCCTTGTCGCGATGCATGATCGCCTTTGTCACCCATCGCGGGATGCAAACGCAACGCTAGCGAAATTCCCAAGCCGGTCAATTTGACTGTCCCTCGGGCTCGACAGTTGATGGGCGAGCTGCCGCCCGCCGGCGACGAGCAGGCGTGCTGGAAAACCGTCAACGGCGAGGAGGTCAAAGACGGCCCGATGGTCATCTATCGTCCGGGGCGGCCTGAAGATGATGGAGGGCAACTACAAGGACGGCAAGCAGGACGGCGAGTGGACGATGTACTACGAAAGCGGCGGCAAGAAATCGATCGACCATTATCAAAGACGGCGTCCAGACCGGGCGATCATCTCGTGGTACGAAGACGGACAGATCGACGCGAAGGGACAATATAAAGACGGCCAGCCGGACGGCGTGTGGAAGCGATGGGGTCCCGACGGCGTCAAAAACTGGGAAGAGACCTATAAGGACGGCAAGAAAATTTCCTGATCAGTCGCCGCACCTGCCGACTCGCCACCGTGATGCCCTCGCACGCGATCGCGGGGACATAGAAACGACTCCGATGAGCCCCATACGATCGCCGCATGCGATCGCTTTCCCGCCGCGATAATTCCTCGGAACACATTTTCGATATTCGAATTGATCCGCAGCGCATTCGGCGCGATCGGTTCGGCGAGACGGCCGTCGCGAATCACATAGGAATCGCCGCTCACGGTGCAGGTGAAATCGCCGGCGCGCTGCCCATTGATCGGATAGGTGTACCAGACGCGCCCGATGTAGAGGCCATCGCGAACTTTGCGAATCAGCGCATCGTCCTCGATGCCCGTCGCGCGCCTTCATCACGATATTGGTTCCCGCCGAGCCGGGACTTTGATCGAAGCGACGACCGCCGCCCTCGCCCAATCGATAGCCGTTGAGGGCGGGAAACATCGGCACCGTTTTCGGCGGGCATGCCCAGCTTTTCGCCGCGCTCCTCATCGGTCGCGAGCCGATGGCTAGTCGTAGAAATTCGAAATCAGCCCGACCAGCTTGCCGTCGCGAATGAGATCGACGCGCTTGGCCGGAATACCCTCGCAGGTAATCGCGCGCACGCACCGCGCCGCGAGCGCATCGCCAGGATCATCGATCAGGCTGAGGCGCGTATCCATCACCTCAGCGCCGAACTTTCCGTGATATGCGGAACTCGCCGCGTGAAACGCGCCGGTCGTGAGCGATCCGAGGACCATGTAGTTGATGATCTCGGCAACCGGCTGCGGACCCAGCACCACGCGATAGTTTTTGGCCTCGGGCCGAACGCCATGATGCATCCCGGGCGCGCGCCCGGCGCCTCGCGCCCGAGCCGCGCCGCAACGCGCTGCATCTCGGCGACCGAGCGGCCGACCGCCGACGCGGTCCCCTTGGCATCGAGTGATTCGATCAGCGCAGTAACCGAGGAGCTGAAGTGCGCGCTCTCATCGGTGCGGATATCGCCGAAATTCGAATTCGCGATCGCGATCCGATCGCGACAGATGCTGACATCGCCGCCAAGCACCAGCCCCGGATGTGGCCGCGATCGCAGACTCTCGCTTTTCCGCGCGAACGCGCCGATCGCTCCGCGCAAGTATCGACCATGCGGCATCGACGAGGTTGGCGTCCGATGCGCGTCGCAGATCGCTCTTCTCGGGTTTTCGCGCGGCGAGCTTTCGCGGCTCCGTTCGGAAATCCCGCGAAAATGCGGATCGACGATCAGTTCGCGCGATGCGCCCGCGCGAGCACCGCGCGGACCGCATCGGTGCTGAAATCGCCCGCCTCATAGGCGGTCCCGACTTCATGCGCGATCCCGCTTCGTGACGATGCGAATTTGAAAGCCCTCGGCGGTATGCGACTTCAGCTCCTCGACGCCGCGACACGGAATATCGGAGGTGTAGTTGAGCCGCGCGATGCGGTTGTCGCCGCTCGCGCAATAAATCTCGAATGCTGCGACATCTTTGTCGCGCGCCACTATCGCGGCGGCCTCGCGCGCGAAACTCTTCAGCTCCGAGGCCTTGATCATCGAATCATCCCGCGCCTCCGAGGTACGCGCGCGAGCGCAGCGTCGGTCCGCCGTTGGACATCCGCTTCACCTGCATCGGCTGGCCCTTGCCGCAGTTGGGGATCGCGATGAGCGCGAGGTCATTGCCGACCGCGTCGACGCTCATGAAGAAGCGCTTCGAATCCGCGATCACGCTGCCGGAGCGATAGAGCTGGCCGACGCGTCCGTGATCGATTTCGTAGACGCGGCGCGCCGAGATGCGAAAGTTCTCGCGCGATTCCGCGATCGAGGGAATCTGATTGCCGCAAACGTAGTAGCCGTGCTCGACCTCGCCGATGATTTTCTCCGGCGGGGTTTCGCCCGGCATGAAAAACGTGTTCGACATCCGAATCAGCGGCACCTGGTAAACTTCGGCGGAGCGCGCCGAGCCGTTGGGCTCGACACCCAGAGCGCCGCCGCAGTCGCGCGCGAATTGATGAAGCCGCGAAAGATGCCGCGATCGATGTGAGCGACGCGTTTTCCCGCCGTGCCCTCGTGATCGTAGCGATAGTGGCCGTAGCCATAGAGCGTCGGATCCGAGACCGCCGACAAAAGCGGCGAGCCAACCGCCTTCCCGATTTCGGTGTCATCCAACCGTCCGCAGCAGCCAGCTCCGGCCCGCATATGCCGCTTCCATTTTGAGCGCGCGGTCGGCCTCGCACGGATGCCCGACGATTTCGTGCGCGACCAGCGCGTTGAAATGCGGATCGGTGACGACAGTAACCTCGCGATCCGGCGGCTTGAGAACCGGCGCAGCCGCGAGTTCTTGCGCTTCCTTCGCGAGGCCCATCGCAAACACGGAAAGACTGGGATTCGCCAGCAATTCCTCGCGCCATCCTTCGGCGATCGATTCGAAGCCGCGCTGCTGGCCGATAGTGTCGTAACTTTCCTGATGTCCCTCGCCCGATTGCGCGACGACATAAACATCGCCCTGCGAAAACGCGAATGCCTGCGAGATCATCGACCCTTCCGAGCTGACGAACAGCTCATGGCGAAGCTCACTGGTCGCCGCTACGACATTGAATGCGATGTCGTGGCCGAGGCCCTTCACCTCGCGCGAGGACTCCAGCGTGATGCGCTTGAGTTCCTCGGGATCGAGCGTGCGCGGGTCCTGCTTAAACACCGCCGCGACTTCATCGCGAATTGCGGGACGCGGGCGCGAACGCCCCTCCAAGGAGAGAACCGGCGGCGCGCCGAACCGTTTCAGAAACGCCGCCTTCTCGCGCGCGCTGATACGCGCCCGATTGTAGGCTTCCTCGAAGGCGCGTCTTATCTCCGCGATGATTTTCTTCTCGTTCAGCGCGAGCCGCCCGATCTCCGCGCCAGCCTGGCCGTGCCCCGTCGCCTTTCCTTCATTGACATGAACGCTGACGCAAAACCCCGCGCTCTCGGTCTCGCTGCTGTCGCGAGGCTCACCGTTCGTGGCCGCGCCGGAGCGATGAAACATCACCTCGAAGCGCAGGTCAGCATACGCGACGTCGCGATGAGTGCGCGCGAAGCGGGAGACAATTTCGTTCCCGCTCCGCTTCAGAATCTCGATGGCGTTGAACAGCTCGATGAGAGTCTCTAAATGATGCCTTCGGCCTTGAGCGATGCGAGCTCCGCCTCTCCGAGTCCCAGGTACTCTTTGTAGACCTCGGCGTTGTGTTCGCCGTGCAGCGGCGCCGATTTCACTTCAACCGGAGAATGCTCGAGGCGCACCGGGCATCCCGGCATCGTGAACTCGCCACGCACCGGATGCTGAACGGTGACGATCATCCCGCGCTCTTTCATATGCGGATCGTTGAGCAACTCGACGCTGTCGAGGACCGGACCGCACGGCACGCCCGCCTCGCCGAGCGTTTTGAATACCTCATACTTGGTGCGCTGGCTGGTCCACGCTGTGATGGCCTCGGTGAGAGCTTCGATGTTCTGATTGCGTGCGCGCGCATCCTTGAACCGCTCATCGGTGGCGAGCTCCGGCTGACCCATCGCTTTGCAGAGGTCCTGCCACATCTCGGGATTGGTGCACAGGATGAAGCAATAGTCGTTGTCACCTCCGGGCGCGCATTTAAAAAGATCGCCGGGTCCGCCGCCGAGACGATTGCCGGTGCGAGGCGTGGGCTTCTTACTGATGTAGGTTCCCATCATCGGGACGCGGACGAAATTCAGGATCGCCTCCTGCATCGCAACTTCGACCTTCTGCCCGACACCGGTCCGCTCACGCTGAATGTAGGCCGCGAGAACGCCGATCGCCGCATGCATGCCGGTCCCGGTGTCACCGATGGTCGGGCCGGGCTTGAGCGGGGGCGAGCCGGGAAATCCGGTCAGCGACATCGCGCCGCCGGAGGCCTGCGCGATCATGTCGAAGCTCTTGTACTTGCTGTAGGGACCGAAAGTTCCGAACCCCTTCACCGTCAGGTAAATGAGGCGCGGATTAATTTCCTTCAATTTGTCATAACCGAGCCCGAGGCTTTCCATGGTGCCAAGCGAAAAATTCTCCGAAACGATATCGACCTTCTTCACCAGGTCGAAGAATATCTTTTTGCCTTTGTCGCTCTTGAGATTGAGCGTCACCGACTTTTTGTTCGCATTCAGCAGCATGAAGTAGTACGAGTCGGTGCCCGGTTTCTCGGTGAGAATCCAGCGGCCCTGCTCGCCCATCTTCGGCGCTTCGACCTTGATCACGTCGGCGCCCAACCATGCGAGCATCTCGGTGCACGAGGGTCCCGCTTCGAATTGGGTGAGGTCGAGAACCTTTACGCCAGCCAGCGCCTTTTCCATCGCCGCCTCCTTACCGGATCGGTGAAACGATCCTGCCTGACTATGTAGCGCTCGACCGTTGCTGTGGGCAAGGCTCGAAGTGATGCGGTTAAGGTCTTGCTCCCGATTTGATACCTTGATGGTGAATTCAATGCCTGAACATCTCGCAAAAATTGCCCGCATCCGCGATGAGCTTAATCGTGGCTTTCTGGAACGCTCGGATCTGATCGACGGTGCGCTGACCGCGCTGCTCTCGTCCAATCATGTGCTCGTGATCGGACCGCCTGGCACCGCGAAATCGATGCTGGCCGACGAGCTCTGCCGGCGCATCGAGGGCGCCAACTATTTTCAGTGGCTGCTGACCAAGTTCAGCACGCCCGAGGAAATCTTCGGCGCGGTCAGCCTCAAGGGCCTCGAGGAAGACGACTATCGGCGCGTCACGCTGCGCAAGCTGCCCGAAGCGCACATCGCGTTCCTGGATGAAATCTTCAAGGCGAACTCCTCGATCCTCAACGCGCTGCTGACGGTCATTAACGAGCGCGTTTTCCACAACGGCCGCGAGCGCGTGCAGGTTCCGCTCATCACCATGTTCGGCGCCTCCAACGAACTGCCCGACGAGGACGAACTGACGGCGCTCTACGACCGCTTCATGCTGCGCTTCATGGTGGATTACATCAGCGAGGAATTCCGCTTCCTCAAGATGCTGGAGGGCGCCAAGCCCGAGGCGCGCACCACTATGACATTCGCGGAGCTCGATGCTGCCCGGGCGGACGCGGCCAGCGTGCCGATACCGTCGGGCATCATCAGATCGATAGCCGATCTACGCAGGGAGCTCGCGACCCAACAAATTGTAGTATCGGACCGACGCTGGAAGAATTCTCTCGACATCCTGCGCGCGCACGCGATCGTGCTCGGACGAAATACCGTCACCGAGGACGACCTGATTTTTCTCGAACACGTGCTGTGGAAGGATCCTGAGGAGCAGCCCAAGGTGCGCGAGGCGATTCGCCGCCTCGTCAAAGGCTATGAAGAGGAAGCGCGCGAACTCCTTATCCAGAGCCAGGAGCTGAAGGAATACGCGCTGGACCGGCAGTGGGAGAGCGAGGAGCTGCGCAACCGCGCACTGATCGAGGCGCATACCAAGATCGCCAACATCCTGGTGAAGTTCGACAACCTCCTGCGCGAGGCGACTGACAGTGGCAAGTCGGTGACGAGCGCGACCGCGATGCGCGCGCAGGTGAAAGACCTCCAGCAGAACATGCTGCGGCGGATGTAGCATGCCGATCGAGGAATCCAGCGCCGCGATCGTGTTGCGCGCGCGCGACTACTCGGAATCCGATCGCATCGTCACGCTGCTGACGCGCGACTTCGGCAAGCTCAGCGGCATGGCCAAGGGCGCGAAGGCCTCGCGCAAACGCTTCGAGCGCAAGCTGGAACCGTTCTCGCACGTGATGCTGTACTTTCGCCGCCGCCCCAACGGGCAGTTGGTATTCGTGACCCGCGCCGAGGCATCACCGGACCTGACGCCATTCGCGATCGAAGACGACCTCGCCAAGATTGCGCTCGGAAGCTACATGCTCGAACTCGCCGACGCTTTCACTTCCGAAGAAGCCGAGGCACACGGTGCATATCGCGTGCTCACCGAGGCGCTCGAAGCCGTGAGCGCCGGTCGCGCGACCCTCGCGCTGCGGCAGGCATACGAACTGCGCATGCTGCATTGGGCGGGATACGGACTCGACTTCGCGCGCTGCCGCCAGTGCACCGACGGCATCTCGCAATCGGCATACTTCATCGTCTCACGCGGCGGCATGGTCTGCGCGCGATGCCGCCCGATGATTCCCGATGGTGCGCTGAAGGTGGACGCCGGCCAGCGCTTCGGCGTTGGTCAGCCTTGGCGAGGCGCACTTCGCCGACGCTCTCGAAGCGAGAGCCGCTGCCGCCGACGGTGCGCTGGCGATCTCGCGCTTCGTGGCCTCGGTGCTGGATCGGCGCCTGCGATCGATCGCGTTCCTGGATTCGGTCCTCTCGGCGAACGGCTCGCACTAAATCCGCTCAACCGCCGGCGAACTTGGCGCGCTCCTGATCCCCGATGACCTGCGGCATCATGTAGCCCTTCGAATGATGCTCGACCAGGACGATTCCGCAGTTCGGCGGCACGTGCGCGTCATCCCACACGCCGGTGACGTGTGCCCATAACGCCATCATCACGCCGCCGTGACTGACGACGACCACATCGCGCGTCGGATGCGCGGCGGCGAGGCGATCGAGGATCGGCCCGACGCGCGCTTTCACATGCTCATAGCTCTCACCGTCCGGCGGCTCCCAAAGCCATGGCCGTTGCGGATCGTATCCGGGAGCCGTGAGCACTGATTCGTAGGATTGTCCTTTCAGCGAACCGACGTCGCGCTCATGCAGGTAAGGCTCGATCTCGATCGGCAGCTTCAGAACCTCGGCGATGATTCGCGCGGTCTCGCGCGCCCTGGTGTAGGGGCTGGTTACCACCACCTCGGTGCGGAACATCTTCGCTATCAGCTCGCCCGCCTGCCGCGCCTGCTCATGGCCGAGTTCCGTGAGCGCAAGCTCATGCGGCGTGGTGGTAAAGATGCGTTCGCGATTGCCGACGCTCTCGCCATGTCGGACTAAAATCAATTTACCCATGGGATATCTTCTGCTGGTCTCTCGGAGCGGAAAGTCATTTCGGTTCAAGATTCTTGCGCATCTGGATGAACGGCTCCAGCAAATCCATCGGGAGCGGGAACACCGTGGTGGAGTTGTGATCGGTGGCGATCTCCGCAAGCGTTTGCAGGTAGCGCAACTGCAAGGTGATCGGGCTTTTGCTCATGATCTCGGCCGCTTCCGCGAGTTTTTGGGCGGCCTGAAATTCTCCTTCCGCGGCGATCACCTTGGCGCGCCGCTCGCGTTCAGCTTCCGCTTGCGCCGCGATCGCGCGCTGCATCTCCTGCGGCAGGTCGATGTTCTTGAGCTCGACCAGCGTGACCTTGATGCCCCAGGGCTCGGTCTGGCCGTCGATGATGGTTTGGATCTGCGCGTTGAGTTTGTCGCGCTGGCTCAGCAGATCATCGAGCTCGGTCTGGCCGCCGACCGAACGCAGCGTGGTCTGCGCAATCTGCATCGTCGCGAATAGATAATCGGCCACCTCGGTCACTGCTTTCGAAGGATCGAGCACGCGGAAATACAGCACCGCGCTGACCTTCACCGTCACGTTGTCGCGCGTGATGACGTCCTGCGGTGGGATGTCGAGGGTCACGGTGCGGAGGTCAATCCGCGCCATTTTTTCCAGGACCGGAATTATAAAGGTGACGCCAGGGCCTCGATACGGCGTAAGGCGGCCAAGCCGGAACACCACCGCCCGCTCATACTCATTGAGCACGCGAATGCCTCCCAGCAGGAAAATCACAAAGAAGAAAATAACTACAACCAGCGCCGCTCCTGCTCCCGCCATGATGCTCCTCCCAACGTCTCGCAATGTCTCGTGATGCCGGATTGCCGCGGCAGCTGTTATACGACCCGTCGAACGCGCACTTCCAGGCCACTGACCGAGGTAATGCGCGCATGCGCTCCGGGCGGCAGCACCTCGTCACTGCGCGCGCGCCAGATTTCGCCGTGCACGAAGACTTTGCCCGGCGAATCGGGCGCGACCACTTCGCGCACCTCGGCCAGTTCGCCAATCAGACCCTTCACTGCCGGTGGTCGCAACGCGTCCGTGTTCGCGCGCGACGAAGTATCCGATCAAAAGGATGATGGCGGAGAGCGATCCCGCAGCTCCATAGATGATGCTGTGCTGAATCTCGAGATTGGTTTTCGAAGTATCGATCAGCAGCAGGGATCCGAACAGCAGCGCGATGACGCCGCCGATGCCCATCACACCGTAACTGGCGACGAACGCTTCCGAAATCAGCATTCCGACCCCAAGCAGCATCAGCAGCAAGCCCGGAAAGACGTAACGGGCAAAACCTGAAATGATGCGAGCGCGAGCAGCAGGCAAATCGCGCCGGCGACCCCGGGCAGGTAAACGCCGGGGTGCGCGAATTCGAAATACAGTCCGAGCAGGCCCGCCATCAGCAGCAGATAAACGATGTTGGGGTCCGCCAGCGTATCGAGGACATTCTGGCCGAAGGTCATCGAGCGTTGCCGCACCACCGCATCTTTGAGTTCGAGCGTGACTTGATGATCACCGACTTCTAACCGTACGGCCGTCCGCTTGCTTGAGCAGGTCGGGGATGTTGACGGCGACGATCTCGATCACTTTCGATTCGAGCGCCTCGCGATCGCCAATCATCACGCTATCGCGGACCGCCTTCTCCGCCCAATCCTCGTTGCGTCCGCGCTGACGCGCGGTGTTGCGCGCGAACATCGCGGCGAAGTTTTCAACCTTGGTGCCGAGTCTCGCCTTTCACATCGCCGCCAGTCTCAGTCACCGGATGCGCCGCGCCGATATTGGTGCCCGGCGCCATCGCCGCGATATGGCCGCCTCGAGTGACGAAAGTTCCCGCCGAAGCCGCACTCGCGCCGGTCGGCGCAACATACACGATAACCGGCACCGGCGCGGCGAAGAGATCCTTAATGATGCGCTCGGCCGAAGACATCAGGCCGCCGGGCGTATCGAGCTCGACGATCAGCGCGCGCGCGCCGCCCATCTGTGCCGATCGCGATCGAGTCCTCGATGAAATGCGCGACGGCGGGATTGATCGAGCCGTCGATCTTGATCAGCTCGACCCACGGCCGGCCATCGATAGTTCAATCGGGATTTGAAACAGGGGCATCGGAAGCGGAAGCGACGCCAACGAGGACGAAGGCCAACACGGCGCATCGCAATCAGCGCAATCTCGCAGTGAATGCGTCGCGCACGCGATCAGGTTTCACGCGTCCTGGAATCGGGCGCCCGAGCGTTCTCATCACCTCTTGTATATCACTCCAGACCAGCCGTTTGTCGCTCGGATTGCGCAGCAGGTAGGCGGGATGGAAAGTCGGCATCATCTTGATGCCGCGCACTTCGTGCCAGTTGCCGCGCAGCTTGCTGATGGGCGTCTTCACCTTCAGCACCGACTGCACCGCGAAGGTGCCGAGGCCAACGATGACGCGCGGTTTCACGATTTCGATTTGGCGGAACAGAAACGGCTCGCATGCCTCGACCTCGTCGGGTTCGGGATTGCGATTGCCGGGCGGGCGGCATTTCACGACGTTGCAGATGTAAACTTCGGAACGCTGCATCCCCATCCCGCGCTCGATGATGTCGGTCAGCAGTTGCCCTGCCCTGCCGACGAAGGGCTCGCCCTTCGCATCCTCGTCGGCGCCGGGACCTTCGCCGACGAACATCAGCTCAGCCTTGGGGTCGCCGACGCCAAAAACCAGATTGGTCCGGCCGCCATGCAGCTTGCATCGCGTGCAGTTGCCGATGAACTCACGCAGCTCGGGAAGGTCGGCTGGTCTTCTCGAGGCCGGGATATTTCGAGAACAGCTCGACGCTCGGTGCGGCCGGAGCAGGAGGCGCAACCGGCCCGGACGATGGCTTTTCGATAGTCGCGGAGCGGCGCGCGTCATCGCGCGCGGAGGAGATCGGACGCTCCTTCATCGGCAAACCATCCATCCCCTCTTCGCGAATCTGGGCGATGTAGTCGCGCACCGAATCGAGCAACAGCTTGTCAGTCGCCATATCGGTGGGATTATAGGCGAGCGACAGCGAATTGTCGTGACCGCGATGCCTTCGGGCGTCAGGTCACGCCAACCGCGCACGCGCTTCGTAGCTGTCCGCCGCCGCGCGGAACGCCGCTGCCGCGCGCTCGAAGGTGTCGAACACCACGAGGCCGCGCTCACGCGCGAGCTCCTTGGCGCGCGCGACGATCGCCTCGACATGCGCGGGATGCAAGATCACCGCGAAGGGCTTGGGCGTAGCCTTGGCAAACTCCGCGATGCGATCGAGCATCGTGGTCAGCTCGTCTTCATGAGTGGCCCACCTCGCGGCGCGAAAACCGGTTCCGATTTCCAGTACGATCGCATCGATGACCGGATCGCGATCGAGGATGCTGAGGATCTTGTCGAGGTTGCCCTGATGCACGCCGCCGCCAATCGTTCCGCCCGCATCGAGCGGGTTGCGATAGCTTCCACCGATAATATTGAAGAAGCTCTTCAGCTCATCGTACGAGGAATCCGACAGCGTCGGGACTTCGAGTTGCGCGCTCGCGAAGGTATCGGTGATGCCGACGGATTGACCGCCAGTCATCGCGACCAGGCCCATGCCACGGCCCTTGAGCGGTCGCCCACGCGCAATCAACTCGACCGCATCCAGCATCGCATCGAGGTTGTCGACCGACGCCGCGCCGCTCTGGCGCACTGCCGCGCTCCACACGGCGCCCGGGGTCGCGAGCGATCCGGTATGCGAGAAGGTCGCGCGCGCGCCGGCCTCGGTCACCCCGCCCTTCCAAATCACCACGGGAATTTTCTTCGCGGCGCGCCGCACGCTTTCGAAGAAACGGCGGCCGTCGCGCATCCCTTCGATGTACATGCCGAGCACGCGCGTCTTCGGGTCAGCCGCCATCAGATCGATGTAGTCCGCAGCTTCGAGAATCAGCACGTTGCCGATCGATGCGGCCTTGTTGATCCGGATGCCGTGGGGGACCGCCTGCACCGCGAAGTTGATGGAATGCGTGCCGCTCTGCGAGATGAAGCAGACGTCGCCGGCCTCGCCGACATGCTCATCGGGAAAGTTGCACAGACCGAATGCGGGACTGTAGAGGCCCATGCAGTTGGGGCCGACCAGCGCGATGTCGGAGCCGAGCGCGGTGTCGCGCAACTGACGTTCGAGCTGAATTCCCAGCTCCTCAGTGGTCTCGGAAAAACCCGAGGTGAAAAATCCGATCGAGCCAACCTTGTTGTCGACGCAATCCTTCAGGATGCGCGGCGCGACCTGGCGCGGCACCGCACTGACGGCATAGTCGATGTGCTCGGTGATCTCCGCGAGGCTCTTGCGATTCTCGATGCCCATCGCCTCGATGGCGGGGATCTCGTTGGGATCGATTTGCACCGAGTAGAGCTTGCCGGTGAAGCGCTTGAGCGCGCGCAGCCACATGTAGCCGCCCATCTTCTTGTCGCCGATGACGACCGCGACCTTGGGCTCGAAGGCGCGCTTGAGATTTTCGAAGCGCTCGGCGCGACGCGGATCGGCATGCACCGGTGCGGGTTTGGGACCGATCAGCACGCGAGCATCCAAGGTTATGATCCCATGCGGATACGCGACGATCGGATTGAGATCCATCTCTTTGATCTCGGGTGTCGCGGCGGCAAATTCCGAAAGTTTCGCGATCGCATTCGCGATGGCGTCGATATCGACCGCCGCGCCTCCGCGCACCCCCTGCAACATCGCGGCGCCGCGCAGGCTCAGCAGCATCGCGCGCGCTTCCTTCGCATCGACCGGCGCGAGGCGCAAAGCGGTGTCCTTCAATAGCTCGACGAAAATTCCGCCGAGGCCGACCACGATCAGCGGACCGAAGCGCTCATCGCGCACGATGCCCGCGATCAGTTCGAGGCCGGGCTTGGCCATCGGCTGCACGGCGACGCCTTCGAACTTCGCGCCCGGCTGCTTCTTCGCGAGCGCATCGCGGATGCGCGCAAACGCCGCGCGCACTTCCTCGACCGACTTCAGATTGAGCTCGACGCCGCCGACTTCGCTCTTGTGAGTGACATCGGGCGACAATACTTTGAGCACCACCGGAAAGCCCATTTTCGAGGCGTGCAGCGCCGCGAGGTCAGCGCTGTCGGCGTGCTCGGGAATCGCGGAAGGGATCCCGATCGCGTCGAGGATCTTTTTGGATTCGATTTCGGAAAGCGCGGTGCGTCCAGCGGCGGTCGCATCGGCAATGATTTGATTTGCAGTGGTTGGGTTCACATTCGAGGCGTATAGCAAACGCGTGAGGACATTTGAACCGTGCCGCGGATGACCAAAATACGACCCCGGGTTTTCGTGACGCGCGCGATTGCTCCCGAAGCCATCGCGAAGCTGCGCCAGCATGCGATCGTCGAGGTCTGGCCGCGCGCTACGCCACCTCCATATGCGCAACTGCAACGGCGCGCGCGCCAAGCGGACGCGCTGCTCACGATGGTGACCGATCGCGTCGATGCGGCTTTGATCGCGGCGGCGCCGAGGCTCCGCGTCATCAGCAATCTGGCGGTGGGTCTCGACAACATCGATATCGCGGCCGCGACCGCGGCGGGAATCGCGGTGGGACATACGCCCGGCGTGCTGACCGATGCGACTGCGGATCTCGCATTCGCGCTGCTGATGGCGGCGGCGCGGCGCATCGCGGAGGGCGATCGCGAGGTGCGCGCGGGCAAGTGGCGGACCTGGGGACCGGCGGTGCTCCTCGGTCGCGATGTCTTCGGCGCAACGCTCGGCATCATCGGTTGGGGCAAGATTGGTCGCGCGATGGCGCATCGAGGCAGAGGCTTCGACATGCGGGTGCTCTATACGAGCCGCGCGGCGAAGGAGAACGCAGTCAGCACCCGGCGCAACGCGAGTATCGATGACGCGGCTGCTCAAGGAATCGGATTTCGTCTCGCTTCACGTGCCGCTGACGCCCCATACCAGGCATCTGATCGGCGCGAAGGAACTTGCGCTGATGAAACCCGGCGCGATTCTCATCAACACCGCGCGCGGAGCAGTCGTCGATCAGCACGCGCTGTATCGGTCGCTCAAAGACGGGCACCTCGGTGGCGCCGGACTCGACGTGACCGACCCGGAGCCGATCGCGCGCCAGGATCCTCTCCTGAAACTTCCCCACGTGGTCATCACCCCGCACATCGGAAGTGCGACCTACAGCACCCGAAACAAAATGGCGGATATTGCTACAGAGAATATCATCGCGGTGCTGAAAGGACGGCGGCCGCGCTTCTGCGCCAACCCGCAAGTAGTGCTCAGGAGAGTTTCGGTCGGTTAGCCCAGCGGATGGTGCTCAGGATGAACAGGATGTCGCCGACGCAGGTCACCGCACCGAGTGGAGAGAAATCGTGGAGGATCTCGCTCTCCTCTTGGGTGACGTGATTCCTGGCGAGCAGTTCGGCATCAGCAAAGAACTCTGCCCAGACGTCGTGCTGCGTTCTGGGGCGGGCCTGGAAGAACGACCGTTTCATTCGCACGATGCCCATAGCCGTTTATCAGCCTGAGGTCAGGCTGTGGCACCTCCAAAAGCGAGGTCTGAGAGCATCGAGACCATGTGCATCGGCGTGGCCCTCCCGATGAATCGTGGGCACCATTGCAACAGACAATGTTACTCGACGATTCGAGTTTTGGAGTATTTAGCAATGATTTGTTGCTGTCAAGCAATATGTAGCACGTTTGAGTATGTTTTGTTTACTTTACACAAAAATTATTAGGTTGGAGTAAACGTGCTGCGACGTGTGGTTGGCCCTGCTTTAGCGACGAAACCCGGAGGGCTGTTTCAAGAAACATCAGCATTTTCAATGATAAAATGGGTTTGTTTTGTCATTTTTCGATGTTGTACATCACGCCCTGAGCCTCGAGCAGACGGCCTTCCGCCGATGCCTAATGGGTTTGTTTTTTCGTTCTGCAATTGCTGCAAGAGTCCAAGCATGTAGAGGCCCACGCAAATCGAAGAAACCCGCATAGATGCTCGATGAAGTGGGTTTGTTTTTGCATTTTCATGATGCTCAAGAAGGCGAATCCATCCACGCCGCCGCGCGCGAAGCCGATCGGCGCCGCCGCTATGAATTAAGGATTTACCTATCGCCCCAAAAATGAAAGGGCGGACTGGGTCAGGCTGGCGCGATGCCCGGAGCCGGGAACTTCCTGCACACCTCACTGACCTCGCCCGCGATGCGCGCGAGCGCCGCGTCGTCCTTGCGCTGCGATATCGCGTCCTCCATCCACTTCGCGATGAGGCGCATCTCGCCCTCGCCCATCCCGCGCGAGGTTACCGCCGGCGTGCCGAGGCGGATGCCGCTCGGGCTGAACGGCTTGCGCGGGTCGTAAGGAACGGTGTTGGAGTTGCACACGATGCCGGCTTTATCGAGCGCGGTGGCGGCCTGCTTTCCGGTGACCTTCTTATTGGTCAGGTCGATGAGCAACAGATGATTGTCCGTCCCGCCCGACACGAGGCTGAAACCGCGCGCGAGGAGGTCCTCGGCGAGCGCCTTCGCGTTGCGCACTATCTGATTCGCATAGGCCTTGAATTCCGGCGTCGCGGCTTCCTTGAGCGCCACCGCGATCGCCGCCGTGGTCTGGTTATGCGGACCGCCCTGCAGGCCGGGAAAAACCGCGCGATCGATGTCGGCCGCGACCGCGTCGGTACACATGATCATCGCGCCGCGCGGGCCGCGCAGCGTCTTATGCGTCGTGGTGCTGATAACATCGGCATAAGGCACCGGCGACGGATGAACCCCGCCCACGATCAGCCCCGCGATATGCGCGATGTCCGCCAGGAAGTATGCGCCGACCTCCTTCGCGATTTCACCGAACGCCTTGAAATCGATGATGCGTGGATAGGCCGTCGCGCCCGCCACGATGATGCGCGGCTTTTCCTTCCTGGCGAGTTCACGCATCGCGTCGTAGTCAATCCGATGGGTCTCGCGATCGACGCTATACGGCACCGACCGCCAGAATTTGCTGGTCACACTGACGTCCCATCCGTGGGTCAGATGGCCTCCGTGCGGAAGCGCCATCCCCATGATCGTCTCGCCCGGCTTAAGCAGGCCGGAATAGACCGCGAGGTTGGCCGGCGAGCCCGAGTAGGGCTGGACATTAACGTGCTCGACGCCGAAGAGGCTTTTGGCGCGCTCGATGGCGAGCGTCTCGATCTGATCGATGTAGCGCTGTCCCTCGTAATATCTCTTGCCGGGATAGCCTTCGGAATATTTGTTCTGGAGAACGGAGCCGCTCGCTTCGAGCACGGCTTTGGAGGCGTAGTTTTCCGAGGGGATGAGGCGCACGGAATCGATCTCGTAGCGCTCTTCGCTTTTGATCAGTTCATAGATCTCGGGATCGGTACGCTTCAAATCATCCACAGAGCTGCTCCTGGCATCGAAAAATAGAAGGACGATTGTACCAGCCGCGCGCCGAAACTTAACAGACGACTCAAATTCACAAACGCCTGCGCTCGCTCTGTCGCCGGCTCAGCGCGTTTCATGCTTGGGCCCGATTGTGAGAATATCGCGCTCCAAACTCAGGAGGGACTTGCTCATGTCAAGGCGGCGGTCGCTAGCGATTCTACTTTCCATATCTGTGCTGACGCTAGGAGCACGCATTGCGCGCGCACAGGATGCGAGCACCACCGCTCGACAGGCCGTGAGGGCCTTCCCCTGCCCGAGCGGAGATTCGAGTTGCGGAAATGGCGTCTCAACCGCTGCCAAAAAACCGCTCAAGCGAAAACATCGCAAACACGAAGATAGCGCCGAATCGACAAACTCCGATGGTTCTAACCCTAACCAGAAGGTCGAAGAAGCGCCGGCGAACGACTCGCACTACACAGACCCAGGCCCTGAGCAATGAGTCGGGAAGCGATAGCTGCTTACTGCAAGTCGGGAGGGGTGACTTTCGCGATCCACTCGCGATAGTTGCCGTTGTAGCCCACCGCTTGCTGGCGCGCGCGCACTTTCGCGAGGATCGCATCGACCTGCTCGCTGGATAGATCCCCTCTCCGGTCCATCGCGGCACCAATTTTTGCTGCTTCGGCATCTACATTCTGGCGCACTACTTCGGCCAGCGAGAGCGGTTTATCGTTCAAACCCAGATAGCTCTCCGCGACGATGGTGCCAATCTCGGTGCCGCTTTCCAGCGAATCCTTGATGTTGCCCTTGCCGGTGAGCACGTTGCCGGCGGCGAACACCGCCGTGTCACCATCGAAGAGCAGACCAGTCTTCACATCGCGATACTGATAGACCTCACCCTTTTGCGGCACGCCAGGGATGGGCTCAGGGATGCTGCCGATCGAGCTGATCGTCATTTCACCGCGAACATCCTCGCTGGTATCGGGAACCGTGCGAACCTGGCCATCGGCCACTTCGGTGCGGCTGAACTTGACGCCTACCATCCTGTGGTTCTCGACGATGACGCCGGTCGGCACGCGAAGCTCCTGGAACTCGAACAGAAACTTGCGCATCGCTTTTTCGAGGATCTTGCTTCGCGCATTGCGCATCGCTTCCTGGCGCTTCGGGGGCGCATCGGGGGGGACGTCGGAAAGCGGCATATCGATCACGCGGCGGCGATAGAACAGCTTGCACGGCTTGATGGCGAGGTCGGCGTACTTGAGGCCGTGCGACTCGACGACCGGCTCGACGCCCTCGCGCTCCAGCCGCACCATGTCCTCTTGAATGCCGCGGGCGGCCAGCGCCTTGAGCGTCATCTCGATTTGCAGAACTTTGACTACGTCGATGGAGGCCAAACCGCCACCGACCACAATTGCGCCGGGCGTCAGCTCATAGCGCGGGCCATTGTAGGTTTTCTCCGGGATAATGGTTGAACCAGTAAATCAGCGGATTCTGATAGACGAGGCCTTTATCGACAAACTGATCCGCGCCCTCGACCGGAAACGGACGATCTCGCCATGCGCCATGGGTAAGCACAAGAACATTGAGGCCCCAATTGGTGCGGAGGTCCTCGAAATCGACATCGCGTCCCAAGCGGCTGCCGGGAACGAACTCGATGTTCGGATGCTCGAGGCGTTCGTTGATCTCCTCGTACTCATCCTTGCGCTGCTTGACGTGCCATCGCGGAAGGCCGTCCTCGATTTTCCCGTAGGGCCGAAGGTTCTGCTCAAACACGATGACGAGTGCGCCGCGTTGCGCCAGTATCCTGGCGATTTCGGATCCCGCGGTCGCTGCGCCGATCACCGCTACGACATGACGCGACTGATTGCTCGGTGCCATAAAGAGGGAAGTATTAGTTATCGTTTGAGGCGACGTTTTACAATCCTTTCTTGAAGCGCGCCGATGTGGAGCGTTGTCGTCGCGCGACTTGCGCACGTAGATCGCGCATGGTTTCCTTGATCCGCGATGGCGGAGGCGATTCTTTCACGAGGTTTGAGGCGCATGACCGTCATTGCCGGTGCCATCGCCCTCCTCACCTCATTATCGGGCTGCTTCGGAATTTTTACCCGCTCCGATAATGATGTCGCGGTGGGCGAGGAGCACGAGGTCGATATCCCGGAAGACCAGGCCTACGTGATGACGCAGGATGTGCTGCGTGGCCAGGGAGTACTGTACGACCGCGATCCAGGTCATAGGATCATCACGCTGTGGAAGCCCGCCGACAAGCCTGAAGGCACCTTCTCCAACCTGATCGGCAATGTTGCGCGATATCGCTATGAGATCGAAGTGGTACCCGAGGGGAGCCGTCGCAGCAAGATCGTCGCGAATCTACGCACCGAAAACATTCCAGCTGACGAGATAGACAACTACAAGCCGAGCAAGAAGCTCAATCTGTTCGCGGATTTCGACCAGCTGGCATTGAAGCTGCCGCCCCCTCCGTTGACGCCGGGCAGCGGCGGGGTAAATTTCGCTTTGCTTCCCGGCGAGGACCTCGCGGCGCTCTCGAAGCGGGTCACTGGAAATCCGGATAACTGGCCTCAGATCGCGAAAGACAACGGACTCAAATCAGTCAATGATACCGCCGGCCTGCAGAGCGTATGGGTGGCGAATTCGCTGATTCCGAAGCCCAAGGCGAGCGCGCCACATCCGGTGGCCGGACCATGAGCGTGGAGACCGAGGGCAAGCCTCGACGAGGTCGAGGCCTGGGTGGTCAGTCGGCAGTTATTGTCCCGCTCGCATCGTACTCGGGACACAGCGCGCCGGGATTCACCGCCGCGACGACCGAGAGGAACTGCTCGAACGTCATGTGAAGATTCAGGAATCCACCTTGGCAGAACACCCATCCAAAGTATTCGAGAATCTCGTCGGGAATCATGGCCGGCAGCCGCGGGGTCGTCGATACCGACGGGAACGGTCGCGCGGGTGCGGTTGCTGCGCGCAGAGCTTCCATCGCCTCGATGGAGACGCTGGTATCTCCATCGGCAACCACATTGCCCTCGCGTAGCGGTATCACCTTGCCTCTGCTGTTTCGGAACATAGGCCCTGGTCCTCCTGACCCCCCGCGAGCCTCCATAACCATCACTAATTGTAAAGTAACTCGCCTGCTCGTCAAGGGCGGTAGTTACAGGACGGCAGCCGCGCAAGATGACGAAGATAGTCTAAAGACGCCTAAAGATGCAACCGCGACATTCCGCATAACCAGAGGAAAGATACATGATTACCGAATTACAGGCCCTTATCCTCGGCGCGGTGCAGGGTTTGACCGAGTTTCTCCCGGTTTCGAGCTCGGCGCATCTCGTCTTGGTCCCCTGGCTGTTCGGATGGAATGATCCCGGACTCGCCTTCGATGTCGCTTTGCATCTGGGAAGTTTGCTCGCACTGCTCATCTATTATTGGCGGCAATGGCTCTCGATGGCGCTCTCCATCGTACGACCTGATCCTGATTCCCGTCGCCTGCTGATTCTGCTTATCGTGGCTTCGGTCCCCGGCGCGGTAATTGGTTTGCTGCTTGAGAAACAGGCTGAAACGATTTTTCGTTCGCCCATCCTCATCGCGTCCACCTTGGCTGTGATGGGCGTGGTGTTATGGATCGCTGACGTGATGGGCCGCCGCAAAAAGAAGATGGACAACATCTATCTCGGTGATGCGATCCTCATCGGGCTCAGCCAGGCGCTCGCGATTATCCCCGGGGTGTCGCGCTCGGGAGCGACCATCACCACCGGCCGCATCCTCGGCATCGAGCGGCAGGATGCCGCGAACTTTTCCTTCCTGATGGCGACCCCAATCATAGCCGGCGCCGGCCTGCATGAGATGCCGAAGATCATGCATGGCGGCATCAACGGCATCGTCGTCGCCGGATTCGTCTCCTCGGCGGTTTTCAGCCTCATCGCGATCGCGGCCCTGATCAGCTTCGTGCGCTCCCGAACCTACAAACCGTTCGCGTGGTACCGGATCGCAGTCGCGATTTTCGTCGCGATAGTGTACTTGAGTCGCAACGGGTGAAACTTTCGCCTCCCTCAACTGCCTCCAACCGGCATCATCGGCACTCGCGCGCCTTCCAGATCGGCTTTGCGATGGCGGTCGCGAACACCCTCATCGGTGCGACGCAGCCGGTGCTCACCCGCTATGCGGCGGTGCGCCTCGATCCGATTCTCTTTTGCGCCGCGGTCACCACCATCGCGGCGATGTGCGCACTGCCGGTCATGCATCATCGCGGACAGCTCGCGATGCTTTTCGACCGCCGCTACCTTCCGTGGCTCATCGCGATGTCGATGAGCGGCACCGTCATGACCAGCCTCACGCTGATTTACGGGATGCAGCAGATCAACGCTATCGCGACCGTCATCCTGCTCCAGACCGAGCCGGTGTACTCGCTGATACTGTCCGTCGTGGTGGTCGGCGAGCGCCCCTCGCCGCGCCAGCTCCTCGCGACCGGCGCCATTCTGGCCGGGATCGGTTCGGTATTCTGGGCCGGCAACGCCTTCTCTCCGATGTTCGCCGCGATGCTCCTCTTCATCACCCCGTTTTTCTGGCAAACCTCGCACGTGCTGGGCCTGCGCGTGATGCCGCCGCTCACGCCCATCGGCGTCGCGGGCGCGCGCTTCATTTTCGCCGCCTGCGCCTTCATCCCGATGTTCCTCCTTCGCCCGAGCGCCTCGCTCACGCAGCTCGCCGACCCGCGCCTGCTGATGGTCATCCTCGCAATCGGCTTCTTCGTCTATTTCCTCTCGGCGCTGACCTGGTATGGCGCTATCAGCCGCCTTTCGCTCTCATGGACGACCGCGCTGGTAGTTCCCGGCATCCCGTTGATCTCGATGGTGTTCGCGATGGTCTTTCTCGGCGAGCATCCCACCGCGCATGAGATCATCGGCGTGCTCATCGCGATCGGCGGCGTGCTGGCGCTGGTGCTCGGCTCCGACCCGCATCGCAAGGTTGGCGGCGTCATCGAGGCGGCCGAGGCAATCCATCAGCCGATCAGTTGAGCAGCCGATCAGGTGAGCGGTTGACGAACCCGCGCGAGGTAGTCTTTAGTGGCGCGATAGGAAACACGGCGCGTCGGCGCCGACATCAAGCGAGGAAAATCACATGGCTCGAGTAGTCAAGCATGACGCGCAGGCGCCCTACGAAATTCCGGAAGGGACCGAGCTCCCCATCTACATCTGCGGATGCGGTCTGTCGAAGAACAAGCCCTACTGCGATGGCTCGCACAAGAAGACCCGCGCCGAAGCGGCCGGCGAAGTTTACGAATACGACGAAAACGGCAACGCGCGCCTCGTCGCCAAACACTAAAGGTTCCTAAAACTCGCTGCACACCTTCATCATCTCTCCCTGCTGGGAAAGACAAGAGAGAGGGCTGGAATACCACGGAGCTCCGCTCTGCCCTTCCCCCCATGATGGGGGAAGTGGCTAGCGCGGGTGGTAATCCTGCAGCGCCTTCACCTCGAAGGGCTGCGTCTTCAGCGCGCGGATGCCCTCCACCGCCGCTTGCGCGCCTACCATCGTGGTGCAAAACGGCAGGCGCATATCCAGCGCCGTGCGCCGAATCGAAAATGAGTCCGCGGTACCTTCCAGGTCGGGCGTGTTGATGACCATCGCGATCTCGCCCGCCTTCATACAATCGACCACGTGCGGACTGCCCTGATTGACCTTGTTGACTTCGAGGCAGGGAAGACCTAGCCCCTTGATATGGCGCGCGGTGCCGCGCGTCGCGATCAGCCGAAAACCCATCTCATGGAGGCCGTGGACGATCGGCTCCAGCGCGGGTTTGTCCTCGTCGCGCACGCTCACAAAGACCTGGCCCGCGAGCGGCAGATTGGTCGAGGCCGCCAGCTCGGCCTTCGCGAACGCCATCGCGAAGTTGCTGTCGATGCCCATAACTTCGCCGGTCGACTTCATCTCGGGACCGAGCATCGTGTCGACGCCGAGGAAGCGTGCGAACGGAAACACCGATTCCTTCACTGAGACGTGGGTGGGAATTTTCTCTGTGGTAAAGCCCATGTCTTCGAGCTTATGGCCGGCCATCGCGAGCGCGGCCAGCTTCGCCAGCGGCACCCCGATCGCCTTGCTGACGAACGGAATGGTGCGCGAGGCACGCGGGTTGACTTCGAGAATGTAAACCTCGCCCTCGAAAATCGCATACTGCACGTTGATGAGGCCGATGACCCCGAGCTCGCGCGCCAGCATCCTGGTCTGCTTCGCGAGCGCGTCCTGGATCGTCTTCGTCAGCGAGCGCGGCGGAAGCGCGCAGGCGCTGTCGCCCGAATGGATGCCGGCGTGCTCCACGTGCTCCATGATGCCGCCGATGACGACCGTCTCGCCGTCGGAGATCGCATCGACGTCGACCTCGACCGCGCCCTGAAGGTAGCGATCGATGAGCAGCGGATGGCGCTCGGACGCGAGCAGCGCGTTCGCAACGTAGCGGCGCAGGTTGGCCTCGTCGGGGATGACCTCCATCGCGCGGCCGCCGAGAACATAGGAGGGGCGAATCAACACCGGATAGCCGATGGCGTTGGCGCCCGCGATCGCATCGTCGAGGCCGCGGGCGAGCACGCCCTTGGGTTGCTTGAGCCCGAGCTTGTCGACGAGCTGATTGAAGCGCTCACGATCCTCGGCGCGATCGATTGCATCAGGCGACGTTCCCAGTATCGGAACCCCCGCCTCCGAGAGCGGCACCGCGAGCTTCAGCGGCGTCTGGCCGCCGAACTGCACGATGACACCGGCCGGCTTCTCGCGCTCGACAATCGCCATCACGTCCTCGAAGGTGAGCGGCTCGAAGTAGAGGCGATCGGAAATGTCGTAGTCAGTCGAAACCGTCTCGGGATTGCAATTGACCATGATGGTCTCGAAACCGGCGGCCTTGAGCGCGAGGCTCGCATGCACGCAGCAGTAGTCGAACTCGATGCCCTGCCCGATGCGGTTCGGTCCGCCTCCGAGAATCATTATCTTACGGCTGGTAGCATCGGGCTTGGCCTCGTCCTCGCCCTCGTAAGTCGAATAGTAGTACGGCGTGAAGGCGGGAAATTCGGCGCCGCAGGTATCGACCAGCTTGTACACGGGCGTGATGCCCAACTCGCGGCGGCGGTTGAGGATGGTGAGCTCGTCGGCGCCGCGCAAATCGGCAATGCGGCGATCGGAAAAGCCCATCGCCTTGAGCTCGCGCATGAACTCGGGCGTGAGGTCGTCGTGACGCGCGCGTTCCTCAGTCGCGATGATCTCGGCGATCGCATCGATGAACCACGGATCGATGTTGCTGAGATGGTAAATCTCCTCGCGCGAGACGCCGAGCCGGAGCGCATCGGCAAGATAGTAGATGCGAAAGCTGTTGGGGGTCTTGAGGCGCGCGCGAACCTCGGCCATCGCGGCCTCGGCGCTGAGGCCGGCGACTTTGCTCTCGAGGCCCCACGAGGAAATCTCCAGCGAGCGCAGCGCCTTCTGCAGCGACTCCTTGAAGGTGCGGCCAATCGCCATCGCCTCGCCGACTGATTTCATCTGCGGGCCGAGCTCGTCGACCGCGCCGCGAAATTTTTCAAAGGTGAAGCGCGGAATCTTGGTCACCACGTAATCGATGGTCGGCTCGAAGCACGACGGCGTCATCTTGGTGATGTCGTTGGGAATCTCGTCGAGGGTGTAGCCGACCGCGAGACGCGCCGCGATTTTCGCAATCGGAAATCCCGTCGCCTTCGAGGCGAGCGCGGAACTGCGCGACACCCGCGGATTCATCTCGATGACCACCATCCTGCCGGTGCGCGGATCGATCGCGAACTGGATGTTGGAGCCGCCGGTGTCGACGCCGATTTCGCGGATGATGCGCAACGACGCATCGCGCATCAGCTGATATTCCTTGTCAGTCAGCGTTTGCGCGGGCGCGACGGTGATCGAATCGCCGGTATGCACGCCCATCGCGTCGAGGTTTTCGATCGAGCAGATGATGACCACGTTGTCGGCGGTATCGCGCATCACCTCGAGCTCGAATTCCTTCCAGCCCTCCACGGATTCCTCGATGAGGACCTCGGTGCTCGGCGACATGTCGAGGCCGAAAGCGACCTTGGTGCGGAAGTCCTCGGGCTCGCGCGCGATCGCGCCGCCGGTGCCGCCTAAAGTGCGCGAAGGCCGGATGATCAGCGGCAGCGACAGCTTGGCGCGAATCGCCTCCGCCTCGGCGAGCGTATGCGCCACATCGGAAGCCGGGACCTCGAGACCGATTTTGATCATCGCGGCTTTGAAGAGATCGCGATCCTCGGCTTTCTTGATCGCATGCAGCTTCGCGCCGATCAGCTCGACGTTGTACTTCTCCAGTACGCCCGCCTCCGCCAGCGCGATGGCGAGGTTGAGCGCGGTCTGGCCACCGACAGTCGGCAGGATCGCATCGGGGCGCTCCTTCTCGATAATCTTCGTGATCGACGCGACCGTCATTGGCTCGATGTAGGTGCGGTCGGCCAGCTCGGGGTCAGTCATGATCGTCGCGGGGTTCGAGTTGATCAGAATGAGGCGGATACCGTCCTCGCGCAGCGCCTTCAGCGCCTGCGTTCCCGAGTAGTCGAACTCGCACGCCTGCCCGATGACGATGGGCCCGGAACCAATCAGCAAAACCGATTTGAGATCTTTTCTAAGCGGCACTTCTTACGTCCGATCACTTTGAGTGTTGTGCGACGCGGTGGCAGCAGCCTCATCGGCAATCACGCGATCGAGGGATTCGGCGCCGTAGCGGGGAAACGCCTCGACCAGCTTGCGGAATCGCGCGAACAGATAGCCCGCATCATGCGGACCCGGCGACGCCTCCGGATGATACTGCACTGAGAAAAACGGCACGCCGACGCCGCGCAGGCCTTCGACGGTGTTGTCGTTGAGGTTGACGTGCGAGAGCTCGGCGCGACTGCGCACCGAATCGGCATCGACCGCGAAGCCATGATTCTGCGAGGTGATTTCGACCTTGCTGGTGCGGAGGTCCTTGACCGGATGATTCGCGCCATGATGCCCGAAGTTCAATTTGTAGGTTTTTCCTCCCAGGGCGAGACCGAGAATCTGATGCCCGAGGCAAATCCCGAACACCGGCTTCTTGCCGAGGACGCCCTTCACCGCCTGGCGCGCGTAGGGCAGCGCGGCGGGATCGCCGGGACCGTTGGAGAGAAAAATCCCGTCGGGATTGTGCGCGAGGATTTCCTCGGCGGTAGAAGTCGCTGGCAGCACCTTCACCCGAAACCGCGTCGAGGTCAGCCGCCGCAGGATGTTGAGCTTGATGCCATAATCGAGCGCCACAATCAGTGGCGCATCGCGAAGCTCCTCGCGCAGGTTGCGATAGCCGCTGCCGAGCACCCAGTCGCCAAGGTCCCAGTCATAAGGCTCGCCGCATGAAACCTCGGTCACCAGATCCCGTCCGATGAGACCGGGCGACGCTTTTGCCTTGCGCACGACAGAGTCAGGATTCAAATCGATGCTGGAGATCACTGCTTCCTGCGCGCCGTGCAAGCGGATGTGGCGCACCAGCGCGCGAGTGTCGATGCCCTCGATGCCGACGACACCGGCGGCTTTCAGGTAGTCGCCGAGCGATTCCTCAGAGCGCCAGTTCGAAGGGCGCGGCAAATATTCCTTGACGATGAAACCCTCGACATAGACGCGCGATGACTCCGCGTCTTCGCGATTGATGCCGACGTTGCCGATTTCCGGATACGTCATGCACACCATCTGCCCTTTGTAGGACGGGTCGGTGAGCACTTCCTGGTAACCGGTCATCGCGGTGTTGAAGACAACCTCGCCGACCGCTTCGCCAATCGCGCCGAACGCGTGTCCGCGAAAGGTGCGGCCGTCGGCAAGCGCCAGTATCGCCTCCTGCTTCGCCATCAGACGCGATGCGCTCCTCTTCCGTTGGATCTGGCGTCGTACACGATTTCACCTCCGACGATGGTCAAAACTGTTTTGCCTTTGAGCTGCATACCCGCGAATGGAGTGTTGCGACTCTTCGAGAGAAACCTCGCGGGCTCGACCGTCCAACCCAATTCAGGATCGATGACGGTGACATCCGCCGCGAGCCCATGCGAGAGCGTGCCCGCCTCCATCCGCAGTAAACGCGCAGGATTAGCGGACATCAATTCCACCAGCCTCCGCGGGGAGATTATTTTTTTGTGAACGAGGCCCATGGCGAGGCCGAGCGAGGTTTCCAATCCGATGATGCCGTTGGCCGCGCGCATGAAGGCGCTCGCCGCGCCATCGGGCAGATGTGGCGCCGCTCGCGCCCATTGGAAAGCATCCGGCAAGATGGATGAAATTCTTGGAGTCCGGATCATGTGGCGCGTGATCGGTCGCGATCACGTCGATGGTGCCGTCGGCCATCGCCGCATGGAGCGTTTCGAGGTCGCGTTCGGTGCGCAACGGAGGGTTCATCTTGGCGTTGGGACCCCATTCGAGGATCGCGTGCTCCTCCAGCCAAAAATGATGCGGCGTCACTTCGCAGGTGACATGCGCGCCGTTGCTCCGCGCGTGGCGGACCAGTTCGACCGACTCGGCGCACGACAGATGCGCGATATGCACGGGAGCCTCGGTGCCGATGGCAAGCGCGAGATCGCGGCGGATGCGCGCGGTCTCGGCAGACGCGGAATAACCCTTCACGCCGAGGCGCTTGGACACCTCGCCGGCATTGGCTGCACCCTCTTCAGAGAGATGGCGGTCTTCCTCGTGCAACGACACCGCGAAATTCAGGCGCGATAGTTCGTCCAGCGCGCGCGACAAAATCACCTGGTCATCGATAGGAATGCCATCATCCGAAAAGAGCCGCGCGCCGGCTTCAACCATCGCGGCGAAATCGACCAGCTCGGCGCCGTGCAACCCCTTCGTTACCGCGGAGACCGGAATGAGGCGGGTGGCGTGAACCTCGCGCGCGCGATCGAGCATGTAGCGCGTGATCTCGGGGGTGTCGTTGACCGGCGAGGTATTCGCCATCGCAGCGACGGCGGTGAGGCCTCCAGCGGCAGCTGCGCGCAGACCCGTAGCGATAGTTTCCTTCTGAGGAAATCCGGGATCGCGCAAATGCACATGAGGGTCGATGAGACCCGGCATCACCCACCAGCCGTTTGCATCGATGGTAGGCACGCCCTCCGCTGCTCGAAGCTGGCCGGGATCGGCAACCGCCTCGATGAGGCCATCGATTACGAGCACGTCAGCATCACCGTCGCGGTCGTTAGCCGGATCGATGACGCGCCCGCCGCTGAGCAAAAACGACTTCACCGCGGCGCCTCCGCTTCCTTCATCGAATCGACCATCGAGTAGATCGTCACGCGATCGTGGGATTTATGATTGCCCTTGCCGTCAACCAATCCGAGCCGAACCTGCACCCGTTCCGAACGCGAGGTTGGGATGTTCTTGCCGACGTAGTTGGGCCGAATCGGCACCGCGCGATGCCCGCGATCAATAAGCACGGCCAGCTTCACCGCCGCCGGCCGGCCGCTGTGCCACAACATCTCCATCGCGCGCTGCACTGTCCATCCGCTGTTGAAAACGTCGTCAACCAGCACGATGACGCGGCCTTCGGTGGTGAACTGGTCGTCGCGGCCTTCGATGGCCCGAATCGGATCGCTGGCCGCATAAACGTCGATCAATGCAGTGGGAATTTTCACTCCGGTGCGTGCTTCGATCAGGTGACTGATGCGCATGCCGAGCAGCGCGCCGCGGCTGACCACGCCAACGATCGTGACCGAGCTGACGTCGGCGAGGTCCTTCAAGATTTGGCCGGCGAGCGATTCGACCGCCTGCTCGACCTCGTCGGCACTCATGATCTCGCGCTGCGGCCCGCGCTTGTAAGGCTCGTAGCCGGCCTCCTCGGCCTGCTTGACGCTGTCGAAAACGGCGAGGGTCCCTTCGGCGATCCAGTTCCGGACATAATCGGCAAGGCCTTCGTCGTAACGATAATAGCGATGCGAGCTGGCGTGGCCGACGAACTCAACCGGCAGCTCGCGCTCGCAATAATCGCAGCGTAAGAGCAGCGACGAGTCGGTGCTGGCGCGCGCGAGGCGAAAACGTGGCTTCAGATGGGCGCCCTCGAAGCGGGTGATGCAGTTGGCGTTGTTGCAGCGCGGCGCGCTCTCCGATTTAAAGCGCATTGGTGGGAGCGCCTTCGGAGTCGCGCGCTCAACGATCTCCGCGTTCTCCAACATCCACGCGATGAGCGCCATACGCACCGGCACACCGGCGGCGGCCTGCTCGAAATAAACCGCGCGCGGGTCGGCGTCGAGCTCGTAAGCGAGCTCGGTGGTGCGCGGCAGCGGATGCATCACCACGGCCTCGTGAGTGCGGCTGCCCTTGAGCGCCCGCGCGTCGAAGCGGACATATTCGCCGGCATCGGCGCTCTTGTTCTGCAGCCGCTCCTTCTGCAGTCGCGTCACATAGAACGCATCGAGAGCTTTGGGTGCCTGCCCGGCGGGAATTTTTTCCAGCGGCATGTCTGAAGTGAACAGCGCCATCTGATGGGGCCCGCGCGGAGTCAGATAGAGCGCGTCGAGGCCGCCCGCAACGGATTTGAGATCGTCCATCGATACGGTGGAAAAGCGGTACTGACTCTCGGACCGCACGCGTTCGAGCACATATTCGGGGACGTCCATGCCGGCGGTCGGCACGGCGAGGATGTTCGCGCCGAAGCGCGCCAGGGCGTAAATCAATGAGTGGACGGTGCGTCCATATTTCAGATCGCCGCACAACGCGACCGTCAGTCCGCGCAGATGCCCTTTCTTCTTGCGCAGGATGTATAAGTCGCACAGCGTCTGGGTCGGATGCTCGCGGCTGCCGTCGCCCGCGTTGATGATCGGGCACGGTGCATACTCGGCAGCCACTCGCGCGGCGCCATCGTGCGGATGGCGCATGACGATCAGGTCCGCATAGCCGCTGACGACGCGCACCGTATCCGCCAGGCTCTCGCCTTTCGCCGCGGAGCTGGCGTGCATATCCGCGGAGCTGATGACCGCGCCACCGAGGCGATGCATCGCGGATTCGAAGCTGAGGCGCGTGCGCGTCGACGGCTCATAGAAAAGCGTCGCCATGATGAGGCCGTCGGCGACCGTCAGGCGCTCGGATTTTTCCAGCGCGGTCGAAAAGCCATCGGCGAGCGTGAAGATGCGCTCAATCTCAGCGAGCCCGAGATCCTCGATCGACACCACGTCGTATTTCGGCAGCCGTGCCATGCTACCTCGCTTCGCCTATCAGGACCCCGTCGAAGCCGTCGACTTCGCTTAGCTTGACGTAAACCCGCTGTCCTTTCGGAGTCGGAATATTCTTGCCGACGAAATCCGCGCGAATCGGCACCTCGCGCTCTCCACGATCGACGAGCACCGCAAGCTGGATCGATTCCGGGCGCCCCAGGTCCGATATCGCGCCGAGGGCGGCTCGCACGGTACGCCCGGTGTAGAGCACGTCATCGACGAGGACCACGCGCTTGCCATCGAGCGAGAACGCTATGTTCCGTCCGATCAGCCGCGGATCGCCCGGCGCGCCTTTTTTGTCATCGCGATAAGAAGAGATATCGAGCGTGCCGACCGGGATCTTCGCCATGCCGACTTCACCGAGCGCTTTGATGAGACGCTCCGCGAGCGCCGCGCCGCGCCGCACCACGCCGATGAGTACGAGGTTGTTCGCGCCGGTATTGCGCTCTGCGATCTCATGGGCGAGACGCTTGACCGATCTCGTCACGGTGGAAGCATCGAGCGCGACGGTGGTGGCTGGTGCGGTTGCCATCTTAAAGCTCACCACGCGGTCCGCAAAAAAATACCCGGCCGCAGAAACGGTCGGGCTGCATATTACACGAGTTCATCATCGTCCCTTCTCACCCTCGCAGGAGTGAAGTTAAAGGCTACCGACTATTAAACAGGTGCTAAGGAGTCGGATCAAGCGACTCCACTTCGCGGTAGAAAAAAATATCAACAGGGTGAACATTTCGGCAGCGAAAACTGGTACATCTCAGCCGCGATGGCTGAAGAACAGATTCCGTCGGTTTCGGTGATAGTTCGCACGCTGGGCAAATCCGAGCATATTTGCGATGCGCTCGAGAGCCTCGCGCATCAGTCGCGCAAGGATTTCGAAGTGGTGCTGGTCGACATGAGCAAAGGGACCGTCGCGCCACTCCTGGCGCGTTTCTCGTCGCAACTGCCAAACCTTCGCCATCTCCAGGTTGGCCGCCCATTGACTCGGCCGGTCGCGCTCAACATCGGAGTCGTTGAGGCATCGGCGTCGCTGATCGCAATCCTCGATGAAGACGACCTTTACGATCCGAGCCATCTCGACTTGCTGATATCGGGAATCGAAGCTTCGAGCGGCGACTATGTCTATTGTGGAGTCAGGCACGCCACTTATGCAGCTGACGGAAGCCAGATCTCCTGTGGTGAAGCATCGATTCCATATCAATTCGAGCAGCTGATTCTCGACCACTATATCGATGCGACCGGCTCGCTCTATCGAAAAGCTCTGTGGGAAAAAATCGGCGGCTACGACGAACGCTTCGAGGTTTATTCGGATTGGGAATTCGTCATCCGCGGGGCGAAGGCTGGAAAAGTCGTCCACCTTCCGAAGGTGTCAGGTGAATCACGCGAGTTCGTCGGAATCGAAGGTGCATCGAGCCGGGACCTCGAGGAAGAGCGGGTGCGCAGATGCCTCGCGGGCGTGTACTGGAAGCATCGACGGCTGTATCGGGGGAGGATGTTTTTGCGCCTCGGACAGGCCTGGGGCGAGCACTACCGGCGATGCCAAATTGCACGCGGCGGATGGCGCTCGTGGTCCATCGCCGGATGGCGTCCCGAGATGCTCAGCGACCTGATCGCATGGTGGCGCTTCGATCGAGCTTGGCTGCGTGGAGAATTCGCGCTGACGCCGCGGGCATCGAGACAACGATCGGCGCAGTGAACTAGCGGCGGCGACCGGCGCCCTCGACCTTCTTGAGGCGCTGGTCCTGATCCTTAACCTGCACCGTCACACGATCGTCGAAGCGCTCGAACTTGCGGCTTAGATTCGCGACCGCCTTGTTGGCTTGCTTGATTTCGGCGCTGAGCTTCTTGAGGCTCTCGGCGACGTCGCGATCAAGTTCGCCGTCCGCCTCGGCGGCAATGGGCGCAGCCGCAGGTTGCGAGGAAATCGCGCCACGCAAGTTCGCTTCGGAGGTGGCAAGCTGTTCGCGGAATTCCACCCGCGTCCTGCCGATGCTCTCATTGAGGCGGACCATCTCGGCCCCGAAATCAGCATGCAATGCGTTCAGGCCCGAGCGATTCTCCCCGATTTGATCAGAGAGGAAGCGGATCTGGCTGCCGACCTCGGCGAACTGGCCGAAGATTTCTTCTTTCAGCTTGTCAACTTTGCCGCCGAAGCCCGAAACCGCCTCGACCACCAACTCGAAGCGGGCGCCCAACTCCTCGAGCATCGTGCCAATTTTGTTCAGCCCTTCGTCAGCCACCCCTTTTCTCCCTCTAATGGACGATTTTGCCGAACCTGCTCCATCGGATGGGCAGGAAACTGGAACCGTCGCTGTCCCAAGACCAATAGATGAGCATCGCGCGTCCCTCAACCTGATTGTTATCGACGAATCCCCAGAAGCGTCCATCGTAGCTGCGGTCGCGATTGTCTCCCATCATCAGAAGCTTGCCGGCCGGAACCGTGACCGGCCCGAAATTATCCCGCGGGGAAATCGGTGAGCGTTCCTGGTCGCTGACCTCGAAATGCGCGTGCGGATCGTCCATCGGGCTGCCATTGAGCCAGACCTTGCCGTCTTTGACCTGGACCGTGTCGCCAGCGAGACCGATAACGCGCTTGATGAAATCCTTGGTCGGGATCGGGCGGGAACACGAACACGACAACATCGCCGCGATGAACCGGCTCGATAGGAAAGAGATACTGCCCCCACGGAACTCCCGGAAACGTGATGCCAAACAGCGAATCGGGCACCCGAAGGCCATAGATCAGTTTGTTGACCAGGATGTGATCGCCGATGAGCAGCGTCGGCTCCATCGAACCGGAGGGAATCTTGTACGCCTGGATGAAAAAGGTGCGGATGATGAGCGCCAGGATGAGCGCGATGCCGAACGCCTCGCCGTATTCGCGCGCCGCCGATTTTTGCGGCGCATGGGCCTCGGTGCGCGGCGCATCGCCACTGGGCTTGGGATAGTTGCGAGCTGCCTCGGCCACGATTCGCTTACTCCCCGACCTTGAGCAGGGCGAGGAAC
The DNA here is from genome assembly GCA_963814035.1 of uncultured delta proteobacterium. Taxonomy (GTDB): domain Bacteria; phylum Desulfobacterota; class Binatia; order Binatales; family Binataceae; genus DATGKG01. The sequence continues at coordinate 249,448 of CAWFBH010000002.1, forward strand.
GCTTCCTGCGGGATTTCGACGCGTCCAACCTGCTTCATGCGCTTCTTGCCTTCTTTCTGCTTCTCGAGGAGCTTGCGTTTGCGCGTGATGTCACCGCCATAGCACTTCGCGGTGACGTTTTTGCGCAGCGCCTTGACGCTCTCGCGCGCGATGATTTTGGCCCCGATACGCTGCCTGGATGGCAATCTCGAACATCTGGCGCGGAATGAATTCCCGCATCTTTTCGCATAACGCGCGCCCGCGATCATAAGACTTGTCACGATGCACGATTATCGAGAGCGCGTCGATAACCTCGCCGTTGATGCGGATATCCAATTTAACCAGAGGCCCGGCGCGGAAGTCCAGAAACTCATAATCAAGCGAGGCGTAGCCGCGGCTTACCGATTTCAGGCGGTCATAAAAATCGAACACGATCTCGGCCAGCGGCAACTCGTAATGCAGGATGACACGATGCTCATCGAGGTATCTCAAATCGCGCTGCTGGCCGCGACGATCCTCGCATAACGCCATCACCGCGCCGAGGTATTCGTCGGGCATGTGGATCGACGCGAGGATGAACGGCTCCTCGATAGCCTCGATACGGCCCTCGTCGGGCAGGCGCGCAGGATTATCGACCATTGTCACCTCGCCATCGGTGGTGCGAACCTGGTAGGCGACCGTCGGGGCGGTGATGATCAGGTTGATGCCGTGCTCGCGCTCCAGCCGCTCCTGCGTGATCTCCATGTGCAGCAGGCCGAGGAATCCCGCGCGAAAGCCGAAGCCCAGCGCCTGCGAATTCTCCGGCTCGCAGATGAAACTCGCGTCGTTGAGGCGCAGCTTTTCAATCGCATCGCGCAGGGCGGGATACTGGTTGGCCTCGGTCGGATAGAGCCCCGCAAAAACCATCGGTTTCAGTTCCTTGAAACCTTCGAGCGGCTTCTGCGCCGGATTGTCGGCATCGGTTAGGGTGTCACCGACGCGCATGTCCTGCACGCTTCTAATGTTCGCGACCACGAAGCCGACCTCGCCCGGCCCCAGCGACTCAGCAGGCACCTCGTGCGGGGTGAAATGCCCCAGGCGCATGATTTCGCCGTTCTTGCCCGTGCCCATCAGGCGAACTTTCATGCCCTTGCGCAGCTCGCCGCCGAACACGCGCATCAGGCCGATGACGCCCTCGTAGACGTCGTACCAGCTATCGAAAATCAGCGCGCGCGGCGCAGTTTCGGCCGGCACCTTGGGCGCGGGAATGCGCTGCACGATCGCTTCGAGAGTCTCGTCGATGCCGACGCCCTCTTTCGCGCTGGCGAGGATCGCATCCTCGGCACTCGAGTCCGATGGTCTCTTCAATTTGATGCTTGGTGCGCTCGATGTCTGCACCGGGCAAATCGATCTTGTTGATGACGGGAATGATTTCGAGGCCGTGATCGAGCGCCATATAGACATTCGCGAGCGTCTGCGCTTCGACGCCCTGGCTCGCATCAACGACCAGCAGAGCGCCCTCGCACGCGGCGAGGCTGCGTGAAACTTCATAGGCAAAATCGACATGCCCAGGAGTATCGATAAGATTCAGGATGTAGGTGTTGCCGTCTTTGGCGGTGTAGTTCAGGCGGACCGAGCGGGCCTTGATGGTGATGCCGCGCTCGCGTTCCAGATCCATCGAGTCGAGGAACTGCTCCTTGAGTTCGCGCTTGGTAAGCGCGCCGGTGCGTTCGAGCAGCCGATCGGCCAGCGTGGACTTGCCGTGATCGATATGCGCGATAATGGAGAAATTTCGGATCAGTGCGGGGTCGGTCATTTACAATTCAAGACTGCACGTTGCCGGCGCGCTCCTTAAAATAGGTGAAGGTCTGATCGAGGCCGTCGGCCAGCTCGACCTGGGGCGCCAGTTCAGAAGCTCTCCGGCACGCGCGGGCGAAATCACGGAACGGCTCTGCTCTCCAGGACGCGCAGGCGCGTACTCCGGCGCTCGGGTCACATCGGCGACGGTGCCGAGCGTATGATAGAGCTCATTGACATTAGTCTCGATGCCGGTTCCGACGTTGATCGCGCCCGACACGTTTGAGTTCGCCGCCGCGATGTTCGCGCGCACGACATCGCCCACAAACACGTAGTCGCGGGTCTGCTTGCCGTCGCCGAAAATCGTACACGGCTTTCCCTCCAAGCATCCGTCCGCAAAAAATCGCGACCACGCCGGCCTCGCCATGCGGATCCTGGCGGGGACCATAAACGTTGCCATAGCGCAGCGCCGCGTAATCGATTCCGTACTGGACTTTGTAGAAAAACAGGTAAGCCTCGGTCGCTAGCTTCGCGACTCCATAAGGACTCACGGGATGTAGCGGATGATCCTCTGACGCGGGGAAGGTTTCCTGCTCGCCATAAATCGCGCCGCCGGTCGAGGAAAATATCACGCGCCGCAAGCCCGTGCTGCCGCGCCGCTTCCATCAGGTTGAGGAATCCGACGACATTCACTTGCGCGTCGTAGGGCGGATCGGCGACCGAGCGACGCACATCCATCTGCGCCGCAAGATGCACGATGACCTCGGGCGTTTCAGCTTCGATGACGCGCCTGCACCGCATCGGCGTCGCGCAGATCGAGCCTGATGAAACCGCGCCGCGGGATTAATTTGATCGCGCTTGCCAGCGCTCAGATTGTCGAGGATCGACACCTGATGCTGCCCGCTCGCGACCAACGCATCGACGGTGTGGGAGCCGATAAACCCCGCGCCTCCGGTGACCAGAATTTTCATCGCGTGTTCGAGCTCCTAAGCGTCTTAAACGGCGCGGCGGCCAATCGAGTAGTACGGAACTCGAGCGCCTTCATGAGGGCGGGCTCATATAGATTACGTCCGTCGAAAATCACCGGTTGCTTGAGCATCGATCGAATGCGCTGAAAATTCGGATGACGAAACTCGTTCCATTCGGTCAAAATTATCAGTGCATCGGCCCCCGTCAGCGCCTCGTAGTTGGTTTTATGATAGCTGATCCGGTCGCCGAAGATACGCCGCGCGCTTTCCAGCGCCTCGGGATCATGCGCGCGCACGACCGCGCCGGCCTTCAGCAGCTCCTCGATCGACGACTAGCGATGGCGCCTCGCGCATGTCGTCGGTGCGCGGCTTGAACGCCAGTCCCCAGACCGCGAAGGTGCGCCCTTTCAGATCATCGCCGAAGTGCTGCTTCACGCGCTCGACCAGAAGGCGCTTCTGATGCGTGTTAACGTCCTCAGCCGCCTGCAGCAGGCTGAAGTCGAGTCCGTTCTCGCCGGCGCGTATGGATCAGCGCCTGCACATCCTTGGGAAAGCATGAGCCGCCGTAGCCGACCCCGGGAAACAGGAACTGATGAGCCGATGCGCCGGTCGGTGCCCGAGGCCGCGCCGCACGTCGATTGATCTCCGCGCCGACCGCCTCGCACAGATTCGCGATCTCGTTGATGAACGAAATGCGCATCGCGAGCATCGCGTTGCACGCATACTTGGTCAGCTCGGCCGAGCGCGGATCCATCACGAGGATCGGATTGTCGGTGCGCACGAAAGGCGCGTGCAGCTCGCGCAGGATCGCGGTCGCCTGCTCGCTGAGCGCTGCCGATCACGACCCGGTCGGGCCGCATGAAGTCCTCGATCGCCGAACCTTCCTTCAGAAATTCCGGCACCGAGCAGACATCGATCCGATGGTTCGCGAGCGTTGCGACGATCTCGCGCACCTTGTCGTTGGTGCCGACCGGAACGGTGCTCTTCATCGCAGATCACGTGGTAGCCGATGATGGCTCTCGCGATCGTCTCGCGCGGCCTTCATCACACCGCTCAAGTCGGCCGCGCCGTTCGTGCTCATCGGCGTGCCGACCGCGATGAACGAGACCATCGACTGGCCGATCGCACTCGGCGAGGTCGGTGGTGAACTGCAGGCGGCCTTCCTTGGTGTTGCGCCGCACCAGCTCCTCGAGGCCGGGCTCGTAAATCGGAATCTTGCCCGCGTTGAGCTGGTCGATGCGCGCCTGATCGATATCGACGCAGATCACCTCATTGCCGCTTTCGGCAAAGCAGGTGCCGCTTACCAGGCCGACGTAGCCGGTGCCGATCACTGCGATATTCATCGAGTTGAGAACTCCTACAGAATTCTTCCTTGATCACATAAATCGGCTTGTTCTGCGATTCGTGATAGGTGCGCGCGATCATCTCGCCGATCAGCCCCAGGCTGACGAATTGCACCCCGACCACCACCAGCAATACCGCCAGCAGCAGCGCCGGGCGATTGCGCAGATGAGGCCGAGAACAACTTTTTCAAACACCAGGATCGCCATCCAGAGCGAGCCGGCGCTGCCAAGCAGCAAGCCGATCGCGCCGAAAACCTGGATCGGCCGGGTCGAATAGCCGGAGAGGAAGATCACCGTCATCAGATCGAGGAGCGTCCGCACGATGCGGCCCGGTCCATATTTTGAGCGCGCCGGTGCGCCGCGGCCGGAAGTTCACCTGCACTCGCCGATCCGCGCGCCCAGCTCGGCCGCGATCGCGGGCACGAAGCGATGCATCTCGCCATAGAGCGCAGGCTGCGCGCGAGGTCTCCGCGATACGCCTTGAGCGTGCATCCGTAGTCGTGCAGCCGGATGCCGGTGATGCGCGAGATCAGTCCAGTTGGCGGTGACCGAGGGCAGCCGCCGGGTAAAGGATTCATTCTGCCAGCGCTGCGATGCGCCATCCGCTGACCAAGTCGTAACCTTCCTCGAGTTTCGCGACCAGGCGCGGAATATCGGCCGGGTCGTTCTCGCCGTCGGCATCGATCGCGACCACGATCATCGCCGCGGCGAATTCGAGAAGCCGCAGGCCAGCGCGGCGGTCTGCCCGGTATTGCGCGCGAGCCGGATCACGCGCACATTGCGGATCGCGCTCCTTGATGCTTCGCGCAGCACCTCGTCGCCGCCATCGGTGCTGCCGTCGTCCACGAACAGCATCTCGTAGCGAGACGCCCGAGCTTGTCCAGCACGTGTCTCAGCTCTCGTGCAGCGGGCCGAGGTTGTCCCGCTCGTTGAAGAGCGGGATCACTATTGAGAGTGTCCATCGCGAATGCGAGTCGGTCAGCTCGATAAAGGCGCGGTAGCGGCGGTCGATTTCTTCCCAGGTGAGCGTCGGTCAGGCGATCGAGCGAAAAATTCTCGACCACGAACGAGGCCATCACGGTGCCGTAGACCACCGCCGTGCGCAGGATCGCTTCGTTCAGCCGCGCCCTGCCGCGCAAGATAGCCCATCAGCCGCCGGCGAAAGTATCGCCCGCGCCGGTCGGATCGACGACCTCCTCCAGCGGATAGGCCGGAACCGCGAACATCGCCTTCGCTGGCTGAACTGCAGCACGCCGTATTCGCCGCGCTTCACCAGCACGGTCTTGGGCCCCATCTTCAGGATCGCGCGGCCGGCTTTGACCAGGTTGTGCTCGCCGGTCAGCATCCGCGCTTCTTCGTCATTGAGCGGTCAGGATGTCGAGGCCGCGCAGCAATCTTGATCAGTGCGGCGCGCTCGTTTTCGATCCAGATGATTCATCGTGTCGGCGGCGACCACCTTCGGGACTGTTCATTTGCGACAGCACGTGCTCCTGCAAGCTCGGGCGAGATATTGCGCGAGGAAAAAGATAGTCGGAGCGGCGCTGGTCGGGCAGCAGCGTGGGATTGAAAGTCGGCGAACACGTTGAGCGCGAGCTGATGGTATCGCGCTTGTTCATGTCCTCGTGATAGCGGCCGTGCCAGTGGAAGGTTTGCCCGCTCGCGCTGCTCGAGCCCGCGCACGTCGATGTTGCGCTCGGCGAACATCCGCTGATGCTCGGGCTTGAAGTCCTCGCCGACCACCGCCGACGATGCTGACCGGCGCGAAAAAGCGCGCCGCCAGCGAGAAATAGCTGGCGGACTCCTCCCAGCGCGTCGTCGCGCCGCCCGTCGCCGTCTCGACCGTGTCGTACGCGACCGATCCGACTACCACGATACTCATGCGATTTGTCGTGTGCTCCGCGGTCTAGAGATATTTGCCGATGATCGGGCGCAGATCGGCGCCGCAGTTTGGGCGGAATCACCGCGCGGTCCGTGATGATCGCATCTTTCAGCGAGCTGCGCGCATGCGCAGGTGCGGTCGCGCTGCGCCACGCCGGCGCCAGATTTAGCACGGCACTTCTGCGCCAGTCGACGTTGAGCCGCATCACGCGCAGGATCTCGCCGATATCGACCGCCTTCGACGCTCTGATGCCAGCAATCGTAATCGGTGACCAGCACCAGCGTCGCGTAACAGAGTTCGGCTTCGCGCGCGAGCCGCGCCTCCTGCATCGCGGTCATGCTGATCACGTCCACGCCCCAGCTTCGATAGAGGTTCGACTCGGCGCGGCTGGAGAACTGCGGGCCTTCGATACACAGGTAGGTGCCGCCCTCGTGAATCGTCGCGCCCGGCGTCGCCGGCTCGCCGCGGCAGATCGCGCGCTGAGATCCGCGCAGACCGGATCGGCCAGCGAGACGTGCGCCACGATACCGTCGCCGAAAAAGGTCGCGGGCCGCTTGTAGCGTCCGATCGATGAACTGATCGGGCACCACCAGGTCGCCGGGCTTGATGTCCTCCTTCATGCTGCCCGCGGTGCTGACCGAGATCAGGTGCTCGACGCCGAGCTGCTTCATCCCGTAGACATTGGCGCGATAGTTCATCTCGCTGGGCAGAAGCCGATGGCCCCGGCCGTGGCGCGCAAGGAAGACCACCTCGGCATCGCCGATGCGTGCCGCGATAGTATACGGATCGGAGGGCGCGCCGAAAGGCGTCTCAGCTCGATCTGCTCGACCCGTTCGAGCCCCGGCATCTGATAGAAGCCGCTGCCGCCGATTATTCCGAGTATGCTCTTTCCTATCGGATTATTTGATCCGCTATTCCGCCGCCGTCTGCGCGCGCGCGTCGTGCCTGCTCCGCGTACAACTGGCCGCAGGCGGCGGCGATATCCGCGCCACGGCTCTCGCGGATCGTAGCGGTCAGGTTACCCTTGCCGCAGGATCGCTTGAAAGTCCTCGACCGCGTGCGCGCTCGCTGGTCGTGAAGGCCGAATCCGTCGAAGGCGTTGAAGAAAATCAGGTTGACCTTGGCGCGCAACGGCGCGAGCAACTTGGCCAGGCGCTGGGCGTGCTCGGGCGAATCATTGACCCCGCGCAGCATCACGTATTCGAACGTGATGCGCCCGCGCCGCTTTAGCGGCAGCGTGCCGCACGCTTCGATCAGCGCTTCCAGCGGGTAGCGCTTGATTGATCGGCGCGAGGCGGTCGCGCAGATCGTTGGTCGTCGCATGCAGCGAGACCGCGAGGTGCACGGGAATTCGGTGAGCAGCCGCTCCATCATCGGGACCAGGCCGACGGTCGACACCGTGATGCGCCGCGGCGAGATGCCCATCCCCCACTCCGAGGTCATGATGCTGCAGCGCCTTGAGCAGGCGCGGATAATTCGCGAGCGGCTCGCCCATCCCCATGAAGACGTAGTTGGTCAGATGCTCGCCGGCGTCGAGTTCGCGGCGCGCGAGGAAAACCTGGCTGACGATTTCGCCGGCCGTGAGATTGCGATGCAGTCCCATCCGGGCGGTCGCGCAGAACTCGCACGCCATCGCGCATCCGGCCTGACTCGACATGCATAGCGTGATGCGCTGGTTGAGTTTCTCGCCGGCGGGCGTTGTCTTCGACCTCCGCTGACGGAATGATGACGCTTTCGATCGCCTCGCCATCGGAGAGGCGCACCAGCAGCTTGCGCGTGCCGTCCGAAGAGCGCGCGCAGGTGGCCAGTCGCCGCCGAACCAATCTTAAAGTGATGCTTCAGGTATTCGCGGAACGGCTTCGGCAGGTCGAGCATCGCATCGAAGGACTCGACGCCGCGGCCATAGATCCATCCTGCGAGTTGCTTCGCGCGAAACGATCGCTCGCCCGCATCGCGACGACGAGCGCTTCGAGTTCCTCGAGGCCCAAATCGCGAATATCGGGCCGGTCTTTGCTTTCCCGCGGCTGGGACGTTTCGATAGATGAATCAAAATCACTCACGATCAGACCACTCTATAACAAAAACGACTCGGGAGTGATGCCGCGATCAATCGGCGGCGCGGAGTTGATCCAAAAGCGGTCGCTCTGAGCCGTCAGCGCTCGTCTCGGCAGGCGCGCCGCGTAGCGAAAGATACGTACTTACCGTGATCCAGATTAGCGGCGTCACCCCCAAAAAGATGAACACCAAGTCGCCCGGAAGCCGCGCCCATTCGATCGAAGCGCGCCGGCGCGGTGCCAAGGTATTCGTGGCTGCGCGCATGCCAATACCCATTTTGCAGCACGTCGTACAACTGCATCACGCCGCCCGGAAACAGGTTGAACATGATCATCGACGCGAGCCCGAGATTAAGCCCCCAAAACGACAGCCGCACGTATTTCTCGATGCGCGCCCAGGTTGCCTCATTGACGACTTCGCGACTGGTGAACACCAGCAGCGCCACGCCGAGAACCCGAACACGCCCATAAACGACGCGTGGCCATGGTTGGGCGTGAGGATGGTGCCGACCTCGAAGTAGCTCACGATCGGCATGTTGATCAGAAAGCCGAACACGCCCGCGCCGAGGAAGTTCCAGAAACCGACCGCCATCAGGAAGTAGAAAGTCCATCGATGCGGAATGGTAATACGCTTGCCCGCGGCTCGACATCGCCTTCGCTGACCGGATGAAATCCCACGCGTCGAGCGTGAGCAAGTACAGCGGTACGACTTCCAGCGCGGAGAAGGTCGCCCCGATAGCCATCGTCATGCTCGATTGTCCGGTGAAATACCAATGGTGCGCGGTGCCGAGGATGCCGCCCATCAGGTAAAGAATCGCGTCGAGATAGATGACGCGTTTGGCGGTGACACACGTGACAGCGCCGAGCCGAAAGAAGAGCACTGCGACCACCACGGTCACGAAGAGCTCGAAGAAATCCTCGACCCAGAGATGAATGATCCAAAAGCGCCAATGATCAACGATCGCGAAATTGGTCGCGCTACTGTAGAAAAACGCGGGCAGGTAGAAGACCGGGATCGCCAGACCGGAGAGGAAAAAAAGTACCGAGAGTTCGCCTCGCTCGGATCTCTCAATGCCGGCTGCACCGCGCGAAACAGCAACACCACCCAGATCACAAAGCCGGCGGCGAGCCCGATCTGCCAGGCCTTGCCGAGATCGAGATATTCCCAACCCTGGTCGCCAAACCATTCCCACAACCGGCCAAGCATCTGCCGAATACCGAGCCATTCGCCAAGCAGGCTGCCCGTCACAACGACAATCAGCGCCGCGATCGCTGCGCCTGCTGACTCAGGCTCGAACCCAAGGTCGCCGGGCCCGGCCTGAACCTGACCCGGGCCACCCTCAACGCCACCCTCAAGTACCCCTGGTTCAGTGTTAGCCCCAGGGGGACGATCCCCCCAGACCCCCCCTGACTCACGGGAGAAGGGCTGCCCCGCCCCCCGTACTCCCCTCGGGGCCCCCCCGCTGTTTCTCCCCCGGGGGGACCCCTCCCGGACCCCCCTTGGGAGGGGGAGCCAGTCCCCAGGGGGCCCCCCTGGCCCCCCGCAAATTTGGCGTCTACGCCGAGGACGCCGAGGTCTTCAACTGGATCAGGCAGGGCGCACCCGGCCGGGCGGCGGTGCCTGGAAGCCCAGGTCATGGACTGGGCCGACGACGTGGCCTACTCGGTGCACGACCTGGAAGACGGTTTTCACGCCGGCCTCATCACCTTCGAGAACCTTAAATCTCCAGCCGAACGGACCCAGGTATCCCGCACCACCGCCACCACCTACTGTGACGACGGCGTATCCGAAGCCGAGCTGACCGAGATCCTCAACGCGCTGCTCGCCTTGGAGGTGTGGCCCGATTCCTACGACGGCGGCCCCGCCACCGCGGCCGCCCTGAAGAACCTGACCAGCGAGCTCATCGGCCGCTTCTGCGTAGCCGCCCAGCAAGCCACCATCACCGCCGCCCGACTCACTCCCTCCAGCACCGTTAGCCCCTCCAGTCACACCAGCCCCATCGGTCACTCTCTCATCCGCTACGCAGCGAACATCGTCGTGCCCCGACGGCAGCGGCTGGAGTGCGCCCTGCTCAAGGGGATCACCGCCCACTACGTGATGACCCGGGCGGGAGTGGCCGCGGCCCAGGCGCGGGAGCGCGAACTACTGACCGAACTCGCCAGCGCCATCGAGCGCGGCGCTCCCGG
>CAWFBH010000003.1:0-164374 GCA_963814035.1 uncultured delta proteobacterium
CCTCCGGCGGCCGGCAGGCGCGGGACTGCGGGGCGAGGTCCATCCTATGGGACCAAGGTCCGATTCTCATCCAGGCTCGCGCATGGGTACTATGTGCGACATTGATGGACCCTGTCCCTGCCATAGATGAGTGAGATCGAGCATCAAATGAAACCCGGGCGCGTGTCGTTCGATCAACGCAACGACGCGACGCTGATCCTGCGCTTTTCCGGTCGTTGGCATCTGGACAAGGATTTGCCCCCGACCACCGAAGTGATGCGCGCGCTGGATGCGCGGCCGGCCCCGAAACGGGTGCTCTTCGACACCGCGGACCTCGCGAACTGGGACAGCGGGCTGCTCTCATTCCTGACCGAAACCGACGAGTTGTGCCGTACCCGCGGTATCGTCGCGGATCGCTCGGGGCTTCCGACCGGGCTGCGGCGGCTGCTCGAGCTCGCCGAGGCGGTGCCCGAAAAGAAGGGCACGCAGGCGGCGCCCAAACGAGAATCATTGTTTGCGCGGGTCGGCAACGCGACCCTGGGATTCACCGCGGCCGCAAGCGAGTTCATCACTTTTGTCGGCCAGCTCACCGTCGCGTTCGGCAATATGGTTCGTGGCAAGGCGCGCTATCGGACCGTCGATTTGGTCGAGGTCATCCAGCAGTGCGGCGCGAGTGCGGTCGGTATCGTAACCCTGATCTCGTTTCTGGTCGGCGTAATCCTCGCGTTTATGGGCGCCGTCCAGCTTTCCCAGTTCGGCGCGGCGATCTATGTCGCTGACCTGGTCGGCATCGGCATGGTGCGGGAGATGGGGGCGATGATGACCGCGATCATCATGTCGGGCCGGACCGGCGCCGCGTTCGCGGCCAAGCTTGGCACCATGAAGGTGACCGAGGAGATCGACGCGCTCACGACGATGGGAATTTCGCCGCTGGAGTTCCTGGTCCTGCCGCGCGTGCTCGCCCTGGTTTTGATGATGCCGCTGCTCTGCCTGTACGCGGACTTCGTTGGCATCCTCGGCGGGCTGTTTGTCGGCGTCACGATGCTCGGTCTCTCGCCGGGAGCATACATGCGCGAAACCATCTCAACCTTGACGATGGCGAACCTGCTGGGCGGCCTCTTCAAGGCGACCTTTTATGGAGTATTGATCGCGATCGCCGGTTGTCTGCGCGGCTTTCAATGCGGCAACAGCTCCTCGGCGGTGGGCGATGCCGCCACCCAGGCGGTCGTCATGTCGATCGTGCTGGTGGTGATCGCATGCGGGACTTTCGCGGTCCTCTTCAATGTGCTGGGAATCTGAAGCTTAGAGTCAACCATGGAAACAGTTTCGACCAACCAGGGCGCGCCGGACGCGCACATCATCGTGCGGGATCTGACCATGGCCTACGGCAGCTTCGTGCTGATGCGGGATCTCAATTTCGTCGTTCGCCGGGGTGACATTTTCGTCATCATGGGCGGCAGCGGATGCGGCAAGAGCACGCTGCTGCGGCATATGATCGGCCTGAAAGAACCGGCCACGGGCGAGATCATCTATGGCGACATCAATTTTACCAAAATTGATCCCGCGCAACGTGAGAAGCTGCTTCGACGCTTCGGCATCCTTTACCAGAAAGGTGCGCTGTGGAGCTCGATGACCTTAGCCGAAAACGTCGGGCTGCCGCTCGGCGAATTCACCGATTTGACGCCGGAGCAGATTGGCAAAATCGCGGCGCTCAAGCTGGCCCTGGTAGGGCTTAAGGGATTTGAGAATTTCTATCCGAACGAAATCAGCGGCGGGATGCAAAAACGCGCCGGGCTCGCGCGTGCGATGGCGCTTGACCCGGAGATTCTATTCTTCGACGAGCCATCGGCGGGTCTCGATCCCATCAGCTCCGCGCTGCTCGACGAGTTAATTCTCGAGTTGCGTGATAGTCTTGGCGCGACCATCGTGATCGTGACTCACGAGCTTGCAAGCATCTTTGCGATCGCCAACAACTGCGTCTTTCTCGACCCGGAGACGCGAACCCAAATCGCAACCGGGGATCCGAAAGACTTGCTCGCGCATTCCACCGATCCCAGGATTCGCAGGTTTCTGACGCGCGCCAAGGAGGGGGAGCCAGCTCATGTCTAAACGATTTAGTCCTACCGCGATCGGCATGTTCGTCGTGGGCGGCTTCGCACTGTTGGTCGCCGCGGTCGTGGTGGTCGGGTCAGGCAAGATATTCCAGAAGCCGGTGCAATTCGTGTGCTTTTTCCCAGGCGCCGTTAATGGGCTGAAAGTCGGCGCTGCGGTGAAGTTCCGCGGCGTCCAGATCGGAAATGTCGCCAAAATTCAACTCATCCTGCCGCCAGATGAAGGCCAGGTTCGGGCCGGGGCCCATGAGCTCCGGCTGCCGGTCATCCTTAACATCGACAGCTCGCAACTTCGTGCCTTGGGTGGAACCGGCCAGGCGCTCTCCCAAAATGGCTTCGAAGATTTTATCAAGGAGGGGTTGCGCGCGCAGTTGAATGTCGAGAGCTTGCTGACGGGACTGCTCTACGTCGATCTCGACCTCTATCCCAACACACCTATCGTTCTAAGCCTGGAACCCGGAACCTCGCCCTATCGCGAAATCCCCACGATCCCAACCGACTTCGAGCAAGTGCAGCAGGAGGCACAGAAGGCACTGGACCGCATCTCGAAGATGGATCTCGAAGGGATGATGAAAGCGATTTCCGGCGCCGGGGACTCGATAAATTCGCTGGCCAGCTCGCAAGAGCTCAAGCGGGCCTTGGTTTCGACGAATGAAACGATGATTTCCCTGAAAAAAACCCTTGGTTCGATGCAGGTGACCCTCGACAAGGTAAACACGAAATTCGACAGTGTTTCGGTTGACCTCCAGCGTACGTCGAAGGAGGCCGCCGAAACGATGAAAGAGACCCGCGACATGCTCATCGAGGTGCAGGCTACGCTCGACCCCAATTCTCCACTGTGGGTCAATTTGAATCTCGCGCTCGGACAATTCGCCGATACTGCCCAATCGGTTACCCAGCTAACGGACTATTTGCAGCAGAATCCATCGGCCCTGGTGCGGGGTAGATATGTCTCCGACCGTTCGAATTAACTTCACGACCATGATGCGTAAACTCCTCCTCGTTACCGTCGCTTTGCTCGCCGGGAGTTGCTCGCCACTGGGACCGCTTCCCAACCACAACAAATTTTTCATGCTCTCCCCGATCACGCAGGACAGCCTCTCGAGGGCTAGCACTTCGCTGGATCAACAGATGGCGATCGGTATCGGCCCCATCGACTTTCCCGATTACGTCAAGCGACCCGAAGTGGTCACGCGAACCGCGCCCAATCGCATCGATGTCTCCGAGGAGAACAGATGGGCCGGCCCGCTCGATAAGAATTTCACTCGGGTGCTCTCCGAAAACATCTCGACCCTGCTCAATACCCAGCGAATTCAGTTTTATCCGTGGAACCGTATTACCCCCGTTGACTATCAGGTAGTGGTAAACGTCGAGCAGTTCGATAACGACGGCAAACAGGCGACACTCATCGCGCGATGGTCCATCAGAGACGGTCGCGATGCCAAAGAACTCTATGCGACGGAGACTACCGCCACCGCACCGGTTGCGGCCGGAGCCGAAGGTCCTTCAGCCGCCTTGAGCGCGACGCTGGCGAGCCTGAGTCGCGACATCGCCACGCAGCTGACGACCCTCGGCCCGCATCCTCGCTCGGCTCCGTCCCAGCGTTGATACCTTCGAATGGTTTCTTACCCGTCTCAACCTGACGAATCACTTCGGCATTGACGAAACCAGCCGTTCGAGTGGTTCCTGGCTGGCCTGCAAAATGCCGAAGACGCTGATACCGGTTGAATTCTGGGTATGCGCCGATACGACGATATCAAGCGCGGATCACCAGACGTTGTGCAGTCATTTTTCCAATGCGTTCCAGACGGCTCGGATGTCTCGAATCTTCGAGTGCCTTAGCATGGAGGCGACCACTGCAACCCCAGGGCATTGGAAGCGCATCGGTAGTTATCCCCCAAATGAGAATCTTAAATATGGCGCAATCGCTGGCCACCGGCAGTTATGCATCGGGTGGATCCTGCGAAGCTGAGACGGCCGCGACCGACTCGACAACGGATGAGCTACTCGCGGCGGCGGTTGACCAGCGCGCGGGCGGCGGCATCCAGGGTGCGCGACCTTTTCAAGTGCGGAGATACGCAAACACGATAGACTAATGGGCGGAAAAAACGTCAATTGGTTTGCTGGAACTCCAGAGGCGAAGCGCAAGAGCTGAGACGAATCGCTCGCGCGCCGCGGAAATCAAACGCCTCCAAGCCTCATGGAAGAAATGGTGGAGCAGAAGGGATTTGAACCCTCGACCCCAACGTTGCGAACGTTGTGCTCTCCCAGCTGAGCTACTGCCCCACCGAGGCTAAACTTTGCGCGAGGTCACCGTATCGAGGTAGGCACGCAACCTATCAGCGACCTCGGGCCGTTTCAAGCCGAACCCGATTTGTGCCGTGATGTAGCCGACACGGTCACCAAGGTCATAGCGAGTGCCCTCGAACTCGTATCCATAAATTTTGCGCCGCTTCGCGAGCCCTAGCAACGCATCGGTGAGCTGGATTTCGCCACCCGCTCCCGGTTTGCTGTCCTTTATCAGATCAAAGATTTCGGGTGTCAGCACATAACGACCAATGATCGCGAAGTCGCTTGGGGCCTTTTCGGGCGCGGGCTTTTCGATCATCCCGCTTAGTTCATAAAGCCGGTCCCCGGCCTGCTTCGCCTCGACGATGCCGTACTTCGATACCTCGCTGTGGGGAACCTTCAGCAGCGCGACGACCGGAGCGTCGTGTTTTTCGGCGGCGTCGAGTAATTGCCGGAGGCATGGTTTTGCTGCATCGATGATGTCGTCAGGTAAAAATACCGCGAAGGGCTCATTGCCCACCGCCGCGCGCGCCTGCAACACCGCATGGCCGAGGCCGAGCGGCTGCGGTTGATGCGCCTGAGTGATCTTCACGGGAGCGTTGGTCCTGCGGATCATTTCAAGGATGTCGTGCTTACCCTTGCTCTCAAGCTGCCGCTCCAGCTCCGCAGCGGTCTTGAAATGGTCCAGAACCAGGGTACGGCCGGGTGTGATGACGACGATGATCTCCTCGATCCCTGAGGCGATCGCTTCCTCGAAGATGATCTGGATCGCGGGAGTGTCCACGACCGGCAAGATTTCTTTGGGGATTACCTTGGAGGCCGGGAGCATACGCGTGCCCAGCCCGGCGGCTACAACTACAGCCTTACGAACCTTCATTTGATATCCGGTATAGCGGGTTCCTGAGGTTGATGATTGGGGAATTCAGGCGTGTTTTTCGCGCTCTTCCTGCTCCGATTTGCACCCGATGCAAAGCGTGGTGACCGGCCGCGCCTTGAGCCGCTCGACGCCGATTTCGCCGCCGCATTCCTCGCATCGGCCGTAGCTGCCGTCATGCAGCCTTGCGAACGCCTCATCGATTTTGCCGAGCAGCTTACGCTCGCGATCCTTCATCCGCAGCAGGAAGATTCGGTCGGCTTCGAGCGAGGCGCGATCGGTCGGGTCGGCGAGAGTTTCCTCGCCCGGATGGTTCATCGTCCCGACTGCGCGCTCGGCTTCCGTCAGGATGTCGCGTTTGCGCTCTTCGAGGAGCTTACGAAAGACCTTTAACTCTCTTTGTCTCATTGCTGCCGCTGCGGCAGAAAACCAAGTATTGGATCGTACTTCGCCCTCGTTAGTATGTAAAGATAAACCTATGAAGACCGCCTA
This sequence comes from uncultured delta proteobacterium, assembly GCA_963814035.1. Taxonomy (GTDB): domain Bacteria; phylum Desulfobacterota; class Binatia; order Binatales; family Binataceae; genus DATGKG01. Next base: position 5,746 of record CAWFBH010000003.1, read on the forward strand.
TCTCGACGCGTTCTCGGGCCTCTCCGGCGACATGCTGGTGGGCGCGCTCCTTGATAGCGGCGTCGAATTCGAAAATCTTCAGCGCGCGCTCACCTCGCTCCCGATCAAGGGGGCGCGTCTTTCGCATCGACGCAAGACCGTGAGTGGAATCGCCGCGGTGAAGTTCGATGTCGAAGTAACCGAGCCACAGCCGGAACGCCATCTGTCGCAAATCCTCGCAATGATCGAGGGATCGTCGATTGGCGCCGCTGCGAAGCGTCGGGCTCGTGCGATCTTCGAGGTCCTCGCTGACGCCGAAGCGAAGGTGCATCACACCACGCCCGAGCATGTGCATTTTCACGAGGTCGGCGCGGTCGATTCGATCATGGACGTGGTCGGAACGGCGTGGGCGCTCGAGGAGTTGGGCGTCGGCGAGCTGTTGGTATCGCCGCTTCCGATGGGAACCGGCTTCGCGCGTTCGCAGCACGGCATCATTCCCGTTCCGGCGCCTGCCACTGCAGAACTCCTGGCGGGATTTATGGTACGGATGGGCGACGGGCCGGCCGAGATGGTGACGCCAACCGGAGCAGCGGTCATTCGCGCGCTGGGGCGCTCGGCGCCGATGCCGCTCAATTTTGAGATCGAAAAGATCGGCTATGGGGCCGGCACCCGCGAGTACGAGGACCGACCCAACGTGTTGCGCATCATGATCGGGAGCGAGCGCGGCGCACTCGACACCGACGAGTTGCTCGAAATTTCGGCCAACATCGACGATCTCAATCCGCAAATTTATGACCATGTGATGGAGCGGCTGTTCAGCGCCGGCGCGCGTGATGTGACCTTAACGCCTACCATCATGAAGAAGGGCCGTCCCGCGATCACGATTGCGGTGCTGGCGGAACCCGCCAAACGCGATGCGCTTGCGAAGGTACTCTTTGCGGAAACCTCGACCATCGGGGTGCGATTTCACCCGGTAGCACGCCTGAAGCTTCGGCGCGAAATTCGCGAAGTCGAAACCCGATGGGGCGGTATCAAGGTAAAGTTTTCTGAAGGCGATGGTGCGGTGACTGCCACGCCCGAATATGACGACTGCCGGAAAATCGCAACCGAACACAATGTCCCGCTGAAGACCGTGATGGAGGAAACGCGCGCCGCCGCAGTCGCGAGCCTCAACCGCCTCGACGACCGTCATCACCACGGACATCATCATTAAATATGTCCAGCATTGAGCGGGACCAGCCGCGCCTGGTCGTCAACGAGATCTTTTTCAGCATCCAGGGCGAGTCGACCTATGCGGGCCGGCCGTGCGCATTCGTGCGTCTGACCGGATGCAACCTGCGCTGCAATTACTGCGACACCGAATACGCATTCTATGAAGGCCGTAAGCAGACGATTCCGGAGATCGTCGCGCAACTCGACAGCTACGATTGCAATCTGGTGGAAATCACTGGCGGCGAGCCGCTGCTGCAGCATGGCGTGTATGGCCTGATCGCCTCGCTCCTCGCGCAAGGCCGTACCGTGATGATCGAAACCTCGGGCGCGTCGGATGTTTCGAAGCTGAATCCGCGCGTCATCAAAATCATGGACCTGAAATGCCCCGGTAGTGGCGAGGCGGAGCGCAATCTGTGGAGCAACCTGAAGCATCTGACCTCGCGCGACGAGGTGAAGTTCGTCCTCAGCGATCGTGCCGACTACGAATGGGCTCGTGATGTGATCCGCGAACACAACCTCCCGTCGCGCGTCAATGCGGTGCTGATGAGCTGCGCATTCGACCGCCTCACTCGCGCGCAACTCGCGCAATGGATCCTCGATGATCGCCTGCCGGTGCGCTTCCAGCTCCAGATGCATAAGCACATCTGGCCGCCCAACACGCGCGGCGTATAAGCGCGACGCTTTGACGCCGGAAGCTTCCGTAACTAGGCTTGGGAAACTATGCCCGCACCGATGGTGAGCGACGTGCTTCCCGATCTGATTGACGAGATGGCGGCCTTGCTGCGCGAAGCCGGCGCCGATCCCCTGGTCGAGCAGCTGGCCAAATTGCGCATCGAATCGGTTTGCGATTGTGGCGATGAAAACTGCTCGAGCTTCGCGACTGCGAGCGAGGTCAAAGTGCACAATCACGTCGAGCTCCCCGCGATGGAGGGAATGTTGATCGTCGACCTCAATGCGGCTGGTGAGATCTGCTTCATCGAGGTGCTCAATCGTCCCGACGTGAAGTACCTTATGGAAGAGTACTACGACGCCGCGCGCCAGTGACGCTCCTTTACCGGATCCCTTCCACGCTTCTGCTCCTGGTTGCCATCGCCACGGCAGTCGGCGCCGCTTGCGGCGGCCAGTTGTACGTACATCGGCGGTTCGGCAGCGAGGATTTCGTCCAACACAACGATGTTGGAGGCTTTATCATCGCGGTGGTCGGGACCCTTTATGCGGTCGTCCTTGGATTCCTGACCGTCGTGGTATGGCAACATTTCGCCGAAACCCGGGAATTGGTCACGCTTGAGTCCGCCGCCGCCAGCGATGCATGGCACACCGCGGTCGGGCTTCCCGCGCCGATTCGATCGATGGTGCGACAGGACATTCTCGATTATGCACAGGCCTTAATCGATCAAGAGTGGAAGGAGATGCGGAGCGGCGGTTTTGATCGCGATGCTGACCGACTGCTCTCGGACGCTCTCAGCATCACAGCTTCGTACCTGCCCGCAAACGCAGGTGAAACCAACGCCCAGGCTGCGACCTTGGAACATCTCACGGCGTTGCACGACGATCGGCAGCGGCGGATAGAGGGGAATGGGAGGGCTGTCTCGCGGCTCGAGTGGATGGTGTTGTTCATCGGCGCGGGTTGCGTCATCGGGTTTTGTTGGCTGTTCGGGCTGAAGAATGAGTCCACGCATCTTTTGATGACCTCGGCGGTCGCCGTCATCATTGTTTCGATGCTGGTGCTGTTGTTCGAGCTTCAGTATCCGTTTCGCAGCGACATTGGAATCGGTCCCGACGTGTGGAAGGCCACTGTCGATCACCTCCACGCGATGGAGACCGAGCGCAAATGAACCTGCCAACGTAGGGGTCGGGCGCCGTCGTCCGAGCGCCTCGGTCGGCGAATTATCCTCATGGACAAAACAGCACGGCGTCTTTCTCAGGTTCGTACAGCTTCGGACTGCATGCACCACCCCAAAGGACTCCGAAGAAGCGTTCAGGCTGGCAGGAGCCGCCGGCGATCAGCACCTTGCCGTTATCGAGCAAAATGCTTAAATGAGCATCGCGTGCGGTTAGCATCGGCGATTAAGCGGTGAAGAAGTTGCTTTTCGTATCGAAGATTTCGGTTGTGCTGACTGGAACCCGAGGAATTCCGCCCAGATCCACATACCGGTCCCGATCGAAGCCGCCGGTTATCAAAACCCGTCCATCGGAAAGCCGAGTAGCGGAGGCCGCTGATCTGGCTGATGTCATCTTTCCGGTTTCATGAAATTCCGATCGGACGGGTCATAGACCTCACTCGAATCCAGGACTACGTCTTCGACATAGGTGGAGCTCGAATATCCGCCGGCGAACAAAACTCTGCCGTCAGGCAGAAGCGTTGCGGTATGTTCCGCCCGTGGGTCCTTCATGTCGCGCGATTGCAGAAATATTCGCTGCTGCCCCGAGCGTGAGTTCTCGGTCCTGGAGGCGACCGCTGGAGCCTCGGGAGCCCGGGTATGCTGGTCGAAGCATCCGAGGGTGAGAAGTAGAGACCCTACTATTGGAAGCAGCTTTCGACCAACCACGATCGGCGCGACCTCAAATCGCAAGCCCCAAACTGTTGGCGGTAATTGGATGTCGTGAACCGACACATCTACCGACACCCATCCTGGAATTGCGCGACTCCGAAAGACAGGAAATACAAAATCCGTCCACCCAAGTGTCAACCGAAAGTACTTCTTCAGGCGTTCGCAGTGCGGCGCTCCGGAGCGCGGAACTGATTCGCGAAATCCAGCACCTCCGAGGCCACGCGTTCCTTGTCACTGTCGACCGTAATCACGTGATAGCCCTGATCGAGCATGATGGCGCGTTTCTGGATGCTGCCGATGCGGCCCATCACGTAGTTGACGTTCTTTGATGCGGGACAAATATGGTCGCCGATGCTGTGCATGACCAGCGTCGGCTGCTTGATGCGATCGAGCCTGGCACGCACCACCGCGGACAGCTTGAGTAACTCAATCGGCGCGCTCAACGGCATCAGCTTGCAAGTCGGATGAATCAGCGAGGCGCCCTGATCGTGGATGTCGGAAGTACCCTTGTTTTGTAGATAAAGAATATTCGTCAGCGCGCCCAGCATGCTGACCGCCCTGAGGGTCAGGGCCTGCTGCCATGGCAAAAAGAACGCCGGCGCCAGCATCACCAGGCCCGATACCGCCTCGGGCTGGTCCTCCGCCAGCCGCGCCGCCAGCACCGCGCCACATGACAACCCGATCACGACGTTAGGATCACCGTACGCGCGCAGCTCCTCGAACCCTCGCACCACGCTTTCGTACCAGTTGTCGTAGGTCACCCCGCCGAGGTCCTCGGGCGCCGTTGCATGACCCGCGAGCCGCACCCCGCGCACCCGGATGCCATCCGCGGCGAGCCGCTCCCCGAGATACCGCATCTCGTATGGGGTGCCGGTCAGCCCGTGGATGAGCAGCGCACTCAGCCCTGAGCCATCGAAGAAGAATTCCGAGGTGTCGACTTTCGCACGCGCGGGAGGTTCGTCCTGCGAACTCATGGTCAATTGTCGAGGGGACCCGCGGGGCCGCTTTGCGCCAACTGCGTAGCATCGACTGTTATCTTGGCGCGCGACTTCAGCGCCTCGATGAAGCGCGTCCACGCCTCGGCGCGGCGCTGCTGGACGAATTCGTCGGTGAAATCCTTCTGCGCGGTTTTCCAATCCTCCGCGGTCGGCGCGCTGCGATCGGTGACCTCGAAGATGTAAGCGTCGCCCTTGTTCTGCATCACGTGATCGATGACGCCGGGAATCTTCGCGACCACGCCCGCGGCATCCGTCACCTCGGGAAATGATCCCAGGTCGGGCACTGATTCGCTCGAGCGCGGGAACGCATCGGTATGATGAATCGTCAGCTTGTTTGCCTCTGCGACTTTATCGAAATCGTCAGCCGACTTGATCTGCTTGAGCAGGTCCGCCGCCTTCGCGCGGGCTTGGCTTTCCGCGTTGGCACGGATGTATGCGGCGCGAACCGCGGACTCGATATCTTTCAGCGGCGGCACGTGCTGCGGCTCCAGCGCGACGAGCTTCACCAGGTATGGCGGCGCACCCTTCTCACCCGGAATCGCGCGCACCTGTCCCATGTCCAGTTTGAATGCCGCATCGATCAGCTTCTGATCGTGCACCACTGCGGATGCGTCGGCATTGGAAAAGGCCGGCGTCTCGACCATCTCGAGGCCGCGCTTCTTCGCGAGATCCTGAAGATTGCTGCCGTTGATGGCGGCGGTTACGTCTTCATCGAGCGCCTGGCGCGCGACTTTCGCGCCCGCATCGACGCGCAATGCCTCGATCACTTTCGGACGCACCTCGGCCAGCTTATCAACGTGCGCGGGACTCGAGGAATCGACCCTCACATCATGAAAACCGAACTTGGTCTCAACCATCCGCAGCTCGCCGGGCTTCATCGAGAAGACCGCTTCCTCGAAGGGCTTGATCATCTGACCGCGACCGAAGCTGCCGAGGTCGCCGCCTTCGTCGCGAGTCGAAGGATCCTCGGAATACTGCTTGGCGAGTTTCGTGAAATCAGCGCCCTTGCGCAGCTGCTTCATGATGTCTTCGGCCTTGGTCTTCGCCTTGGCCTTTTGCCCCGTGGTCGCACCGGCAGGAACCTCGATCAGAATGTGGCGCGCATGAACTTCGTCGGGATGCGTATAGAGCTTTTTCAGGTTGCTGTCGTAATAGGCTTGGATTTCCTTGTCCGAGGGATTGACCTTCTCGCCGAGGACCGCCGGATCATAATGGATGTAGTCGATCTTGATGCGCTCGGGTTCCTGGAACTGCTCCTGGTGCGCCTTGTAGTAATCTTCGACCTGTTTCGGGGTCGGCGAAATCTTCGCGGTAAAATCCTGATAGGGGATCTGGATGTAGGCAAGCTTGATCTTCTCGTCGCGCAGATCATAGGCGTGCTGCGCGTCGGCATCGCTGACCTGCACGCCCTGATTGACCATCTGTTGCAGCGCGTCGCGCATCAGCGCGGAGCGCATCATGTTTTCATAGTCGCTCGGCAACAGTTCGTTAGCCTGCAGGATGTTCTCGTACTTGCTGGAATCGAAGACGCCGTTTTCCTGGAACTTCGGATCGGCGCCGATGCTGTCGGCGAGGGTTTCATCGCTGACGCGAATCCCGAGATGGCGCGCCTCATCGGCGATCAGACGCTGCTCGATGATCTGATTGAGCGCTTCCTGGCGGAGGTTGATGTTGCGCAGGAGCTGCTGCGCGTTGGGCCCATAGATCTGGGTCAAAGTTTTCTTGATTTGCTCGCTCTCGTTGTCGATCTCGCTGGCGAGGATGCGGCTGCCATTGACACTGGCAACCGGATGCACCCGCATGGCGAGGCCGGCGCCCACGCCCCAAAACGCAAACGCCAATATCAAAAACCCGAACAGCACCTTGATGGCCGTCGAGCGTCCCCAGCTACGCATCCGATCTAACATTGGGCATCCATCATACTTGAGGTTATTTTCAACGCCAATCGGCGCAGTGGGTCACTTTGAAATTCTCATATCTTGAATCCGCGATGCGGCCGCATGCCGAGTTTGCGACAATGGTCGCACGGCGGAACGGCGGAAGAAACGCCCGCGCGATCCCCTCGCGCTCGTGAAGATGATTGGAGACATTGCTACCGAGCAAACCTCGGACACCGAGCCGGATGCGCGAAATCAGGCCGCCGTGGAGTTGGGACGATTGGGCGGAAAGCGAGGCGGCAGACCGCGAGCCGACAAATGACGCCCGAACAGCGCACGGAAATTGCTCAAAAGCAGCACGTCGCGGTTGGTCAGGAACCTGAACCCCGTGATTTGCGAATTTGATCTCTAGCGTCCGATAACCAACGAATCGTGGACATCTGTATCCAGCATTGAATGGTTTCAGGGTCAACCTCAGCAATCATTAGTGTGTCTCTATCGCCAAGCAGCGGATACAGGCGCGCATACCATCGCTCCAATTCGCTGGAACTTAATACAAACCAGCAATTTGGCATGTACTGAACCCAGCGTATGCCCTTATCGAAGGCCCTCTTTATCGCGTCATCGTCCATCTGTCCATGGAAATAAATGTTGACCTGATACAGCCGTAAGTTCGGGATTACGACGGGTAAATCGGTCGTCACGCTGCATCTTTCTCGTCAGGTCTGAGTAGTGCAAATTGCTCTGGCGAAGGAGCCTGAAAGGACTGAGACTGCTCTTCCGGCGAGACTTGGAACGGCTTCCACTGAAATTCGATCTCGCCGCCCATCGCTGCCGCTAGTTTCGTTACCGACGCTACCGTCCAATTGCCCGGAACTCCGAGCAATTGGCTAATTTGGGCGCGTGTTACGCCTAAGCGCCGAGCGATCTTCGCTGATCCAGTTTTTGGCTGTCTTCGGCGGCGGCTAATCGACGCAGTATGAAATCGTGCAGTCGGAGTTTCGTCCGAGCGACAAGATACGCAATCGTATCCTTAGGAATCGGTTCCTTCTTGAGAAGATCAGTCAAGATGTCGGGCAAAGCTAAGGTAGTCATCGGATACTTGCCTCCAGACTTTGGCTTGCAATCAGCAAATAACCTTTCCCATTGTGATTTGAAATCCTGCAATGCGTTGCTCCATTCTTGAGACCCCTTTTTTCCCGAATTCCGAACGTTCGTAAGGTGCTAGGGCAACAAATACATCCTTCTGCATGAAACCACCGAGTATTCGCAACGATGGTTTAGGCTTCACATCTCTGAACTCCCAGATACCCGCATCGTGCGGACAAAGAATAGCCATTTCCGCCCTACTCTTTGGCTTCGATTTTGTCGTAATCCAGTTCCCGTCCACGAAAGCTTCTAAGACCGCGCGTGATACCAACCATCTCTCTCGCTTTTTGATATCCATGTTTGCCGCTGTCCCAGTGATAAGTTGCCGAAGTTTCTCGGAGATATAGAGGGTGCGGCGTGGCTGCAGGCCGGGAAATATGGCTGGGTGAAGTTCGCCGTTAGAACTCTCGCATACCTTGTTAATCTCCGGTATTGTTAACATTTAACTTAACAATCGCTCTCCGAGGTGTCAAACCGCGAGTCCAATCGACCCGACTCAAGGTGTGACGGTTCATCTGGAAAGGTCCATATTGGTCCGTGAACAGGCTACCCATTGCCAAGCGAGCACAAATCCTTGGAGTGATGGTTGAAGGCATATCCATCCGCGCAATCTGTGCATGACTGGCGCAAGCGAACGCACATAGTCAAGCTGTTAGCCGATGCTGGCCAAGCGTGTTCTGATTACCAGGATCGGACTCGGTTAACCTACCCCGCAAACGTCCACCGTCGATGAAATTTGGAGTTTAGGCTACGCAGAGCAGAAGAATGTCCCGCAGGAGCTGCGCGGAAATTCATCAGCGGCTATGTCTGGAGGGGACCGCATTTTGCCCGGATACAAAGCTCGTTCCGTCGTGGTCTGTCGGTGCGCGCGACGCCGGCGGCCTATCGGTTTATGAGTGACCTTGCGAGCTGTCTAGCCGATGGTGTGCAGTTCACGACGGATGGCCGAATCAAACCGACCCACTATATATATGGCATTTACTTGCCTGTACCCATTGCAATCTGTAACCTACATCCGGGTGACGGGGCGGGCGCGTCTTTTGCTTGACGCCTGGGGTTTTCTCCTTCCTGATTTTTTCGCGCGCGCCTCTATTTAAACGATCGTAGATTCTTCTCCACGCCTGAAACTCACAGGCAAGGGGTGTCAACGTGGTCCTGAATGCTATTTTTGGATGGTTCTCCAACGACCTCGCAATCGACCTCGGCACTGCCAATACCCTCATCTATGTCAAAGGCGAAGGCATCGTTTGTAACGAGCCCTCGGTAGTCGCCGTGCAAAAGGACTCCCGCGGCGGCCGCCGTGTCCTCGCTATTGGCGCCGATGCCAAAAAAATGCTCGGCCGCACGCCCGGCTCGATCGTCGCGATCCGCCCGCTCAAGGACGGCGTCATCGCGGACTTCGAGATTACCGAGAACATGCTGAGCTACTTCATTCAAAAGATTCATAGCGGGAAGACCCTGGTGCGCCCGCGCCCTCGTATCGTCATCTGCGTTCCGTTCGGCATCACCGCGGTCGAGAAGCGCGCCGTCCGCGAGTCGGCGGAATCAGCCGGTGCGCGCGAGGTCTATCTCATCGAGGAGCCGATGGCGGCTGCGATCGGCGCCGGCCTGCCCATCACCGAGCCGGTCGGCAACATGATCGTCGATATCGGCGGCGGCACCACCGAGGTCGCGGTGATCTCGCTGGCGGGCGTGGTTTTTTCGCGCTCCGTTCGCGTCGCCGGCGACAAGATGGATGAGGCGATCATCCAGCACATCAAGCGGAAATATAATCTCTTGATCGGCGAGCGCACCGCCGAGCTGATCAAGATCACGATCGGATCCGCGTATCCGGGCAACGAAATTCAAACGATGGAGATCAAAGGCCGCGACCTGGTGGCCGGAACGCCGAAGATCATCGAGATCACCGACGAGGAAATTCGCGAGGCCCTGATGGAGCCGGTGCGCCAGGTGGTCGAGTCGGTGCGTATCGCGCTGGAACGCACGCCGCCCGAGCTCGCGTCCGATATCGTCGACAAGGGAATCGTGCTGGCCGGTGGCGGCTCGCTTCTGCGCAACCTCGACGTTCTTCTGCGCGAAGAAACCGGTCTGCCGGTGACGCTGGCCGATGATCCATTGACTGCGGTGGTGATGGGTGCGGGGAAGGTGCTCGATGAGCTGTCGTTGCTGCGCGACGTGACCGTGGACTAGACGGCCGCGCGGGTCAGCGCAGCTCCGAGTCAAGGCGCTATAGTGAAAGGTACTCTTCTTTGGCGCTACCGCGTTGGTCTAACCAGCGGAGTGCTGATGATTCTCTCGCTGCACCTGATTTCCAGCGGGGTAAAACCTGGCGATATCGCCTCGCGTCCGGCGACGGCCATCCTGACCGCGCTCAGCCCCTTGCAGGAAGCGATTGATAGAACGGCCCACGGCAGTTCAGGCTTCCTGCGTGACTATGTCGAGTTGCTCAATGTTCGCAAAGAAAACGAGCAGCTCAAAGCCGAGCTGGCCCGGATGAAAACTGATCAGAGCCGGCTGGCCGAGCTCGAAACGGAAAATCGCCATCTGTCGGAACTGCTCGACCTGCGCGATGTGCTCGGCGGCAATTCGATCGCCGCCAACGTGATCGGCAGCGACGCGAATGGGATGGCGCGCACCGTTGTTATCAGCCAGGGAGCCTCGAGTGGACTGCGTCCGGGGATGGCGGTGCTCTCGATTCAGGGTGTGGTCGGCAAAGTCATCGCGGTCAGTCCCAATGCCGCCCGCGTGCTGCTCATCGACGATCATAACTCCGCGCTCGACTCCTTGGATCAACGCACCCGCACCCATGGCATCGTCGCCGGCGTCGTCGATGACGGCATTACGATGAAGTACGTCGAGCGCTCGCAGGATGTGCGGCCGGGCGACGTCGTGGTGACCTCGGGACTGGATGGAATCTTCCCGCGCGGATTGCTCATCGGCAGCATCAAGGCCGTGAGCGGCGAGGGCCCTGGAATGTTTCTCAACGTGACGATTGCGCCGGCGGTGGATTTTGGCGGCCTCGAGCAGGTGCTGGTGGTGACGCAGATGCCCGAGCAGCCGGACAGCGGGCAACCGCCAGCCAAGAGTTAGCGAGTTGTGCGGATGCTGATAATCTTCGCGATCGCAAGCTACCTCGCATTGCTGATTCAGACGGCGGCGCCGCTGTGGTTTCCCTTTCACGCGCTGATTCCAAATCTGATCATCATCCTGACCGTGGACCTCGGGCTGCGTCATCATGGCGCGCTTCCCGCGCTGCTGGCATTCGCGATCGGATACGCCACCGATGCGATGTCCGGCACGACCATCGGCATGAACGCTTTCCTGATGACGGGTGTGTTCCTGTTGACCTATGAAATCTCGAGCCGACTGCTGGTCACCAATGCGATGGTGGGGGCGACGGTGGTTTTCTTCGCGGTGATGCTGGCGGGCTTGGGCGCCATCGTGATCACCTCCGGTCGCGGCGCGGGCGTGGTCATCAACGATGCGATGCCAACGCTGGCGCTGCAGGCGCTCATCTCGGCGATCGTGGCGCCGATCATTTTCTCCTTGATGTCCGGCACCCTTCGGACCGTCGGCTGGCGTCCCCCGCGTCCCGACCGCGAGTGATCATGAAGACGCGCATCCTCGCGATGGCGGCGTGGTACTTTCTGGTGATGAACAACGGCATCGGGGGCGTCGGACCGTCGAAGATTGGACCATTCCCGAGCCGGCTCAAATGCGACACCTATCGGATGCGGGTCGCGCACACGCGCGGGACCTCGAACTGCATCCAGCTCCAACCGCCCAAGAAAAAGTAATCAGGCTGGCGGGACGAACGTTCTCTGCTTGACTCACTGCGCCAGCCTAACGTATGTTAGGTAGCCAGCGAGGACACATCTCCACATGCCCAAGGAATCACGACTCAATTTCTCGTTCGACGAATTGCTTGAAAATCCCAGGTACGATCGCACCCTGATCGTGAACGATCGCCGCTGCCATGGCGGCTTCGATAAAGATGGCCACTATCAGTCGCCGCGCACGGTCTGGCGCAATCCCGCCGTCAAGGCATGGCAGGAACAGCATCTTGCCACCTCCTCGCTGCCGCTGGTGGAAGTGCCGCAGGATGTCATTCCGCCCTACACGCCCAACGTCGCGCAGGCGCGCTTCCTCTTGCAGAACGGGGTGCGCGAGCCCCTGGTTCGTATCCTGACGGAGATCGCGATCGTCGAGGGCTTCGGCGCATTCATCCGCGAGCTGCCGGTTCCTCCGCTGAAGAGTTTCATCCGCGAGGATGTCAGCGGCACCGCGCTCGCGCATCTGACCGGCGGCCTGTTCGAAGCGCACGCGCGCGATGAGGCTGGATGGGAGGCCGAGGGTGGCCACAAACAGATGTGGGAAGCCGCCCGCGATGCGGCGCTTTCCAATCCTGCTGTCTCGCCGGAAATTTTTGCGGCGATCATGTCGCGTCGCAGCGCCACACCGCCGCAGGCGCTCTTCCCCGCGCTCGGTGACAGCGTCGAGCGCCTCATTCGCTTCATGGTGGATGTGCTCGCGATCGAAGTTTTCGCGGCATCAACCTTCGCCTGGGCCGAGGCGGTCCTGTCCGATCCTGAAGTCTCCGACGCTCCCGAGGAGGCGGCGAATCTGGTCCGCTACATCCGCAGCGACGAAGCCCCGCACGTCGAGTATCTGCGCACCGGACTCTCCGAGATCAGCGCGCGCACTTTGCTCACTCAGGGTGGCGAAGAGATCGCCGGCAATGTCGTCGTCGATGCGCTGATGGCGCGGACGCTCAAGAACATGATGCGTCAGCGCGCAATCGACCGTCCCCCGATGCTGCGCGAACTCATCCGCAACAACGCAAAGGGCAAGGATGCGGAAAGCCTGCTCGCGGAATTCGAGTCGCTCGGGACGCCATGGGCGCCGCCCGCGCGCTTCGCACCGAAAACTGAAGGCGCCTCGGCAGACGTGAGCTACTAAGGTTCGAGGCGCTCCATCATGCGCGGGAAGGGAATCACCTCGCGGATGTGATGGGTGCCGGTGATCCATCCGACGCAGCGCTCGATACCCATCCCGAAGCCCGCGTGCGGCACCGAGCCATAGCGGCGCAAATCGAGGTACCAGTTGAACGGCTCGAGCGGAAGATTCTGCGCGAGGATTTTGTTCTTCAGCGTTTCGTAATCGTCCTCGCGCTGGCCGCCGCCGATGATCTCGCCGTGGCCCTCCGGCGCGAGCATGTCCACGCATAGCGCGACCTCGGGACGCGCGGGATCCTGCTTCATGTAGAAGGCTTTGCACGCCGTCGGGTAGCGATGCACCATCACCGGGCGATCAATTCCGATGACAGCGCGGTCTCCTCGTCGCCGCCGAAATCATCGCCCCACTTCACTTCCATGCCCTTCGCTTTGAGCCTCTCGATGGCTTCGTCGTAGCTGATGCGCGGATAGGGGGTCGAGGCCGATGCTTCCAGCATTTTCGTATCGCGCTCGAGGCGCTTCAGTTCTTCCTTGCGCCGATCGAGCACGCGCCCGACGATGTAGGAAACAAAATCCTCGGCGAGCTGCATGTCGTCATCGAGGTTGAAATACGCGGCTTCCGGTTCGACCATCCAGAATTCCGTCAGATGCCGTCGGGTCTTGGATTTCTCGGCGCGGAAAGTCGGGCCGAAGCAATAAACTTTGCCGAGCGCGAGCGCGCCGGCTTCCGCATATAGCTGTCCACTCTGAGTCAGGTAGGCTTTGCGCTCGCCGAAGTAGTCAACCTCGAAAAGATTGGTGGTGCCTTCGCACGAGGTCGGCGTGAATACCGGCGCATCGAAGAGCACGAAGCCGCGATCGTAGAAAAAATCGCGACACGCCTGCTCGACCTCGCTACGCACGCGCAGGATGGCATTCTGCTTCGAGGAGCGAATCCACAGATGCCGCAGGTCATGCAGGAACGCGACGCCATGCTCCTTGGGCGTGATCGGATAGTCGTTCGAGGGGCTGATGACCTCGAAACTTTTCGCCGTCAGCTCATAGCCGCCGGGCGCGCGCTTGTCCTCGCGCACGAGGCCGGTGACCTGCAGCGAGGTTTCCTGGCTCAGATGATCTGCCGCGGCGAACGCTTCGGCGCCGAGGTCATTGAGCGTCGCGACGCATTGGCAGATGCCGGTGCCGTCGCGCAACTGGAGGAAATGGATCTTGCCGCTGGAGCGCCGATTGTTGAGCCATCCCGAAAGCGTGACTTCCGCGCCGGCGTGTTTCGCAAGCTCTTCGATAAAGACGCGTTCGGGCATGCCACTATTTATACACATCGGAGATTTTGATCGAACCGGCCGATTCGATCGCAGGCCCCTTATCCGATAACTTGCGAGCAAGCATGAACGGGCTCGATTTCGCCATCGTCATCGCGCTGTCAGTCGGCGCAATCTACGGGCTTTCGCACGGCGCGATCCGGATGCTCACCTCGGTGGTCGCGCTCTTCGGCGGGATTTATTTCGCGTCGATTTATTATCCCGGTGCGCGGCAGGCTCATCGAGCAGCAGTTCGGCACCAGTCCTACCGAAGCCAGCCTGATCGGATACATCGTGCTCTTTGCCGCGCTGTTCTTCGTCATCGAGATCGTCGGCACGATGCTCATGCGGATGCTGCACATCGTGCATCTGAGCTGGGTCGACCGGCTGGTCGGCGCCGCGATCGGAGCATCGGTGGTGGCGATCGGCGCCGGCTTCATCGTAACCTTGATGGCGGTGGTGTTGCCGTCGGATGCGCAAATTCTGCGCGATTCGCGTCTCGCGCCGCGGCTGCTGCTCTACAACCAGGAGCTGGTGCGCTTCATCCCCGAGGATGTGAAACAGGCGTACGAAACCAAGCGCGCCGAGATCATCCGCGCCTGGATAGAAAAAGAAACGAGGCTCACCGAGCAACCGGTGGCCTCGCCTCAGGCATCTCCGAGTATGTAAATCGCTTACGACATCAGCAGGTCGCTACGCCAACGCGCCATCGACCGCACGCTTGAGGTGCGCCTTCGGGACCGCACCGACGATCTGATCCTTGACCTGCCCACCCTTGATGATGATCAGGTTGGGAATGCCGCGGACGCCGTATTTGGCGGGCGTCTGCGGATTGTCATCGACATTGATTTTCACGAACTTGACCTTGCCGTCGTATTCGTTCGCAAGCTCATCGATCGAAGGAGCGATGGCCTTGCAGGGGCCGCACCAGGGCGCCCAGAAATCGATCAGGACCGGCTTGTCAGATTTGAGAACTTCGCTTTCGAAGTTGGAATCAGTTACGTGGAGGACTTTGTCATTTGCCATCGGATTCTCCCAATCTCCACCGCGCGTGTGTCTTCCCAAACAGTAAGGACGCCTTCTCGGCTAGTCAAGGCAGATGGCGGTATCGCCGAGGTGGTTCTGGTTCCTAAGGGGACTGCATTCGCTTGCCAGCCAGGCCGCGACAGCGCTACAGCACCATGAGAAGTTCCAAGGTCGCAGAGGAAATCTTATGCCAGACAAAACCTACAAGATTGTTGAAGTGGTCGGGGTGTCCGACGAGAGCATCCATCAGGCGGTGCGCAACGCGATCACCAAAGCAAGTCAGACCTTGCGCAACATCGACTGGTTCGAAGTGAGAAACACGCGCGGTTCGGTCGGCAAGAACGGCGAACTGACGTTCCAGGTCGAAGTGCGGATCGGTTTCCGGCTGGACGGAAATCCGGTCTGAGGATTCATCATTCACCAAAACCTTTTCTGATGGGCGCTTAGGTTTCTCGCTCAGCGCAGTGGCGGAGCATGGTATGAAATTCGCGACGTTCCTTTTTCAGACCCAACCTTCGAGCATCACCTCGGTTACGCACAAAGCTGAGGAACTCGGCTACGAGTCGCTGTGGATTCCCGAGCACATCATCCTGCCGACGCATTACAAATCACCGTATCCATACTCCTCGAGTGGACGGATGCCCGCGCCGCCGGAGACGCCGCTGCACGATCCGATGCTGGTGCTCGCCTATGCCGCCGCGCTCACGAGCAAGATTCGCCTCGCGACGGGGATCTTTGTGCTGCCGATCCGCAATCCCTTCGCGACGGCCAAGGCGGTTGCGAGTCTCGATGTGCTCTCGGGCGGCCGCTTCATCTTCGGCGTCGGCATCGGATGGCTTGAAGAGGAATTCGAAGGCGTCGGCATGAACTTCAAGGATCGCGCGCTGCGGTCGCGCGAATATGTCGAATTGCTCAAGGCGCTGTGGACCAGCGAGGAGCCGGTCTATCACGGCAAGACGGTGAGCATCGAGGGGTTCAAGATGAATCCCAAGCCGGTACAGAAACCCCATCCGCCGTTCGTGTTCGGCGGGCATACCGAGCCGTCGCTTAAACGCGCGGCGCGTCTCGGCGACGGATGGTACGGGATCGGCGAGCAGATGGAGGAGGTCGATCGCGTCATCAAGCGCTTGCGCGAGCACGAGAAGGAGCAGCATCGAAACAAACCGCTGGAGCTGACGATCGCGCCGCGCTTTGGCGGACCGATCACCGTCGATCAGGTTAAGCGGATGCGCGACATGGGTGTGGAGCGGGTGATCCTCGGTGCGAGCCCTTCGACCCGCGATCAGCTCATCCAGATGGAGCGGTTTCGCGACGATGTGATGGCGCAGTTCTAGACGGAAAGTGTTGGCGCGCGCCATCGCGGCCAATATCATTGGGACAGGCGCCAAAACATGAAGACCTGCCCTCGATGCAACCGAACCTATCCCGACAGCGAGAATTTTTGCGAAGCTGACAGCAGTCCGCTCATTTCCGAGCCGGCCTTCACCCGGCAGGAGCAGCCGCGCGAATGCCCCGTGTGCGGCGGCAAGGCCGAGCCGGGCGAGATAATTTGCAACTTCTGCGGCGCGCGTCTCGACCAGAGTCAGGCCGGTGCTCCGCCACCGCCGCCCTCCCAATCGAGGACGGTTGCGACCCCGCCGAAGACGCCGTCGCCATATCCGCGACTGAGCAGTTCGCCTACTTCAACCCAGCCGCCGTCCACCGCGAAGATTTCAGCGCCGATAGAGCCTGACCAGGGTCGCTCGACGCTGGGTTTGATCGGATACATCGTCGCGGCGATCATCGCGCTCGCGGCGGGTGCCTGGTTTGCGATTCATCTGAGCGCGGGCAAGAACGAGGAGGCCACCGTCGCCCCGTCGCCGGTCGGCATCGCTTCGCCGGCCCCGGTCGAGGGTGGCCCGATCGTGACGCTCGCCAATGCGCTTCCGGTGCAAGTGTCGGGCGCCGCGGCGACCTCGCCGGATCGCAGCGCCGACGTCATCCGCAAAGCCTTCGATGATAACCGTGGGTCTCTCGTTGATACCTACAATAATTCGCTCACCACCGATCCAAAGCTCGCCGATGGGATGTTGATCCGCCTCCACATCGGCGCCGATGGTACGGTCCAGACCGGTGCGGTGCGCACCTCGACCTCGCCCAATCCGGCGCTCGATGCCAAGGTCGTTTCGGCGATGCAGATTTGGAAGTTCCCCGCCAGCAGCGCCGGCGAGGTCGATGCCGATTATCCCATCATCTTCGCGCATGACTCCGCGGAGGCCACTCGTATCGAGGCCGACCTGCAAACCAAGATGACCGCGCTCTCGCCTACTGAACCGCCCGAGTATGCTTCTGGTCCTGCCCCCGAAGCATCGCCGGCCGCCGCGCCCAGCGCCGAAGCCGCGGGCGCAGCCTCGACTGCCGCTGGAAGCCCCGTCGCATCCGCACCTTCACCCGAGGCCGCGCCATCGGTAGCGCCTCCGGTTGCGATCGCGAAACCGCGCCACAAGCCGCGTCCGCGTCCGACCTCGACGCCATCGCTATACGACCAGGTGCGGGCTCGCCTCAAGGCGAATCCGAAGTTGCGCCGCGTCAACGCGTACACCAGTGGCGGGACCGTTACTCTGTTCGGCAAGGTATTCGATGACAGCGGGAAGGCGCTCGCCGAGCAGACCATCCGCAATCTCCCCGGGGTGACCTCGGTAGTGGACAACATCACTACCGATGAGGCCGACTGGGCGCAGGAACAAAGCCAGATCGGGCAGCAACTCGCCAATGCGGGCCTCGGCAAGGTCACGGTGAAGGTCATCGGGCATGATGCGTTTCTCGACGGCGAGGTGAAAACCGAACTCGAAAAGAGCCGCGCGGTGACGATCACCGAGGGCGCCGCGCCGGTAACCGTACGCACCAATCTGATACGCGTGGTTCCGGGGAATATGTTTGGATTTTAAGCGGGCAATCTGACGATTTGATTCTGCTCGCACCGTGTCTCATCGGCATGATATGCTTGGACCAGATTTGGTGGTATTGACATCCTCAAATTGTAAAGATTCAATGCTCGCATAGCGCGGCAGCCGCCGCTCTTCGCAGGAGGGTTCCGTTCCCATGGCTGATGCAGCACCAACGACTGCCAAGCAGGCTTTCGACATGATGCCCAGCCGCTTCAACAAGGAAGCGGCCAAAGGGCTCAACGCGATTTACCAATTCGACCTTTCCGGCGACGGTGGCGGAAAGTGGCAGGTCATCATCAAGGATCAGACGGTTGAGGTAAAGGAAGGCGCGAATCCTTCCCCCAACATCACGATCTCGATGACCGCGCAGGATTACCTGGACATGCTGTCGGGCAAACTCAATGGGCAGGTCGCTTTCATGAGCGGCAAACTTCGGATCGCGGGCGACATGGGCCTCGCGCTGCGGATGCAGAGCCTGTTCCAAACCTGAGGAAAATTTTTGAAGCGCGCCGGACTGCGCATCAATTCGCGGTCCGGCGCATTTCGCCCCAGCCTTAAGATCCTTTTCAAAAAAACCGCACCAAAAAGCCGCCGAACATCACCACGGATTAGCGTCTGGGCCACAGCGGACATATTCAAAAATCCATCCAAATTTCACGTTTGAGATTCTTTGATGCGCTATAGCGCATGCGAAATTTTAGCGAGAGTAAATTTTGCGATGAGTGAGGTTTCGTGAGGTCCACAACGACCGAAAGGAGCACGAACCCATTTTTATGGAGAGAGGAGCCACATGAGCTCAAAGGTAACACCAGGCGCACAGGACGAAACGCGCGAAACGGGGGCCGACATCGTGGCGCACGATGACCGCGAGGGCAGCGACAATACCGTCGCACAGAAGCTCTCCCACGAGCTCGACAACTGGCGGCGTCAGCGCAACGGCTCGAAGCCGATGCGTCCCCAGATCAGCAACGGTTCCAACGGGCAATCCTCGGGACCGGCGCGCACCATCAAGGTGCGCGGGCATGAGACGCTGGTGGTAAGGCGACCGAAACTGCCGCCCAAGCCCGAAGACGCCGCGCCCGATAAGACCTGACCCGCCGCCCGCGCGAGCCATAGCACATCGTATCCACCGGCACCGTCATCGATGCCGTCAGCCTCCGCATGGCCTAAAACCGGATGCGCCTCGCGGTGCCGATGGATTGATCCATCTTCCTGTTTCCGCGATAAGAACAGGGCTCTTAGCGAGGAAACATGGCCGCCATCAAGAAGACTGACTTCGCCGATACCGTCCTGCACAACGGCAGGATTTATACTGTCGATCCATCGAATCCGTGGGCGCATGCGATCGCGATTCGCGACGGGAAAATTGCCGCCGTCGCTGCTGATAGCGACGTCAAAGCATTGATCGGATCGGATACTCGCGTCATTGACCTCAAAGGCAGGATGGTCATGCCGGGCATCAATGACGTCCACGTACATCCGATTCTCGGCGGACGCGCGGATCTCTTCGAATGCCACTTCCTGCCGACGCTCTCGCTCGAAGAGGTGCTCGCGGTGGTGCGCGCCGATGCGCGCAAGGCCAAGCCTGGCGCATGGATCGTCGGCGGCTCCTGGGGCAGCAATTTCACCACCACGCTGTCCTCGCTGGAGACATTGCGCGCGCTGGACGAGGCGAGCGAGGGACATCCGGTCTTGCTGCGCGATGACAGCGTGCACAATCGATGGGTCAATTCGCGCGCGCTCGAACTCGCCGGCATCGACGCGAATACGCCCGACCCGCACGACGGCGTCATCGTTCGTGACGAATCGACCAAGGCTCCAGTCGGATTGCTGTTTGAATCGGCGGTCGCGGCGGTGGAGCGCGCCGCTGAAGTAGCGAATCCCTACTCCTTGGAGGCTAATGTCTCAGCGGTCGCGCGCGCCGTGGAAATTCTCAATTCATTCGGCGTCACCGGCTTGCAGGACGCGGCTGTAAGCGGCGCGGTGCTGTCGGCCTACAACACCCTCGACGTGCAGGGAAAACTTTCGGCGTGGGTGGTCGGCTCGATGATGGCGGAGCGGGCCGGATTTCTGAACGACCTCGTGGGTGACGAGCTTATCGATCAGCGTGCGAAATTCGCCAGCCCACACGTGCGCCCGAGCTACGTCAAAATTTTCCTCGATGGCGTTCCGATGTCGCGGACTTCCGCGTTCATCGAGCCCTACCTTGCCGACAAGGCGCATGGATGCTGCTTTCGCGGCGCGACCACCAAAACGCTGCCGGAGCTGGCCCGTCTGATCGCGAAGCAGGAAGACCGCGGCCTCGCGGTGAAAATCCATTGCGCCGGCGATGGCGCGGTGCGGACCGCGCTCGACGCGATCGATGTGGTGCGATCGTTCAAGGGCGCCACACAACTCACCCATCAGATTGCGCATGCCGGCTTCGTCGATCGCGCTGACGTGCGGCGCTTCAAAGAATTGAACGTCGTCGCGGATCTCTCACCGATTCTGTGGTACCCGAATCAGATCATCGACGGCATCGAGCAGGCGGTCGGGGAGCGCGTGCGCGAATATTGGCCCAATCGCAACTTGCTGGAAGCGGGCGCGCTGATTGCGACGGGCACCGATTGGCCCGTCATTCCAAATCCAGATCCATGGTCCGGCCTCGAGGGATTGATAACCCGCCGCAATCCGGACGGAAAATTCGACGGCGCGCTCTGGCCGGAGCAGGCGCTCGATCTTCCCGCCGCGATCGCGGCCTATACCGCAAACCCCGCGCGTGCGATGGGTATGGAAAACGTGACCGGCTCGTTATCAGTAGGAAAATCCGCCGACCTGATCGTGCTCGATCGCAATCTATTCGAGATCGCACCGGACGACATCGCCGAGACTAAAGTGGTCACAACCTTCTTCGAAGGTCGCGCGGTTTACGACCGCGCTTAGGAACGGAAAATTTCCACCGGCAGCTCGTGCGAGGCTTGCCGCGCCGGATAAATCGTCGCCAGCAGGCACAGCACCATCGAGGCGAGCGCGACCCAGACGAAGCTGAGCGGGTCCACCGCGATCGGCACTGCCGAGATCCCATAAACCTCGCGCGAGATATGGATGAAGTGATAGCGCTCGAGCACGATGCATCCGATCGCGCCGAACGCCAGGCCGGCCAGCGTGCCGGCTCCGCCGACGATCAAGCCCTTGATGGTGAAGACGCGGCGGATTTCAGTTGGCGTCGCGCCCATCGCCATCAGCACCGCAACGTCTTTGCGCTTCTCCATCACCACCATGATCAGCGTCGCGATGAGATTGAACGCGGCGACTCCGATGAGGAGCATCAGCACCATCGCGTACACGCGGCGCAGTATCGCGAAGCCGGCCGCGGCCGACTCGTTGTACTGGACCCAGCTGCGCACCCGAAATTGCGACGGAAGTGTCTGGCGGAGCGTGTTGGCGACCTGATCGGTCGCATCAAGCGAGGTGAGATGAACGTCAACGCCGTCCACCACGCCCGGCCGTCCGAAAAAGTTTTGCGCCCGCATCAGATCCATGAACACGATGTTGGCGTCGAGGAACGCCATCCCGGATTCGAAAATCGCGCCGACGACAAAGTTGGCGCTCCGCGCGGTCAGATTCCCACCCGCGCCAACGATCGGCGCAATCACGCGAATCGGATCGCCGCGCTTGACTTTGAGCTTCTGCGCCAGCGTCTCGCCGATCGCAATTGCGCCCTGCGGCGGCTCCTGTCCCGCCGCCGTCGGGTTGTAGGCCTTGAGCAAGTCGGCCAAAGACCCGTCGATCATGTACTGAGACCATTGCGAGGTGACGACCGGATTATCCGGCTCGATGCCGCGCACCACCACGCCGCCGAGTCCGCGCCCCGAACTCAGCATGGCCTGCCCGATGACGAATGGATCGGAGCCGCTCACGTGCGGGACTGCGGCGATGGTTTTCTGCAGCTCGCCGTATTTGGGAATCGAGCCCTCGATGCTGACCACTTCGACCTGGAAGCTCAGCGCGAGGACGCGCTTTTTGAGGCTCGCCTCGAAGCCGCCCATTACCGAAAGCGTCACGATGAGCGCGGCGACGCCAATCATTACGCCGACGGCGCTCAGCAGCGTCGTCACCGAGATGAAGGCGTCTTTGCGGCGTGCGCGCAGATATCGCAGCGCGATGCGGAGTTCGTATCTCACGATGAGAATTGGCCGCTACCGGCAAGACCGAACTCAGAATATCACGTTTTCTTTTTGCAACTGCTCGATTTCCGCGGTCGAGAGCCCAAGCATCCCGCGAAAGATCTCTTCGTTGTGCTGACCAAGTACCGGCGCGGGACTGCGAAGCTCACCCGGCGTGCGGCTCAGGCGATGCTGCAATCCTTCATATGGCGACGGTCCCATGTGCTTGTGCTCGAGCCAGTGCCAGAAATCGAAAGCTTCGAGATTTTCATCCTGATGGATATCTACGCAGTTCTGCACTGGATACGCGGCGACGCCTGCCGCCTGCAGTCGCGCGGTTAGATCGCTCGCGGCGCGATTGCGCGTCAATCCGGCGACGAATTGATCGAGCGCCTCGCGATGTTCGACGCGTGAAAGCTGGGTACCAAATCGAGGATCGCTGTTGTCCGCTCCCAGAGCCTTCAGCATCGATTGCCACTCGGTGTCGTCGGCGACCGCGATCGCGAGCCAGCGTTCCTCGGTGCCTTCGTCGGCGCATCGATATGCGCCATGTGGCGCGTAACGAATGGATGCGTTGCCCTGCGGCCCCAATTCGCGGCCGGTCGCGAAATAATCGATCAGCGCGGGCGCGAGGTTGTGCAGGGCGGCCTCATACTGCGACATGTCGATGTACTGGCCTTTGCCGGTGCGCCGCCGATAATCGAGCGCGGCAATCAGCGCCGAGGTGAGAAATCGCGGGGCAACGAAATCGCTATACGCGCCGTAAGGCGGAGCGGGCGGCTGCCCTTCGCCGTAGCCGGAGATGTAATAGAAGCCCGACAACGCGGCCATCAGCTGCCCGAACCCGGGATACATGGCATTGGGGCCGGTCTGGCCCTGCATGCAGGTGGAAAACATGATGAGGTCGGATTTGATCGCGCGCAGATGCTCGTAGTCGAGACCCCAGTTGCGCATCGCCTTGGGCGTGAAACTCTCAGACACAATATCCGCCCAGGGGATCAGTTTCAGAATCAGCTCGCGCGCCCTGGGCTTCCCCAGATCGAGCGTGATGCCTTTCTTCGAGGTGTTGTAGCTGGCGAAAAACTGGCTGTTATTGGGGCCGGGCTGGCCGTCTTTCCACGGCGGCGCGATGCGCAGCACATCGAGACGCGAGACTGACTCGATGCGAATCACCTCGGCGCCATTGTCCGCCAGGTACTTGGTGGTAATCGGCCCAACTCCGACCCAGGCGAAGTCGAGCACGTGAATTCCTTCGAAGGCAAAACGGCTCATGTTTTCCTCGCGGGTCAGATCGCGCCGATCGCGCGCAGCTCGGTGAGTTGTTGCATGCTCCGCCCGAGCAGCTCGCCGTAGATTTCGTCGTTATGCTCACCGAGCCGAGGCGCCCGATGGTTGATCACGATCGGGGTCTCGCTCATTTTCGCGAACGGTCCCGGCAGCGTGAGTGTGCGCCCGACGGTGTCGGTGTGATCGACCGGGATCCAGTAGCCCCGCGCTTGCAGTTGCACATCGCGCGCGATGTCAGCCTCGGTGGCGACCGGCGCGAGCAGCAGTCGGCGCTTCAAAGTCTGTGCGTAGATCTCGCCCTTGGTCATCGTCATGAATAGTTTCTCAATGCCTGTTTCCATGTCGGCGATGCGCGCGAGTTCTTCTTCGGTCGCCTGCATGAACAGCCCCGGCGTCCAAGTGGCCCAATCCATTTTTCTCATCCACTCGGAGCCAAAGCCCGCTTCCAGCACCCAGTCCATGAGATTCTTGGTGGTCGGTCCCACTCCGATGACGCTGGAGATGTAACCGTCCTTGCATTGGAAAACCATTTTGCGCCGCACGCCCAGCGAGCCGACCGACACGCCGGAGCGACCCAGGTGATTGCCGTGGAGAATCGGCATCGCCTGCTCATTCATCAGCGTCCACACGATGCAGGCCTGCATATTGACGACGACGCGCTGACCGAGACCGTCGGTCTGGCGCGCATAATGCGCGATGAGCGATGCCACCGAGGCCTCGGCGCCGGCGTGCAGTCCAGCCTGCGGAAGCGCCATCTGGATCGGAGGTTTACCTTCCTCGCCCATCAGATACATCATTCCGCCCGCCGCCCAGCTGATAATATCCGCCCACTTGTAGTCTTTGCCGGGGCCCTTGTCGCCGAAGGGAGTTATCGAGGTGTAGACGAGTCGAGAATTCAACTTGGCAAGAGCCTCATAGCCGAGGCCGATTGAATCGAGGTAGCCGAGCTGGAACGACTCGACCAGGAAGTCGCTTTTCTTTGCGAGGTCGGCGACGATCGCGCGACCGTCGGCGGTATCGAGGTTGGCGGTGACGGATTTTTTGCCGGCCTGGTATGCGATGAAATAGAGGCTCCGATCGAGTCCGACCTCATCTTCGAGAAACGGCGGAATGCGGCGCGTCGAGCATCCACCGGGCGGCTCGACCTTGATCACCTCGGCGCCAAGGTCGGCGAAAATCTTGCCGCACATGGCGCCCTTCTCGTCGCTGAGATCGAGCATCCGAAAACCCTTGAGCAGTTCTGAAGCCATCGTCCTCTTCTTATAGTCGGAACTGGCGCGCAAAACCTGCGCGCCGGTCCGGCATTCTAACTTGAGGAGGCTCGGGTAAGGAAACCGCTCAGAGCGGCTGATTGGTCGCTTTGAGCGCGGTGCGCGCGGCGCCGATCGCCGTCGCATAGTCAGCGTGCTCGGGAATCACCATGCCGCGGCCGAAGACGAATTCGAGCTTGCGCCGGTTCTGCATGAAGCGAAAGATTCGCGTCAGCTTGCCGGTCAGCACGATATCGTTCTGGTCGCAGGCGCGCGCGGTCGCGATCGCAAGCACGCCGATGACCTCGACGATCATGTTCATGATCGCGAGCGCCTTGTCATCCTGCGTCGCATCCGAGCTGACCTTGCCGAAGTTCGCGGCGGTGGTTCCCGGGGGAAGATCGCCAATCGGACCGCCCGCGATGTCGCGCACGCTTAGATCAACGCGATGCAGATCGCCACGGCCGGCCATCGCCTCGAGCGTGTCGAGGCCCGACACGCCCAGCATATGCTTCGCGAGACCGAGCAGCGTTCCGCCGCCGACCCCGGTGCCGCTGACGTGGCGAATCTCGGCTTGATTCACCGAGACGATCGCGGTGCCGGTCCCGAGGGAAACGACCAGCGCGCGATCTTTTTTGGCCAGCGACGTTCCGCCCACGCCAATCGCGGTGAATTCGTTAACCTTCATCACCGGACGCCCGAAGAGCTGGTCGCCGAGTGCGCGCGAGCCCGCACCGGTCGCGGCCACGCACTCGATGTCACTGAGGTTGATGCCAACATCACCGACGATTTTCCCTAGCGCGCCGGCGGCGGCTGCGACGGGATCATTCGCCTCGATGGTGACTACGCGGATACTGCCATTTTCGAGAATTACGGCGTCGGTGGTCGAACCGCCGATATCGATGCCAACGATCATAGGTGGTGCCGGCTCCTGTCCAGCCCGCCTCAAACCTAGAACATCGCCATGTTTTCGCGCAAACACGAATCGCGATCGCGATCCGGACGATAGCTCCGGAAAGTATGGGGGTCGGGCTGGATTCAGTTCAGCGGTATTCGTCGCCGCAGTCGCCGATTACTTTCATCAGGTCGCGCGATTTCGTGAGGACCGCATCGATGCTCGCACGATCCTCGGCGTCGAGCGCGAAGCCGAACACGCGCGCATTGTCATCAATATGCTGCGCGACACCGAGCCGCGCGCCGACGATGACGCCCGCGACCGCGGGGCGATCGAGGATGTAGCGAATACCTACATCGGCGATGCTCACCTGATGCCTGTCCGCGACCGGTTTCAGTGCGCCGAGGAGTTCCTGGAACAGCGTCCATCCGCCCCAAGCCTCGATCATCTGGCTATACTTCTGGAGCGAAGCGGTGTTGAGCTCGCCGCGATGCGGCTGGGGTTTGCCGAGGAATTTCTCCGACAGCAACCCGCCGAGCACGGTACCGTAGCTGAGAAGCGTGATGTTGTGCTCGTGGCAGAATGCAGCCATCGCAGCCTCGGGGCGGCGATCGACGAGCGAATACTGCACCTGGTTCGAGACGATCCGAATGCCCGCGTCGGTGATGATGCGCATCCGTTCGGTGTCGAAGTTGGTCAGTGCGAGATGGCGAATTTTGCCCTCGCGCTGCACATCGGCGAGGTGCTTGAGCGCATCGAGATAGCTGCGGTCGGCATACTCCCACCAATGGAATTGCAGCAGGTCGAGGCATTCGACGCCCATGCGCGAGAGCGAGCGGCCGATCGCGTCGTCAACCATCTTCCGCGTGATACGGCCCGGCCGCGGCACCCATTTGGTGAATGCCTGGATTTCCGAAAGCCGCGCCGCACCGTATCGCTTTGCGAATTCGCGGCGAAACTCGCCGATGAAATCCTCGGCCGGGCCATAGTGGTCGGCGAGATCCCAGGTAGTGAAACCCGCCTCGTGGTAGGCAAACATTTCGGGGATCGCGCGCGCCGGATCGATGCGGCCATGCCCGCCGGAAACCTGCCACATACCGTTGAGCACGCGGCAAATGTTGAGCTCGGGCGTGAACTGAAAACGGCTTGATGCGGGCAGTGCCATGCGCGCGATTCTAGCGCTTTCGGTGCTAAGGTGAGAGCCACCGATTTCGAGATGCGGGAGTCGATCGCAACGAGAACCTGACGATGATGTTTGATGAAGCCGCCGTGAAACCCGACTCGTCCGACATTGGAGGTGCGCATTCCGATGAGCAAGATCGGTGAGAGCGAAGTTGCCGCCGCGTGGGATGTGGATGCCCCCAACTGGGCGGCTGAAGTGCGCGCCGGCCACGACCGCACCCACGAACTATTCACCAGTCCGCGCTTCATGGAGTTCCTTCCCGATTTGGCAGGGCTGCGGGTGGTCGACCTCGGATGCGGCGAGGGTCGCTACACACGTGCATTCGCGCGCCGCGGCGCGCACCTGACCGGCATCGACATCTCGCCCGGAATGCTGGAACAGGCGCGCCAGGAGGAAGCGCGCGCGCCGCTCGGAATTCGCTACCAGCTCGATTCCTCCACGGAACTGCGCTCCTTGGCCGACCACGAGCTTCGATGTGGCGGTTTCCTCGATGGCGTTGATGGATACGCCGAACTTTGCGGCGGTCGCGCGCGCGGCGCACCGCGTGATCCGTCCGGGAGGCGGATTTTTCTTCAGCGTGCTTCATCCATGTTTCATGACGCGCGAGTCGGGCTGGGCGACCGATGGCGAAGGACGCGTGGTCGGCCGCAAGATCAGCAACTACTGGGATGCCGAGCCGTACACCGAGGAGTGGGGCTTCGAGAATGCCCCGCCGTTTACGATTTTCTACTTTCCCTGGCGTCTCGAGGACTACGTCAACGGGCTGTGCGCGGCGGGCTTCCGCATCGAGCGGATTGAGGAGCCGCGCCCGAGCGATGAGGTGATCGCGGCGCTCCCCGCGGACTCGTTCCTGGCGAAGATTCATCACCACACGGCATTCGTGCTGTTCGTTGCAGCCCGAAAAATCTGAATCTTTCGAAAAAATGCGGGTGTGGGATTGCATTCGGATGGCCGATCGCTAAGTTGAAATCGTGAAGCTCGCGCGCGGCGATCGCGCGAGTGAAAATAGCTTGGGCTCGCGCCTGGATCCGAAGTAAGGACCGGGACTCTGAGACTTGAGCGCTCTCGAATCGCCATTCCCACACTGATTGGCAAGAGCGTGCTCCTATGTTCGGGGTCGTCGGTTTCCAGACGGCCCCGATTTTTTTTCGACTTTGTTTGATGGAGCACCCAACGTGGATCAGCCAAAGAAAGTTCGCATCACCGATCTCGCCGCGATGAAAACCGGGCGCTCGCCCATCACGATGCTGACCGCCTACGACGCGCCCTTCGCGCGCATCTTCGATGAGGCCGGCGTCGACGCGCTGCTGGTCGGCGACAGCGTCGCGATGGTGGTGCAGGGCGCCGACAGCACACTGCCAGTCACGCTCGAGGAAATTCTCTACCACACCCGCATCGTCGCGCGGGCGCGCAAGCGCGCGTTGCTCATCGCCGATATGCCGTTTCTGTCCTACCAGGTGAGTGCCGAGGAGGCGCTGCGCAACGCCGGCCGCCTCATCAAGGAAGGCGGCGCCGAGGCGGTCAAGCTCGAGGGCGGCATCGCGGTCGCCGACACCGTCGCGCGCCTCACTCAGGTTGACATTCCGGTGATGGGCCATATCGGGCTGACGCCGCAATCGATCCATCGCATGGGTGGACATCGCGTGCAGGGCAAGCGCGAGGGCAGCGCGCCCGGATGCCGTCAGCGCCTCATCGATGACGCGAAGGCGCTGGAGGACGCGGTGCGTTCGCGATTGTGCTGGAAGGAATTCCGGCGCCGCTCGCGCGCGAAATCACCTCGATGCTGGCGGTGCCGACCATCGGCATCGGCGCCGGCGCCGGATTGCGACGGCCAGGTGCTGGTGATGCACGACATGCTTGGGCTGTCGGCGGACTTTGTGCCGCGCTTCGCGAAACCATACGCCAGCTTATGGAATGACGCCTCGGCGGCGACCCTCGCGTACCTGCGCGAGGTCAAAGAGCACACCTTTCCGGGCCCGGAACATGTCATACGGACTAAAGGGGAAACGAGCATGAGCATTCAAGTGATTCGGCATCCGCGCGAGATGATGGATTGGCCGATGCGGCACGCCTGCGCGGCGAGCGCATCGGCTTCGTGCCCACTATGGGTTACCTGCACGAGGGCCACCTGAGCCTGATGCGCGAGGCGGGCCGCCGCGCAGCCAGGGTGGTCGCGTCGATCTTCGTGAATCCGACGCAGTTCGGTCCTGGTGAGGACCTCTCGCGCTATCCACGCGATTTCGCCCGCGATTGCGCGCTGATGGAAACGGTGCCGGTTGACGTGGTCTTTGCGCCCGAAGCCCGGGGACATGTATCCGCCGCGCGCGCAGACCTGGGTCGAGGTCACCGAGTTGACTCGCGGTCTATGCGGCAAGGGACGGCCGGGGCATTTTCGCGGCGTCACCACCGTTGTCGCGAAGCTGTTCAACATCGTGAAACCGCACCTCGCGTTTTTTGGCGAGAAGGATTTTCAGCAGCTCCGCGCGATTCAACAGATGGTGGCCGATTTGAATTTCGACATCGAGATCGTGCCGATGCCGATCGTGCGCGAGCCCGACCAGCTCGCGATGTCGTCGCGCAACGCCTATCTGACGCCCGAGCAGCATTGCGATGCGCTCGCGCTGAGCCGCGCGATTGCGGCGGCGCGCAAGAACTTCGCGTGCGCACGAAGCGCAGAGGACCTGGTGCAACTGGCGACGAAGATTCTCAGCCGCCCCAGCATCGCGGTCGAGTATGTCGAGGTTGTCGATGCCGAAACCTTGGAGCACGTGACCTCGCTCGATTCACCGGTGGTGATGGCGATCGCGGCGCGCGTCGGCAAAACGCGCCTCATCGATAATGTAGTGCTGCGTCGCGAGGCGTGAGCATCATGTTGGAGAGTCGGTTGGTTCGCATTTCCGGGTAGGGCGGTTCGCGTGTTCACCAGATGCATAGGTAACAGTTTGGACCGGATGCAGGGGTGAGACTTTTCCGGTCGGGTTATGCGAGTCAGCGGAGCGGGAGCGCAGCGCTGTCCGATCCTGAGTTCCGGCAACTGATGAACGTAGTCGAGGTCGATGAGACGTTTATCGGCGGCAAAGAAAGAGCAAGCATTTCGGGAAGCGCAATCCGCACAACACTGAAGGAGTAGGTAAAACCATCGTCATCGGTGCGATTGCTCGCAGGGTAGCGTGGTCGCTCAGATGATTGAGCGCGCGGAGCGCGCACGAAGATGCGGTTCGTTCATAAGGCCGTCTCGCGCCGCGTCAAGTTGGCCGTGACCGATGGGAATCATGACTACGATACGATGGTCGATGCCGGACCCGCGCACGCCGTCGTCCGCCACGGCGATAACGAGTACGTTCGCGGGATCGTTCACACCAACACGATCGAAGGATTCTGGTCGCTCTTCAAGCGCGGAATCATCGGCACCCACCACATCGTGAGCAAGAAATATCTGACGCTGTACCTCAATGAGTTCACTTTTGGATTCAAAATCGGCACAACAAAGACATCTTTGGTAGCGCAATAGCAGGATGTTGAGACGTGGGAACTGGCGACCGTCTCAGTATCTGAGAACGTCGCCAGAGGCGCTCTTCAATTCGACTTCTCATCGCATCGGTTTGATCGGAGGCGGCTGAGATGACAAATCGCAATTGTTAAGTGAGATGTTGGCCGACTGATAGAGCGCCAAGTAGGACAACAAATTTGCACTGTGGGTGCCTATGCGCACAGACGAA
Source organism: uncultured delta proteobacterium (assembly GCA_963814035.1). GTDB lineage: Bacteria > Desulfobacterota > Binatia > Binatales > Binataceae > DATGKG01. The sequence continues at coordinate 36,198 of CAWFBH010000003.1, forward strand.
CCCTCGAACCTCGCGTTCACCCACCCGCCAGTAAGATCGGTCCCTGCGTAATCGAAAATCACATCTTTGAACGCACAGTTGATATAGACATATCCATCGAGCGGTAAAGTTTGCCCTGCGAAATGCTTGTCGCGAACCTCAGTTAATGGGTGAAGCGGCCACCCCAATTCGGGAAAGGACAGATAGAGCGGCTGCATACTTTGCCCAAAGGCATTGGGAACCGCGATCTCGGTTGTCGTTTTAGGCATCGGCGCCGTCGCTATTGCGGACACCAAGGCGGTCGACGGCATCGCGTGTCGATACGTAAATGTCGTACCCGACCGCGCTCCAAGTCAGGACCGTTAGAATGAGCATAATTAGTTGCGGCGTGCGCGAAGGCCGATAGGTGTCCATCGCACCGAACTCCCCGCGCGCGATTCGGTTGCCCTCAGCGTAGTGCCAATTCGCTTGTCGCGTTTCGTAGGCGGCCCAAACGTTACTGGCGGCAGTAACGATCGCGAGCGTGATTACCGCAATCGAATCGTTTTCCACGACGTAACCCCTTCAGGGTAGAATTTCGCTTGAGAAGGGTAGTCCCGGAAGGCCTATCCGTCACCATCTGGATGCTCACCTTCGCGAACGACCCCTACGGAGAGTTTACATCGCAACTTTCGGAAAGGAATTGGCTGTTATTTCGCGCCGAGGAGGTTTGCCAGGCGCGTGAGCTCGGTCGGGTCGACGTCGGAGATCGCCCAGTACGTCATTCCAGCGTTGGTCCAGTTCGCGAGGTGATAGCCGTTTTCGTTTGACCATCGCGGCTGCGGCAGCGCTTCATCGCCCTCCCGCGTCGGCCACACGAACACGTTGATGATGTGCGCGCCGCGCTTATAAACCAGCGCCGAGACCGGCTTGCCGCCCGCATAGTCGAGACGACCACCGACCAGCGTGAAGCCGTCGCTCGCGAGGTCATTGACCGGCGGTGAGTAATCGAGCTTGCCCATGAACCACGGCTTGACCGTATGCCGATCCTCCGAGGCCACATCGGAAAGATGATTCGCCATCAGCGAGCGGACGTGATCGGCGACGATCTCATTTTCGGGGTTGGGCGACGGCGCGCCACTCTGGAGCAGCCACACGTTCCATCCGATCATGACAAAAAGCAGGAATGAGGCCGCGATCGCGAGGCCGCGCCACGGCATCATGCGCGGCGGGCGCGCCTGGCGCGAACGGCTCTCGACTGCTGGTGGCCGCGACATCTGCGCTTCGATGCTTTTGCGTAATGAAGCGGGCGCTGAATATCGGGTCCCGTGCTCAACGAGGACCTCGCTCAAGGCCGAGCGCGCCTCCGACAGCGCGGCGCACTTGGGGCACTCCTCGAGGTGGCGCTCGAGCGAGGCGCTGCGCGGCGCATCGAGTTCGCCGTCATACCACGCATCGAGGAGGCTGGTTGCTTCGTCGCAGGTCACTCGTCCACCATCCGGAGCTGGATCGCGCGGGTCAGCTGGTCGCGCGCGCGAGCCAGCCGCGACATCACGGTCCCGACCGGCGCGCCGGTCACTCGCGCAATCTCTTTATAGGATAGATCTTCGAATTCGCGAAGGACAATCACCTCGCGATACTCGAGCGACAGCTGCGCGAGGGCGTCATTGACGACGCGCGCGTCAGCGCGCTTGAGCATGGTGGCCTCGGGCCCGGGCTGCTCGTCCTCGCGATGCAGGTCCTCATCAAATGGTACCGCGGTTTCGGCCGGAATATTCCCCTTGCGCATCGAAAAGAAAGTGTTGCGCACGATCGCGAACAGCCACGCGCGCGGATTCTGTCCGCTGAAGCTGTCGCTGTAGCGCATCGCGCGCAGGTAGGCCTCCTGCACCACGTCGGCGGCATCGGCATCGTTGCGGGCCAGGTAGCGCGCGAAGTTGTAGGCCGCATCGAGATGAGGCAGGAGTGCCTCGGCAATGAGATCGTCTTTGGATGGGGGCGTCACGGGCTGCCCGAGGGAATATATCCGCGCTTTCGCCAATCTGGATAGTCAACCGCGGTCGCGGCTCATCGGTTCCCGCGGCCTGCACTCGAAACCGCCTCTGCGGCTTGGGCAATCGAGACATCCGTGCGATAGTAGTCGTCCTGGGTCGTCTGTAAGATCGGCGGGCGACGATGAATGCGATGCTTGGGACCTGACCACAGGGGCAGGGTCTTCAGATCATCGGGAATGGTTGCGAAGGCGGTAAGACTAGTGGCTAAGACAAAGCATCACCATCACCACGGAGAATCAGAAAGCGAGAGCGTGGGCTTCCATCGTCCGTACTGGAGAAGCGCGCACAAGGACTGGCGGCTGTGGATCGCGGTCGGTCTGATGCTAATCGCGATGTTTACCTACATTGCGAGCGGTGACCTGGCATGGCGACCCGGGCCCCACACCTCGCAGCCGGCTCCGAACGCAGCGGCAAACTAGCCGCCGCGAGCCCTCACCGAGTTGACCCAGAGGTTGCGCTTCGGCGAATGATTCCCGATCGGGAATCGAGCTTCTCCTAGTTCTGCGCGGGATTCATCTTGAAGCGGATCGGCAGGTGTTTGATGCCACCGACGAAGCTGGAGCGCAGGCGTTCCACGGGACCGGCAAGTTCGGCGTGCGCAAGCCGCTGCGCCAGATGCCGGAAGATGACCTCCAGCTCGAGGCGCGCGAGGTTGGCGCCGAGACAGAAGTGTTCGCCGATTCCAAATGCGATGTGCAGGTTTGGATCGCGCCCGATGTCGAACTTGAAAGGCTGGTCGAAGACCTCTTCATCCCGATTCGCCGATGGATAGAACAGACACACCGCCTCGCCCTGACGAATCTTCTGCCCGCGAATCTCAGTGTCAGCCTCCGCGGTGCGCGCGAAATGGATCACCGGCGTGACCCAGCGGACGATCTCCTCGACCGCGGTTTTCACCATTGCTGGGTTCTTCTTGAGTCGTTCGAACTGATCGGGATGCTCGATGAACGCCATCAGCCCGCCGGTGGTCGCATTGCGAGTCGTTTCATTGCCGGCGAGGACGAGGAGAAAATAATAGCCGAGCCTCTCGAGCTGCGGCATCGCTTCGCCGCCTGGAAGTTGGGCGTTCGCAACCACGCTGGTGATGTCGTTGGTGGGATGCTTCTGGCGATCGGCCATCATTCCGGCAAAGTATTGAAACAGCTCGATGCGCGCGCGCTCGGAAGTCTCGCGCGGGGTCGCGCCTGCGTGGAATTCCGGATCGCCGGCGCCGATGATCTCGTTACTCCAGCGAAAGAGCATATCCCAGTCTTCCCGCGGACATCCGAGCAGCTCGGCGATGACGGCCAGCGGTATGCGCGAGGAAATATCGAGCACGAAATCGCATTCGCTGCGATCCATCATGCCATCCAACACTTCACGCGTGATGCGTTCGATTTTCGACTCCAACTCGCGTACCGCACGCGGGGTGAAGTTCCGGCTCAAGATGGAGCGGTATTCGCCATGCTGCGGAGGATCCATCGTAAGCAGATGACGAAAAGGAGGCTCCTCCTCCTGCGCGTAATCGCCGTGCTCGTCAGCCAGGATCACCAGCCGTGGTCGATTGGTGAAGAGCTTGGGTTGCTTTGCGATCTGTACGATATCCGCGTGCTTGGTGATTGCCCAGAAGGGCTCGGCATAAGGACCATCGTACCAGTACACCGGCTTATGGTTTCGCAGATAGGTCCATTCGCGATGCGGATAGCCGTTATCCTGATAGTGCTGCGGACCGATGATGTTGAGGCTGGTACCGGATAGTTCTTCGGAACTGCTTTGTAAGCTCATAGTCCTAATCCGCGCGGATAAATTTTTGAAGGCGTCCCTGGCTCGATTCGATGGACCATCGGCAGTTGTTTCGCGCGACTATGAGACTATCGCGCCGCCAACCGCGAAAGAAGTTGTGGCGACCCACTGAGCCGGCACAAATCACCGCAGTGCTTTTCCTGCTCCGATGACTCAAACGCGATTGACGCGCGTCTCCTTAGCTGCCGAGGGCGTCCGTGGAAACCACCTTCAATCGACGGCTTCGGTAATAGCTTTCTTGTCGTCGATGCTTTCAGTTTCCACACCCGGATGACGAGCAGGTGTCGAACCAGGGGTGAAGACGATTCCCTTGTAGCCCCTCTCCGCGACGTCGTTGATCCGGCTGACATACTTCGGCGAGCCGCCATTATAGACCAGGTATCGAGTCTTGCCGTGCTCGTGGCCGGGGACGTTCGAGTTATACCCGGTGAACCAGGACTTGGCCTTGCGCATGAGCATCGCCGAGTACATCTCTTTCACATGCGCGGTCCAGCGCTCTTCAGCCTCGAGCGTCGGTTCGGCACGGCTATAGCCATGCTCCCACATATGCTGGAGCAACTTCGTACACCAGGTGACGCCGGTTTCGATGCCGCGGGGATAATTCGTCGAGGCCGAACCGCTTTGCGGCCCCGACGGCATGAACAGATTCGGGAACCCACGAACCAGCATGCCGAGGAAAGTCTGCGGACCATCGCTCCACTTGTCGCGCAACTTCTCGCCGCCGACGCCCTGGATGTCGATGTGGTCGAAAGCGCCGGTGATCGCGTCGAAGCCGGTGGCATACACAATGATGTCGAAGTCGTAGGCGCGCTCGCTGGTGCGCAGACCGCTTTCGGTCACCTCAACGATGGGCGTCTCCGTGATATCCACCAGATGCACATTGTCGCGGTTATAGACTTCGAAGTAATGCGTCTCCATCGGCACCCGTTGCACCCCGAAGCCGTGATCGCGCGGAATCAGCTTCTCCGCGACGGCCGGGTCCTTCACGCGCCGGCGAATCCGATCGGCGATGTACGCGGAGAACTCGGCGTTGGCTTTTTCGTCGGTGAAGATTTCACGGAAGTTGCGCAGCCATACCGCAAAGCCCGGCGTGTCATAGAGGCGGTCCCATAGCGCCAACCGCTCCTCGCGCGAGACCTCATAGAAACCGCGCCGGTCCGGCTCATGCTCGAAGCCACCCGGAGTGCGGGCGCAGGTCGCGAAGATTTCGTCATAGCGCGCGCGGATCTCGGCCATTTCGGCCTCGGAGATCGGGCCGTTGTTCAATGGAGCCGACCAGTTTGGCCGCCGCTGGAATACGGTCAGCTCGCCGACCTTGTCCGCGATTTCCGCGATGACCTGGATGCCGGTGGCGCCGGTCCCGATGACGGCGACCTTCTTGCCGGCCAGCTCAACCGGTTCGTGCGGCCAGTAAAAGGTATGGAACGAGCGCCCCTTGAATTTGTCCATCCCCTTGAAGCGCGGCGGCGTGGGAATCGAAAGCAGGCCCACCGCCATGATGACGAAGCGGCAGGTCAACTCGCGCCCGTCGGCGATCTTCAGCCGCCAGAGGTCATGGGCCTCGTCGAAGTGCGCCGCTTCAACCTTGCAATTGAACTGCATGTATTTGCGCAGGTCGAACTTGTCCGCGACATAGTTCAGGTAACGGAGGTTTTCCGGCTGACTGGAAAAGCGCTCCTTCCAGTGCCACTCATTGAGCAATTCTTTGGAAAACGAAAAGCCGTAGGTATAGCTCTCCGAGTCGAAGCGGGCTCCCGGATAGCGGTTCCAGTACCAGGTTCCGCCCAGGTCGGCGGCGGCATCGAGCACGGTGGCATCCACTCCGAGGTCGGCCAACAGTTTGATCTGATAGATTCCCGCCACTCCGGCGCCGATGACGATAACCTCGTAATGCGTCTTGGTCCTGTCGCTCATGATTTGCTCCAGTTCTGGTCTATTGGCCGAAGTGACGGAATTTGCGAATTAATGGGTCCGATCCTTCCCCACGCGAAGGTGCGAGAGGAAGCATGCGGCGTGCCAAAAACTACACCGGCTCATCCTCGTCGGGCAAACGCCTTTCCGCGGCTTTGCGGCAAAAACCACCGGACCAGACGCGCAATCCTGACACCTTCGGAGACACCTCTGATGCGTTCGGAGCCAGTTTGGGGAAAGGCCTCCGCCGTTTATCAACCGAACGATTGGTAGGTAATGGCCTCGCCGCCAACGTGCCACGATTTAAGAATGAGGATGCGGAACGCAAGTTCTGGGCAACTCACGATTCGACCACTTACCTCGACTGGGGCGGAGGGAATGTCGTCGGCACTATCAGAGCCGGGCAGCTGGGGATTGGGGACGCTAGGATTTCCCGAACCCCTGGCGACGCAAAATGACCGCCGAGGCCGGCTTCACGCGCTTCGTTACGCGAGATTTTGAGAATCCGATTAACGCGTACTACGAAGTGCGCCCTTAGCGGGAGCCGATCGAGAAGGCCCTCTCCCGATGGGAGAGGTTGCGCCATCCGATGGCGCTGGCGAGGGACATTATTCAGCGCGCCCCGCGCGACTACGGAATTCCCTTTTTTTCGGACCTCGCAAACGAACCGTATGGTATCAAACTGGGAAATCGATGGCCGACCCGAAGAGATAAAATCTCCGGCCTGCCACGTCACCGGGCGCCTCCACCTGCCACGATTTAAGAACGAGGATGCGGAAGGCATGTTCTGGGCAACTCACGATTCGACCGCTTACCTCGATTGGCGCGGCACGCGCGCGATCCTGCCGAATCTGAAGCCGACCCCGCAAACGATTTCGTTGCGGCTGCCCAAGCCGAGCGATTGAAGCAACATCGCTAACAAGCGCGATGTGCCTGACAGATCCCGAGAGTGAGGGGCGCTGGCAATCGTTTCGAAGATGTCGGTGGCGGATCGTCTCAAAGCCGAATTGGGCTCCGATTGCGCCGGCTAGATTCACCTGCCGTGGATTTGGGATTATCGCCAACTCAGTGTTTTGTATGCTAAACTCACTTTTCTTCGTGTACTTGAGGAGAACAAGACCTCGGCGGCACCAAAAGGAATCTTAATGATTCGGAGAACGTTCGATTTCCTGAAAACCCCAACCCGTCCGAAGATAGTCCGTACAAGCCTCTATGGCGATCAGGAATTTTCTTTGTGGGAGCTTGAAATCATTCACACTCCTGTTTTTCAGCGGCTGTACGACCTGAAACAACTCGGGTTTGCGGACCGAGTCTATCCGGATGCTGTTCATTCGCGATTCAATCATGTACTTGGCGTCGCCTATCGCGCTGAGCAGATGCTCGGGAATTTGATCAACTGGTTGCAGCTACACGATACGGCAGAATTTCACTATGCGCAGGGAAGTAACGATGGAAGCGCAGCTACAATCAACGGACAACAACTAGGCAAATTACTGAAAGAGCGTCGTGAGGCAGTCAGGCTGATCGGTCTACTACACGATCTGACACATGCTGCGTACGGACACACACTCGAAGATGAGGTTCAGGTCTTTACAGAAAAGCATGATTCGCCGCCCCGACAGCAACGATTCTTCGATGCGCTGACTGCACAAATGCTCGCAATATGGAGCGCAGAAGGTGGTCTGAATACACCAGATATCGCGAATCTCGATTCCCTTCGCAGACTGGACGTTGATCGAGTCTCCGCACTGTCCAACGCAAGCGCGATTGGAAAAGTGCTAGAAACTTCTGATCGGGATGAGCTTGTGCGTCTGCTTCGTCAACTTCGAGATCGCGATGCTTTCGATTCTCAACATCGAATATCTTCACGGCAAGGCGAAGCCTGGTCTTGAGAAGCAGCTCCTCATTAGGCAAGTTATCGAAAAGACCAGTCCAGGAGGGCCGCTGCCCGATCACGTTATACATCGAGATGCCATCCTAGTGGACATCGTCGGGAATACGATATGCGCGGACCTCTTGGACTATGCTCACCGCGACTCCTCTAACGCCGGTTTGGTCCAGTTCGACGCACGATTAATGCGCTATATGGTTCCGGTCTCGTATCTGGCGCAAAATCTCCTGATGGCCAGCCCTGCATCCGTCTCGCAGTGCAGTTCTTCACCGACAAGATGCGCCATGATGTTCTGTCGGAGATGAGCGGTATTTTGAAGGCCCGCTACCTTATCTCGGAGCGCATCCTCTTTCATCCGACAAAATGTGCCGCCGGCGCGATGTTGGGAACTGCGATCCAATTGCTGGGCCTTAAGTCGCTCCCGGAGTGGGTGCAGACTCTTGGAGATTCTGAGACCCTTCGTCTCCTTAACCAGACTTCTCAAAATGTGGAGAAGTTATGCCTAGAGGCCCTAAATTCCGGCGATTCCTCCTTAAGAGATATCGCGCAACGTCTTTGGCCTTCTGACGAACTTGAACGGGAACTTGCAGTTTCGTGTTTGCAGGAGAGCATTGGCGATGAGCATGCTTTGATCAACGAAAAGGTCGCGGAAGCGCTCTCGCGCGCACGTGCCGTGCGTTTGGTTCTTTGGCGACTCGCCGCGCGGCGATTGCCGAAGTTGGTTTTCCGTCTGCGCAGCGAGGTACAACATTCGGGAGGAATTAACGCAGGGACTATTGCGGAGCGCTATGCACAAAGTACCGTGAGGTTTAACCTCGAACGCAGAATTGAAAACCAGTGCGTGCTTCCCATTGGTTCTCTATTCATTCATTGCCCTCCGAGAAAAACCTCGATGAAGATAGCCGAAGCACTTGTCGTTGGCGCCGATCTGGCTGAGGTTGCGCATCTTCGAGACGTTACGAAGGTCTCAAATGAAGGCCTTCGGCCCTACGAAGATGAAATTCGTGCCGTTGAGGAAATGTATCGGTCGATCTGGCAAATGCACGTGTACCTGGATGCATCGCAAATGCACAAAAAGTCTCTGGTGGCACGAGCTTTAAAAGAAGAGGTTGGATTCCCGAACGACATGCTCCTAAAAGGCGACGAGATAGAGAATGAACCAACGAACCCGTACGCGAAGCTGGCGACGGAATTGTTCGGCGACGTTGCTCCGAACCTCATTCCTCGTGTGGTCGCACTTTTAGATAAAACCGCTCCTGACTGGCAGAAGAGCGACCGCCACGCGAGTGAGATTGCCCGGACCGCGATCCTTGAAATCACGAAGGAAGAAATGGGACCCAAACAGCCGGGAGTAGAGCCCGAGCCGAAGATCGAGTCACAATCCGTCGCATCCTCGAGCGCGGCGGACTCCTTCTCATATCAAGAGTTTGTTGCCATTCTGCGCGACCACGGACCATTGCAGGAGCGAGAACTTGCTTCTTGCTATCGAGCGCTGCTCAAATACGGCGTTGAGAGCCGTTCATCACCACAAGAGCTGCGTGAACGCGTTGAGCGCTTCGCGCTTAGTTTATCGGAGCCGCCGCGTAGCGCAGATTTGTTCGAGGGAGATTCCGAAGATAGGCCCATTGCGCACCGCCTTCCGAGGACTTCTCGTGATTGGGAGAAGATTTAGCTGCCTTCCCCGCAATGGTCGAGTGTTTTTTCCTGTTCGAGTAGTGCATGCCTAAGTTGACTCAAATGTTTGATATTCTCGCGCAATCGAGGGCGCTGCTCCTTGGGTGCGATGTCAAAGAACCACCGGTCGATCTCGGAAAACTTGCTAGGCGGCAGCAGATTCGAGAGATTCGCATCGACGATTCCGTCGTCAACGGAGAGCTACGTCGTCTCAAAAATGGCGGCTATCTCGTTCGTTTGGACGCGAGAGATTCGGAGCCAAGGCGGCGATTTACGCTCGCTCACGAGATAGCCCATACTCTCCTTGCGACAAATGGCGATCGCACGGCGCTCGATTGTAGCGACAAAAATGTTGAAGATCTCTGCAATCTCGCTGCCGCTGAGTTACTGGTCCCCGATACCATCTTAAGGCGTTCGAGCGTTCAATTAGATATTCGCTCAGTTCTCGCTTTGGCGCGTAAGTTCAGTTGTTCGCTCGAAGCCGCCGCGTGGAAGTTACTCAATCTGCCGGGTTTCCGAGGAGCATTGCTCTTGTGGAAGATCGAAAAATCAGAGCGGAAAGTGCAAGCGCGGATTTTTGCACTCGCGCGTACACTAGGTATCGAACTGCCGTTCGCGCGCGGCATGATCATAACCGACTCTGATCCCAACTGGTCAGCCATCGCGTTAGATAATTCTGATGAAATCGAGCTATCGATCCATTCCCCGCAAATCTCCTATTTAGCTGATCGGCAACTGTTAGGTCGGAACAGCGTTGCCGTATTGATAAAGTTCTCCAACAGCAAAAGCGACCCTGCATCGCGAACTCGTCATGCGAAGGGGCAATCTGTCCTATTCTAAGGCGATCGATATAGCCGAATTGGGGTGCCAAAGCGCTAGCCCGCCGAAACCGGGACCATCATCTCGCGCCGCCGTGAAGGGCGCGCTTCAGCGCCGCCTCCCGATCCGCCTTGAATTGTTTTGACACCGTCGCCGAGGGAGCGAACATATCGAACCCATGAAACGCGCCCGGGTAAACATGCAGCTCGGTCGGCACGCCCGCCTGGATGAGGCGCTGCGCGTACTCGATATTCTCATCCACAAACAGATCGAGGGCGCCGACCGGAATGTATGCCGGCGGCAGTCCGGTCAAATCGGTGGCGCGCGATGCGGCCGCATAGGGTGATACGTCAGCGCCGCCGCCGTCGCGGCCCAGGTAGGCTTTCCATCCGAGACGGTTGCTTTCGCGATTCCACATCCGCGGGTCGGTGATCGCATGCGCAGCCGGAGTGCAGTTGCGGTCGTCGATCATCGGGTAGATGAGAAGCTGGAAAGCGACCTTCACTTCGCCGCGGTCACGAGCCATCAGCGCCAGGCCGGCACACAGGCCGCCTCCGCCGCTGGCGCCGCCGATGGCGATGCGCGCGGGATCAACTCCGAGCTCATCGGCATGGGCGAACAGCCATTTCAGAGCCGCATAGCAATCCTCGACCGGCGCGGGGAACGGATGTTCAGGCGCCAGCCGATAATCGACCGACACCGCGACGCATCCGATGCGCGTGACGATTTGCTTCATCAGGCGGTCGTCCTGCTCGATGTCGCCCATCACGTATCCGCCGCCATGAATCCATAGCAGCGCGGGAAGCTTGCTCGGCGAATCGTTGGGACGATAGACGCGGACGGGCACCTCGGGATCGCCTTTGGGGCCGGGGACCTTGCGATCCTGGCTGGATGCGCCCTCGACCGGAGGCAGGTTGGCGAGCATCGCGGTCACCATTTTTTTCATCGCGGCGCGCGCCTTGGGAAGCTGGCTGAGATCGATCGGGCGATCGGTCGGCATCTTTTCCACCATCGCGCGAAGCTCGGGGTCTAACTGGTCGATGAAGTTCATATGAAGGCCTCCGGCAGCAAAAGGTTCTACTCATGTCGCGCAATTCATCGCATGATTCAAGCGCGGACCTAACCCCTAACCCCTTCCCCTGAAGTGGAAGGGGGATCGGAAAAGGGGCGGGGGGCGCGGCGGGGTTCTCGCTCTTTGGTTTTGCGAGAACCCTGACGCGCATCCGGGGGATGATGCGCAGCCACCGTTTACTGCGGCGATGCGCCGCCACGCGGCAACATTTTGTCCTGGAGGCGACGGCGAGCAATCCGGCGTGGTGCGGCAGCCTCGAACACAAAGGACGCTCGGCTTGACGGCCTGCGGCAGTCCGAACTAGCGTGGGATTCCGTATAACATACCGATCGTTTAGCTTATGCGATCGCTTTAGCTTTTGGATGAAGTCCATTTTCCCCGAACTGTTGATGGCGCCACGGCAAGCCGAGCGCACATCACTCACAAGGAACTCATATGAACGATGCAGTCCGAATCGACCCTGAGACAGGCCTGAAGGTTTTCAACACGCGAGCGGCGAAGGCATCCGAAAAGATTGCCGGCAAGGGTTACTCCGTAACCACCGATCAGAAGCTGAAGGAGCTGCCGGAATTGCCTCCGGGCGCGACCTTCAATGCGGAAGAGCAGGCCAAGTACCTCGCGTTCAAGGAAGCCCGCCGAGGCGCCGCCGACTACATCAACATGGAGGGCGAGTTCAAGAAATACCTGGATGACGTCTATTCGGAGCCGCCGATTCCGCGCGAGGCGCTGACCGACGAATGCGAGATCCTGGTGGTCGGCGCCGGCTTCGGCGGGCTGCTCCTGTGGCATAAGCTGAGCCAGGCCGGCTTCACCGACGTGCGTTTCTGCGAGAAAGGGGGCGACGTCGGCGGGACGTGGTATTGGAACCGCTACCCCGGCATCGCGTGCGATGTGGAGTCATACAGCTACCTGCCGCTGCTGGAGGAAACCGGCTACATCCCGTCGATGAAGTTCGCGTCGGGCTTCGAGATCCTCGAATATTGCCAAAAGATGGCGGAAAAGTTCGGGTTTTACGACCATTGCCTCTTTCACACCACGGTTGCGGCCACTACTTGGGATGAGGCATCGGGGCGATGGATCGTGGAGACGGATCGCGGCGACAAGATGCGCGCGAGAATCGTCGTTTTAGCGAACGGTATCCTAACTACGCCCAAATTAGCGCGCATCGCCGGAATGGAGAAATTTAAGGGCGAGTCGTTCCATACTTCACGCTGGAACTACAATATCAACTTAAGCGGCAAAACCGTCGGCATCATCGGAACTGGCGCCACCGCAGTGCAGGCCATTCCGGAACTCGCGAAAACCGTTGGCCAGCTCTATGTTTTCCAGCGGACGCCATCATCAATCGACATACGCGATCAGCGCGCCACCACCGACGAGGAACGGGCGACCTGGGCCAACGAGCCCGGATGGGCTCGGGCGCGGCGTCAGCGCTTCTCGAAGATCTCGGCAGGTCGCACCGCCATCCAGGCTAACGACGATTACCTCGCGGGCAAAGTTCAGGAAGTCAGGCAGCCCAAGAAACATGATCATCCGATAAGCGAGGAAGAACTGATCCAGAAGCAGCTCGACGCCAACTTCCGCATCATGGAGCAGATCCGGGCGCGCGTCGATGCGATCGTCAAGGACCCGAAGACGGCGGCCGCGCTGAAGCCTTACTACCCGTACGGATGCAAGCGGCCGACCTTCCACGACGAATATCTGCCGACCTTTAACTTGCCCAACGTTCATCTGGTCGATACCGCGCCCCGCGGCGTGGCCGAGATCAACGAGCGTGGCGTCGTTCATGAGGGGATCGAATATCCACTCGATGTGCTGATCTATGCGACCGGGTTCCAATGGATGGGCACTTCGACCTTCAACATGGTAACCGGACGCGGCGGCCGCACCTTGAAAGAGAAGTGGGAGACCGAGGGAACCAAGACGTTTCTCGGACTGCATAGCCACGGCTTCCCAAACCTTTTCATCGTCACCGGTCCGCAGGGCGGCGGCGGCAGTTTCAACTTCACCGATGCGATCGACGCTCACGGTGATTACCTCGTGTGGATGCTAAAGACCATGCGGGAGCAGCGCGCGCGCATCGTCGACGTCCGCAAGGATATGGAAGAAGCGTATGCGGAACATTGCCGCGCCGTCGACGTCGCGACTGCGCCGCTGCGCGATTGCATCTCCTACTATAATGGTGAAGGCAATGCAGCGCCGGGAAGCCTCGCCTACTATGGCGGCGGCAAGTGGCATAAGCATCGCATCGCCGCGCAGTCGACCCTGGAGCCCTATCTCTTCGAAGGGTGAGATTCGATCGTTTCGGCGGCAGCAACGCATCCGGCGAGGGGCTACGCTCGATGGCTCCTCGCCGGCGATTCGAACTACGTCATTCTATGGTCTTGTCGCGCACCAGCGTGCCGTTGTCATACAACTCGCGAATGCGCGCGTCGGGAAGGCCGAGGTAATCGCGCAGGACCCGCTCGTTATCCTCGCCAAGGCGGGCGGAGCGCAGCTCGGTGCGATCCGGCCACGCAGAGAACTTCACTGGCACGCCGGGTGTCGCCACTTTGCCCAGCAGCGGATCGTCCACCCAACGCACGGTCTTGCGCTGGTTCAGATGCGGATGCGCCATCGCCTCGTTCACCGTCAGCACCGGCGCGCATGGAACCCGTTCCTTGTCCATCGCGGCGATCGCGTCCTCGCGGGTCGGAAAGGTCGCCAGCCATTCCTCGATGATCGCCTGGAGCTCGAAACGATTCTTGTGTCGTTCGCGTGCACGCTGGAAGCGGGGATCGGTCAGGAGCTCGGGTTTGCCCATCGCGCGAACCATCTGCGGCCATTGATGCGCCGAAATAAGAATCATGACGTATTGGTCGCCGCGATAACGGAAATTGCCCGCCGGTCCCGGTCCATCTGCCTGCGAGCCGGCGCGCTTGGGCCGCACTCGATCACCCGCCAGCGCAATCTTCGGCACATTGAGTTCGTGCATATGGAAGTAGGTATCCGTCAGCGAGGCATCGAGGTACTGACCCTCGCCGGTGCGCTCGCGATGTAGCAATGCCGCGAACACCGCCATCGCCGCCGCCACTCCGGTGGAGATATCGCCGATTGCCATGCCGATCATCACCGGCGCGCGATCCGGTTCGCCGAGGTTATCCGTGATTCCCGCGTAGGCCTGTCCGATGGTGTCGTAGCCCGCCTTGTTCGATAGCGGTCCGGTCTGGCCGGCCATCGAGATCGAACACATTATGATCCGGGGATTGATCTTTTTAACTTCCTCGTATGAGAAGCCCATCCGACCGATGACGCCGGGGGCGAAATTCTCCACCAGCACGTCGAACTTCGGCAGCATCGACATCACCAGCTCGCGAGCGCCCGGTTGCTTCATGTCGATGGCGAAGCTCAGCTTGCTGTGGTCGTGCTGCATGTAATAGGTGCTGTGGCTGCTCGCCTTGTCGCTGCGCGGCTTGAAGCCCGCCTCGCGGATGCGATCGCCGCCGGGTGCCAGCTCCAACTTGACAACCTCGGCGCCCAGCTCAGCCATCAGGCGCGTGCAGGTTGGTCCGGCCACAAATTGGGTGAAATCGAGAACACGGTAGCCCTCGAGCATCCTTGGCGTGTTTGCCATGGCAATCGACCTCCGAGGTTCAGTCACAGTGCCGCGAGCTGCTTCGATCTCGCTTCAGCCGCTTGCGGACTTCCCGATGGCTAGCACATAGCCGGTCCGCCGGACAAATGAGCGGGCGGGAAATCTAATTGTGGCGAAACTTTTTCGGACCGACCCACAAATACATAGAGATTAACGCAGACCGTGTGTTACTGTGGCTGGGTTTTTCGTGCCTACGAATGGGGGGGATACGTGAAATTGGCTGGGACGATTCGCTTTGCCGCGCTCGCGGCGATTGCATTGGTTTGGGTTTCGCTCGCAATGTTCCCCGTGGGAGCATCGCGCGCCGACGACCGGGGTGGTGCGACACCGCTCGATGGCAGTTCGTGCGCATTGAATGGCACGGACCCTGACCTCAACACCGGCATTGCGGCGACCAACGATTTCTCGCCCACCGGCAGCGCCAAAGCGACGACCATCACTCCTCACAGCTCCGCCAATCAGCTGTGGCTCTACTATCCGAATCCGTACGGCATCACCCAGGGCAGCGGCTCGATCGATATGAGCTACACCGGCAGCAGCTCATTCGGATGGACCACGAACCTCAATGGGCTGAACAACGGTGGGGTGGTCGCCTATCCGAATGTCTCGTATGGGCGCAGTCTCTTTTCGGGCAACGGCCCTGAGGGTCAGCCGCCGCAGTTTCCGGCCGAGATCAGCAACCTGATGTCGATGCCGGTCGATGTTGCATACACCATCACCGACAACGAAACGGAATCGCACAATATTGATGTCCTGTTCGACGAATGGGTCACGACCGATCCGAATACGCTCTACACCGACATCGGCCATTGGCTGGAAGTGGGCGTCTTCCCCTACCTCGACTTCCCGGGCGGATACGCTGG
The DNA here is from genome assembly GCA_963814035.1 of uncultured delta proteobacterium. Taxonomy (GTDB): domain Bacteria; phylum Desulfobacterota; class Binatia; order Binatales; family Binataceae; genus DATGKG01. The sequence goes on from CAWFBH010000003.1 coordinate 51,856, forward strand.
AACCTTGGTGAAAACCTTCCAAGAGCCGGTCACGCTGAATGGCAGTGCGACGACCATCTCATTTTACGAATATTCCGCGTCGAGCGGCACCTGCTCCAACAATCAATGCGGGCAGGCGGTGTTCTTCTATGCGGTGCCGGACCAAAACGTCGCCAGCGGAGAAATCGACTTCGATATGCTTGATTTCATCAAAGAGGCGGTAACCACTTCGGGAATCGCGGGCCTCAACTATGTGCAGGCACACCAACTCGGAACCGAATTTGGCGGCAGCTCCGATCAGAATTTTTCCTTCACGATGTCGAAGTTTGGATTTGCACTGGTCCCGCAGGTATGCCCAACTCCGCCAGCCTCTATCGCGGTTGCGCCGACCACGTTGAGCTTTCCAGTGACTGGTGTCGGCGCAAATCCGACCACCAAATTCTTCACCATCCGCAATCTGAGCAAGACGAACGCCTTGATCGGACAGCTCGTGATTCCGAACGGTCCATTCTCGCTAAACCCGAACGGGCAATTCACGATACAACCGCGCGGATCGTCGAAGGTCGAGGTCAGCTTCGCGCCCACCGATGCGATGCCTCATTCGATCCAGCTTCAAATCGAAAGCAACGATCCGGCGCATCCGACCGTTATCGTCACACTCATTGGAACCGGCGAGGCTGGCGTTTTGTCGGCGCCGGGCTCGATAAAGTTTCCTGCCACGCGCGTGGGCTCAACTTCGTCGCGCACCGAAATCCTGCGCAATCGCGGCAAGGGAACTTTAAAGGGCATCATTCCAACCCTCGCCAAGCCCTATGCGATTTCGCCGACAGGTCCGTTTACGATTCAGGCCGGAAAGCCCTTGCCGATCTCGGTAAGCTTCATGCCAACAGCCACCGGTCCGGCCGATACCAATGTCAGCATCACGGTGGAAGCGCCCAGCACACCAGCGAGTGCGATTATTTCGCTGAGTGGCATCGGCAAGTGGCACGGCGGCGGCGCGCGCGAGCAGATCCGAAAGCGGTTAACGAGGGAACCCCGGATAGTCACAGTAACAATTCGGGGTCTCCCAAAATCGCAGATTGGTCAGCTCGCCGATGCCGCCACTCTGTTGCTTGACCGGGAATTTCAGGCGCTCAAAAAAGTGCTCAGCTAAACGCTCCGAGGTCGGAATATACGGAATGATATACAGCTTGGTATTGAGCAAAGTTTTCACGCGACCGGCTTCATCCTCAGTCGATAGCCAGTAACCCTTTTCATCGATGCCGGCTTTGATGTGGGCCATGCACTGTTTGGGATCATGTTGGTCAGGAATGAAATGGCGTAGTAGTTCATCGTCATCGACACAAGCGACAAAGCCGTGATCGATCGCGTGGTCGATTACTTTCATCATCACGTCTTTGAGGAAGCCGAAATCAATCACCATTTCGGATTGCTCGCCGGACTGATGCAGCGCGGAACCGGCACAAGTGACTTCGATCGTCCCGCGATGGCCATGGATAGACCGGCATTTGGAACCATGAGTCATGACCCGGTGTCCATAATCGACGCCAATGCTTCTGGTTATCGAAAAAGCCATGTTTTACTTCCGTCGAGATTACTTGAAGCCTTCAGGGCGAATGATAATACCGGCAAACCACTCGATCATCACAAGCACCATGTGGAGTGCTCGCACAGCAAGGGAATCATCGGGACAAGTCCCGCTCGAGGAACTCAAAGATGTCGGCGTCGCGCGGGCGGCGGCGCGATTTCGGGCGTTCCCACACGACGCCCGGATAGCCCTTGAGGGGGACCAGCCGCGCGCCGACGTAGGCCCAATCCTGAATCTCCTCGATGCCCACGTGATAGCGGGGCTCGCGCCCGGTCCGGGCGGTGAAGAGCGCCCGCGGGATATTGACCATATGTGGCGAGCGCTTGCGCTGGTACAGCAATGGCCCTCCGCATCGGCAGCAGAAGCTTCGGGTTGACTCTGTGTTCGCATCCTCGAAGCGAGCGATGCTTCTTTGGCCCTTCACCACGCGGACATGCTTGCGCCAGCATCCGATATAAGTCGCATACGCGGCGCCGTGCGCACGCCGGCTCGCCGCGGAATGATCGTGCCAGGCCCAGAACGCGGGAAAGTCGATCTCTATCTCAACCGCACCGCATAGGCAGCGGCCAGAGACGCATCGACCCGATGGGTTTGGCCCGCCGCGTTTCTTAAGAGTTTCCACCTTCATGTTCAACCCTGTGATGAGGGAATCTCGTCGCGCCACCTGACACTCTATACGCATCAAGTCTTGCATCCCTAATGGGACCGAGCCGTTCGGCCGCGGAGAGAACCCGCAAATTTTTGGAACCACCACTTAACGGGCGTCTGTGTCGTCCCTGATGGAAATTGGCTGGCGAAAGCGCAGCTCGATCCGAGTGTCAGCGCGGGAAAACTCCGAGTGGTCAGACTGGTTGGCGGAGAGGGGCAGTCTGCTGCGAACCAGTCTCAGGGCTTCCGTTTTTCATGATTTGGCCACGGACACCGCGTAGTTGTCTGCTCACACTCCCGCCGTGCGGCTCCGCGGTTTAGACCGATGGAAACCTTGCGCCCGCTTCCGGCGCGCAGGTTGTCGAGAATCACTGGATCCTCGGCCACGCGCAGCGGATGGTGCCAATACACTAACGCCGACCGTCATACTGAAACTCCAGTTGCGGTTGTCATTGCGCTGTCACCGCCTCGTCCGGCCTGTGACGGCTAATGTACTCAAGGACGCTCGTCACCCGGGATTAAGTTTTCGATATCGACAGTTGCTGAGCACTATCGGTGTACGTTTGCACGTCCGAGCAGTTGGCGAGACAACCGGGACACCGTTCGGTGAGTGCAAGTATCTGAAGTTGCTTGTGAATGCGCGAGTGCCAGATTTCATCCAGGCGGTCGCGGTACACATTTCCCATCCTGTCAGGTGCCTCGCCCATGAAGAAGCAGGGATAGACGTCGCCGCGCCAATCAACCAGCAGCATCGTCGATGGCAACTTGCATCCGCCTCTGGGTATCGGCCGCTTACCGTACGCCAGATAGTCCGGCATAAGTTCAAACATCGCCTCCGTGTAGATTGAAATTTTACGACGGTGCGCGTGTTCACCAAGTTTCGTCAAAGCCGCGGCAATTGCGTCGCGCTCGACGGACCGCAGCGAGAAGCGGGCGATGTCCTTAGTCGGCCCGGAAATAAATGTGTTAAACGGTTGGTAGGAGACCTCTTTGATACCGATATCGGCGGCCAGGTCGATGAGGAAAGGGAGGTGTTGCAGCGTTTCTCGCATGATGACGCCGGTCAAAATAACCCCTATCCCACGGCGTATACATTCGCGGGCCGTTGCCACGGATTTGTCGAAGTTGCCGGCGCCTCGCAACTCGTCGTGAACGTCGCGTGGCCCATCGATAGAAATGCTCAGCCTGACGGAAGGGCACTGCGAAAGGCGCTCAAGATTCTCCTCGCTGATCATGGTGCCATTGGTCACCATCGGCTGTAGTTCGTAGCCGATCGCGTGGGCATGTTCGACCATGTCCACAAAGTCCTTGCGCATGAAATTTTCCGCGCCATACGGAACAAAGCTGCGCGCACCCAGGCGGTACGCGTCCTCCAGCAGTTGCTTGGCGAGTTGGAGCGGAACGCCATTCTCACGAACCTCCCACACGCTGCACATCTTGCACTTGAGGTTGCAGTACACCGTGACCTCGAGTACGAGTCGATCAAGCGGCCGGAGAATGCGCGGCGATTCCGACAGCTCCTGAAAATTTGGCGCGAAACCGTTCACGAGCGCAGCCTATCGAAACACCCCCGCTATTGGAAAGGATCGCGCCGAAGGTTGCGCGGATCGCGCCAGGAGGGCGAGCCCATCCTATCGCTCCGGCTTAACGAGAGGACGAGGTCGGTAACGCGATAAGATCTTCGGTGAGACGCCAGAAGAATAGCGCAGAATAGTCGTCGAGGGCGCCGTCGGTCTGCGTCGCGGTCGCGCCGCAGCTTCCCGACAGCAATGGCATCGAATCGTCCCGCACCGTATCGGCAGGCATCACCGCCATGACTTCCGCTCGCGAGGGCAACTGCATCTCCGCATCCTGGTGAACGTCGATCGCGGTCAAACCCGGCGCATTTCCCCAGAGCGCTGTCAGCGCGGCGCGATGCGAACCCGCCGTGACGAGAGTCTTGCCGTGTTCAGCACGCACGGCTTCGGCGATGGTTCTGATTGCGACACCGAGCGCCTGCCACTCGGCGGTTGACGAGCCGGGTGGGCCGCCTTCGGTAATCAACGCTTCTGGCTCGTTCACGACTTCCACCGCGAGCGTGAGACCCGAGTCGAGACGGCGCACCAGCGGCGCAGCAACACGTTCTGCGAATCGGCCAGCCTCGTCGCGCTCCGTGAGGATTGCTTTGGAGACCTGGTCCCCCGTGCGCCGGCAGGAGTGACCATCTAACAAGGTCCAATAGAGCCTGAGCCCGGAAAGACTGGCGCACTCCTGAATGATTGCTACCGATTCAACGAGGACGGGATGCGCGCCGCTTATCACGCCGGCATCCATCAGGATGCCCTCGGCGCTTTCGCACAACCAGACCCGGACAGCGCGAAACCCCCGCTCACGAGCTGCCAACAGCGCAGCATAAATTCGCATCGGGTCGACTTTGTGCGGTCCCATTGCCACTACAACGTTCGGGGCGAGATCGTGGCCATAATCTTCGAAGAAGTACGGCAGGTTGATCCCGTGGATGCGGTTCATGCCGGCGCCGCCGGGGTGATCGAGAGATCGTCCCTCACTGCTCCTCTCAAGTCTGCGCCAGTGAGATCTGCGAATTGGAGATCAGCTCCGGATAGATTGGCGTTGCGGAGGTTCGCCTCACGCAAATCCGCGCCGGTCAAATCCGCAGATGCGAGGTTCGCGCCGTAGAGCCTGGCTCCGGAGAGGTTAGCGCGCTGGAGGTTGGCGCGCCCGCCGAGGTCCGCCCCTTCCAGAATCGCATCTTGCAGATCAGCATCGCGAAGATCGACGCCGCGCAGGTCGGCGTCGCGCAAATTTGCGCCGCGAAGATGAGCACCGCGCAAATCGGCGCCGCGCAGGCACACGGCGATTGGCCGCTCGCTACTCCCGGAGCGCACGTCGCGAAGTTTCACGCCCCTGAGATCGAGGCCCGCCGGTAGCTGCAAAAGATCGACGCGAAAGATGCTCGCATCGCGCAGAATTGCGCCGGACAGATCAGCCTCAAAGACGCTGCAGTCCAGGAGTGCTCCCGCAAGATTCGCCTGATGAAATGATACCCCGCGCAGATTCAGGCCGCGCATATCGAGGCCACGCAAATCCGCCGTCGCGAAGCCTTTTTTCATTCTCAGTCGTAGCAACGCCCGGGTTGCGCCCGGGCGGCGCGCCAGTGCTCGCAAAACTCGACCGCGTAGCCGCTTAACAACCTGAGCGCGATAGTGACCCGCCGCTGACCTGAGCCTTTCAAGCAGCCGGCGAATCCTGGCGGGCAGCTCGCGGCGTCGAAGGCGCTCGCGCCGCTCCAACATTGGAACTTCAGGGATTTCGGCGACTTCCGGCGTTTTCACATCCCAGTCGCTACGCGCGGGTACTTCGAACGGAGTAAACGCGTACCACTCACGCTCGTCTGAACTTACCTTTTGTATGACCGACGTACCCGCCACCGGCAGATGCGCCACTGCATAGTCGGGGCGATTGCGCTTGACATAGTTGACCACTGTCTCGATCGCTGCAAAACACGCATCGTCGAACACAATGTAGCCACCATGACAACACAGCAGGTCCGCCAGCGCGAAGTCCACCATCACATTCTCGAAATGATGCCCGCCATCGATAAATACGAAGCCGACACTGCCCTCGCCGCGCTCTCTGACCAGCCGTGCCAAGCCGAGTTCTGACCGCTCCTCGACGCGCCTGAACTGCGCGCCGAATTCGGCCTCGAGATATGCTTGAACGACACATCCCCTACCGCCGGGAAGCCCATACGGATCAAAGATGACATGTTCGAAAGGGTCGCCGGAGAATCTCCGCGCGCCGAGAATCACCGCTGCGGAAGATCCCATTCCAAATCCGACTTCGACCGACAGGCTGGACGGGCATCGCGCTGCCAGGTAGGCGATCAGTCCTGCCTGGCGCGGATCAAGCGCAACTGCTTGCAAAGTATCTGTACGCCCGTCGGGATGCGTGAAGTATCCGGCCTTGAAGGCCGCCAGGTAACGCCGTATGGAGTCGACCTGAACCGCGAGGTGGTCGAGTTCCTGGACCAGCGCCTCCTCGCTTGGGAGGATGAGTGCAGGCGCAGACTTGCCTGGCGCCGAGTCCGCGCCGCCGCTTTCGTGCGGCTTCATGCCCGACTCCATGTCTCAGCCGGGCAGTTTTTGCGCTCTCGACCGGATATCTTCAAAATCGAACCAGCCCTTGCGGCAAGCCGAAGAACGTCGCGTCACGCGCCAGTCGCCCTGCCACAGCAAGTTTTTACACGAAAGAGCCATGTTATATCGACTCTTTTGAGCCGATCAAAATCGGCCAAAGACAACTGATTTGATCGTTTGTAATGGTGCTCGATCGCTCGGCCCTCCACCGACCGAGCCCTTTCCAGTGACACGCGGCGTCTTGATCTCACGTTGATCAAGACTAGATTCAGGAATCGATATGCCTGTCGTTTCCCAAGATCCTGCTGCTTTGACGCGACTGCGCTCTCAGCCGAGCAGCGATCGAGCGCCCGGTCATCTCGCGGCGGGAGCGGGTGGAGCTTGGCGTGACCATCTGTGGTGGCCAGCTAGTAGTTTGGCTGCGGGCCGGCGACGGTTTTCCTCCGACAGAGCGTATGCGATTGCGCTTGCGGCGATGGTCGTTGCCGGCGCGGCGTTGCGGTTCTCGTTTTTGGCTGCCAAGAGCGTCTGGCTGGATGAGGCAATGAGCGCACATCAGGTCAGCCAGATATCGTCGATATTTTTGCGTGCTGAGATGCCCCTCTACCATTTCATCCTCTACTGCTGGGTGCAGGTGGCCGGCAACAGCGAGGCGATGTTGCGCGCTCCATCGGTTTTCTTTGCCATCGCAACCATACCGCTGATCGCGGAACTGGGAACCGAACTGTCCGACCGCGCTACCGGTCTGCTTAGCGCCCTGCTTTTGACCGTCCATGAGACTGCGATTCAACATGCGCAGACCGCGCGGGGCTATGCCCTTGTGATAATGCTGGTCACCCTATCGTCACTCTTCTTCGTCAGGAGCGTAAGGCGAGGCACGCTCGCGACTTGTACCGGCTACGTTATCAGTGGAGCGTCTGTCAGCTACGCACACTTATTTGGAATTCTGATCCTGCCGGCGCAATGCGCGTCGGTGTTCCTGTTTCGTCCGGGCCGCCGGATAGTTAATCGAGTCATAGTGAGCGCGCTGGCGATCGGAATACTCAGCGCGCCGGCATTCGCGCTGGCTCTCAGGGCATACCAGGGACAGGACGATTGGATCCCCAGCATATCAACTTGGGCGTTCACTCAACTCTTCTACATGCTGTCCGGAGCGTCGCGAGATATAATTCCAGGGTCGGCAGCCGTCGCCTTCAGCTTGATGGGCTTCCGATTTGAACTGAGTTCGCTTTTGCTATGGTCTTACCTGGCGGCCATCGCACTGGCGATGGTTTATCCAGGCCGAGCAAGCACTGGGGCAAGGGTCTATCTCCTGCTTTCAATCGTTACTCCGATCTGCTTGACGATCATCGTGTCACATTTCAAGCATTTGTTTGTAATCCGCTACTTACTCGTAGTCCTGCCGTTCTTCGTAGTAGCGGCGGCAATGGGAATAAGGCAGATACCATGGAGGTCGGCGGCCGTCACAGTTGCAGCCGCGATATCGGTGATGAGCCTGGTCGAAGACTACTCTTATTATAGAGCGCCATCGTTTCAGGATTGGCGTAGTGCCGTGACATTTGTCGCAACGCAAGCCGTCCCTGGTGATGTTCTAATGATTTATCCCAATTACTATGAAATTCCGGTCCAGTACTACGTTGGGCGCCTACCCGGTTCAACGGCCTTTCCCCGGATTTTCCCGATGGAAGACGAGCTGCGGAGTCGGATGCCCGTGCGGTGGCGGGAAGATGCGGTCTCATGGAACCGATCAGTGGTGACGAGTCTAGACCAACGCACGCGGGTCTGGTTTTTCTCCGCTTCGTGGGACAACGATGACCAGCACCTAATCGCCGAAATGCAAGATGACCATCAGGTGGTGGAGCAACCGGATATTCCCGGGGTGCGGTTACTTCTCTTCGTGTCCAGGCGTGGCTCTTTGCGATGAGCGGGATGCTTCGAGCGTCACAACGACATCGTAGCACGGTACTACACTCACCCGGCGCCCTAATGATCCGGGGGCGGAGGTCCACACAATACCGCATGCGACACAATCAAAAGCCCTCGCGTCATTACCACTGGCTGCGCTATAAGCATTCTGCCATGAGAGAATTTGTTGCTTGGGATTTTGTGCAATGGCGCCTGGATTGTCGTGGGCCATTGCGGACGTGGATTGTCCTCGCGTGACCTGGTGGTTGCAGGCGATCATTCTCCTGCTTGGTCGAACCCCGTTCAAAGGCGTTTTCATTTGGATCTACGATCTTGGGGCTCGCCGAGTGGTGGCGGCCCTTTCTAGTCATCCAGCGGTCTGCTGCATCCTCGGAAGTGGATCCTATTTCGAAAAGCGTCCCACTTATGGATTGTCGGACGTCGATTTGATCGTCGTCCTGAACGATAAGGTCACACGCGCCGACGCCTCCGCGCGCGAGATCGCACATATCTACAATCGCGAGCAACGCGTCTTTCAGTTTCTTGGCCGATGGGCGGAGAAAGAAGCCAATCTAATCTATCTTTCGGACATCGCGGCCGGCTTTCCTGCGCCCGAATCTTTTCGCATTCGATACAAGCAGGGAAAGCTGGTGCCGCTGTATGGCGAACTGCCAAGCGACATCGTCACCGGACCCATCACCACCATCGAAGTGTTAAGCGAAATCGATACCCTACTGCGATTCTCTCTAGTCGTCGATCCGGTTCATGCGAAACGACAAATCTTTTGGAAGCGTATCTTCTCTAAGTTGATCGCACTCGCGGACACCATTGAACTTCCCGAGGTGGCGAGCACGGCGCGCGAACGATTCGATCTAAATTTCCTCAATGAGGAGGATACACGGGTATTTTTCCGTGCCGCCGACCCCGCCGCGTTGTTCGCGCTGCAGCTCACGCTAAGCCGGCGGATGATGGATCTGATCGCGGCACGCGAATCCACGCAGAAGATTCATCAAGCGCCGTTTCTTGGTCACCAGGCGTGCCGCGAACAAACTGCGGTTTCCCCCGCCTTTGCCTTCCTGCACGATCTGGTAGAACAAAACCTTATCGACATCAAAAGCGTTTCGTCGGTACCGATCGGGTTTGGTCCGCGCATGCTTTACTTCGGAGTCAGCGATCCGATCTCAGTGCTGGAACTTCACGAACCGGCCTATGACGGTATTCTCCGTCTGCGCAAGATCATCGGAAAGGGTCCGTCAACTGACATCAACGCGCTGGTCTCAACCGATGGATTTCTCTTCGTCATTTCTCGACAGCCGACTTTCGTCGATCTCGTACCCTTAGATCCGCTGCAGTTCGCGAATGTCTACGCGATGGTTTTCCGCGACAGTCTCGATTTCGAGATGCCGGCCTCCGTCCTGGCCGAGCATCAGGCGGCCGCGAGCACGATGTTTCATGCGCTCGGCAACTTGTATCTCGCTAATGACAACAAGATCGCAAAGTTGCCGCACCCATGTATTTATCGCGAGGACGAAGGTGAGGTGATCGAGAATGCGCTGCGCATCTTGCGCGCACACGCCGCATGCGGCCCGGACTGGGCGTTGATCCAGCGCCCACGCGACTTGTTCGATTACCTTCAGCAGAAGTATCCGGGAGTGCGTTGAATTTTTGAACGAACTCGATCGCTACCAACGCTGCCTCTACGGCGACCTCTCACAGGGAAAAACTGAAGCGAACAACATTTATCGCTGCCTTCATCAGTTCATGTATCAGGCATTAACCGGCAAAAATCGGATCATGGTCGACCCGCCGCACGTGCACCTCGGCATTACGGTCGGGGTCATCACCCGCAATCGCGCACGCGATCTCGCGGAGATGCTGGAGTCATTGACGCGGCAGGTTCGATCGCCCGACGAGGTCCTGGTCGTCGACAACGGCTCTTCTGATTGCACGCAGGAAGTGCTGAAGCAGTTTCGCGAGCGTCTGCCGATTCGCTGCGAGTTCCTGCCCGGAGCGAACATTCCGGCCGCGCGCAACATCGTCATCGATCGCGCCGCGAACGAGATTATTTCATTTGTCGATGACGACTGCATCACCGAGCCACGATGGCTCGCGGCGGTGGAACGAGGATTTCTGCACGCCGAAAATATCGGCATGGTCGGAGGATGGGTGCATCATCAACCGGCGGCGCATCGATCCACCGTCGACAACTACTACCGTATCTTCCATCACACAAAGTCATGAGAGAGCAGTTTTCGTATTTATGATCATCGAGTTGCCGCTCTTCTCCGATAGCAGCCGCCGCAATCAGGCCAGCGGACGCCCGATTCGAATGGGCTTCTTCCACTTCTCAAACAACGATCTTTCGATCAGAAAGCAGTGCGCGCGCGACGTCGGGATGTACGATCTCAATGCGACCAAATCCGAGGATGTGGATCTGTGCTTTCGCGTCGCCTTGAGTCCGAAGTGGATCGCGTGGCGCGAAGATGAAGCCGTGGTTCGGCATAAGGGTAGGCGCACGTTGTGGGGGCTCATTACGCAAATGTGGGGGTGGGGCCGGTATGTTGGTTATCCATACGCCAAGACAGGTATGCGGGGAGTATTCCTGTACTGGCTGAATGGACGGAACCACACGCTGGTAGGGCGCTTCGAGACTGGCCACTTTCCCATTCTGGTTTGTGCGTTCGCAACTGACTTCTACTTCGTCAATGGACTTATGGCGCTGCTTATCCTTGCCGCATGCTTCGGTAGCTGGCGCCTCGTACTGATCGCGATCGCGGGTTTATTTTGGGCAGCTCCTCGGTATCTTTCCGACATACGTAAGCTTCAGATGAGGCCGTGGGCGAAGGTCAAGCTAGCTGTGGTGCACTATCTCACCAACGTGGCGTTCACGGTCGCCGCGTTTGCGGGCGCACTGCGCCATCGCGTTATTCTGATCCCCTCCTCAGTGTTTCGGCCGGACGGGTCGAGACAGCCCTAATGCGCGAATCGGACCTTTCTGGGCTAGTTCTTTAGTAGTATCTCTCCGGCGAATCTCGGGTTGTTCGTCTCAACGCGAAGTGAGCACGAACGAAGACCATCGTATGATTTCTAACCTACACCTAGGTGATCCGCACAAATAATCGACGCGACTTGAAATGGGCTAGACAGAGGGCACTCTGAAGGGAGGCGAGCGATAGACCGTAGCGAGCGCTACCTTTCGAATCATCTATTTGCTCCTGGTCATCGGGCATGCTTGCGGTGGCGACTGAAAGATGCAGCTATAGGCGTACCATAGGCAGGCCTGATGAAATGTCGCGACGAACTCGCTCGGTGCGTTCAAAATTAGTCTTGTTGGTCTCCACCTAAAACTATCAAGCGCTGGCTGTCGCGGGTGAAGCTCCATACTGCGTCCAGACAGTGGTTCGAAGGGCTCAATATCTGCACAATGTCTCTCGCTGAGGCGATAGATGACGACAATGCGCTCCGATTCTCTTTTTAGAATCGCACGATGGGCAGTAGCGACCACATGGGGAACCAATCGCGCGCTGACGGCGACCTACATCGGATTGCAGGTGGTCCAAGGCGTACTCCCTGCCCTACAGGCTCTTGCCACCCGCGGGCTTATCGATTCGGCAGTTAGTCAAGTACGGATTCATAACGCATCGCTTAGAACCGTGGCTCCGTGGCTTTCGGTTATCTTTGCTCTCACTATCGCCGAGGGAATCTGCCGGGTTTTGCAGGATTTCGTTTCGCGCAGGTTGGAGGATGATCTGAACTTGGAACTGAATAGCGCACTGCTGGTGCATGCGGCCAGCCTGGATGTCAGTTTTTTTGAAGATCCCGCCTCTGAGGACCTGCTGTACCTCGCGAAGCAAAATACCGCTCGTAGCATGCTACGGTTCGTCAGCAGCACCCTCAATTTGTTTTCGTATCTCTTACAGATGGTCACGCTGCTTACCGTGCTGGTTGTAATCGAACCCCTGGTCCTCATTCTGGCCCCCGCAGGTTTACCCTACATGTGGTTTCAATGGCGACTTTCGGAAACCAAGCATCAACTTGAGGCCTCACGGGCAACCAAGCGCCGATGGACCGAGTATTTTGTCTCCGCGCTGACCGACGCGGGATGGGTTCCCGAAGTCAAAATCTTCGATCTGGCGACCCTACTTATCGGCAAGTTCCGCGCAATCATGGCGGAGTTTCGCGACCAGGATCATCGGGTCCTCATTCGCGTATTGCGGGCCGCTATGCTCTTTTCAACTCTCGCATCGGCGGTACTGTTTCTGCTCTTTTTTCGTGTCGCTGCCCGGGTGCTGCGGGGCACATCGACCCTGGGTGATCTGGCCATTTTTGGGGTCGCCTCGGGTCGTTTAAAGTGGACCTTGGAGAGCCAGATAAGCGCAGTCGCGGCGATTCGTGAAGAAACGCTCAATGTTTCAGATCTACGCCAATTATTGGCCGCCAAATCCAGCCTCATCGGCAAGACCGGAGTGTCAGATTCGCAACCCTTCCGAGGCGAAATTGAATTCGACCGCGTCTCGTTTGCCTACCCGGGGGCCGGCAAACCGGTATTGCAGGATCTGTCCCTGACCATCAGGGAAGGTGAGACCCTCGCACTCGTCGGTCAGAATGGCTCTGGCAAATCGACCCTGGTTAAGCTTGTGGCTCGATTCTACGATCCAACCTCCGGTTGCGTGCGCCTCGACGGTCACGACCTGCGCGAACTGGATCCTGGTCAGCTGCGCGCTCATCTATCGTTTGTCTTCCAACACTTTGGCCGCTACGAGGGGACCGTCGCCGATAACATCGACTACGGCGATTGGCAGCGACTGGCCGGGGACAGAAACGTGGCCCGCCAGGTCGCGCGCGAGGCTGGCCTGGATGAAATGATCCGCGCACTCCCCGAAGGGATCGACACAGTCATAGGACGCAAATTCGGGCGCTTCACCCTTTCCGACGGTCAATGGCAGCGAATCGCGATAGCGCGCGCCTTGGCACGACCGGCCGAAATAGTGATTCTTGATGAACCGACATCGAATCTTGATCCGATAGCTGAACGCGCGCTGGCCATGCATTTTCGAGCTTTGGTGAAAGGACGAACTGCGATTATCATCTCACACCGACTTTCGACTGTGCGGATCGCCGATCGCATCGCGGTCATGCAATTTGGACGCATCGTCGAAATCGGAACTCATGCGGAGTTACTCGCAAGGAATGGACACTACGCACACCTTTATCCGGAGCACCCACCAGGCGGTCAATAGGTGAGTATCTGAGTCGTTGGATAGTCATCGAGGCCGTAGAGCCGCTTATGAATATATTCCCGGACGGATCGACCTCTCATCCCTGTGGGACTGACCAAAAACCCGAAAAGTATGCCGGGCATAAGATATTCAATCTTTGCTCGCCGCAGTTAATCCGGTTTCGACCGAACCCTGATCGAGACCGCTTACCTCACCGGAGCCCGTCAAGGCGAGTTGCTGGCGTTGCGGTGGAGCGACCTTGAGCTGCCAACGGAGGGAATGGGCAAAATCGCTATCAGGCGCAGACTAAGTTGGGAGCGGCTTATCGGAGATAGGGCATTGCGAATTCCAACGCTTCAGATCCGCAAACCAGAAGAGCCGGAATTGAAATCGTTCGCCTCTCCGCCTTGGTTTTGGTGGAAAGTACCGCGCGCGAGTTTCTTCCCCTTTGATTTTTGGGGGAAATCGAAAAAAGTGGCAGTTAGTGGCCGCTCAGGGGTCACAGACCGTTGAGCCGATCGCCGGAAGTACGCGATAAATACGTTGGAGGAGGAACGCGGCCGGTGCCGCGACCGGTCTTCAAAACCGGCTTGGCGGGCATTACGCTCGCCGGAGAGTTCGACTCTCTCCCCCCTCCGCCAATTCCTGACCCGCTGTCGCGCGATGGCATAGAATCGTGCCTGCGCGAATTGTAAAATTTTCCGCTCAAACATCGGCGATTGGCTTTCCTTATTGACTGAGGGTGGAGTCGCGCGTGATTCCGATTCGCTACAACTTGCGCAGTTTAATGGTGCGTCGCGCCACCAGCATCATGACCGCGGTGGTGGTCGCCCTGGTAGTGATGATCCTCTTCATCCTGTCGGGATTCGTCGCCGGACTCCGCGCCACGGTCCTGCATAGCGCGGTGAGCGATAACTGGATTGTTCTCAGCCGGGGAACCACCAACGAGGGTGGCAGCTACATCACGCGCGACCAGTACGAGATTCTCAAGAGCCGGGCGCAAATCGCCACTACCAGTGATGGGCAGGCGCTGGTTTCCCCGGAGGTGGTGACCGGCTTCAATCCGGCGGCAAATCAGCCCGGCGCCACCGGCTTCGGCACCTTGCTGCGAGGCGTTTATCCGATCGCGCGCCAAGTTCACCGCAAGATGAGGCTCGAGAGTGGACGCTGGATGGAGCATGGCGCGGCGGAGATGATCGTCGGGCGCAAACTTGCCGCTCGCTACCCGTTCCTGACCGTCGGCAGCGATTTCAAATTCGGGCGCCGGACTTTCAAAATCGTCGGGATCTTTTCCGACGATGACAGCGCGCGCGAATCGGAAGTCCTCACCGACCTCGATGTGCTCACGCAGGACATCCATATGGCGAGCGGCTTCGCGGTGCTGCATGTGGTCTTGCGCCCCGGCATGGAAGACGACTTCCTCAAATCGCTGACCACCGATGCGCGGGTGAAGGTCGACGCGATGCCCGAAGCCGAGTTCTATGCGAAGCAAACCGGCTTCATCGAGCAGTTGCGCGCGCTGGGACTCGCGGTGGCGCTGGTGCTCGCGATCGGATCGATCTTCGGCGCGATGAACACCATGTACTCGGCGGTGGCGCGGCGCACCGGCGAAATCGGCGTGCTGCGCGTGCTCGGCTTCAGCCGTTTCAACGTGCTGAGCAGCTTCGTGATGGAGAGCGTGTTGCTCGGGCTTGCGGGCGCGGTGCTCGGCGAAGTCCTCGGCATCATCGCGACTTACGCCACCGGGTTGCATAGCCAGCTCATGAACGTCGGCGAGTTCATTTTTCGATTCCAGCTGACCAGCGGCGCCTTTATCTCGGGGCTCATAGCGGGCGCGCTGATCGGCGGCCTGGGCGGATTGTTGCCGGCATGGCGAGCCTCGCGCACCCGGGTGATCGATTCGCTGCGCGCGGTCTGAGGTGAAGCATGTTCAACGCAATGAAACTGATCGAACGAAACATGCGCCGCAATCTGAGGCGCACGCTCCTGACGATGCTCACCATCGCGCTGGCCACGTTCATTTACACGGTCCTGGTTTCGGTACCCGCATCGATGGATCGCGTGATCAAGGACGCGTCGGGGACGCTGCGACTGTTTGTGGTCAACAAAACGGCGCCGTGGGAGGATCTGCCCGCGCGCTACTGCGATCAGATCGACAAGATGCCGGGCGCCGCGGCCTGCGTCGGCATCACCGGATGGTTCGCGACCTGGCGTGACATCAGCGACCCCATCCTCGCTTTCGGGGCAGGGCCGGAAATCGCCGACGTGTTTCCTGACTATCAGCTCTCGCGCGATAACCAGATTCGAACCGCGCGAGAGCGGCGCGCGGCAACCGTCGGTACGGTGCTGATGAAGAAGAATGGATGGAAGCTCGGCGATCACATCACCCTGCGCGGCACCGACGCCGGCCACATGCAGATGGACTTCGTCATCACCGGCACGATCGAGAACAAGCGCTATCCGAACACCTTCCTGTTCCGCCGCGACTACCTGATGGAATCGCGCAAGGCCGCCGGCCTGCCCGACGAAGACATCGCATGGAACATCATCGTGCGCGCGGGCAGCGCCGCCGATTTGCAGCCGCTCGCGAAGAACATCGATGAGCATTTCACCAATTCGGATTACGAGACGCGCTCGCTGACTGAGAGTGATGCGGTGGCGTCCGGACTTTCCGCGCTCGGCAACATCCGCGCGATCGTGTTTGCGCTGTGCGCGGTGGTCGTACTGACGGTACTGCTGATCGCCGCCAACTCCACCGCCATGATGGTGCGCGAGCGCCTCAGCGAAGTCGCGGTGATGCGCTCCCTCGGCTTCAGCCGCGGCGCCATCTCGGTGCTGCTGTTCGGCGAATGCGGTGTGATCGGCGCGCTGGGCGGCCTCATCGGCGCATGTCTCGCGCTATGGAAGTTTCACGACGGGGTCACGCTGGGCGCGGCACTCGGCGGCAACGGCGCGTTGTGGGTGACGCCGGACCAGGCAGTCAGCGCGGTACTGGTGGCGGTCGCGGTCAGCCTCGTGAGCGGGTTGGTGCCGATCATCGAGGCGCTGCGGATCTCCCCGGCGATGGCCTTCCGCAAGGTCATTTGAACCCGGATCCGCATGGCGAAGCTTTAGCGAAGACGCCGGCGCCTACTAGGTTATTTGGCTTCGTTTGGTATTTTTCATCATCCGCGAGTGGGTTTGTTTTTGCACTTTTCGTCTATTCATACCGGCGACTCCACTTCGAGCCGCGGATTGCGCGGGGCAGGAAGGTTGTCCAGCAAATCGGCAATGAGATCGGATTTGATTTTCGCGTAACCCGCATCATCCCAGAGATTGCGCCACTGCAATGGGTCCTCATCAAGTTTGTACAGCTCGCCTTCGGTCCCTTCGTAGCGGATATCCGGCAGATGCGCGGCGCTCGAAGTCACGCGCAGCAACCCGCTCATGTCGAAGCCAAAATCGCGAGTAGTTTTTTCATACATCGTGCAGACCCACCCGTCGCGGTAGATGGTCCGCAGATGCATCCCGATTTGCTTGAACTGGCTGTCCCATTCGGTGATGACGCGTTCGCGCCCCGAGCCCGCGGCCTTAGGTAAAGCCTTGCCCTGCACCCACCCGGCACCGGCACGCCGGCGATTTCGCAAAACGTCGGCGCGAGGTCGAGATGCCCGACCGGCTCGGCGATTTCCGCCGGTTGCGTTTTGGTCGCCGGCGCGGGACGCCAAATCAGCGGCACTCGCATCAGCGCATCGACATGATACGGGCCCTTGTAGATGAGGCCGAAGTCGCCCTGCAACTCGCCGTGGTCGGTGGTGAAGATCACGTCGGTGTTGGCGTCCCATCCGCGCTCGGCGATGCGGCGCAGCACGCGGCCGCACGCCTCGTCGATCAGCTCGTTCTCGACGTGGATCATTGCGCTGATTTCGCGCACCTGGTCATGCGTCAACTGACACGGCACGAACGACGCGGGGCCACCTTCATTGTTGCGAAAGCGTCCCTCGTACCAATCGAGCCAATGACGCGGCTTCTGCGCGAGGATTTTTTCGATCTTCTCCCGTGAGCCCGGATGACCCGGCGGCAACTCCAGGTCACGCCACTTGATGCGGCGGGTCTCCGCCGCGGGCGGGTCCCATGGATGATGCGGATCGGGAAAGCTCATCCACACGAACCAGTCTTCGTCATCGGCGAGCGAGTCGAGAAACGCGATGGTGCGCGCGGCCACCCAGTCTGTGTGATAGTGCTCGCGCGGCACCGGATTGTATTTCAGCTCGGGCGCGCCAGTCTCGCCACCACCGCTCGCATCGAGCATCGCGACGAAGCCGCCGACCTCGTCCGGAAAGTTCTCCCGAAACCAGCGCGGATAATGCCAGTCGCCCATCAGCCCGTGCATCGAGAGTTCCATCCGCTCGAATCCGCGATAGGGTCCGGTCGAGCCTTCACGCGCCATCCGATTTTCAAAGTAGTTGTGGCCCATGTCGAACATCGGCTCGAAGTGCGCCTTGCCCAACAGAGCGGTGCGGTATCCCGCCTGGTCATGGAGCCAGGCGGCGATGCTGGGGGCATCCACAGGGAGTGGAATGCCGTTCGCGACCACGCCATGAGTGCGCACCAGCTGCCCCGTCATCATGGTGGAGCGCGCGGGAGTGCATACGACGTTCTGGTTGTGCGCGCGTTTGAAATTTATTCCACTTGCCGCGAGCGCATCGACGACCGGAGTCCGCGCGATCTTTCCTCCATTACATCCAAGCGCGTCATAGCGCTGCTGGTCGGTGGTGATGAAGAGGATCTTGCGTCCCATCATTATCTCGATAGCGAAGGTTTAACGAAGGAGCTTGCAATCATTGGACTAAGTGGGTTTGTTTTCGCATTTTTTGACTCGCGCGCGACCCACAATTTCGTCATCACCAGGTCTGCCGATCACGCGGCAGATTTGCGATCATACCCCAATATGAAGTTCGAGACACTTACGGTCGCACTCGCGCTGGGCCTGATGTTCACCGTTTCTTCGTACGCCGACGCCGCCGATCAGAATACCGTTCGCACCGGGCAAGCGGCCTTCGGCGACTGGACCACCGATGCGCCCGGGGTTCGGCGGAAAATTACCGTCGCCGATCTTCCGCCGCCATTCGCCACCCAGTCGGCCGGCAATTTCCCGCACGTGGTTCCGCAGCCTGCCGATGCGAAACTCAAAGTTCCGCCGGGCTTCAGGGTCGAGCAGTTCGCCGGCGGCCTCGTCGAACCACGACTGCTGCGCATCGCGCCCAACGGTGACCTCTTCGTTGCGGAGAGCTCTTCGAATCAAATCCGTGTGATGCGCGCGGCCGACGGCGCCGGTCAGCCGACGCGCAACGAAATTTTCGCGTCCGGTCTGGACCAGCCATTCGGCATCGCATTTTGGCCGCCGGGTCCGAATCCGAAGTTTGTTTACGTCGGCAATACCGGCTCGGTCGTGCGCTTCCCTTACCAGAACGGCGATTTGCGCGCGCGAGGCCCCGCCGAAACCATCGTTCCCAGCATCCCCTCCGGCGGGCACCTGGCCGGCGGTGGTCATTGGACCCGCGACGTGGTGTTCTCGCCCGACGGATCGAAGATGTTCGTGTCGGTCGGCTCGCATTCCAACGATGCTGACGGCTTGTCGCGCTACCTGAAGTCGGAAGAACATCGCGCGGACGTGCTCGAGTTCAATCCCGACGGAAGCGGCTTCCGGATCTTCGCCAGCGGTCTGCGCAATTGCGTCGGAATGGCGATAAATCCTACCACCAGCGATCTATGGTGCTCGACTAACGAACGCGACGGATTGGGCGACAATCTCCCGCCCGACTACCTCACCCATGTGCAGGACGGCGGCTTCTATGGATGGCCGTGGTACTACCTCGGCGATCACGAAGACCCGCGTCACAAGGGTGAGCGGCCCGACCTCGCGGGCAAGGTGATCGTGCCCGACGTGCTGATCCAGGCGCATTCGGCGTCGTTGGAGATGGCCTTTTACGATGGCAAGCAGTTTCCCGAGGAATATCGCGGCGACGCTTTCGCGGCCGAGCATGGCTCATGGAATCGCGCGCGCCGCACCGGCTACAAAGTCATCCGCGCCATCATGCGCGACGGCAAGGCGACCGGCGAGTACGAGGATTTCATGACCGGCTTCGTGACTGCCGGTGGCGACGTATGGGGCCGGCCGGTCGGCGTCGCGGTCATGCACGACGGATCGCTGCTGGTCTCGGAAGATGGCAACGGGACCATCTGGCGCATCACCTACGTCGGCGCGAAATGACGACGCCGTTACTCGAATGACAAATCGACGCGGGTGGTTTTGCCCTTATCCGCGATGCCCTCGGGAGTGACTTTCGAAGCGACCAGGAAGAGCCTGCCCGGCGGGACTTTCTCGCTCATGAATTTGCGTACCGCGGCGGCGCGCGCATCGGCGAGGTGCAGCAAATCCTTGTCGGTCACATCGATGTGCGCGAGGAGCAGTTTTTTCATTTCATCCGGCGGGAGCGATTTGTCGAGCCCCATGAAATCTTTGGGCTTGTCGAATTTCGCGGCCTTGTAAACGCGCGCCAGGTACTTGTTGTAGTCGGAGGGCGTCAACACGATGGTGTCGAGATCGACGTTGCCGCCATCGCGGGAAACCTTTTGCAGCTTGATCCGATCAAGCAGCATCGCTTCGCGCAGACCCTCGCGATCGAATGCGGGATCGACGCGCCCCTCGATGCTGAGGTTCAACGAGGGCCGCGCCAGCAGCGCGGTCGCCAGCGTTTCGAGGGATTTTTTCGCGTCGGGAGTCAGGGTCGATGTGCCGGGCGCGAACTCGACATAGGAAAGTTGCTCACCGCCATGAAAATTCGGAATCGCGGAAGCGAGCAGATTGAAAGGCGCGGTCGCCGCCTTGATGATGATGGTCTTGAGCGCGCCGATCACCACATCGAAGACACTGAACTTCGGATCATTCAGCGAGCCCGAGACCGGGATGTTCAAATCGATTCTGCCGTTGGAATCTTTCAGCAACGCGATCGCCAGGCGCAGCGGAAGCTTGCTGGTCTTGGCCCCTGGCAGCGGCTCCCCGAAGGTTAGCTGATCCAGCAGGATGTGATTTTCCGCGGTCAGCTGCTCATCCTTCAAAATGTAGTGAACATTTACCGTCAGCGTGCCTTTGATGATCGGGTAGCCGGCGTAAGTATTCGAGTACGGCGTCAGGCCCGTGAGCTCGACGCCCTCCGCCTTCGCCGTGATATCGAGCGAAGCCTTGGGCGCCAGCGGGTTGAGCGATCCGCTGATGTCGAGCGGCGAACTGCCATTGACCTTGCCCTGGACCATCACCGCGGCGGGTTCGGTGGTTTCGCTACCGAACTTCCCGATGTCTCCGGCTGATGTCAGTGAGGTCCGCGGAATAATTCGGCTGGATGAAATTATCCGAATAATTCACGTGGCCCTTTTGGAAAGTGATTTTGCCAATCTCGATGTTGGCGGGCGGCCCGGACGCGGCCGGCACCGGCGCAGTGGTCACTGTTCCCTTGGTTTCAGGCGCGGGCGCAACCGGAGTGGGCGCCGCACCCGGAGGCTGCTCACTGCGAGTCAGCGAGGTGGGCGGCGCTTTCTCGGTCGCGAGGACATCCTTCAGGTTCATGCTGCCGTTCTGCCGCAGGATGATGCGCGCATAGAAATCGTCGAGCGCGATCGCCCCGATGTGGGCATACGGCGCGCCTTCGCCGGATTTCACATTGATGCGCGTCACGTTCAGGGTTTTCCATTGCACGAACTGATCGCCGGTCAGCTTGTCGAGCACGATCACATTGCCGAGCGCGACGTCGCCTTTGTAGCTGAAGCGAAAATCCTTGTGCGAATTGTCGAGACCAGCCGCGCCCTTCATCGTAAGCGCCGCGCTCTTGATTGTGGCGTTCAGCTTGCTGGCGACATAGGGATCCAACGGCGCGAGGTTCAGCCGATCGGTGGTGATGCGAAGGTCGGCCTTGAGCGGAATCGGCGCCGCCGTGCCGGTGACATTGAAAGTGCCGCGCTTGTTCAGCGTGCCGCTCACATCGAGTGTGATCGGCTTCGCGAGATCGTCGGAAACGTTCTTCAGATGGATGTTGAGCGGCGTCACCTCCACCCTGGCATGGCGCGGCGTGCTGTCGTCCTCGACCCGCGCCGAGGTGTTTTCGAGCGCGATCGAGTTGACTTTATATTTCCACGCGGGACCCGGCGGAGGCTCGTTCGCCGGCGTCGGCTCGCGCTTCGCCCCCTTCACGTGATGCGATTTTTTCCTCGGCTGCGGTGCGCCAACCGGCGCGGGCGAAGTCTGGACCAGCGACGCGAGGCTCAACTCGCCGCGGCGGCCGCGCCGGACGAAGAGATTCATCGCATCGGTGCGGACCTCGCCGACGATCGCCTGATGCGAAGCGAGGTCAATCTGATCGATCGCGATCGCGAGGGTCTTCCATTGGATCGGAGTCTCATGCTTCGGGTCATCAATCTTAAGATTATCGATAGAAAGGTTCGCCGGCTCGACATGAAGATTGAACGGGCCGCCGCCGAAGTGCGTGAGCAGCTTCGCGTGCAGGTTGAGTTTCCCGCTCGCGATATTTCCGGTGAAGGTCGGATGCGCGAATCCCTGCAACCCGGGCAAATCGATCTGGTCGATGGTGAGTTCGGTGTTCGCTTGCGACTGCGACAGAGCGAGCGCGCCTTTCGCATCGATAGTTCCGCCGCTTCCGAGTTTGGTGCCGAACTGGAACGGCGCCGGCGCCTGGCCGGTGGTATGAAAATTCTGCATCGCGAGGTGGATGTCATCGAGCGAGAGATTATTCGGCGTCGGGTTGCGATTGTCGGTAACCTTGACGCCACTGTTGGTCATCTCGAACGAGGCGAGCGACACATCCATTGGACTCTTTTGCGCGGGAGCCTCGGTCGTCTGCGTCAACGGCGCAGCGGGCGGCGAGACCGAAGGCGCCGCGGACGGCGCGGGCTCACCTCCGATGACCGAGGTGAAATTAGTCGTGCCGTCGTGATTGAGCGTCGCGTGCGCGACCAGCTTATCGATGAAAATCTCCTGCAACGAGATGAGATTCTCGAGCGGCTCGACATTCGCGAGCTTGACCTCGGCATGACCCAGCTCAATGAGGGGCGCGTCGGCGCTATCGTGCACCGCGAGCTGATCGAGGGAGGCCGCGCCACTCACCGAGATCTCCGGGGCTGCGGCGGCCTGGACGAAGTGCACCTGCAGGTCCGAGGACAGCGTGCCCGAGGGAACCTTGATCGCGATCCGCTTGGGCGCGTATGCGACGTAGCGTTGCAGTTCGAGTTTGTGGAGGCGTAGATCCACCACCGACTCGGGCGGATTCGCAAATGGCCTCGCGCGTCCGACAATTCGCAGCGGACTGCCGTCGATGATCATGCTGCAGCAGCGGCTGCACGTAGACGTCGACATCGGCGGGCAGGTTGGCGATGAAGGGCACGCCGATCTGTATCTGCTCGATGCGATGCTGCTGCGAGAGCACCTGATCATCGAAGCGGATCTCGCCATCGGTCAGCCGGATGTTCGACACCGCAAAGCGCATCGGTTTGCCGGCGGGTTTTTCTTTCGGCGGCGGAGGCGGATTCGGCGATTCCAGCAGATCGGAAAAATTGAAGCGCTGCTCGCCCTCGCGCACGATGTGAATCGACGGCCTGGCGATCAGGACTTCCCTGACCACCGGCGCGAGGCGGAACAGCGAACTCCATCCGGCGCGCACACTGATGTGGCCGATATCGACGAAAGGCTGCGCGCCGTCGGGCTCGCCGATGTGCAACTTCTCGATGTCGAGCCGGAGCGTATAGAGGTTGAAACCGATTCGCCCGACGGTGACCGGACGCTTTAACTGTTTGGCGACTTGTCCGGTCAGGATGTTTTGCAAGACAATCGGCACCGCGAAATAGGTGATGATGCCGAGCAGCACGATCACCCCGAACACCCACGTTGCGATTCGGCGCGCACGCCGCGAGCGCGCGAAATCGACGGCGTGGCGGCCGAATGCGCGGGCGCGCTCGATGCCGGTCTTTCCTTGATCGCTCATCTATCTCGGCGATCTGCCTCCATTGCCCAAGTGCGCGGAACTGTAACACTGAAGCGCACTTTTTGGCGATGGTACCGAGGGACCATACAGGTTGCGCAAACATTACGAATGCGCAAAACGAGTAGCATGCCGAATGATTACGACGTCATCATCGTGGGCGCGGGCTCGGCGGGCGCGGTGCTCGCCGCGCGCCTGTCGGAAGATGCCTCGCGCCGCGTGCTGTTGCTGGAAGCGGGACCGGAATATTCCTCGGCCGAGGCCCCGGAGGAGATGCGCATCGCGAATCCGGCCGCCATCATCCTCGCGCCGGAAAATTTGCAGAAGTTCATGTGGGGGGCGCTCAAAGCGCGACGCACCGATAGTCAGGAGCCGATGCTCTACTGGCGCGGGCGCGGCGTCGGCGGCAGCTCGGCGGTCAACGGCCAGATCGCGATTCGCGGGATGCTCGACGACTTCGACATCTGGGCGCTCGAAGGATGCGCGGGTTGGTCGGGCGCCGAGGTGCTCCCCTACTTCATCAAACTCGAAGACGATCTCGACTTCGGCGGCGAGTCGTATCATGGACGCGGCGGACCGATTCCGGTGATGCGCACGCCGCAGGAGGATTGGGGCGGCACCGACAAGGCGCTGCGCGACGCGTGCCTCGGCCTCGGCTACGGATGGTGCGCGGATCACAACGCGCCCGAGGGCACCGGAGTGTCGCCCTACGCGATGAATCGGCGCAACAACACGCGTGTGTCGACTAACGACGCCTACCTCGAACCGGCGCGCGGCCGCGCCAACCTTCGCATCATCGGCGACGCGCTGGTGGACAGCGTCGAGTTCGACGGACGCCGGGCGGTTGCGATTCGGGTGCGCACGCGCGACGGATGGCATCGCATCGAGGGCGGCGAAATCATTTTATCCGCCGGCGCGATTCATACGCCCGCGATCCTGCTACGCTCGGGCGTCGGTCCCGCCGAGGATCTTCGCGCCCTGGGTATTCGCTCGGTCGCGGATCTGCCGGTCGGACGCGATCTCATCGACCATCCGATGATCGCGATGAGCATGGCGCTCAAACCGGAGGCGCGCTGCCCGAATATCCAATCGCGCCACACCAATTGCGCGGTGCGTTACGGCTCGGGCCTCGGCGGCGCGGGCAAAAACGACATGTTCCTCATCGCGATGAACCTGCTCGGATACAGCGAGCAGACGCTCGGTTACGGTTTCATCTGGATGACGGCATATCAGACCTGGTCGCGCGGCGTATTGCGCATCACTTCGCGCTCGCCGGAGATCGATCCCGAGCTGCGATTCCAGATGCTCAGCGACGAGCGCGATTTAATGCGGATGCGCGACGGACTGAAGCGGCTGCAGGAAATCGCGAAGCAACCAGCGGTCACCTCAATCGCCGAGCGCATCAGCTTCGGCAATCCGCTGCTCATCACCCAGGGCGTATCGGAGGTGCCGCCAACGGGCGCGGCGCTGGATCGGTGGATGATGGCGAACTGTTACGACTCGCAACACGGCGCGGGTACGTGCCGGATGGGACCGGTCTCGAATCCACGCTCGGTGGTGGATCCCGAATGCCGCGTCATCGGCCTCGACGGACTGCGCGTGATCGATTGCTCGGTGATGCCGGAAATCGTGCGCGCCAACACCCATCTCAGCACGGTGATGATCGCGGAGAAGATGGCCGACCAACTCCGCGGGCGCAATTCCGCGGCGTGAGCTACGAGGCAGCCGGAGAGTTATCGTACTGCCGCAAGAGATCGGCGGGGTCGCGATAAATCGCGATGCATCCGGCGGCGCGAAGTTGTTCCTCGGGAAATCCGCCGCATAGCACACCGATAGTGCGCAATCCGATTTTGCCGGCCGCCTCCGCATCGTAGGGCGTGTCGCCAACCGCAATCGCTTCGGAAGCCTCGATGCCGGGCAGCCGCTTCATCACGGCATCGAAAATATCCGGATGCGGTTTCGACTTGTCGGCATCGTCGGAGGTGGTGGCCGCATCGACGAGATCCTCGATGCGGGCGAGCTTCTGGTAATTCTTGAGCTCATCGCCCTTGCACGAAGATGCGAGCGCGATTTTCTGTCCGCGCGCGCGAATGTGCTGGAAGAGCTCGCGCACCATCGGAAATGCGCGCGCCTGCGGAAAATATTTGCGCTTGAAAAGATCGTCGCGAAATTTCTCGATGTCCTTGCCGTGCTGTGCGATTTCCGTTTTGGAAAGAAACACCGGCAGCAACTGATCGCCCCCCTTGCCGATTTGGGTGCGAATTTTGGCGAAGGGAAAATCATGGCCGAAATGCCGAAACGCTTCCTGCCATGCGTGCGCGTGGAAATCGACCGTATCGACGAGGGTTCCATCGATATCGAAAATGACTGCTTTGATCATGGGGCTCCGGATGAGGTTGGGGAGGTTGAGGAGATTCCATTTTAGCCGATCCGGGGCCGAGGCCGAAATCTACTTGCGCGCAGCGGGGAGCTTGAGCGACGCGAGGAAAGATTTCATCTCCGCGATCGCCTCGGCGAGGTTCTGCACGGCGGTCCGCCCCGAGCTCGCGCGCGGCTTGAACGAATGGTCGCCGTCTTCGATCCACACGACGCGAATTTTTGGCGATAACTTGTACTTCGCGACTTCCTCCGGAAGGCCGAACGAATCGCGGGTGCCCTGGAGAATCAGCGCGGGAGTTTTCAGCTTCTCCAGGTGCGCGGTGCGCAGCCGCGTCGGCGCGCCCGGCGGATGAAACGGATAGCCGAGGCATACGAGGCCGGCGACAGCGGCTTCATCGGCGACCATGCTGGCGATACGCCCACCCATCGACTTGCCCGCGATAACGATGCGGCTCGGCGCGCCGACTTTCGCGATGACGTCGCGCCAGGTTTGCATCAGCACCGGTTCGCGATCGGGCGCGCGATTCTTGCCGCTGCTGCGCCGTGACGCCATGTAGGGAAACTCGAAGCGCACGACGCGCAGGTCTTTGCCCGCGACACCCTCGGCGATGGTGTTCATGAAGGGATGGTCCATCGGCGCACCCGCGCCATGCGCAAGTACTAGAGTGATGCGCGCATCGGCACTTCCATTGGTGATAAATTCGGTCATGATGCATCCCCGCCGCGCGTTCAAAAAAGGCTATTTCGTCGAGACCCGCGAAGGCATTTGCCGGTCGATGCCACCCGTCGTTACGGCAACGGTGTCTAAACTTCCCCTCTCTGGGCGCACGAATTAGGGCCGGTCATACAAGGTAGGTAACACACGCCGAGAGAAAGCGGGGTGACGGAACCTTTGTTTTCTCCATAAAATCAGAATGCAGAGAACCTTTCCGAAGTAAAGGATGACCTGAGCGGCAATAGAAGAATCCGGCTCTTTTTTTCAATTCAATATGCGCGAGCTGCGGCTGCGCTTTTCGCACGACTGCTTCGCCAATGACCACGTCGGCTCTGCCGTTGGTTACGACTTCGGCAATCTCGTCGGATGCAGGGAATGTCACGCGCAGACGAACGCATTTTGAGGCTATTGTTGGGGGCGGTATCGTTCGGGCGCCCTAACTGAAAGGGAAACTATGAGTAAAAGGCGATTTCAAACTTTCATCGCAACCGCGCTCGTCGTCGCGTTCGCGGCGATAACTCTCCGTTGCATTGTCGTTTCGGGGCGACGCATCCTGAAGGATGCACCCCCGGCAGGGCCGGTCTTCAAGACCTTTGCCGACTTAATCTCTTCACGCCCAAAACCTCAACCAGACCGGCCCCCTGGTCGTCATGGTCCATGGCGGCTGCTGGATTGACGGAGGGCGCGTCGATATACGCAAACGACCCAAAGCTTTACAAGGAAGCCTCGCCGATAACCTACGTCAGCAAGCAATCTCCTCCTACGCTACTTCTGAACGGCACCATCGACCAAATTGTCCCTTTCAGGCAGTCTGAGAAGCTGGCAGAGAAACTGGGAGCCAACAACGTGCCTTATATCTATGTGCCGTTCGAGGGACAGTTCCACGCTTTTGACTTTTTTCAAGACACCACCGAGCGTTCGTTGTACTTCATCGAGAGGTTTTTGGCTGAGTATTTGCGATAGCTGCTGCACAGCACCGTGCCAGGCCAAGTACGAAAAGTAGGTCGGAGGGATCCAATGATGAAAATCAGCGACCAATTCGAGCTAGTCTGAAGAAGCGTCCACCGAAACAGTGAGTCGTACGTCAGCACTCATGAAGTATCCGCTACTTTTTCTCTCGGCGGCGGTTGTCGCGGGTCTGTCTTGCGGCACCCAAGCTTCTGCGGCAGACGCCACACCCCCGATGTATTCGGGCGATCTCCTGACGCGCTCCACGCTCACCGGGGACTGGGGCGGTATTCGCAACGATCTCGAAACCAGAGGCATCACTCTCGATATGAACGTCACGCAGGTCGAGCAGGGTGTCCTGGCCGGTGGCTCCGGATCAAGCTGTTCTCAATGCCGTAGTAATCCAGAGCACCGCAAAAGCCAGCACGGCCGGGTTCGATCATATTAGCTCGAATGACCTGACCTTTGCCGGTGAAGGCCGGGTGAGAACACATTTTTTCGGTATCACCGGACATCAGCTAGTTGGTGCCGAGTACTCCAACAAGCAGTACACCTCGATCGATCAGCGGGTAGGCTTCATTCTTCAGAACCGCCGCCTCGCCAGGACTGACGGAACCTGGGCTGTCTACTACAACTTCGATCAGTTCTTGTACGAGATCGAGAAGCATAAAGGTCGTGGCGTTGGTTTGTTTGGACGGTTCGGCGCGGCCGACGGCGATCCCAATTTCTTGCAGTATTTCTTCAGCGCAGGGATCGGCGGAAAAGGTGTCATTCATAGTCGCGAGAACGATCAATTCGGATTGGGCTACTACTTTCTCGACGTGGCTAATCCTACGCTTTCAGTCGGTAACCGCACTGCTTCATTCCTCCGAGACGAGTGGGGGTTCGAGGCATACTACAACGTCGCGCTGACGCCCTGGCTAATCTTCACCCCGGACATTCAGGTAATTGGCCCGGCCCTGAAGCGCCAGCGCGGTAGCGGGACTCTCTCAAGCAACGGAGTTACCGGCGGTAACTTACTTGAAAGAGTCGGTACGGCGACTGTCTTCGGCCTCCGCCTCGGCATGGTTTTTTGACCACGAAGCCATGGATGGGGTGGGGTGCGGGAACGCCTTCTCTACTCCGACCGATCATCGTGACTCCACAGTCCAACGCTGATTCGCCTCGGCCAAAGCTACTCCATGGTACGAAGGTCCCATATTTGTCTCTATGAAACATGCGTCAGGGTAGTAGGAGGCGACCGACTTTGGCCGACGGAGACGAAGGCGTTATGAAAAACCCAGTGCTACTAGAGGACCCCGCCTCGACGAGCGCGAGCTACACCGAATGCTCGGGTACTGCGGTCCACTTTTCGGACCTCGACCCTGCCTGGAGCGGCCGCTGGGAAGTAGAACTTCGCCTTGCTCGGCCCACACATTATTCGACGGCATGGCCAAGCCGGTGCGCTCATCGCCGATCGGCCCGGCGCGTGGGTTTTGACGGTGCTGGACGAAGGGTTCGCTCTCAACCTTCGCTGGGAGAGAAGTGACGGAATGCCTTCTCTACTTACCCATCAATTTTACCCATCAATCTGTTGACCTGGACAGTTTCCAAACATCCGGTCGTTCGAAAACACCTCCGTGGAGCAAACAATGAGTAACAACAAGAAATCAAGAACGGTACTCCCGATTCCCGATCGCGCACATGTTGGCTTGACGACCTATGACGCTAAAGACCCCGACACCAAATATCCTCCCATCGAGCAGCTACGTCCGCCCGAGGGTGCCCCTAATATCCTGGTGATCCTGCTTGACGATGTCGGCTTCGGCACCACCTCAGCGTTTGGCGGCCCGTGCCATACTCCCAACATCGAAAAACTGGCCAGCACGGGACTGAAATACACTCGATTTCACACGACTGCGCTGTGCTCGCCGACCCGCCAAGCGCTGCTGACGGGCCGTAATCACCACTCAGTCGGCATGGGCGGTATTACTGAGATTGCGACTTCCGCGCCCGGCTACAACTCAATCCTGCCCAACACGGCCTCGCCGATTGCCCGGACCCTCAAGCTGAATGGCTACTCGACGGCGCAGTTCGGCAAGTGCCATGAGATTCCGGTCTGGGAGACCAGTCCGGTGGGTCCATTCGATGCATGGCCTACAGGCGGTGGCGGGTTTGAATACTTCTATGGCTTTATCGGTGGCGAGACCAATCAGTACTTTCCCGCGATCTGGGAAGGAACGACGCCCGTCGAGCCCGAGAAGAAGCCTGAAGAGGGCTACCATTTCACCGATGACATGACGAACAAGGCGATCAAGTGGATTCGCCAGCAGAAGGCGTTAGCTCCCGACAAGCCGTTCTTTGTCTATTACGCTCCGGGCGCGATGCACGCGCCTCACCATGTGCCCAAAGAGTGGTCAGACAAGTATAAAGGACAATTTGACCAGGGTTGGGATCGGCTGCGCGAAGAAACATTCGCTCGACAGAAGGAGCTTGGCGTTATCCCCAAAGATTGCGAACTGACGAAACGCCATGCCGAAATTCCGGCCTGGGAGACAGAGTCGGCGGAGATGAAGCCGGTTCTCACCCGTCAGATGGAAATCTTTGCGGGCTTCATGGAGCACACCGACCACTACATCGGTCTCCTCATCGACGCGCTGAAGGATCTCGACATCATCGACGACACGCTGATCTATCTGATCATCGGCGACAACGGCGCATCAGGCGAGGGCACGCTACAAGGCGCGTACAACGAGTTGGTGCCGCTGACCGGCTTTGCCGATCTCGAGTCGGCCGAGTTCCTCAAGGCGCACATCGACAAATTCGGCGGGGTTGAGGCCTACAATCATTACGCGGTCGGCTGGGCGCATGCGATGGACACGCCCTACCAATGGACCAAGCAGGTGGCGTCGCATTGGGGTGGTACGCGCAACGGACTGGTTGTGCATTGGCCCCGAGGAATCAAAGGAAAGAGCGAGGTTCGGTCGCAATTCCATCACGTGATTGATGTCGCGCCCACTTTGCTGGAAGTAGCGGGGCTTCCTGAGCCGCTGCTAGTCAATGGCGTGGCGCAAAAGCCGATCGAGGGCGTCAGCATGGCGTACTCATTCAACGACGCTAAGGCCCCGGAGCGGCGCGAAACTCAGTATTTCGAGATGGCTGGCAATCGCGGCATCTACCATAAGGGTTGGACCGCGGTGACGCGGCATCGAACTCCCTGGCTGACCGGGGCGGTGCAATTGGCCGCCTTCGACGACGATGTGTGGGAGCTATACGACACCAACACGGACTGGAGCCAAGCCAAAGACCTGGCAAAAGAGAATCCGAAAAAGCTGCACGAACTTCAACGGCTATGGCTAATCGAGGCGGTCAAATACAACGTGCTGCCGTTGGACGACCGCTTCGCCGAACGCGCCAATCCCGACATCGCTGGTCGCCCGCAGTTGATCGTGGGCAACCGACAATTGTTGTTCGGCGGGATGGGTCGGCTTACGGAAGGCTCCATCGTCAACATCAAGAATAAGTCGCACGCGGTGACGGCCGAGGTGATCGTGCCGGAGTCGGGCGCACAAGGAGTCATTGTTGCTCAAGGCGGCCTGACCGGAGGCTGGGGCCTTTACGCCAAAGATGGCAAACCGAAGTATTGCTACAACTTCTACGGAATTGAGCGTTACTACGTCGAAGGCGCGAACAAGATTCCATCCGGTAAGCACGAGGTGCGGATGGAGTTTGCCTACGATGGCGGCGGTCTTGCGAAAGGGGGCACGGTCACGCTCTACCTCGATGGCCAAAAGTGCGGCGAGGGACGTGTGGAAAAGACGGAGCCATTGGTCTTCTCCGCCGACGAAACCTGCGATGTCGGCTTCGGCGCCGGGTCTCCGGTGACTTATGAGTACGGAACGCACGACAATGAATTCAGCGGCGAAGTGAATTGGGTTGAGATCGATATTGGAAAGGATGCGATCAATCTCGATCACCTGATCACTGCCGAGGATCGCCTGCGGGTTGCGATGGCGCGACAGTAAAAGCTCCGCTTTCCCTGCGATCCGGTCATCGTAAGAACCATTCGCGATGACACAGGGTGAGCGTCGGCATAGCAAACCTGTTGCGGGTGGCGAACGGATTTCGCGCGGATTTCGCGGGAAAAACCAAATTTTCCCGTGACCGTATATCCCATCAATCCGTTGACCCTGGAATCTCTCTAGCGGTGATTAAGGTGGATGAGTCCCGGGGCGGATTTGCCGCCGAGGGCGATTACTTCTTGTCGAGTTGCAGCTCGCTCCATGATTGCTGGGTCTGGATGAACGCCGAAGGCGAAATACTTACCGCGCCGCGAAACGGCCAATCGAGCGCCATAATAAGCACGACCACCAGTGCCAACGATGCCGCCACCGACGCCGTCATCACCATATGCATAGTCAAATTGTGGAATCCGAAGAGATAGGTATAGCCGGTGGTAATCGCGCCGCCGAAAAATATGATCCACCATACTACGTCCGGGATATGCCCGGCCGCCTCCGAAAGACGACTGGCTCGTGCCCGGTAGAGTTCGTTCAGAGTCCTGAGCAACTCCGCTTCGATGACGGACTGGCCGAGATCCGCGGGATGCATGGTCGCGATCGCCGAATGCAACTTGTGCAGTGGCGCCCATCCCGCGCTCGGTATGTCGCCATTGCGCTGTGCCGGCCATTCTCGATGGATAACGATATCAACGTAGTCGCGTAAATCGGCGCGAATATCTTTCCCCATCTCCGCCGGCAGGCCCTGCGTATCGCGATAGATGCTGCCGACGAAATCCGCCTCACCTTGAACGATATCTTCCGCGCGGGTGTAGGACTCCCAGGTTGCGATCGCGATGAAGGCCAGCAGCACCGCGTAAGTGACGCTGATGATCGCAACCGTAAAACCTGCCAGATCGTTGTGCGCCCTGCGGACCTCGACATGAACGAGGCGCTGAAATATCGCCAGCCCGAGGCACGACACGCCGACGAAGAACGCAACGACCAGGGTGCCCCACAGCCAGGTCGGATTGTTGTAGATGAATTCATTGACCATCTGTTGCAGCGTCGGCCTGACGACGCCGGCTTTCCCCCTTACAGCTAGTGGATTCCTCCAGCACCCAACGTCGTGGAACCCTACCCTTCCTCGATCCGCGTCAGGATGAATAGCGGAAGCTGACGCTCGGTCTTGTTCTGATATTCCGCGAAGCGCGGCATCAGCCTGGCGGTGTCGGCGAAGATGCGATCGCGCTCGGCGCCTTGGGCTAGCGTGGCTCGCGCGCGAAACTTTTCGGTGCCGACCTCAACTGTCACGACCGGATTCGCGACCAGATTGTGAAACCAGGGCGGATTTCGCGGCGCGCCGCCGTAGGAGGCGATTATCACGAGCCGGTCGCCATCGCGCGAGTAGCACAAGGGGCGCACCAGGGTTCTGCCGGTCCTGGCGCCCGTCATCGTCAGCAGCAAGACGGGCATCCCTTCCTCCGGAAAGGCGACGTTGCCTTGATTGGCGCGAAATTTCTGGATGATGGACTGATTGAGTTCGTCGATCGCACGAGGATCCGCGATCAGCCGCTCAGTATTTCCGTCGGTGACTATTTCCCGCGCCCGCTCGATGGACATTTTCTCGGGTGTATTGGCCATTGTGATGCCTCCGTTTTTGGAGTAACCGCAAAACCCGGGAACGAATTACTCCCGAGTTGCCGCGGTCCAATTAAGCACCGCGAACTCGGCCGGCGTCAACGCACCGAGGCTGCCATGCGGACGGCTGTGGTTATAGTCATGACGCCATGACTCGATGGTTATACGCGCGCCTCACATATCCGGTGGTAGTTTCATCCAATGGCCTGCCGCAAGGCGTCCCGATTGCCGAGCCATCGATGGCGACAAGCGTTTATTTGCGACGACGAATTGGGTTCGCGAGTATCCCGCGAGCCGCTCTCACACAAACCTAAGCGCCGCGCAAGGTCAAACTGCCCTCAGCGCAGCGTGCGAAGCCGTGCCAAGCGCTTTTCGGCGCCGTCCGCAGCTAATCGGGCATCGATGAATTAACCGAGCGGCCCGAACGCGGCGGCTAACCGTCAGCTACCCGGTAAAACTTCATACACCCTGGACGAGGAAGGCCCGGTAGTTGGCGCCTTCGAAACGATGCTCGCGCGCCTCGCGGTAGGCGGGGCTATCGTACCATGCCTTGGCGGCCTCCATAGTCGGAAACTCGAGCACCACCGCGCCTTCGATTGCGGGACCTTCCAGCACCTCGTGGTGCCCATAGGCAACTCGCAGCGTGACCGGATGGCCCGACAAAGTACCTGGAGCGACCTTGGAATAAGTCTCGAGCTCCTTGGGGTCACGAGTGCTATCGCGGATGAAAATTGCGTAGGCGGGCATATTTTTCTCTTAGTTGGAATCTCATCACGTTGGGAATTACAGCCATCCACGGCATAGAAGCTGGACGGTAGTAAAGGGCAACGCCGCGATGTCACGCGTGCCGAAGAACCTGAGCTGCACCATCGGACCGAAGACGCCGGCTCTCCTCTTACGGTTAGTCCAACGATTTTGTGCCCCTCTATTTGTCGGAATTCACGTAACGCTACAACAGTCGGCGTATTGCCACCACCAGAGAAACGATGACGATCCGTTCGGCAATAGACGTTTATTGGCTCGTCGCCGCGATCTGAGCGCACTAGTGGGCAAACGCGTCCAAAGCGAATTCAGATTCCGGAGCGAGCAAGCAGGCCAAAAAAGAGGCCCGCGAAGGGCTCGAAAACGCTAAGATGGACAGATTGTAGGTTACTCGCATCGGCACACGATGAGGGGGAGAAGCGGGAGACGGTCAGATGGTCGCTTGTTCGGCTTCCTCCTTCTCTTGCGCGTACTGTTCCGCTGAGTAACTGTGCGAGGAACGCTTCCATTTCGGTCAGATCGAGCTTGCCCGCGTCCCATGCCCGATCAGCGGCACGCAGAGCATTGATGTACTGAGGGCGATTTACTTTAATCCGTTCGGGTACAATAGTGCTGCCACCAAGTATGCGACCCTCCTTGACGGACAGTAGGTAATAGCAGACAGCGCGGGCAGTTCGTCCATTGCCTTCGATGAACGGATGTATCCAGTTCAAACGCCAGAGGCCATAGGACGCCAATTGTGTTGAAGTCGCATCGAACCAATTCTCATGGATGAAGGAAATAAACTGGTCCATGAGGTGCGGACATCTTTGAAATGCGGCGGAATATGATTGCCGATGTATATCGGTTGCTCGCGAAAACGACCGCCGAATTGGGAGATACCAGCTACAGCGACATGGTTTGGACCCACAACGCGTACTTGTCGAGAGCGAAAGGGCCCTGCTTCAGACCAATTTCTATGAAAGTCGTGAGAAGATCGTATTGTCTACCGAGATTCTTTTTCTCAACGCCATCGAAGAGGTCCGGATCAGTTTCCTTTAGGACAAGCATCGATACCGTCCGGACCTTGTGCTGAGGTCTAATTCTGTTTAATGAGGAGTTGCCGTGACGCCACGCGGGCGGATTCCTTCGTGATCGTAGAGTCCTCCGGGGCGTTGCCGTAGATGAAACTGACTCGCTGTTCCTTTAGTTGTTTCTCGGTGACCTTCAAATGGCGCGTTTCTTCACGAAGTTTATCCAGATTAGGATGAGATGGCGTCGGTCCAAAGAACGACTTTCTCGCTGCCATGATGTTTCCTCCTGCCTCCCCTGTTAAGGACACTGTCCGCAGAATAATTATTTCTAATTGTTAATACCACTCAGTCGAACGAATACCCAAACGAATACGGTATATAAACAATACCTGCAATGTATTTAAACATTCCAGCCACCTTTGGCACATATTACCACAAAGGCGATCAAATAACGAAACCATGCCCCGGAGACGACCGATCAGCGTATCGCGTACCTCCAATCCTGCCAATCAAACCATTTACTGTAAACATCCTACTGATAGAGACAAGTCATGAGCGAGAAATCATTTCCAACTTCCACCACCTCAAAATTCGGGGCGCGATCGACCGCGCTCGAAGTCATCGCCGGCCATGACCTGCGCGGGCGCGAGGCGATCGTAACCGGAGGCGCATCGGGTATCGGCATCGAGACGGTTCGCGCGCTTGCGACGGCGGGAGCGAGAGTCACCATCGCCACGCGCGATCGCGCCAAGGGCGAGGCGGTCGCCGCGACGCTGCGCAAAGAGACCGGCAAGGATGCGATTGAATTCGCCATGCTCGACCTGGGGTCGCTCAAGTCGGTGCGCGCATTCGTCGCGCAGTTTCGCGCGCTGGGACGCCCGCTGCATCTGCTGATTAACAACGCGGGCATTATGGCCACCCCGCTCGCCTACACCGAGGACGGTTTCGAATCGCAATTCGGCACCAATCATATCGGCCATTTCGCGCTCACGGTGGGACTGCTGCCCGCGCTGAAGGCGGCCGGAAGGGCGCGCGTGGTGGAACTCACGTCGATCGGCCATCGACGTTCCGATGTGATTTTCGAAGACCTCAATTTTCGCACGCGCCCGTACGAGCGCTGGTCGGCCTATGGACAAGCGAAGACCGCCAACTCGCTGTTCGCGGTTGAAGTCACGCGGCGATGGGCGGGCGACGGCATCCTCGCCAACGCGGTGCATCCCGGCGGCATCATGAGCGGGCTGCAGAAATTCGTTCCGCGCGAGGAGCAGCTCGCGATGGGATGGATCGACGAAGCCGGCAACATCAACCCGCGCTTCAAGACTCCTGAGCAGGGTGCGGCGACCTCGATCTATGCGGCAGTGGCGCCCGAACTCGAAGGCAACAGCGGCCACTATCTGGAAGATTGCGGCATCGCCAAACCGTGGACGGCCGAGAATCCGTTTTCGGGCGTGATGCCGTATGCCCTCGATGCCGAGCACGCGCGGCGGCTGTGGGAAGTCTCGGAAGAAGCGATCGCGAAGATCAGCTAAAGCCGGCGCGCCGGCGCCATCCTATTTTCCGCCCACGAGAACCGCACTCGACACTTCGAGATGCGGATGGCCGATGCGTTTCACTTCGAGGGCGACGGGAAGCTCGCACGCCACGTAGGATTCGCATCGCACCAGCACTTCGCGCGGGCGCGGGCCGTCGAGCTCGACCATGAACACGCGCTGCCAGGTGCCGAGTGCGAGGCGCGCATCGACGACCGGAATGGTCTCGCTGGTCGAGAGCAGCAGATGCATCAGATGCGAATGGGCATTGGCGCGCTCGTCGATGGCGATCGGCGGCTTGCGGCGGTCCATATCGTTGTGGTTGTAGGGGCGCTCGGAAGGGCAGAGGCCGCGGAGAAAATGCTTGAAATCCTCGAGCAGGAGCTCCTCGGCCTCGTTGATTTTGATGGCGGCGGTGGTGTGGCGGGAAAACACCGTCACGGAACCGTCGCGGATGTTCGCGCGGCGCAGGTGCTCATTGATGGGATCGGTCAGGTCAATGAACTCGATTGGCTCGACGGTAGCAATATTGAACAAAATGTCGGAGACGGTCACGGACTTAACGGCGGCGGGCGCCGGCGAAACGATATTGGATCTCATCAGATGGCTCATCACTTCCCCCCAAATACTGCGAAGCGTTGATTGACCGAGAGGTCAGAGTATCAGTATGGGGGCCGGCGAGATGACCGCAACAGTCGAACATGGTTCTGACCGACTAACCGGCACATGGTCAGTCGGTCAAATAGACATGACTACGAGTACTTAGGCTAGTCGCAGGCGACTAAATGGTGGGCATGATGACAACATCGGGTGTGGAGGGAAGAAGGGCTACCGGCCGCGGATTTCGCGCTGGGCGAGTTCCAGGTCAGCATCGACCATCATCGAGACGAGGTCGTGGAACTTCACTTTGGGCTGCCATCCGAGGACGCGGCGGGCCTTATTTGCGTCGCCGATAAGTAGGTCAACTTCAGAAGGGCGAAAAAATCGCGGATCGGTATCGACATAGTTGTGCCAGTCGAGCTCCAAATATCCGAATGCCGATTCGAGGAATTCCTGCACCGAATGCGTCTCGCCGGTCGCGATGACGTAGTCGTCGGGCCGCTCTTGCTGAAGCATCAGCCACATCGCCTCGACATAGTCGCCGGCGAATCCCCAATCGCGCTTCGCATCGAGGTTGCCCAGCAGCAGCTTGCCCTGGAGGCCCATCTTGATGCGTCCAACGCTGCGGGTGATTTTCCGAGTGACGAAATTCTCACCTCGTCGCGGTGATTCGTGATTGAAGAGAATGCCGTTTACGGCGAACAGCCCGTATGCCTCACGATAGTTGACAGTCTGCCAATGAGCGTAGACCTTCGCGCATGCGTATGGGCTCCGAGGATGAAACGGCGTCGTCTCACTCTGCGGGACCTCGACCACCTTGCCGAACATTTCCGATGATCCCGCTTGATACATCCGCGCCTGGCGCCCATGACGCTGATTATGGTCACGTAGCGTTTCGAGCAGTCTTAGCGTGCCAAGACCCACCACATCGGCGGTATATTCCGGCTGATCGAATGAGATCCGCACGTGCGACTGCGCCGCCAGGTTATACACCTCGTCCGGCCGCACCTGCTCGATGATGCGTCTGCAGGCCGGTTCCATCGCCGAGGTCTCCGTAGTGAAGCTGTAAACCTTCGCCAGGCACATCAAAGCCACGCCGTAGATGGTCGATGCGCGCGGTCGCGAAGCTTGAGCTGCGCCTGACGATACCATGCGTCTCGTAGCCCTTCTTGAGCAACAATTCCGCGAGATATGACCCGTCCTGCCCCGTGACCCCGGTTATTAACGCAACTTTTGCCAACGGCTCTCCAGCTTAGACCAGCTTACAGACTAATCACCTTTGACGAGGCGATGCGAATCGCTGTTGAAGTGCTGGGTGGAAAATTCGTACAGCTCCGCGTCCTCCAGCGCCTCCATCTGATGCACCAGGCCGGGCGGAATATCCATGCATTCGCCCGCACTCAGCACGAACTGCTCGATTTCCTCGGCTTCCGGCGACGCCTTAATCGTGACCCGCAACCGGCCCGCGCGCAGGAAAAACGATTCAGTCTTGAGCTTATGGAAGTGCAGCGAACAGCGCTTCCCCTTGTTGATTTCCAGGATTTTCCCGCAGTAGAGCTCGTTGTTGGC
Source organism: uncultured delta proteobacterium (assembly GCA_963814035.1). Lineage (GTDB taxonomy): Bacteria > Desulfobacterota > Binatia > Binatales > Binataceae > DATGKG01. The sequence goes on from CAWFBH010000003.1 coordinate 90,492, forward strand.
GAGCCACACTTCGCGGCCCCATCCCTTGGGTTCGATATGCACCGGCTCGCGGACTCTGTTCTTCATAATGATCCTCAAACAGTACAAACAGTATGTGTAGCGACGCCCTCCGAGTCCATACACCGCGCCGGAATGGAGGGCAACAATCGTCGCAACGATGAGGATTTTTGGCAAGCGCGGCTATCCGATGTCTTCACGCTCGTTCCCCCCGGAACGCGAGCAGGGTCGGACGGCCCTCGGCCGTCGAATATGGAGCGTGGTGAGGATCGACAGCCGACCGGGCCGCCATCAGGATGCCATGGCGGCCCGGTTCGGCAATCGTGTCAGCCTTGCGGGGCGCCGTAGCGCTGGCGCAGTTCAAGATTCAGTTGCAGTACGTTGATCATCTTCTCGCCGAATAAACCACCCATCGGCGCGGAGGCGTCGGTCTGCAGCATCTGCTCGATTTGCTGATGAACCTGGGCCGGGTCGCCTTTGGTATCCGCCGCCCACTTTGAGGCGACTCGATCGAGCTGATACTCGGCGTTCTGCAGCGTGATGTGCGGATCGAGGCCCGACCCTGAAGTGGTCACCATATCGCCCGGAACATTCGCGAGGTCCGCATCGGCGTGATCCTGACGCCACATATCAAAGAAGATCGATTGAATGTCCGAACCAGTCGCGACCGGCTCGATCGAAGTCGTCTGGGTTTTTCCATCGGCGGCGGTTTTGGTCACAGCGGAAGGAAACTTGCCCGGATGCTCGCTGGAGAAATTTTCGAAGAACGCCACCGCGAGATCCGACGCCTGCGGCTTGGGAGTCCCGGGGTTGGATTTTATCCAGTCCTGGACCGCGGGCTGATGCGACTTGGCCCATGCATCGATATAGGCGGCGTGGGTAGGATCGGCACTCACCCAGCCCGTCGCCAACTCATTGTGGTTATCGGCCCATTGCGCGACCAGATGAGGCTTGCCCTGGTATTGATCCTGCTGAAACCACGCTTCGATATCGGGTGCAACCAGTTGTCCCGCCTTGGGACCGCTCTGATATTTGACGATAGGCCCGATCATGCGGGCGACGCGGTCTCTTAGCGCATAGTTGGAGGCGGAAAGCGTGGACGAGGCGGAGGCCGAAGCGTCATAGGACGCCGCCGACGGTCGCGGCCAGAAGTATTCGTCCTTGGTAAAGGGTTGCGCGATTAAGAGCGAGCCGACCGGCTTGCCGTCGGGGCCGGAGACGATGCTCCCGTTGGCGGAAAAGGGAAATAAGGCCTGCCCGATGGCCCAGACCGCGAGTGGATAGACCAGGCAGCAGATAACCACGGTCGCGGAAAGGAGCCAGATACTTTTGGAAATGTTTTTCACGAGTTTGTCCTCCCTCCTTGCCTAAGCAATGAGGTGCGTCGCCACCATCGCGACATCGATCAGTTTGATTCCAATAAAAGGAAGAATGACTCCGCCGAGACCCCAGACCAAAAGGTTTTTCCGCAGCAGCGCGTCGGCGCCGAGCGGCTGATACTTCACCCCACGCAACGCGACCGGAATCAGCATCGGAATGATGATCGCGTTGAAGATAACCGCGGACAGAATCGCGGAAGTCGGCGAATGCAGATGCATCACGTCCATCGCCTTCAGCCATGGCAGCGTACCGGCGAACAGGGCCGGAACAATCGCGAAGTACTTCGCCACGTCGTTCGCGACCGAAAAGGTCGTCAGCGCGCCGCGCGTCATCAGCAGTTGTTTGCCGATCTCGACCACCTCGATGAGCTTGGTCGGATCGGAATCGAGGTCGACCATGTTGCCGGCTTCCTTGGCGGCCTGGGTGCCGGAATTCATCGCGAGGCCGACATCCGCCTGCGCCAGCGCCGGAGCGTCGTTGGTGCCATCGCCCATCATCGCGACCAGCTTGCCCTCGGCCTGCTCCTTGCGGATGTAGGCGAGCTTGGATTCGGGGGTGGCTTGTGCGACGAAATCGTCGACCCCGGCCTGCCGCGCGATGGTCGCCGCGGTAAGCGGATTGTCGCCGGTGATCATCACCGTGCGCAGGCCCATGCTGCGCAGGCGCTCGAAGCGCTCCTGCATCCCGGTTTTCAAAATGTCCTCGAGGACGATGACACCGGCGATCTTCGCGCTTTCGGCGACTACCAGTGGAGTGGCGCCCTTGGAGGCGACCGCCTCGACGGTGGGTTCCAGCTCGCTGGGTATTGCACCGCCCTGATTGCGCACGAACGCGATCACGGAATCGGGGGCGCCTTTGCGCACGCAAGTACCGTCGGCGAAATCGAGACCGCTCATGCGGGTCTGGGCGCTGAAAGCGACGAACCCGGCGCCCGCCGGCATGACGAGATCCTTGGCGGTAACTCCCTGGGATTTTGCGTGGAGCACGATGCTCTTGCCTTCCGGCGTCTCGTCGGATGCGGAAGCGAGGGCGGCCAATCGCGCGAGCCTCGCCGCCGTATAGCTTCCAACCGGGATGAACTCCGTCGCGTGACGATTTCCGACCGTGATCGTTCCGGTCTTATCGAGCAGCACGGTGTCGATGTCGCCCGCGGTCTCCACCGCTTTACCGCTCTTCGCAATAATGTTGGCTTGCAGGGCGCGATCCATTCCCGCGATGCCGATCGCGGCCAGCAGTGCGCCGATCGTCGTCGGGATCAGGCAGACCAGCAGTGCGACCAGGGTCGGGACATCGGTGCCGAGGCTTTTCAGCGGCTCGGTGATTCCGAGATAGCCCGCCATATACTGCTCGGCGTTCCAGGCCATCGGCCATAGCGGGACGACGACAATCAGGAAGGCGAGCGTCAGCGCGGAGAGCGCGAGCGTCAGGGCGATTTCGTTGGGGCTCTTCTGGCGCGACGCGCCTTCGACCAGCGCGATCATTCGATCGAGGAAGGTTTGACCCGAAAGCGCGGTAATCTTCACCACGATCCGATCGGAAATGACCCGGGTGCCACCAGTTACTCCGGAGCGGTCGCCGCCCGCTTCGCGAATCACCGGCGCGGATTCACCGGTAATCGCGGATTCGTCGACCGAGGCGATCCCTTCGATGATTTCGCCATCGCTCGGGATCACCTGACCTACCGTGACCACCACCAGGTCGCCAGCGTTGAGGTCCGTCGAGCGAATTTCTTCCACCACCCCCGGACGCTTGAGGCGATAGGCCGGCGTCTCGCTACGAGTCCTGCGCAGCGACTCAGCCTGCGCCTTGCCGCGCGCCTCGGCCAGCGCGGTCGCGAAATTCGCGAACAGGACAGTCAGAAAAAGCCACGCGTCGAGTTCGATGAAGTAGCTGATCGGAACCTGTGACGCTGACGCGCTGAACATCGCCTGTAGGATGAACAAGGCGGTTAGAATCGCGCCGATCTCGACCACGAACATTACCGGGTTCGCCCATTGAAGGTCCGGGCGGAGCATCACGAACGCCTGCTTCAGCGCCTGGCGGACCAGCTCAGGTTCGAACAGGTTCCTGCTTCTGACCCGCCGGGGCGGACGTGGATGCTGCGGTTCTTCGATCGTTCTAAGCGGTGCTGCGGCTGCTCCCATATGAGTTCTCCAACTAATCGCGACTGGTTGTTATCGTTGTGTCTGCCGTCATCCGCCAAACGGAATCGGGCCTAAGTGTTCTGCTACCGGACCCAGCGCCGCGACCGGCAGGAACAACAGCGCCCCGACGATCACGATGGTCCCCAACAACAGGCATCCAAAGGTGAAGGTGTCATCGCGCAAGGTTCCCAGACCAAATGGCGTGCTCTTCTTCATGCCCAGGAAACCCGCCAATGCGATCGGCGCGAGGATGGGTATGAAGCGGCCCAGCATGATTACGAAGGTCGCCGCGATGTCCCATGGAACCGCCTCCGGCGCCGGGCTCGGGTTGTTGTTGAGGCCATAGCTAACTCCGAGTCCATCGAAGGCTGAACCGTTGTTGGCGGAGTCCGACGAGAACTGGTAAACGATTTGCGACAATCCGTGAGCACCCGGATTGCTCTCGGCCTTCATGCCCCAGCTGGTCGCCGCGAATAAGCCGGAAGGACCTAGAATCACCAGCGGATGAATCAATAGCGCGATCATCGCCAGCTTGACCTCGCGCGCGCCGATCTTCTTACCCAGATATTCCGGCGTGCGACCTACCATCTGCCCCACCACAAATATTCCGATGATCAGGAACAGCAGCAGATTGATCATTCCGACGCCTTTGCCGCCGAAGATGCAGTTCACCCACATCCCGAAGAACGGCGCGACCGCCGCCACCGGGTTCAAGCTGTCGTGCTCGCAATTGACCGCGCCACAGGTGAAGTCAACCGTCGCCGCCGCGAAGGTCGCGCCGGCCGAGGTCCCGAAGCGCAGCTCCTTGCCCTCGAGATTGCCGAGATGCTGATCGACCGGAAGTCCAGCGACCGCGGGCAGAGTAATAACGCGCTTGCCCCCCGGCGCGCTGGCGCTCGGGATCTCGAACGTTCGGGCAATCGGATCAGCTGTCAGTCCCGGATTTGGTTTGAGCGTGTCGAAGTGGATCGCCCACAAAACGGTGCCTACCAGGAGAAACAACATAACTCCGAAAATCACCACGCCGTGCCGTTGACGCCGCAACATTCGCCCGTACATAAAGACCAAGGCCATTGGAAACAGCATCATCGATGAGGTCGTAAGGAGGTTGCCGAAGGCGCTGGGATTCTCAAATGGATGCGCAGAGTTCATGCCGTAAAAACCACCGCCGTTGGTTCCCAGCATTTTCATCGGTACGAAGGCAGCAAGCGGTCCTACCACGATGGTCTGCTGTTTGGGTTGCCCACTGTCAGTGGTTCCCATCGCGGCGGGTTCAAGCGTGTTTACCTGATGAGCGCTCTCAAAGGTCATCGGCATGCCGGTACCCAGGTAGAGCAGGCTCAAAATGAAGACCGCCGGCAGGAAGGTATAGAAGACCACGCGCCACATATCGAGAAAGAAGTTGCCGACGTCAGGATCGCTGCGAAAGGCGCGAATCATCGCAGTCAAGGCGCAGAAACCTATCGATGCCGAAAGAAAGAACATCGGCAGACAGAAAAATATCTGGGTGAAATTCGAAAATGCCACGTCGCCCGAGTAGTGCTGTATGTCCGTATTGGTACTGAAGGACATCACCGTGTTCAGGATGGTGCTGGGAGCGAGGGCGCCGAGACCTCTCGGATTAAGCGGCATCCATGGCTGGAGCGCCAGCAGCAGGAAGCCGAATATGTAAAGCACCACGTTGAAGACCAGCAGAGAGACTGCGTATTGCTTCCAGTTCTGCGGTCCGCTGTTGACCCGATCCTCGCACCACTTGAGCATGCGCGCGGGTCGGTAATGTCCTCCCATGATCCACGCGAGGTAGGCGCTCAGCGGGATAGCCAGGATCACGGGTATTGCGATTAATGAGAATGGCAAGAGCCACATAGATTGCGTCCTCTTAAGAGCTGATTATCGATAGTGGCTTAGAACCACTCCGGCCTGACCATTGCTGTTACCAGGTAAACGAAAACGAAAGCGGCGACCGCCGCGGTTAGATAAATCACGTTATTCTCCTTAGATTTTGTCGCAGGCGATCAAGAACGCATAACAAAAGCCCAAACCCGCGAGGCCTAAGACAAACATTGCCGGTAGCCAGATTTCGAGATTCATTGAGTTCTCTCCACAGTGCACTCCTCTAAGGTAGTAGCGACTACGCCGATGCCTTGATTAGGCGCAGTTTGTCTTTAGGTGGTTGCAACCAAAATGCCAATGCAGGCCTGGGTTTGGATGCATTTTGCAGGTTGCGCTTTCAATCAAAATAATAATTCGATCTCTTATCGTAAGTTATGGCGATAACTCTCAGCGAAATGCATAACGCAAGAGTTAACTTTGATGAGCGCCGGCTATTGCTGCATTTTGCCCGAGTACCAGGGCAGCAGCTGCTAGTCAGATGGTCAGCGGCTTATCGCCACAGTTCTTGTTGGACACGACGCGGGATGGCGTGCCGATGGCTGAGACAGAAGTGCCGCAAACAGCGCGCGGCATTTGCGGCTCTTCAGACCTTGATCGACGAGTAGTTATCGAAACGAAGGTCGGACGGCTATTCGCGTTTCAGGAGAGCAGATCTTGCGGCGTGATACCGTCGGGCGGAGTGAGGTTCGATTCGGTGAAGTACGGGTAGCGGCTTTTGGATACGGTTCGGATGATGAGATCGAGGATGCCAGTCAGAAACCGCTTCCGTTTCGACCTCGATAACTCTCTGACTCGATGACGCTTGTGGTTAGCGAGGTCAAGCTTCCGACCTTGCACGAGATAGGATTGCGGTGCAGGTACGGGAAAAGAGATCGTCGGAAGCGAAAAGCCGACTTTTGCCACAGGCATTAATGACCCGATCCCTGACTGATTTGAATTTTGAAATCGCATCGCCACGACTAAGTATGTCGGACTAATCCCTCCACACTTCTCCGCAGATGGCCGAACAGCCGAGCTAGAGGCCCCGTCTCATGGCTTCCCGGACGAACGTTGTTGGAAGCCCCCTCGCGAGGCTCAGATGGGACTGTCCCCGATTCATTCGGTTGAGTGTTGCCGGCCGCATCGAACATTTCCGAAGCAATCGCTTCGAGGACTGGGCATAGGCTGATATCGGGCATCAGGTGGAGGCGCATGCCCGCGTCGCCTGCCAGTAACCTCGAGTTCTCACCCAGCAGCGCGACCTTGGCCCCCGAGACCAGAAGCGTCCAGTCGCATCGGGTACAGTAGTACTGGCGGGCCTTGCCATCGAAGAGGGGATGCTCGCGCAGTGGTCCGATCGCGAATTCGTGGCGTAGGTTGGCCAGCAATTCAGTTGTGGAATTGTCTGTGATGAGTTGCACGCAGAGGTGCTAGCGCAAGATTCAGACCACGCAAAATGGGGCGAAAACCAAGGGAATTTCGTGCCTGGCCCTTGGTGCAACCGAGAGTTCGTGGCTTTTGCAATCCGCCTCGGATTGCATCTTTTAAGGCGGCAACCGGTCAGATCGTTTCAGGCGGAGTTAGGACACGATAGGGATGTACTGATCGCGCAGGCGGATATCGGTTTCCAGCGAGCCGCCGTCCTTGCCGATCAGCACCAGCCGATGAAACGGTTCGTTGAAAAGTACACGACTGCCGTCGGGCAGGCGCCAGGTGGCCTCGGCACTCGCGGAACCCTCGTCGATGCCGGCGCCGGTCGAAACAGGTACACCCAGAGTGCTTTGGAGTTGCTGATAGAGGTCCGCGCTCGCGGAGGGTACGAAATGCGCGATCACCATCTGCATGCCATTGTGCGGCTCGAACTCGTAGATCACGTCCCGGTATTCGATGTTTCGTGAACTGACATTCTCCAGCTTGTAAGCCGGCGCGCCATACGGACTGGTTTGAATGAGTCCGGTTGGAAACCGGCGTTGGACCTGGTCCATCGAATCGCCGAAACTGATTCCCATGAAGGCGCCTACGTCGTGTTGCGTCCCGCTCTGGATCATCGGAATCGACGGGGTGAGGCTGCAAGCGACCGCGGTAAAGGCCCATAGATAGAGAAGCACCCTGGACACCTTGGACATGGCGATATGAATCAAGCGCATTTCCAACTGCCTGGCTTCTCCAGCGAGGGTTCGTAACCGTCCCCAAGCGCGTTGCTTAACTATATTTAGCGACCGCCGACGCCGGTAAAACGATACGTGGGCCGACGCTCTCGATGGTGTTCAGAAGAATCGCAACTCGCTCGGTGCTCGAAAGGTAACGCTCGAAAATCGCCTCGAAGCCGCGAAATGGACCTTCCACCACCCGCACCGCCTGCCCGCTATCGAAGGGAACCTCGCGAATCTCGACCACGTCGTTGACCCCGCGCGAGCGAATCTCTGTGACAATCAGGTCTGGCACCACGATGGGGTCCGTGCCGGCCGACACCAGGCCGGTGACTCCCGCGAGATATTTGACCTCGAAGTAGTTGGCCTGAAGGTCGAACCGCGCGAAAAGGTAGCACGGAAACAGCGGCGCGACCGACATCGCGAGACGGCCCCATCGCGGCATCCGCGCCTTCAGCATCGGCAGGAAAACCTCGGGCAGCCGAGGCGCGAGCTGATCGCGAACCCATCGTTCTTTGCCAGGTTTGGTGCGAATCAGGTACCAATTGTTGGTTGCGTTCGATGACATCGGCGCTCCTTTCGATCACTGGAAGCTAGCCGAGATCTGGTATTGAAGCAAAACTAAATTCGGCAAAGCAAAGGGCGGCTGCGTAATGCTCGCAGCCGCCCTTTTGGCAAATCAAGTTGCGGAGTTAGATTTCGTAGCTGAAGGTCGCCTCGAGCTCGCTCATGCGCTGGTTGACGCTCTGGAAGAATGGATCGGTGAAGCGTCCGCTGCGGCCGAGGTACCAGATCGCATTCACGCCGAGCAGGATGTTGCGCGAGTAGCGATAGACGTTGGTGCTGCCCAGGTCGCCGACGTTATTGTCGATGTCCCACACGAACGCATTGGTCGAGGTCAGCTGCCCATTGACCAGCCAGTTGGTCGCCGCCAGGAAGGCGAAGTTGCTATCCTCGCGGGTCTTGCCGGCGGTCCCGAAGACGCCCTGTGCCGCATTGGCCGGACGATCCGGATACCACGTGTTGACGTACTGCGCGACGATAAAGGTGTGCTGCTTGGAAATCCACGGGATGTAGGTCGGACGGTCTCCCGCGACGATCCAGCGGGTCATCTCCGTCCATTTACCGGTAGGACCGGATCCCGCGCCCATGCGGGTCGCCGGATCCCCTGCGACATATTGGCCGACCTTCGGGGCGTACAATACGTCATAGCGATAGACGATGTCGGTCAGGTCCTTGTCGTAGTAGGTGCCGGTCAAGCCAAAGAAATGATTGCGTCGATAGTCGGTGACATCAGGCACGCGGATGGTTCCGATGACCGGAACGCCTGGGGCCGGGCTTCCGAGGTCGAAAACGCCGGGAACCAGGAAGAGACCGGTAGTGTGTCCGCCGATAGCCTCAAACAGCGGTATTCCGTTGGTCTTGCCGCCGCGGCCGCCATTGACGGCTTGACGCGAGTAAGCCGCCGAACAGGAAGAGCACAGTGTGAAATTAGAATCGCGCGCCTCGTAGAGATAGATGAAACTGGCCTGCAGACCATTGCCGACGGGAAGCAGCGAGGAATAACGGAAGCCAAACTCGCTGTTCTCGATGGAATTGGTCGGCGGATGGTTCGCCGCGTAAACGTTCTTCTCGAAGAAGTCGTTGGGTCCGAACGGCTCCAGCGGGACCCTCTGCAGATCCGCGAGAGTCTTGTATCCGACCGGTTGACCCTCCAGGTTGTAGGTGGAAGAAGGGCTGCCCGCACCGTTCGGGAACGTGTTGGGCGTTTGCCATGAAGACAGCGGCAGACGGAGGACGTAGGGATTACGGATATCGGTCGAAACCACCGCACCGTTGCCCTGGTAGTCACCCGGAATCACAAACGCTTCCGCTTCGTTGTTCGCGGTCTTCAGGAAGTCCGGCAGGATGTAGTTGAACTTGATCATCCGGACGTTCTTGCGCAGGTTTTCCGCAGTCTCGAAATGGGTCCAGTGATACGACAAGTCAGACGAGTTGGTCAGCTCGGTGCCCGATAGCGCATCGGCCTCCGACCAGATGACCTGCTGCTTGCCGACGCGCATCGAGAAGTTGTCGGTAAAGTTCAACTGCGCATAATACTCGCGCAAGTCGTTGCGGATATATTCCTGCTGGATCGCCTGCTGATTGTATTTCCCGCCCAGCACGTTCTCGTTGAAGTCGCGGTCCGGCTGCGCGGTGCCGATCGGCTTCAGCGTGCCGACCGCGTTGTACCAGGGCCGATAGAACGCGAAAAAGTCCGCGTCCTTGAGCACCAGGGTGTCGAGCCGGCCCAGGAACTTGTAGTTCTTGACCATGTGGTAATCGGGCCGGATGTCGGCCAGCTGCCGCATCTCGACCAGATCCCAATGGTTGAAGTCGAAGCTGCCGCCGGTGTGGCTTGCCGCGAACCCATAGGTGATGGTGGCCGGCGCGGTCCCGACTCCCGGCGTGATCTTGGTCGGGATATTGGCGCCATTGGAGCCGCCCTCGCCCCATCGCCCGGCCTCTCTGGTTTCGAAGAAGCCGAACACCGAGAAGTCACCCTGCGTGATTGTTGCGTTGGCTGCGGAGGTCCACAGCGTTGCGATCCCGGCGCATGCGGCGATCAACAGATTTCGCCAGCACACCCCGCGACCAACTCCCAATTTTCTTTTCACCATATGCTCCCCAAAGCCGACTACGATTTTCGGTGGTCCGCTGCCCCGACCGAAAAACTCTGTTCCTCGCACCTGACTCATTACGGGCACGTTAACGCGGCCTAGGTAGCATCTTGCGGAAGAGGTTGTCAAGCAGGGGGCCGAAAACGAGTCAAGGCCCGATGCTCGTGCAAAATCGGGTATTTAGCCGATTTAGGACGCAAGGGGGACGATCCGGGACGAATTTGCGGGGCTTTCGCCGATAAGCAATTTGGGCAGAGCCGTGCAATACGGCGGCGCTAATCCGGGGCATTCCGGACGACGCGGGAGTTCGCGTCTCGATCCATTAGCGCAGATGGCGCTAGCCGAACTCGGCTCTTATCTGCGAGTTGAGAAAGGCTGAACACCGCTCGCCGCTAAGCGCGATCGACGGTCAGATCTTCGGCGAGCGACTTGGCCAAATCGCCGCTGATTTTTCCCTCGGCACCGAGGTTCGGATGATCAGCCTGAATTGCGACCTGATTAGCCAACGCGAGTTTCAGAAATGCCTCGTTATCAATTCCAACTTCGAAGCGGACGAATTGAACCGAACTGACCCGCTCCGATGACATTTGACGCTCGTCGAATTTGGGCGGAGCTTTCACATCGCCCAGCTTCAGCCACAGATGCTTCTCGATGCCCACCAACCGCCGCAACGCCGCATCGCGTTCCTTCGCCTCGGCAAACTCGATCAGCAGGGTCGCGGAAATTTCGCCGCGCGCGGGAATCAATTCATTGTAGGTATCGATCTCATGCTGGATGGCGGCCGGGTCGGTCATCCGCTCCGAGCGAATCATCTCCTCGATCTGGTACCAGACCGTCGCGGTGTTCTCGAAGAGAAACGTCAGATGCGATCCGACCGCGAGGCGGCGGCGTTCCTTCTCATGAATGAAAAGCGGACGCAGCACGTTGCGCACGCGTTCCCAATGTCTCCAGGCCCAGGAGGTCGTCGTTGCTGATTTTCTTCATTGTCATTCCTTAGCCGCTTCGTCCCAGGCGCTTCCGGTGGTGGCACCTTGTTCGGAAAACCGTTGTCCTCGTAGGCGGCGGCGAGCACCTCGAGCGGATGAATCGGATGCACGCCGGTGGCCTGCTCGATCTGGATCGCCGAGAGCGGGCAGTCGGTGGTCATGATCCTGGCTTCGGCGTCGCGCATCCCGTTAAACGCCTTGTCGCCCCATTTCATTGAAAGCTCGAAGTACTCCTTCTTCATCGCCCAGATGCCGTCGTGCGCCGTACACGCATCGACGCTGACGACTTCGGCGCCCGGCACGGTGCGCATCATGTCGCGCGAGCGAAAGCCGATATTCTGCGCCTTCAGATGACAGGGGATGTGATACGCGATCTTTCCCGGCGTGGTGCGAAAATCACGGTTGAACTTGCCCTGCTTCTTGATCTCGAACAGCAACTCATTCGGATCGACCACCGCCGCGGCAAATTCCTTGACCTCGTCGCCGGCGAGCAGCAGCGGATACTCGCGCCGCATCGTCATCGAGCAGGTCGGATTGATCGGCGGCGATTTTGTAGCCGCGCGCGCACGTAGGGAAGCATCGAATCGATGTTGGCGCGCGCCTGCTTCTGCGCGAAGGCAACGTCGCCGCCATCGATGCGCCGGCATCCCGCAGCAGTTCTGCTTCGGGCACGCGATCTCGCATCCGTTTTTCTCGAAGACCTTCACCGCGGCTTTGCCCGGCGCGGTGTCGTAGTAATTGATGAAGCAGGTCGGAAACAGCACGACCTTGGCGGTCGGGTTGGCGGGCGGCTGGGGCAGATCGGTTCGCGCAGCCATTTGTCGAGGGTTTGCTCGGCGAACTCGGGGAGCTTCTTGTCGCGATGGATCCCGAGCAGCTTTTCCATCAGCGCACGATTGCAGCGGTGTTGCGGCATCCGAAGTTCGCCAGCCCCGGAACCAGACTGCCGAGCTTGCCCGAGCCGGTCGGGATTCCCGAGCATCTTGTCGCGGAACTGCACGCCCGATTCCTTCGCCGTGACCGCCTTGGCGCGCTGCATCAGGCGCGGAAAATCGAGCTGGAACTCATGGCCGTCGCCGGGCGTGTACGGGCAGCGAAGTTCGCACATCTTGCAGAGATAGCAGAGGTCGATGACGTTGCGTTTCTCCGCGGCGGTGAGCTGGCGAACATCGGCGTCGGCTTTGGATCGAGCGCGTCGAACAGCGCCGGAAACGACGGGCACAGATTGAAGCACAGCCGGCATCCGTGACAGATGTCGAAAACGCGCTCGACTTCCTTATCAAGACCCGCGCGATTCCAGTATCCGGTTCGTTCGCGTTGTAGGAAAGCCCGTCAGTGGGTAGAGAAGAGATCCGGCTCATTCGAGAAACCTTCCCGCAATATCGTCCCAATATCGTCCAAGGTCCGCGCAGCGAGAAAAATGATCGCCGGGTGAGAGTTCGCATCTGCACCCGGCGATGAGGTTGTCGAGGCGGCCGCTAATGCGACCGGCACATTATGCGCAGTGATTACCGGAGAGTGTCGGCAGCCTTGCCGAAGCGGCCGGCGTGCGACTTCTCAGCCTTGGCGAGGGTCTCGAACCAGTCCGCGATTTCGGCAAAGCCCTCCTCGCGCGCGGTCTTCGCCATGCCGGGATACATGTCGGTGTACTCGTAGGTCTCGCCATGCACGGCGGCCTTCAGGTTGAGCAGCGAGTCGCCGATCGGCAGATCGGTGGCCGGATCGCCCACCTGCTTCAGATAATCGAGATGGCCATGCGCGTGGCCGGTCTCGCCTTCGGCGGTGTCGCGGAACAGACCCGCGATTTCGGGCTGGCCTTCAACGTCGGCGACCTTGGCGAAGTACAGATAGCGGCGGTTGGCCTGGCTCTCGCCGGCAAACGCTTCTTTCAGATTCTTGATGGGTTTTGGTTCCTTTGAGACTGGGCATGTTCTTCCTCCTACCTGTTGGACCATCTATTGATAGTAGTTACGAAGCTGATTTACGGCTGGCCGGGCTTTCGCGCGGCGCGGATGATCTTGTTTCGCATCGCGAACACAGCGCCTGGATTTCGAGCGAGCTGCCAAGCACCTCGAAATCACCGATCGCGGCGCGTCCTTGCAGCAGCTGCTCGAGCTCCGGGATCTCGATGTCGCGAACGCGCCGGCACTTGACGCATACCACATGATGATGCGGGCGCGACGTTGCCGTCGTAGCGCGCGCTGTCATGCAGCGTGGTGACCTTGCGCGCCTCGCCGATCTCGCACAGCGTCTCCAGCGTGCGATGCACGGTCGCCAGCGAGATATACGGATGCTCGCGGCGGACGATCTGCATACACGGTATCGGCGCGCGGATGCTCGGCCGAGGTGAGCAGCGCCTTGATAATCGCGAGGCGCTGCGGCGTCACCGCGAGCCCGCCCTTGCGGCATCGCTCGGCAAACTCGCCCAGGCGGCTGGCGGCATACCCGGCGCGCCGCCCTTCATTTACCAGCTTTGAGTTCCATCGATTACCTGATAATAATTATCATTTGATTGCCGGCATCGTCAAGCAATAGGTGCCAATCGTGAAAGGCCTGGGTTTTCGACGACTTCGAACGCCGAGATTCCATGAACAAGGAATGGCGATCAGATCGGATCCTACCCCAGTAATCGGGAGCGCGAATGCGAAATGCGAGTTACTAAGGTGCGGCGGCAACCATCGCGCGCACGGTGCAGAAATCCTTGTCGATGGCGCCCATGTTGATGTACCAGCATTCGCGCTCGGGCGTGCTCTGTCCCGGCAGATAGCACATCCCGGAGCGTCCGCCCTGCTCGTCGAGCGCGCTCGAGCCGACCACGAACTCGCGCTTGAAGGGATAGATGGCCACCCTCGCATCGGGAACTGGACGATCGCGATAGGCGAGCCAGTAGAGATTGTTCTTCCACAATTGGTTCTTGCGATCGTAGGTATCGACGTAGGGCTCGAACCATACTTCCGCATCGAGGTAGATGACGGTCTTGCTCTCGAGGACGTTGCTCGATTGTCTGCCGCTCTCGCGAGGAACCGATTCCACTATATAAAGATGGCGCATCTCCCAGTCTTCCGGACACGCGGACGCACCCGCATCGGTAGGACAGGTCACCTCGGGCGAATGCTTCGCATGCACGCACGCCAGCATGTTCTGCTCGCCGAGGTATTTGTAGTTGTACTGCTCAGTCTTGGGGTTGTAGCCCGAGTAATGATCAGGATCGAAAGTCTCGGTGCCGGTGTTCGAGCTGAGGATCGATTCATCGAGGCGACGCACGCGGCGCGCGCCGGCCTGCCACGTCCACGAGTCATCACCACGATTGGGATCGGCATAGCGATAGCGAATCATGCCCACGCCGCGCTGATCCTCGGGCGCGAGCACAGGATAGAGCGCGAATAGCCATAGACGCCCCGAGATTTTGAAATCCGGATCCACCGGCATCGGGTCGACTTCGGTCCTTCCGACGATGTTGTATCCGGCGTAGTGCCCAATCTGGAGGTCGTTGATCACGCGATGGACGCCGCCCAGCTTCGGATATTGTTCCTGGCAATCGAAGAACCGCAGGTCGTAGTCATCGGTGGTGATTGGCCGGAAGACATTGTTCCAGATGATCTTGGTCGCAATGTCGGGGTCGTTTGGATCGAGCAATGCGAATGGCTGACCGGCCACGTATCCTTCCAACGTCCGATGGTCATTACTGAGGCGCACCTGGGTCGAGTACTTCTCGGTCGCCTCCCGATACGGCGGCGGCCAGTTGACGCGCTGCGTATCGACGATATCCATCGACATGCCCATGCCTACGCGGTAATACACGCCGGGCGAGACCAGGTCCTTCACCAGTGCGGCATTTTGCGGAGTGATGAGGTCGCCCGGTTTAACTTCGGCATGCGCGAAAGTTGCGAGGGCGATGGACAAGGCGATAGCGCCGGCGACGGTCCGCAACCTGGTGGATTTCGGCATGAGGGCGATCCTCCTCAAGACGCAAATTGATACATCTTGTAGGATTCAATTTCTGCCGCTGCCTACTGCGAGTCAAGCTGCTGGTCACCTTTTAGCGCGGGCGGCGGAGAAATCCCTCTCGCGCTTGCCGGCGCCCCTTCGTCAATCGTAGCGGTCGGTCACGGAGCAGGTTGCGGAGATGCAACGCTGTAGGTCTTCTGCAACAAAGTGTCGCGCAGGAAACTCTACATTTTGTATAAATTCTATACTCATGACTATTTTTCAGACGGTTCTGATGGCATTCAATATGCTCCCAAAAGGAAGCATACCAATCCTTCGGAAGTAGCAATTCATGAAGCGCAAGAGTGGCGGCCAAACGCTGGTCGTAATCACCCTGATTCTGCCGGCCCTTCTGGGCGCCGTCGCGCTCGGCACCGACGCAACAATTTTCTACTTCAACTGGGTCCAGCTTCAAAAGGCAGCCGACGCCGCCGCGCTGGCGGGCGCGAATTTTCTCCCTGACAATCCATCGCAAGCGTGTGCCACTGCGAATCAGTTCGCGGAGAACAATGGCATAAATGCCAGCGAGATCGTCGCCACCACGGTTGCCAACGACGATCTTTCCATCTCGATCAAATTGCAGCGCACGGTGCCCTACTTTCTTGCAAAGGTGCTGGGACTAACCACCGGAGTTGTCGCGACCGCGGCCACCGCAGCTCCACAGTTTCCCCCGACTACGGTGCAATGCCACCTCCCCGGGACAAGTCCCTTCCGGCGGAGACAATAACGGGGGAAATGGAGGAACCTGCGCGAACATCGGCGCGTGCGGGTTGGTCCCAATCGGGCTCGACTCGAACACCACCTATACCGATGGATCGCAAATAACCCTTCAACAAGGCCAGCTAGGTCCAGGCAATTGGGACCTGCTTGCACTCGGCGGTACCGGTGGAGCGAATCTAAGGACCAATATCGCGAACGGCTACAACTCGATGGTGAGCATAAATGACTGGGTTACTACCGAGCCCGGAAAGAAGGTAGGACCGGTCGATCAGGGCTTCCAAGATCGGCTGGATACCGCGAGTAGCGTCGATCCCTCCGGAACCTATTCGTCGCACGCCCTGAACAATCCGCGAGTGATGATTCTACCGGTTGTCGACTGGCAAAACCCCAATGGGCGGTCATCGGTGCAGGTGAAGGCGTTTGCCAGCGTGTGGCTGGATAGTTACAGCAGCGGTCAGGTTACGGTCCACTTCATCAGCCAGGTAATTGCCAACAGCTTTGGATCCCCCGGAGCTTCCTATTTTGGATCTCGAGGCACTCCTATCCTGATAAAATGAAATGGTAACGCCGTTCGCAAGCTTATCTTCAAATCGCCGTCAGTATCTTTTTGAAGTAAAAATGTCAGCATCTCGTTTGCGACTTGAACACGCCCGCCGCGGACAGGCGATGGTCGAGCTCGCCCTCGTCGCACCGATAGTATTGTTTGCGATGTTGGTAGGAATACAGTTCGCGATCATCGGAACCGCCGCCTTAGGACTGGGCCAGGCCAACTACCAGGGAGCGCGGTACGCCGCGACTAACACCAGCGCCACCCAGTCGCGGTGCAGAGCTATATGGTTTCGGTAGCATCGCCGCTGATAGGCGCAGGTTCGGGCCAATATTTGACCAGCAGCTTGAGCCCCGCACCGCCCTGCACCTTTGGCAGCACCATAACAGTATCCGTCACATTCGACGTGAGCCATCTAATCGCCCTGCCGAATCCGTTTTTCGGGATTCCGTTTCCTACCTCACTCACCAATTCAGCAAGCGCTTTTTGCGAATGATCTGAGGCGGCAACCATGAAATCGTTTAAGTATCTGCCGGTTCTTGTCGGATTTTCTTTCTTGTTCGCAATCCCAGCGGCCACCGCCGATGGGACCAAGAGTGTTATCGTCAACAACGACACATCTTATACGATGACCGAACTATATGCTTCTCCCAGCGTGAACTCCTCGTGGGACGGCGCCAGCAACCTTCTGAACGGACAGCCGATTTCCCCCGGACAAGTCAGCACGATTACATTTGCTGACGGCGTTGACCATTGCCATTACGATTTGATGGCGGTTCTGTATGGCTCAGCCGAACATGCATACCAGTATTCAGTTAATGCATGCAGCGGCGGCAGCTGGACCGTTCAGTAGGGTCTCTCGGCAGAGAAAAATCACCCAGATCCCAGACCTTCGGCAGGAAACCTTGTTACGAGAAGCGCTATTCGTAGCGGAGCGCGTCGATAGGATTCAGCATCGAGGCTTTACGGGCCGGATAGTAGCCGAAAAATATTCCCACCGCCGCGGAAAATAGAAATCCACCGATGACGGCATTGTAGGAGAGCAGGGTCGGCCATCCTGCCAACGCCGAGATGCTTTGCGATGCGCCGATTCCCGCCAGAATGCCGGCGACCCCGCCGATCGCGCTGAGCAGAACCGCCTCGACCAGGAATTGCAGCAGAATGTGCACGCGGCGCGCGCCAATCGCCATCCGGATGCCGATCTCACGGGTGCGCTCGGTCACCGACACCAGCAGGATGTTCATGATGCCGATCCCGCCCACCAGCAGCGAGATCGATGCGACCGCAGCCAGCAACAGCGCCATTACGTGGCTGCTGCTTTCGGCGGCCTTGGCGATTTCACTAAGGTTGCGGATGTCGAAATCGTTGTCCTTGCCGGACTGGATGTGGTGGCGCTGATGCAGCGTGTCGGTGATCTGCTGGATCGCGTCGGGAATTAGTTCCTCACTGCGCGCCTCGGCGAAAATCACCTGCACCACACCCGTAAGTTTAGGCGGAGCGCCGAACGGGCTGATCACGGTAGTGCTGGCGTTGTAAATCGCGGTTGAGTTCGGCGTGCTCGCGTAGGGGTTTTGCAAGGTCGCGGTGGTGGACGCAATCGCCTGCGCGATCGGCGCTGCGACGCCCAAGGACTTTGCGCTCGGCGGTGGTGAACGGGATCAGCACGACGTCATCCTGATCCTGGCCCATCCCGGACTGGCCTTTGGTTGCCAGCACCCCGACCACTTTCATCTGAACATTCTTGACCCGAATCGTCGTACCCACCGGGTCCTGATGCTCGCCGAAGAGATTCTGCACCACGGTGTTGCCGAGCAGGCAGACCAGCGCCGCCGACCGCTCGTCCTCCGGCGTCAGTTCGCGGCCGGAGACCACCGCCCAGTCACGAATCTGCGTATAGTTGGGCGTCACGCCGTAGATGCTGGTGCTCCAGTTCAGGTTGCTGTTTTCGACTTGCGCAGTCTGCCGATCGAGGTAACTCACCATCAAGACCGCGGGGTCATCTTTGGTGATCGCATCGCCATCCGAGGCGCGCAGTGTCGAGCGGCTGCCATAGCCATTACGCACGCCACTGGCAGTCACCGCGCCAGGCAGCACGATCAGCAAATTGGTGCCGAGGCTGGCGATCTGCTCCTTGACGGCCTGGTTGGCGCCCTGTCCTACCGCGACCATCGCAATCAATGCGGCCACGCCGATGAAGATCCCGAGCATCGTCAGGGCGGAGCGAAGTTTATTGCGCGCCAGGGCCCGCGCCGCCGCCCTGAGCGCCATCACGCCGAAGCGTTGCGAAGCGGCCGCCTCGCCTTCAACCGCGGCAATCACGGTAGCGCTGGATTCTTTAGAGGGAAGTGCTGCGGAAGTCGGCATCGACGGAGCGACTCGATGGCGCGAGCGTTCGCGATGATCAGAGACGATGACGCCGTCGCGAAGAGTGATGACACGGTCGGCATACTCGGCAACTTCGGCATCGTGAGTCACGAGGATCACCGTCACCCCGCGCTCGCTGTTGAGCTTCTGCAAGGTGGTCATGATGTCGGTGGAAGTGACGGAGTCGAGGTTACCGGTCGGTTCGTCGGCGAGCAGGATGGCGGGATTGTTGATCAGCGATCGCGCTATCGCGACGCGCTGCTGCTGTCCGCCCGAGAGCTGATTCGAATGACTTCGCTCGCGGCCTTCGAGTCCCAGCAGCTTCAGCGAAGCTCGCGCGCGCGCGCTCGCTATCGGCCATGTCGCCCGAATAGAGCAGCGGCAGTTCGACGTTCTCGATGCGCGCTGGTCCGCGAAAGCAGGTTGAAGCTCTGGAATACGAATCCGATGCGCCGGCTGCGAATGCCCGCCAGCTCCGGCTCCGTCAACGATGCGACATCCACGCCTTCGAGCAGGTAGGTTCCGGTGCTCGGCCGATCGAGGCATCCAATAACGTTCATCAGGGTGGATTTGCCCGAGCCCGAGGCGCCCATGATCGCGACGAACTCGCCGCGCTCGATCGTCAGGCTGACCCCGCGCAGCGCGCGCACCTCGACGTCGCCAAGGTGATAAGTCTTGGTGAGGTCGCGAACCTCTATGACGATATCCGGCATGCGCTTAGAGGTGATGAGGTATCCCATCGGAGCTCCGCCCGGCCGCCGGATACCTGCCGGCGGCGGCATTGACCTGATCGATCACGACCTGATCGCCGGCCTTAAGGTCGCCGCTGACGATTTCAACCATGGCTGCCGTCGTCGAGTCCGCGAACCACGTTGACGCGGCGAAGTTTGCCTCCATCAGACACCCAAACATGCCCGTTGCGATCTGAGCGCGCGGTTTTGCCCTCCCCGCCTCCACCATGATGATGCGGATGCTCCTCGGTGCCGGAAGGAGAAAATCGCAGCGCCTGGAGCGGCACCTGAGGACGTCATCGCGCTCGGCGGTCACGATCCTCGCGTTGGCGGTCATCCCCGGCTTAAGCAGGAGTTCCGGATTGGAAACGGCGATCACCACATCATATGTGACGACGTTTTGCACCGTGATTGGCGATTGCCGAACCTGTGCGACCGAACCCCAGAACGTCCGGTCCGGAAAAGCGTCGACGGTGAAGCCGGCTTTCTGGCCGACCTGCACCGGACCGACGTCGGATTCGCTGACGTTGGTATCGACCTGCATCTTGGTGAGGTCCTGCGCGATCAAGAACAGCGTCGGGGTCTGGAAACTCGCGGCCACGGTCTGGCCCATATCGACGTTACGCGCTACCACGGTCCCATCGACCGGCGAAATGATGTTGGTGTATCCGAGGTTGACCTTGGCCGCCCGCACCGATGCCTGTTGTTGCAGGATACTGGCCCGATCGACGCCGACCTGCGCCACCGCCGCTTCATAGGTCGCCTTCTGGCTGTCGAGCGCGTCCTGGGAAATGACATTTTCGAGGATCAATCTCTGGTCGCGCTCGTAGGTCACCTTGGCGTAGTCGAGTGCGGCTTGATCCTTGTTCAACTGCGCGATGCCGTTGGCGAGGTTGGCCTGCGCCTGATCGAGGGTGACCTGGTAGGTGCTCGGATCGATTTTCGCGCAGAGCTGGCCTTTTTTGACCTGCGTATTAAAGTCGCACAGCATCTGCACGATGGGTCCGGAGACGTAGGTGCCGACCTGCACCGTGACCACTGGATTGACGGTGCCGGTCGCGGTGACGGCCTGCACGATGTCGCCTTGCGTGGCGGCCGCGGTGACATACTGCGCGACACTGGAACGACCCCGCAGAAAATAGGTGACGGCGGCGATAATAATGACGGCGGCCACGAGCAGCCGCACGCCCATCTTCCGGGATAAAAGCGTCATTGGGATACGTCGATTATAGGTGTCCGCGGCCCCACCGTTCCAGTAAGTTTCCGTCATCCAAATAAGACGTGTTTTGAAGATGTTAGTTACGCACAAAAATCACAGGAGGCTGCGATGAGCGAGGCTCCGCCGCTGGCCGGCATCAAGGTAATCGACCTCACCCGCTATCTCGCGGGTCCATTCTGCACCCAAATCCTCGGCGACTATGGCGCCGAGATCATCAAGGTCGAGCCGGTCGAGGGCGCGCGCGCCGATTTGGGCAAGTATTCGGGCAAGGACAACTATTTCTTCCTGAGCTCGAATCGCTCGAAGAAAAGCGTCCAGATCGATACCAAAAATGCCCGCGGCCGCGAGGTCCTGATGCGCCTCATCGAAGGCGCCGATGTGCTGGTCGACAACTTCCGCCCCGGCGTCATCGAGGCGATGGGCTTCGGCTACGACGCATTGTCGGCGCGCAATCCGCGAATCATCACCTGCAGCATTTCGGGTTTCGGATCGACGGGGCCGCTGCGCGATTATCCCGGCTTCGATCAAATCGCACAGGGCATGTCGGGTCTGATGAGCGTGACGGGTACCGCCGAGAGTGGACCGACGCGCGTCGGCATCGCGATATGCGATCTGCTCGGCGGGATTTTCTCGGCGCAGGGAATTCTGCTGGCGCTCGAAGCGCGCCATCGCACCGGTCGCGGTCAGCGGGTCGAGACCTCGCTCCTCGAATCCATCGTCAGCATCCTGAGCTGGTCGGCGGGAATTTATTTCGATACCGGCCGCACGCCCGGACCTGCCGGGAACAATCATCCGCTCTCGTCGCCACATGGGGTGTTCAGGGCAGCGGATCGCGTGTTCAACATCGCGGTCGGCAACGAGGCGATGTGGCGCAAGTTCGTCGGCATCATCGGGCGGCCCGGAACTCGCCAACGATGATCGCTTCACCGGCACCGGCCATCGCATCAAGTATCGCGAAGCGCTGACGGCCGAGATCAACAAAGCATTGGCGGCGCATCCGGCGCAGTACTGGATCGATCTGCTCAATCGCGAAGGAATTCCGGCGGGACCGATTCTGACCATCGAGGAGATGTTCAATCATCCGCAGACCGCGGCGCGCGAGATGCTGCTTAAGCTGCCGCATCCGGCGATTGGAACCTACCTGACGACGGGGCTGGCGGCGAAGTTATCGGAGACTCCCGGTCACATCACGCGGCCTCCACTGCTGGGTGAGCATACCGAGGAAGTACTGCGCGCGACCGGCTTCACCGCGGAAGAGATCGCGAAACTGATAAAATCGAAGGCAGTCAAGTGAACGAGAAAGAAATTGAAATCGAAGATTTATTCAGGACAGAATCAACTTGCCACTTTCTCGATCAAATTCCATGGGAATCTCATCTTCTGTGAGATCGAAACCTTCGTAGACCCGACTCACCAATCTGAAACCACAACGATCCGGGCTATCTACAATCTCCTCCCAGCCAAACTCCAATGGGTCACCCCATTCCAAATCCTTGGCCTCGGGGGATCTGCCCTCGTCGAGCCGATACCCAATGCTTTTTGGAGAGTAAGGACGGAGGGTCCAGCCTTCGACTCCGAAGAGGGCAACGTCAACTAAGAGGTTGGTTTCCTGCCCAGTCCCTGGAGTGCACTTGTTGAAAATCGCACTAGCCAATCGGAAGACTGAGATGGGGTACTCCAAAACACAATACGGCCAGATTTCAGTAGCATTTTGAGAAGGAGCAGTGACGGTCTTCCAATACAAGCTCGTCATGGGAGTGCTGAACTGAATCGCTCCGCTTGTATATATCGTGGTATAAGTCTCATCAGGTTTTCCCTGCGAGATTCGACCCGGTCCGATTCGAGCGGGTTGATATGAATTGACGAAGTTCCACCCGGCATCCCTATTGTGTGTTAACCAAGGGTTGATCAAGTAGTTGCGAAGGTCCTGAAGCGATGCAAGGCCCAGCGGCGTTATCGGTTCAATTCGCAACCATAGGCCAGAGTGTTTGATGCGATGCTGTTCTCGCGCGGTCTTGATCCTGTCTTTGGCTAGTTGAAAATCTGATTCGCGTTTTTGAGTGTCGTTTGTTAGCCGACTGAGGATCTCCTGGTGAGACATAGGACGTACTCGATCGGCCACGCGAATAAGAAAATGCCGCCCGGTTCCCTCCCGAAAATTATAAAGGCCTCTGGAGGACGGGGTTATCTTGATGCGTATGACAACCTCGTCTTGTTTCCTTTCGCTATGAACTGGTTCCACATGCACTTCGCCTCGCGGCGAAGGTTCTATCGAGTCTGCAAGGTAATCCCGGATACGACCGATCTCTCGCTCTACCGACTCAATACTCTCCACGGCCGCGGCCCGCCCTTCTTGTTCAGCAACACCGATCCAGAGCTCCCCGCCGCTAGCGTTGAGCATTGCAACCACTTCGCGGCTCACCGACGACAAATTCCTGAGAATAGCTCTGCTCTTGAACTCCAAATGCTCTGTTTCTAATTGTCCCAGCGGAATTCTCTCATTCATGCTCTTGTCTCCCGTACTGACGATGGATCCAGCAGAAAATTCGCAAGCGATATCGAGATGATTGGAGCAGTGCTGGACTCGACCACCCCTCCGTGAATCATCACCGGATGCGAGCTCTTCAGGATCTTGCCAACTCGGTGCAATCGTTCAAATTTTCGGGTGGGAGGGCTTGGGCTGCTGGTTGCCTCTATAATCACGCAGCCATCGTCCGACTCGAGAACGAAATCGGCTTCAAGATCTTCTTGACGAAAGAAGCTCAGCTCCCCATGAGCACTTTCAGCGAGTTCTCGTAAATGACGAAAGACTAACGCCTCCACCGCGCGTCCTCGAATATCCTGTTCGCGTGCCGCTGATCCTCTCGGCGTAAAGGCACCTACGAGCCCATGGTCACTCGCGTAGATTTTTGGTTGCGATCGGAGCCGCGATGATGCGCTCTTTGAATGTCGCGGAAGTCTGGTGGTCAGATGAGCATCCTCAAGCAGACCGGCCCATTGTCGAACGGATCGTTGATCTGCGCTTAAGTCACGGGCTCGTACACTAGCGTTGAAAATCGCTCCGGAGTCTTGGATCAAATAGAGAAAGAGCGCGCGCACGCGCTCGACTTCGACGCCGAAGCGGCCCAGATCCCTTCGAATAGCACGATCGGCAATATCCGATCTGAGACGCTCGCGAACTTGGTTGTAGTCGTCCGATTGCGCGTGTTCCGGAAAACCGCCGACTGATAAAAAGCGCTCGACTACGTTCGGGATTCTTCGAAAGGTTTTCTCCACCTCGTCGCCCGGCATTCCTGCCATTTGAAGGAACTCGACAAAAGAGAGACCCTCAATGCGCAACTCATCCCACCGCCCCTGTCCCGATTCTCTCGAACCCTCGTGAAGGAGGCTCGCGGCAGAATCGGTAACGACAAAGCGGTTTTGTCGTGCGTCGACTGCATGTTTGAGCCACGATGCCCATTTCGAAGCGTTGGAAATTTCGTCAAAAAGGAACACGCGTGGATGGTTGGCTGAGACTCCAACTGGAATCGCTTCAACCACCTCCCGTGGACTAAAATTCTCGGGTAATCGTTCGTCGGAAAAGTCGAAATAGCTGACGTTTGACGGTGGCCAACCTTGCTCCAGCAATTCGTCCGCAATCTGAAGCAAAAGTATGGTTTTTCCGACCTGGCGCGGCCCCGCGAGAAGAACAGCACGTCGGTCGCCTCCTACGTAGTCCAGAAGGCGAGGAAACAACTCACGTCTGACCGAATAGGCGGTAGCGCGTCGTCGCGTCGGATCTAACCACCACGGATTCAAATCATTTAGAACCTCGTGAAGTACATTGGAATGCATGATAATATGTCTCAATCGTACATTCTGATGCTCTTTTTTGCAAACAAGGGACGGAGAGACTCTAACACGAGTATCCTAAAGAAAAGGCGGCTCGGAGATTCCGAGCCGCCTTCTTGCTCTATTACATGATGGAGATTTCTACTCGCGTTCCTGGAACCCCTCGAGGTTGCGCGAGCGGCCGGTCTGGCGCAGCTTGCGCAGCGCCTTCGCCTCGATCTGGCGGATGCGCTCGCGAGTGACCGCGAACTGCTTGCCGACTTCTTCGAGGGTGTAGTCGGTCTTTTGACCGATGCCGAAGCGCATGCGCAGGATTTGCTCCTCGCGAGGCGTGAGCGTCGCGAGGACTTTGCGGGTCTGCTCGCCGAGGTTGCCCTGAATCGCGGCCTCGACCGGCGAGGGCGCCAACTCGTCCTCGACGAAATCGCCGAGCGAGCTTTCTTCCTCGTCTCCGATGGGGGTCTCCAGTGAGATCGGCTCTTTGACGATCTTGAGCACCTTTTGGACTTTGTCGAGCGGCATCTCCATCTGCTCGGCAATTTCCTCGGGGCTCGGCTCGCGACCGAGACGTTGCACCAGAAGACGCGTCACGCGCAGCAGCTTGTTGATGGTCTCAACCATGTGCACCGGGATGCGGATGGTGCGGCCCTGGTCGGCGATCGCGCGCGACATCGATTGGCGAATCCACCAGGTGGCGTAAGTCGAGAACTTGTAGCCGCGCTGATATTCGAACTTGTCAACCGCGCGCATCAGGCCGATGTTGCCTTCCTGGATCAGGTCAAGGAACCCCAGCCCGCGATTGGTGTAGCGCTTGGCGAGACTGACCACGAGGCGCAGGTTGGCCTCGGTCAGTTCCTTCTTCGCACGGCGGCTCTTGCTCTGGCCGGCCGCGATGGTTTCGAGCTTGCGTGCGTAATCCTCGCCGGTCGCCTTGACGCGCTTCTCGATCGCCTTGATGGCTTTCTGGGCGTCGCGAATTCGCTGCGCGATATCGAGCAGGTTTTCGCGGCTATCGCCGACCTTGAGCACGTGGCGGCGATCTTCGGCCTCGGCGGCTTCCTTGATGAGCTGATTCTTGGTGCGCCCGGTCTCTTCTTCGTAGCGCGCAATCAGGCGCTCGGAGTTCAGGTACTCATGCAGCAGACGGCGCATCTCGCCGATGATGGCTTCCTGGAGGCGCGGCGACAGTGCCATGTCGCGCAGCTCCTTCTTCACCTTGTCCTTGGCGCGATAGTAGTCCTTTTCGAGTTTGGGCTTGCGCCGCGGACCGACCTTGCTATGGAAAAGCTCTTCCTCGAATTCGTTGAGGCGGTCGCGAATCTCGCTGAGCTTCTTGAGCGAGATGGTCAGCTTCTTGAGTTGCTTCTCATCGGCCTCGGGACCGCGTTCCTCGTCGGGATCGGTCGAGGGCTCGTCGTTCTCTTCGTAGATTTCGCGCAGCTCGGCTTCGCCCTGGAGAACTTTCTCGGCGATCTCGATTACGCGATCGAGGGTGACCGGGGAGCCGAGAACTTCGTCTTCGACCTCGATTTCACCGGCTTCGATACGCTTGGCGATTTCCACTTCCTGCTCGCGCGAAAGGAGCTGGAAGTTGCCCATTTCCTTTAGATAGAGGCGAACCGGGTCGGAGGATTCGCCGACGGACTCGGTCGCGGCGGCGGGAGCGGGAGCTTCGGGCTCAGCCTCCTCGGCCTCTTCTTCGGCGGCGGTTTCAGTTTCGGCGGTCGGGACTTCTTCGAGGACTTTGATGTCGAGATCCTCGAAACTGTCCAACGCGGCGCGCAGATCGGTCGGGGAGGCGACATCCTGGGGCAAGAAATCATTCACCTGATCAAAGGTCAGGTAGCCCTGCTCGCGGCCCAGATCGACAAGACCTTGCAGATCTTTTCCTTCGTACTTTGGCTTCATGCTCTCAAATTTTCCGCTGGCTCCGGGATCGTACCGGAGCACGCTTACCTACAAACGACCGCTGCGGAGCCGGAAGGAGCGACGAAATATGAGGCTGGCTCATCAGATTGAGATATAGAACGTAGCTGCCAAGACGGCAAGTTCTCGACGGCGAATAATCCATGCTATTCGCGCACCTGCCGACTGTCAAACCGTTCTACAGATACGACGTTGCCTCCCCCGCCAAGTTTCATCTCGCCTTCAGGCATCATCAATGGGTGAGGATTCCGCTACAGGGACTCCTACGAATGTAAATATATGCACGACAAAGCGTCATTGCCGGTCTGCGATGAAAAAATTTAAGCGAGCCAACAATCGAAGGGAATCTAATCAGAGCGGTTCGTTGGAGGCTAGAAAGAGAATTGGCGCGCACCGCCTGCCGAATCAGGCAATCCGCGCCAATTCCGGAACACGGGGTAGCATCTTTATAACAGCTACGGCTCTCCGATGCTACCCCGCGCGCTTCATTCCACCGTTACGGACTTCGCCAGGTTGCGCGGCTGGTCAACGTCGGTACCGCGCTCAACCGCGATGTGGTACGCCATCAATTGCAGCGGCACGGTCATCAGGACCGGCATTAGCAAGGGTGAAGTCGCGGGGACCTCGATAATATCGGCGGCGATGCGCTCGAGCTCCGGCGACTTTCGATCCGTGACGGCTATAATGCGGCCATTGCGCGACTCGACTTCCTTCATATTGGACAGCGACTTCTCGTACAGATGATCGTTGGGGATGAGAACGACCACGGGCATCTTGTCATCGATGAGCGCAATCGGCCCATGCTTCATCTCGCTGGCCGAATACCCCTCGGCATGGATGTAGGAAATCTCCTTGAGCTTCAGCGCCCCTTCGAAGGCGACCGGGTAATCGATCCCGCGCCCGAGGAAGAGAAAATCCGTTGCCGAGGCGTATTTGCGAGCAACTGCTTCTATGTGCTTCTCAGTGCTTATGACCGCCTCGATTTGCGAAGGTATGGCGAAAGCCGCCTGCAACAGCTCCGATACCTGCGCTTCCGAGAGCCGACCGAGCTTCATGCCAAGATGTATCGCATACAGGTAATACGCCTCTATCTGGGTTATGAAGCATTTGGTCGTGGTTACGCTGATTTCCGGCCCGCATCGCGTGTATATTTGCGCATTCGCCTTCCGCGCGATCGAAGAATCCACGGTGTTCGTCAGCGCGATGAGATGTGCGCCGCGCGAGGCCGCCTCCTCCATCGCAGCCAGCGTGTCGGCCGTCTCTCCCGACTGCGACACCGCGATGACGACGGTGCCCTCGCCGACCGGCGGCCGCCGATAGCGGAACTCGCCGGCATAGTCGACCTCGACGGGCACCCCCGCGACCTCCTCGATGATGAATTTGCCGATATTCGCCGTTATCCACGAGGCCCCAGCCCCCAACATCACGATACGCTTGATCGATTCGGCGCCGCCGGGAGGCATCAGGTCGGTCTCGAAACTCACCGAGGCCGAATTGGCGGCAGCGCGACCCGCCATCGTATCGATCCATGCTTGGGGTTGCTCGGCGATTTCCTTACGCAGATAGTGCTTGTAGCCGCCTTTTGTAGCTACCGCCGAGCTCCAATCGACCCGCCGCGGCGCCCGCGTTATTGGCGTCCCATCAAACAACATCAACTTAATGCCCGCTGCCGTAACCTCCGCGAGTTCGCCGTCCTCCAGCACCAGCGTCATCCGCGTATGCTCCAGCAGTGCCGGGATGTCCGACGCGATAAAGTTCTCGCCCTCGCCATACCCCAGCACCATCGGGGTGGCGGTTTTGGCCGCGACCAGCTTGTCGGGTTCGCTTTCCGACATCACGACGATAGAAAACGAGCCGCGCAGCTCGCCGACCGCGGCGCGCACCGCCTCAGTCAGTCCCTTGGAGCCATTCTTGGTGGAGCCGTCGCCGGCCGGAGCGCCACAGGTCCCGCACCCGAGATTCTCCTCGATAAGATGCGAAATCAGCTCGGTATCGGTCTCCGACATCATCTTATGGCCGCGCCCGACCAGCGCGGCGCGCAGCGCGACGAAGTTCTCGACGATCCCGTTATGGATGACGGCGACCGGCCCGGCCTTATGCGGATGCGCATTTTCCTCGGACGGTTTGCCATGGGTGGCCCACCTGGTATGTCCGATACCGATATGGCCGGACTAGCGGGCCTGCCCGACCATCGCGCGGAGGTTTTCGAGTTTGCCCTTGGCGCGCCGAATATGCATCGCGCCATTTTCGACGAGGGTGGCGATACCTGCGGAGTCATAGCCGCGATATTCCAGCCGCTGCAATCCTCCGATGAGGATGGGATAGGCGTCCTTATTTCCTACGTAACCGACAATTCCGCACATACTGATGCTCCTAACTTGTCCCTCCCTCGCAGGACCCCTCTCCCCGTTAGGGAGAGGACGGGCGGCGTCGTTGTCGCTCTTCATTTTTGCGACGACGATGACGTCCCGGGAGAGGGACCGACGGAAAATTCTTCCGTCTGATGCTCTACTCTGTCATCCCGAGCGAGCCTTGCGAGTCCACTAGCTCGCCGTGCGAGCGTTCCAAGCGGACTCCGCGAAGCGATTTGCTCAAAATGACGCCAAATATTTGTGGGGAGAGTTTCGTATTGGATGCGAAGCGAGGATTACCTATTCTGCTCCGCCCACTTGAGCCGGGATTTGTCGCGCGGTCACCCGCGCGGTTTGTCCGACTCTGACGATTGTGGAACCGGGAAGCCATCCGCCGAATCTTTCGATGAGCTTCCACCTCGTCCCCTTAAGGATCCGAAAACTGCTGCCAGCCGACACCATCTCTCCCTACTAGGAGAGATAGGAGTGAAGGCTGGAGAGCCACGATTTTCGAAGCCTCAAGGACTGGCGCTACTCTCGGTAATAATGGACTAAAAACGCCGCTTCCTTCATCATCTCTCCTGCGCCCTGGCGGGAGAGACTAGAGTGACGGTGTCTTTCTATGCCGCTATCGATCTATGCCGCTATCGATGACCTCCTCGAATAACTCGGGCGCGCTGCCCTGTACAAATATTGTGACTTACCATCAGATCTGAATCAATCTTCACGGGCTCGTCGGCATTCGTAGAAGTACCTCCTTAGTCCGTCTATGGCGCAATGATCTGGCGTTATCTGGAGGGTCGATGTGCTATAAGAATTTTCTGACCTGAGGAAGAGAAATGAGTGTTCTTGACGAATTGAACTGGCCGAACGTCAGGGCGCAATACGAGGTCCGATTAACGGTCCATCGCACGCTCGGCCAACTATTTTCCGGGATCGACCGCAGGGCTTTTTTTGACTTGGCCATGGGGATTACCACTGCAGCCGGTAACTACAGCGCTTTTGAACACGGACTAGGCTCAAAGATCCGATCCGCAAACCTCAATCCTGAAGAGCGCGTTCACCTGGTGGCCGGTCGATTTCGTCAACTGCAAAGCGCGCGCGAAGTTCCTGAGATCATTCGTCAAGCGGAAATCGACTATCTCTCCATTGGAGTCGGGTCGGAGCTATCGTGCCTGATGAATCCGGAAATCTGCTGGATCGCCAACACCCGGAGTATCTGGACGCATCTGGTCGTCAAGCACAATGACAACTTTGTACTAGCTAACGAGGAACTGAATCTCTACCGGACGCAGGAGGGCACTTCGGAAATGGCGTACGAGGCATGGTCGGCGATACATGCCGAACTTGACGTTGCTTTGACGCGCCTCAGTGACGACGGATCCGTCCGGGCTCGACGGGCTGGCGTCGCTCCGGGAGCAATAAAATACTTGTGGGGCGACGCCATCGCCAACGCTGTTTATGAGGCGCATTCCCCGAGAGCGAGACATTGGAGAAACTACTAGAGGAGTAAGTGAAAGCTGCCCTCGGCGCGTTTCCGTCGCATGCATTGATCATTTTGCCAAGGCCTTAAATACGTCTCTTTTTGAGCTGTCACGCGCAATCGACAACACTATCTCAGCGGTATCGTAGATTTCCTAATCTTGGGCCAAGCGGGATAAAGGGCATCCAACATCGGTTGTGGCATCAGTTTACCTTTCGGTCCACTGAGGATCGTATCGGGTATCGCTCCGGGAAGGAGATTCGCGCCTAAAGCGATGTACCTACCCAGAGTTTTATGGCTACAAATTGTTTTTGGCATAGCTGGACCGGTAAAAATTCGCCCTTCTGTGATGTTTACGGGACAGGCGAAAATTCTAATTTCGCGTTCGTCTTCAAAAGCTGGATGTTTATGAGTTCCAAGAAACCTAAGAAGTTCCAACAAATAAGCGGTTTCGGGCTGAATCCGCTGGAGATTGGGCGTCGCTAGGCGAGGATCGCGACTCTTAAGAAACAGACTTCGAACTGCTCGAAGCGACAACTGATCGACCAGCGCTAAGAACTCGGGACTGCCTCGGCCGTCACCGTAAGTTATCGGTGCTGTAAGGATGAATGCGTAACTATACCGAATGCTCTCGTTTTCTACGAGGTTGTGAATTACTTCTTTGTTGAACTGGAGGCAGTAGCCGTTACTCTGCGTATATCGATCCCAAAGAGCTAAGATGCCTTGCTTGTCTTCAAGGTCGTCCCCTCCTCGCGCAAAAAACATCACATAGAGCGAACCATATCCGTCACTATTCTTTATTTGTTCCTTGAAGCTTTCGATGCCTTCGAGTAGTGCCGAACGAACTGCTTCCGGTCCATTCAATTCGTTGTGAAGATCGGTCGGTATCAACGATAGGCTCTGTACTAGCGCTTCTTCGCATAGCGCGGGGATCGCGTAGACGAATTCACTGGTGTCATTCAGAGCTGAAAATTCTCTAGCCCAGAAACTTTGGGACCTCACAATTCCGACGAGTCCTCTTTCATCAGTATAGTGTGATAGCTTCATGAGGTTACCTTTTTGCAGAACCGATGCACCGCAATCCAGGAATGTTTTCGCTGCGAAGAATGTAACCGCACTGAACCGTTATGTCTTGTTCCATTCGTCACGGGAAATACCCGCGCTCTTCAGATCCAGCCAAGCAGGTCGAGGCCGATATCCCCTCGATGAGGATTTGAAATCCGCACGGTGCCGCGCGTTCCGGTCATGATTTGATGTTTGCCGCGGCCGATGGGTCCTTTCTCGTAGCCCAATCGCCGGAGTTTGCGAACCAGTTTGGCATAGGAACAGGGAGATAGACTCGGCACTTATTCTACCGCGCCGCGGGGGCGCTTATTTGCTTATTTGGATGATTGCTGAGATCGCTGGGCGCCGAAACTGTCGATGTCGGGCAGGCGATGGCCGCCCTCGTTAACGTGGACATCCATCCAGGCATGGAGGGCATCGCGCAGGTCGTCGCGGGCTTCGTCGAGGGTCGCTCCACTCGACCATAGTCCCGGCAACTGCGGGATCGATCCGAACCACTGCGGCGCCTTGTTGTTCGAAGTGCGCCGCGCGCATCGCCGCCTGTATGTATTCAGCGTCGGTCGCCATAAACCGAGAGTAGCGCTTTGTGCGTCTCAAGGCCACGTCGGCTCGGGTCGATCGCATATCCGGAAATCGCTTCGCGTAGATCCTTCGACTTGGGCAGCCTCGCTCAGGATGACAAGAGGGAGAAGAACAGGGGGCGGAGGAATCGTATTTTCTAAAGGACCCTCACCCGCGCGATGAGATCGCGCGTCCTCTCCCTTCGGGAGAGGTATTTTAGGAGCCTACTACCCTTCGCTCCGCCTCGGCGGCTTCGTCCCTTCGAGAGAAGTTAGGCGGGCAAATCGTAAATTCGGACGCCGTCGAAATCGACCTCCACAACCTTGTTCATCAAGTCCGCAAGCTGATCCTCTTTGATCCGCTGAAGCGCACGCCCAAATAGCTGCCGCTGCAGCGCCGAACCGACATTCGGAAGAATAAGTATCAGCCCGGGATGCAGATCAATTCTCCCAACGAGCCGGCGGAAATCTTTTGGATTGTTGGAAACCACTATCAAATCTTCCGCAAGGGCGAAGCGAACCAACTCCTCATCACTCGCGCCCGATTTGCCGCGATGGATGACATGATACGCCTCGTATCCAGCGCGGTGCGCGACCGGAACCAGCGAGGTGTGCAAGCATTCGTCCACCAGAAACCTCAAGCGGCGCGTGCCTCGGTCTTATGCCACGGATGGCGTGGGGGGCGGCCGCGACGAGGATAAGCCGCGGCGTAGATACGTGACAGTTCAAGCTGCTCGCGCTTAAGCGTGGGATACCCCTCAAGGAACTCCTCTTCGGTCTCATTCGGATCAGCCAACATCGTTGCGACTTCGTACACTCCGATACGGGTCCCTTTGATGACCGGGAGCCCGCCACGGATTTCAGGGTCGCAGACGACCATCCGCTTTGCCCGGCGTAGTTTCGTCAATCGGCTTTGAACTGCTCGAATCGCGTGTTTGAGTTGGAAGACAGCTCCGCCGACGAGAAGGTCCCCATTTCTTCCGGGTGTGTTCTCGATCTTTTTTCGTAGCTGTTTTTTTGCGGCCGCGGTTATTTGGATCAAGCCGGAATCCACGTGGCCGACCGTATAGAGAAAGACCAAATCATCGAGGTCCAGGCTACGGCCATTACGGTGGCGCGCGCGCTTGAGAGGACCCTCGTCAATCGCTTTTTGAATATAGCGGACGGGAAGATCGGTGATTGCTGCGGCCTCGGTGGGAGTAAAGTCTTTCATATAATCAATCCCTTATGCAGGATCGATTATACGCCGGTTGGAGGACGCAAGAGAATCGCTGCGAGGAGGTCCGCCTTGAGAAGCGCTCGCGACGCGCGAGCTCGGCGGGTCGGCAGCATCGCTCACCGACCGCAGTTAACTGCTCGTTGCGTCGCCTCGCCGCAACGCTGATCATAAATCATTCGCACCGAGGTTCCATGACAGATTCAGCATCAAACCCGCCGCTCGTGCTGCTTACCGGCGCCACCGGCTATGTCGGTGGACGGCTGCTGGGTGCGTTGCAGCACCATCCGGTGCGCGTGCGATGTCTCGTGCGGAGACCAGAGCAGTGGCAGGCGGGCGGGAACACCAACGCTGACGTGGTGCGCGGCGATGTTCTCGATCGCGCCAGCCTCACCGCCGCCTTCGAGGGCGTTTCGACCGCCTATTACCTGATCCATTCGATGGGAGCCGCGGAACCCTTCGAGGAAAAAGATCGGCAGAGTGCGAGCAACTTCGCCGACGCTGCGCGCGCCGCTGGAGTGCGCCGGATCATTTACCTCGGCGGCCTGGGCGACAGCGATGGCGACCTGTCGCCGCATCTGCGCAGCCGCCATGAAGTGGGCGAGGTCCTGCGTGCGTCGGGGGTGCAGGTGATCGAGTTCCGCGCGTCGATCATCATCGGATCGGGAAGCCTGTCCTTCGAAATGGTGCGGGCGCTGGTTGAGCGCCTGCCGATAATGATCGCGCCCAAATGGGTCGGGATAAAATCGCAGCCGATCGCGATCTCCGACATTATCGATTACCTGCTCGCGGCGCTGGACCTCGCGGTGGAGGGTAATCCGATTTACGAGATCGGCGGCGCCGACGTGGTCTCGTATGGCGACATCATGCAGGAATACGGGCGCCAGCGCGGACTTCGACGGCTGGTTATTCCGGTCCCGGTGCTCACGCCCAGACTGTCGAGCCTATGGCTGGGCCTGGTGACGCCGCTCTATGCCCGCGTGGGTCGCAAACTCATCGACAGCATCATCCATCCGACCATCGTGCGCAGCGATGCGGCCGCGCGGACCTTTCCGATTCATCCAAAAGGAATCCGTGAGGCCATGACGCTCGCGCTGCGCGGCGAAGATATCGAATACGGTGCGACGAAATGGTCCGATGCGTTGTCGTCGGCCGGCGATCCGCGCGATTGGGGTGGGGTGCGCTTCGGCAATCGGCTGGTCGATTCGCGGATGGTCCATGTCGAAGTACCGCCGGCGCAGGCATTCGCACCGATACTTCGAATCGGAGGCAACACCGGATGGTACTACGGCGAATGGCTATGGCGCCTGCGCGGAATGCTCGATCTGATGGTGGGCGGCGTAGGGATGCGTCGGGGCCGGCGCGATCCGGAAGCATTGCGAGTGGGTGACGCGATTGACTGCTGGCGAGTCGAAAACTATGTCCCGGCGCGTCAGCTTCGGCTGGCTTCGGAGATGCGCCTGCCGGGGCGCGCGTGGCTGGTTTTTGAAGTTGAGCCGGACGGCGCGGGATCCACGATTCGGCAAACCGCGATCCTCGATCCGGTCGGTCTGTCGGGACTGGCTTATTGGTATGGAGTCTATCCGCTGCATCAGTTCGTGTTCGCCGGGATGTTGCGCGGCCTGGCTAACGCCGCCGTCGATAGTTCCGGTGTTCCGCCGCTCGCACTTCCGGGAAACCATGAGCATGGAAGTGTGATTTCTCGCCCCTGAGTGATGCGAACTCGAGAAGGCATTTCGCGGCGCGTTGGTTTCAGGGGTCTAGTGCGGATGGAGCACCGTTACGATGTAGTAAAACCAGAGCGGGATCAGCGTGGCGCAGTAACCGAACATCCAGAGCATGCCGACGAAGCCGCCCCATGAGGCCGCGTCGGTGCGAGGATTTTTCACCATCATCGAGCGCGTCACACCCGTCGCGAGGCGCATCAGAATCGGCATCGAGGTGGTTGCGGCCGGTGTCGTCGGGTTCCTCTTCATCTCAGCGCGCAAGCTCGCCAGGTGAGCGGTTTCGAAGGGCAAATACGCGATGCCGAAGAGCACGCTCAGCAGGAGGAGCACCTCCTTACCGCCAAGTGCGCCACCGACTGTCAGATATAGGTACGCGCTTGCGATCGCGTTGGCGGTGAAAATCAGCAGCCAGCCCGATTCCTCATAGAAGTAGAGTTCGAGGCGCTCGGTCACGATCGCCGTCCATACGAAACACTGGCTGATGACGACCTGCGCGACCATCAGCCATGACAGCACGGTGACCCATCCGACGTGATTGAGGTTGAACAGGCGCAGGACGTACGCGAACAAAAAGATCCAGGCGACCTCCGCGAAGGTCGCGAGCAGCCGGGTCACGAAGATCGACGAGAAGAAGGAGGCATGGAAAACCACGTCGTGCTCGTAGCGCACCGGATAGAGGCATCGATAGGTCGGACACCGCAAAGAGAATCAGCGCGGGGAGCACGACATCGGGATCGCCGGCGCCCGCCCCGAGCGTCATCGCGAGGAAATATAGATTGACGATGGCGCCGAGCTTCAACAGGCTGAGCGCAGTCGTATAGTCACCGCTCGGCCAGGA
The DNA here is from genome assembly GCA_963814035.1 of uncultured delta proteobacterium. Classification (GTDB taxonomy): domain Bacteria; phylum Desulfobacterota; class Binatia; order Binatales; family Binataceae; genus DATGKG01. The sequence continues at coordinate 126,246 of CAWFBH010000003.1, forward strand.
ATGGCTCGCAATTACGGCGGTCAGCGAGGCCGCGCTTCGTGATGTTTGAGTAACCCCGCTCCCCATCGTTATTTTCTTTGCCTGCTCGCTCGCGTGATTTCGCGCTCCGCCTGATGACGGAATCTCCGTAACAGAAAATTAACATAAAATTTCAGCAGACGTCATGATTTGACGGTAGCGGAGATCAAACCGCACGTCTTTCGGAGAGCGAGATTAATGCGCCGAGGCCGGGGTCGCATGCATCATGTTGTCTAAGCCCAGGACGGCGGCGATGACACCATCGAAGCGCGGGGGAATCGAGGGATCCTCGAGGTTCCCATAGGTGGTGCCATCGCCGAAGCGCATGATGTGGGTCGAGAAGGCGTGCTCGGCCTGCGCGACAGTGCCGGAAAATTTCAGCATGCCGTTGGACGCGGACTCGACGGTGAAGCCTTCGCTTCGAAGCCATTCGGAGACCGCATCGATATCGGCCTGGCTCGGGCCGAAGCGCTGATTGTATTCGCCGGTCGGAAGCCATTTTTGGAAGTTAGGGGAAGATGGATTCTGCTGATCCGCGAGGAGCTGATTAAGTTCCGCCTGGTTGCGCATCGCGAAGGTGATTTCCATCGAGAGCCGCATATTCGGGTCTGCCGCGCCGACCGAGGCGAGCATTGGCGGCATCCGGGGGATGGTTTCCCTTTAGCGTCACGGTGTCAGCGCCGTGCACGCTCCTGAGGTTGAGGCTGATGAGCGCCAGCGTCGTGAGCATCAGCAGGATCGCGTTTCGTCGCGTGCTCATAGGCCGAGTTGCTGGCGGATGTTGGCCACGATGGTTTCGGGCGGCGGCGCGATATCGACCACGATCGCATCGCGCGGCTCCTCCAGCGTATCGAACTGGCTGCCGAGGAGATCCTTGTTCATGAAGTGGTTGGTGCGATGCGCGATCCTCGAGGCGATCAGTTCCGGACTGCCCTTGAGGTAGACGATCTTCACCCGCCCGGGATCGACGATGATCTCATCGCGATACGATTGCTTCAGCGCCGAGCACGCCAGGATCGCATTGATGTTGCGGGCGAGGCTGCCCGCGATCAGGTCGTGGATGCTCGCGAGCCACGGCGCGCGGTCAGCATCGGTGAGCGCGATGCCGCTTTTCATCTTCGCCTTGTTGGCTTCCGAATGAAGGTCGTCGGCATCGTGAAATTCCCATCCGAGCTGCGCGGCGAGCAGCTCACCGATGGTGGTCTTGCCCGCGCCGGACACTCCCATCACCACGATGACCATACGATTCAGCGTACACGGTCATCGAAGCGGGATCAGCCGAAGCTGGCGGCGGTCCTCAGGATGGGCGCGACCCGTCTTTCGCGGACGCCGTGCGCACGAACGATTCGATGACGCGGGCGGTCCGGTCGGCATCGAGGGGCTTGGCGGTGTAGTACTGCGCCGAATATCCGCGGGCGCGACGTTCATCCGCCTCAGAATGCGTGCTCGCTATATAGATGAGCAGCGCGTGCGGGACGAATTTGCGGATGCGGTCCAGCAGCCATCCGCGCGCTTCCTCATCGACGGCGCCATCATCGACGATGACGAGACGCACCGAGGGACGCGAGAGGGCCTCGCGACCGATGGCCGGGTCCTCGCACTGCTCGATCTTCCATGGCGCTTTGACACTCTTCCTGACCAGCGCCGTCAGTTCCTTGTCCGATGAGAAAAGGACCAGCGTTGGAGCCGGCAGGCGGACCGATTCGCTGGTTGGCTTGGCCGCTGTCTCGATGCCTCGCGCGCCGCGATCGCGATGAGTTGCCGCCATCCTGTTTGAGGTCTCACGCATGTTGGTGGACGGCCTAATGCCCACTATTAATTGCAAACTCGTAACTTCCCCCCGCGTTTCGACGCGCATGATACCGGGCCATTGGGTGATGATTATGGCCCGTAGCCAGCGAAAGCATCGAAACGCCCTTTATCGTTGGAGCGAGAATTGTGCCAATCCAATGGCGGGGCTTTCGGGCTGCTATGGGCGCATTTTGCTCCTTTTAAACGAGAACGGCTGTTCCCACAGGGCGCACCCGGCTAACACCATGTTCCCCTTGGCGTCACCTGAGGATTTCGCGAATCGCGAGAGCGACGCATCGCTTGCATAGTTAGATGGTAAATGTCGCTGGAGCATTCAGATTCAATGATATGGCGCCGATCGATACATTGAAGCGCTATAAGTTCGAGCATCTATGATCTTACGGCATCCGGCGCAGGTTGGTTTCGATGGCACGACAATCGCTTTAGGCTCAGTGACGCCAAGACGGCCAAGGAGTTGGTAAAATGTCCCCCTCGTATCAGCGGATTCTGTGTCCGATAGACTTCGACGAAAACTCAATGGCGGCACTTAACGCTGCGACCGACCTGGCGCGCCGCTCCGATGGCACCGTCTTTGTGCTCCACGTCGTCCCGATGATCGTGCAGCCCACCGCGATGCCGGTTTACGTTGACATCTATAAATCGCAGGAAGAAACCGCCTGGGCCCGCCTCAAAGATGTCGCGCGCAAGACCCTCACCGGGGTCAAATACGAATTGCTGGTGCATATGGGCGAGCCGGCCGGCAGCATCATCAGCATCGAAAAGAAGGTGAAGCCGGATCTCCTGGTGATGGCCACCCACGGGCGCCGTGGCTTCTCGCGCTTCTTCCTCGGCAGCGTTGCGGAGGTCGTCCTGCGCGAATCGATCTGCCCGGTCCTGACGATTCGGCCCCAGGTCAGCGACAAGAAAACCGTCGGTGCCTGGATGACGCATAACCCGGTCGTCGCCAGCCTCGAAGACAAACTATCCATCGTCGAAGCGAAAATGCGCGAGGGTGATTTCCGCGAGGTTCCGATCGTCACCGACGGGGTCGTCGTCGGCATCATCACCGATCGCGATTTGCGCCGCCTGACCGGCATGCTCGACGCGACCAAGGTCAAAGATGCGATGACCGAGAACGTTATCACCGTGACGCCGACGACTCCCATCAATGAGGCGGCCCGGTTGCTGCGTCAGCGCAAGATCGGCGGACTTCCGGTGGTCGAGGACGGTAGACTGGCTGGTATGATCACGGTAACCGACGTGTTAGAAGCACTGACCGAGACCGAGTAGCTCGCAGATCGAATGGGAGGATTACCTGCCGTGAGTCAGCCGGAGCTTAATCCTCGCACCTACGCCGTCGATGAGATGTTGCGGGACGGTGGCCGGATTCACATCCGTGCGATATCACCCGCTGATAAGGATTTGCTCTTCGAGCATTTCAGCGGATTGAGCGAGAACTCTCGCTATACGCGATTCTTCGGCGCCAAGCGCACGCTCACTCGGGACGAACTCGCGCGCTTTACCGAGCTCGATTTCGATAGTCAGGTCGGTTTGACGGCGACCCTTACCGAAAATGGCAAGGAGCGCTTCATCGGGGTGGGGCGCTACTATCGTTTGCAGGATCGCACTCGCGCCGAGGTCGCTTTCGCGGTGCTCGACGAATTCCAGGGCCGCGGCATCGCGACGCTACTGCTCGAACATCTGCGGCGGATCGCGAATCCCAGCGGCATCGCGGAGTTCACCGCTGAGGTGATGGCGTCGAATCGTCACATGCTCGATGTCTTCCGCGAGAGCGGCTTCCAGCATCATAGCTCCAACCAGGACGGCATTATTCATGTCGCGCTGCGCACCGACCATAAAGTTCCCCTCCAGACGTAACATGCTACGATAGACACGCTGCTCCCGCGCGATATCCTCTCGCGCAGCAATCACGCGACCCCAATGAAGGCTCTGGTTTTCAATTGTGGCAGTTCCTCGCTCAAGTTCGAATTAATCGAACTCGATGCGGTCTTGCGCGCGCACACCACGCTCGCCTCGGGAAAAGTCGAAGAGATCGGCGGACACGCGACGGCGAAATTCGTCGGCCCCGATGGCAAGGAATCGCGCGGCGCGGCGCCCGCATCGAATCATAAAGATGCCGCCCTCCACGCGCTCAAGTGGATGGAATCACTGGAGGGCAAGCCCCTCCACGGCCTGAACATCGTCGCGCACCGCGTGGTTCATGGCGGCGGCGAAGTCGAAGAGCCGCGTATCGTCGATGCCGCGGTGTATGCTGCGCTGGAGCGTGCCGCGCAGTTCGCACCGCTGCATAATCCGCTCGCGATTAGCGTGATGCGCACGGTGCAGGAGCATCTGCCAAAGGTTCCCGCCGCGGTGGTGACCGATACCGCGTTCCATCGAGATCTTCCGCCCGAAGCGAAGACCTACGCGATTCCGCATGAGTTGGCTGAGCGCTATGGAATTCGCCGCTATGGTTTCCATGGCATCGGGCACGCCTGGATGATGGAGCGCTACGCGGAGATCACTGGCAAGAATTCCCGCGCCCTGAACCTGATCACACTTCACCTCGGCGCCGGATGCTCCGCGTGCGCGATTCGCAACGGCCGCTCGGTCGACACCTCGATGGGCCTGACCCCGCTGGAAGGTCTGGTGATGGCGACGCGATCGGGAGACCTCGATCCCGCGATCGTGACCTGGCTCGCGACCAACGCGAAGATTGCGTCTGCCGAGATCGATCGCATCCTGAACCATGACTCGGGAATGAAGGGTATCTCAGGGCTTTCGGATGATCTGCGCGAACTGGAGAAGGCTGCTGACGGCGGCAATCAGCGCGCCGCGCTCGCGATCGAGGTGTTTTGTCATCGCGCGCGCAAATATCTCGGCGCCTACCTCGCGATCCCGGCGACCGCCGGAGGCGATAATTTTCAGCGGCGGCATCGGAGAGCATTCCGCGCGAGTCCGCGAGAAAATTTGCGCCGACCTCGAATGGATGGGAATCGAACTCGATCGCGCTCGCAACCATGCCCCTGAAAAAGAAGCTTGCATCTCCACTGATTCCTCGCGTATCGCGATCTACGTCATCCCTATGAACGAGGAACTGTACATCGCACGCGCCGCTCTACGGCTTCTGGATTGAGCGATAGACTCTGCACGTCGGGTTGGCAAGAGCGATCAGATCTCGCGGGGAAAAAGCTTTGCCGGCAAGACGTTCCGGCTTCAGTCGCTGCGACGACCGCACGATCGTTCTGACCGGAGCTATCTTACGCCGGCGGACAGTTGTCGCGAATGAAAGCGCGGTAGAATGTGCTTAGTTCATAGTAGTTCTCCTGAACCCGAAGTAGGCGCGCATAGCGCTCTGCTTGTTGGGCGGTGAACTCACCGCTGCGCCGGTGCTCCTCGGTCCAGTATTTTGCTACCGCGCCGAATTCGCTCGACGGCAGCAGCGAACCGATCGGGATGCCGCTCAGGTGATCATGTAGAGCATCGAAGATGTCGTGCCAGCCGCCAACCACACCTGGCCTCCACGGGGTGCCGCGAACCGGCAGATCACCACCCATCTCGGAGGGGCGCTCGGTGAAAGCGAAATCGGATGCGAAGTGTTGCGTGAACACCATGCGCGTTGCGCCCTTAACCTCAGAGAGTTCGAACTGAAACCAGCTCTTCTCGCTGCTTCGGCCGCCCCTGTCGTGTCCCGGTCCGCCGCTGAAACGGATCAGGCGCGGCGGGTCGATTGCGACGACGTGGCCGGCAAAATCCGGCTCGGCCCCGCCGAACAGGTAAGTGCCGCCGGCTTTGAGTTCGATCGAGCCCGGAATGAACCAGGCGCCGAACTCCTTGGGATCGGTGATCGCGCGCCACAGGCGCTCGATCGGGTGCGGGTAAGTGCGCACATATTCCATCGTCCAGCGATCGATGAAGCGCGGAAGGTCAGCGTCTTTTATCTTTTGCATCTTTGCCCTCTCTTTTCTTCATTCGTCCGAGATGTACGCCCAGCCGGTCGAAGCGCTCGCGGCAGAGATCGATCTGCGCCTGCATCCATTGCTGCACCTGAACCAGACGCGCGGCGTTGAGCAGGTAGATCCGCGACTGCGCTTCAGAGCGATATGTAATCAGCCCGCTCTCGCGGAGAACTTTCAGATGCCGCGACACCGAGGGACCGGCCATGTCGAAACGGCCGGCGATGTCGCCTGCCGTGCGCTCGCCCGCGGCAAGCAAGGCGACGATCTCGCGCCGGGTCGGGTCTGCCAAGGCTTCAAAGACATCCATCGTCGTCGTATTTAGCTAATTTGCTAGATAGAAGTCAAGCTAACAACGACGACAATTTCGCGTTGTGTCGACTAGCAGTCGAAACCACTACGAGGCCCGAAAGCCTGGTAACTGGAACCTGACCATTTAAGGTTCGAGCAGAAGTGGAGCTCGGCTGCCGCGTGCGGCTCAGTCAGCGGATCCGCGCGGTCGCTATCCGCGACGGAAACTTTTTGCGATTCATTTCCCTTCATCCGGATCACGACTCAACTTACCAGCGAAGATAGCGCCGCTGGTTCGTTTCCCACCTCGATTGGGGCTGCGCTATACCAACTGCGAAGTGGAGTGCCCATGGAAGAGTTCACCGTAAAAGATAAAGTCGCGATCGCCGGGGTCGGCGAATCGAAATACTACAAACGCGGCAAGGCGCCGGTGCCGGAATTCAAGCTCGCCGTCGAGGCCATCACCAAGGCCGCCGCCGACGCGGGAATCGCTGTCACCGATATCGATGGGTTCGCATCGTACAGCGATGATCGCAACTCCGGCGTACGATTGGCGGCCGCTCTAGGTCTGCCGGAGTTGCGCTTCGCCAACATGATGTGGGGCGGCGGAGGAGGCGGAGGCTCCGGCGCGGTCGGCAATGCCGCAGCCGCCATTGTCGCGGGATACGCGAAATACGTCTGCGTTTTTCGCGCGCTCGCGCAGGGTCAGTTCGGTCGCTTCGGCCAGGCCCCTCCGGTCAAGACGGTGTCCGGTCCGGCCGCATACACATTGCCCTATGGGATGGCGGTCCCGGCGCATTGGGTCGCCTTGCGCACGCGCCGCTTCATGCACGATCACCACATCAACCAGGATCCGCTGCGCGCGGTCGCGATGGCCGATTACTATCATGCGCAATTCAATCCGCGCGCCGTGATGTATGGGCATCCGCTCACGCGCGAGGAGTACGACAACTCGCGATGGATCGCCGAGCCGTTTCATCTCTATGACTGCTGCATGGAAAACGACGGCGCCGCGGCGGTTATCCTGACCACCGCCGAGCGGGCGCGCGATTTGAAACAGAAGCCGGTTTACGTGATGGCAGCGGCGCAGGGCGCGCCTCATCGCGGATGGGCCAATGTCGAGAACGCGCCCGATTACGCGTCATCGAACTTCAAGACGCTGGCGCCACGGCTCTACGAAATGGCGGGAATTGCGCCCAAGGATGTCGATGTCGCGCAGGTGTATGAGCACTTCAGCGGCGCCGTGATGATTAGCCTCGTCGAGCATGGTTTCTGCAAGCCCGAGGAGGTGATGGAGTTCGTCACCTTCGAAAATATCACCGCGCCCAAGGGCAAGCTTCCGATCAACACCAGTGGCGGCAACATCGCCGAATGCTACATGCACGGCCTCGAGCTGGTCACCGAAGCGGTACGCCAGTGCCGCGGAACTTCGACTTGTCAGGTGCCCGACGCGAAAATTTCACTCGTAGTCTCCGGACCGATGGTCGCGCCGGTCAGCGACCTGCTGCTGCATGGATGATGTAAAATGGCGACGCAAGAATCGAAGTCGAAATATTACCTGCCCGCCGGATTGCCCGGCCCCGCCGCTGAACGTAACGGAATGGATCGCGGCTTCTGGGACGCGGTCAAGGATCACAAGCTGACCGTCCAGCGCTGCAACGCGTGCGGCGGCTTTCAGATGGGGCCGGAATGGATTTGCCATCGATGCCGCAGCGACGACCTCGGATGGCATCAGGTGTCGGGTCGCGGCCGCATCTACAGTTGGGTGCGCATCTGGAACCCGGTGCATCCCGCGCTCAAGGATGCGTGCCCCTACATCGCGCTGGTCGTGGAATTGCCCGATGCCGGCAACGTGCGCGTGGTCGGCAATCTCCTTGGCGATCCTCACCAGGAACCCGCCTTCGATGCCGACGTCGAGGCGGTGTTCGAGGATCACGACGAAGGATACACGCTGGTGCAATGGAAGTTGGTCAAATGAGCCTGGTCAATTTTACTGTCGAAGAAAATCTCGCGATCGTCACCATCAACCGGCCGGAGGCGCGCAATGCGGTCGATCATCCGACCGCGCAGGAACTCGCGAGCGCGTTTCGCCGCTTCGATGCCGATGAATCATTGAGCGTGGCGATCCTGACCGGCGTCGGTGGATATTTTTGCGCGGGCGCCGATCTCAAAGCGGTCGCGACAGGAAAAGGAAATCGCGTCACCGCCGATGGCGACGGACCACTCGGATGCACTCGCATGCTGCTCTCCAAGCCCGTCATCGCGGCAGTCGAGGGATTTGCGGTCGCCGGTGGTCTTGAGCTCGCGCTGTGGTGCGACATGCGAGTGGCGGCGCGCGATGCGGTCTTCGGCGTGTTTTGCCGACGCTTTGGCGTTCCGCTGATCGACGGCGGCACGGTGCGCTTGCCCCGCCTCATCGGCATGAGCAACGCGATGGACATGATACTCACCGGACGCGGAGTTTCCGGCGAAGAAGCGCTGCGGATGGGCCTCGCGAACCGCGTGGTGGAACCGGGCAACGCACTCTCATCCGCTAAAGAACTTGCGCGTCAGATCGCCGCCTTCCCGCAGCGCTGCATGCGCGGCGATCGGATGTCAGCCTACGAGGCGTGGACGATGCCGCTCGCGGATGCGATCAGCAACGAATATCGTTACGGCATCGCCACCATCCAGTCGGGCGAGACTCGCGAAGGCGCGGCGCGGTTCAGCTCGGGCGTCGGACGGCACGGCAGATTCTAGTTCGCCGCCAATGAATTCGGCGCGCCGCCGCGCCGTCCAATGCAGGTGTGCGCGAAGGAGCGCACGCCGTAACCGAAGCTCACCCACCGATTCCTGATCCACTTCAACCGGAGACCAGCCCTTGAGACAGATCCTCACCATGCGGCGCGGCGCGCTTCCGATAATTCTGTACCTGCTTCCCTTCGCGCTGATTGCCGCATGCACACCGCTGGGCAAGCTGATCGTTCATCGAGGCACCGAGCAATTGAAGCCGGTCATTGCTCCGCCTCCGCCGCAGTCGCCCCATGTTTTGATCTTCGCGCTTGATGGTGTCGGCTACGATCAGTTCACCGAGGCGATCAAACCCGGCGAATCGCCCAACGTCGATGCCTTGTTAGGGAAGCCGACCGGCGACGGGGTCTATGAGCATGGCTACTCGATTCCGAATGCGGTCAGCGTGCTCCCCTCGACCACCATCGATGCGTGGACGGCGACCTTCACCGGCGCGCCACCCGCGTTCAACGGCATCACCGGCAACGAATGGTTTCAGCGCGAGACGATGACCTTCTATGCGCCGGCGCCGGTGTCGCTGCCGAAGTCCGGCGGCCAAACCGTGCAGGTTTATTCGGAAGATTTGATCGGCAAGCAGATCAAAGTGCCGACGCTGTTCGAAAAGGTCAAAGGGCCGTCGTTCGTGTCGCTCAACGGCGTGTATCGAGGCGCGAGCGTTTTCACCAGCGTCGATGTCAGCTCATTTGGTGCACTTGCCAGCAGCTACCTCGAAAGTGAGATCGGCGACGACACAGCGGCGGAGCAGCAGGCCTACGCGAAAATGGATCTCGGCTCGGTCGCGCTCATCAACGATGCGATCGAAAAGAACGGCGTGCCGGCGGTGCAGGTCGCGTATTTTCCCGGCATCGACTTGTATACCCACATCGCGAGCAATCCGCTGCACGACCAGGTCGACTATTTCAAAAGCGTCATCAATCCCTCGATCGGACAGATCATCGACGAGTATCGAAAGAAAGGCGCGCTGGATAATACCTTCGTGATTTTCGTTTCCGACCATGGGCATACTCCGGTGCTCAAGGACGAGAAGCATGCGCTCGGGGCGAAGCCCGACGGCCGCGCCGCTCATGTGCTCACCCGGCTCGGCTTCCGGATTCGTCCACTCGAAGTGGACACCAAAGTCGAAGACTATACCGCGACGCTCGCGTACCAGGGCGCGATCGCCTACGTCTATCTCGCCGATCGCGCGCTTTGCCCGGCGGGCCGCAAATGCGACTGGAGCAAACCGCCGCGCTTCAAACATGATGTGATGACGGTCGCGCGCGGGTTTTACCAGGCCAACAAAACCGGGCTGCGCTCGCACGGACTCAAGGGCACCATCGATCTGGTCTTCGCACGTCATCCGCGGCCGACCGGCACCAACACGTTGCCGTATGAAGTTTTCGACGGACGCAGGCTGGTTCCGATCGAGCAGTATCTGAAGGCGCATCCGCGGCCCGACTTGCTCCAACTCGAGCGCCGGATGCGATGGCTCTCGGCCGGCCCATGGGGCAATCACGCGGGCGACGTGCTGCTCCTGTCAAAGTCGGGGCTCAACCGGCCGATCGAGGATCGCTACTATTTTTCGCGGCCCTACAATTCATGGCACGGCAGTCCCTCGATGCAGGACAGCCACATCACGTTTGCGATCGCGAACGCGAAGTCTTCCGGTACCGCGCTGAAGGACGTCATCGCGCAAATCGGCGACAGCGAGCCCTCGCAGCTCGATCTCACGCCGCTGGTGCTGAAGCTGCTCAAACAGCAATCGCAGCCGAATACTCCAGCGACTCAGTCCTTCGGCACCGGGCCGGTCAAAGACGCACGCTGAGAGATTTCGATCCAGTTGCCATCCGGATCGCGGATGAAGCAGATGCGCGCAACCTCGCCCAGCGTGACGGGTTTCGATCCTTCCCAAACTCCGTTCGCCATGAAGTGCTTGAATGTGGCGTTGCAGTCGCGCACCTGGATCGTCATGTAGCGAATTCCTACCGCGCGCATCGAGGACATGACCTCCGCGGGGCTGCGCGGGTCTGAGCGATCCGCGCGGCGCGCTTTAGGATCGAGTTCAAAGCTCAGCACCGTCTTGCCGAGGCGATAGCGCTTGGGCGCGAGCTTCTCGGCGCCGAGCACCTCGCCATAAAAGTGATCGAAGTCGGCTTCGCTGGTGACGCCGAGATGAATGCCGATCTGACTCACTCCGTAATGGCCGGTCGGCACCAGATGAATCTCGTTGCCGTCCGGATCGCCGAGCGCAAATGGAATCGGCGTGCGCGGATCCGCGATGATTAATCGCGAGTAGCCGCCCGCGATGCGCTCCGGCAGCGGATCGCGCGAATGATTTACCTTCAGCACCGAGCCGAGCAGCCCGTAACGATACTGCTTGACCCCGCCGCCCACCGGCAGCAGCTCCTCGTAGGGCAACTTGATGCGCTCGGCGTAAAACGCACGCATCTCTTCGAGCTGGTTGGTGAAGATGCCGACATCGATACAATCTTTCGCGAGTTCCATGCTTCGAGCTTATACACCCGCCGCTACCAACTGAGTATCGGGGGGTGCCAGCCAGCTTTATTTGGGCTAAATCTAAAATTGAGTCCTAACATCCGATCACGAACGTTTTAATTGACCTGATTTCAGCCACCATCGGAGGAAAATCATGGATGCAGACACTGACCAGAGCGCGGGTAAGTGCCCGATTGTCCACGGAACGACGAATCTCGGCATGAGATCGAACAGCGACTGGTGGCCCAAACAGTTGAACCTGAGGATTCTCCGCCAGAACTCGTCGCCGTCCAATCCGCTGGGCGAGGCCTTCGACTACGCTGAAGAGTTCAAGAAGCTCGACTTCCAGGCGGTGAAGAAGGACCTCCAGGCGCTGATGACGGACAGCCAGGACTGGTGGCCGGCGGATTTCGGCCACTACGGCGGACTCTTCATTCGCATGGCATGGCATGGCGCCGGCACCTACCGCATCGGCGATGGCCGCGGCGGCGCCGGCTCCGGCCAGCAACGCTTCGCGCCGCTGAACTCCTGGCCGGACAATGCGAACCTCGACAAGGCGCGCCGGCTACTTTGGCCGATCAAGCAAAAATACGGCACGAAGATCTCCTGGGCCGACCTGTTGATTCTCGCCGGCAACGTCGCGTTGGAGTCAATGGGCTTCAAGACCTTCGGTTTTGGCGGCGGGCGTCGCGATGTATGGGAGCCTGACGAGGCCGTTTACTGGGGCAAGGAAGACACCTGGTTGGGCGACAAGCGCTACACCGGCGACCGTGAGCTTGAAAATCCTCTCGCCGCCGTGCAGATGGGCCTCATCTATGTGAATCCGGAAGGGCCTAACGGCAAGCCGGATCCGCTCGCCGCGGCGGTCGACATCCGCGAGACCTTCAAGCGCATGGCCATGAACGACGAGGAAACCGTCGCGCTCATCGCCGGCGGACACAGCTTCGGCAAGACCCATGGCGCCGGCGATCCGAAACTGATCGGCCCGGAGCCCGAGGCCGCGCCTATTGAGCAGATGGGCTTCGGCTGGAAGAGCAAGTTCGGCACCGGCATCGGCAGAGACGCGATCACGGGCGGCCCGGAAGTTACCTGGACCACGACCCCGACGAAGTGGAGCAACAACTTCTTCGAGAATCTGTTCGGCTGCGAATGGGAACTCACCAGGAGCCCGGCCGGCGCGTATCAGTTCAAGGCGAAAGGCGGCGCCGCGACCATTCCCGATGCCTACGATTCGTCGCAACGCCACGCCCCAACCATCCTGGTGACGGACCTCGCTCTGCGGGTTGATCCGATCTACGAAAAGATTTGCCGGCGCTTCTTCGCGCATCCGGATGAGTTCGCGGATGCCTTCGCGCGGGCATGGTTCAAGCTCACGCACCGCGACATGGGTCCGCGCGCACGCTATCTCGGCCCCGAGGTCCCGGCGGAGGAACTGATCTGGCAAGACCCAGTTCCGGCCGTCGATCACAAGCTGATTGACGAGAAGGACATCGCGGACTTGAAGACCCGGATCCTCGCCGCGGGACTTTCCATCTCCCAACTGGTCGGGGCTGCCTGGGCCTCGGCGGCGACCTTCCGCGGCTCGGACAAGCGCGGCGGGGCAAACGGGGCGCGCGTCCGTCTCGCGCCGCAGAAGGACTGGGAAGTCAACCAGCCGGCCCAACTGGCAAAGGTGCTGGAGACCCTCGCGGGCATCCAGAAAGCTTTCAACAGCGCCTCCAGCGGGGGCAAGAAAGTATCGCTGGCCGATCTGATCGTCCTGGGCGGCTCAGCCGCCGTCGAGCAGGCCGCGAAAAAAGCCGGTCATAACGTGACGGTTCCTTTCATGCCGGGCCGCACAGATGCATCGCAGGAACAAACCAACGTCGAGTCCTTTGCCTATCTCGAGCCGGTGGCGGATGGCTTCCGCAACTATCTCAAGGCCAAATATTCCGTCTCCGCAGAGGAGCTTCTGATCGACAAGGCGCAACTCCTGACGCTGACCGCGCCCGAGATGACGGTTCTGGTTGGAGGCCTGCGTATCTTGGGCGCGAACCACGGCAAATCGCAGCATGGCGTCTTCACGATGCGGCCGGAGACGCTGAGCAACGACTTTTTCGTGAACCTGCTGGACATGCGCACCGAATGGAAAGCGACCGCGGATGAAAACGTCTTCGAGGGATACGACCGCAAAGGCGGCACATTGAAGTGGACCGGCACCCGCATTGATCTCATTTTCGGCTCGAACTCGCAGCTGCGCGCCCTTGCCGAAGTGTATGGCAGTGCCGACGTCGAGGTGAAGTTCGTCGCCGACTTCGTAGCCGCATGGAGCAAGGTGATGAACGCCGATCGCTTCGACCTTGCCTGAGCGGCCGGGATCGCTTTCAGAACGCACCCATCTACGTGACCCGATGGTGCGATTCGCGCCACCCGCGGGACTTCTATTAATGACCGATCTGGGTTATTGCTTCGGCATACATAACATCACGAGAGGAATGCGATGGATTTCGAACTAAGTTCCAAGACCAAGGAGTACTATCCGAAGGTCGAAGCCTTCATGCAGGAGCACGTCCTGCCCAACGAGAATAAAATCGATCACGAAGTTGAGACGCTGGGCGAAAAGTTCAACGAATCGCCCACCATGAACGACATCCGCAAGAAGGCCAAATCGCAAGGCCTCTGGAACCTGTTCCTGCCCGATCCGAAACATGGTCCCGGTCTGAACAACTACGAGTACGCCCCGCTATGCGAATTGATGGGCCGCAGCTTCTATGGCGCGCGCGCTTTCAACTGCATGGCGCCCGACACCGGCAATATGGAAATCCTCGCGGAGTTCGGCACCGAGGATCAAAAGAAGAAGTGGCTGCAGAAATGCCTCGATGGCGAAATCCGCACCTGCTTCTCGATGACGGAGCCCGATACCCCAGGATCGGATCCGACTCAGCTCAAGACCCGCGCGGTTCGCGACGGCGACAACTACGTCATCAACGGGCGCAAATGGTTCACCTCGAATGCCATCGGCGCGGCCTTCGCCATCGCGATGGTGGTGACCGATCCCGATGCGGAACCGCATCGGCGCGCAAGCCAGATCATCGTGCCGCTCGATACCCCGGGAATGAAAATCGTGCGACCTGTCCCCGTGATGGGTCACACCGGCGGCGGCGGCCATTGCGAGGTGCTCTACACCGATTGCAAAGTTCCGATCACTGCGCTGCTGGGTGAAGAAGGCGGCGGTTTCGCGATTTCGCAGGCGCGCCTCGGACCCGGGCGCATCCATCATTGTATGCGCACCATCGGCATCGCGGAGCGCGCCATCGAGTTGATGTGCAAGCGCGCGAACACGCGCTGGACCCATGGCAGCTACCTCGCGGACAAGGCCAACATCCAGGAGTGGATCGCCGACTCGCGCATCGAGGTCGATTCGACCCGCCTGATGGTGATGAACGCGGCGTGGAAGATGGACACCGCGGGCAAGCGCAACGCGCGCAACGAAATCGCCGAGATCAAGGTGATGGCGGCCAACATGGTGATGCGCGTGCTCGATCGCGCGATCCAGCTTTACGGCGCGGCGGGTGTGAGCGACGATTTCCCGCTGGCGCGTTTCTGGCGCGACAGCCGCGCGCTGCGTATCGCGGACGGCCCGGACGAAGTGCATCGGATGACGATCGCGCGCAGAGAGCTCAGGAAGTGGAAGTGATCGCGTTGGCATAGCCAAGCGGTCATTCTGAGCGCAGCGAAGGATCTACGGGAAGCGACCAGGATTCTTAGACCTAACCCCTGGCCCCTTCCCTTGAAGTGAAAGGAAAATCAGAAAAGAAAAGAGCGGCGGGCCTCATCGAGGTCCGCCGCTTTCTTTAGGATGAGGAGCGGGCCGCCTTTTCCTGGTTACGCTTCGAATGGGTCAAAATATCTGACTCCGGTGCGAGCGATGTCCCGCACGTTGCGGGTAACCAGTACCAGGCTGTGCGCGAGTGCGGTCGCCGCGAGCAAGGCATCAATAGTGGGAATGGGATCATGCGCGTTGATGCGTCCCCAATGCTGCGCCGCGCGCTCATCCACGGTTAGGATCCGATCGCCGAAAGACTCCAAAAGTTCAGCGAGCCATTTCTCCAATACGTGCGCATGGCGAGAATTGCGTGGCCGCAACCGTTCGATACCTTGGCGGATCTCGCCGATTACCAGCACGCTGAGAAAGATCTCGTCCTCGCGCACACCGCGATACCATCGAGCCACCGCCGGATCACACTGCGACCCCTTACGGAGCTCGGAAATGACGTTCGTATCAAGCAAGAACATCGGTTCCGGTCATTTTGCGAAATCAATGATTCGGCCGGAATCGCGCGAGCGTACGATTTGGACCCCCGCAAGCGGTGCTGAAGCCAACATTGCCTTCAGACTTTTACGTCGTGCTCGCATTCGATGGTACTGCTCAGCGGGAATAAGCACGGCGACGGGTTTGCCATGGCGCGTAACGATCTGCGGTCCTTCCTTGAGGGTGCGCTCGACCATTTCGCTGAATCGCGCCTTCGCCTGCTGAATCTGCCAGTTCATAGAATCAGTCTAGTCAGACTAGACTGATTGAAGCCAGATCCGCACGGCGGTGCCTAGAAGGGACGGTCGCCGTCGATGGTGATGCGTTCCATCCGCCGCGAGGCGGTCTTGTTGTCAGCGCATACCCGATGCTGCGTGCAGCGGTTGTCCCACATCGCAATCGAGTTCGGCTGCCATCGGAAGCGGCAACTGAAATCGGGACTCTCGATGTGCCGGTAGAGGAAGTGCAACAGCGCGGCACTTTCCGCCGGCTTCATCCCCTTGATCGAAGCGGTGAAGATGGAATTGACGAATAGCCCTTTGCGCCCGGTCTCGGGATGAGTGCGAACTACCGGATGCTCGGTGGAAAGCACCTTTGGCGCCTGCTTCCCGCCAATGTGTTCGGTCTTGTAATCCGATCGCGAAAAGGTCCTGGCAGTATCGTGAATCGCCACCAGGCCGGAGAGCAGATGCTGCATCTTGTCGGATAGACCTTCGTATGCCGCGTACATACTCGCCCACATCGTGTCACCGCCGAACTCGGGAGCGACGACACATTTGAGGACCGAGCCGAGCGGCGGGCTGTCCACGAAGGTCACGTCGCTATGCCACGCCTCGGCGACATAAGGATGTTGCGCGTCGCTCTCCAACACCACGAACTCAGGATGCCCGAGGTCCTTGAGCGGCTGCAGGAACGGATGAATCTGTAACGTGCCGAAGCGACGACCGAAGTTTTTGTGCTCCTCGCGGGTGATCTCTTGATCACGGAAGAACAACACCTGATGCGCGAGGAACGCCGCGCGCACCTGCCCGAAAGTATCTTCATCCAAACGGCCGAGATGAACTCCCTCGACCTCGGCGCCAAGTGCTCCCGCCATCCGCTTAACCGCGATGTTCGTCTTCATGGAACCTCCGCTCCGGTTCCCCTTCCTTCAAGGGAAGGGGCTACGGGTTAGGTCTAATACCGATGCAACCGCGCGAGGCGGTCGGCGTGATAGTTCGCATCGCCGAACAGCTCGTTACACACGCGCACGCGCTTCATGAAGAAGCCCATGTCGAACTCATCGGTCATTCCGATGCCGCCATGCATCTGCACGCCCTCCTGCACCGCGCGCGTAGCACTTGTTCCCGCGCGCGCTTTCGCGACCGAAACGATCGCGCTCGCCTTATCGAAGGATTCGTCGAGAGTTTGCAGCGCCTTCAGCACGACGGAGCGTGTCACTTCCAGCTCGCAATAGAGGTCCGCGGCGCGATGCTGCAGCGCCTGGAACTCACCGATGAGTTTGCCGAACTGCTTGCGCTCCCGCAGATAGGTCACCGTGCGATCGAAGGCTTCCTGGCTCGCGCCCACCAGTTCCGAGGCGAGCGCGGCGCGGCCAACATTCAGCGTGCCTTCCAGCGTTGTCCACCCGGCGTCAACTTGCCCGAGGACCGCATCGGCGCCGACGGTGACGTTGTCAAAACTCAGCCGCGCGGCATTGTGCGTATCGACCATCGGCGTGCGTTCGGCCTTGATGCCTTTCGATTTGCCCTCGACGAGAAACAGCGTCAGGCCCTTGGTATCGCCGGCCGCACCTGAGGTTCGCGCGGCCACAATGATTTGGTCGGCGACGTGCCCATCGAGGACGAAGGTTTTCGCGCCTTTGAGAGTGAAACCGTTGCCCGAGCGAGTCGCGGCCAGCGCGGTTTTTTCGGGGCGATGCTTCGAGGATTCATCGACGGCGAGCGTCGCGATCAAATCGCCGCTCGCGATCTTCGGAAGATACGCGCTCTTTTGCTTGTCGTTGCCGGCGCGCGCGATCGCACTCGCGGCGAGCACCGCGGTCGAAAGAAACGGCGATGGGGTCAGGGTGCGGCCGAGCTCCTCCATCACCACGCCGACCTCGACGTGCCCGAGACCGAGCCCGCCGTGGTCGTGCGGAATCAGGATGCCGGCCCATCCGAGGTCAACAGCATCCTTCCACAACGGGCGCGAAAACCCCGTCGCATCCTTGCTATCGCGAAGTTGGCGCAAATGCGCGATGGGCGCGTTCTTGCTCAAAAAGCCGCGCGCGTGATCACGCAGCATGCTCTGTTCGTCGTTAAGTACTAGCGGCATCTTGACTCCCGCCCCCTCACTCTTTTCTCTCCCCGAGGGAGAGAAGGTGAAGGAAAGCAGCCGTTTACGGATCTTTAAGCGCCCGGCAATCCGAGAATTCGTTTCGCGATGATGTTGAGCTGGACCTCGCTGGTCCCGCCCTCGATGGAGTTGGCTTTCGAGCGCAGCCACGCCCGTGCGGTGAAGCCGTCGCGCGAGCGCTCGCCCTCCCATTCCAGCGCATCGGAACCACCGGCCGACATCGCCAGTTCCATCCGACGCTTGTTGAGCTCGGTGCCGTAATATTTCAGCAGCGAGGAAATCGCGGGATGTGCCTTGCCGGTTTTCGCCATGTCGCCGACGCGCTCCATCGTAAGCTTGAAAGCGAGCGCGTCGATTTCGTAGGACGCGATTTGCCCGCGCAGCACAGTATCCGCAAGGACGCCGTTCTCGACCCCGACCGACTCCGCCGCGATCTGCCCGAGCGAGCGGCCCTCCGAAGTGCGGCCCATCCCGCCAATCATGTCGCGCTCGTGAGTTAGCAGATACTTTGCGATGTCCCAGCCTTTGTTCATGGTGCCGACGAGATTTTCTCGCGGGACAGTGACGTCATCGAAAAATGTCTGACAGAACGGCGACGAGCCTGAGATCAAGGTGATCGGCTTGGTCGACACGCCGGGGCTTTCCATATCGAACAGCACGAAGCTGATGCCCTCGTGCTTGGGCGCGTTGGGATCGGTGCGTACGAGACAGAAAATCCAGTCCGCCTTGTCCGCGTATGAGGTCCAGATCTTCGAGCCATTGACGATAAAATGATCGCCCTGCAGTTCGGCGCGGGTTTGCAGCGACGCGAGATCGGAACCGGCGCCGGGTTCTGAGTATCCCTGGCACCATCGAATTTCACCGCGCGCGATTTTCGGCAGATGCTCTTTCTTCTGCGCCTCGTTGCCGTACTTCAAAAGCGCGGGCCCGAGCATCCAGATGCCGAAGCTGTCGAGCGGCGAGCGGCATCCGAGCGTCGCCATTTCCTGGCGCAGGATTTTTGCCTCGTCGCGCGAGAGCCCGCCGCCGCCGTATTCGCGTGGCCATTCGGGCACCGTCCAGCCCTTGGCAGCCATGCGCTCCATCCATTGCTTTTGCGCATCCGACTTGAAGGTGACGCGCCGGCCACCCCAGCAGGTATCGTCTTCGCCTAGCGCGGGCGTGCGCATTTCGGGAGGACAGTTAGCCTCCAGCCACGCGCGGGTTTCCTTGCGAAAGGTTTCGAGGTCGCTCATAGCTGCGATCCGCTCCTTTTATGGTTGCGGTTGTGGGGAATCATTATGGCTGTGTGACGAAAAGAAGTGTAGCCGGAAGATCGGGCGGCCAACGATGGATCATCTCAGTTTCCGGCCTCGGGGTGACTTCTCAATTCGCTGTCCGCCTTTAATTTCGGGCATTGACTTTTCGCTTACTCCTTCTAAAAGCCGGTCCATTAGATCCTGCGATACGTAGAGCCCGTTTTCTTGTAATTCTCCAAACACTCGGGCCGCCGAATCGATCAATCCTGTCTGCCTGGCCAGCGCTATTATCGCTCCGGTTCCAGCCACATCTATCGAAGCGTAGCCCAGTCCTCGGACGACTCGCCTGCCTTTTCGGTCGTCCATGATCAGAAGGCAGGAGTTGCCATCCTCGATCAGACCTAAGGCAACGTGAATCATCGAGGTCTCGCCCCGCCCCAACCGAGGTAATAGTCTGGAAGATGAGATTTCGCTGATTTCGTACAAAACGCCGGCGCGAAATGCCATCGCTATCTGTTCTTCGCCCGGCGCATCACGCCCTGGTAAGACTCCGGCGCGAAGTGAGCGCGACAGGCCCGAAGATTCGCTGGAGCCAAGACAACCCGTCGGGAATTTGAGCGAGATGGATTATAGGACCTGCGTCGGCCAGGACGACGCGGTCCATTGACGCAAAACCTCAAGGTCGCGATCAGCGTCCTCCGCAGTCCCAGTGATGGTGGGAATGCCGAGGTGACAAGATGTTTCACAAATTTCGCGATCGGCATTCTGGCCGCTTCAGCCGCTTCTTCCAGCGAGAAATCGCCATCGGCAAATAATCCGGTTACAACGGCGAGACGAAGCTTTTTCTCAGTGAGGACACCGTCCCCGTCCAAGTGAAAGATGATCGCTTCCGGATGATCGTCGACGGTGACAACCACTGGCGTTTTGCGCGCCTTACGGAGAGTTCCGGAAGGGTTCTTCTTGAGATCTGCTAGCTTTACGGAACGCATATCAGTAGCGCCAGCTAAAAATTATACGCGGTTTGTCCGCACCATAACCAATCGTTCACTTCCCCTTCCAATCCGGGGGACGCTTTTCCGCGAAGGCGAGCGCGCCCTCACGCGCGTCATCGGTGGCGACGAGCCACTTATAGCCCTCGCGCTCCAGCTTCAGCCCTTCGAGGAGCGGGCGATCGAGGCCTTCCAGCGCTACCCGCTTGATGCGCTGCACTGCCAGCGGCGCGCTTTTGCAGATCTCGGTGGCGATGCTTTCGCATTTGTTCATCAGCTGGCTCATCGGAACTACGTGGTCGACGAGGCCCAGGCGCAACGCTTCGGCAGCATCGATGCGATTGCCGGTGTAGAGCATCTCCAACGCACGCCCCAATGGAATCAGGCGTGGGAGCCGCTGTGTGCCGCCTCCGCCGGGTAGCCATCCGAGACGCACCTCGCCGAGGCCGAATTGCGCATGCTCCGCGGCGACGCGAATATCGCACGCAAGCGCCTGTTCGAGGCCGCCGCCATTCGCATGCCCATTGATGGCCGCGATGATCGGCTTCTGCAGTTCAAGCATGATCGGGAACGGCGAGCTGGCGGGATCGGCGCCGCGCGCCTCGACGTAATTGGATTTCACATCGCTGCCGGCGCAGAACGCGCGCTCGCCGGCGCCGGTCAGGATGGCGACCCGCAAATTGGAATCCTCGCGAAACTCGGTCCAGATTTCGGCCAGGCGGCCGTAGGCCTCGAAGTCGCAGGCGTTGAGGCGCTCGGGCCGGTTGATGGTGACATACGCGATATGACCTTTCTTTTCGAAGAGCACTTTCATGGTCGGATTCCTCACCTTGTCCTTGGTTCGTACCGCGTCCGGCGATGCGCGACAACCGGAAGTTTGCTATGCTCGTCGAGCGGCGCCTCTCGGGGCGCCGTTCGTCGTTGGAGCAGAGACGGAAGGAAACATACATTACCAAACGAAGCCAAATAAGGTAGGAGAATCAAGCGCTTTCGTTTTTCATTCGTCGCAGGATCGCGCCATTTTCAAGTGCAAAAGCCGCCCGCAGGCAGCGTTGCAGCCTCATTTGGCGGAGGTCGAAAGGGCGAAGCACACGGCCGAAAGTGCAAAAACAAACCCACTGATAGGAAATCGCTACGATCTGTCTGGTGCCAGATAACCTTACATTCAGCCATCATACGCGTCACGAAAGCCTCGAAAGCTCTCTGCGCGTAGGGCTTTTCGATCGCGCCTAAAGTAGGCTATCTAAGTAACCAACTTACGACCTCAATAGTTTGATTGGGAGGATTTTCTCCGTTGCAGGAAATTAGCTATGAAGTCCCGACCACCATCGCCCAGGCGGTGACGATGCTCAAACGCCATGGCGAGAAGGCGCGCCCACTCGTCGGAGGCACCGACCTACTCATACAACTGCGCGCGGGCGTGCCTTCCGGGCACAGTGAAGAATTTCGCGCCGCCGCGCTGGCGAAACGCCCCGAGTTCGTCGTCGACCTGAAGCACATCAAGGAACTGCGCCAGATAAAGTTCGATGCCAAGAAAGGCGTCCACCTCGGCGCCGCCGTCCCCTGCATCGAGGTCTACGAGAGCGAGGTGATGCGCAAGCACTATCCTGGTCTGACCGAAGCCGCGCACCTCATCGGTTCGCTGCAGATCCAGAACCGTGCATCGGTGGGCGGCAACCTCTGCAATGGCTCGCCCGCCGCCGATTCGACGCCGGCGCTGATCGCGCTCGGCGCCAAGGCGCGCATCGCGGGCGGGAAAGCGATCCGCGAAGTCCCGGTCGAGGATTTCATCCTGTCGCCCGGCCGCACGGTCCTGAAGCCCGGCGAAATCGTGGTGGAAATCGCAATTCCGGCGCCGAAACCGCATTCGTCGGATGCATATCTGCGCTTCATCCCGCGCAACGAAATGGATATCGCGGTGGTCGGGGTCGGCACTTCCATCACTTTGGTCGGCGATGTAGTGAAGGCCGCGAGAATCGCGCTGGGCGCGGTCGGCCCGACGCCGATTTTCGCCAAAGCGGCGGGTGAATCGCTCGTCGGCAAGACCCTTGACCAGGGCGCGATCGAGCAGGCCGCGCAACTCGCGATGGAAGCCGCCACGCCGATTGATGACATGCGCGGCACCGCAGAGTTTCGCAAACATGTGACCGGCGTGCTGACCCGCCGCACCATCCTTATCGCCGCCGAGCGCGCGCGCAACAAACAGTAGGAAATTTAACGCAATGGCTCAGAAAGCAACTAACGGAAAAGTGAACGGCCACCATCACGCGCACAAGACGCGCGTCGAGGCCACCATCAATGGCGAGACGGTCGAGTTTCTGTGCGAGCCGCGCCAGAGCATGCTCGAGGTGCTGCGCGACGTCCTCGAACTGACCGGCAGCAAGGAAGGATGCCTGACCGGTGACTGCGGCGCCTGCAGTATCATCATCGACGGGCGCACCGTCTGCTCCTGCCTGATGTTCGGGGTCGAGGCGGAAGGCAAGAAGATCACCACCGTCGAGGGCCTCGCGAATGGCGCCAAGCTGCACCCGCTGCAGCAGAAGTTCCTCGAGGACGCGAGCCTTCAGTGCGGAATCTGCACGCCGGGATTTTTGATGTCGGCCAAGGCGCTGCTCGATCGCAATCCGAATCCGACCGAGGCCGAAATTCGTTACGCGCTGGCGGGCAATCTGTGCCGATGCACCGGGTACGACAAAATCGTGCACGCGGTGATGGACGCGGCCAAGGCGCTGCAGGCGGGTGGATGATCCACGATCGCTTTCGCTCTAGAATGAACGTCCAAAACGAAGCTTCGCAAGAACAAGTTTAGGGCCTTCCCAAACAGGGAGATTGAGCATGTCAGAATCAAAGAACGGACATTACAAGGTCATCGGAACCCGGCCGATCCGCCACGATGGCGTCGACAAGGTCACCGGTCGCGCGAAGTACGGCGCTGACTATGCCTTTCCGGGCATGTTGTTCGGCAAGGTGCTGCGCAGCCCCTATGCGCACGCGATTATCAAATCGATCAACGTCGAGAAGGCGCTGCAGATGCCGGGCGTCAAGGCGATCGTCACCTCGGCGGACCTTCCCGAGGCGGAGGACAACGTCCAGCAGGTTGGCGAAGCGGCGATGAATCCGCGCTACCTGTCGATGAACATCCTCGCGCATCAGAAGGCGCTCTACGATGGACATGCGATCGCGGCGGTCGCGGCGACCAGCCCGCACATCGCGGAAGAAGCCCTGCGCCTCATCGAAGTTGACTATGAAGTTCTGCCCCCGGTGATGACGGTTGACGACGCGATGAAGAAGAACGCGCCGATTCTGTTGCCGAACCTGCGCAACAAGGAAGAGGGCGACAACCCGACCAACGTCGCGAGCCATCTGCAGTTCAAGCGCGGCGACGTCGGCGCCGGCCTTGCCGCGGCGGACTTTGTCGTCGAGCGCGAGTTCAACACCGCGATGGTCCACCAGGGCTACATCGAGCCGCATAACGCGGTCGGCATGTACAACTCCGACGGCCAGGCGACGATCTATTGCTCGACCCAGGGCGCATTCGATGTGCGCTCGATGTGCGCGCAGGTGCTCGGCGTATCGGTCGGCAAAATCAAAGTCGTTCCGGCCGAGATCGGCGGCGGCTTCGGCGGCAAGACCACCATCTATCTCGAACCGCTCTCGCTGATGCTGTCGAAGAAGACCGGACATCCGGTGAAGCTGGTGATGACGCGCGGCGAAGTGCTGCGCGCCAGCGGTCCGACCTCGGGCTCGAAGATCAAAATCAAGATGGGATGCACCCGCGACGGAAAAATCACTGGCGCGGAAGTGTGGCTGGCATACGAGGCGGGCGCGTTTCCGGGCTCGCCGGTCGGCGCAGGTGCGATGTGTCTCCTGGCTCCCTACAACATCGACAATTTCCAAATCGACGGCTACGACGTGGTCGTCAACCGTCCCAAGACCGCGGCGTATCGCGCGCCGGGCGCGACCAACGCGGCCTTTGCGTCCGAGACCGTGATCGATGAGCTGGCCGAGAAGTGCGGCATGGATCCGATCGATTTCCGCGTCGCCAACGCAGCCAAGGAAGGATCCCCTCAGATTGTAGGACCTGCCTACAAGCGGATCGGCTTCATTGAAACGATCGAGGCCATCAGGAACAGCCCTCACTATAAGAGCGAGCTGAAAGGCCCGAATCGCGGACGCGGAATGGCAGCCGGGTTCTGGTTCAATGCGGGCATGCAGTCGTCGGCCACGGTGAACATCCAAACCGACGGCACCGCGAGCGTCGTCACCGGCTCGACCGATATCGGCGGATCACGCGCCGCGATGGCGATGATCACCGCCGAAGTCCTCGGCATGGATGTCACCGATGTGCGTCCGGTGGTCGGCGACACCGATTCCGTCGGCCATACCGACGTGACCGGCGGAAGCCGCGTGACCTTCGCAACCGGAATGGCGGTTTACAATGCCGCGCAGGACGCATTGAAGCAGTTGAAAGAGCGCGCCGCGAAGACCTGGGAGAAGAAGCCCGAAGAAGTGAAGTATGAGGACGGCAAGTTCTCCGCGGAAGGCGAAGGCATCAAGCCGATGAACGTGAAGCAGCTTGCCAGCAAGCTCGCGCGCACCGGCGGCCCCATCACCGGACGGGCGCAGGTCAGCACCGGCGGCATCGGCGTAGGTCCCGCGTTCGCGGCCACGTGCGTCGATGTCGAGGTGGATCCTGACACCGGCAAAGTGCAGGTCCTCCGATGCACCATCGCACAGGACGCCGGCAAGGCGATTCATCCCAGCTACGTCGAAGGCCAGATGCAGGGCGGCACTTCGCAGGGCCTCGGATGGGCGCTCAACGAGGAATATTTCTACGATTCCAAGGGCACGCTGCGGAACATCGGACTGCTCGATTATCGGATGCCGACCTGTCTCGACCTGCCGATGATCGAAACCGCGATCGTCGAGATCCCGAATCCGATTCATCCACTGGGAGTGCGCGGCGTCGGCGAGGTTTCGATCGTACCGCCGCCCGCGGCGGTCGCCAACGCGATCTATCGCGCGACCGGAGTGCGCATGACGCAACTGCCGATGTCGCCTCCGCGGGTGCTCAAGGCGATCCTCGAAAACCGCCGCACGCACGATCTGCAGGCGGCGGCTGCTGACTGAGTGATTCTATCGAGAGGGGGCCGATCCATACGACGCGCGTCGTCGAACGATCGGCCCCTTCACTTTTATGGCAACCGCAATAATTCCCTCCCTCATGCGCAAGATGACCGCCGGTCGCGATCGCGTGGCCGTATCGGGCAAGAACCTCCGCGAGGCGATTGCAGACCTAGACCGCCAGTTCCCTGGAATTGCGGATCAGCTACTCGATAACGGCGACATCAAGGCTTCGATCGCGGTATCAATCGATGGCGAAGTGGGAACCAACGGCGTCCTGGATACGATTCGCGAGAATAGCGAAATCCACTTCCTTCCGGCGATCGCGGGCGGGATCTGAAAATCGGTCGGGAAGTGACTTAAGATTGGCTACGGTCGCCACATGATAGGAGCAAGCGTGGCACCATGAAGGAGCAATTAGCTTATTAGAGGTCGATGTTGCGGATTGCCAACCTCTCCGCCATTGCAAGCAGTCTAAAGTTAAGTACAATACGGAACGCTGGCCGGGGTTTGCCCCCCTTTTCCCGGTTGGCTTTGGGCCGGGCGGAGCGATCCGTCCGGCCCGAGTTTTTTTGTTAAAGTGGGAAGGCGATTGCGCGCGAGAATACGTCGCAGTGCTAGGACATGAAGACTTCGCGCACGTGGTTAACGTCGTTGTACTCCCGGACTTGGCCGAGCTTGTCGCCATCGAAACGGAAGTAGAAGTGGTAGCGATTAGCGTACTTCTTACCGTTTCCGGCCACCGTATCTGATTCGGCCTGGATGGCGACGTGGGGACCTTCTGATATCACCGTGTGAATCTTCAGATTGAGGCCCTTGGGGAACATCGCCGCCATCGTCGCGGTGATGCCCTTGATGAAGGCGTCCTTACCCCGCATCGGTGCGATGCCCGGCAGCCGCCCCATCATTTCGAATTCGAAGTCATCGGCGAGCACCTCGCCGAGAAACTTCGCATCCGGCTTTTCCAGCGTTACCAGAAATTTGCGCGAGATTTCCTTTTGTTGTTCCAGTGTCATCGATGCTCCTCGACTTTCAGCTTAGCGCCGGAGGACCAGCACCGCGCAGGTGGCGTGCCGGATTACCTTTTCCGTAGTGCCGCCGATCAATGCGCCATCGGCGCCGGTGCGGCCGTGGCTCGACATCACGATTAGATCGATGCCGTGCTCGCGCGCGTAGTCGCCGAGCTTGGCGGCAGGCGAGCCAACGACAGTTGCATTGATCACACTCTTGGAGTTCTCAAGGACATCCTTCTTGATGCGAAGAAGTTCCTCTTCCGCCTGCTCAATCATAGATGCCTCGCGCGCGATCTCGCGCCCGCCCACCGGCAGCGCCTCGATCCCGAGCAGATGATGAGGCATCACCACGTGGACGAGGTGCACCTCGTTGGCGTTGACTTCCTTCGCCAGCTCCCACGCGGATGCCAGCGCCTTCATGGAAGGTTCGGAAAAGTCTATGGGCGAAAGGATCTTCTTAACGTTCTGAATCATCGGCTGCCTCCGGAATCACTTTCGATATCACGGCCTTTACGGGCTAAGCAAATGGGCCGCTGCATGAGCGAATATCGGTTTTCGCAAGTTAAGAGAAGTTGCCCGAGACCCTCCCCAGAGCCCCAAAGCATAGAGGCTTCGGGTGGTGAAAGCGACCCATACTGGTGAGGAGCACGTATGCGTGATCGAGAAGGGCCGGATTGCTCCGGCCCTTCTTCGATGCGAAAACCTGGAGACGCGACTAAACCGATTTCACCTTCGATTCGCGATCCCAGAAGCGCAGTTTGCGGCAAGCCTCGATAAACTTGGGCACCTCGCGCGACGACTTAAGCTCCACAAATCCCGCGTCGAGGTCATCACCCACCACTTTCGCTACCAGCGACCTGGCGCTGCCCGCGTACGCGATGAACTTGCAATGCGCGAACGCATCGGCAATGAAATCGCGCACGCTGGCCTCGTTCTCCAGCATCGCCGCGCCCTCCTCCGACACCAGGATCGCGACGCTGTCGTACAGCACCGATGGGCCGCCGTCGATCTTCTGCTGCGCCTCGATCATTTTGCCGTCGCTGGCTTCGACTCCGCCGACCATTGGCGCGACCAATTCCAGCATGGCGCCTTCTTTGCGCAATGCCTTGCGGAGGCTGTCGAGCAATTCGGCGTCGACGCCATCAGAGAGCAGCGCTCCGACTTTGCGGCCCGCGAAGCTCGTCGGAGGATTGAGCAGCATGCTCAGTGCGGGTGAAGGCTTGAGATTCGTGATCGGACGGCGCGCGGGCTCCGCGGCCTTGGGCATCTCGGGCAGGCGCAGTCCCTCGGCGACCTTCCGCGCCAGGTTGCGATCGACATTAAGCAGATGCGAAACCATCCGGCTTCGAATCGCGGTGCGCTCGACCTTGCTGAGCTCGAAGGTAAACGCTGCGGCGATGTGGCCCTGCTCGACCTCGGTCTGACTGAGGTAGAACTGCCGGGCCTGGCTGTAGTGGTCGGCAAATTTCTCCGCGCGGACTCGAAGCTTCGGTCCTTCTTCCTCTGCCGCGAACGAATGAAAACCCTGCTCAGGCGTTTCGCGAGGACCGCCGATCTCGGCGCCCCAGGAATTCGGCTCATAGTTGGCGCGCGTCTTCGGATTCATCAGCGCCATGTGACCGTCCTGCTGAAAGAATGCGACCGGACACTTCGGCGCATTGACTTCGATGCGGGTGAAATTAGGACTGCCGAGGCGCTTCAACTGCGTGTCGAGGTAGGAAAAATTGCGCCCTTGCAACAATGGATCATTCGAGAAGTCCACGCCGGGTACGATGTTGGCGGTGCAGAAGGCGACCTGCTCGGTCTCGGCGAAGAAATTGTCCACGCATCGATTGAGCACCATCCTGCCGACCTTGCGCAGCGGAACTTCTTCTTCGGGAATGATCTTGGTCGCATCGAGGACATCGAAATCGAAGCGGTCGGCAAACTTCTCATCGAAGAGTTGCAAGCCGAGCTCCCATTCCGGGAAATCGCCGGACTTGATCGCCTGCCACAAATCGCGCCGATGGAAGTCGGGGTCGGCGCCATTGATTTTCAGAGCTTCGTTCCACACCACCGATTGCATGCCGAGCTTCGGACGCCAATGGAATTTGACGAAGGTGGATTTTCCTCGCGCGTTGACGAGGCGAAAAGTATGCACCCCGAATCCTTCCATGAAGCGGAACGAGCGCGGGATCGCGCGGTCGGACATGATCCACATCGCCATGTGGATGCTTTCGGGCGTCAGCGAAATGAAATCCCAAAAGTTGTCGTGCGCGGTTTGTGCCTGCGGGAAGCCGCGATCGGGTTCCTCTTTCGCGGCATGAATGAGATCGGGAAACTTGATCGCATCCTGAATGAAAAACACCGGAATGTTATTTCCCACGAGGTCCCAGTTGCCCTGCCTGGTATAGAGCTTGACCGCGAAACCGCGGACATCGCGCGCCAGGTCCGCGGAACCTTTGTTGCCGGCCACCGTCGAAAAGCGCACGAACAGTGGGGTCTTCTCGCCCGCGCGTTGAAAAAGATCGGCGCTGGTGAGGTCGGCCAGCGACTCATAGTTCTCGAAAAAGCCGTGTGCACCGAAGCCGCGCGCATGCACGACGCGCTCTGGAATGCGCTCGTGATCGAAATGAAAAATTTTCTCTCGGAAATGGAAATCTTCGAGCGCGGTCGGTCCGCGCGAGCCGATTCGCAGCGAGTTCTGATCGTCCGCGACCGGAACTCCCTGCTGCGTGGTTAGAGCTTCAACGTCTTCGCCGGCGGTCTGATGAGTATCGCCACCGCGTCCGAAGTCGATTGCTTGATCATCCAGCTTCGCACGCTTGCGAGCGTCTCGAGAGTTTTTGTTGGCCATGTCCTTCCTCGTAGAGGTTTGAAGTTAGGGGGACATGGATTAGACGCGAGCCGGGGGCGCGGATTCAGCGGCCCTTTGTATCGAGCTTCGATCGCTGCGAGTTAGGCTTTCATTCGACGCGGCGCAGCAGCACGACCGAGCGCCCTTCGACGTGAACCTTGGTCCCCGCTTTCATCGCGCGCTGACGGCTGTACTCGCGTCGCGTCGTGTCGAGGACTTTCTCGAAGCGCTTGCCCCATGGACCGTCCGGCAGCACGAAATCCATCGCCTCGTGATGCGCATTGAAGAGCAGGTAGAAGCTGTCGTCGTGGAGCGGCTCGCCGCGGCGTCCGACCCCCGGGATCGCATCGCCGTTGAGGTACACGCCGATCGATTTAGCGAAGCCGCTGTTCCAGTCCTCGTCGGACATGTGCTCGCCGTCGGGCTTGAACCATCCGATGTCGCCGACTTCGTCGCCGCGAATCGGACGGCCCTGGAAAAATCGCCGACGCCTGAAATTGCAATGTTGCTGGCGAAACTCGATCACGGTGTGCGCGAATTCGAGCAGATCGCGATCCGCCTGATGCCACGGGAACCACGATAGCTCGCTGTCCTGGCAGTAGGCGTTATTATTGCCCTGCTGCGAGCGGCCGATCTCGTCGCCCGCCAGGAGCATCGGGACGCCCTGCGAGAACATCAGCGTAGCGATGAAGTTGCGCTTCTGGCGCGCACGCAGCGCGCTGATTTCGGAATCATCGGTGGGGCCTTCGGCGCCGCAGTTCCACGAGCGATTGTTGCTCTCACCGTCGCGATTCTCCTCGCCGTTAGCCTCATTGTGCTTGTCGTTGTATGACACCAGGTCGTTGAGCGTGAAGCCGTCGTGCGCGGTGATGAAGTTGATGCTCGCGTATGGCCGCCGTCCGCTCCACGCGTAGAGGTCCGAACTGCCGGTGAGACGCGCTGCGAATTCATTGAGGGTTTGGTCGGTTCCGCGCCAATAGTCGCGCACGCAATCGCGGTACTTGCCGTTCCACTCCGACCACAGTGGTGGAAAATTCCCGACCTGATAGCCGCCCTCGCCGACGTCCCATGGCTCGGCGATCAGCTTGACCCGCGAAATCACCGGGTCCTGCTGGATGATGTCGAAGAACGCGCTCAGGCGATCTACCTCATGAAGCTCGCGGGCGAGCGTCGCCGCGAGGTCGAAGCGGAAGCCGTCCACATGCATCTCGGTGATCCAGTAGCGCAGGCTGTCCATGATCAATTGCAGCGTGCGCGGATGGCGCATGTTCAGGCTGTTGCCGCATCCGGTGTAATCGACGTAGTAGCGGCGGTCCTCGGCGAGGCGGTAGTAGGTCGCGTTGTCGATGCCGCGAAATGACAGCGTCGGTCCGAGCTGATTGCCCTCGGCGGTGTGGTTGTAAACCACGTCGAGGATCACCTCGATGCCGGCGCGATGAAACTCCTTTACCATCAGCTTGAATTCGGAGACCTGTTGGGAGGTTGAGCCGCTCGCGGAGTAACGAACATCGGGAGCGAAGAAGCCGATCGAGTTGTAGCCCCAGTAGTTCGTCAGACCCTTTTCCACCAGGTGCCTATCGGCGACGAAGTGATGAACCGGCATCAGCTCAACCGCCGTGATGCCCAGCCGCTTCAGATGTTCGATAACCGCCGGATGCGTCAGACCCGCGTAGGTGCCGCGAGTTTCTTCCGGCATTGCGGGATGCAGCTTGGTCATCCCCTTGACGTGGAGCTCATAGATGATGGTGTCTTCCCATGGAATCGACAGGCGTCGATCCCCTTCCCAATCGAACCACGGCTCGATAACGACGCTTTTGGGCGCGAAGGGAGCGCTGTCGCGTTCGTCCTTTTTCAAATCCGTATCGGCGTTGCCGATCTCGTAGCCGAACAGCGCGTCGTTCCAATCGATCGTACGATCGATCGCCTTTGCGTAGGGATCCAGACACAACTTGGCGGGATTGAACCGATGACCATTAGCGGGATCGTAAGGCCCATGAACCCTGTATCCGTAGCGCTGGCCCGGCCGGACTCCCGGAAGATAGACATGCCAAACGAAGCCGGTCTGCTCTGCCACGGGGATACATTCCAGTTGCTGATTGCCGTCCTCGCCGCCGAAGAGGCAGACCTCGACGCCGGTGGCATTTTCGGACGCGAGGGCGAAATTAACGCCGGCACCATCCCAAGTGGCGCCGAGCGGATAAGGTTTCCCGGGTAATGTTTTCATTGCTTGTGTTGGACGATTCCCGACGCCCTCCCATTCGGCATTCAGGCTACATGATGCGCGTTACCGCGAAATGAACGAGCGCGAGGCAAACGTGTATAGACGTTCGACCTCGCGCTCGATGATTGTCAATGCGCGGATTGCTTATGCGACCCGCTAACGCCTGCTGATCGATATCAGCTCGCGATAGATGCGCTCGTACTTTTCCGCCATCACATCGACGGCGAACCGAGTCTCGTATTCCTCGCGGCAAGCGTTGCGCGAAATGGAGTCAACCTTTTTGACCGCCGCTACCAGATCGTCGAACTCCGATGCGATGAACCCGGTGACACCATCGCGCATCACTTCGGGGACCGAGCCGCACGGCCGCGCGATGACGGGGGTGCCGCACGCCATCGCCTCGATCATCACCAGGCCGAATGGCTCCGGCCAATCGATGGTGAAAAGCAACGCCATGGCATTGCCGAGAAACTCGCTCTTCTGGGTTTCATTGATTTCGCCGATGAACTCGACGCCGGGCGCCTCATTGATCATCGGCTCGATGGTGGTCTTGAAATATTCGCGATCGACCTCGTCGACCTTGGCCGCGATCTTCAAAGGAATGCCGGCCTTGCGCGCGACCGCAATCGCGAGGTCCGGGCGCTTCTCGGGAGCAATGCGCCCCAGGAAGGCGAGGTAATTTCCGCCCTTGGGATTGAACTGCAGATGCTCACGCGGCACGCCATGATGAACCGTCGAGACCCAGTTTGCCCACGGCAGTGGTTTGCGCTGCGAATCACTGATCGAGATCAGCGGGCGATCTTTGAATTGCTTGAAAATCGGAACCAGTTCTTCGAGATCGAGCCGACCGTGCAAGGTGGTGATCGTTGGAGTTTCCACCAGTTTTGAAAACGCGAAGGTCCAGTAGTCGAGATGGCAATGAATGATGTCGAAATCGTCGGCACGCTCGAAAACCTGGCTGAGCATCGCCATGTGATTGCCGAGTCCATTGGCGGCCACTTGCGCGAGGCCCGACAGCCGCAACGAGGTTGGGAAACCGGCATGCAACTTGGCCGAGGTCACGGAATCGCCCGAAGCGAACAGCGTGACCTCATTGCCGCGACGCACCAGTTCCTCGGTCAGATACGAGACGACGCGTTCAGTTCCGCCATAAAGCTTGGGCGGCACACTTTCGTATAGCGGTGCGACCTGCGCGATACGCAATGGGCGCGGGCGCTCGGATATCGATACTCGGGGCCGTTCAGTTTCGACGTTAGAAATCAGTTCAGACATGTAAAAACACCTGAGAAGTAGGGCGTAATTCCGGATGCGCCGCCGAAAAGGCGTCGCGGGTTAAGTTAATGGTGTGCGGCACGATTTTTCGCAAGTCCCGTTCCAGTCGTGCTATGGTGCTTTGACGGACTACGGGCGCAAACATTCATCAGCAGAGGGAATTTCAATGCCGCAAAACGTCAGCGACGCCGCCCAAAGCGTCATCAAAGTGAAGATCGACGGGGAGATCGCCTATATTGCGCTCAATCGCCCCGAAAAACGTAACGCTATAAACAACGAAGTGTTACAGGCGTTACCAAAGGCGCTCGAAGAGGTCGATCGCCGCGAAGTTCGGGCCGTCATCATCTATGGCGAGGGTGCGGTCTTTTCCGCCGGTATCGACTTTACTTCGCTCGCCAATGACACCGGCGCGCAAGGCGGCGCGGGCGGCGGGCCCGACCTGACGCGCTTCCGGCGCTTTGTGCATGCCTCGCAAGCCTCCCTCGATGCGTTGGAGCGAATCGAAAAGCCCGTCATCGGCGCGCTGCACGGCTATGTCGGCGGCCTCGGTCTCGAACTCGCGCTCGCATGCGATGCGCGCATCGCCGCGACCGGTACCAAGCTGGGAATGCCCGAGACGCGTATCGGCCTCGTGCCCGATGTCGGCGGCACCACGCGGCTGACCCGAACCGTCGGCTATGCGAGGGCCAAGGAACTCATCATGACCGCGCGCATGATCGATGCGGTCGAAGCCGAGCGCATCGGGCTGGTCAATCGCGTAGTGGGTGAAGGCGCCCAAGTCGCGGCTGCCGAGGAGCTTGCGCGCGAGATCGCGCGTAATGCGCCGATGGCGGTGGGCCTCGCCAAGCGCATCATCGATATCGGGCAGAGCGTGGACAAATCCACTTTCATGGATCTGGAATCCCTCGCGCAGAGTTCCCTTTTTCAGACCGAGGATTTTCGCGAAGGCGCGGCCGCGCTGATACAGCGTCGCGAGCCCAAGTTTAAGGGACGTTGATTCGAAGGACGTTGAACCATGCCATTGAAGCTCAAGAAATCAGTCAACCAGATGGTGGCCGAGGCGAATGCCGAAATCGAAACCATCGAGGCTGCGGACGCGATCAAATTGAAGGATGATCCGAACATCCTGTTGGTCGACATTCGCGATATCCGCGAACTCGATCGCGACGGCCGTATCCCGGGCGCATTCCACGCGCCGCGCGGGATGCTCGAATTCTGGATCGATCCGGCGAGCCCCTACTATCGGAAGGTTTTTGAGTCCGGAAAGAAGTTCATCTTCTTCTGCGCCGCCGGCGGCAGATCGGCGCTGACTGCGCAGACGCTGCAACAGATGGGCCTCGAACCGGTCGCACACATGGGGGGTGGATTCGGCGCGTGGAAAACCGCCGGCGGTCCGATCGAAGGCGGCAAGCCCAAGGCCTGAATTTCGGCTCGCACCCGAATCGACGACGCTCGATGAAATTGGCACACTTAGCCGCTTGAACATCCGAACGATCACCATCGCCATGATGGCGCTGACGTTGGCGCTTGCCACCGCGCATCCGGCGGCTGCGCAGGAGCACGTCGAGAGCGCCCATCATGATTTCCACGACGCCAATCACTGGGCGAAGATTTTCGAATCTCCGGACCGCATCAAGTGGCAGGAGCCCGATTCGGTAGTTGAAAACCTCGGCCTCAAACCCGGGCAAACGATTGTCGATATCGGCGCCGGCACCGGATTTTTCACGCGCCGCTTCGCGAAGGCCGTAGGTCCGAAGGGCCACGCGATCGGCCTCGATATCGAGCCATCTATGGTCGAGTACATGAAAGCCGACGCGAAGAAGCTGCATCTGAAAAACTACGAGGCCCGGCTGGTGAAGCCCGATGATCCCGCGCTCGCGCCACATTCGGTGGACGTAGTGTTCTTCTGCGACACGCTTCATCACATCGAGAATCGGCCGGCCTATTTGCGCAAGCTGATTCCCGCTTTGAAGCCGGGCGGCCGCGTGATCGACATCGATTTCAAAAAGGAAGCGCTGCCGGTGGGTCCGCCGCCCGAGCAAAAGATCTCACTACCGCTCATCAACGCCGAGTTTCATGATGCGCGGCTTTCGGCTGATCGCCAAGCATGACTTTTGCCGTATCAATATTTTTTCGAGTTCGCCCGCGCTAATTTTGCCTTGAAGATGGAACGCCGCCTTGCTTAATTAAACGAACGTTCAGGAGAACTTCGGAGGAACCGAGAGTATGCATGACCTCGTAATCCGCAATGGAAAAATCGTCGACGGCACCGGCAAGCCGAGCTTCATCGGCGATGTCGCGATCGATGACGGCAAAATCACTTCAGTCGGCGGCAAGGCCGGCGCGGCGCGGCGCGAAATCGACGCGACCGGACTGCTCGTCACGCCCGGCTTCGTCGACATCCACACCCATTACGACGGCCAGGTGACCTGGGACCCGTATCTGACGCCCTCGAGCTGGCACGGCGTCACCACGCTGGTGATGGGCAATTGCGGCGTCGGCTTCGCGCCGGTCGCGCCCGGCAAGGAAGAATTTCTGATCGGCCTGATGGAAGGCGTCGAGGACATCCCGGGCACCGCGCTCGCCGAAGGCATCAAGTGGAACTGGGAAAGCTTTCCCGAGTATCTCGAACGCGGTCGAGAAGATGAAGCGCGCGATCGACGTCGGCGTGCAGGTGCCGCACGGCTCGGTGCGCGCCTACGTGATGGGCGAGCGCGGCGCGCACAACGAAGCCGCGACTCCCGACGATATCGCGAAGATGGCCGCGCTGGTGCGCGACGGCGATCAAGGCCGGCGCGCTCGGCTTCACCACCTCGCGCACCATGCTGCATCGCGCGAAGAACAAGGAACTGGTGCCCGGAACTTTCGCCAGCGAAGACGAACTGCTCGGCATCGGGCGCGCGCTCGGTCAGGCCGGGCACGGCGTTTTCGAAATGGCTCCGACATGGTCGGCCCCGACGCGACCATGGAGTGGATGGTCAAGCTCTCCGCGGAGACCGGGCTGCCGATCACCTTCGCGATGGCGCAGACCGATCAAGGAACCGAACTCGTATCGCAAGATGATGGCGCGAGTGAAGGAGCTCAACGCCAAGGGGGCGCATCTGGCGCCGCAAATCTCCGCGCGTCCCGACCGGCTTGCTGATGGGCCTCGAAAGCTCGCTGCATCCGTTCATCACGCATCCGACCTACAAGACCATCGCGCACCTGCCGATCGATGAGCGCGTCGCGAAAATGCGCGAGCCCGCGATGCGCGCGCAAATCCTCTCCGAGGAGCCGAGCGTTCACGACAAGGCGACCCGCTTCATGGTCACCAACTTCACCAAATTTTTCCCGCTCGGCGATCCGCCCGACTACGAGCCGACGCGCGAATCGAGCGTGGCGGCGCGCGCCGAAAAGATGGGCGTCAGCGCGGCCGAGCTAACCTACGATCTGCTGCTCGAGCGCGACGGGCGCGAGCTGCTCTACATGCCGTTCGGCAACTACGCCGAATACAATCACAACGCGCTGCGCGAGATGCTGCTCGATGACGTGACCACGCTCGGACTTAGCGACGGTGGCGCGCATTGCGGACTCATCTGCGACGCCAGCATGCCGTCCTACATGCTGTCGCATTGGGTGCGCGACCGCAGCCGCGGCGAGCGGATGCCGGTCGAGACCGCCGTTCGGCTGCAGACCAGCGACACCGCCAGCTCTACGGCCTCAGCGATCGCGGCGTCCTCGCGCCAGGAATGAAGGCCGACCTGAACGTCATCGACCTCGATGCGCTCAAGCTGCATGCGCCGCAGATGGTGTTCGATCTGCCTGCCGGCGGCCGCCGTCTTATCCAGCGCGCCGACGGTTACAAGTTCACCATCTTAAGTGGCGAAGTGATCTTCCAGGATGGCGTCCCGACCGAAGCGATGCCGGGCAAGCTGATCCGCGGCCCGCAGCAGGGCCCCCGCGCGCACGCCTAGATCCCTATCATTTCGATTCCGAACGGGCCGAGGGTATGATGCCCTCGGCCTGTTTGTTTCGCTCGCGGGGTCAGCGGTAACCCAGGCGCGATCCGATCCTTTCCTCGTAGGGGTCATTCGCGAACGACCCGTTGAATCCTGATCGCGCGAAGCGCCACAAAATTCTGCGCGTCCTTTCAAACCCTCACTGGAATTGTTTTATCGTGAAGCAATGGAATACCGCAGCTTCGGGAAGACCGGACTCAAAGTCAGCGTGCTCGGATTCGGCGGGTCGGAAATCGGCTATCAGGATGCCAGTCAGAAAATGGCGGGGAAGATTCTCGGCGCGGCGCTCGACGCCGGCATCAACGTCGTCGATACCGCGGAATGCTACGAGGACAGCGAGGCCCTCATCGGCAAAACGATCGGCCATCGCCGCGAGGAATTTCATCTCTTTACCAAATGCGGGCACGTCACTGCCGCGCTTGACCATTTGGGCTTCCATGAATGGGACCCGCGGCTCATCGCCAAGAGCATCGATCAGAGCCTGAAAAATCTCCGCACCGATCACGTTGACCTGCTGCAACTCCACAGCTGCTCTGAGGAGAGGCTGCGCAAGGGCGAGGTCATTCGCGCAATCGAGGATGCCAAGCGCGCCGGAAAGACCCGGTTCATCGGTTACAGCGGCGATAGCGACGATGCCGTTTACGCGATCGAGACCGGCGCCTTCGATGCGTTGCAGATTTCGGTCAGTATCGCCGACCAGGAATCGATCGATTGTGTGCTCCCGCTCGCCAGGAAGCGCGGCATGGGCATCATCGCGAAGCGCCCGGTTGCCAACGCGATATGGCTTCAGAGCCGCGTCGCGGCGAGCGACTATTCGCGCGAGTATTGGGATCGCCTGAACAAGCTCGACTACGATTTTCTCGCCGACCCGCCGCCGATGCTTTCTCCTCCGCGCTGCGCTTTACGCTCAGTGTTCCCGGCGTACATACCGCGATCGTCGGAACCGCAAAGCCGGAGCGCATCGCGGGCAACGCCGAACTCGCGTCCTCGGGTCCGCTGCCGAAAGCGGAGTTCGACGCCATCCGCGCGCGCTGGCAGGCAACCGCGAAGTCTCATTGGTTCGGCCAGGAGTAGACCTAACCTCTCACCCCTTCCCTTGAGGGAAGGGGAATCAGAAGGACTTATCCAGCTTCACCAACAAGCCGCGCGAGCGCGCTGATTCGAAGATCCATCGGAAGAACACGATCGCGAAGATGAAGTATCCGACGTTGAGCGCGAGGCCCCATCCGAAGTCGCGCGAGGAAAATCCACCGCCCGCGAGCACCTGGCGCATTCCCTCGAAGGAATGCGTCGTCGGCAGCATCCACGCGACCGGACGCAGATACTTCGGCAGCGACTTCAGTGGATACAGCACGCACGACAGCGGCATCAGCAAACCCGCGAAGCTCCATGCGAGGCCCTGGATCTTCGTCGTATAGCGAAAGATCAGCCCGGTGATGATGACGCCGAGCGCCAGCGCGAACAGCACCAGGTTCAGCATGAAGGGCAG
>CAWFBH010000004.1:0-125463 GCA_963814035.1 uncultured delta proteobacterium
CGGCTGAGGCTCGAGAGCGCTCCCCACAGCCGCCACGAATGAGATGTCATCGCCTCGGTGTTGCGCTGATCTATCCACCGGGTGATGGTTCTCGAATTCTCGAACTCGAACCATTCCGGAAATGTGGTCGGATGCAGTCCCCACGAGGTTGTCCCCGACGACACCGACGGGCGCGAGGCGGAGGCGTCGGGCACCTGGCTGCGCGCAATCGCGGATATTGAAACCAACGTGGCAAGGATTACTGCCGAAACAAAATACGAGCGAAAGCCAAAGCTGCGGCCCATTCGATAGCCCCCCAGTGCTGGAGCGGAGGGAGCAAGCCTCGCGCCAAAGTTATCCGGAAGGTTTGGCAACCTCGGCCTAGCGTAACATGTTGTAATCTTTTGGAACTAGTTGTTCAGACGTTCAATGGTGCCGGGCGATTGTCACCGCCATGTTGCATCGATGCCATGCGCGAGCTTTCCGCGCCATTGTGGTAAGAAAAGTTACAACTCGTCCCTTTAACAGGAGCAAACATGGCGCGTTTGTCGTATCTCAATCGTGAGGATCTTCCCGA
This sequence comes from uncultured delta proteobacterium, assembly GCA_963814035.1. Taxonomy (GTDB): domain Bacteria; phylum Desulfobacterota; class Binatia; order Binatales; family Binataceae; genus DATGKG01. The sequence goes on from CAWFBH010000004.1 coordinate 557, forward strand.
AGCCGATCGCGAAATCTTCGATCGTCTGGTCGAGGAGCGCAAGACTCCCGTCGGCAACATCTTTCGAATGCTCGCCCATACCCCGAATCTGCTGCGCCGCTTCCTCGCGCTGGGCGGTGAGCTGCGCAACGGCACCGCGCTCGACCCCAAGCTGCGTGAGCTCGCTCTGATGACGGTGGGACGCCTGACCGGCGCCGAGTACGAATTCACGCATCATTGGAACCTCGCGCGCCGGGTCGGCGTCTCGCGGGAGCAGCTCGAGCATCTTGCCGATTTTGAGACGTCGCCGCTGTTCAATGAGCAGGAACGCCTCGTGCAGCGCTACGCGCTGGAGGCCACCCTCAACGTGAAGGTCAGTGACGCGACCTTCGATGCATTGCATAAGGCGCTCGACACCCGCCGCCTGATGGAAGTCGTACAGAATGTAGCCTTCTACAACATGGTGGTGCGGATTCTGGTCCCGCTCGGTGTCGAAGTCGAACCCGGCGTCACCAAGATGAATTAGAACGACCTTTCGCGGAAGTAAGGGCGGCTTATCCTTGACAGGGGCCTGGATACGATGCGATGCGTGAGGCAACAGCGTCGGCGGCGCGCGACGGAGTCTTGAAAGTCGCACCTCAAAATGACGCGAGGAGGAGGGAGTCTCATGCCGGAATATGACCTTATCATCAAAGACGGAATGGTTATCGATGGAACGCGGATGCCGCGCTTCCGTGCCGACATCGGGATCAAGAACGGGCGCATCGCGAAGATCGGAAGGCTGCGCGCGAGCGATGCCGCCAAAAATGATCGATGCTCAGGTCATGATCGTCGCGCCGGGCTTCGTCGATCTGCACACCCATTACGACGCGCAACTTTTCTGGGATCCTTACTGCTCGATTTCAAGCTGGCACGGCGTCACCTCGATCGTGATCGGCAATTGCGGCTTCGGCTTCGCGCCGGTCAAGCCGAGGATTCGCGAGCGCGCGATGCTCACGATGACCCGCATCGAGGCCATTCCGTACGCCTCGATGAAGGCCGGCGATGCCGTGGGACTGGGTCACCTTTCCCGAGTTCCTCGACAGCATCGATCGCCGGCCCAAGGCGGTGAATATGCTGCCCTACGTGCCGTGTCGCCGCTGCTCGACCTATGTGATGGGTCTGGAGGAGGCGAAGATCGCGGCCGCCGACCGAGCAGGAAGAACGCGAGATGTGCCGCCTGCTGGACGAGGCGATGGATGCCGGCGCATGCGGATGGTCCGCGCAGCGGCTGGATCCCGAAAGGCCCAGCCTGCGTGCAGCGCGACTATGACGGCACGCCGATGGTCTCCGACGTGATGACCGACGACACCTGCTATGCGCTGGCGCGGGTGCTCGGCGCGCCGCAACGAGGGCTTCATGCAGATGACGCTGGCGAGCGGCGATCCGGGCAGGACCTGAAGCATTTCGAGAAGCTCGCGGAAATCAGCGGGCGTCCGATTTTGTTCAACGTCGTGCAGCCTCGCGACCGATGCCGTTTGTCCATCGCGGCAACATCGCGTGGCTGGAGAGATGCCGCCAGAACGGGCTGCGCGTCTACGGGCAGGCGATCACCAGCGACACCGGGCATGAGCTTCACTTTCAAGGACTGGAACCTGTTCGACGAGTTCAGGCCTGGTGCGAGGCGACCACCGGCACCACCGCGGAGCGCAAGCGAGAAGCTCGGCGATCCGCGGCGGCGCGAGGCGCTGCAAGATCGCAGGTGCCGCGCGTGATCACCGACCGAGATTCGACAAGATCTTCATCACCGAGGGTCGATCGCGAGGATATGAAGAAGTACGAAGGTCTGACGCTGCGCGAGGCGGCGGAGAAAGAGGGCAAGCATCCGGTGGACGTGATGCTCGACCTCGCGGCGGCCGACGAGCTGCGCACCGAGTTCTACGCGCCCGGCCGCAATCAGAACATGAACTACATGAAAGAGATGCTCGACTATCCGTCGCTGATTCCGGGCGTCTCCGACGGCGGCGCGCACACCAAGTTCTTCACCGGTGGCCGCTATCCGACCGAGTTCCTGAGCAAGCTGGTGCGTGAGCAGCAGATGCTGTCGCTGGAGGAAGCGCATTGGCGGCTGGCGCGCTGCCCGCGCTCTGCGCGCGGCTTCCGCGATCGCGGCACCCTGCGCGAAGGCGCGCCGGCCGACATCGTGGTCTATGACTTCGACAAGCTGGAGATGCGGCCGATGGAGATCGCGCACGATTTGCCCGGCGGCGAATGGCGTCGCGTGCAGAAGGCGGATGGCTATCGCTACATGTTCGTCAATGGCCAGATGACGATGGAAGACGGCCGCGAAACCGGCAACATGTCCGGGCGCCTGCTGCGTCACGGCGCCGCCTGATCGCTTTTCGATACTGACGATGAAAGCCCGTCGGAAATTTCCGGCGGGCTTTTTCTTTCAGTTGCGCTGGCGCATCTGTGCAGAGTAATCAGCAGGCGAGGGCGGGGAATGATCAAAGCGATTTACTTCATCAAACGAAAACCCGGCATGGCGCTCGAGGACTTCCGCAAATACTGGCTCGAGGAGCATGCCGCGCTGGTCCTCAAAGTTCCGGGCCTGGTGAAATATGTGCAATCGCACACGATGGATTCGGGATATCGAAAGCACGAGCCGATTTACGACGGCACTGCGGCGCTCTGGTACGAGAACCTCGACGATATGCGCAAGACCGCGAATACGCCCATCAGCGCTGCGACGCTCGCCGATGATGAGAAGTTCCTCGACATGTCGAAGTTCGCTTTCATCCTGACGAAGGAGCGCGTGCAGAAGGAAAATCCCATCGAGGCGGGGATGCCGAAGATGGTGGCGTTTTTGAAAAAGCGCCCTGAGCTGACGGTGGAGCAGTTCCAGGCGCATTGGAATTCACCGCATGGCAAACTCGGCGCCGCGGTGCCGGGTGCGCGACGCTATGTGCAATCGCATCCGCTGATGTCGTCATACCGCGACGGAAGAATGCCGCTATGGGATGGCGTCGCGGAAGTCTGGTTCGATAGCGACGAGGCGATGCGTGCCAACGCCAGCACCCCGCAGTACCAAGCGGTGCTGGCCGATGAGCCGAACTTCCTCGCCGAGAACGCGAAGTTCATCATCACCACCGAGCGCGTCATTTTGTAGTGAAGTCAGTCACCGAGTTTTTCGAAGAAGGGATCGATCTCTTCAACAACGGCAAGTTCTTCGAATGCCACGAGGCATGGGAAGAAGTCTGGAAGCGCAGCGAGGGGGACGCGAAACTTTTCTACCAGGGAATCATCCAGGCCGCGGTCGCCATCCTGCACGCGCAACGAGGCAACCTGACTGGCGCCGCATCGATGTACGCGAAGGCCTCGGCGAAACTCGATCATCTGCCTCGGAGCACCTGGGCCTCGCGCTCGGCGAGCTGCGTGATGCGCTGAAGGATTTCTTCGCGATTGCGCTCAGTGGCGGTGCGATTCCTCCGCTTCTGAAACTCCGCCGGATCTAGAAGGGGATGTCTTCGTCGTCGATGGGTGCGTTCGGCATGTCAGCACCGCCGCCCGCGCTGCTCGCGCCCGCTCCCGCATAGTCGCCGCCGCCTTCGCCACGGCCGCCGATGAACTGCATCTCACTCATGATGATCTCGGTGCGCTGGCGCTTTCCGCTGCCATCCTTCGCTTCCCATTGACGGGTCTGCAGGCGGCCTTCGAGGTAGATCTGCTTTCCCTTGCGCAGGTACTTCTCGGCGAGGTCGGCAAGGCGGTCGAACGCGACGATATTGTGCCATTCGGTCGTCTCGCCGGTTTTGCGTTTCATGCTGGTCGCGAGGGAAAAGTTGGCGACCTTCATTCCGGTCGGGAGGTGACGCACCTCGGGGTCGCGTCCCAGGTTTCCTACCAAAATCACCTTATTAACTGACATCTTCCGCCACCTCCGAAGCGAACCTAACGCGCCCCTGATTATGAGCGCAAGCTTTTCCTGTGGAAAACGCCCGCGCGCGTGCCATGTCTATCCCCAGCGTAGTCTTGCAGCGGCGGTTGGGAAATAATGATCGGTTGGCTGATCTCGGAAGCAGCATCATAGGGAGCGCGGGCGACGACGATATTCATAGAAATGCCAAAACAAACCCACTTTATCCTTATGATCATTGATCTTTTTCAAAACGCGCACCGAAATCGATGCGACATTCGGCCATCAGACCCTACAAATGGTCGATCTTTCGCCTCCACTTCCCACTTTGTATACTGAACCCGCGTCGCGGCGGTGAAGGTGTCGATGGGGGCAGGTGATACCAAAACTCCCGTAAAGCTGTTTGCCCTTGGCGGTTTGGGGGAGATCGGCCTCAATCTGATGGTGCTCGAATGCGCCGGGCACGGTCTGGTGATCGATTGCGGCGTGATGTTTCCCGAGGAGCGCCTGCTCGGCAACGGCGTTTACGTTCCCGATTTTTCCGAGCTCGATCGAGAAGCGCGTCCCCATCGATGCTGTAGTCTTGACCCATGCGCATGAGGACCACATCGGCGCGCTCTCGTACCTGCTGCGCAAATTCCCGGTGCCCGGTTTATGGCAGCGCGATCACGCTGGCATTCGTGCGCCGCCGCCTCGAAGAAGCGGGCATGCATGGAGCCGAGCAGGATTTGCATGCGATCGAGCCGCGCAAGAGTTTCGCGGTCGGGCCCTTTTCGATAGAGCCACTGAGAGTCACGCATTCGACGCCCGATTCGATCGCGCTCGCGATTCGCACCCCGGCCGGCATCATCGTTCATAGCGGCGATTTCAAAATCGATGACGCTCCGGTTGATGGTCAGAAATTCGATACCGCAGCCTTCGCGGCGCTGGGCGAGGAAGGCGTCGCGCTGCTGCTGTCCGATTCCACCAACGTCGAGCGGGCGGGGCGCTCCGGCTCGGAGAGCTCGCTGCAAGCCGATTCTGCGCGAACTCATCTCGCGCACGCAAGAATCGTTTTTTCCTTTCGGCGTTTTCCTCGCATATCCATCGAATCCGGCAGGTCGCGGAAGTCTCGCACGAGGTCGGCCGCCGCGTCGTTCCGCTCGGGCGCCGGATGGCCGAGAGCGTGCGCCTCGGAATGGAAACCGGGCAACTCGATTTCGCGCCGGGAACTTTCATCGAGCGCGAGCGAGGCCGATTTTCTCGAGCGCGCAAGAAACTGATCTACCTCGCGAGCGGCAGCCAGGGCGAGCCGTTCTCGGCACTGGCGAAGCTCGCGATCGATAATCATCCGCAGGTTCACGTCGAGCACGGCGACATGGTCGTGCTGTCGTCGCGCTTCATCCCGGGCAACGAGCGCCCATCAACAACCTCGTCAATCAAGCTCTACAAGCTCGGCGCCGAAGTGATCTACGATGCGGTCGCGCCCGTGCACGTCTCCGGGCACGCGAGCCGCGATGAGCTCACGGATTTGATCGCGCTGGTGAAGCCGCGCTATTTCGTCCCGATTCATGGCGAATATCGCCATCTGAGCCGCCATCTCGCGCTGGCGGCCGAGGCGGGAATTCCCGAGCGCAACTGCTTCCTGCTGGAGGACGGCGATTCGCTGGTGCTGACCGGCGCCGAGGCGCATCGGAGCCGCAAGGCGCACACCGGCCGCATCCTGATGGAAGCCGGCGAAGTCGAGGATATCGCGCTGATCGGCGAGCGCCGCAGCCTGGCGCACGACGGCACCGTGATCGCGATGATCGCGGTGTCGGCGAGCAGCGGCACCATCGTCGGCGGGCCGGATATTTTCTCGCGCGGCTTCGTGTCGGGCAACGGAACCTCGGCGCATCTGCGGCGCGGCCGCGAGGAAGTGCGGCAGCGGCTCGACGCGATTCCGCGCCCGTACCATCCCGACGACGCGCGCATCAAGGACGAGGTCGTACGTACACTGAGGCATTACTTCATCCAAAATGTAGGCAAGCGCCCGTTCATCATGGTTCACGTGATGGAGGTTCCGTAGCCATCGCACGCCAACTGAAATCGTCGCCGGTCGGAGCTGGCCGCGGTCGCCGCCAGCGAGCTCGAGGCGCCGGTCGCGCGACAACCGCATCGCGCGCGAGCTCGGCGCGCTTGCGCTGCTCGCGGTGGCGGCGTTTGCGACGGTCAGCCTGGTGTCGCTGCACCTCGGCCATCGCGCCGAATCTCGGCGGCCCGGTCGGAGGCGCGCTCGCCGGAGCTCTCGCGTGGCTGTTCGGCTACGATGCATACCCGGTGATCATCGCTGCTGGTGCTGCTCGGCATGCGCATCTGGTCCGGTGTGGACGCGATCGACCTCGCGCGCGAGATTGGCGCCGGCGCGATGATCGTCATCGCGATTGGCCACGGCGCTAGGGCTATGGCGCCCGATCGAGATTGCGGTTGCCGGAATCATCGGCACGCGAATCGCGCAAGTGCTGGGCGCCTCGCTCAACTCGGCGGCGGATATCTGGCGGTCGGCTTCGCGCTGATCTGCGCCGTCGCGCTGATGCTGAAACGCGCGCCGACCGATCTTGCCTCGGCGGCGGCACGCAAACTTAAGCCTCCGACGCCATTTCGATCAGAACCGGCCATCGAGCTGGCCGATCCGATTGACGGCCACGACGCCGAGATTTCGCCGCCGGCGGTGGATGGCAAAACCCCGCGCCCGCTCGGCCCGATCCCGCTCAAGGTTCGCCGCATCGAGCCGCGTGACACTTCGCGCGACAAAAACAAGAACGACGCGAAGTCGCGCAACCGCGGAGGCTTCAAGTTGCCGCCGCTTTCGCTGCTCGACATCCCGCCGGCGGAGCACGCGCAGATCGATGAGGTCGCGCTGGAGCGCAGCGCGCGCGTGCTCGAACAGAAGCTGGCCGATTTCGGCGTCGAGGGCCGCGTGGTCGAGGTGCAGCCCGGTCCGGTCGTCACGATGTACAAGTTCGAGCCGGGCTCGGGCATCAAGGTGAGCCAGATCGTCAATCTCGCCGACGACCTCTCGATGGCTCTGCAGAGCGGCTTCGGTGCGAATCCAGGCGCCGGTGCCGGACGAGGCCGTAGTCGGCATCGAGGTGCCGAATCGCAAGCGCGAGATGATCTATCTGCGCGAGATTCTCGAGTCTGACGAATTCGCCGGCGCGCAAAGCCAACTCACGATTGCGCTCGGCAAGGATATCGCGGGCCGTCCGATGGCGGCTGACCTCGCGAAGATGCCGCATCTGCTGATCGCCGGCGCGACCGGCACCGGCAAATCGGTTTCGCTGCACACGATGATCGCGTCGGTGCTGTTCAATGCCACCGCTGACGACGTGCGCTTCATCATGATCGATCCCAAGATGCTGGAACTCTCGACTTACGAGAACATCCCGCATCTGCTGGTTCCGGTCGTCGTCGATCCCGACAAGGCCGCGTCCGCGCTGCTGTGGGCGACGCAGGAAATGGAAACGCGCTACGCGATGATGCGCGACCTCGGCGTGCGCAACATCGACGGCTACAACCGCGCGCTCAGCTCCGGCGCTCCGGTGGTCGAGCTCAAGCCGGTCAACCAAATCAGCGATGGCGTCGAGCCTCCGATCGATCCGGTCGATGCGCCGCCGAAGATCGAGCATCGCAAGCTGCCCAAGATCGTTATCATCATCGATGAGCTCGCCGACCTGCTGCTGAGCGAAGGCAAGACCGTCGAGCGCGATATCACGCGGCTGGCGCAGAAGGCGCGCGCCTCGGGCATCCATCTGATCCTCGCGACGCAGCGTCCTTCGGTCGATGTCATCACCGGGCTCATCAAGGCGAATCTGCCCGCGCGCATTTCGCTCGCAAGTGACCTCGCGCGTCGATTCGCGCACGATTCTCGATTCGATCGGCGCGGAACGTCTGCTCGGCGCAGGCGACATGCTCTTCATGCCGCCGGGCAGCGCGAAGCTGGTGCGTTTGCACGGACCCTTCGTATCGGAAATCGAGACGCGCAAGCTCGCCGATTTTCTTCGCGCGCAAGGCGCGCCCGACTATCGCATGGAGATCCTCGATACCAAGCCGCCGAGCGAGGAGAGCGGCGACGGCGATTACGAACGCGACGAGAACTACGACGAGGCGGTCAACATCGTGATGGAAACCGGGCAGGCGTCGATCTCGATGATCCAGCGGCGGCTGCGAATCGGTTACAACCGTGCGGCGCGGATGGTCGAGCAGATGGAGCGCGAGGGCATCGTGAGTCCGCCGGATGGCGCGCGGCCTCGCGAGGTGCGGCTGCGCAAAATCAAATGAGGACTGTTCGTGTCGCCGCGATGGTTGCCGCTCTGGTGGTGGGGTTCGTGCTGCCGCTGCGCGCGGCCAATCCTCCGCAGCTCAAGGCGCTCCTCGACCGCCTGCAAAAGCACTATCAGCAGACCAACTCCTTCAGCGCAAAGTTCAAGGAAGTGATCGCTCCAGCCGGCGGCGCCAAGCGCGAGCGCGAGGGCACTGTCTATTATCGCAAGCCCGGCCTGCATGCGATGGGAATTCAGCGGCGAGGACCAGGAACTCATCGTCAGCGACGGGAAGCAGCTTTACAGCTATCAGCCCGACCTCAATCAGGTGGTCGAGACGCCATTGGCGCAGGCGTTCAGATCCTCGAGCTTTGCGGCATTTCATGCTCGGAATCGGAAATGTCCAGCGCGACTTCAATGCGAGCACTCCGGCTACTTCGCCGAGCGACGGCCTGACACATGTGACACTGAAACCGAAAAATGGCGGTGATGTCGTCGAGATGGGCCTCGATCCCGCAACGCTCAATCTGCGAACGTTGCGGCTGACCGACGCCCTCGGCGATGTCACCGATCTGACGCTTCTCTGACTTCAAGGCTGACGCCCCGCTCGACGACAAGTTGTTCGCTTTCATCCCCCCTGCCGGGGCTGATATCGTAAAGGCTCCGCAGACGCAGAATTCCCATTGAACGCAGTATCATTGGTCGTAGCACAATTGCCTCGCGTTGAAGCCGCGAGTACAGATATTTAGCCCTAGAGATTCCCGCTAAATGGAAAAAGTTCACCTCCTCAGTTTGGGCTGTCCCAAAAACCTCGCCGATAGCGAGCTGATGCTCGGCGCGCTGGTCGGCGCGGGCTTCGAGGTCACGCTCGATCCCGACGAGGCGCAAGTTCTGGTGGTGAACACCTGCGCGTTTATCGAGAGCGCGAAAAAGGAATCTCTCGATGCGATCATGGAAGCCGTCGAAGTAAAGCGCAGCGGCCTTGGCAAGCGGCTGGTCGTCGCGGGATGCATGGCGCAGCGGTACGGGACTGAACTCCGCGAACAGTTGCCTGAGGTCGACGTCTTCGTCGGGACCGGAAATTTCCTCGAGCTGCCCGAGCTGCTCCGCCGCACCGAGGCTCCCGAGGCGCGCCCGATTCCCTATGCCGGCGCGGCGCATCTGCTGCCGTCCCATTCGGCGCCGAGGATCAAGACCGGCGATTTTTTCACCTCGTACCTGAAGATTTCCGAGGGCTGCAATCATAAGTGCGCGTTCTGCATCATCCCCAAGATTCGCGGCCGTCATGAGAGCCGCCAAGTGGCCGACCTGGTGGCAGAGGCGCGGATGCTTGCCGACGGCGGTGTGCGGGAGTTGAACCTCATCGCGCAGGACCTGACCGCCTACGGCCGCGACCTCGATGCTCCGTCCTCATTGGCGAAGCTGCTGTATGCCTTGAACGATGTCGATGGCATCCATTGGATTCGGCTGCTCTACTGCTATCCCAACTTCGTGACCGATGAGCTCCTCGATGCGATCGCGGTGCTGCCAAAGCTCACCAAGTATATCGATATGCCGCTGCAACATGCCGATGACGACATCCTTCGCGCAATGCGGCGCGAGCGCTCCGGTGATGCGCTGCGCAAGATTCTCGAGCGCATCCGAAAGCGCGTTCCGGGTATCGCGCTGCGGAGTTCATTCATCGTCGGGTTTCCGGGCGAGACCGAGGAGGCCTTCGAGCGCCTGGCGGACTTCATCCGCGAGCAGGAGTTTGATCGGGTGGGCGTGTTTACCTACTCTTTGGAGGAGAATACCGCCGCCTTCAATCTTCCAAATCAGGTCCCCGAACGCGTCAAGCGCGCACGCCGGGCACGTCTGATGGAACTCCAGGGAGAGATTTCGCTTAAGAAGAATCGCGACCTCATCGGCCGCGAGATCGAGGTGCTGGTCGAGGGCGCCATCCCCGGCCGCGCCACGCGGATGCGCGGGCGCAGCCAGTCGCAGGCGCCTGAAATCGACGGCTCGATTTTTCTCAAAGGCGAGGCCGCGCCGGGAGAGTTTGTGCGGGTTCGTATCGACAAGGCTTTGACCTACGATTTGAGTGGGCGCGTCACCGGCCCAGTTGCGGGGGACACAGTGGAGGAGGTGGCCAATCATGCCTAAGAAACTTGCGACGTCGAGCCGCGACCAAATTTCTCAATCAGGTTCATGAGCATCTCACCGAAACCAAGGCGCGGCTGCTCGAGGAAATGGAAACCGAGCTGAAGGCGCAGCGCGAGGGCAACAAGGACGAGGGCATGGACGCTTACGATCTCGCCTCCGACGAGCGCGACCGCGAGATCAAATTTATTCTTTCGGATCGCGAGCGCGCGAAGATCAAAGAGATCGACGATGCGCTGGCGCGCCTCGGCGACGGAAGCTACGGCATCTGTGAGTCATGCGGGCTGGAAATCGGCGAAGAGCGCCTCGATGCGCTCCCGTTCACTCGCGTCTGCCGCGATTGTCAGCAGGATCGCGAGCGCGAGGCAAAATCGCAGCGCAACTATGACAGCGAGGACCGCGGCTATCGCAAGGTCGGCTCGACCGACGGCGATGAGGAAAACATGTGAGTGCCGACGACCTTTACCGTAGGGCCTAAACACGGCATCCTATCAAGGTGCCGGAACACATCCGGCATTTCTGTTTGCATGGGGCAGTCGTTTCGAAAAGCAGCGTGACTATTTGATGAGGGTTTTTACCGAATTCGAAGATCCGGCCACCAATGGTACGGGCGAAAAGCTGCACCACGACCGGGATTCCATCCAGCGAAATCTAGCGTCGGTTAAAGCGACGCTCGTTCTTGCCAGCGCCAAGGGTGGGACCGGCAAAAGCCTGCTCGCGGTGAATATCGCGGGCGCGCTTGCGCATGCCGGGAGAAAGGTCGGCATCATGGACGCGGATTTGAACGCGCCCAGTATCCTGCAGATGCTCGGGACCAGGGCGCCGTTGCGTTACCTTTCGAGCGAGGGCATCGAGCCTGCCGCCGCGCCGCTCGGCATTCGAGTGGCCTCGGTCGAGTTGCTCAACGAAGCACAGCGCCCGGCGATGAGTTTCCTCGATGAGGAGCCGGCTCCGGCGCCGATTCCAATCGCGCCAGTTCGCCTCACGCATTCGGCCGCGCTGCGCAGGATGCTCAGCCAGACCCGGTTTGGACCGCTCGACCTGCTCATCATCGATCTCGGACCCGGCATCGAAGAGCTCTATCGGATGATGCGCATCATGATGCCGACCGGCGTGATGCTGGTGACGCATACCTCCGGCAGCGCCGCCGTCGCCATTCGCCATGCGCTCGACATGAACAAGGAAATCGCGGCGCCCATCGTCGGTGCGATCGAGAACATGGTGGCCTTCGGATGCGACAACTGCCGTTCGGTGCGTCCGCTCTTTCCGCAGGGCGAAGCCGCACGCGTCGTGCGCGAGGCGGACCTTCCGATCGTCGCGCGGCTGCCGTTCGATCCTCGCTTCGCGGAATCATCGGATCGCGGCCGGATCTTCGTCAGCGAATTTTCCGATGCGCCGATCGCGAAGCAACTGACCGAGATGGCGCGTCAGATTGATGCCATCCTCACCGCGAGAATTCGCAAGCTGGCGGCGCCGATTGCCGAAGCGCCGATTGCCGCGGCGGCGCGTCAGAGCTAACGCGGACGGCGCTTAGTCTTCCGCGTCGTCCTCGCCGGCGGAATCCGGCAGCACCTCGGCGCGGCGTGAGCATTCGAACATTCCGGCCCCTTCGGCGTCGCCCAGTTTGAAATGCGCAAATCCGAGCGCGGTGAAAATTCGCGTGCCGTCGGGGCCGGGGCGTGACAACGGAATGAAATTCTCGACCCTGCCGACCAGCGCATGATGCGGTCGATGCGCGTTCGCGAGTTGCGCGGATAGGCGGGTAGGGGGAGCGGAGACGGAGGGCGCGTCGACTTCGAGATGCTCGACGATACATGGCGTCCATCCCTCGGCGCGCAGGATTCGCCCACTGCGCTGTTCGTCATCGTCGCCGGAGACCGACCGCATCTCGATTGCAATCGGCGCAGAGTCGCCATCAAAGCAGGCCCAAATCATTCGGCGCGAGTTGAAGCGCTGCGGTCCGAGGCCGGTGAACGAAAGCCCGCTGCGCCCGACGCCCGTGATTTCAGCCGCGACGCCATCGATGCGAACCGATCCGGACAGCTCGCCGAATGACGCTATCGCGGCATCGCGATGATTCTCCTCGCGCGTCTCGAAGAGCTGTTCGAGATCGAAGCCGGCGTTGCCCGCGCTCGGCCGCAAGCGGATCGCGACATCCATCGATTCGTCGAGCCATCCGGAGGCCAGCGCGCGCTCGATGCTGAGATAATGCGTCGCGTCGGGCACGATTACGGCATGTCCGCGAAAGGTCAGGAGCATCTCGCCATTTTGCGATTCGAGCGCGAGCGGTCCGAGGCTGAGGCGATTGCCGTCGCGCCTCGGTTTGCCTTCCCCGGTGAAGAGCGCGACGCGACCGCCAGTGAGCAGCATCATGATGCGTGCGCCGACGCCTCCCGCGCCGAGGTCAAAACTCGCCATCGCGCCGATTTTGGCGGACGGATCGAAAAGCTCGATTCCCACCCGCGTCGGCGTAGCGGGAGCGGGAGCCGGTTTTGCCGATGCCGGCCCCTTCGGCGTCGAGGTCCGGACGACGCTTAGCCGCGGCTCACGCCGGCTCGTGCGATCCGAGGCTTCCCCGAACACCTCGCCGATTGCCGCGATGCAACGCCGGCGAAGCTCTCCCGGCATCCTCACCGCAACTGACAGCTCCAACTGCACCGCATCAATCTGATCTCGCGCTGCCATCGCCGAGAGTTCACGCAGCGCGGCTATCGGACTTTCGAGGTGCCGATCGGTAAACGCCTGCAGCAGGTTTTGCGCGCCGCCGCCGGGATAGCGCAGACCGAAGCTGGCGAGAATTCCATGCGTGCCGAGTTGCGCCACCAGATTTCCGAGCGGTCCATGAATGAAAGTATCCGAGGCGGAAACGCGAGCGGCGCCTGGCGGCCGCAATTGGTCGCCGTGACGGCGGAGTCCCAAGCCCGAGATCGACCCGCGCCTGGATCACATTCCATCCGTGGACCACGAGAATCGTCGCATGACCATGGCGCGCGACGATTCCCAGCGAGGCGCTCCAGAATCAGTTCCAGAAACCATGGCGCATTCGCGGTCACCTGCGACAGGCGGTTGAGATCGAGATGATTCCGATCCATCGCGGCGTTGATCAGCGCCGGCGCATCGAGGATCGCCGCAAGCTCGCGCGTGATCGCCGCAGTATGAAGATCGTTAACCTTGGGATTGAGCAGCGAGCGCGTAGCTTGACCCGCGCGACCGCCATGAGGCGCGATGAGAAGAACCGGAGCGTCACCTGCGATAATTTCCAACCACGGCGAAGAGGCGGCATCGGTGGTTTTATCGATCTCGCTCATGCGGCTTGATGTGTGATCAGCTCGCGCGCATGGAGCGCGAACGATGCGATGAAGTAATACGCGATGTACGCGAGCGACAGGTAGAGCATCACCGGATTAATCGACGGCAGCGAAGGCAACATCGCGATGGTTATCACTCCCCAAATGATACCTAGCGTCAGGGTGAGTGGACGCAGCGGCTTGGTGCGGCTCGGATAGATGTACTTGATCGGGACGAACACCATCACGCCGAACACGGTGAGAATCACTTCGTTGGCGAGCGGTCTCCAGTGCAGGCAGTACAGATAAAACACCACCAGGTTCCAGTACGAAGGAAAGCCGAGAAAGAAATGGTCCGAGGTTTTCGCGTCGGCCTGGCAGAATTGGTAGGCGCTCGCGATCAGCACAAAACCTGCGACTGCGATTCCGATGGTGCCGCTCACCAACCCGGCGCAGATGACCAGGAACACCGGCGCGACCACATAGGTCAGATAGTCGACAATATTGTCCAGCAGGGCGCCATCGAAGCCGGGCACCCGTGTCTTCACGTTGAAGTAGCGGGCGAGGGTGCCGTCGCTGGAGTCGATCAAGATCGTCACCGCCATCGCGATAAAGGATGCGCGGTAGTCGCCCGCTGACGCATAGTGAATCGCGAGCACGCCGAAGACCGCGCCCAGCGCCGTGTAGAGATGGACGCCCCATGCGCAGGCAAGCAGGAACAGGCGGCTGCCATTGGTCTCGGCCATCGCCGGTGCTTGCATTGCGCGCGCTTTCATTTGGGTATGATGTGGCGCGGGCCGAAGTAGTCTTCGAGAATGGTCATGAACGGTCCGCATGCGCGATGTTTCTTGACGTGGGCCACCGCCTCATCGAGCGACATTTTTCCGTGCGCGCGCAGATAACCAATCGCGAGGGTCGGCGCGCGATTGAGTCCCGCATTGCAATGGAGATAGACGCGTTTGCCGCCGGCGATCAGCGAATGGAGGTCGTCGAGCGCGACGCGCAGTCGCTCGGCCATCGCATCGGCGCTGCCGTCCTGGATCGGAGTGCGCACAAACGAGATCCCGTTCGCATGGCACTCGGCGCGCACCGCCTGGAGGTCCAGACCATGCAACCGCAGGTCGTCATCATCCTGAAGATTGTGCACCGCGGTAATGTGATGCGAATCCTTGAGCCATCCGATGTCGTCCGGTCGCGGGTACTCGCCGATCAGAAGCTGATGGGTAATCTCGGCGAGGGAGGGTCGGCTCGTGCGATGAGCGCGCGCGGTGTTCTGCGAGCGGTTCTGCCACCAATCTTCCACGTTGTCATCTAACCATGAATGCCGGTGTTACTGAACCATTGCGCGATGATTGGCATCGCGAGCGCGCAAAGCAGAAGCGAGCGGTGCGCGCGCTGCCTGGTGGCCGATGCTTAACCCTTGGCGTGACTGCGCGCGCGCGCGGTCTTCTGGCCGGCGGTGTCTTCGGCGATCGCGGCGGTCGACAGCTTGCGCGTAGTTCGCTCCTGCGGGCGGCGCGGCGCTGAAACGAGCGCCTCCACCGTCTTGCGCAAGAAGTCGGCGGCCTTGCGATAGGCACCGGCGCCCTCGGAGCTTTCAGCAACAACGCGCAACTCCGCATTCGAGATGACGCGACCGATACGCATCTCCACTGGGCCGTGCTTCGGAATCAGCTTGCCCTTGCCCAGCACGTCGTAAGTGCCGCTGATATGAATCGGCAGTACGTCGCATCCGCTGCGCAGCGCGAGGTAGCCGGCGCCGCTCTTGAACTCCTGCATGGTGCCGTCGGGCGAGCGAGTCCCCTCGGGAAACATCAAAACGCTGCGGCCCGCTGCGAGCTCGGCGAGCGCGTCATCGAGCGATTCCAGCTGCGCGCGCTCGCGATCGAAGGGGATCAGCGTGGTGAGATTCGAAACCACAAAGCGTCGAGTCGGCGTGTTGAAGAAATAGTCTTTCGCGGCCAGCACCACGAGTCGCTTGCCCATCTCGCCGAGCGCGTGACTGATGAGTGCGAAATCGACATGGCTCGAATGATTGGCGACCACCAGCACATTTGAATTTGCGGGAATGTTTCCGCGCCCGAGGATCTGCGGTTTCAGCCACGAATCGAACACCGCGCCCTGAGTGCGGCGGAAGAGGGCGCGGCCAAGGCTCTTGAGCGGCCCCGGGAGCAACGGGGTAAAAGGCTCGGCGAATTTCGCATACGACGGAAGCGGCACGCGCGAGGGCGCGTTGTTGTTCGCGGCGAGCTTCTGCAAATCATCGACGGTGCGAAGATCGCCCAACTCATCGGCCGCGATGTCACGTCCAAGATGCTCGCCGATATGCTCCGCCAACTCCGCCAACGCGAGCGAGTCGAGTCCGAGGTCCTCGATAAGCCGCGTTGCGGGCGTGATATGCGCCGCGTCGTTGGAGACCTGCGCGATTGCATGCGCCAGCCATTTCTCGACCTCGGCGCTCGCGCTGACGTGCTCGTCCGCGCGTGCTTCGAGCATCTGGCGCAGGATGCCAACCACCTCATTGCGCTTGACCTTGCGCGTGCGAGTGCGCGGCAGCTCGTGATCGGTGAAGCGCAAAATCCTGACCCGCTTGTGCGGACTGAGACCAGCGCTCACTTTGTCGAAGTGCGCGCGGAGACGATCCTCGAGGGTGCGGCGGCTGGTCCCGCGTCCATATGCGGGCACGACCAGCGCGGCAGGCTGTTCGCCGCCACCGAGCTTCATCCCGACCACCGCGATCTCCTTGATGTCGGAGTTGTGGCCGTAAATCTCTTCCACCTCGTCGATGTAGATGTTGTTGCCCCCGGCATCGACGATGACGTCCTTCGCGCGCCCGACAATGTAGAGCCGGCCCTCGCTATCGAAGCGGCCGAGGTCGCCGGTGTGCAGCCATCCATCTTTCAGCACCGCGTCGGTCGCGGCCTGGTTGCGATAGTAGCCTTCCATCACGTTGGGGCCGTGGACCAGCAACTCGCCGACATTGCCGTCGCCGGCAAGTTTCACTTCGAGCTTCGAGAGCGGCTTTCCGACCGAGCCGGCGATCGAGGTTTCGCCCGGGTGCGCGACGCTCACGACCGGCGCGGCCTCGGTGAGACCGTAGCCCTCGAGCAGCGGCATCCCGATGTCATTGAAGAAATCGGCGACCCGCTTCGGCAGCGCCGCGCCACCGCTAACTGCAAGCTTCAAGCGGCCGCCGAGCGCGCCGTGAGCCTGGCGGAAAATAATCGAACCGAGATTTATCCCGGAATCGCGAATGAGGCGCTGATTGAATTCGCGAAGCTGGTTGAACGCGGCATGAAAAAACGGTCCGCGCGATTCGATCTCATCGAGGGTGCGGCGATGGATCGCCTCCCACAGTGCGGGCACGCCGATAAGCGCGGTGGGCCGCAGATCGGCCAGCGTGCGCGAAAGATTTTTCGCATCGACGCCAATCGGATGCGCGATCGTCGCGCCGCTCGCGAGCGGGAGCAGCATCCCGCAGGTGAACTCAAAGGTATGGTGGAGCGGGAGCAGCGACAGCACCAGGTCATCGCCGGACAGCGAGAACACGCGCCCGAGCATCTGGATCTCAGCGGTGAAATTCCCATGGGTGAGCATCACGCCTTTGGGCGCGCCGGTGGTGCCCGAGGTGAAAACGATCGAGGCGAGGTCCTTGCGATCCGGTTCTGGCGGCGGCGTAATCGCCTTCTTCAGGATGAACGGCCTTGAGAGCTCGGCGAAATCGATCTCGATGACGCCCGGTACAGCCGCCGCGATTCCATCGTCGAGGCGATTGGCGACCGCGCTTGAACGCAGCGCCGCAGTCGGCTCGGCGATCGCGCAAATCGGCGCCAGCTCATCAGCAGAGATCAGATGGTCGAGGGGAACGGCTATCGCACCCGCGCAAACGATCGCGAAGAAGGCCAACACCCAGTCCGGTGAGTTCTCGCCGATGAGCAGGACGCGATCTCCCGGCTTCACGCCGCGGCTGAGGAGCAGCAGCGCCGCGCGATGCGAGCTATCACGCAACTCGCGATACGTCATGCTGGTTCTCTGGCCCGACGGCTGGCGTGCGATGAGAGCGACCCGCGAGCCATACCGATCGGCGGCGTTCTCCAGCATCGCGACCAGCGAGCGATGGCGCTTGAGGAGATTCGGGCGCCCCTTGGTATGCAGATCGAGTTGCGGAAAAATGTGCCGTCGCAGTCCCGGCAGATGAACATTGATCCAGTAATCGGCCCAATCGATTTTCTCAGGCCGGAACGGATGTCGCGCCGCGTCGGCAGGCTTCAGCGCGGCATACAGCTCGCGCACATTGACGCCGTGGAAGGTATAAATCAGCTCCTGGATGTAGGGGCGATAGACCTCGATCATATCGCGCGCGAGGTCCATGTCTTCCGCGATCCAATCGACGGTGCTCTCGAACTTGCGCGTAGGCTCCGATTCTTCGCCCACCACGCTGCGCGCGAACGACGCCGCATACTTCATGATGCGCGGCATGGTGTCGCTCGCGAGGTCGTAGGTGTTCTGCGAGACGACCACGGCCTCGATGTGGGGGCCGATCTTCGCCATCGCGCCGCCTTCCTTGCGATGCTCGCGGCGATTGCTAAGGCCCGTCAGCTCGACCAGGCGCCGCATCGGAAGCGGATTCACGTCGGAGGTGCAGAGCTGATAGACGGGGCGATGACGTTTGGTTAGCAGCGCCGCGAGGATCGGAATCATCGCGTGCGCGGCAAGGTCGACCGGGATGATATCGAGCACCAGCTCGGCATTGGCGGGATAAAAGCGATAGCCACGTCCCGAGAGGTACGTCAGCGGCGCGCTGGTATTGACGCCCTGATTCCATCCGGGGAACGGGTCGGCCAGCGCGCTTTCGATTACCGCGGGCCGCACCACCGTGACCTCGAGATTGTTGCGCTCCGCGAACACCAGCTGCTCGCCGAGGCTCTTGGTATAGCTGTAAGTGTTGGGCCATCCCCAACTGAGCGCGCGCGCCTTCCCGACCTCTTTCAGGCGCTCCTCGACCCACCGTTTGCGGCGCCCATCGGCGACCGGCGGATGCTCGCCGTTCTGCGAATCGTCATCGCCAGCGGGCTCAAGGTCATCATCGCCGGACAACTCCGCCTGACGGAGTTGATCGCGTGATTCCGCTTCGATGCGCGCGACGGTGGCAAGCGCCTCGCGAATCTCGCGCTGCAGATTGAAGTTGCGCTTGCCAATGGGGCACCAGTTCTCCGCGATGTCATCTTCGTAGCGATGGCCATCGGCGACGCCTGCCGCATAGCAGGTCGAGACGTGCATCATCGCGGCATCATGCTTCTTGCAGTACTCGATGACGTTGGTGACGCCGAGCGCGTTGACGGAAATCGCCTTCTCCAGCGAGGCCTCGAAATTCACCATCCCGGCGCAGTGCACGACCGCATCGAGCGCGCCGCGCTTGACCGGATCGACGCCGTCGCTGACGAGCCCTTCGATGGTTATGTCACCAGGGATGACGACGACTTTCTCTTCGATGAATTTGTCGAAGCGGGTGCCGAGCTGCTCGCGCAGCGGTCCCATTACCGGCGAATCGAGAACCTCGCGCCGAAAGCGGTTGAGGCTGGATTTCTTATCGCCGCGAATCAGCAGATATACGCGCTCGACTTCCGGATGCCACCTCAGCAGGAGGTAAAGAAAAACCTTGCCGAGAAATCCGGTCGCGCCGGTCAGCAGGATGGTGCGCTTGCGCAGCACCTGTTCGAGCGGCGGCATCGGTGGAGTGGGATGCGGTTTGCCGTTGAGTTTTCCGTTTCCGTTGCTATTCGACATCGGCAATTACCAGTGGCGGAAGGTGCAAGTAGGTGATGCTTGCAGAACGCCCTTGTTCGGAGGTTGCCATTGCGATCGCTTCGTCGAGGCTGTCGGCCGCTTCCCATCCGAGGCGAGCCGCGACCTCGGGCTCTTCGCATCCGGCCGCGATCACGCGCCCGCAGTGCTGGCGCGCGGGCTCGCCCCAGTACCACATGTAGAAAGGATGCACCCCGTGATACGCGTTGCCGTAGCGGTACATGTGGGTATAGGTCGGGTTGTGCGCGAACTCATGCTCGAACTGATCGGCGAGCTCGACCGCGTCGGTCGTTTGCGCGAGGCATCGATGGAAAAATTCGATGTAGCTCGGATGGTGTTCGGGATGAAACTCGTCGCGCAGCGGATGGCATACGATGACGGTGCCGCCCTCGCGCACCAGCGGCTTGCCGCGATACATGTTGAACAGGTAGCCGAGCCCGGTGCACTGCACGAGGATCGGATTCATGATTGAGTTGACGTTGTAGGGGCAAATGAACGGCACGCCGACGATTAGAATGTCGGCCTGCCCCTTCACCGGCACCGCGTACTGCTGAAAAACCTTCGCCAGCGCCTTGCGATGCACCGCTTCAGTTTCGCCGGCCCAGATTCCCGTCATGCCGTACGGAGCCGAATAGTTGCGCAGCATCTGGCGGCGCAGGTCGTCCGACAGATTGCGCATCGTCCACTGAAAGCCCTTCAGCCGCACATGATCCCAATCGGTGAAGCGGTCTTCATTCTTATGCAGGAAGTCGAGCATCCCGCCGTACATATTGTTGTTGACGGCGGTCTCGAGCGTGAAGACATTCAGTTGCGAATTGATGATGCGCCCCATTCGATCCGCCGAGCGATGCAGCGCCGAATGATTCGGGTCCATGTACGAATGCGAATCGCGCAGCGTGGTCGGATTATGATGATGGCGCAGGCTCGCATACGGCGAGAGACCGACCGCCACCGACTTATGTCCGCCATCCATCGGCACGAGGTTGATGTTGAGATAGATGACCAGGTCGGAGTCGGCGGCGCGCTTGGAGAGCCACACCTCCTCGCCGTGATCGGTCTTGCCCATCATGGTCAGCTCGGCGCGGTTTTCGGCGTCAAAGTTGTAGAGACGATCCGGCCAAAACTGTTTGAAGGCTTTTTCGCCAACCATGCGGCGAATTTCCACTTCCGTCATGCGCCGATGCAGCGAGGTCGCGACGATCAGATGCACATCATCCACGCCGTAATCCGCCAGCGTTTGCATCACCTGGTTGAGCAGCCGTTCGCGAATGTCGGGGCGGCGCATCGGCGGCAGGGGCAGGCTGATGTCATCAATCGCGATCGTCACGCGCATGTTGGGATTGAGCTGCGCGAAGAGCGGGTCCGCATTCTCAGGATGGAGCAGGGCGTAGCGAATTGCCTGGTCGGGATCGGCCAGCGCCTCGAGCGGCGGCGGCGGATAAATCACGCGCGTGCCGACCGGCAGCTTCTCGAAAAGGAAATCGTCGCCATACGCGATGAGGCGGCGCTCGGAGCGGCGATTGGTCGTAATGACCAGGTCCTTGCGCGCGCCGACCTCGTGCTTCAGTTCGGCGGTTTTTAATTCTTTCAGTTTGGCTTCCGGACGAGCCATCGGATCCCCCTAGGCCTCAACCAGACGCCGCACGTTGTCGGCGATGATGTTGCCGTTACGATTCTTTTCCAGGTGGATGATCGGCCATTGCCGGCTCATCGCGGTTGCGTGCAGCCGCCGGTCAGGATTGACCGCGACCGGATGTCCGAGGGCGGTGAGAAACGGCAAGTCGTAGTGCGAATCGGCGTACCCCCAGCAATCGGCGAGCCGCATGCCGTGATCGCCGGCGTATTGCTCACACCAGGTCGCCTTCTCCGCGGTCGCCATGATGGGTTCGAGGAGGCGTCCGGTCGCGCGGCCACGGCTAATCGACATGCGGTTGGCGGAAAAATCCGCGATGTTGAGATGCTGCGCCAGCGGGCCGACTACCCAGTCCGGCGACCCGGTGACAAGCACTGGTTCCAGCCCGGCGCGGCGATTGGCTTCGATGAGTTCGATCCCCTTCGGATAGAGATGGCCGATGAGCACGCGCTCGCAGTACTCGCGGCCCAGCTCGGCCAGACGGTCGCGTGAGATTCCCTTGAACGCCTCAAACATCAGGATGTTGAGCTTGCGGCGATCCTGCTGTTCCGCGAGGTAAAGGCGCGGAGCTCGCGCGGCGAATCCCGCGATATAGCTAAGGCGATTGCTCCATTCGCCGAGGTTGGCGAGCACGAACAGCGTGATGTGGACGAGGTTGAGATCGACCAGGGTTCCATCGAGGTCATAGAACGCAGCCCGGCGGACTTGCGGGCGGCTCGTGCGGGACGATTTGGCTCGATGAACTGACATGTCATTCTAGTTGGGGGCAATAAAAAAAGGCTGCCCCGGATCGGTCTCATTTTTTGACTCGCGCGCGGTTTTGGAGCTTTGGTCAATCGCCTCGAGTAGTTCCGGACGCGCGACACCACGCAGACCAAAATCCAGGATCTCCTGCACCAGGGTTTCCGCATCGCGAGCGCGAGTCCGTGACAGCACGCCGACGACTTCCTTGATGCCGCCGAGGATGCAGTATGAAACCGCGCGGGTATCGCATTTGCGCACCAGTTGCATCTCGATTCCCAAATCCAGCGAGCGCTGGATCATCTGCGCGATGCGATCGTAGAACTCGCGAATCTTGGCATCGAGCTCCCGATCGAAGCCGACCGAATGGTTGAGCAGGATGTCGGTCAGCTCGCGCTCATGCAGCACGAAGCTGACGACGCGGCGGAGGTTATCGCGCAACTGGTCAACGGGATTGTTTTCCCCGGGGCCTACTTTGAGGCGCAGAATCCGCGTCTGGAGCTCCGAGACGACCTGCTGCAGCAATTCCTCGAAGAGATCTTTTTTGTTTTGAAAGTAAAGGTAGAAGGTTCCGCGCGCGATACCGGCTCGCGCAATAATGTCGGCGACATTGGTGCGATGATAGCCCTTGCGCGCGAAGATGCGCTTCGCGTGGAGCAGGACCTGGGCGCGGCGTTCGGTGCGTTCCATCGTTACAGGTGCGTTACGGTGCTGAGGCTAATGATAGACCTCGGGAGTGTCAACGCGCTGGAGGTGCATTAGGCACAGGATGGATTCGATGTCGGCATCTTCGCTAATGTGCCCGCCAGTCTTAAGGAGCTTAAATAAATGAGCGACAGCGAAACCTTACAGAAGTTTCACGACGTGGCCAAAAAGGCCACTTGGGCGTACCTCGCGACCGCGGCTGGAGATCAGCCCAAGGTCCGCGTCGTCCATCCCGCCTTCGAAGGCGAGAAACTGTGGGTGGCGACTGGAAGGAATTCGGCCAAGGGCAAACATATCGCGAAGAACCCCAAGGTCGAGCTGTTCTACCAGGTCGGCACCGACTTCGTGCATCTGACGGTTACCGGCACCGCGCGCTTCATCGACGATCCGGCGGAGAAGAAGCGGGTCTGGGAGGGGAAGGTGTTTGACTACGATTTGGCGCAATTCTGGCCCGGCGGCCATCAAGCGCCGGATTTCGGCCTGCTGCTGGTCACGCCCTCGCGCATCGAGTTAACCGGCATGATGGAGATGATGCAGGGGAAGAAGCCGTTAATCTGGCGCGCAAAAAAGTAAATTTGGGGTCTTGCGATATTCGGGATTTCGGGAAAGCTTGAATCGATGGGCGCCGCTTTAGACATTGCACGCGAGACCTCCTTCGATGCCGAGCTGCATCGGCACGGCCTCGCACCGCTACGACGCGGCTTGCCGCGCACGCTCCAGGTCAATGTCGGCAAAGTCTGCAACCAGGCTTGTCATCATTGCCATGTCGATGCGGGGCCGGCGCGCACCGAGAAGATGGACCGTCGCGTCGCGGAGCGTGTCATCGAGCTGCTCGGCCAGAGCCGATCGATCGAAATCGTCGATGTTACGGGCGGCGCTCCGGAGCTGAATCAGCATTTCGGGCTCCTCGTAGAGTCTGCGCGCGGCCTCGGACGCGAAGTCATCGTGCGATGCAATCTGACCGTGATCATGCAGCCTGGAATGGATTGGCTGCCGGCGTTTTATCGTGAGCAGCGCGTGCGCCTGGTCTGCTCCTTGCCATGCTACACCGCCGAAAATGTGGACCAGCAACGCGGCGGCGGTGTCTTCGACAAAAGCATCGAAGCGCTCCGTCTCCTCAACGACCTCGGCTACGGGATGCCCGACACGGCGCTGACGCTCGACCTGGTTTACAATCCGGTGGGCGCGTTTCTACCGCCGGCGCAGGCTGAACTGGAAGCGCGCTATCATCAGGAACTGCGCGACGGCTTCGGCATCGAGTTCAACCACCTGCTCACCATCACCAACATGCCGATCAAGCGCTTCGCCGAGCAGCTCCGGCGCTTGGGTAGCGAGAACGAATATATGGGGCTGCTGGTGAATCATTTCAATCCCGCGACACTGGCGACCGTTATGTGCCGCGACCTGGTGAGCGTCGGCTATGAGGGCACGCTCTACGACTGCGATTTCAACCAGATGCTTTCCATGCCGATTGTGAACGAGCGCGGCGGCGCGCGAACGATTTTCGATATCGATGATCTCCGCGAAATGACCGGCGGACGAATCGCCACCGGCTCGCATTGCTTCGGATGTACGGCGGGCGCCGGTTCCAGCTGCTCCGGCGCGCTCACCTGATCAGCGCACGTCGGAATACATGCGCGCGAGGCGCACCGGCGAGACTCCCATCAGATACAGCGAGCGAATCGTCCACATACGCAGCACGGTGCGCATGATGCCGCCCTTGCGCCATCGCCGCGCGGAGGTCGTGACCTTGCTGCGCAGGCAAGCGACGCGGCCGGTGCGCTTGAGCCGGCGCGCGAAATCGAGGTCCTCGCAAATCGGCATGTCGGGAAAGCCGCCCAATGACTGAAAGACTCGCTTCTTCACGAAGATCGCCTGATCTCCCGTGCCGGTGCGGCTGATGCGCGATCGAAGGCTGATCAGCCCACCGATAAGCACGCACAACGGATGGTCGTCGTCGAGGCGAACATCGAAGCGGCCGCCCGCGACTTCCGGATCGGCAAGCGCGGCTTCGATATCGCGAGCGAAGGTCGCCGGCACGAGCGTGTCGGCATGAACGAACACCAGCGCATCGCCTGAGGCGTGCGCGGCGCCCGTGTTCATCTGGAGCGCGCGACCGCGAGCGGCGTTGACGACCAGATCGCATCGAGGCCGCGCTACCTCGACGCTGTCATCGGTGCTGCCACCATCGACGACGATTATTTCGGCGTCGGTCGCGCCGGCGCGTATCGCGTCGAGCGTGCGCGCGATGGTCGGCTGCTCGTTGAGCATCGGAACGATCGCTGAAAGCTTCAAGGGACGCGGATCCCGGATTCTTTCTCGATCCGTTTCAGTATCGCGGCGGTCGCCGGGCACGGATGCGGCGAGCCGAGCGCCATTGCCTGCCCCCCAAACGATCGCGTGCGGTTTTTCAAATGCGAGGCGAGGAACTGCAGGTCGACTGGCCGGTCGATGTCATACCACCACGGTCCCAGACAGTAGGGTTCGCCGGCGGCGCGCAGCCGCGCGAGGGTCTGCGCGAGCACCTCCGGGCCGCCCCAGTTCAGCGGCTTGAAAATGTCGGTCATCTTGCCGCGCATCGCGACGAGGTAGTACCCGCCGTCCAGCGTAGGCGCAATCACCATCGGGTGGGTCTCGAAGAGATCGGCATTTTTTAGCAGCAGCTTCACCGGAAGCGAGGGAGTGTCGGTCCCCATCAGCATCGCCCCGCCGGCGTTGGTGAAGGGGCGCATCGCCGCGGCCATCCGCGCGCCGAGATGTCCGGTGCCCTGGTCCAGAATCCATGCGCCGAATTCATGCGCGAGGGTTTTGAAATAGCGGCTGCGCTTGGCACCTCCGGGGGAGCTTCCCGCGATGACAAGTTCGGCGGAACCGAGGGTCTTCGCTTTAGCGAGCGCATCGCGATTGAAGGCATCGGCAAGCGCGGCGGCGTTGGTCCTTCCGACTGCGGGGATGAGGCGCGTTTTGGTTCGTCCCGGGATCGGCTCGCGCGCGAAAACGATGACGGTCATGCGACGCATCAGCTGATCCTCACATCTCTGAGATACAGACGCGAGAGCGCGGATACTTCGTCAATCGAAAATTCCACGGCAGGCCGTTGGACCTTCGTCTCATATCTTCGCGCCGGTTAGCTGTGATCTCATTGAAGATGGCTGCTTGAGTCCTAACAATCGTTAGATGACAGATGAAGTATCAGCACGATATTCTCGGTGACGGAATTCCGGATGCCGCTTAACCCTGATCCGATTGCCATAGAAAACGTCGAGGAGGCCCTGCCGTTCTATGATACCGAGGCGGCGCGCACCCGTGCGCGGCCGGTCCTCCTCCTCGCGATGGCGATGCTGTTTTACCAGGGCTACGTCTCCGCGATCGCACCGATCGCCTCGCCCTGGATCGCGAAGAGCTTCGGCCTCGATCAATCCGCCATCGCGGCCGTCTTTGCCTGGCTGGCATTGGCGTATCTCGGCGCGCTGGCACTTTCGCGAATGGCCGATAAAGCGGGCCGTCGCCGCGTGATGCTATGGTCGATGACCGCGATGCCGCTGTGCGCGTTGGGCGCCGCACTCTCAACCCACCTCGCGTCCTTCGTGATGTTCACCATCCTGCTCAATGCTTTCGGCGGCGCGGTGGTTGCCTCCGCCATCGTAATCATCGCCGAGGTGTTGCCGATTGCGCGCCGCGCGCAAGGGCAGAGCTATGCGGGCCTCGCGATGGCCGCGGGTAACGGACTGACGGTTGTGATCATGCCGATTCTGGACCACTACGCGATCTCGTGGCGATGTCTCTTATGGATCGCCGCCGGAGCCATCGTGATCGGTCCGCTGCTCGCGTACGCATTACCGGAAAGTCCGCGATGGGAGCATGCCGCGGAAGTAGGGGATACCTCGCGCGCAAAATTCTATGACATCTTCGTGCCGCTGTATCGCAAGCGATCCCTGGCGCTGACCGTATGCACTATCTTCGCGACCCTATGCAGCGAAGGCACCTCATCGTGGGGATACTTTCATGCGGTATCGGTGGTGGGACTCTCCGCCGCGGCGGCCAGCGTAATGATGACGCTCGGTGGCGGCCTTGGAATGGTCGGATTTCCCATTGGTGCGTGGTCAGCGGAAAGATTCGGGCGCGTGCCGACCGTGGTGGTGGCCGGAATTGCCGTCGGAGGCGGCGGATTGCTCTTTTTCTGGGGTCCTCCGGTCGGATTCGCGTGGCCGGCGGTTTACCTCTGCTTCGCCTACTGCATCCTCAACATCGTGAGCAATCTGGTGACCGTCGCGACCAACGCGGCTTTTACCGAGCTTTATCCGACCGCATTGCGCGGTACCACGATGGGATGGTTCGCGCTGATCGGCGCCGGTTCTTCGCTGTCAGCGGAAACCACGATCTCTGCGCTCGCCAAACCAATGGGCGGCTTATCGAACGTAGTGGGGTGGCTGGGACTGCTCGCGATACCGGGTTCGATACTGTATGGCCTCACCATCGATGAGACGCAGGGATTATCGCTGGAAGAGGCCGCGCGCGAGGAAGCATTCGATCGCCGGGGCTAGCGTCCGTCGAGCTATGCGGAAGGCTCAGGGCGCGGTGCTCGCCGCCCTGAACCCTCGCCCCTTTCCCCAGAGACTTAGTCGACGCGCTTCTCGGTCGCCGTCGGAGGAGCCACCACGCCCTTCACAATCAGGTTGTCGTGAACCGCTTTCACTCCACTCACCTGGCCTGCCACGAGCCGCGCTTCTGATATTTCCGACTGCGAATTCACGAAGCCGCTGAGGTCGACGACGCCTTTGTAGGTCTTAACGCTGACATCACTCGCGCTCACTTTGGAATCCTGCGCGAGATCAGTTTTGACCTTGGCGGTGATCGTCGAATCATCGACATAGCCGCCGGTGCTCTCCTGGGTAGGAGTGGCTGCGCAGGCCGCGGCGGATATTGCCAATCCTGCTCCGAGGATCACCATCAAGGAGTTTCGTTTCAGATTTGAGTAACTATTTTTTAAATTGCGCATAAATTCTCCAGTTCGTGTTTGGGGTGTGCGATGGGAAATGTTTTCAGCGAATGAAGCCGCCGCCCAGTACGAGGTAAACGATCAATACGATCACGATGATGGACGCTACGCTCATTCCGCCGCGGCCGTAGTGGCCGGCTCGATAACCGTAAAAGCCGCCGCCGCCAAACAGTAGAATCAACAAAATAATGATCAGTAACACAGGAACCTTCCTTTTCTTCGTTCATTGACGTGACTGCCGGTCTGCGTAGGCAATAAGTCCTACCCTCAGACCGGAGGTTGGCTGTTAACCGCGTATCAGCCAGACCACGACGAGGATCAACACGAGTCCTCCGAGGGAAATGGGAATATACATGCGCTCTCCGCAGGCCTTGTTGAGTGGACTTGACGTTGGTCTAGCAGAACGCGGTCAAAGGCGAGGAAGGACTGCGGTTCAGGCTGAATCAATCCGGGACGCGAGTCATATGTCGATCCCGACAATTACAGATTAAGCGCGGACGATAAGAAACGCTATCGCGAGAACATCATCTTGGTTATATGAAGAACCAAGTGGGGCGGTATGCGGGACTGAGTTACGCGTATGTCAAGCAGTTTGACGAGATACACCCGCAACTGTCGCGAGGTTCGGCAAGTTCGACACCCACCGAACCCCTAAGGGATGTTATTCCACGTCGGTGCGTTTCTCCGCGGTTGTCGCGGGGGCCACTGCCTGTTTGACGATCAGATTATCATGCACCGATTTCACGCCCGGAACCTGGCTCGCGACCAACCTCGCTTCGGGAATTTCCGATGGCGCATTGACGAAGCCGCTCAAATCGACGACGCCTTTGTAGGTCGTCACGTGAACCTCGGTCGCGCTTACTTTGGGGTCCTGCGCGAGATCACCTTTGACCTTGGCAGTGATGGTGGCGTCGTCGAAATAGCCGCCGGTGCTCTCCTGGTTCGGCGTGGCGGCGCATGCGACGGCGAAAGATACCGCCGCGGCGGCCATCAGCACTAATGCTGGGCGCATACTGAGCTTTAATCGACTACGACGATTTTCCTCGCGCATAAATCCTCCGGACGGCGTTTAAGAACGGCTCGTTCGTATCGTCTGAAGAGCCCGCCTGCATAAATAGACGACCAAGGCCGCGCGCTTTTTCACTTGGCGCTGGCGCGTTGATACGCTCGCGCGAAATGCCGTAGTCTTAAGCGTCCGCCGATATCTCAGGCGAATTTCAGGGAGTCCTCCGATGCCTGATGCTGATGCTCGCGAAGAAGTTCCGTCACCGGCGCGCGCCAAAAAAGCCAGCGCGCCGAGCGTCGAACATGAACTGCAACTCTACTACTGGATGAAACTCATCCGTGCGTTCGAGGATCGCGTCGCGCGGCTCTCACGTCAGAACAAAATCTTCGGCGGCGTCTATTCGGGCGCCGGCCAGGAAGCCATCTGCACCGGCATTTGCGCGCCCTTGCAGCCCGGCGATTTCGTCGCGCCTCTGCATCGCGATTTGGGCGTTTTCCTGATGCGCGGGGCCGACCCCGGCCGCCTCATGGCGCAGCTGATGGCGAAGGAGAACGGTCTTTCGCGCGGCAAGGATTCCGGCCTTCACGGCGGCGATCTCGAGAACGGCATTTTTGGCTCGACCTCGATGCTGGGTTCCTCGCTGCCGGTCGCGGTCGGCGCGGCGCTCAAGTTCAAGATGAAGAAGGACAAGAACATCGCGGTGGCGTTTTTTGGTGAGGGCGCGGCCTCGCGCGGCGACGTGCACGAGGCGATGAACTTTGCCGGGAGTGCATAAGCTGCCGGTGCTGTTCGTATGCGAGAACAACCGCTTCGCCTATTCGACGCCGCTGGAAAAGCAGATGGCGATTGAGAATGTCGCCGATCGCGCGCGAGCTTATGGATTTCCCGGCCACGTCGTGTCGGGCAACGATCTCCTCGCCGTCGTCGCGCTGTCCGAGCGCCTCGTCGATCGGATGCGCAAGGGCAGCGGTCCCGAGCTGATCGAATGCAAAACCTATCGCTATCGCGGCCACAGCGAGCACGATCCGGCGCTCTATCGCGACAAGAACGAACTCATCGAATGGGAAGCGCGCGACCCGATTCCGCAGTACGAATTTTTCCTCGAGAAGAAGGGGCACGACTTGAAGCGGATCCGCGATGAAGTCGATGAGCGCGCCAAACAGGTGGTGCAGGCCGCGGTCGAATTTGCCGAGCAGGATGTTGCCCCCGACCCGAAGGAAGCCCTTGAAGATCTCTATGCGCCGCCGCTGTCGGGCGCGCCGCTCTCTACCAACGGGCGCAAATAGCGACATCGCGAACATGGAAATCACTTACATCCAGGCAATCAACCAGGCGCTCCACGAGGAGATGGGCCGTGACGAAAACGTCTTCGTCATGGGCGAAGACGTCGGCGAGCTCGGCGGCGCATTCAAGGTGACCGAAGGCCTGCTCGCGAAGTACGGCGAAGAACGCGTTATAGACACGCCGATCTCGGAGGAACTGATCGTCGGTGCGGGAATCGGCGCCGCCGTGATGGGGATGCATCCGGTGGTGGAGATGCAGTTCGCCGATTTCATCTCATGCGGCTTCGATCAGATCGTGAACATGGCGGCCACCCTGCGTTATCGCCACGGCGGCCGCGCCTCATGTCCGCTGGTGATTCGCGCACCATCGGGCGCCGGTGTGCATGGTGCCCTGTTTCATTCGCAGAATCCCGAAGCATGGTTCACCCGCGTTCCCGGTCTGAAGGTCGTCACTCCGGCGACGGTTTACGATGCGAAGGGGATGCTGAAATCGGCGATTCGCGACGGCAATCCGGTGGTGTACTTCGAGCACAAGCGGCTCTATCGCAGCCTCAAGCAGGATATTCCCGAGGGTGACTTCACGGTGCCGCTCGGCGTTGCAGAGATTCGCCAGCAAGGAACCGACCTCTCGATCATCACCTACGGCGGCACGCTCGGTCAGTCCATCGATGCGGCGCGAATCGTGGAAAAGGATGCCGGCATTTCGATCGAAGTCCTCGATTTGCGCACGCTGCTGCCGCTCGATCGCGAAGCGATTCTCGAAACCGCCAAAAAGACCGGCAAGGTGCTCATCGTCCACGAGGACCGGCTCACCGGCGGTATTGGTGGCGAGGTCGCCGCGATTATCGCGGAGAACGCATTCGAGTACCTCGACGCGCCGATTCGCCGCCTCGCCGCGATGGATACGCATACCGCCTTCGCACCGTCGCTGGAGCAGGCCATTCTCCCTAACACCAACAAAATCGTCGACGCGATCCGCAACCTCGCGGCGTACTGAGCTGATGAATCGGACCTGAGCAGATGCCCAACGAAAACATTCCGGCTGAACTGCGCGCGACCGAATCCGCATGGCGGACTGCCGCGGCAGCCTGCAACGATGAGTTGACCGCGAGTGAGATTGTTTTCCTCAGCGGCAGCGGCGGCGGTTGGGTTGATAGCAACATTCAGGTCGCAACCGGACAGACCGTCACGCTGCTCGCGACCGGACAGGTCTGGCTCTCGCGCGAAGCGAACCTCGCATTCCCACCGAGCCTGGCGCTCTGGTACCGCATCGGCGAAGGGCCCGTCGCGCGATGCATCTCCAACACCGGCACCTTTATCGCGGACCGCTCCGGACCGCTGGCGCTAATCTCCAAGCCGCCCGGCGAATGGGCGGATGCCGAAGGCACCTTCCTGCCAGATTATCCGCACGCGGGCGCATCGGGCGGTCTTCTCGTCGCGGCGCTGGTATGGTCGGGCAACCCAGATGCGGGCCTCGAGGCTTTTGGCGCGCGCGACACCAGCGGCATCGGCAAAATCGAACGCGCGCGGCGCGCGCAGGAAAAACCGCTTCCGAAAGGATGGGCGCCGCTGTGGCGGGTCGGCGACACGAGGATGTTCCGCGAAGAGAGCCAAGACGGACGAGCGCATATCGCGTGTCGATGCGACAACGATGCGGCGATCCTGAAGTATCCAGTCGATGTGCCCCTCACAAGCGATTCGCGGTTAGCATGGTCATGGCGTATCGAGCGGCTGCCCTCCGAGCATCCGGAAAATATTCTGCCCCATCATGACTACCTCTCGATCGCCGTCGAATTCGAAAACGGGCAGGACCTGACCTACTATTGGAGCGCCGGCTTGCCGGTCGGAAGTTCCTTTCGATGCCCGATCTCATGGTGGGACAAGCACGAAACGCACATCGTGCGGCGCTCGGGTCCGCAGGGGCTTGGGCAATGGACGAGCGAGGATCAGGTCATTCTCCCTGACTATCAGAAAGCGGTCGGCGGCGAAGTCCCTAAGCGGATCATCGGTGTCTGGCTGATTGCGCTGAGCGCATTCCAGCGTCGAATCGGGCAGGCCGCGTATCGAGACATTCAATTGAAGAACTCGGACCGCTCCGTATGGATTGGGCCATGATGATTCCAACCTCACTTCAAGATTCCGGATTTGTCCTATGGCGATAGAAGTTCAAATGCCGCAAATGGGCGAGAGTGTCGTCGAAGGCACCATCGCCAAATGGCTGGTGAAGGAAGGCGACACTGTTACCGAAGATCAGCCGCTGGTCGAAATCTCGACTGACAAGGTCGACACCGAAATTCCGTCGCCCGGCGCCGGCAAGATTGCGAAGCTGGTGGCCGAGGAGGGACAGACTCTGCCGGTAGGCGCGGTTATCGCGCTAATCGAGCAAGCCGGCAAAAGCGACGGGGTTGCGGCGCAGCAGGCGAAGCCTGCCGCGCCGCAGCCTGTCGAGCGGCCGCGACCGACGCCGCCGCAGGCGGCTCCGGTCGTGGCCGCGGCTGCTGAGCCGAAGCCGGCATCGGCGCCGCAGGCGCCAGTGTCGGCTCCGGCGGAGGTGGCAGGGGCGGCGTCAGCCGCGGCTGCCGAGCGCGGGGACGGCGAGCACCGGCGATATTCGCCGGTGGTCATGCGCATGGCGGCCGAGCATGGCCTCGACATCGAGCGGATCCCCGGCACCGGCATCGGCGGGCGCGTCAGCAAACGCGACGTGCTGAAGTACCTCGAGTCGCTGCGCCAGGGCGGCGCGCCAGCGGCGCCCCAGGCGCCGGTTGCGCAGCATGCGAACGGAGCGGCGGCGACATCGCCGCCGCGCCCGGCGCCCGAAGCATCGAGGCCGGCGGCATCGCTTCCGCCGGCGGCGCCGACAACCGGCGGATATCATCCGCCGGTTTACCAGCCGCGCGAGGGCGACACGGTCGAGGCCTTCACGCGCCGTCGCAAGCTCATCGCCGAGCACATGGTTTACTCGAAGACGCATTCGCCTCATGTCGGCACGTTGGCCGAGGTGGATCTGACGAGGTTGGTGCGGCTGCGCGAGAGCCACAAGAAGTCATTCCAGGAGAGCGAGGGCTTCGGCCTGACGATGTTGCCGCTCGCCGCTGCTGCGACGGTCCGTGCACTGAAGGAATTCCCGCGCATGAACGCATCGGTGGTGGGCGATGCGCTGGTGATTCGCAAGCAGATAAATCTCGGCATCGCGATGGACAGCGACGAGGGCCTGCTGGTCCCCGTCATCAAGGCCGCCGAGACGATGTCGGTGGTCGGCCTCGCGCGCGAAATCGAGCGGCTTCGGCGTAAAGTGCAGGAGAAAAAGATTACCGCCGATGACCTCAGCGGCGGCAGCTTCACCCTCTCCAATCCGGGTCGCGAGGGTAACCTTTACGGCTTTGCGATCATCAATCAGCCGCAAGTGGGAATTTTGCGGATGGGCGAGGTCAAGAAGCGTCCCGTCGTGATCGAGGTCGATGGCGCCGATGCACTCGCCATCCGCACCATGATGTACCTGGCGCTCTCTTACGATCATCGCGTGGTGGATGGAGTCCTCGGCAACAGTTTCCTCTACCGCACCGCGCGCATCCTGGAAGCGGCCGACTTCGAGCTTTGAGGCTTGCCGCTGCCGGATGTGGATTGCATGCCGCGCCGTGACTGCGCTCCTCCTTGGCTAGAAGCGCCGATATGCTGAAGATTCCCGCGGCACCTCATTTGCTCCGATGCGCATCGGGAGATTACCGTCATGACCAATCTGGCGATCTCTGATAATGACCTTCGAATGGACCCGCGGATGGACGCGCCGAGCCATACTGCATGGCAGGGCCGGCTGAGGCCGCGCTTTTGCCCCCGCTGTGGCCACGAGCTGCTCTCGGTGGGCGATTATTGCTCGCAGTGCGGCCTGCCGATTCCCCCCGATGAGCGCCTCTATGACGAGCCTGATGCCTCGTCGCAGTCGCGTCTCGTCGCGCTACTACTATGCATCTTTCTCGGCTATTTCGGGGTCCACCGGTTTTATGTCGGCAAGATCGTGACCGGCGTGATTTGGCTGGTGACCGGCGGCCTGTTCGGCGTCGGCTACATCATCGATATCATCGTGATTGCGTCGGGCAACTTCACCGATAACGACGGTCACCGCCTCGTCTTCTGGGACTAGCCGAGCTCTTTCAGCGCCGCGATGACCTCGGCCGTATGCCCATTTACCTTTACCTTAGGGAAGACCTTCCTAATGATGCCGCTCTTGTCAATCACCATCGTGGTCCGCTCGTAGCCCATGAACTTCCGGCCGTAGAGCGATTTTTCCTTATACACGCCATAACGCTTGCCGACCTCATTGCCGACATCCGCGAGGAGCGGGAAGTTGAGCGCGTGCTTGTCGATGAACTTCTGATGCGACGCCGAACTGTCGCCGCTGATGCCCACCACCTGCGCGCCAACCTTCCGGATTCCATCGATATTATCGCGAAAGCTGCACGCCTCGGTGGTGCATCCGGGGGTCATATCCTTGGGGTAAAAGTAAAGGATGAGGTTTTTCTTCCCGATGAGGTCCTTCAGGGCGACCGTGTTCCCGGATTCATCGGGAAGGGCGAACGCGGGCGCCTTGGACCCCTCCAACGAGGGCTCGGGGCCGGTGCTCGCGACGGATGGCTTGGTTTTGCCTGCGGATGCGGATTTCTTCGCTGCCATGGCGATTCTCTTATTTCATCATTGAGTTTCTTACAATCGTCGTAGCCACTGATCGGAGCTTTTTTCAACCCCCTAGTTGACGGGATTATCAATGCGCTCTACACTGCGGCCTGACACCCGGAAAGTTCATCCCCGATTAAATGGCCGTTTATACCGAGCTCACGAAACCGTTCCTAAAGGAACTTGCCGATGATTACGGCTTGGGCCGCGTGGGCAGTTTTGCCGGCATTCCCGAGGGCTCGGTCAACAGCAACTACCTGCTCGAGACCGCCAAGGGGCGCTTCCTGCTCCGCGTCGATGAGGTCAAGGGCGAGAACGAGCTCAAGCGCGAGCTCGACCTGCTGAGCTTCCTGCGCAAGCATTCGTTCCCGTGCCCACATCCGATGCAGGATCGGATGGGCCGCTTCTATCGCAACTTCAACAGCAAGTGCGTCTCGATGTTCCGCTTCCATGAGGGCCGGGTGCTGCATCCTGACCGCCTCAAGCCGACCCAGCTCGAGACGATTGGACGGACCCTGGGCGAGCTGCACGTGCTCGGCAAGGCCTACAAGAAGGGCATCGACAACCGCTTCAGCTTCGAGCGCATTGCCGACCTGTACCTGTCGGTGCGCGCGAAGCTGCCCAACTACTTCCGCAAGATCCTGCGCACCCTCGATGACGAGGTGGACTACCTGACGCGCTACCTCGAGGGCAAACTGCCCAAGGGCGTCATCCACGGCGACCTCTTCTGCGACAACGTGCTGTTTCGCGGCGAGAAGCTGGTCGCGGTGCTCGACTTCGAGGCGGCCTGTCGCGGCAAGTTCATTTTCGACATCGCCACCGCCGTCAATGCGATGTGCTTCGTCGATGCGGAATACTCCCTCGATCGCTTCCGCGATTTGCTCCACGGCTACGAATCGGTGCGCACGCTCTCGCTCGCCGAATGGGACGCGTTCCCCAACGAGTTGCGCTACTCCTCGCTGCGCTTCACGGTGACGCGCCTGCATGATTTCTTCCTCGCGCCCAACGATGGCAATGGCATCCGTCGCATCGACAAGGACTTCCGCGAGTTCTTCGATCGGCTGCGGGTGCTGCGTCGCGAGCGCGACGGCGGGATGGAGCCCTTGCTGATGGCGATGGCGACCGGCTACGACTACCGCAAGTATCAGAAAGTGAAAGCGAACGAACGCCGCCAGGCGTGACGGCATCTCGATCGAACCCTACAATTTGTAGCCCAGCGATCGCTTCGCGATTTCAACGGCATCGAATGCCCTGACGGTCCGGAGGAGGCTACCTTCTGACCTCCCGCCTTTTTCGCCCGCGCTGCCAAGGAGCTAGACGCAAAGCGATGCGCTAGACCGCTGCCCCTTTCTGTCTTTGACGCGAAGGTCAACGCTTTTCAGTCGCCTGAGTTCCAAGCCGTATAAAAGTTTCTTTGCACCGCGAGTAGAAGTTCCTTGAAAGTCGATTTGTCCTGCGGCGAGGTCTGATCATTGACACGAACAAAGAAGCGGCACTCCGGACGCTGTTTCGCCCCAAACTCATAGAATTGTCGTGTTTCATCCAGGAAGTCTGATTCGATCATGGGCTGGTTAAATTCTGTGTCACCAAAGATTCGAGTTTTGTCATTGTCATGGCCGGGAATTTGATTGTCATGGATCCTTAGCCTTCCACCGTCAGGACCAGATAGAAGGTCGACATCGAACACAAACTCCGTACTGCCATTGGCTGCCACCCAGCACGAGGGGAAGACCGTACCGCTTCCTCCGTATCTCTTTTCGACGTTTGCGATTTGGCCTCGCAGCCGCTGCTGTTCGCTGATGCAAGATCTAACTTGCGCAGCTAACGACTTCGGATTCGTACGGGGCTCCCATACCGGAGTCCTTTTTTGAAGAACCCGAACTTGCGTTTAGAACTTGGCTGACTTCATCGGCGGCCTGTGCCTTTTCGATCAGAATCTGCTGTCGTTTGCGATCTGACAGTGGACCTTTCGCGGGGACCAAATCGTTGAAATCGTCGCCGAAATCATTGGAGACTCCGAAATACCCGCGAAGTCGTCTGTCTTTCTCGGCGAGAGCGGCCGTTTTTTTATTTGCATTTTCAAGTTCCTGCTGAATCCGATCCCACTTTTCCGTGATCTCGCGATGCGCGCTTTTTTCGTGCTGCTGGACGCCCGCCAAGATAAGGAGGACCAGAAAAAGCAGAAGCGTAAACAATTCTGCGAGCGTGAAGCCTAGGGCCTGCCCTCTTCTGTAGAGTTGGTTGTCCGTAGAGGATCTATCCATTTAACACACCAACTCGATGTTGTGCGGGCTTCTAATTCCGACGCCACGGCCACTAACCGCGGTTCTTGTTCTCGGGCGCGCTGTCGCGATCCTCGGCGTCATCATTGTCTTGAGAAGGAAGCGGACCAGGGTTGGGATGGATTTGAGCGCTGCTCGTGGGTTCCGCCATCGCACTCTCCACACCATTGGCGCGATAGCCGTTGGCCCCAGTGCGAGAACCGCTGTCCATTGGACTCTTGGAATAGGTGTTCGGGCGATCGTCGGAATCGGGAGCGGCCTGGTGCACCGTCTGCTGCGGGTGGTGGGCCGCTTCGGTGAAGCGACTGAGTCGAACTGTGCACTCGTCAACCGTCGTGCTGAGTTCAGTGATCGCGCGCGCGAACACTTTGAGCGCGGAGAGATCGGCCTCCCCCGAACCCGGCGACAGCGTATCGGCCGCGGATCGAAGATTTCGGTCCAAGTGTTCCGCTGCGTGGTAGTGTCGCGAAGTTGGTAGAAAAGTGAAAAGGCGTCAAGATCCGGCGAGTTGAGCCACAACTCGCGCCCGCTTGCAGGCGGGTGCCGGAGGATGACGCCATGGAAAGCGATAGCAGTCGTGGGTGGCAAGGGAAAGGTGCGCTCGAGGAGTTGATGCGGGAACGGATCCGCACCACCATCGAGAACATCATCGATGAAGAATTGGTGGCCGCGCTGGGTGCGGAACGATTGCAGCGCACCGGTCCGGTTCGAGTCGGGTATCGGCACGGTAAGCGCTCGCGAACGCTGACCACCAGTCTTGGACCCACCACCATCGCCATGCCGCGGGCACGCCTTGAGGGTGAAGATGGTCGGTGCCGCGAGTGGCGCAGTGCCATTATTCCGCGCTATCAGCGGCGCACCGAGCGAGTCGATGAGGCGATCCTCGGAGTGTACCTCAGCGGCACCAACACGCGTCGACTGCGTGGAGCATTGGCCCCGTTGTTACGTGGTGCGCCATTGTCTAAGGATGCAGTATCGCGTCTGGTCGGGCGTTTACGCGAGGACTTCGCGGCGTGGGCACAGCGGGATCTCGGTGAACTGAAAATCCGTTATCTGTTTCTCGACGGCTGGTATCCGCGGATGAGGATCGGGAAAAAGCGCGTGCGCGTGCCGGTGTTGGTCACGCTGGGGGTTTGCGCCGATGGCCGCCGGGAGGTGCTCGACCTGCGCCTGGCAGGGGTCGAGAGCGCGGAGGCCTGGCTCGTGCTTTTGACAATGCAGCTTGGCCCACTTTGATATTCACATCTGGCCCACCCTCCGAGTTAGTTTCTCCTTGTTTTCATACTAGCCTTCGACAGTTACTTGCAGGTTAGGGGGTGTGCGAGGGGGAAGCATTCCCCCTCGCCGCTCCGTCTAACCTGATCCAGTGGTCACCGATGCTCGGTTCTTGCGTCGCTCCGCGGTCCTGCGGAAGCGATAAGACTCACTCCCGGTCTCGATGATGTGTGCCCGATCGGTGATCCGATCGAGCAGCGCCTTGCACAGCCGGGCGTTGGGAATCACCGGGTCCATTCCGAGAACGGCAGATTGGTGGTGACGATAACCGCCGCCTTCTCCGCCCGCTCGGCGATCACCTGGAACAGGAACTCCGCGCCGACCTCGGCGAGTGGGACGTACCCAACTTCATCGAGTGCAATCAGATCGTAACGGGCCCAGCGCGCCAGCACGCGTCCGAGTTGCAGCTGATGCTTGGCCTCGACCAGTTCGTTGATCAGTGCCGCGGCGGTCGCGAATCGGACCCTTCGCTTTTGCCGGCAGGCCGCCACCACGAGTCCGGTGAGCAGATGGGTTTTGCCGGTGCCACTGTCGCCGATCAAGATGATCGGCTCGGCTTTGGCGATGTAGTCGCCGCTGGCCAGTTCATGGATCTGCTGAGCCGAGATCCCGGGGTTGCGCGCGAAGTCGAATTCCTCGAGGGTTTTCATCCGCGGCAGACGCGCTTCGCTGATGCGTCGCTCAATCAGTCGCTGTTCGCGATCCTCGACTTCCGTCTGCAGCAGCGCTTCGAGATAGCCGAGGTGGGTGCGCCGCTCACGCACCGCCTGCTCGGCGAGTTGCGCGCACTGCGCGGCGATACTCGGCAGCCGCAAGACCTTGCACTGCTGGCGGATGGTGGCGGCTTCCAGCGCGGCGCTCTCCGTATTCATGATGCCGCCTCCTGGCCGAGCAGGCCGTCGTAATCGGTCAGCGAAGGCTTCGGACGTTCGTAGCGTGAGAGCGCGCCCAACTCCATTATGGTGCTGCGCGCGCGGACCAGATCGGCGGCTTCGGCCAGATGCCGGATCGCGGCCACATCCGAACATCCAAGCGCGAGCGCTTCTTCCACCGCCGCGCGCACCCGCCGGTGCCCATGCTGCCTTATCAGACTCAGCACCTGGATCATCTGCCGGGTGCCGCTCTGCTTGCCGTGCCGACCGATCAGTTCGGCCAGCAGGCGATCATAACTCTCCGGCCACAGCCCGCGTTGTCGCCACGCCGCCAGCGGCTTCGATCCGATAAGCGCTCCCGGCTTACGCTCCAGCACGTCGAGATAGTGTTCGAGCTCCAGGACCTGTTGATGGCGTTCGTAACAGCGCTCGTGGCGGGAGAGGCAGCGGCCTTCGTTCCAGACCTCGACGCAACTCGGATGGAGTCGGACCTCGACCGTCCTGCCGACCTCGACCGGAGCCGAATACAGGTTGGTTCGCACTCTTACGCAGCCCAGCCCGTCGACCCGTGGGAAAGAGATATCGGCCAGGTCGAAGCCGTGCTCGGCGAGCGGCAGCAGCTGCGCGCGTTCTTCGATCATCAGCGCGCCCACCGGCCGGCTCTGCCCAGCGATCTGGCGTCGTTCGTCGGCGCGGCAGGAAGCCAGCAACTGTGTGTTGAGATCCTCGAGATCGCGCGCTTTCGGCAGCGGCACCCAGTGGTTGCGCCGGAAGTAACCGGCCTCGCTCTCGATGCCACCCTTTTCGTGCGCCTCATAGGGTGAGCAGAACTCACTGCTGAAGCGCCAGTGCGAGCGGAAAGCGATGAAGCGTGCGGTCTCCTCGCGCCGATAGCCGCGCAGAATCTTTTTCACCGCGGCCTTCAAGTTGTCGTACCGCAGAAGCGCAAACACGCCCTGAAAATAATTGAACGCGTGTTCGTGAGCATCGAGGAAGGCCTGCTGGGTCGCGCGATGATACGCGCGGTGGAAGGCCGCGCCGCTCGCCATGCTGCGCATCGAAAACACCTGCAGCGGCACCTGTTCGCCGCTCAGCTCCGCCCATGCCTCATACCAATCAACCTGGCCTTCCTGTCCAAGTTGGTAGCTCTGCGGCACGCAGGTCGCACGCAGCGACCATCCCAACTCCGCTTTTCGCTCGCGCACGTATTGCCGCACCGTAACTTCGGCGACTTTGTGCTCTGGCAGCTCGGCCACGATCCGCTGCCAGATGCGATGCGCGGTGTGACGCTGCTTACGTGGCGCCCTCCGATCGGCTTCGACGATGGCATCGATGAACGCAACCAGCGGTCCTATCACCGGTCGCACTCGCTCAACCGGCTTGCGCTCGGGCGGTTCAGCGCTCGCGAGCGCCTGCCGCACCATCCGCCGATGCACTCCAAGCTTGGCCGCGACTCCCTTGATGCTTCCGACTCCGAACTCGTACTCCCTGCGGATCTGTTCGAACAGCTCCACTTTCTCTCTCCTCTCCATCCCGGCCTCCTGCTCATAAGCAGGATGCCTTGCTTAAAGGAGGGTGGGCCAATTTACAGCATCGAAGTGGGCCGTTTCATAGTATCGAAATCAGCTCGATGCGGTGCGCTCGCTGGGCGCGCGCAGTCTCAGTGCGCCGGTGCTGGCGGTAGTTGATGGCAATCCAGGACTGGCCGCGGCGCTTAAAGTGCAATGGCCGCAGATCGCGATCCAACGTTGTACCAACCATAAGCTGTGGAACCTGCTGGCCAAGGCCCCGGCCCATCTGCGCGAGGAACTCGCAGAGGACTATCGGCGCATGATCTATGCCGAGAGCCGCGAAGCGGTCGAGCATGCGCGGGTTGGTTTTGCCCGCAAGTGGAAGCTGCGCTGCAAGACCGTCAGCGCCAGCTTCGAGGAAGCCGGCGACGAACTCTTTACCTTTACCGCTTTTCCGATTTCTCAATGGAAGGCGCTGCGGACCACCAACGCGCTGGAGCGAATCAACGAGGAATTCCGGCGGCGGACCAAGACCCAGGCTTCGCTGCCCAGCGAGGAGGCGGTGCTACTCTTGCTTTTCGGCCTCCTGCGCAGCGGCCAAGTTACTCTGCGCCGCCTGGTTGGCTGGCACGACTTAGCCATCATCAGCGATCAACCGGAGGCCGCATAGTAACACCTTGATAGTTTAACTGCTCAACTCGCTAAATTGATCATGCTAAATGCTTTTCCACCATTTGACCGACACCACCCCGCTGCGTCGGAGGCACTATCAATATTCGTCTTCAACTCCTTAGTGCTGAAGTCTTGTTTCGAGGCGTTGATCTGCTTCTGCGCTTCGTCCATCGAGCGCGCAAGCGAGACGATGGGTTCGTTTAGAGATTCTAGTTCCGTACCGATCCGCCGCGTGGTTTCCTTCTGGGATTCGACAGTCGTCCAGAGGGCCTGAGACTGTTGTTCCAATGAGGCAGTAAGAGAGCCGGTCTGCTGATTCAACGCCTCGGAAACTGACGCTAGGGTCTTCGTTCCTTCCGCTAGCTGACCGACGCGCGCGCTCAGGGCATCGCTTGCTTCGCCGATACGCCCAAAGCTTTTGTCAAAGGCCGTGGCACCTTTTCTGAGAGAAGCGTTTATCACTTTCGCAGCTTCGCTCATTTCATTTGCGTTGTTGGAAAACGATGCGAAGGCAGCACTGGCGCTTTGCACGGCATTATCCGTTGCTTGCTGAACATTCAATGCAAGGCCGCGGCGAAATTCATGCATCTGGGCGATGGCACCTTCGATCTCGGCGCGCAGCTGAGCCATGCCTTGGTCTGCAGTGGCAGTATTTTTTTGGTTCGCGTATTTCTCGTAAAGGAGAACCCGTCCTACGATTCCTACTAGCGTGGTAAGAAGTGCTACGGAGAAATCGGATACGAGTTTGTTGACATCGACTACACCCGTGAAGGCCCACAGAGCATGCGCAACGCTCGCGAGGGTATATGTGAGTCCTAAGTAGTAGAATCATCCCCGAGCCGGTCCTCCTGGCTCCTTTTGTACGGCCATTCGCTGTACCCGAAGGCTGTCATAAGCAAGAAGGCAAAGATTGCTATCGACCATCTGGCTTCAGGGAACAGACTGTGAGCGGACCATATTAGAGAGATGCCTGCTACTCCGAAAACTCCGAATCGAGACCAGCCCTCTCCCCAGAACCACAGCGCGTTGCTACGAGTATTGGTTTCCATGAAGCTATCCGTTGACGCTCATAATTTCTTCTATCTGCGCCCCCGAAGAAGCAAAGAATGACCTCCAGAACTCGACGTGCCGTTTGCCCTGCCGCTTAAAGTCGGAGGGCCGGCGAACATAGAGAACTGTCACGCCAACGTCGTTGAGCTGCGGCCTCACCTTCACGAAAGCTGGCTTCTGTTGGAATTCCTCGAAAGACTCCTGATCACGGTATTGGTTCAGAACAGCGGAGTTCTGCAGCATGTCGGAGACGATGGAGAAGTGTTTCGAGGTCTGCTGGGGTATCTCGAAAAACGCCTGCACCGACACCTGTTGAATCTCCTCCATGATCGGCGACTGCTTAGCACTGTCAGACGAAGAAAGAGCGTCCCTGACGGATTTATCGGCCGGTATCATGAATTTGTCACGCCACCTCTTCTCCATCAGGCGTGGGTTTCCGGTGAATTCGTTCGTGTCGCTTGCCCGCCCCGGATTGCACATCTGAGCGAGGGGTTGTATGAGGCGATCACTCGAGGGGCGCACGATGAAGATCGAGAGCTTGCCGTAACGAGGCACCTTTGCGGCGAATTCACCCAGTTTCTTTTCCACGATTTCTTGCTGAACTGGGCTCAGAGAATCGGTGGTATCGAGAAGTATCGCGTATACCTCCGAGTAGTTGCCGTCCTTTGGACACCCCGTTGTAGAGTCTAGCGGTCTGCTGCCGGCAGTTGAGACTCGTGCGGTTCCGACTAGCAGGCAAGACCATACCAGCGCCGCGAGCGCGCCAGTCTTTGCGACCTTACGAGCCATTATTAGTTGTCGGATCCAGAGCTTCTAGATTTCTCATCGCGCTTGTGTATTCGTCCAAAATTTTGCCTCTTTTGTCTTTCAGCTCGTTAAGCACTGCATTCACGCGGGCCTCGGGGAATCCCTCTTCGATTCGCTCCCACGCGAAGAAATCGGGGTCGTCGGGTTTGCTCGCATAGCGGCCTTTCAAGAGCAGAAAGTCATTCAACCGCCGGTTAATTTCGTCAGCCAAATCCGATAATCGACACTCTTGCGTGTGCTCAACGTCGCGCAATTCGTCGAAACTCCGCTGGTAGAGCGATTGGTAATCTGCCTGTCGGCGACGATATCCAGCGTAGAATTCCCCGTATTCTGGGTACGGATCGTCCCAGAAGAAGCCGTCGATGATTCCCAAAGTGGTAAACGCGAGGCCCAAACCGAGGAGCCAAAGTGATTCAACACCACTTACCTTCAGCGGATTTACGGGGTTCGCCAGCCATGCTGTGAGTGCAGCCGCGCTAGCATTGTCTGGATCCGAGCCACCCAAGGCATCTCTGTAGTGAGCGACCCAGAGATTCGAGCTGTAAGCGACGGCGAGCACGGCGCAGAAGGCGAGAGCTCCCAGGAATTTGCGATAGAAACGGCGATGGTTCAGCTGTCGGAAAGCATTTGCCCCGGTCTAAATCCCAGCAACCAAACGTTGAAAGCTGAAATTCCCGCGGCCATCATCCATCCCGCGATTAGCCCACCTTGGCTCCCGACGGCGAGAAATGATCCGTTGATCAGAGCTTCCACGAGTATGAACGACAGCAAGATGATCACGTGAACGCGGCGCGACTCAGGTCGCTGGGACGCCCTGTGGAGGCCCATCTCATCCATCTTCTCGTAGTCGTCCCTGAGCGCGCGGAGGGGCGCGCGCAGGTGCGTCTTCGATGGGCATGAGCTTCGCCATGAATTCAGCCAGCGCTTTGCTGGGAGCCGTCTCGGCTCCAGCAGTTGCTTCTGAATTTCGGGTAAGCGCTCTAAAAAGGCATGTACGTTCTTTTTCTGGATTGGTCCGTCGTTAAGAATTCTCAGCTCTTCCCCT
This sequence comes from uncultured delta proteobacterium, assembly GCA_963814035.1. GTDB lineage: Bacteria > Desulfobacterota > Binatia > Binatales > Binataceae > DATGKG01. The sequence continues at coordinate 44,494 of CAWFBH010000004.1, forward strand.
ACGGTGGTCTTCCGCTCGTCGTGTTCCCCCGATCTCCCGCCCGGCCCAACTCGTTGACCATGTGAAATCGAATCGTTTGCTGATTTCAGAACAACTCCCGACGTTTTCGTGACCTCCATCCTGCTGTTCGGATTCGGTAGGTCTGGGACCGGTGATTCTCCCCGCCGGAACAGCCAAAGGATCCATTCGAAGAAGCCAATTAGCCATCCATGGCTAGTTCGGATCGGGAGCTCAGATCCGGCTTGCACGCTGTTCACCCCCAGTGTCGTGAATCGCGAAGAAGACGTAAAATAACGCAAAGACTACCCCAAAAGAAAGTAAGCACTAAGTTAACGAAGGCAAGCCCTGTATAGGCTAACCGTCGGATCGCGAGGATTGCGTGCCACTGCTCCGGTCCGTGGCTAAGTCCAAGCAAAAAAGCGCGGGGTGGGGGCGCGGCGTGATTCTCGCTCTTCGGATTGGCGAGAAGCATGCCGCGCATATGGGCGACTGCGGAGCGGGTGGGGAATGATGGCTGCGACCGCCTCAAATCCCTCTGCTCCCGATGGGAGAGGTCGGTTCCGAGTCTGCGAGGAATCAGGAGAGGGACCCTATCCAGCGCGCTTCGTGCGATTCAGGAAATCTGCCGCTGCTCTACGATGACCTCGAAATTGGTGCGATACCTCATGCGCTCACGGAACAGAATTCCACAGTCGCGCGAGGACGCGCTGGCTAAGGTCCCACTCCAGGCCGCTCGCAGAGCCTCGCGACCAACCTCTAATCTTCGGTCTCCGCTTCGCTCCGCCAGCGGCTTCGCGCCCATCGGGCGAGGGTTAAGGCAAGAATTACAGCGTGTGGCCGAAGTCGGCGCCCATCACATACTCATGCTCACCCGCAATCAGCTTCCCGGTCATAAACCGCGTGTAGGAAAAAGCTGACACGTCGGCGATCTTCGCGGCGCCGGTCGTGATCAACTCCGCCATCGCGGCGCCGACTGCGGGCGCGGTCTTGAAGCCCGTCCCGCTGAATCCCGCCGCAACATAAAGACCATCGATGCCGGGAATCTCATCGAGGATGGGACGCTGGTCGGGCGTGACATCGTAAATGCCGGCATGACCGCGCGCGTAGGGAGCCTCGGCGAGCGCGGGGATGCGGGTGCCGAGGCGGGCGCGCACCGAATCGATGAAGTCCGCATCGTTGGTTTCGCGGAAACGGTCGGGGTCGGCATCGTCGCGCTTCGCTCCGCCGAGGCCGGCGAGGGTCAAATCGGGACCATGCGGACGGAAGTAGCTGCCCGCGATGGTGTCGATATAAATCAGATGCCGAATGCCCGAGTCCCGTCTAAAAAAAGCGATTTGCGCGCGCTCGGGGGTGATGGGGATTCGCGCGCCGAGCGGGTCGAGCAGGGCGGAGGTCCAGGGCCCGGTCACGAGGCATACCGCGTCGGCCTCGTGAAAGCGGCCGGCGGCGTCCATCGCGCCGATAGCGCGGGCGGCGCGGGTGCGGATGGAGGTGACGGAGGTGTTGAGATGAAAGCGGGCGCCGGCGCGGCGGGCAGCATCAGCCAGGCTATGCGTAGTGGCAATAGGGTCGGCATAGCCGCTATGGGGCTCGTAGGCGGCGAGCGCGATATCTTCAAGTGATACATTAGGATCGATACGATGGAGTTCTTCGGGCGCGATGATGTCCGTATCGATGCCAAGTTGGCGGAGCATCGCCACGTTGGCCTTAAGCGCGGGGACATTGGCCTCATTGACGATGGTGGCGAAGCCGGTCTCGACGAAGCCGCATTCGCCACCGACGAGATCGCGCCAGTTCTGGAAGTATCGCAGCGAGGCGAGCGCGAGGGCGGCCTCGGGGGGGAAGGTATAATGCATCCGGACGAGGGCGCCGGACCGCGCGGACATCCCGGCGCATATTTCACCCTTATCAAGCACATCAACTATGGCGCCCATTCTTCGCCAGCTGCATCGCCACTGAGCATCCGACGACGCCGGCGCCGACCACGATAACTCTGATGCTGCTAGACGATGCCATATCTTTTGCGCCGCAAGCGCATAAGCTAACTTATCATCTTTGGAATTTCGCGCGCCAATTTCTTATCGAACGCCGATGAGCACGTACCTCGATCACAACGCCGGTTCGCCCCTTCGCCCCGAAGTGAAGGTTGCGATCGCGCGTCATCTTGAGGAGGGCGGAGGCAATCCGTCGTCAGTTCATCGAGCGGGGCAGGCCGCGCGCCGGATGCTCGAGGCTGCCCGCGCGCAGCTCGCCACGCTAATCGGAGCCGAGCCGCGGCAGATCGTCTTCACCAGCGGTGGCACCGAGGCGAACAACCTCGCGATTTTAGGATCGCTGAAAGCGCGACCATCGCGCCATCACATAGTCAGCTCCTCGATAGAGCATTCCTCGATCCTCGCGCCACTGGGAGACCTGGAAGGGCGCGGTTTCAAGGTTACGAAGGTTGCTCCGGATCGCGAGGGTCGCTTGTCGCCGGATGCGCTCGCGGCCTCGATCGACTCCGATACCGCGCTGGTTACCTTCGCGCTCGCAAATTCGGAAGTCGGCACCATTCAGGAAGTCAGCGCGGTTGCCGATGCCGCCGCGAAAGCCGGCGCGATGGTTCATCTCGATGCCGCCCAGGCGGTCGGTCGCATCCCCGTAAACCTTGCGGAACTGCGCTGCGATCTGTTGACGCTCAGTGGCCACAAGCTTGGCGCGCCGGCCGGAATCGGCGCGCTCTATGTGCGAGCGCCATCGGCAGTGACGCCAACTCTCCTCGGCGGTCCCCAGGAGAGCGGGCTGCGCGCCGGTACGCCGAACCTCCTCGGCGCGATCGCGTTCGCTGCCGCCGCGCAAGCCGTCGCCACGCATTTCCATGACGAAGCGCTGCGGATATCGACGCTCTCCAACGAATTCCTCGCGGATCTTTTCGATGCGATCCCGGGCCTTCGTCTCAACGCGCCGATTCGTGACCGCTTACCGAACACCCTCAACCTCACCTTCCCGGGTGTGCTGGGCGAGAGCGTGCTCCTCGCGCTCGACCTCGAAGGGATTCAGGTGTCGATGGGGTCCGCGTGTGCCGCCGGCTCGGTCGAACCGTCACATGTGCTGCTCGCGATGGGCCTTTCGCATGACGAGGCGCGCAGCTCGTTGCGCCTGAGTCTCGGCTGGAACACGACTCGCAACGATATCGCGCGGGCCGCGAATATCATCCCGCGCATTTGGCGGCGCGTCTCCGAAGCGGAACCGGCTAACGCGACTCGGAGTCATTGGGAGAACCTGCGATGAGCCGGCGGGTGCTGGTTGCGATGTCCGGTGGCGTCGACAGCTCGGTCGCCGCGGCGCTTTTGTGCGAGCAGGGATATGAGGTCGTCGGAGTCGCGATGCGCCTCGCGCCGGATGCGCCCGCATCGCCGGCGAAGCGTCGCGGAACTTGCTGCTCGCATGACGATTTCGAGGATGCGCGCCGCGTATCCGAGCGCATGGGCTTTCCTTTTTATGTGGTCGATCTGCGCGCCGAGTTCGGCGACCGCGTCATCGGCAACTTCGTTTCCGAATATCTCGCCGGGCGTACCCCCAACCCATGCGTGATGTGCAATCGCGAGATCAAGTTCGACCGGCTGTGGAGCCGAGCTCGCGCGCTGGATGCCGATTTCGTCGCGACCGGCCACTATGCGCGAATCTCGCGCGACGACGCGGGCCGCTATCATCTGCTGCGCGCCGCCGATTCTACCAAGGATCAGTCCTACTTTTTGTTCACCCTTGGCCAGGCGGAACTCTCTCGCACCCGGTTTCCGCTAGGTGCGATGACGAAAATCGAAGTTCGCGCGCGTGCTCGCGCACTTGGCCTCGCCAATGCCGACAAGCCGGAAAGCCAGGAAATTTGCTTCGTGCCCGACGGCGATTATGCGCGATTTATCGAGCGGCTCGCACCCCCGGGATCGATTCGCGAGGGCCAAATCACCGATGGCGCAGGAAACACTCTGGCCGATCATGCAGGGATTCATCGCTTCACTGTGGGGCAGCGCCGCGGCCTGGGAATCGCTGCTCGCGAACCTTTTTATGTCAGTGAGATCAGGCCCCACAGCGGCGAGGTCGTCGTCGGAAGTCGGTCCGCGCTGAACTCGCGAGGTCTTATCGCGCGCGATGTCGATCTCGTCGATCCGTCTTCCTTCGCTGCCGGCGCATCCGATGTCGAGGTCAAGATCCGCTATCGTCATCCCGCGCTTCCGGCTCGACTTACGCTCGCCCCGTCACGGACCGCGGAAGTTCGCTTCGCCGCGGAGGGGCCCGCAGTCACTCCCGGTCAGGCCTGTGTGTTCTATCGTGGCGATGAGGTCGTGGGCGGCGGCTTTATCGAACGGGCCATCAGGGAATAGGCTCTGACGATGCGGTTTGCGATCGCGACACTGGGCTGCAAGGTCAATCAATACGATTCGGCGATTATCGAGGCGCGCCTCGGCGCGCTCGGGCTCGTTCGTGGCGAGTTCGATGAGCCCGCCGATGTCTATATCGTCAACACTTGCACGGTTACCGATCGCGCGGACAGCGAAAGCCTGCGCATCGCGCGCCGCGCGCGCCGGCTCAATCCCAATGCGCGGATCGTGATGACTGGATGTCTGGCGCAGGCGAGTCCCGAAACTCTCGAACGTCATCGCGAGGTCGATGCAATCGTCGGCTTGGGGCGTCTGAACGACCTCGAACGCGCGGTGATGGGCCCGACGTCCGAGCGTGTGATGGTTTCCAATCTGCGCAAGGAGCGAGCCCAGATCGAGCTTCGCGGTGTTACTCTCGCGGGCCATTCGCGGGCCTTCCTCAAGCTTCAAGAGGGATGCGACCAGTTCTGTACTTTTTGTATAGTTCCGTTCTCGCGCGGGATGTCGCGCAGCGTCGAGCCGCGCCGCATCGTCGAAGCGATCGACGAGCTGCACGCGCGCGGCTTCAAGGAAGTGATTCTCTCGGGCGTCCATCTTGGCGGCTACGGCAAGGATCTCGATCCGCCGGTCGAGCTGGCTGATTTGCTCGAGATGCTGGCGGAGCGGTCGCCGATCGAGCGCATCCGCATCAGCTCGCTCGATCCCGAGGAACTGAGCGACCGGATCATCGACATAATCGCGCAGAGCGAAAAGATCTGCCCGCACCTGCATCTGCCGCTGCAGGCCGGCGCGGATGACACCCTGGTGCGGATGCGGCGACGCTACGATACCGCGTATTTCCGCGATCGCGTGGAGACCGTCCTCGAAGCGATGCCGGACGCCGGAATCGGCACCGATATCATCGTCGGCTTCCCGGGCGAAACGACACTGGATTTTGAACGCTCGTTCAACTTCCTCGAAGCGCTGCCGCTTTCGTATTACCACGTCTTTCCGTACTCTGTGCGCGCGGGAACCACCGCCGCGAAACTGTCTGGTAAAGTTGCCGCGACCGAGATCAAGCGCCGGGGCGCCTTGATGCGGGAACTGGGTGAACGCAAGCGGGAGGCTTTCGCGCAGAAATTTGTCGGGCAAACACTTAAGGTGTTGCTCGAGGAATCAACCGAGGGTGGGGAGCTCGGCGGCTATAGCCGCAACTATGTGCGGGTATTGACGCGGGGCGCTGCCAGCCAGCTTAATCGAGAACTTGAGGTGGAGGCTTCGTTTGCCAAAGGCGCCCAACTGGTTGGGGAGATGGTTGAGGTTCGGGCGGCGGCCGGCCCCCGCGCCGCAGCCGGAATCTTCTGAAAGCGCCACCGCGGAACTGGAACGCAGACTCGGATATTCTTTCGCACGTCCGGAGCTGCTGACGATCGCGCTTACGCATCCGAGTGCCGCGGTCGGCTCTGATGTTCATTACGAGCGACTCGAGTTTCTGGGTGACGCCGTGCTCGACCTGGCGATCGCCGACATGCTGATGCGCCGTTTTCCGGAGGCCAAGGAGGGTCCGCTCTCCAAGCAGCGCGCCTCGATCGTCAACGGACGCACGCTGGCACTGAAGGCGCAGTCCATCGAGCTCGGTGAACGTCTCAAGCTCGGCAAGGGCGAAGAGAAAAGCGGCGGACGCGATAAGATCTCGATCCTCGCAGCCGCCTTCGAGGCCGTGGTCGGCGCGATTTATACCGATGGTGGGCTCGCGCCGGCGCAGCGTGTGGTAGAATCTTTGTTCGTCGATGACATCGGAGGCCCGACCGCGGAGCGCGATTACAAAACCGAGCTCCAGGAAGTCGCGTATCGTCGCTATCGCGCGCAACCCGTTTACGAGCTGGTGGCGGCGAGCGGCCCCGACCATGCGAAACGGTTTACCACTCGGATCCGCATCGCGGGCAAGGAATTGGGCACCGGTGAAGGCGGCAGCAAAAAACAAAGCGAGCAGGCCGCGGCGCGCGCCGCGATGGCACAGATAGAACAGGAAATTCGTGAACGCAGAACATGATCATCGTGCAGGCTTCGTCGTCCTCGGGGGGCGTTCCAACGTCGGGAAATCGACCCTCGTCAATCGCATCGTCGGACACAAGGTCGCGATTGTTACGCCCAAGCCGCAAACCACGCGTCGCAGGGTGATGGGCATCCGCAGCGACCCGGACGCGCAGATCATCTTCATCGACACGCCCGGGATTCATGACTCGCCCAAGATGCTCAATCGCCGCATGGTGCAGACCGCGCGGCAAAGCCTCGCCGAAGCTGAAATCGTGATGGGCGTCATCGAGGCTGCCGATCGCGCGAGTCCCGCCGACCATGCGTTCTTGCAGGAATTGCGCGCGCTCGATCGCCCGAAGCTTTTGGTCATCAACAAGATCGATCTCTTGCCGCGCGTGCGGATGCTCCCATTGCTCGAAGAATGCGCGCGGGAGCTTCCCGGCATCGAGATCATCCCGGTCAGTGCGAAGACGGGCGAGAACATCGAGGAGCTTTTGCGCATGCTCAGATCGATGCTCCCGGAAGGGCCTGCGCTGATGTCGGAAGAGGAATACACGGACCAGACCGAGCGCACCCTGGCGGAAGAAATCGTGCGCGAAAAATTGTTTCTCAAGCTGGAGCGCGAGATTCCGTTTTCCACCGCCGTTGCCGTCGAGGCGTTCAGCGAGGATGAGGAAAAGAAGCTCATCAAGATTGCCGCGACTATCATCGTCGATCGCGAGTCACACAAGGGCATCGTGATCGGCGCCGGCGGCAAGATGCTGAAGGAAGTCGGCACCGCCGCGCGCATCGAGCTCGAAGAAATTCTCGGCTGGAAGGTTTTCCTCGAACTGCTGGTGAAAGTCGATCGCGACTGGACGCGCAATCCTCGCAAGCTGCAGGAAATGGGGCTCTGATGCCTCGTGGCGCTAAATCAGAAACGCGCCCGGGCGCGATCTCGGCCGCCCTCGCGCAAGGATTGCCGACCGTGGTGCTGGCGGGCCGCGTCAATGCGGGCAAGTCCACGCTGTTCAATCGAATCGCGGCGGGCGCGCGCGCGATCACCAGCTCGATTCCCGGTACTACCCGCGACCTGAATTTCGCGCGGACCTCCTACGATGATCGCGACTTCATCCTTATAGATAGCGGCGGGCTCGAACTTGGCGGCCGCGAGCGGATGTCGGAGCGTATCGTGCGCGAGGCTCTTGCGGCGATCGGGATGGCGGATCTCGTGGTGATGCTGTTCGATGGCCGCGCAGGCTTCACCGACGCAGATCAGGAGGCGCTCGCGCTGATCCGCGATACCGGATGCCCACTCATAGTGGCGGTCAACAAGATCGATCAGCGGGGCCAGGAGGCATCGGCGTCGGAATTCTACGCCTCAGGAGCAGAAAAGATTTTCTTCCTGTCCTCGGCGCATGGAAACGGCGTGGGCGAGCTGCTCGAGGAAATCGCATCGCGCCTGCCGCCGAAGGAACCCAAAATCGCCGAGCGCCCCGATTTGAAAATCGCGCTGATTGGACGCCCCAATGTCGGCAAGTCGTCGCTGCTGAATCGGCTCTCGGGCATCGAGCGCTCGATCGTCGATTCCACGCCGGGCACCACTCGCGATGCGGTCGATGCGCCGCTCGATTACAAGGGCAAACGGCTACTTCTCATCGATACGGCGGGAATCCGGCGCAGGCCGCGCGTCGAGGGCGAACTGGAGCAGGCGTCCGTCGGTCGCGCGATCGAGGTGATTCGGCGCGCCGATGTGTTGCTGCTCGTTATCGATGCCACCGAAGGCATCACCGATCAGGATGCGCGGCTGGCGCACCTCGTCGATACCAACGATCGTGCAATGGTACTGGTTTGCAACAAGTGGGATGTCGCGGCGAAGGAGGGCGCCAAGATAGCTGCCTTTATTCGCGATGCGCACCATCGGTTTCCGTTCCTCGAATACGCGGCCATCGTGTTCACCTCGGCGCTGACCGGCGATGGGGTGAGCGATATCATTCCCGCCGCACTCGGCCGCTGGCGAATCCTGGCGCGCGTCTTTCCAAACCTCGATGCTGAATCAAATCCTCGCGAGCGCAGGTGCAGCGATGGATCCGCCGATGGTCGATCGCAAGCGCCTCAACCTGATGTATGTCACGCAGGTGGGGAACTCGCCGCCGCGACTGGCGTTCTTTTCGAATTTCGATCGTGACATTCCCGCGCACTACATCCGCTTCCTCGAGACGCGATTTCGCAAGGCGCTCAACATCGTCGGCAGCCCGCTGCGGATGCAATTTCGCAAGACCGGGCGCACGCCGGAGCGCCGTCCCCATAGTAAGGCCGAAGGGCGCAACGTCAGAGGACGTCGCGCCTAGAGCATTGTTGAAATGTTGCCAAGGGCGGTGTTTTTACACCCGCGCGGCTCCGATATAGTGACGGCTTCACCGTGATTCTCATTTTAGATTTCGGAAGTCAGTACACCCAGTTAATCGCGCGACGGGTGCGCGAAGCCAATGTGTACTGCGAGATCCACCCGTTCAATTTTCCGCTCGCGAAAATTCGTGCGATGCAGCCGCGCGGCATCATTCTGTCGGGTGGGCCTGCGAGCCTCTACGACGAGAACGCGCCGGACATCGATCCCGAAGTGCTGAAGACCGACGCGCACATCCTCGGCATCTGCTATGGCATGTATGTCGTTGCGACGCATCTGGGTGCGAAGACGCCTCCTGCGACCGCGAAAGAATACGGTCCCGCGACTCTGCAAATCGATGCGCTGGATCCGCTGTTTGAGGGCCTCGAAGGCCAGGAACATCGCGTGTGGATGAGCCATGGCGACCGAGTCGAGTCGCTTCCCTCGACGCTCAGATCCATCGCGCATACCGACAATGCTCCCTGCGCGGCGGTGCGTAGCGAGGACGGCAAAATTCGCGGCATCCAGTTTCATCCCGAGGTCGTGCATACGCCTTGTGGTACTCAGTTGCTACGCAACTTTGTCCACAGGATTTGTGATGAGCCGGGTGACTGGACGATGGCGAACTTCATCGATACGAAGGTCGCCGAGATTCGGAGCCAGGTCGGTCCAAGCGATAGAGTGCTGCTGGGGCTGTCTGGCGGTGTCGATTCTTCGGTCGCTGCGGCCTTGATTCATCGCGCGATCGGCGACCGGCTCAAGTGCGTGTTCGTCGACAATGGGTTGCTGCGCGCGGGCGAGCGCGAGCGGATGGAAAACGTTTTCGCCGGCCAGCTCGGCATCGCGCTCACCGTCAGTGACGCCTCGGAAATGTTTCTGGCCCGCCTCAAGGACGTGCTCGATCCCGAGCAGAAGCGCCGCATCATCGGCCATACCTTCATCGATGTGTTCGAGTCCGAAGAGGTGGTGCGCGGCGCGAAGTTCCTGGGGCAGGGCACGCTATATCCCGATGTCATCGAGTCGGTGTCGTTCAAGGGACCGTCGGCCGTCATCAAGAGCCATCATAATGTCGGCGGACTGCCCGACCGCATGAAGCTTGAGCTCATCGAGCCGTTGCGCGAGCTCTTCAAAGACGAGGTTCGGGAACTGGGCCGCAAGCTGGGATTGCCGAGCGAGATCGTCGATCGCGAGCCATTTCCAGGCCCGGGCCTCGCAGTGAGAATCGTCGGCGAAGTTACGCGCGAGCGCGTCGAGTTGCTGCGGCGCGCCGATCTCGTCGTGATGGAGGAATTTGCGTCATCGGGTATCGGCAGGACTCTGTGGCAGGCGTTCGCGGTGCTGCTGCCGCTCAAGACGGTAGGTGTGATGGGCGATGGTCGCAGCTACGAAAGCGTCATCGCGATTCGCGCCGTCGAGTCACAGGACGGCATGACCGCCGACTGGGCGCGGCTGGATCCCGGATTCCTCGCGCGCGTGTCGAGCCGTATCACCAACGAGATTCGCGGCGTCAATCGCGTCGTGTACGACATCACCTCGAAACCGCCCGCCACGATTGAATGGGAGTAAATTGTGACCGTTCGCACCCGCTTCGCGCCGAGCCCCACCGGCTCGCTGCACATCGGTAACGTCCGTTCGGGCCTGTTTGCCTACCTATATGCGCGCCACGAAAAGGGCGTGTTCATCCTGCGCATCGATGATACCGATCAGGAGCGCTCGACCAAGGCGTCGCTGGAAGAGATCCTCGTTGACTTGAAGTGGCTGGGCATGGAGTGGGACGAAGGCCCACCCGATCCACGCTACTTCGAATCCAACCGGATGGATCGCTACTTCGATGCGGCGCGCCAACTGCTGCGCGAGGGCAAAGCCTATCCGTGCTACTGCTCGCCCGAAGAGCTCGACGCGAAACGCAAGGCGGCGGAACGCGAACATCGCAAGCCCGGCTACGACGGCACCTGCCGCGGCAAACGGTTCGACCCCGGCATCGAACTGCCCGACCGCAAGGCCGGGCGCAACTATGTGATCCGTTTCCGCTCGCCCAACGAGGGGCAGACGGTATTCGAGGATCTCATTCGCGGGCGCACGGTGTTCGAGAACTCGGAACTCGATGACCTGGTCATCCTGCGCTCCGACGGCAGCCCGACTTACAACTTCTGCACCGTGCTCGATGAGGTCGATTTCAACGTCACGCATGTCGTGCGCGGCGACGATCACGTGCCGAACACGCCGCGTCAGATCCAGATGTTCCGCGCCCTCGGCTACGAGCCGCCCGCGTTTGCGCATCTGCCGCAGGTGATGGGTCCCGACGGCGGCAAGCTCAGCAAGCGCCACGGCGCGACTTCGGTCAGCGCGTATCGCGAAATGGGATATTTTCCGGAGGCCGTGCTCAACTACCTCGCGCGATTGGGCTGGTCGCATGGCGACCAGGAAATCTTCTCCAAGCAGGAACTCATCGATTTCTTCGGCTTCGATGCGTGTGGAACCTCATCGGGCATCTTCAATGCGGAAAAGCTGCTGTGGCTTAACTTCCACTATTTGAAGGAGCGCCCGAACGCGAGGCTCGCGCAGGAGATCAAGCCGTTCATCGCGAAGGCCGGGTATCCGACTCCCGGCGACGATGCATGGCTCGAGAAAATGGTGGCGACGCTGAAGGAGCGCGCCAAGACGCTGGTCGAGTTGGTTGACTTCGCGAAATTTTATCTGCGCGACGACATCGACGTCGATGCGAAGGCGGCGGCGAAGTTTCTGAAGCCTGAGGTGAAGGAGCAACTCGCCACGTTGGCTGACGCGATCGACAAACTTACCACCGATTTCTCCGAAGCCTCGATTCAGCGCGTTTTCGAGGAAGTCCTCGCGCAGTTCAGCATGAAACTGGGCCAACTCGCACAACCGGTACGCGTCGCCCTGACCGGCGGCACCGTGAGCCCCGGCATCTATGAGGTCATCGCGGTACTGGGTCGCGAGCGCACCGTCGCGCGCCTGCGAAAAGCGATCGCACAAATCGGCTAACTACTTGCGCGCCGGCAGCACGAGGATTTGCCCATTCATCTCCGGCTGATGCACCGCGCAAAAGAACGGAAAGATGCCTTCCTTGTGGAAGTTGAAGATCCAGGAGTTCTTCGAAAGTGGCATCAGTTTCACGTGCATCAGCACATTGAGGTCCGGATCGGCGAGCATGAAATCGTGCTCGTCGTCGGGCTGTAGATTCCAGAACGTCAGGCGCGTCGGTTCATCCTTGTGCACCGCGATGAACGATGGCGCGAAGCCATAAACCTCGCCGAACTTCGCGATGGTTTCCTTCGGACCGTTCTCCTTCACCGCGATCGCCTCGGTCAACACGATGATTTCAGCTTGCGCCTCGCCTGAGGATGACGCGCTGACCATCCGCGCCTGGTCTTTGCCCGGCAGGTAGTAATTGTTCTTCTCGCGCTCGGCTGGGGTCGCTGCGGATGCGGCTTCGGAGGCGATCGCTGAAAGTAGACAGAGCACGACGAACAACACGCCGAGAAATCTCGACCGCGGCGCGTTCGCGGAGTAATTTGAAAGCATGAGCAGCATCCTTATTCCATATGTGGTGGAACAAACCGGTCGTGGCGAGCGATCCTACGACATTTACTCGCGCTTGCTGAAGGATCGGATCGTTTTTCTCGGCGGCACTGTGACCGACGACCTCGCCAACCTGATCACGGCGCAGCTCCTGTTTCTGGAGTCAGAGGACCCCGAGAAAGAGATCAACATGTACATAAATTCGCCAGGAGGCAGCGTCACGGCCGGCCTCGCGATTTACGACACGATGCAATTTGTGAAGCCTCCGGTCTCGACGCTGTGCTGCGGGCAGGCGGCCAGCATGGGTTCATTCCTGCTCGCGGCAGGAGCCAAGGGTCGCCGCTATGCATTGCCGCACGCGCGAATCCTCATCCATCAGCTCTCGGGCGGATTCGAAGGGCAGGCCGCCGACATCGAGATCCAGGCGCGCGAAGCCCTACGCCAGAAGGAGATTTTGAACGATGTCCTGGCGCGCCACACGGGTAAGACCATCAAGCAGATTGAGAAAGATACCGACCGTGACAACTTCATGAGCGCGGCGCAGGCGGTCGAGTACGGCCTCATCGACGAAGTCATCACCGCGCGCGCGGCTAAGCTGAGCACCACTTAATTTCCCGCAGCACTCAATCGAAGGCGCGGGCATCCAAGCCGCGCCTTTTTTCTTTCGCCTTCACTGCGTATGCTTCGACGATAGGTCCATGACAACCGCGGACGAAGCACTAAAAATTGTTCTCGAAAATGTCGCACCACTCGGCGTCGAGCGGGTGCCGATCCTCGCGAGCCTCGGCCGCGTGCTCGCCGAGGAGATCCGCTCGCCGCGCGACATTCCCGGATTCGACAATTCCGCGATGGATGGCTATGCGGTCCGCGCCGCCGACATCGCCACCGCTAGTGAATCGCATCCGGTATCGCTCGAAGTGATCGAGACGGTCGGCGCAGGCGCGATGCCGACGCGGCGCATCGAGCCGGGCACTGCCATCCGCACGATGACCGGCGCGCCAATTGCCCCCGGCGCCGATGCGATCATCCAGGTCGAACGCACGCGCGGAACCGGTTCGCGAGTCGAGATCCTCGCTTCAGCCGAACCGCGCTCGTTCATCCGTCCGCGTGGTGAGGATCTTCGCAAAGGCGAATTGCTGATGTCCCCGGGTAAGGTGCTGACCGCCTCTGACGCGGGGATGCTCGCTTCACTGAATCGCTCGATGCTCGATGTTTACCGCAAGCCGCAGGTGGCGATCGTCGCGACCGGCGACGAGTTGGTCGACGTCGATCAAATCCCGACCGGCGCGCAAATCGTGAACTCCAGCGCCTATGCGCTCGCCGCTGCGATCGTCGAAGCGGGCGGTAATCCGACGATCCTCAAAATCGCGCGCGACACTATCGAGGACACGCGCGAACGGCTTTCCGAGGCCGTGCGCTTCGACATCGTGTTCTCCACCGGCGGCGTATCGGCGGGCGATTTCGATCATGTTAAAGGCGTGATGGACGAGCTGGGGATGCGCGTGCTGTTTCACGGTGTCGCGCAGCGCCCGGGCCGTCCGCTCAAGTTCGGCATCATGGCGCAGCGGCCGGTTTTCGGATTGCCGGGAAATCCTGTTTCTACGATGGTGTGCTTCTATCTATATGCGAGGCCTGCGCTGCGGAAGATGGGCGGCTTTCGGAGGCTTGGTCTACCGCGCGTCAACGTGGTTTGCGGCGCCGATATCAAGCTCGCCAGGGATCTCACCGAGTTCGTCCGGGTGCGATTGGAGCGAAAGGATGGCGAAATCCATGCGACGCCGACTGGCAATCAGGGTTCGGGAATCCTCAGTTCGTTGTCACGCGCCGACGCGCTTCTGATCGGGATCGCGAAGGAGACTTTGTTCAAGGCGGGGAGCAAAGCAACCGTGCTGCTACTCGATCCTCATGCGGCCACTGATGAGGACGCATTCTTCGAGGCGCGATGAGTCCACATGAGCTGGACGACCACCGTCACGACGGCGCCGAAGATCGCGGAGCCGACCAGTATCCAAACCAAACGAATCTGGCTGTGAAGGAATGGACCGATACCAGACATTTACCGAGCGGTTCAGCATGATTGTCCCAGATCACCGAAATCAGCCAGATCAGAAAAATCGTGCTGATGATGAATCTCGGAGTTTTGACAAAAGCCGGCATCTCCCTCTTCCCTCCATACCTGCGGATGCCCCAAGCTTGGCGACGGGCGTCCATAGTGTCAACGCAGCGCGCAGCCTTCATCGATGCTCTCACATCACCATGACGATTCGAATTGGACAGGGTTTCGATTTCCATCCGCTGGTGGAAGGCCGCAAGTTGATCCTCGGCGGCGTCGAGATTCCCTATGAGCGCGGGCTCGGCGGTCATTCCGATGCTGATGTTGCGGCGCATGCGCTCGCCAACGCGATCCTCGGCGCGCTGGGTGAGGGCGACCTCGGGCGGCATTTCCCCGATAGCGATCCTCGCTACAAGGGCGCCGACAGCATCATGCTGCTGCGCGAGGTGTGGAAGCTTGCCGAGCGATCGCGGCTTTCAGGCTCGGCAACGCCGATGTCACGATCTTCGCACAGAAGCCGAAGCTGGCGCCTCATCTGGATCGGATGCGCGTTAACCTTGCGCACGCTCTCGACTCCGATGCGAAGCTCCTGAACGTCAAGGCGTCCAGCCCCGAAGGCCTCGGCGCGCTGGGCCGCGGCGATGGGATGGCGGCGGCGGCAATCGTCGTCCTCGAAGTCGTAGATAATCTCGCGTTCAATTCTCGGAACCACCTTACTTGACAATGCGGAACCCATACGGTTACATATTCTCTCGATGTCGATGGATCGAACTATTACCGCACTCGGTGACTCCACTCGCCGGGAACTGCTGCGCCGCCTCGCGCAGAAGCCGTGCCGTGCGGGCGAGCTCGCGCACGGATTTGCGATCAGCCGCCCCGCCGTCGTCAAGCATACGCGGATGCTCGGCGGGCAGGGCTCATCAGGGCCAAGAAAGTGGGCCGCGAGCGCATCTACGAGCTCGCGCCGGGCGGCCGCGCCCAAGTCGAAGCGCTGATCAAGAAGCTGGAGGAGGTGGGCGCGTTCTGGGATACCGCGCTGAACGCCTTCAAGCGCTACCTGGAAGAGAATCGGTGACAATTCATAGCGCCGTCAGCGCTGCGTCACGTGGCGCCAGAATCATCGCCGCCGGATGAGTCTCCCCGCCATCGAGGTCGCCCCGCGCTCCAGCTCCTCGATAGCCTGATCCATTTCCGGGCCGCCCATCTCGTCGCCCATTTCCTTGCCGAGCTTGCGCATGACCTTGGCGACGCTCTTGGGATCGTTTTCGTCAAGACCGCTGAAGGCTGACGGATCGCTGAGCGCTTCCATCCGCGCTTCCTCGGATCTGGGCATGGCGAAGCGCGACATCAGGCGCGAGAGTTTCGCGCTTCCGCAATGTTTGCAGACCGCGTCGACCTTCTCGCTGATCCGCATCGTGAGGACACTGCTGCGCCGGTGGCACTTGCCACATTCGTATTCGTAAATGGGCATCGCGCTACGTGGCTCCCGGGTCGTTCTCGGTGTATCGTTTCATGAAATGCGGCATCACTTCGGACGCGAACAGATCGAGCGAATGGCGCGACTGTTCGTGGGTCAGCCCGCCCCACGCGAACGATAGTACCAGATAGTTAGTCCACTCTCCTCAAAGTAGGCCGCGATTCTGTCGCGCACCGACTTTGGGCGATCCAACGATAGCGGCGTCGGCGGCGCGCGCGCGCATGAGATCGTCGGTGAAAAGGGTCGGCACGGTGCCGAAATCGCGCCATAGCTTGGTGATGTTGTGGTAGTAGACCCGATACGCGGGAATCGCGATTTCCTCCGCCTGCTTGTCGGTATCGGCCACGAAGAAATGCCGTACCGCGCCGATCTTCGGCTGCTTGATTTGCGGATTCAGATCGTCGGGGCTGTCGCGAAATTTGTCGAGCAGCTCGCGATACGCGGTCGCGGTTCCTTTGACGATGGCGTTGGGACCCCCAGTCACGATTTGCATCCGATGCCGCGCGGCGAATGCGAGGCCGTCGGGGGTCGACGCGCCATACCAGAACGGTGGATTCGGTTTCTGCTTCGGCGCGACCTCGATCGGCGCGCCCGCGAATTTGTAGTGCTCGCCGCGATGCGAAATCTTCCGTCCGCGCAGTCCTTCGACGACAACCTTGAGCGATTCCTCGAAAATCTCGCGCGACTCGAGGAAACCTACGTCGAAGTGCGCGAGCTCGTATGGCGAGATGCCGCGCCCGACGCCGACTTCGAGCCGTCCTCCGCTCAGTTGATCGAGCATGCAGATTTCCTCGACCAGCCGCATCGGATGATAGAGCGGCAGCAGGTACACCAACGGCCCCAAGTGGATCTTGCGCGTGCGCATCGCGACAGCGGTGAGAAAAATGTTGGGCGAGGGCGCCATTCCGAGCGGCGTCGCATGATGCTCGGCGAGGTGGTAGCAGAAAATTCCGGCGCGGTCGGCGGCCTCGAGGAGTTGCAGCCGTTCCTCGTAGAGCTGGTCCAGCGGGACCTCGCGCCGTTCGAGGTGATCGAAAATTCCGAATGCAACTTCCATTGAGACGCCTCCTCAGGCGGCGATGCCGAACAGAGTTTTCGCGTTTGCCGCCATCGCGTGCGCGATCGTAGTCGACTGAATTCCCACGTATCGTCGCGATTGCAGATACCACATCGGCGATGAAACAGGGCTCGGTCGGTTTGCCCTCGAAGCGGCCGCCATAGGGCCACGGACCGTCGGTCTCGACCATCATCTGATCGAGCGGAACGAGGGCGCGAGCTCCTGGTCGCGATCGCGATACACCACTTCGGGCGTCAGCGAAATGAAATATCCAGCCTTGAGGATCGCGCGCGTGGTCGCCTCATCCGACTTGTGCCAATGGAATACCGCGCGGCGCACCCTGCGCAGTCGTCGATGATGCTCAGCGCCTCGCGCGGCGGTTTGATGCGGACAGTGAAGGATCAGCGCGCAGATCGAGTTCGGTGGCGAGTCGGGCAAAGCGCGCGAGGATTTTGCGCTGCACGCGCGAGGACGTCATCGCGCCGCGCCAGTTCGCCATACCAGGGCAGGCCGACCTCGCCAATGGCGCAGATTCGCTCGCGATTGTCGCGCGACCATCGCGAGCGTCGTGCATCTACGTCATCGTCGGTAAGCTCGAAGTGCTCCGGATGAAATCCGATCGCGGCATGCACGAAGTCCGGATGCACGTGCGCCAGATCCAGCACGCGCCGATTCGAGGCTGGGGTGATCCCCGGCGCGACTAGCTGCATTCACGCCCACTTCACGCGCCCGCTTGATTAGCGCCGCCACGTCAGCATACTGGTCAGCGTCGAGATGGATATGACTATCGATCATATCAATTCGCGCATAATCAAGTCGCGATGTTGGCGACTGTCCGTATAACACAGGCGCGCGCGGACCGTATCTGATGCACGAGCTGCGCGCGATGTGGCGCAACACCCGGATGATCGTGCTATGCGCGATTTCCGCCGCCCTCTATGCCGCCATCCTGGTGCCGTTCAAGGTGGTGCCGCTGATTCCCGGCGTGACCGAGCTGCGACCCGCCAACGCGATTCCGGTCGTATGCTCGTTTCTATTCGGCCCCGCTGCCGCATGGGGTTCCGCGATCGGCAACATGATCGGCGACTTTTTCGGCGGGGTGTCGCCCGGCGATATCATTCGGATTCATCGGCAATCTCGCCTATGGCTACATTCCCTACAAAGTGTGGAGCGTGGTCGCTGCGCGGCATAGCCCGGTCGAGAGATCGTGGACTGCGATCGCGGCGTACGTCTTCGTCTGTCTCCTTGCGAGCGTGCTGTGCGCGGATTTCATCGGCTTCGGCGACAATGTGCTGGCGATCAGGCTGTTACTATCTGCTGGGCAATGTCGTCATCTTGAACAACATGGCTTCCGCGCTGATTCTGTCGCCGTTCATCCTGGCGGCAGTTTATCCGCGCGTCGCGCGCGGCAAGATGCTCTATAAAGATGTGATGCCGGAACTTAAAACCGCGCCGCGTGTCGCAAAGTCTTGCTCGGCCTCGCGATGCTGATCGCCGGAGAAGTCGGCGCGTGGGCCGCGGCAATGCGCTCTCGCTCGGCTACTGGGTCCCGCGCTTCCTTCCCGCATGGATGGCGGCGGCGCCGTACGACAAATCGATCGCGGTCATAACCGGGCCATTTCTGCTGCTGGCGATAAGTGGGCTCGCTCTGCTGTGAAGGCTGAGACCTCCAGGGAGCGCGCCTGCAGATGGCGCGCGAAACTGCCGATGGCGCTGTGCGCATCGAGGCGGTGACTTTCACTTACGCGGCGGGCCGGCAGCCCGCGTTGCGCGAGGTCAACCTGACCCAGCGCGTCGGCGAGATGATCGGCATCATGGGCGCCTCGGGTGCGGGAAAATCGACCCTCGCGAAGGTGCTCAATCGAATCGTTCCGGAAATCGAGGGCGGCGATCTTCGCGGCGTCGTGATGCTCGGCGGCCGCTCGATCGCGAATTCGCGCGTACGCGATCTCGCCGGCGAAATCGGCATGGTCTTCCAGGATTTCGAATCGCAACTTTTCTCGACCACCGTCGCGCATGAGGTCGCATTCGCGATGGAGCGGGTCGGGATGCCGCGCGAAGAGATCCTCGCGCGGCTCACCCCGGCGCTCGAAGCGGTCGGGCTGCGCGGCTTCGAGGATCGCGATCCCACCACGCTCTCGGGCGGGCAAAAGCAGCGCCTCGCGATCGCGTCGGTGCTGGCGTTGCGGCCGCGCGTGGTCGTCCTCGACGAGCCGACCACCGATCTCGATCCCGAGGGCCGCGCGGAAGTTTTCGCGCTGATTCGCCAAATGCGCGAGCAGGGCACCAGCCTCATCGTCATCGAGCACGAGGCCGAAGAGCTCCGGCAATGCGATCGCATCGTCATCCTGCGCGATGGGGCGATCGTCGGCGGAGGGTCCGCCGGCGACTGGTGATGCCGCAAATCGAGCTGCTGGAAGAATGCGGCATCAACGCCCCGGGCCTCGATCGCGTCGTGCAGCTGCTCGGCATCGAGCATCACCCAGCGAGTATCGGTGATGCGGAGGAGAACATCCGCAAAGTGCTGCCTGCGCGCGACTTCGAAAGGCGAAGTTCAGACCGACGACCAGCGGAGAAATCGTCGAATCGAAGCCAATTTTACAGGTCGATTCGGCGAGCTTCTCCTATCCCGACGGACCGCGCGTGCTCGACCAGATGTCACTGACAATCGGGGCGGGCGAATTCATCGCGATCGTCGGCCAGAACGGTTCGGGCAAAACCACGCTGGCGAAAATGGCGGTGGGTCTGCTCGCGCCCGATTCGGGAACGATCCTGCTCGAAGGCCGCGATCGAACCACGCTGCGGCCGGCTGAGACCGCCCGCGAAATCGGTTACGTCTTTCAGAATCCCGACCATCAGATTTTCGCCGACAGCGTCGAGGCCGAAGTGAAATTCGGTCCGCGCAATTTCGGCCTCGATGATCGCGAGGTCGAATCGCGCTGCGCCGAAGTCCTGCAGGCGGTGGGTCTCGAAAATGAGCGCGCGACCGATCCGTTTCTCCTCGGCAAGGGACAGCGTCAGCGCCTCGCCGTCGCGAGTGTGCTGGCACTGCGTCCGCGCCTGCTGATCCTCGATGAGCCGACCACCGGTCTCGATTACCGCGAGCAGCGCAAGATGATGAAGCTGGTGAGCGAGCTGAACGCCGCGGGCGTCGCGATCGTGATGATCACGCATACGCCGTGGCTGGTCGCCGAATATGCGCGCCGCGTCATCCTGATGCGCGCGGGCCGCAAGCTCTTCGATGGGCCGGTGCGCGAGTTCTTCGTTCAGGATGAGTTGCTGCGCGACGTCGTCGTTCAAGCCACCGGAAGTCACCACCCTGGGCCGTCGATTCGGCACCGTCGCATTGAGCGCGACCGAGCTGGCGGAGTTCCTGAAAGGCGCGCGATGAAAACTTCGCTCTACATCGACCGTGGCTCGGTAGTTCATCGACTCCATCCGACGCTGAAAATCTTCGGTCTCTTCGCGGCGTTCTGGTCGATTTACTGGATCGATAATCCCTTGACGCTGGTTCCGTTTATCGTCGCCGAATTCGTTGTCGCTGCCGCGATCGGCGCGGGTCCCAATCTCTATCGCTTCCGCTGGTTCTTCGTGTTGATCGTGTTGCCCACGATGATCACGTGGATGATTTCCTATCGAAAGGGCGTGCCGATCATCAATCTGCCGATCATCCACGCGAGCAAGGAATCGATCCTGTTCGGCCTCGGCAAGGGGATGAAGGTCGCGGCGCTGGTGCTCGCGTCGGTGCTCTTCCTGTCGAGCACCAAGGTCGAGGAGCTCTCGGTCGGGCTGTCGCGCCTCGGATTTCCCTATCGCTTCGGCTTCACCATCACGCTCGCGTTCCGGCTGGTGCCGCTGTTTATCGATTCGGCGCTGACGGTCGTCGATGCGCAACGGCTGCGCGGCTACGACTTCGATGCGGGAGGCCCATTCGAGCGCGTGCGCCGCTACGTGCCGGTCATCATCCCGGTTTTCATGGGCGCGCTGCGCAAAGCCAACAACATGGCGATGGCGCTGGAGGCGCGCGGCTTCGGACGCGATAACGCGCCGACCAGCTTCATCGAATACCGGATGCACCCGCGCGACGCCGAGGCGTTCGTGGTCCTGCTCGCGGTCGGCACCATCGCTTTCATCCTGTACTGGACCGGGTACGGCGCGATTCCGGGCGCCTCGATTCACAGCTGAGGGCGGCCTTTCATGGGCGCGGCGGCGCGTGCTAATTTCAAAAACTCGCTGCTCCCGAAGCCGAATCCAATGCTCTTCGTAATCATCGGTCACGACGGTCCCAACGGCGCGCGATTGCGTCCGACCGTGCGCCCGGCGCACCTGGAGAATCTGCGCCCGCTGGTGGCCGCCGGCAAAGTTATCGTCGGCGGGCCGTTCGCCGACGGCAGCGGAAGTTTGATCGTTGCGGATTTTGACAATGAAGATGCGGCGCGGACATTCGCGCAGAATGATCCATACATGCTCGAAGGCGTTTTCGAGCGGGTTGAGGTGAAGCCTTTTCGCAAGGTAATTCCGGAGTAGAAATGGCAGGAGCGCTTTCCGACGTAAAAATTGTCGAGCTCGGCGAACTGGTCGCGGCTCCCTACGCGTCCAAGCTGATGGCGGACATGGGCGCCGAGGTGATCAAGATCGAGCGCCCCGGGGTGGGCGATCGCGCGCGCACGCGCGGTCCGTTTCCCAAGGACGACCCACATCCGGAAAAATCCGGCCTGTTCCTCTACCTCAATACCAATAAGCTCGGCGTGACGCTCGACGTTGCCACTGCCGAGGGCTTCGAGATCTTCGAGAAGCTCATCGCCGGCGCAGACATCCTTGTCCACAATGTGATTCCGCCCGAGATGGATCGCGTCGGGCTTTCGTACGATCGGCTGAAGAAAATCAATCCGAAGCTGATCATGACCTCGATCACGCCATGGGGCCTCGAAGGGCCGTATCGCAACTGGCGCGCCGAGGATCTCACGGTCTGGGCGGCCGGCGGCGTGTGCGTTCTCAATGGCGGCGGCCCCGAGCATGCCGACCTGCCGCCGCTGCGCACCTTCGGCTCGCAATCCGGCTTCCAGGGCGGCATCCATAGCGCGGTCGCGACGATGGGGGCGCTGTTTGCGCGGCTGCGCGACGGCGAGGGTCAGCATATCGACGCGCCGATGCAGGAAGCGATCGCGGCGCAGCTTGAAATGACCTTCGAGTACTGGCCGTACATGAAAATGATCGCGACCCGCCTCGGTCAGAAGCCGCTACAGCCGGTCGAAATCTTCCAGGCGAAGGACGGCTACATCTATTTGTGCTGCATCGAAGAGCATCAGTGGCAGAACTTCGTCCACGTGATGGGTGACCCGGAGTGGGCGAGCATGGAGATCTTCAACAATCGCCTCGCCCGCGGCCTGAACTGGGATGCGCTGCGCCCGATGCTCGAGGAATACGTCAGCCAGCGAAATGTATTGGATCTCTACAAAGAGGTGCAGGCGCGGCGGGTGCCGTTCGCGCCGGTCTCGACGATGGGCACGCTGCTCGCCAATGAGCATCTGAAGGCGCGCGGCTTCTTCGTCGAAATCGCGCAGCCGGTAGCCGGGACGCATAAGTATCCGGGCGCGCCGCTCAAGTATGAGAAGACGCCGTGGGAAATTCGCACGCCGGCGCCAACGCTCGGGCAACATAACGAGCTTATCTACAGCGGCCGCCTCGGCATGACGCCGGCGCGCCTTACCGAACTCAAACGCAAGGGTGTCATCTGATGGCCAAGCTGCCGCCGCTTTCCGGAATCAGGGTTTGCGACTTCACCTGGGTGTGGGCGGGCCCGTATTGCACGCTACAGCTCGCACATCTCGGCGCCGAGGTCATTCGCATCGAGACCAGGACGCGTCCGTGCGTGACGCGCCAGCTTCCGCCGTGGCCCAACGGCGAGTTCAAGGGCCTCGATCGGTCGGGATATTTCAATCAGTACAACCAGGGCAAGAAATCGCTGTCGCTGAATTTCAAACATCCCGAGGCCAAGGAGATCGCACGCAAGCTCATCGGCAAGAGCGACATTCTCATCAACAATTTCGCCGCCGGAATTATCGAGAAGATGGGATTCGGATACGCGGAAGCGAAGAAACTCAAATCCGACATCATCATGATCACGCTCTCCGGCTATGGCGACACCGGTCCGTGGAAGGATTTCGTCGCATATGGACCCGCGCAGGTTCCGCTTTCGGGTCTCTCGTCGCTGACCGGCTACAAGGACTTTCCGCCGATGCACGCGGGCTTCAGCTATGCCGATCCCAACGCCGGCGTGCACGGCGCCTTCGCGCTGCTCACCGCGCTCTACCATCGCGCGAAGACCGGCGAGGGGCAGTACATCGACATGAGCCAGTGGGAATGCGCGATGGACCTGCTCGCCGAGGGCATCCTCGAATACACGATGAACGGGCGCGAACCGATCCGAAACGGCAATCGCGATCCGTTCATGGCGCCGCACGGCAATTTCAAATGCCTCGACTGGCCCGAGAAAATCATGGACGTGAGCATCGATCGATTTGTCGCGATCGTATGCGCCGATGACTCCGAGTGGGGGCGCCTCGCGACTGCGATGGGTCAGCCGGAACTCGCGAACGATGCGCGCTTCAAGACGCTTGCGGCGCGCAAGCAAAACGAGGACGAACTCGAAGCGCTCGTTCAGAAATGGACCATGACGCGCACCGTCGAAGATGTCGTCGCCACGCTGCAGAAGGCCAACGTCGCGGTCGGAGCGGTGGCCGATAGCCGCTATCTCTCGACGGATGCGAATCTGACGGCGCGGGATTTCTGGGTCTACAAGGAGCATCCCGAAGTCGGCAAGATGCAGCATGCGGGTATTCCGTGGAAGATGAGCGGCACCCCGACCGAAGTGCGATCCGCGGCCCCGACGCTGGGCCAGCATACCGATGAGGTCCTGACGGGGCTTCTCGGGTACAGCGATTCCGACGTCGCCGAGCTGCACAAAATCGGAGCTCTGGACTAAATCACGCCTTTCTCGCGCATCGAGGCGATCTCGGCGTCGGAATAGCCGACCGAATGTAGGACCTCCTCGGTTTGGTCACCGGCGGGAGGCGCGGCGTACCGAATGCCCTTCGGCACCTCGGAAAGGTTGAGCGGTGAGTTGATTAACTCGGTCGCACCGCGCTGCGGATGCGTCACCGGTGCCGCGATTTTCAGATGCCGCACCTGCGGATCGGCGAATACCTGATCGATGCTGTAAATCGGCCCGCACGGAATGCCGGCCGCCTCGAGGGTCTGAACCCAGTAGGCAGATGGCTTCGTTTTCGTGACCTCGCCAATGGCGGCGTTGATGGCGATGCGATCTTTGCTGCGCGCGTCACCACTTTTCCATTCGGCTTTGGTCTTCCATTCCGACTTGCCGATCGCGTCGCAGAAAGTTTTCCACAACTTGTTGGAACTCGCCGCGATGTTGACGTGACCGTCGCTGGTAGGAAACGTGCCCATCGGAATGCCGGTCGGATGATCGTTGCCGGCCTGGCCCGCGACCTCATGATCCATCAGCCATCGCGCGGCCTGGAAATCGAGCATATGCACCTGCGCCTCGAGCAGCGACGTATGCACCCATCGCCCGACGCCGGTGGTGACGCGCTCGAACAGCGCAACCATAATGCCGAAGGCGAGCAGATTGCCCGCGCTAACGTCGGAAATCGCGACGCCGACGCGAACCGGGCCTTGGCCGGGATGCCCGGTGATCGACATCAGCCCGCCCATCCCCTGTGCGATCTGATCGACGCCGCCGCGGCTGCTGTAGGGTCCGGTCTGCCCGAAACCGCTGATGCTGCCGTACACGAGGCGAGGATTGATCGGATGCACGTCTTCCCATGCGACTTTCAGTCGATGCTTCACCTCGACACGCATGTTTTCGACGATGACATCGGCATCCTTCACGAGCCGCATAAACGCGGAATGTCCTTCGGGCGATTTCAAATCGAGCTGAACCATCCGTTTATTGCGATGGAGGTTCTGATAATCGGGGCCGTTGCGGTAGCCGAGGAGTTCGTCGCCGCTCCCACCCTTGCTGGGCGGTTCTATGCGGATTACGTCGGCGCCCCAGTCCGCCAGATGACGCACCGCGGTCGGCCCCGCGCGCGCGAGCGTGAGGTCGAGCACCTTGATATTGGAAAGCGGCAAGGCAGCGTCCATAGTTACGCTCAGATTATCAGCGCGATTTCAGAACCCCAAGAGACTGCCGCTCTTCTGAGCAGGGGGCATCGTCGGCTGGTTGGTGCAGTAGGGCGCTGGCCCGTTCGCATAAGTGTTGTTGGCGCGCTCGGCCAGCAGCTTCTCCAGATCCTCGACGCAGTGATTCTGCCCGGTCTGGTAAAAGCGATATCGATAGGGTCCCGCCGTCGTCGGCATCACCAGAACGGGACCGCTCATTTGCGCGGCTTCCTCCTGCGTGTAACCCAGGGTGCTGGGAGTGACAGGCGGTGGAGGCGCGCTGGACTGCCACACCGGCACTCCCGGCAAGCCGACCGACTGCAGATTGCCCTGCGAATCCTGGGTCCATTCGAAGCATCCGGCCAAGCCGGTGATGCAAAAAAGCAGCGTTACGAGCGCTAACGGTCTCACGACGATCCCCCTCACGCGAAGTACGCTAGAAGGGTTACCTAAATCTCGCCGGGGTGTCCACTCATTGCTATCACGCTACTATCAGGATCGACGGGCTGGGCTTTTTGCGGCGGTCTGAGCTAGGTTCTGGATGGATAGGAGGACTGAAAAATGCGCACCCTCAAAACTCTGCTCGACAAGCTGGCGTTTCCCGAAGGGCCCCGCTGGCATGACGGAAAACTCTACTTCTCGGACATGCACGCGCACAAAGTCATCGCCGCCGACATGAACGGCAAGACCGAGACGATTTGCGAAGTTCCCAATCGACCGTCGGGCCTTGGGTGGCTTCCAGACGGCACGATGCTCGTCGTGTCGATGACCGATCGCAAGCTGATGCGGCTGGAACGCGGCCAACTGAAGCTGCATGCGGACTTGAGCAAGCTCGCGGGATGGGACTGCAACGACATGGTGGTGGATGCGAAGGGGCGCGCCTATGTTGGCAACTTCGGCTACGACCTGCATAAGAATTCAGCGCAGAAAGATGCCGACCTCATCATGGTGACGCCCGAGGGCAAAGCCAGCGTGGTCGCAACCGGGTTGCAATTTCCCAACGGCACCGTCATCACGCGCGACGGCAAAACCATGATCGTCGGCGAATCGATGGGCCGGCGGCTGAGCGCCTTCGATATTGCGGCGGATGGCAAGCTGAGCAACCGCCGCGTGTGGGCGGAAATCGGACCGGCGCTGCCCGATGGCATTTGCCTCGATGCGGAGGGCGCGGTCTGGTCGGCATCGCCATTCACCAACGAAACGATTCGGGTGTTCGAGGGCGGGCGCGTCGCGGAGCGTATCAAGACCGATCAGATGTCGATCGCGTGCGTCCTCGGTGGCGCCGACGGCAAGACGTTGTTCATCCTGACCGCGCCGACGACGGATCCGGAGAAGTGCCGCGCGAATCCGGGTTCGAAAATCGAGACGACGCAGGTCGAAGTAGGCACTGGCGGTTCACCCTAACCTCACGGCGGGAAGGCGCCGCCGCCCGTCCTCCGGGATTATCCTCGTAGGGGCGGTTCGCGAACCGCCCGCAACAATGGTGGATTTGCGAAAACCTTCTCGATTGAGGGCAGCGCTGCGGGTCGTTCGCGAACGACCCCTACGAGGAAGACGGATGCGTGGCGCGTGCTGGTTCGGTAGACTTGATGTTGGGAGTTAGGTGATGGCCCTGAATGGCAATGCTGAAATCTTCCGCACACGCCGCGCGCATCTGCTGCGCTCGATTGGCGAGGGCGCGGTCGCCATCCTTCCGAGTGCGCCGGTGTCGGTGCGCTCCAACGATGTCGAGTTCATCTACCGGCAGGACAGCGATTTCTACTATCTGACGGGTTTTGCAGAACCGGAATCGGTCGCGGTGTTCGCGCCCGGTCATCCCGATGGCGAATTTGTGATGTTCGTGCTGCCGCGCGACAAGGAGCGCGAGACCTGGACCGGTCGGCGCGCCGGTGTCGAAGGCGCGATGATCGATTACGGCGCCGACAAGGCCTACACCATCGAGGAGTTCGAGCGCGTCATCCCGCGCTTCCTCGACAAGGCGGACAGGCTGCATTATCCGCTGGGCCTCAACGAGAAGATGAACGAGAAGGTGCTAAGGATGGTCCGGCATACGCAGGTGATGCGTCCCCGTACCGGCTCCGGCGCCTCGGCGATCCTCGATCCTCGCGAAGTGATCCACGAATGCCGCCTGCGCAAGGAGCCCGAGGAACTCGAGCTGATGCGGCGCGCGGCGGCGATTTCCGCGCAGGCCCATCAGCGCGCGATGCGTGAGGCGCGGGGCGGCATGATGGAATGGGAGGTCGAGGCGCTCATCGATTTTACCTTCCGCAAAAATGGTGCGGCCGGTCCCAGCTATCCCTCGATCGTCGCATCAGCCGGCAATGCCGCCGTGCTGCACTACATCACCAACGATCGCGAAATGAAGACCGGCGATCTGCTGCTCATCGATGCGGGATGCGAGTACCAGTTCTATGCCTCGGACGTCACGCGAACTTTTCCGGTCGGCGCGAAATTTTCACCGCTGCAAAAGTCGCTCTATGAAATCGTACTCGCCGCGCAGATGAAGGCCATCGAAGTCATCAAACCGGGCGTTCGCTTCGACGATCCGCATGACGCGGCGCTGCGAATCCTCGTCGATGGGATGCGCGACCTCGGCCTGCTCAAAGGCTCGGCGGAAGAGATTATTTCGAGCGGGTCGTATCGAAAATACTACATGCATCGCACCAGCCACTGGCTCGGCATGGATGTGCACGATGTCGGGGTCTATCGGCAGGGTGCGCTGTCACGCGCGCTGGAACCGGGGATGGTGCTGACGGTTGAGCCGGGGATTTACATCGCGCCCGACGATGAGGACGCGCCGGACAGCTTCCGCGGCATCGGCATCCGCATCGAGGACGACGTGCTGGTGACGCCGGAGGGGCATGAGGTCATCACGCATGCGACGCCGAAGAAGGTGGCGGACCTCGAAGCGCTGACGGCGGGGTAGTGGAATTTACCAAACGAAGCCAAATAACCCTTGAGAATGCTGGATTCTCTTCAAATTAGATATCCGAATCGCGGCATCTTTAAGGACCGAGGGACATGAGAACAAACCCACTGCGAGGGAATCTGAGGTTCAATTGCGGAGAAGCAATTTTGCAAAAACAAACCCACTGAGCTTCCAAATACAAGCCGCTCAGTGGGTAACAAATCGCAAAAACAAACCCATTAACTTGAGCAAATCCGGGGCTTTTTTCTCGAACGAACCAAATAGCCGTTCGTTGGCCGATAAAGTCTAAATAAGCACGCTATAGCTCTAATGCGCTAGCGCTACCGACGATAGTCTTCGTGCCATCGGACTTGTCGCACCATACCTCCGCTTCTGCCCGCGTATGCCGTCCCTCCGCGTGACGCCCATGATCGAGCCTCGCGGTCCGGTCACATCGTTGCCCCACACCACGTTGACCAGCCGCACGTCCATCTTGCCGCCGTAGAACCATCCGAGCCCGAAGCGGCGCGTCATCATCTCGGAGACCATGCAGACCGAGAGCATCCCCTGCACGACGATTTCCGGGAAGCCGAGCTTGATCGCCTCGGCGCGATCGTTGTGGTAATTGCGCGCGGGGCCCGAGAACGCGATAGCACATCGCCTCGGTGATGTTTGCGCGCGGGCGCCTCGAAAGCCTCGCCGCCGCGCTCGCCGATTTTGAAGCTGCGGCCGCGGATCCTTCTCGCGCGACTTATCGACGGCAAATCCTTCCGTTTGTATCGATTCGGGAACGAAGCTCTGATGGGTGCGGCTGCGCGACACGATGAGGCCGGCGGAGTTGGTCACGATGACCTCGCATACGACGTACTCGCGATCGCGCTTCAGGTAGCGCTCGACGATCATCCGCCGCGCGCGCAGCGTGTCGCCGACCATCACCGGCGCGAAGTTCTCCCATTCCTGGCGCGCGTGCAGGTTGCCGTAAATCTTCGGCAGGTACCAATCGGTGGCGGGCTTGTAGACCGCCGAATGCAGGATGAGCGCGGGCGCGACCGGACCGCCGAGCGGCGAGTCGCCGCGATACCACGGATTGTCATCGCCGGTGCCCGCGACATAGGTCGCGACCAACTCGGGCGTGATCGTGATATTCGAAGCTGCCGTAGTCGCGGCCGACATAGCGATCGTCATTGTTCGAAAGGCGTATTCATGATGTTTTGATCTTCGCCTTCAGGCGCTCGTTGAATTTCGCCGCGTCGATGACGGCGCGCTTGTGCATCGCCGGAGCCGATTTCCTCGACCTCGTCGAACGCGCGGACCTTGAACTCGAGGCGGCGGCCTTCCGCATTTCGTCACCTCGGCCTCGGCGCGCACCTTATGTCCGGGCGGCGTCGCGGCGGTATGCATGCACCTCGATGCCCGCGCCGACCGAGGTCTCGCCCGCCTCGTAGTAGGAGCGGATCGCATCGATCGCGGCCATCTCCATCATGCCGATCATGGTCGGGCGTCGACATGCACGCGCGCGAGCGACGGCGTCGAGCTTGCTCGCGAGGTCGTCATCGCCGACGGTGATCGAAAAAGTGCCTTTGGTGCCAACTGGAACCGGACGCATCAGTCTCCTCCGACGATTACAAATCCTACAAACAGATGGATCATCGAGCGCGAACATGGCGAGCGCGCCGACACGTGTATGCGATCGTGCGCCACGGCTGCATCGCATTCAGATAGAAGATCGTATGCAGGATGCGCGCGATGGTGAAGACCGCGCAGTAGACGATGAACAGGTTGGCGGACAGTCCCGCGATCGCATAGATCAGCGCGAGGAAAAGGAAAATCGGGATGTTCTCCAGGTCGTTGAGCCACGCATTCGTGCGCGCGCTGCACGCCCGCGACTTCCTGCGGGACCGTCGTGCCGCCGAACATCGCGGCGTCTTCGGGATTGGCGAACTTTTTGGCGCCGGTGCGCGCGCGCCCCTGCACGATCCAGATCGCCGACATCTTGAGCGCCAGAATGATCGCGGTCAGAGCATAGAGTCTCATCATCGCAGTCTTCCCTCCCCAGTCCGTTGAGTCTTAGTTGCGGCGCAGTCCCATCGCGTCGAGTTTCCTGACGACCCAGGTAATGCGATCATTGCCCCAGAACGGCTCGCCGTCGACCATCAGAGTCGGCACGCCGAAAACCTGATCATGCTCGCCCTCGGCGTATCGCCTCGGCCAGATCGCGAGGACCATCGGTTTCGGCAGTAGCGCTTGAAGTCATCGGCTGACAGTCCGACGCTTTCGAGCAGCGGCGCGAGCTGCTCGAACTTTTCGATATCGAGTTCGCGCTGGAAGAACTTCTCCCACACCAGCTGCGCATACTCGCGGAATTTTCCGTGATGATCGGCGAACAGGCCGCTCATCAGCGCAAGGCGCGAATCGAACAGCCTCTGCGGTCCGCGAATGATGATGCCGCGCTCGCTGCGCGAAGCGTCGCGCATCGCATATAGAGGTAGCGGACCTTGCGCCAGGAGCGCTCGTCGCGCACCTCGAGCGCGCCGCCATAAGCTTCGAAATCGAACAGATGCGGGATGAAGCGCAGCCGCACCTGATGAGTCCGTTCGAGATCGAGCGCGGGCTGGAACGCGAGAAACGAGAACGGGCTTTTGAAATCGTAGTAGAACTTGATGGTGAACGGATTCTGCTGTCGGCCTTGATTTCGGAATGTTGCGCCATGGCTTTACGCTAGAGGGTTAGCGTAAAACCGCGCCGCGCAAAAGCCTCTGCGATGCGTCTGCTACTGCTGGCCGGCGTTGCGTTCGAGGTAGTCGAGGATGGCCTGCTTCTGCGCGGGTTCCAGCGCGAGGCAGACCCGGCCTGCGGATCTTCTCTTCCATCTTCGGAACCTGGACTTCCCACATCGCCGCGGTCATCGAATGAGGATTGTAGGGCGGATGGCACTGGCCGCATCGCCGCACGTAAAGCTGGCCGGCGTAGCTGTCCTGCTCCGGCAGCGGCTGCTGTTTGCATCCGGCGAGCGCGATGAAGACCAGCGAGCGCGAGGCCGATTCGAGCTGGGGCTAAGCGCATCCGATTTCAGTCGAGCGGAGTGCGCGCGGTAGGAATCAGTTTGACGATCTCGGCGCGCAAGCGAAGCCATCAGCGCGCGCTCATCGTGTTCCTCGAGATTGCGCATGCGTTCGGATGCGGGACGTTCCCACACCGGCGCGCGCCGCAGCTTTTCTTCTTCGCTCTCGTAGCGAGGAAACACGTGCCAATGGACGTGCGCCTCGAGATTGCCGAGGCATTCGTAATTCAGCTTCAGCGGCTTGACGACGGTCCAGATCGCCTCGGCCACCGAGCGCAATTCATCGCACAGCGCGCGCGCCTCGTCGACGCGGAAGCTCGAACAGCTCGCTGCGCATGATGCTTCGCGAGCAGGATGCAGTAGCCGCGATAGAATTGCGCATCGCCGAGCACCACATACGAATTATCCAGCTCCGCGATGAGATTGGGAGCTTTGCCGGCGCGGATATTTTCGAGGCCCGCGCAGATTCCGCATTTCGCTTTCAGGATTGGAGCATTTGGCACCGGAGGAACTTCGACCAGCTTCACGCGCGCATGCGCGATCAGCTCCGCGATGGTGTGAAACTTGTACGGTTGTCCATAGAAGACCGTTTTGATGCCGGTGTTGATCAGCACTTTCATGCAATGGATGCACGGCGAGTGAGTAACGTAAATATCGGCGTCGCGAATCGCGCGCCATTGCGCGCGGCCTGCGTGATCGCGTTGATCTCCGCATGAATCGTGCGGTAGCAGTTCTGCTCGATCTCGCCGTCAGGATTGCGCGATTCATAGATGAGGCAGCCGACATCGAGGCAATGCGGCAGTCCGGCGGGCGAGCCGTTGTAGCCGGTCGCGAGAATGCTGCGATCGCGCACGATCACTGCGCCGACTTTCGCGCGCAGGCAGGTCGAGCGTTCGGCGACCTGCCGCGTGATCGTCATGAAGTACTGATCCCAGCTCGGACGTTCCATCGCGCTTATGCGTCGGCGCATTTCGGTCAGAGCGAGACGCTGAGCAGATGCGTCAGGCAGCCGCCGCGTGAGCGGGACAGTCATGCATCACGTTGTAGAGTTTTTCGTCCTGCTGGTGATCGGCGAGCGCGGTCGGCGGCGGCGATCGAGATCGGCACCGGGCTGAAGGTGAGGATGAAGAGCGCGACGGTTGCCCATGCGGTCAAAGCGCCGCAGCGGATCCAGCGGCGTGTCGGCGTCGGCGTCGACAGGATGGCCGAGGCCGAAGGAACAGCACCACCGCCCAGAACAGCCATCCGTACCAGAACGGCTTGATGCATGCACGGGACCACGACCATCAGGAGGCATCCGACGGCGAACAGCCGCGAAATCGCGCGATGCCAGCGGCCGCCGAACAGCGCATAGACCACATGGCCGCCGTCGAGCTGGCCGACCGGCAGCAGGTTGAGGGTGGTGACGAACAGCCCGAGCCATCCCGCGAACGCGATCGGATGGAGATCGACATTGACGTTGTTCGGGATCAACATGCCAAGGATCCACTTGCGCAAGCTGATGGAAGATGATCGAATTGCCGAGCTGGAGCCCGCCCGCGGAGTTGTCGAGCGGCGACACGGTTGAGAGCATGAGCCCGATGATCAGATCGGCAATCGTCGACGATGAAGCCGGCCCACGGACCCGCGGCGCCGATATCGAACATGCACGCGGCGAGTGCGCGGCATCGAGTCGCATCCGGATAAAAGCGCCGAAGGTGCCGATGAAGAAGACCGAGGGGAACGGCGCCGGGATGAAATACGGCGGGACACATCGACGCCATAGCGCCGCGCGAAGATGTAATGACCCATCTCATGCGCGAGCAGGATCGCCATCAGCGGAATCGAGAAGCTCAGGCCCGCATAGAGTTGCAGGCCGCTGCTGAACGGACGGAGGATCGAGAGATCCGCGCCCGCCATGTAGGCGCCGGCCATCGTGGTGGTCAGCAAAGTCAGCAGGAACAGCGCGGCGTTGACCGTCGGGATACCGACGGCGCGCGCTGCGCGCGCGGTCGTGGTTCCGGGCTGCGAGTAGCGCGGGATATCGCTCAGCACCGGCGATCCGCCGACGCGTGCGACATATTCGTGAAGCGGCTCTTTCTTTTCCGGACTCTCTATACTCACGTGGACACGATGACCGACACGGGTGCGCCTTCGCCAACCCAAAACGGGAGGCCGCGCTGCCATCACGAATCGCGATCTCCAGCAGGCCGAAGCTGCCGAAAGTAGCGAGCGGAGCACCCGAGGGCGCGTCGCCATAAGCTTGGAAGATTTCCATCGACGTGCCTTTCCCGATCCTAACCAAAAGCGAGGCGGCACGAAAGCGGCCCGCGAAAGCGTCAAGCGCGCGTGGTCGAGGTTGGTCATGAGGTTGCCGAAGCCATCGACGTAGATGACCTCGCCCATCAGAGTCTGTTCCGCGTCGCGTCGGAGTCGCAATCGATAGCTGCTGCATGCCGGAACGGCGGGCCGAGCGAGGTGAGCGGCGTCGCCGTAAGATAGCCACGCCGCGGCGGGCGCGAAGATATCGCGGCCGTGGAAAGTCGAGCTGACGTTCTTGAGCCGATACTTGGGGATCGCGCAATTCGACGATGCGCTTGATGCCCGCGTCCTTCGCGGCGAGAGACAGCAGGCCGTTGTCGGGTCCGATGAAGCGCGCGCCCGCTGTGGTCTCAATCGCGATCGGAAGCCGCGCGGTGCCGACGCCAGGATCGACGACCGCCAGGAAGATCGTGCGCTTCGGGAAAAATCGCCAGCTCTGCGCAAGCGCGATCCTCCGGCGGTCACCGATTGCGGCGGGATGCCATGCGTGATGTCGATGACGTGTGCGTCGGGCGCGATGGTCGCGATGCACCCCTCTCATCACTCCGGCATAATGATCGCGATAGCCGAAGTCGGTCAGCAGCGCGATCGGCGCGAAGTGTGTGTGCGAAGAAATTTTGCGCCGAGGCGATCGCGACGCGCATCAGCGCTTCTTTCGAGGCTTCGAGGTCGAGCGCGGCGAGTTCCTCGCGGATCGCAGCTGCCAGCAGCGGAAACATCAGCTCATGATGGCCGGTGAGCATGATACGCTGGCCGCCGTTCTCGGTGGGCCGTTCGACCACGTTGATGCGCGGGCGGTAGTGGCGAACGAAATCCATGTCAGCGGCGGTGAAGTTCGTGACCTTGCGCCCGAGATTGCGCGCGAGGTTGAGTGCCTTGAGAAAAACCTCAGGCATCACTACCGCCGAGCCGAGATTGATCACGACGCCGCGCGAGAGCTCCGCGACGACGGCGGCGAGGCGATGGAAGTCGGCCATCGTGGCCTGGCCGATCGCGGCGCCATCCGCATCGGGATGCATATGGATGATGTCGGCGCCGATCGTGACGTGAACCGTCGCCGGGATATCCGGCTCGATACGCCGTGGCAAAAATGCTATGCTCGCGGAACTTCAGCTTGCGCCGCGACAATCTCGCGGCCGACCACTTCGCCGAGGCCGCTACCCTCGCCGCGGCGAGTTTCGCGGCGCGATTGAGAAACGCGCCGGTCTCCTCGGCCATGCCGAAGATTCCCTCCGACAAGTCCCGCGCCGACGTCTTCCGAAGTGCGTCCCGCATACGCGAGCTCAAAGTCGTGAATGATCGCCGCACCGTTGGTCGCGATCGCACTTATGATACCGTCGCGCAGCATGCCGCATATGATCGGGCTCAGGCCCACCTTGATCGGATGCGCACCGCTCATCAAAAGGAAGGGCCGGTTCCCTCGATGAACGATGGCTACCGCCCGCGCGAGCTCCCGCAGTTGCGCCGCACCCAGCACCTCAGGCAGCGATTCGAGGAAATCGTGGAAGCTCGCGCCGACGTCGACCTCACGCGCGAAGTCTTCGCGGCGAACGAGGCGGGACAGCGTCGCCAGCTTGCGAGTGCGCGCGCTGCGCGGATCAAGCGGACGCAGTTTCATCAACGTTCGATCGATTGAACGAGTGGCATACGATCAGACAGGCTAGCGGAGGTCGCCCGCTGAAAGCCAACCGGCGCAAGGGGTGCTAACTGCGAGCGGTGAAGGACGATGCCTACGCGAGCGGAACCCCGATCGAGCAAAGCCCCTCGACGCGTCCTCCGCGCCGCACGGTTATAGCGGGAGCGGTAACGGAACCATCTACAACCCCGCTGGCGAGGATTTCGAGTTCGCTGCTCGCTTTGACATCGCCCTTGACGGTTCCTGCGATGATCACCGTGTTGCCGTCAACGGAAGCGTTAACGACGCCGCCTTCATGAATCACGATTCGCTCGGCGATCAATTCGCCCTCGACCTGGCCTTCGATGGTAATGGCGCCAGTGAATTTCAACTGGCCGGAGAATTTCGAGTTGCGCTCGATTACGATTGCCGCGGCCACGTTGCCATCGCTGCGCGCCGCCGCGCCGTTCCCGGATTCGTGCTCATTGGCATCCATCGAATCGTACTCCTCTAAAAGATTGATGTGCGCCTGCTCCGAGCGCGCCGGTTCAGCGGAGATTCCATCAGCGCTGGTCTGATGACCGTTGGTCGGCAGTTTGGATGTTTCATCGTCC
This sequence comes from uncultured delta proteobacterium, assembly GCA_963814035.1. GTDB lineage: Bacteria > Desulfobacterota > Binatia > Binatales > Binataceae > DATGKG01. Next base: position 80,046 of record CAWFBH010000004.1, read on the forward strand.
AATGCGAAAACCGGAACCGCGCCGCGTTCGGCGCCGAGGACTGATACCTCCGCGGGGCTCGCAGCGGACGCCGGCGGCATAACCTCCGGGCGTTTTTCGTTACGTTTCTCAACCTTCAGACGAACCGACTCGGTGGATGAGAAATCACCGAAAAAGCGGGACTTCGATTTCTGCGACACTGCTTCCTCATGCTCAGAATTATCGGCTGGTGCCTCAACCGCCGGTCGAGGCGAGTGGTCGTGATCGGAACGCGTTGTCGTCCCGCCCGAGGCTTCGATCTGGCGGCGAGCGCGTCCGAGGTCGATGGCTTTCGATTTATCGGATTTGAGAATCGCGCCGAATCCGGAATTCTCGGTGGGTGACTCGCCCGCGGATTCTGTGATGATCTCAGCTTCCTCGATATCCTGGGGCGCTTGCCGCGCGGCGTTTCTGGTGGACGCGTCGGCGAGTTGAGCGCCATTTATCGAAGCACCTGCGGAGCGCGGATTGGAGTGAGCGGGTGCCGCGCGGTTGGGATTGAAAATCGCGGTATAGTCAGAAGCATCGAGGTCAGCCGCATTCTCCGCCACGGCGGATGAGTTGCGATTGAACGCCGACTTCAGGCGATCCTTCATATCGACGGGAAGAAAACGCGTCGCCCGCTGGGAGATGGTTTTGTTGCCGTCTTTCAAAGGCTGCTCCTATAGAAGCCAATCAGATTCGTGATCACGTTCGCGTCCCCTTCGCGAAGGAGTCAAACATAAACATGCAGAGCTGCATCTAACGATCCACGTTGTTGCAGGCTCGGCAACGCGAGTCAAGCAATCGCCCGCAGCTATGGCCACGGGCCGCCGCGAGTCAGAATGCTCAAAATCAGGTACCGGAAAGAGATAGCAGGAAAAGCGGTGGCGACACAGAGGGCGGCAGCCTTATCCGGTTACAGAGGCCTCCCGTGTCGCCCGCAGCGCGCTCATACGCTGATTGATATTGGGCATGGTTGGCGTCCGCGCGAGGCTTTGGTAATGATGCATACAGAGCGGGTGTAATTCAGTGGTAGAATGCCAGCTTCCCAAGCTGGACGTCGCCGGTTCGACCCCGGTCGCCCGCTCCACCTTTTGCCTTGTAATTCCAAAGACTTAGTGCGCTCACCAGAAAATTCGCGCCGATCGCGATCGGACTCTCTGTCACCTATCCATCACCTAAACGCGCCGGAAAAAGGCAGCATAGAGAGCGACTTCCTCACGCTCGCGTTGCATTTCGCGGTTTGAAATCTTGGCTGGTTCCTCTCGTCGCGCGCCGCGCCCGCCGCCTGCCGCGGCGGGGCTTTGAGAACTTTTTGATGCATTGGAAAAAGAAGCGCTCTTTATGCGCGTTCGGCGATCCGGCGAAATGCCGCACGCGCTTTTTTTGAGTTCGCAAAAAACCCTGAAAGATTCGCTGAGCCTCGCAAGGCTGACGCCGGCGATAACGCCGGAAAAGCAATGAACGGAGAAAAGTACAAGCGGGGAGGACAACCGAACCGCAGATGCCCGTGTCTTTTGCCTGGAGTTCGGAGGCGATGAAGCGATCGGAGTAAGGGGCGCAGCATGGCGTTCGGCGCGCATCGAGCAGCGTGTCGGTCGGTCGAAGACCGGGGCAGGTCAGTAGCGGCCGCTTTAAGGCAGCGGCGTGAAATCCATGCGAAGGGCAGCGCGGAGCCTCCGCGCAAAGCCACGGGCGCGAGCAACGTGCTCTACTTCCGCGCGCAAGCGGGAAGGCCTCTCACGACTCGCAGCAGACCTCAACGGCGGATAATCGCCGGGCCGTGGATCAAGAGTCTCTTTAGCCGAAGGCCTGCCCGCTTGGGACAGCTACGTCCATATCAGGACACCCTCGCGGCAAGCGCCTCGCGCGGATAAGGGATAGAGGGGGGAAGTTGCGCGCGAGTGAAGCGAGCGCGGCTACCGCCGATTCAATCATCGCTTCGGAAGAAGCTCGATCGTATCTCTGATCAATGCAGCAGGCACAATGTACGCAATATGGATGGGCGACGAAATCATGCTCTGATTGAACGACATTTGCTGAATCAAAAGACCGACGAGAATGTGAGCCGTAAAACCTAATCGCGTACTTCCACCGGAGCGTGCGGTTCGACTCGACAAAGTGGACTGCGCCACCAAGGAACAAGGCCACGCGATTTGAATTACAGCCGCCGGCGCGGCTTGCCGGTCCGCGAGCTACTCACCCTAGCGGATTCCTCGATAGACACCTTCATTGAATAGCGCTTAGGCGCGCCCGGACTGAGGCAGCATTCGAATAGCTTTGGCGAGAGGGCTTGCCGGCGCTCGACGCCGTGGCAGTCGGGTCGCGGCTAGCTTCGCTATGAATCGGCAATCGAAGAGACGATACTGGACGCGAGAAAATAGCCTTCAGCGCCGCGCGACCAAAAGCCCGGTGATTCAGCGCCCGGGTTTTGCAGCTTCGCGCAATTCGAACCTAATGTTAACAGCTGTTCATGGTGCATTATCGTTGAGCCGTCGTTGCGAGGTCCTCCCCGCGATGCTTGTCCGATAGCCCAGATGCGCTCTCCGCCTTTGCGGCTCTCGCCCGCGCGGCGCTGAAGTCGAACCAGCCGGCGTCGCCGCGGCGAACGTAGCGGAAACCCGATTTGTCCACGAAAACCACCGCCTGAGTGAGCGCGAAGAAACGGCATCCCATCGCGTATGGAACCAGAATCGTAGTGGGCTGCCTCGCCTGCAGAATCGATCGCATAAAAAGGCGCCGACCAGTTGCCCAGTGGAGAGTCTGGTACTCCCGTGACCTCCGATGCCACCAGGCACCCGCGATTTGAACCCGCGAGTTGCCGCGCGAACCTCGCGCTCATCTGCGCCCATTCGAGGCTCTGAATTGAAAGGACGGTCAGAAATATTGCTCCGCTCACTATCAGTGCATAAAGTCGGACGCGGCGTTGCGCGGCCTCGCGCCGGCCGGACCACCACAACTCGTCGAAAGCAGCGGCACTCATCAATCCCATCGAGAGCGGCGCGACCAAGGAGCGATATTCGAGGCAGCTTTGCCACGCTTCGGGATCAATCGCCCACACGATTAGGGCAACCCCGGCGAATGAGAGCGGGCCGAGCAGCCACAGTGGATTCGCCGCTTCCGGGGCGAACAAGCAGACGGAAGCTGCTATCGCGGCAAACGCTATCGCGACCAGCGGCCATCCCCAGACCGAGCGGCTGAACGACTCGATCCATCCCCACAGCGACAACGCCTGACTCTCATAGCTGTCGAGCGGAATCAGGATTCGCACGATCAGCAGCGCGCCGAAGAACACGGCGAACATGAGCGATGTGCTTCGGGTTTCCGGCCGGATAATCGCGGAGATAATCGTTACGAAGGTGATAACCGCCAACGGTCCCGCGGCCGCGGGATGCGCCACCGTCGCGACGACCGACGCGAACACGACCAGCGGCAGAAAGGCGGGCGATACTCCCAGCAGCACCGCGAGCAGGGCCGGCCACAGCAACGCCGCCGCCATGATGGTTTCGGCGACGAAAACGAACTGGCCTGGGAGCGCGATAATGCATGTGGAGATCGCGGGCCAGAGCATCATCGAGGGGCGTCGCACCCGGCAAATCGGCCAACACAGGAGCAATCCAACCGCCGGAACCGTCGCATACGAGGCGGAGAAGATCAGGCGCAGGAGGCCGAGGCTGTTGGTGACATGAGCGGCGGCAAGAAGCGGAGCCTCAAGCGGGAAGTTGATAAGTCGTCGATGAAAGGCCAGAAACTTGTGCCCATCGAGCAGGGTGAAGAAGTAAAAGGCTCCGTCGAACGAAAGCGGGGCGTTGGCGAGGATCGCCGCTCCGAGTCCGAACGCGATCAAAAGCAGAAACAGCGCGACCGCGCGATCGAAGGTCCTGAAAGACGGCGACTCAGATCCCACCGGCAGCCCTCCCGCTCTCGAACATCTATGACTGTTGTTTGAAATCCCCAGAACTGCATCTTCATCCCCCGGATGAGAGACGCCGGGACTCACGGCCTCAAATACACGATGCGACTTGCCCGGCAAGCTCAGGGTCATCCGGCCGATTTCCCGGACGCTTCGGCCACCAGAACAAATGTGCCTTACTTTGTGCCCACTCCGCGTAAAAAGTCATTTAACTCGGTATCCATCGAATCACCTTCGATGCAGCCCGAATTTCAATAAGGGAGAGTATCTTTACTCCCTCTGACGAGAAACGTTCCATCCGATGCGCGTCGAGCGTTTGCTCTGCGCGCACGCGCCCATCAGCGGCATACCGCTCGTACTCTTCCTCGATAGGCTTCAAACTTTTCCGATTCCGGCATGAACGTGCCGTCGGAATAGCGCCAAGCCCTTCGAGCACGAGCGAGGCCACCGGCGCGCCCGCGCGGTAACGGAGCACGCATCGCCTGGGCGAATGTCTCGACCGCGAGCCCGATGAACGGCGCGGCGTCCACCGCTGACCCAATTTCCGCCGTGAGAAATCTCCGCCTCCTCTCACGTGCGATTTCCGCACGCAGCGCCATCTGCTCCGCCTCGATGCGCTGGATGCGTTCGAGGATGTCGCTGGTGCGTGCGTCTATCGTTTCCTGATCTGTGCGACGACGAAACAACATGTCGCTGGATTCTAGGCCTGAACGAAACACCAAAAAAGAGGGGGTTTTCCGCCTGTCCACAAGTTGCTGGCTCGCCGTCTAACCGCAGCTGGTCGGTCGCTGGACGGCGGAGCGCGCTGGAACAAGAAGGGAAAGAGAAGGGAAGAAACGGGAAATCGGAGTATTGAAAAACGAGACACGCGGCACCGGAAAGATTGAGTTTGCCAGTGACCGCGCGTGATCCTCGTCGCACTATGAATGCTAAAATCACTTCAATCTCTTCTCCGCAAACAGTCAAGACCCAATGCATCCTTGTGGACTACTGTTCGCATCTAGTCCTCGAAAGCCCGCCGGGCATTCGAATTCAGGGTACTGGGAAATCTCGATCAGTTTGAGCCCGATATTTTGCTCAGCATTCGCGAAGTCGCGCGAAGATGTCTGCTCGCGGAGAAAACCATTTACAACTGGATCGCGGAAGGCAAGCTGGCGCGAGAACACGGACTGCGAACTATTGGGCGGATACATCGTATCGACTGGATGATCTTCGAAGCCTGCATCGAGCACGGCAACTTCGAGGGGGGCGTTGGGCGATGTTCGTAAGGAAAAATCACGACTGGCTGAGTTCTAACCGACATCCCTATGTTGGCGGGAACTCACGTCGAGCAATTTCTTCACCTGAAATGCAGTCGCGATAACCGAAAAAAAGGGAACCGCATTGAACGCGCATTCGAGGCCGCGCTTCGCGAGGGTAGGTTCGACGAGGAATTCAAGAAACGCTTCCCCGATTCGAAACACCTCGCTCGCCTCGAAGAAAAACAGCCGCAAGCGGAACTTACGCTAGGCGAATTCGCGGAGAGTTGGCTCGAAGAGAAAAAGCCGCCAATTCTCACCGAATCAAGCTATTACGATTACAACTCGCTGCTGAAGGTTCACATTCTGCCGCACGCGATCGCATCGATGCCGCTTTCGAAAATCGATGACGCCGTGATCTGAATCGTTTCATCGGCGATATTTCGGCCAAGACCAAACCGCCGAAGAAACCCAAGCGCAAAAAACGCGGCAAACAAATTGAATCGACGGCGCCGCCCGTGCCGATCTCAGCGCGCCGCGTGAACATGGTGATCGCGCGGCTGCGCCCAGCTTCAACACCGCTTGCCGCCGTAGGACTTCGGATGGCCGCAAGCTGCTCGAAGCGGACCCAATGCAGTTTGTCGAGAACATTCGCGAACCAAAGCGCGGCGTCGATCCCTTCGACCTCGAAGAGACGCGGCAAGTCATCGAAGCCGCCGAAGGATGGGAGCGCTCCTTGGTGACGGTGTTGCTCTACACCGGAATGCGCCCTAGCGAGGTGCTAGCGCTTCACTGGGACGCGATCGACTGGAAACTCGGCGCGACCGAAAGCCGCCGCTACGGGCGCGGATTGCCGAAAACGAAGGGTTCCGAGCGCGATGTGGAGATGATTCTGCCGGTGCGCCAAGCGCTTCAGGACCAGCGCGCGCGTTCGCAGATGAAAGGCGACCTCGTCTTTCCATCGGAAGCAGGCACCGCACTCGACCTCGCGAACATTCGCGACCGGAGCTGGAAACGCATTCTCCAGCGGGCGAAGGTCCGCTGGAGAACCATCTACCAGTGTCGGCATACCTTCGCGCGGCTCGCTCTTGAGGCTGGCGATACGCCGCAGCACGTCGCGGCCCAGCTCGGACACACCAGCCTCGAAATGCTGATCCGCGTTTACTCGAAATGGATGCACAAGCCGACGAGTCGCCTCGAAGCGCTCGAAAAAGCTATCACCCATCCATCACCTAAACGCGGCGGGGAATTGGCGGGAAGTCATGGGAACTGAGGGGAACAAAAACAACCGGTGGGGTAGGGTACCGACGCCACAAACCACCGATGGTAGCGAGGTTTTCGCGAAGATCGATTCGGCGAGTTCCCAAGCTGGACGTCGCCGGTTCGACCCCGGTCGCCCGCTCCATGATTTCTTCCAAACCTGGCGAAAAGCTGGTGAGCCGGAAATGCCAACCACTCGGGTCCTCGCTACCCTCGCGCGTGAGCCGAATGATCAGTTCGAGGTTGGTGTGACCCATCTGATGCGCGACATCATTGCGGATTTTCTCCGCGCGAAAGTTGTAGCGCCGCGAATGTGTGCCAGCATTGATAGACCGTTCCGGTGCCATAGCGAGGCCTTCAGTAGAATTCCCTTCCAGTTGCGATCGCGGACGTTGGTCAGATCGATTTCTCGCACGCGAGAAAGCGCGGGCGTTCGTTATGGGGCGTCCTTGAGCGACTTCTCCCTCGGCTCAATCCATCAAAGTACCGAGATCGCTTCGCGCTGAAAGGTGCGCTCCTCATTACGACGTGGTTCGCCGATCCGCATCCACGCGAGATGTGGATCTTCTGGGGTTTGGAGACTTATCGGTCCAAGCGATCCGATCGATCTTCCGTGAGGTCATGCGGATGGGTAGGGTGCGGCGGGCTTCTCGGTCCGGGAGTGGCTAGACGCATGGCGCGCATCGAGGAACGATGCGTTTCGCGTCATTGGTCACCCTCTCGAAGTCACTTATCGAGATCGAGCTTTTTGCGCGCGGCCTCGGACATCATGTGCGGCGTCCACGGCGGATCCCATACGATCTCGACGTTGGCCTGTTCGCAATCTGGAAGCCCCAGTAATTTGTCTTCGATGTTCTCGCGGATCATCGAGCTCATCTGACATCCGGGCGAGGTCAGCGTCATAATGATGTTCACCGAGTTCCCCTCGACCTCAACGCCATAAACGAGGCCGAGCTCGACGATGTCAACCGGAATCTCCGGGTCGTAGCATTCGCGCAGCACTTCGTAAATTTCGTCCTGGGTGAGCATTCGGCGCCTGCTGGTATTATATAAGGATGGCGGCGGGATTTAATGCCCGTCGCGCACTGATTTGCGAGGAGATGACGATGCCCGATAAAGAAGATTTGTGCGACGAGGCGGTGGACCTTTTCGCCGATGACAAATTCGACGAAGCGATCGAACTCTACAAACGGGCGCTCGAACTAGACCCTAAGTTTGCCGACGCGGCGCAGGGTCTCGCGCTCTGCTACAAGGCCAAGGGCGATTTGGATACCGCCATCGCGGTCACCAACGAGTACGTCAAGCATGAGCCCGAGGACATCCTCGCGTTCACCAACCTGAGCATGTTCTATCAGCAGAAGGGCATGATAAAGGAAGCGGAGGCGGCGGGCGCGGAGGCGCGGCGGCTCGATTGGAAGCGGCAACTGAAAGAAGCGAAACCCAAATCGTAGGGTCGGGGACAAAATGAAATTAAAAGACAAAGTGGTGCTTATCACCGGCGGCGGCTCGGGCCTGGGGCGCGAGACCGGACTGACTTTCGCGCGCGAGGGCGCCAAGGTCGGAATCAACGACGTGCGGCCGGAATCGGCGCAGAACGTGGTGACCGAGATCGAACGCGCCGGCGGCAAGGGCGCGAAGGCATTTGTCGCCGACGTCTCGAACAGCGCGGCGGTGAAAAAGATGTTCGCCGATTTTATCGCGGCCTACGGCACCATCGACATCCTCATCAACAATGCCGGCATCGGTCGGACTCGCGAGGACAACACGGTCGCGGCCGGACTGCAGGAGCTCGCCGATGAGGACTGGCACAAGATGATCGCGACGCATCTGGACTCGACGTTTTTTTGCTCGCGCGAGGCGCTCAAGACGATGATCCCGAAGCGCAGCGGACGCATCATCAACCTCGCGTCGATCGCGGCGACTACCGGCCTCGCGTTCGCGGCGCACTACTGCGCGGCCAAGGGCGGCATCGCGTCCTTCACCAAATCGCTCGCGCGCGAGGTGGTCAGCCATGGCATCCTCGTCAATGCGATTGCGCCGGGCTTCATCGACACACCGATGACCGCGCCGATCGAGCCTGCCCTTCGGCAGCAGGTCATCGCGATGACGCCGATCGGCCGCTTCGGCGAGCCACGCGAGATCGCAGCGGCGGCGTTGTTCCTCGCCTCGGATGACGGCTCATTCATGGTCGGGCAGATTGTCAGCCCCAACGGCGGCTACGTCATCTAGATTTCGCTAACCGGAGGACTTGCGATGAACTTCACCTTCGTGGGATTCAACTACCGAAGCGCCGACCTCGAGGCCGAGGAGCGCAACTACCTCGGCCATCACGTCGCGCTGGTAAAGACGCTGCCCGGACTGCGCCAGTACTATACCGCGCGTACGATGGAGCATCGCGGCGAGAAGCCGGCGCTTTTTCGTCACGCGATACTCGCCTTCGACAACGCCCAGTCTGCTGGCACGGCGCCTCTCGATTGGTGCCCAAGTCGCAGCCGACACGGAGGCCCATCTCAAGGATCTCCGCGTCCAGGTTTTCGACGGCGAGATCATCGTACCGTTCGACAATCGCAAGCCCGGAGCAGAAGTGCTTCCTGATGAGCGCCGAGTTTAACCTCGACAAGACGAATCTCGACGCCGCGGAAAGGGGCTATCGCGAGCATCACACCAGCATCGCGCGACGGCTGCCGGGCCTGCGCAATTACATGATCGGGAAGCTCGGCGCGAAAGCCGATCGCTATCGTATCGCGATCCTCGCGTTCGATTCGCTTGAGGCTTTCAAGGAGGCATACAAGTCGCCGGTCGGCGCCGAACTCATCACGGACGAGAACGAAACCATCCACGATGCGCGAGTGCTGCGCCTCGAGGCGCGGGTGGAAGTGTAAGATCCACGTCAATCGCTCCAGAACCTCGCTCGATGATAATGTTGAGTCCTCATGTTGCAGAGATCTGCCGGCATCCTGATACCCCTGTTCTCCCTTCGCAGCGCCGGCGATTTTGGGCGCGGCGAGATCATGCAGATGAAGCCGATGATCGATTTCGCGATCAGCCTCGGTCATCGCGTGATTCAGTTGCTGCCGCTGGATGAAACCGCACCCGGCGAGGCAAGCCCGTATTCGGCGCTGACGCTCTTCGGCATCGACCCGCTGTACATTTCCGCCACCGAAGTTCCCGGCGTCGGCAAGATGGCGATGCGGCGTGCGCGCAAGAGCGCCGGCGATCCCGCGCGGCGGATTTCTCGCGAACGATACGTTTCACTCAAGCGCGAGCTGCTGGAGCGCGCCTTCGAGACGTTCGCCGCGCGAGCTCGAGCGCGCGAGCGCCGCGCACTCGAGGACTTCGTTCAGGAAAATTCCTACTGGATTCATGACTATGCGTTGTACCGCGCGCTCAAAGATCACTTCGATTTCCGAAGCTGGGAGGAATGGCCAGGTGACCTCGCGCGCCGGGAGCAAGCTGCCCTCGCGTCTGTACGACGTGACCTCGCGCAGAGCATCCACAAATATTCCTACTTCCAGTTCCTCGCGCATCAGCAATGGAAATCGATTCGCGATTACGCGCGTGAGCGAGGCGCGTATATCGGCGGTGACCTGGCATTTTCCCCCGGTCGCGATAGCGACGTGGTGTGGTCGCATCAGGAGAGCTTCGATCTGACCCGCAGCATCGGCACGCCGCCGGATGCATTCAGCGAGACCGGTCAGCGCTGGGGTCTGCCGATGCCGAACTGGGCGGCGATGCGTGCCGACGGCTTCGAGCTATGGCGCTCGCGCACGCGGCATGCGCGCTCACTCTACGACATGGTGCGGATCGATCACGTGGTCGGGCTCTATCGCACGTTTTCCTTCGGCTCCGACGATCCGGAAGACAAGGGAAGGTTCACGCCCGAGGATGAGGCCGAGCAGCATGCGCAGGGCGAGGCGGTACTTCGCGCGATCAAGGAAGAGGCTGGCGACCTGCAACTCATCGCTGAGGATCTCGGCACGGTGCCGCCGTGGGTCCGTAAGTCGCTAAGCGAGCTCGGCATTCCCGGTTACAAAGTGATGCAATGGGAGCGCGAGTGGGATGCGCCGGAGCAGCCGTTCATCAATCCGGCGAACTATCCCGAGTTGTCGCTTGCGACGACCGGCACGCATGATACCGAGGCGCTCACGCTATGGTGGCGGGACCAACCCATCGAGGAGCGGGCGCGGCTGGCGAAGGCCTTCAATCTCGACGGCCGGGTGAATGTCCGTGCGCCCCTGGGGATGCCGGTGCTCAATGAAATCCTGCGCACGCTGTACGCGGCGCCCTCGATCATCACGGTGCTGCCGATTCAGGATCTGTTCGGATGGTCCGCGCGGATCAACCTGCCCGGCACGGTCAGCGAGTCGAACTGGACTTATCGATTGCCGATTCCGTTCGAGCGGATATCGAGCAGCCACGCGATGCAGTCACGCGCCCACGATTTGCGCGAAATCGCAGCGGCGAGCAAACGCTTCTGAAAAAAACCTCCGCCGCGATGTGCGACGGAGGTCTCCTCGGAATCCAGAAATACGCGTCAGACGTGACGGCGCAGGAAATCGAACATCGACTTGAGGCCCGCGCGGCATGCCGACAGCTCGTTCATCTGCATGAACGCATGTGGCATCTCTTCCATCAGATGCAGCTCGCTCTCGATGTTGGCCCGGCGCAGCGCTTCCGCCATCGCCTTCGATTCGGCAAGTAGTTCGTCGGCGGTGCCGCAGATCACGAAACATGGCGGCAGCGCGCCCGCCTTCACCCCGCGCATCGGACTGACGCGCGGATCGGTGAGCGCCGCGGGATATTGATTGCCGAGATAAGCCTTGGCCATGCCTTCCAGCATCGGATTATTTTTGGTCCGCTCGATCAGCGCCGGGAAATCGAACACACCATAAATGAGAGCCCCGGCGCGAGCCTTCGGAGCGCTCGCATCCGATGACAACGCGACCAATGTCGCGGCGGTGAGATTTCCACCCGCCGAGTCTCCTCCGATCGCGAGGCGGCTCGCATCGCCGTTCCATTTCTTCGCATTGGACGCGATCCATTTTGTTGCGAACACGCAATCATCGAGGCCCGCCGGAAATGGATTCTCGGGCGCGAGCCGATAGTCGAGGTTGACGGTCAGATAGCCTTCCGCGGCGCACTGCCTCGCCAGCTTGTCGTGCGTCTTCGGACTGCCCATGATCCATCCGCCGCCGTGGATGTAGAGCATCACCGGATGCGGTCCGGCGCCCTTTGGAACGATCACATCGGCGCGCAGGCCGGGCCGCAGCTCGACGCCAGGATGAAACGCGCCAACCTCCGGCGGGTCAACGTTCATCTTGGCCGATTCGGCGTCGAGCGCCTTGCGCATCTCGTGCAGCGAGGGCGGCATCTTGGCAGCAAATTCGTTCCATTCGCGGATTACGGTTTTTTCGCGTTCAGTCAGCATCGGAGGGTCCTCCATCGAGGGAGAGTTTTCCCGACTATCGCCCAATCAGGAAAATTGTCAACGCAAATTTCTAGCGGATTAGCTGGAAAAGATTGCTGTAATCGTCGGTCCAGAGGCGCACCCTCCGCTGGCCATCCAGCGATTTAAGGTGTTGCGCGATTTCCGGCTGGCCCAGCACTTTGTCGGTGCGGCTGAGCAGCACCCAGTCGCTATCGTCATAGATAGACACACTCGGCCGATCGATGACGATGCCGCCGTGAAGATTGAAGGTTCGCGCAATTTGAGCGGCAAGCGGGGTCAGGTTGAGGAATCGATTGGATATGTTCAGCGCGAGGACGCCGTCGGGCTTGAGCTGACGCAGATAAGTCGCGATCGCTTCGCGGGCCAGAAGATGTACCGGGACCGCATCGCCGCTAAAGGCATCGATCGCGAGCACGTCAAAATTCTGCGGATGCCCGGCCGCGAGCTCGCGCTCCATCGAAAGACGCGCATCGCCGGTTACGACCTCGACGTTGGCGCTGGAGTCACGAATATAGGTGAAGTAGCCGACCGAGTTGGTCGTGATGCGTATTATCGCCGGATTGATCTCGTAGTAGCGAAAGTAGTCACCGAGTTCTCCCCACGACGCGAGGGTGCCCGCGCCGAGGCCCGCGACACCGACTCGCAGTGGCCAAACTTCAGGATCAGTTGCGAGCCGGTTGGGATGATTCGCCATTAGCAGGCCAATGCCGCTGGTGGGACCATAGTACGAGGTCGGCTGGTAACGGAGATGCCGCCCGGCGAATTGCTCGCCATGCATGATGCGCCCGCTCCACAGCTCATAGACCTTGAATTGGGGGTCTTTCGGCGCGTTGGTCATCACGCGAAAGACGCCATAAAAATTCCTGACTACGAGCGCCGGCACGCGATACCCCACGATCGTGGTGGTGATGGACAAACCTGTAACAATCACAATCGCGGAAACGAGGGCGTACTGGGCGAGGATTCCGGCGCGTCTCCTCAGCCCGAACTTCCCTTGCAGGAGCAGCAGGGCGATACCGAGCCCGACCACAATAAATTGCGGAACATCGTAGAGCCAGCCGAAAGCGCCGAGGCCAATCACCTGGGGCAGCACCAGGGCGCCGATCAGCAGCGCGATCGCCAGTGCTGGGCGATTCTGATGAACCCACGAATGTCGGTCGCGGATGAGAACCACGAACATCAGGACCATTGCAATCGAAATCGCCAGCCGCAATTCCCAGTAACCTCGAAACAGCAGAGGTGCGACGATCGCGCCGATGACGCCGCCGATTGCGCCTCCAATCGCGACCATCAAATAGAAGGCGGTGAGATGGCGCGTATGCGGCCGCATCCGTACCAGCTCGCCGTGACAGACCATGCACAAGGTGAAGAGCAGCGCGGCGGCGGTTACGATTTGAACCGCGAGATTGACGCGATTCGGCGCGAGGCCCAGGTGGCTGAGATAGGGGAGCGCCTGTTCGGTTTGCACCAGAACAATCAGGCTCACGAAGACCGTGAGTATAAATGCGGGATGAAAGATCCGGCGCCGATACCATCGCTGATTGTCGAAACAGATGATGAAGGAGATCAGATAGAGCGCCAGCGGCAGAATCCATAGAAACGGGATCGGTGCGATGTCCTGCGACATCTGGTTGGTCGAGGCGATCAGCATCAGCGAGGCACACGCGGCCAGCATGATCCAGAGCGCGTAGGTGGCAACCGACGGCTTCTCGAGGTCGATGGTGTCCGACGATTCGGGTTCGGTGCTATTCGGCGCTTTCCAGACGCGCGGTGCGCACAGCACGATTCCGATCGCGAAGACCAAATAAAGCGCGGCCCACACGAGGCCCTGCGTTCTCAGCGGCAGCGCCGGTTCGACCACGAAGGGGTATGTGATCAGCGCGAGCAACGAGCCGACATTTGACAGCGAGTAGAGCCGATATGGCGAGACCTCGTGGGTGCGCGCGAACCATGCTTGCAGGAGCGGTCCTGTGCTCGACAGGACGAAATAGGGGAGCCCCACACTGACAGTGAGCAAGAGCAGGATGCGCGGAATGGGAAAGCTGGGGGTGGGGGGCTTCCAGCTCGCCCCGGGCATGATGGGCGATTTCCAGATTGTCGCGAGCGCGCCCATCGCTGCGACACATCCAATGACCAGCGCCAGATGAACGATTACCTGGGTGCGGGCGGTCAGTCGCGTGCCAACCAGGTGCGCGTAGAGGTATCCGCCTACCAGCAGCACCTGGAAAAACAGCAGGCAGGTGGTCCATACCGACGCCGCGCCGCCGAACCACGGCAGGATGTACTTCGCGAGCATCGGCTCGACCTGGAACAGCAAAAAGGCGCTGAGGAAAATTGTTGCTGCATAAATCCGCATCGCGAAGCCTCGCCCTTATATATGTCGGAGTGCGGAAATTGCAGTGCCGCATGAGAGCGTCGGCGTTGTCGAGACGATGGCGCATGAACTATAACGATTTCCCATGGGACCACTACGTGGAGTTCGTGTTCTCGACCTCAGTATGGTTGTTGCCGGCCCGTTTTGCACGATGATGCTCGGCGACCTCGGCGCCGACGTTATTAAGATCGAGCCGCCCGAGGGCGACATCGTGAGGATGGGCTCCGAGCAGGCGCCGCGCGGCGTGACCACCGGCGTGCTGAGTTGGAATCGCAACAAGCGGGACATGGTGCTCGATTTGAAGAAGCCCGGCGCCAGCGAGGTGTTCTTGCGCATGGCTGAACACGCCGACATCGTCGTGCAAAATGTGCGCCCCGGCGTCGTCGATCGCCTCGGAGTCGGATATGCCGCGACCTCGGCGCGCAATCCAAAAATCGTTTACTGCTCGATGGCGGGTTACGGCTTCAGCGGCCCTTACAAACATAAACCAGCGTATGATCCGATCATCCAGGGACTTGCAGGCGTGATGGAGACGCAGCGCACCGGCGGTCAACCCCGCGTGGTGAAGAACATTCTCGCCGACAAGGTCACCGCGATGACGGGAGTGATTTCGATCCTCGCCGCCTTGCATTCAGCGCGCGAAGAGGGCCGCGGCCAGCATATCGAGATCGCGATGATCGATGCGGTCGCGTACTACCTGATGGGAGACACGCTCGGGAACAACGTCTATCTGCCGCACAAACCCGGCGTGCGTCCCATCAAGGGCAGTCCCGATCCGCTGAAGACTGCCGACGGTTACATCGTGATCGCGCCGCTATCGGATAAGCATTGGACCGCGCTGCTCGAAGGCATCGGTCATCCGGAGTGGTTCGAGGGCGAGGATTCGCGCGCTGAGAGAGTTCGCAAGGCGATGTGGAAAATCATCGAGCTGTTTCCATCGAAGCCATCTGCGCACTGGCTCGAGATCATCGAGAAGGCGGATGTTCCGTGCGGCGTGGTCAACGACTACGACACCATCTGGAAAGATCCGCAGTTCGTCGCCAACGAAACCTTTCACGAGTATGAGCATCCGAAGGCGGGCAAGATTCGTGGTGTGCGATCGCCGGCCCGTTTCTCGCGGACCCAGCCGGAGTTGTCGCGGCATGCGCCGGAACTCGGCGAGCATACCGACGAGGTTCTGAAGGACTTCGGTTTTTCGAAGAGCGAAATTTCCGAACTGAGAGCCGCGCAAGTGGTGCGTTAGCATCCGTCCGACTTTGACGCATAGTTGCCGGGGCTCGAGGAATGCGAGCATCCGCAATATTTTGTGCGTGCTCTTCGCCATTTCGATCGCGGGATGCGCCGCGAGGACGAACCCGCCAGTGCCCGGCATGCCGCAACCGGGCAAGGGGCCCTTGACGGTCAGCCCGCACTCGCCCTACGCGATTGCGGCCGGTCCCGACGGCAACATCTGGTTCACCGAGTACCAGGGCGACAGCCTCGGCATGATGACACCGGCCGGTGAAGTGATGCGATTTCCCATCGCGCCCGACGGCATTGCCGAACGCCTCACCGGCGGACCTGACGGCGCAATCTGGTTCACCGATCCGAAAGGCAACCGCATCGGGCGCATCGCCAGCGATGGCAAAATCAAGTATGTCGCGCTGCCCACTCCCGAATGCGGCCCGACCGGCATCACCACCGGCGCCGACGGGCTCATCTATTTCACCGAGCACGCAGCCAGCCGCATCGGCAGGATGACTACCGACGGCTCGCTCGCCGAATTCACCTTGCGGCCGAACTCAGGGCCGGCCGAACTCGCTAGCGGGCACGATGGCGCGGTGTACTTCCTCGAAGATAAGGCGGGACGCATCGGAAGAATCGATTGAGACGGCACGATTCGCGAGTTCGCGATTCCAAGCCCGCAGAGCATCCCCTCGGCCATCGCAAGCGGACCCGACGCCAGCATCTACTTCGCGGAACTCGGCGTCGGGAAAATCGGCAAGATGAAACTCGACGGGAGTTTCGAGGAGTATCCGATTCCGAATGGCCGACCGCTCGGGCTCGCCGCCGGTGACGACGGGAATTTATGGGCCACTATCCCCAAGGAGCACCTCATCTACCGGATGACTTCGGGTGGCGACTTCATTGCTTATCGCGGTAGTGATCAGATGACGCCGGCGTTCATCACCGCGGCGCCCGATCGATACCTGTACTTCAGCGAGCCGAACGGAAAAATCGGCCGCATCGATACCAATGGCGACATCGTGGAATTCGACGTCGGCAAATAGCCGCCCGTCGAAGCGCTGTTCGATCGCATAAATTTTGCGCTATAGCAGGGATTCAGAAGCTTACGCGCATCGCGAATCGGAGCGGCGCCGCCAAGGCGGGTCGCATCCGCAAGCTTATTAACTAGGCAATTTGCCGCAAGGGAGAACTTCAGCAATGGGCAAGCTCGACGGAAAAGTAGCCGCAGTCACCGGCGGCGGGCGCGGTATCGGTCGCGGAGTATCCAAACTGCTGGCGGCGCACGGCGCGGCGGTAGTCGTCAATGATCTCGGGGTTACCGTCGCGGGTCAGAAGGAAACCCAATCGCCTGCCGATGACGTAGTGAAGGAGATCAAAGCGGCGGGCGGCAAAGCGGCCTCCAATCACATGGACATTTCGACCGTCGATGGTGGCGAGGGCCTCATCAATCAAGCCATCAAGGAGTTTGGCCAGCTCGACATCCTCGTGAATGTCGCCGGCATCCTGCGCGATCGCATGATCTTCAACATGTCGGAGCAGGAGTGGGACGACGTGATCCGGGTGCATTTGAAGGGACATTACTGCACGATGCGTCCGGGTTCGGCGCATATGCGCGAGCGCAAATACGGCCGCATCATCAATTTCTCCTCGAACTCGGCGCTCGGCAGTCCCGGTCAGCCCAACTATGCTGCGGCGAAGGCAGGGATCCTCGGGCTTACTTACAGCGCGGCGAATTCGCTGGCGAAGTACGGCATCACGGTCAATGCGATCATGCCCGGCGCGTCGACCCGCATGACCGATACGATTCCGGCCGGCCGGATGCCGGGCGCGACCGGCATACCTCAGAGTGAAAACGTTGAAGGGACGCCGCGCGATCCTGCGAATGTCGCGCCGTTGGTGGTCTTCCTCGCGAGCGATGACGCGGCCAACGTCAATGGCCAATGCTTCGGGGCTTCGGGCTATCGCATCACGCGCTATACCCACATTGTTCCCGATCGCATCGTTGCCAAGGACGGGCCGTGGACGGTGGAGAAGCTGGCCGACGAGTTCAAGCGCAGCCTCGGCACCGATTTGATCCCGCCGCGAATGTAGCGGGCGACCATTCAACTTCGGCGCGTTCACCGTTACCATCACGCCGCGGTGGACGCGCCGCACAATCTGATTCGGAGGGACGGGGGAATGCGAAACTCACGGCTGATTGCAGGAATTGTTACGGGAGTAGTTTTGTTGGCACTGGGCTTCGGCCCGCAGGCGTGGGCGGCCGGCGATTCGCAGACCGAGATTACCGAACTGGAACACAAGTGCGCATCCGCCACCTCCGCCGATGAGTTAATGAAGTGCTACGACAAGACCAACGACCTGGTGGTCTATGACTTGATGACGCCACGCGAGTTCGACGGACGTGACGCGGTCCGCGCCGACTTCCAGAACGGGTTTAGCGCGTTCAAAAATGCCAAGGTCGAGTTCATCAACCTGCATGTCGTGAGCGATGGAAAACTGGGTGTGGCGGAAAGCGTTCAACATATGACCGCGACCGACAACAGCGGCAAGCCGATCGACATGATCTTTCGCGTGACCGACGTTCTGGCGCAAAGAGAAAGACGGCTGGAAGATCATCCATTCGCACATCTCGGTTCCGGTGGACATGGCGAGCGGCAAGGCCGACATGGAATCGAAGTAGTAGTCAGCGAGAGATGGTCTCTGCTCCCGGTAGATTGTGCGCGAGAAAATCCAGCACGGTTTTTTGGTAGGTCTGCGGATCGAGATAGATCGCGTCACCATGCCCGGCTGAGCGGGTCAGGTAAACGGCGCTTGATGGGTCGGCGCGCTCGACCAGAATCGTTTTGCTGTCACTATCCGGAGTGAGCGGGTCCTTCGCGTTCTGGATGAGCAACAGCGCGCAGTTTCCGAGCTTTGCGGCGGAGGCCGCAGGCGAAATCGCATCGGCAGGGTGGCCGAGCGCGCGTCCGAGTTCCCACATCACGGTTTGAAGAAAAGCGGGATTGAGTCCCGCCAGCGAGGGATTGCGGCGCAGCATCGACCCGAGCGTCGCGAATGAGCTGTCCGCGATGATCACCTTGAAGAGATCTGGACTTTCGCCTTGTGCCATCAGCGCGGTAGCGGCACCTTCTGACACTCCCAACGCGGCAATATTCGCGAAGCCCTTGCTGCGAAGCGTTTGCGCTCCGCTGCGGACGATGCCGCGTTCATCCCAACCCCATCCGGCGCGCCCGCGCGAAAAATCGGAGCTGTCGATCATCAGGACCGGCAAGCCCACTGGATGTAGAAATTTCAGGTAGGGCAGCATCGCGCGCCTCGAGGCTCCCGAGGCTGGGATCAGCAAAACCGCAGAGGGCAGGGTGCCAGGGACGAACCACGCATCGACGGAGACCCCGTCGTCGTCTCTGATGCGGAGATTCTCGAAGGCGGCATCACAGCATGATTTTGGATCAGTGCCGAGTTGGGGCTTTCCCGAAGCGATCACCACATCTCCATACGCACCATCGAGAAAAGGCGGATGTAGCAGATGGTAGGTGACGAGTGTCGCGCCCCCGAGCCATAACATGACGCCTAGCCCGAACAGCGCCAGCAGGATCAGCCTCGTACGAGTGAGTATCCTTTTCTTGCGCTGGGTCGAATCGGGCATCATTTGAGACCAAGAAACCTTCGCATGCGGTCCAGCTCCGCTTCTAATTCGCGCTTGAAGACGCGATCGCGCGGCGGTGAATCGACATACCCGAACTCTGACGACAACTCACCGTCCTTCACCGCGAGGTTGCCCCATCCGATCACGCGGTCGCGCCACAGCAACGGCAATGCATAGTAGCCGCGGATGCGTTTCGCCGGCGGCGTGTATGCCTCAAAGCGGTAAGTCCATCTCCATAGCATCTCGAAACGGTCGCGGTCCCACACGATCGGATCGAACGGCGTAAGCAGGCGCACTTTCTCCTGCATCTCGTGATGCGTCGCGTCCTCGTCGGCGGGCCAGTACCAATCGATGCCCTCGAGATGCGCATGCGCGAGGCGTTCTTTCGCGCGTTTCAAGGCACTCGTCAATTCGCTACGCCACTGCGGGACTGCGTAGCGCAGACGGCGCACGACGATCCCCAGGCTCGCAGCCGGCAGCGGTGCATAGATGTTGATAGCCACGTCTGCGAGCGCGTCGATGCGGGCGCGGCGTTCGAGAGGATCCATCGGTCCGGGGCCATGCTGATGCGCCGCGTAAATGCGGATGCCGCCGTCACGACGCGTTACCCGCAGCATGCCGCTGTAATGCATCTCGTCGAGCAGCCGCGTCGTGGCATTCGATGAGCCTCCCCAATAATTCTTCACCGTGCCGTGAGCGAAATGATCATCGACCTCGCGCGGATGTACTGCGCCTCGCTCGACGACGAACTCCAACAGCATTTGCGCGAGCTTCTTTCGTTTTGCCGGCCATCCCGCGCCTCGCCACGGATTGGCGATCTGCCCGTCGCGTGTCGCGAGCGCGCGGCGGCGCGGATGCATCAGCGCCTGGATCTTGTGCGTCACGAATCCATAGTTGATGAAGAAATCTTCCGCGACCCCGAGTTGCGCGTAATGCTGTTCGAGATCGCCCGCGCGGTAATTTTCGACCCGATGGCGCAGGGTCAGGTCTTGCGCACGCGCCGGGGCGCGAATCGGATCGGCCTGCACGAAGCCCATCCTGTCCATCGCCTTCGGAAGCGTGGTGGGCTCAAAGAGACTGCGCGCCACCGCAAACCGGCGCAGATCGTCGATCGTGATCGCCATCGGTCCTGGGACTATTTTGGTATTTGCCGCCGATGACAAGAGGACCATCCATTCGTGAATACTAGCAGGAGGCCATTGTTATGAAGGTGTTTGTAGCCGGCGCAACCGGCGCGATTGGAAGACCATTGCTCTCCGCCTTAATCGCCGGCGGCCACGAGGTCATCGCCATGACCAGCCGAAGGGAAGGCCTCGAATGGCTTCGAAATCGTCGGCGTGGAAGGTGTCATCGCAGACGCTCTCGATGCCGAGGTACTCAAGGCCGCTGTGACGAAACTGCGTCCCAACGCTGTGATCGATGAGTTAACCTCTTTGCCGAAGAACTATACCCCCGCCGAAATGCGCGCGGCCGCTGAGCGAGATCGTAGAGTTCGGCTGGAGGGTGGCCGGAACCTTCAGAATGCCGCGATCGCGGCAGGCGCGCACCGCTACGTCGTGCAGGCGTCCGGATTCTTTTATGGACCTGGTCCGGGTCTCGCGTCGGAAACCGATCGCCTGGCACTTGATGCCTCGCCTGCGGTTTCAGCTGCCGTTCGAACTTATCTCCAGGTGGAGGAACGCGTACTGGGCGCGTCCGAGCTCGAAGGCGTGGCGATGCGCTACGGATTCTTCTACGGCCCCGGCACCTACCACGCCGACGACGGAAGCATCTCGAACCAGGTGCGAGCGCAACAATATCCCGTCATCGGTTCCGGCAGCGGGGTGTATTCTTTTGTCCACGTTGAGGATGCCGCCGCGGCGACCGTGGCGTCGCTGGAGAGCGATCCCGGTATCTACAACATCGTCGATGACGACCCCACACCAATCAGCGTTTGGCTACCCGCATTCGCGCGTTTTATCGGCGCGCCGCAGCCGCCGCAGATTACCGAGGAGCAGGCGCGGCAAAGCGCCGGCCCTGACGCTGTTTACTATGCTACGCGGTTGCGCGGCGCCTCGAACACTGCGCGCGAAGCGAGACCTCCGCTTCGCACCTCGAAAATTGGAGTGGTTATAGAACTTCGGCCTCGCGTTATGGCGAGGTTGTGGAGGCCGGCAGTTAGTGCGCGAATCTGAATACAGCTTGTTCCGTTTCGGGCGTCTATCTAACCTGTCGGCATGGCCGATTGGAATCCCGAACTTTACAATCGCTTTCGCCGCTATCGTGAGGAACCGTTTCTCGCGATCCTCGAACGGTTGAAGCTCCGCGGCGATGAATCGATCATCGATCTCGGTTGCGGCAGCGGCGAGAACACTGTCGAACTAGCGCGCCGGGCGCCGCGCGGGCGTGCGATTGGCATCGATTCGTCAGCCGCGATGATTGACGCGGCGAATAAGGTCCTCGAGGGGATTGAGCCTGAGGTTCGGACGCGCCTGCGTTTCGAACTCGGTGACATCGCCACCTTCAACGCCACCGGGGAACATTCGAAAGAATATTCGGTGGTGTTTTCCAATGCGGCGCTGCAATGGGTTCCCGGTCATCGCGAAATATTCCAGCACATTTTTGATGCGCTGACTCCCGGTGGCCGCGTCGTGGTGCAGATGCCAAAGAATGACCAGGAGACCGCGCAGGTCACGATTCTCGCGCTCGCGGCCGAGCCGCCGTGGAAAGAAATGCTGGAGAAGGTGACAGTGCCTTCGCGTGCGGTGCCGGGTCCGGAACGCTACAACAAGCTGCTGCCGGAACTGGGCTTCACCGAAGTCGATTGCTACGAGCACGTCTTTCAGCATCCGATGGATTCGCCGCGCGAAGTGGTGGATTGGTCGCGCGCGACCACGCTGCGGCCGTTCCTCAACGCGCTGCCTGCCAATCAACATGACGCCTTCATCGAGGCGGTCGCGAAAAGCCTTACTCGCGCATACGGCACCGAGGGCCCGCTGATTTTTCCATTCCGCCGATTGTTCATCTGGGCGACGCGGCCCGGCAAATAGGATGGCCAAATCGGCACCGATTGCGCTGATCGTCCATGGTGGCGCGGGCGCGCATGGGCCTGCCGGCGAGCGCGGCGCACGCAAGCGCGCGCTGCTGGATGCGGTGAAGGCGGGCGCGGCGATTTTGCGCAAGGGCGGCAGCGCGCTGGATGCGGTCATCGCGAGCGTCGTGATTCTCGAAGACCATCCGCTCTTCAACGCCGGCTATGGCTCGACGCTCAACTTCGATGGCGCCGTCGAAATGGATGCGTCGGTGATGATCGCCACAGCGACCGAAGCCAAGGCGGGTGCGGTGGCGGCGATAAGCCGAGTCAAGAATCCGGTGCGGCTGGCGCGCGCGGTAATGGAGCATACGCCGCACGTGATGCTTGCGGGAACCGGGGCGGAACGCTTCGCGCGCGATACGGGCTTCGCGCTATGCGCGCCGGACGACCTGATCACGCCGCGCGCTCGCGAGCGATTTCTCGCGCGCATCCAGAGTCAAAGCGAGATTGGGCTTCCCGCGCGAAAAGCACGGTACCGTCGGCGCAGCCGCGCTCGACAACCTTGGACAGCTGGCGGCC
The DNA here is from genome assembly GCA_963814035.1 of uncultured delta proteobacterium. Lineage (GTDB taxonomy): Bacteria > Desulfobacterota > Binatia > Binatales > Binataceae > DATGKG01. The sequence goes on from CAWFBH010000004.1 coordinate 102,745, forward strand.
GCGACTTCCACCGGCGGTGTACCCGGCAAGATGGTGGGGCGCATCGGCGACAGCGCGATCATCGGTGCGGGGACTTTCGCCAACGCTGCTGCGGCGGCATCGGCGACCGGCCACGGCGAGGCGATCATCATGGCGTCGCTTTGCCGCGAGACCATCGAGGCGTTGGCGAAATCGGATCCGATGCGTATCGCGCGGCGCAAAATTGCGGAACTGATCGCACCCCAAGGACATGAGGCCGGCATCATCATCGTCGATCGCAAGGGGCGCATCGGCTACGCGCACAATGCCGAGACGATGGAGGTCGGCATCTTCGATCCCGCCGGCGCAATCCGCCATGAACGCGCGGCTCCGATCCCATCGGTGCGGAAGCCGAGCAAGTGAAGCATCCAATCTCGGCGCGCGCGGCGGCGGTTGCGTTTGCGATCGCGATGGTAATCCTCGCGCAGGGAATCACTGCACCATTCGTCAAGGATGCGGAACCGCAAGCAGCGAGCTGGATTCAGGATGTCGCCAGCGGCCATGACATCCTGATTCCGCACGATTACTACGGTGAGCTCGCGCGTAAACCACCGCTGTTTTATTGGGCGGCCGGCGCGATTACCGCGATGACTGGCGGTCGCGTTAACGAGGTTCGCGCGCGCATCGTCTCGGTCTTCGCGGGCGCGGCGATCGCGGTCGCGGTGCTGATGTGGACGACCGAATTCCTCGACCTGACCACCGGATGGCTCGCGTTCCTGTTTTTGCTCGGCAGCTATGCCTTCACCTCGCGCGGTACGCTGGCGCTGGAGGACATGATGCTGGTGGGCTTCATGTTCGCGGCGTGGTGCTTGATCTACACAACCATCGAGGAAGGACCTTCGCATCGCAGGACCATCGAGATTGGCGTCGCGCTAGGCCTCGGCATCCTGACCAAAGGACCGGTTGCGATCGTTTTGCCGGCGTTTGGCGCGCTGATTTATCTGCTGATGATGCGCCGATCGATCGCCGAGCAGCTTCGACGATCGTGGCCATGGATGGTGCTCGCGATATCGGTCGCGATCGCGCTTCCATGGTACATCCCCGCGCTGATGAGCCATGGCGGCGAACTGGCGAAGATCATGTTCCAGGAAAACCTTGGGCATTTTCTGCCGAAAAGCGCGGGTGGAACCGGCGAGGCGGCGCGCCCCTTTTATTACATCGCGATCAAGATGATCGGCGGAACGACGCCGCTGAATTTTCTGCTGCCGGCGCTGATTGTGGCGCTAATTCGCGGCGATTTCCGACCCGCGGCGCGCAGCCCGCTGATGTTCCAGCTCAGCTTCCTGCTCGCGATGTTGATTTTCTTCAGCCTCGCGAGCGCCAAGCGCGATGACTACGTGCTGCCGGGAATTCCCGGCCTCGCGATTCTCTTCGCCGCGCTGTTTACGTCACTGAAGGAGGCGAAGGTCACCGAGCGATTGCGAGATTTCGCGGCGATTGCGGTCACCGCAGTGGCGATCCTCGTCGTCGCGACCGCGTCGATGTGGGTTTACGTTGAGCACATCAAGTTGGTCGATGAGATCAATCCAATCGATCGCGCGCAGGCGGATCTGCTGGTGAAGTATTACCTCGGCGCGCTGAGCCTTGCCGTCGTCGCCGTTGGTCTAGCGGTAATCGGATGCGCGGTGTTGGACGTCATCGGCGTACGGCGGAAACATCCAGCGCAGACGGCCGCCGGCTTGGGCTGTTTGAGCCTGCTCGGGGTGCTCATTTTCACGGCGTCGTTGCGGCCCGAGATGGCGCGTGAGCGCACTTTGAAATACGCGGCGGCCGATATCGAGCGAATCGCCCCGAACGCTCCCATCTACGTCATCAACGAAAATGAGGAACTGGCGTTTTACCTTCATCGCGAAGCGCCGCTGATAATCGGCGGCGAGCGCACGATTCGCAAAGTTGATCTTCCCGCATACCTCTTCGCCTATCGCAGCGATTTTCGCGGCTCGGCCGCATGGCTGAAAGATCGCGCGACGCTGGTCGAGCAATGGGATCGGCTCGGGAGGACGGGTTCTCCAGCGCTGTATCAACTAGAGCCGGGTGGTTTGAAAGCGTCGCCGGAGCAGGGTAAATAGACCGACATGGCTGACCCTCAAGAGAGAGCGGAACGCGCGGTCTCGATGCTGATGCGATTGGGGATTTCGCTGGTGATGCCGCTGTGGGCGCTGGCGATGCTCATCCTCGGCATCCGCAACATGTCGGGATGGTGGATAGGATGCGGGCTGGTGGTGGGCGGAATCGCGACGTTGTTCTTCGTGGGCAGTCCGCTGACGGATCCCATTTTCAAGGATCGCCGTTTGTAACGGTTTTGTAGCTGAGCGGGCCTTCATATACTCTTTGTCTTAGATGCCCATTTTCGAGTACGAATGCGACCGCTGCGGGCGTATGAGCTCGCAGGTGGTGCTGGGTTCTGAAAAAGCGACCCGGCCCGCATGCCCGCACTGTGGATCGTCGCGGACCCATCGGGTGATGTCATCGTTCGCGATGTCGGTTAGCGAAGATGCGCGGCTGGCGGATTTCGACACCTCGAAGCCTCGTGATGAGTCATTTTATCGCGATTCGCGCAATGTGGGGCTGTGGGCGAAAAAGCGCGCGAAGCAGATGGGCGTGGACCTCGGCGGCAAGTTCGAGGAGACCGTCGAAAAAGCGCGCAGTGGCAAGCTCATCAAGGATCTGGAGTAGGGGCTGTTTCGCAAGCGGGAGACTCTATCAACTATGGCAGACGAAAAAGATCGCTTCGGCGAGAAGATCCATCAAAGCGAGAAGGCGCGCGAGGATCAATGGGCGCGTCAACAGGACGCCGAATTGCTGGAAAAAATCCGCGAGAAGAAGGCGGCCGGCGGCGCGGTGATGCAATGTCCGAAGTGTGGGAAGCCGCTGATGCCCAGGCCTCACGGGAAGTCCACATATTAGCGTGTCCAAAAGGCGACGGCGCATGGATTGAGGCCTCGGAACTGGATAATTTCCTTAAGAAATAAGCCCTTGGGCCTCGCGGTGATGCTGAATTTCTAATCGCAGGGCATTGACAGTTTTAGCCCGTCTCATTACATGACATGAGGATTCACAATTAAGACTATGTACTTCCAGTTTGGCGTACCCCTCGCGCTCACTATCATCGCGATCGTGTTCGTCACGGCGATGTTCGGGCTGCAGAAGTTGCTGGCTCCCAGCAATCCGTATGCGCGTAAGTTGACACCATATGAATGTGGTGAACCGCCGACCGGACGCGCCTGGATCAATTTCAACATTCGCTTCTATGTTATCGCGCTCATATTCGTCGTATTTGAAGTTGAGGTTGCTTTTGTCTATCCCATCGCGGCCGTCTTCCTCGATTGGGTTAAACAGCGGCCATCGCCTCTATGCCCTCAGCGAAATCCTGATCTTTTTGTTAATATTGTTCGTGGGCCTCATCTACGTCTGGGTCAAACACGATCTCGAATGGATTAAGAAGGTGCCGGAATAACCGGTACTGAGGATAGTCATGTCTTTATTGAACACGCTCCCCGACTACGTCATCACGACGAAGACGGACGAGATTATCAACTGGATGCGCAAGTCGAGCATCTGGTACATGCTGTTCGGCCTCGCATGTTGCGCCATCGAGCTGATGCATACCGGCGGGCCGCGCGCCGATATCGACCGCTTCGGGGCCTCGCCGCGAGCCTCGGCGCGTCAGTCGGACCTCATGATCGTCGCGGGCACGCTGACCTTGAAGATGGCGCTTCGCACGCGCCTGCTCTACGACCAGATGCCCGATCCCAAGTACGTCATCGCGATGGGAAGCTGCGCGAGCTGCGGCGGCCTGTTCCAGCTCGCATATTCGGTCTGTGATGGCGTCGACAAGATTCTCCCGGTTGATGTGTATGTACCTGGATGCCCTCCGCGTCCCGAGGCGCTGACTGAAGGTCTGCTGAAGCTCCAGGACAAGATCATGACCGAGCGCTGGCTGAGCAAGGGACCGAGCAACGGCACTTCTCCGACTCCGACCTTCCAAGCCTGATCATGGAGTCGATGGCGATATACAACCGGGCTAAAGAAAAGTTCGGCGACAAGATTCTCGAAATCGTTGAGAAACAGCCCGACCCGTGGATGGTGGTTGACCCCGGCGCGCTGGTCGAGATCTGCCAATATCTCAAGAGTGACTCTGAGACCGCGTTCGACTGCCTGAGCAATCAGAGCGGCGTCGATTACAAAGACCGCATCGAGGTCGTCAATCACCTTTTCTCTTACAAGCATCGCCATCAGATCGTGCTGAAGGTGAAACTTCCGCGCGAGAACCCAGTGTTCCGACGCTCGAGACCGTATGGAAGTCGGCGAACTGGATGGAGCGTGAGATCTATGACCTCCTCGGCGTCAACTTCGAGGGGCATAGCGATATGCGCCGGCTCCTGATGCCCGAGGACTGGGTCGGCTATCCATTGCGCAAGGATTTCGTCGAGCCCCAGGAGTATCACGGGATTTCCACTGTTCGAGAAAGTCCGATCATTCGGCTGAAGCCATAGGCATAAGATGACCACGCTCCGCACCGAAGAAATGACCCTGAACATGGGGCCGCAGCATCCGTCAACGCACGGCGTGTTGCGCTTCATCGTGCGCGCCGACGGCGAGGTGATGCGCGAGGCGATTCCCGACGTCGGCTATCTCCATCGCTCGATCGAGAAGATTGCGGAGAAGGTCGGCTATCACGGCTTCATGCCCTACACCGATCGCGTCGATTACGTCTGCGCGATGTTCACCAACCAGGGCTGGGGGATGGCGAGCGAAAAGCTCGGCAAAATCGAAGTCCCCAAGCGTGGCGAGTACTGCCGGGTCATCGCGGCGGAGTTCAACCGCCTCGCATCGCATCTGCTTTCGGTCGGCACGATGGCGATGGATATCGGCGCGATTACGCCGTTTACCCATGCGCTGCGCGAGCGCGAGATGATCAATGACCTCATCGAGGAGTTGTGTGGCGCGCGGCTGACCTTCAACTACATGCGCATCGGCGGGGTCGCGTTCGATCTGCCGCCCGGATGGCGCGAGAAGGCGCTGGCCTACCTGGATCATCTCGAGCCGATATTGAGCGAGTACGACATGCTCATCTCGTTCAACAAGATTTACATTGAGCGGCTCGCGAATGTCGGGGTCATCACGCCCGAGGAAGCGATCGATTACAACCTGGTTGGACCGAATCTGCGCGCATGCGGCATCAAGTGGGATATCCGCAAGGACATTCCGTATTCGGTTTATCCGGATTTCGAATTTGATGTTCCGGTCGGCAACGGACAGTGGGGCAAGCTCGGCGATTCGATGGATCGCTACATGGTGCGTATCCACGAGATGGTGCAATCGGTGAAAATTCTGCGCCAGGCGCTGAAGCAGATTCCCGCGGGCCCGGTCCTCGCGAAGGTGCCGCGCAACTTCAAGCCGCCGGCCGGTGAATGCCAGGTTCGGGTGGAAAGCGCGCGCGGCGACATGGGCTGGTACGCGGTCAGCGACGGCAGCGGATATCCATGGCGCGTCCATGTGCGCACCGGGTCGTTCGCCGCGATGGGAATCGTGCAGAAAATGAGCCGGGGATTGATGATCGCGGACCTGGTGACGATAATCGCGAGCCTCGACGTCATCGCTCCCGAAATTGATAGATGAGGATTTCTTTGTCTGATCCCCCTTCCACTTTAGGGGAAGGGGTTAGGGGTTAGGTCTTAGAAGGCAGGGGTTAGGTTTGCAGCAACTAGTAGACAGAATCATCGCCGGCGGCGCGTTCGGAAAGAACGCTCCCGTCGATGTGATTTACGTCCTGTTCATCTTCATTTTCAGCGCGGTGGTGTTCCTCGGCGTCGCGTTTCCGTTCGCCGGGATCGTCAGCTGGGCGGAACGCCGCGTATGGGCGCGCATCCAGTCGCGCGTCGGCCCCAATCGCGTCGGCCCGCAAGGCTTCGTGCAATGGCTGGCCGACGGCGTCAAGAACTGCTGCAAGGAAGACATCATCCCCACCGATGCCGACGCGCCGCTGTTTAAGCTGGCGCCCTACCTGGTGATGCTCGCGTTCGTGGTGCCGTGGGCGGTGATGCCGTTCTCGCAGGACCTGATCCTCGCGGACCTCAATGTAGGAATTTTGTACTTCACGTCAGTCACTGCGCTGACCGTCGTCGGCGTGTTGATGGCGGGATGGGCGTCGAACGACAAATGGTCGCTCATCGGCGGCATCCGCTCGGCGGCGCAAATTGTCAGCTATGAGATTCCCGCCGGACTGTCGATTTTCCCCGTCATCCTCATCACCGGCACCCTCTCGATGCAGGGGATCATCAAGGCGCAGGGCTGGGCGCCGAACAACTGGTTCATGTTCTCCAACCCGTTCTGCTTCGTCGCGGCGAATATCCTGTTCATCTCGGCGCTGGCGGAAGGCAATCGCACGCCATTCGATTTGCCCGAGGCCGAATCGGAGCTCGTCGCTGGATTCGCCACCGAATACAGCGGGATGCGCTACCTGTTTTTCTTCATGGCGGAGTGGGGCAACCTGTTTCTCATCGGCGCGCTGATCACGACGCTGTTCCTCGGCGGATGGCAGTTCCCGCATGTCAGCGAGAACCGCATCGTCATGAACGTCCTGCAACTGATCACCTTCAATGCGAAGGTGTTGTTCATCGTGTTCTTCTCGATGTGGATTCGCGCGACGCTGCCGCGCGTGCGCATCGATCAGCTGATGTCGCTGTGCTGGAAGTACTTCGTGCCGATCTCGTTCGTCGATATGATCGGCACCGCGATCTGGGTAGCGATCTGGCCGGACGGCAATCCGGTCGCGGGATACATACTGTTCGCGCTTGGCGTGTTCGGCCTGATTTTGTTTGTGCGCCGCGTCATCTACTATTTCCGCGAATCGAAAATGGAACTCTATCTCAACCCGACTATTTAAAGGCGCTATGGGAGCGGCTTCAGAATATTTTCAGAACATCAAGGACGCGGTCCTTTCGATTTTCGAGGGGATGGCGGTGACCGGCTCGCATTTCATGCGCAAGCCGTACACGGTCCAGTATCCCGACCGCACCGAGACGCGGGTGCAGGATACGCTGCCGTTCCGCTATCGCGGCATCCTCGAAGTGGACCTCGAAATCTGCACCGGATGCCTCGCGTGCGAGCGCGCGTGCCCGATCGATTGCATCGTAATTACGGCCGAGAAGGACCAGAAGACCAAGCAGATCACGCTGTCGCAGTTCGACATCGACATCATCAAGTGCATGTACTGCGGGCTGTGCAGCGAGCCGTGCCCGACTGGCTCGATTCATCATACGACCGAGTTCGAGGGCGCGGATTACTCTACCGAAAGTATGATTCGGCGCTTCGTCAAGGATCCGGTGGCGGCCTACAAGCCGAGCAAGGGTCCGGAAACCAATCCACAAATCGCGCCGATTCTGTTTCGCGGCTTGAACTATCTCTCCGAGTGGCAGGTTTCGGGCGAGCCGAAGCCCGGCCAGAAGCCGGAGCCTGCGGAAGTCACCAAAGAGTCATAAGATGGTCGCGCAAGTCGTCTTCTATCTGCTCGCCGCGTTGACGGTCGGTTCCTCGATGATGGTCGCGTTCTCGCGCAACATCGTGTACTCGACCTTCGCGTTGCTGGGCGCGTTCATGGGCGTGGTCGGCATCTACGTTCTACTCGCGGCGGATTTCGTCGCGATGGTGCAGTTGCTGGTCTATGTCGGCGGGATCCTGGTGCTGACAATTTTCGCCGTGATGCTCACCTCGGGGATCGCCGATGTGACGGTATCCAATCGCGAGGTCGGCATCGTTCCGTCGCTGGTAACCGTCGTCATCCTCGGCGCAGTGATGCTATATGCGGTGGTCAAGACGCCGTGGCAGATGGCCGCGCCCGCCGCGATGTCGTCGTCGCCGACCACCTATGCAATCGGTAACGCGTTCCTCGGCGAGTATGTACTGCCGTTCGAGGTCGCGTCGCTGGTGCTGCTGGCGGCGCTGGTCGGCGCGATCGTGATCTCGCGCCAAGAGACGCGGGAATAGGGGACCTCAGGGGAGCATCGCGATGGGCGGGGGCATAACGCTATATCATTTTCTGATTCTGAGCCTGATCATTTTCTCGCTCGGGATGTTCTGCGTGCTGACGCGGCGCAACGCGATCGGCATCTTGATGGGCGTGGAGTTGATCCTCAATTCCGCGAACATCAACTACCTGGCGTTTTCGTTCTACGGCGGCCATCGCTACGACGGCCAGATTTTCGCGATTTTCGTAATTATGCTCGCGGCGGCCGAGGCGGTCATCGGACTCGCCGTGGTGCTGGCGATTTATCAGAATTTCAAAACTATCGATGTGAGCGCGACGGAGACCCTTAGCGGATAACGATTGGTGCGCGGGGCAGCGTCCGTTCTTGTAGGGGTTGTTCGCGAACGATCCGTAAAATCTTCGATGGCGTTGGTCCTTTCTAAACGGAACGTGGCGGATGCGATTGACGCTCGAATCATTGGACGCCCTTCGTGCGATTAGGATTTTAACGGGTCGTTCGCGAACGACCCCTACCGGGAAAACCGCACGCTTTAAGAATGGATCGAATTCTGATTATATCTGCCGGATCGCTGGTCGATCGTTTGCAAGGATGTGGTGAGGCGGTTGCGCCCCTGGGCGAAGAGCTAGAGTTTGCCAATTAGATAAATGGACCATCCGATACCCGTAAGCTTCATACGCTGGATCATTCTGCTGCCCGCGATCGGCGCCGCGATCAATTTTTTCTTCGGCCAGTGGATGCAGAAGAATCTCGGCAAGCGCGCCATCAGCTTCGTCGGATGCAGCGTGGTTATCGGCGCGTTCCTCATCGCGGTGATGGGCTTCGTGCGCATCCTCGCGCTGCCGCACGCCAGCCGCTTCATGATCGACCGCATGTGGCCGTGGTTCGCGGTCGGCGGCATCAACATCGATATCGCGTGGTGGCTCGACCCGCTCTCGATGATCATGGTGTTGATCATCACCGGCGTCGGCGGCCTCATCCACATCTACTCGACCGGCTACATGCACGACGATGAGGCGTTCTGGCGCTTCTTCGGCTGGCTCAATCTGTTCACCTTCGCGATGCTCATCCTGGTGCTCGGCGACAACCTGTTGCTGATGTTCGTCGGATGGGAGGGCGTGGGGCTGTGCTCGTTCGCGCTGATCGGCTTCTGGTACAAGGTGCTGCCGAACACCACCGCCGGCAACAAAGCCTTCATCGTCAATCGGGTCGGCGACTGGGCCTTCGTCATCGGGCTCTACACCTTGTTTTGGGCGCTCGATTCGGTCGGGCATCCGACCCTGGTGACGCGTGAAATCGCGCAATACGCGCCGCTGCTCGAGGGCCACATGGCCTACTTCGGAATGACGGTCGCGACCTTCGTCACGCTGTTTTTCTTCCTCGGCGCGACCGGCAAATCGGCGCAGATTCCACTCTACGTCTGGCTGCCCGATGCGATGGCGGGTCCGACTCCCGTCAGCGCGCTGATCCACGCGGCGACGATGGTCACCGCGGGCGTTTACATGGTCGCGCGCCTGAATTTTCTCTTCTCGATGGCGCCTGGCACGATGGAGTTCGTTGCCACCATCGGATGCTGACCGCGCTGTTCGCCGCGACCATCGGCGTCGCGCAAAACGACATCAAGAAAGTTCTCGCGTACTCGACCGTCAGCCAGCTTGGCTACATGTTCGCGGCGGTCGGCGTCGGCGCTTATGCCGCGGGCGTCTTCCATCTGATGACGCATGCGTTCTTCAAGGCCTGCCTCTTCCTCGGTTCGGGCTCGGTCATCCATGCGATGGGCGGGGAACAGGACATGCGCAAGATGGGCGGGCTGCGGCACAAGATGCCGATCACGTTCATGACCTTCCTGGTCGCCACGTTCGCGATCTCCGGCATCCCGCCGTTCGCCGGCTTCATGTCGAAGGACGAGATCATCTGGCAGGCGTTCGCGAAGGGTCACGCGATTCTATGGTTCATGCTCTGGGTCGCGGCCGGCCTGACGGTCTTCTACATGTTCCGCCAGGTCTACATGACGTTCTTCGGCGAGTTCCGCGGCACCCATGAGCAGGAACACCATCTACACGAGTCGCCGCCCTCGATGGCGTATGTGCTGGTCGTGCTTGGCGCGCTGTCGGTGTTCGGCGGACTGCCGAAGATTCCGGAGTTCATCGCGACCTTTAAGCCGTTCGAGACTTTCCTCGATCCGGTGTTCAGCTCCGAAGTGACTCGCGCCGTGACGGAATCCGGCATTCACAGCCACGGCATCGAAGCGCTGTTCGCGGTGTTCGCGTTCATCATGGTGGTGGTCGGGTGGTACTCGGCCGACCTGATGTATCGGCAACATCGCCTCGATCCCGGAGCGCTTCAGCAGCATGTTCGGCGGCGTCGCCTACGACCTGGTGCTAAACAAGTACTACATCGATGAGATTTACAACGCGCTGGTCGTTCAGCCATACCTGGCGTTGTGCTTCGCGTTCGCATGGTTCGATCTCCACATCATCGATGGCATCGTGAATCTCGCGGCGACGATCGCAGTGATGCTCTCGATGCTGTCGGGACTCATCGATACTTACATCGTCGACGGGCTGGTGAATCTCGCCTCGAATGAGACGCTCGCGATCGGCGGCCGTTTGCGCCGCCTCCAGACCGGGTCAATCAACGGATATCTCTACGGCATTCTCGCGGGAGTGATGGTTATTCTGCTGGTGCGCGCGATGTTCCGCGCATGAGGCGCTGCGACAGGAAGAGCTCTAACAAATGAATCACGCGCTTACATTGATCACGTTCATTCCCATCGCCGGGATGGTGCTGATCCTCGTCATGCCCGACGCCATGAAGAGCATGTTCAAGTGGATCGCGGTGGCCGCCACTATCCCGCAGTTGCTCATCGCATGGTGGCTGTTCGAGAACTTCGACACCACCACCACCGCGATGCAATTCACCGAGAAGTATCCGTGGATTCCGCATTACAACATCACCTACTTCCTCGGCGTCGACGGCATCAGCATCTCGATGGTGCTGCTGACCGCGCTCATCTGCTTCATCTCGGTGTTCGCGAGCTTCAAGATCGACAAGGCGCCGAAGGCCTACTTCGCGCTGCTGCTTCTGCTCGATACCGGCATGATGGGCGTCTTCGCGTCGCTCGACTTCTTCCTGTTCTACATTTTCTGGGAAGTCATGCTGCTGCCGATGTACTTCCTGATCGGCATCTGGGGCGGTCCGCGACGTGAATACGCCGCGATCAAGTTCTTCCTCTACACTTTGTTCGGATCGGTGCTGATCCTGCTGGCGATGCTGGGGTTCTACTACTACGGCGCGACCCCGACCTTCGACATGACGGTGCTCGCGGCCAACGCCGGCAACTACACGATGAGCTTCCAGCGCTGGGCCTGGATCGCGCTCTTCATCGGATTCGCGATCAAGATTCCCGCGTTCCCGTTCCATACCTGGTTGCCCGACGCGCACGTCGAAGCTCCCACCGCCATCAGCGTCATCCTGGCGGGCGTGTTGCTGAAGATGGGCACCTACGGCATCCTGCGAATCAACTTCTCGATCCTGCCCGCGGCGAGTCATGACCTGGCGTGGCTGTTCCTCGGCGTGCTTGGAACCGTGAACATCGTGTACGGCGCGATGTGCGCGATGGCGCAAAAGGACTTCAAGAAGCTGATTGCGTATTCCTCGGTCAGTCACATGGGTTACGTGATGCTGGGAATGGCGGCATTCACGGCGGCCGGCATCAACGGTGCGGTGCTGCAGATGTTCAATCACGGCACCATCACCGCGATGCTCTTCATCCTGGTCGGCGTGATCTACGATCGCGCGCATCATCGCGAAATCAACGGCTTCGGCGGCCTCGCGCAGCAGATGCCGATATATGCGGGCTTCACCGCATTCGCGTTCTTCGCGGGCCTCGGATTGCCGGCGCTCTCGGCATTCATCTCGGAAGTGCTGGTGCTCCTTGGCGCATGGCAGCTGCATCCGATTCTGACCGTCTTCGGCGCCGCGACCGCGATCCTGACCGCCGGCTACCTGCTCTGGACCTATCAGCGCATCTACCTCGGCCCGCTGAATGAGAAGTACAAGGACTTCACCGATATGGATTGGCGCGAGATCGGAATGCTGGTGCCACTCGGTGTCATCGTCATCATCCTCGGATGGTATCCGCAGGCAATTCTCAACCTGCTCAATACTTCGCTGGTGCATCTGAACCAGGTGGTGCTGAACACTCCGGCCGCCGCGGCCGCGGCAGTTGCGCTGGTGCACTAAAGAATGGACCTGGGAAATTTCGCGAGCCTGACCTTCTTCGTGCCCGAGCTGCTGCTCGCGTTCGGCGTGCTGGCGTTGATTATCCTCGACCTCGTGATGGCCGAAAAGCAGGTGCTTGGTTACCTCGCCTTGATCCTCGCGGCGGGCTCTCTGCTGATGGTTGCAATGGAACCCACGCAAGCCGCCTCGGGCGCGTGGATGTTTCATCGGATGCTGGTGAGCGACGCGTTCGCGATTTTCTTCCGCGCGTTGATCGCGCTCGCTGCCGTCATCGCGGTGTGGATGTCGATTGGTTCCAAGGAAGCGGCAAGCTGCGACCAGGGTGAGTATTACGCCATCCTGCTGGCGAGCACCTTCGCGATGTTCCTGATGGCCGAGTCCGCCAACCTGCTGATGGCGTATCTATCGCTCGAGTTCGTCAGCCTCACGTCCTACATTTTGACGGGATTTCTCCGCCACAATCGTCGCTCGCAGGAAGCCGCGCTGAAGTACCTGATCTACGGCGGCGTCGCCTCGGGCACGATGATTTACGGGATGAGCTGGATCTTTGGCGTTGCCGGCTCGATGGACTTCGTCGCGATCAACAAGGCGCTGTTCGCCAGCGGCCACGCTCCCGCGCTCGCGGTCTATATCTCGCTGGTCCTGATTCTCGCCGGCATGGGATACAAGGTCGCGTCGGTGCCGTTTCATATGTGGGCGCCCGACGTCTATACGGGCGCGCCGATTCCGATCACGACGTTCCTCGCGATCGGCTCCAAGGCCGCGGGCTTCGCATTGTTGGTGCGCTTCTTCTTCCCCGCCATTTCGCACCTGACCGAGGCCGGTAACTGGCAGGCGCTGAGTGGCGTCGATTGGCCGCAGTTGCTGCTCGTCGTTTGCATCATCACGATGTCGCTCGGGAACCTCGCCGCGCTGCAGCAGACCAACATGAAGCGGCTGCTCGCGTATTCGAGTATCGCGCAGGCAGGTTACGCGCTGATGGGATTCGTGGTGCTCTCCAACGATGGCATCCGTGCGATGATGTTCTACCTCGTCGCATACTACCTGATGGATGCGGGCGCGTTCCTCGTCGTCATGATCGTCGCCAATGAAACCGGCAGCGAGGAAGTCGACGCGTATCGCGGCCTCGCGTGGCGCGGCGGATTCGTGCCCGCGCTCGCGCTGACCATCTTTCTTTTTTCACTCACCGGCATTCCGCTAACTATCGGATTCATCGGCAAGTTCTATCTTTTCGCCGCGGTGATTAAGCGTCAGATGTACGTGCTGGCTCTCATCGGCGTACTGAACTCGGTGGTAGCGCTTTTCTACTACCTGAAGCCGATTCGAAAGATGTTCCTCGAGCAGCCGACCGGCGACGAGCCTCCGTTCAAGATGGAGGCATGGAACTACGGCTTGATGGGTGTGCTGGCGACCGCGACGATCGCGCTGGGACTTTACTGGACGCCGGTCATCGCATTCGCGAACCGCTCGCTGCATTTTTTCATCGGCGCTTAGGCCCTTCTCTCCCAGTCAGATTTGCGACATGACCGATGTGCCGCGCTTTCGGTCGCTGTCTGACATGGTGAACCCGGCATCCCATATCGTCGCCTGCCGATCGCGCTATTTGAATTAAATTCTGCATCCGCTCGTCTACTCAGGCATACCCAAACGGCATCCCGTTTGCTCCCCTAGCATGCGGTCGCCGAACTTCCTCAAGGAGAACCTACACTCATGAAATCCAATCGACTTTTCGCCACCGCCGCGCTGCTCGGCGCCATTTCGTTCGCGATGCCGCTGACGATTCACGCGCAGGACAATTCCGTCGAATCGGGCGCCAAGGAGATGTACCACGGCGCCAAGACCGACGTGAAAGACACCGGCATCACGACCAAGGTGAAAGGCGCGCTCGACACCGACCCCATCACCAAGAGCTACACGATTCATGTTGACACGGAAAACGGGATCGTGACTCTCAGTGGCGATGTCCCCAACGCCTCCGTCATGAAAGAGGCCGAAAAGATTGCTACTAACACGGAGCACGTGAAGAGCGTGCAGAACAACCTCAAGATCGACGCCTCGAGCGCCTCAAGGTAAGAACTTCCTCCTCCTGCTTCCTCCGCGCTGCCGCTCGTACTCCCCGGGCGGCAGCGCTATTTCCGTCCAGCCGAATTCCTAATCGAAGACGCCTAGTCGAATACGATTGTCCGGTTGCCATGCACCAGGACGCGCTTCTGCAGATGCGCACGAACCGCCTGCGCGAGAACGGTTACCTCGACGTCCTTCCCGATGCGCGCCAGTTCCGCGACCGTATCTCCGTGCGTGACCGGCGTGGTCGCTTGCGCGATGATCGGGCCCGCGTCGAGTTCCTCGGTGATGTAATGCGCGGTGGCGCCGATTAACTTGACGCCGCGATCGTGCGCCTGTTTGTAGGGTCGCGCGCCGGCAAACGCGGGCAGGAAGCTGTGATGGATGTTGACGATCGGCTTGCCCCATCTTGCGAGGAAATCGCCCGAGAGCACCTGCATATAGCGCGCGAGCACGACCGTGTCCGCACGGAGGTCACTCAGATGCGCGAGTAGTTGCGCCTCCGCCTTGGCCTTGGTGTCCTTGGTGATTGATATCAGCGTGAACGGGATCTTGAACGGCTGCACCAGCGGCTCCAGGTCGCGATGGTTCGAAACCACCCCGATAATTTCCGCATCGAGCTCGCTCTCATGATGGCGGCTGAGCAGGTCCATCATGCAATGCGGCAGCTTGGAGACCATCAGCACGAGGCGATCGCGCCGGGCGGCATCATAGAGTTGCCAGTTGAGTTCGAGGCCGGGAAGAAGCGCGGGCAGGGAATCCTCGAGGTCGTTGCGAAGCTGCGCCAGCTGTACCGACGCGCTGTCGAAAAAGATCCGCCAGAAGAAATGTCCGTCCTCGAAGTCGGTATGCTGGTCCGAGGTGATGATGTTGCAGCCATTGCGAAACAGGTGGTTGGAGACGCGCGCGATGATGCCCGGCTGATCGAGGCATGAGATGAGAAGAACCGCTTTTTCGCCTGCCACGTTAGGACCCTGCTCGATTGTAACGGCATCGCGCGAGTCCAGACAAACCGCGCCGCCGAAGCGAGCCTGATTCCGCCTCCGGGCGAGTACATTCGCACATCGGTGTCGGCGATAAAGAGCCCATAAACATTAAACTTAATGGGTTTGTTTTTGCATTTTTATGGAGTGAAGAACCTGCCATTCGAGGTCCTTCGGCAACCTCAAGGACCACTTCTCTCCGATGCCGAGAAGTGGGTTTGTTTTTGCACTTTTTGATATCAGCCACTTCGACGGGTCCCCTTCGTGTTTCATCATTTCGCGTAATGTTCGCCTCTCGGAAGATAGCTGCCATAGCCCATGCTCTGTCGGTTACGACCGCGAAATGGCGCGGCCATAACCTTCAAGCATTTACCTATGACATCCGGTTGTCTATGCTTTCCGGCCTCTATTTACGCGATTATTGCGATGCATTGAGGTGGGCAAGAATTTTCTCCAGGCGCTTAACCGGATCGATCATTTCGAGCAGCGCCTGCTTCTCCTCGATCGGCATTTTCAAATGCCCGACCATCTTGTCCGAGAGGAACGCAGGATCCGCAATCGCAGCGAATGGTGATTGGATTGTTTTCAGCTCTTCCATCAGCATCCTTCCCATCGGGAAGGCCGCCGCCACCGAACGGATCAACGCGCCGAATTCGGGCGAGTGCTGGGCGGATTCACGTATCGCCACGCATTTCGCCTTGTAGAAATCCTGATCGAATACAAATTCGGAAACTCGCGCGCGCTGCGTTCCTACGACAATCGCCTTGATGGTGCCGTCGCCCAGCCGTACGCATTCGTCGACCGTGCCCAACGTGCCGACCTCATACATGTCCGCGGCAGTGGGTCGCGGGAGCTTGGCGTCCCTTTGCGCTACCAGAAGAATGGGAATTTTACCGTTCGACGCCGCCTCGACCGCCGCGATCGACTTCGGGCGACCGATGTAGATGGGATATGCCTCGTGCGGAAACGCGATGAGTTCGCGCAGAGGAAGGAATGGCACAAATCGATCCTTGACCGCCTGCATCAGCGCGCCCCAGTTTTGGTAACCGTATTCGATGGCGAGCTTGCGCTGTGCCGCGGCCAACTGCAGGCCTTTCTCGTTGGCGAGGCGCCGGGCCTGCTTGCGCAGATTCTCTTCGGACGGATGTTCGGGAAGCCGCTTGAGCGGCTTTGGCGATGTGGTCATGACAACCCTCTCCTTATGCGCCCGATGTCCGCTAACGGGCAGGAAAAGGTTTATGGTGAATCAAACAGTTAGGTGGGCTTGGCCCTCTCCGCGGACAGGTGGCCGCCTGCCGGCCAAGCCAAAAAATAATCCGGCTGTCATCGCAACGCAAGGAGATCGCTGTCTCGGCTTCTCGCGGTGTATCCTGTGGAGATGGCGCGCGGCGAGGAACCGAAACATCGCGAAGGGCAGGGCATTCTCTACGTCGTCGCGATGCCAATTGGGAATCCAGGTGATATCACCGTTCGCGCGCTCGAAGTTTTGCGCGAGGCCGACGCCGTCGCATGCGAGGACACCCGCCGCACCGGCGCGATGCTCGCCACGCATCAGATCAGGAAGCCGCTCATCAGCCATTTTGAGCACAATGAAGAACGGCGCGTGCCGGAAGTCGTCGGGCGGATGGCGGCCGGCGAACGCATCGCGCTGGTGACCGATGCGGGAACTCCCGCGATCTCCGATCCCGGCTATCGGCTGGTGCGCGCTGCGCATGAGGCGGGAATTCGCGTGACCGCAGTGCCGGGAGCCTCGGCGGCGATTGCCGCGCTGTCGATTTCGGGCATCGCCACCAATCGCTTCACCTTCGAAGGATTTTTGCCCTCGCGTGATTCGGCGCGCCGGAAAGCTCTTGAGGCGCTCCGTACCGAATCGCGCACGATGATTTTCTATGAGGCCGCGCGCCGCCTCGGTGAGACGCTTGCCGAGATGGCCGAGGTTTTCGGCCTCGAGCGCAACGCGGTCGTTGTGCGCGAGATCACCAAGACTTACGAAGAAATGATTCGCGGCCCGCTGGCGCAACTGGCGGAGCGCTTCGGACGCGAACCGGCGCTCGGCGAGATCGTTATCATTGTTGAAGGCGCGGATGAGAACGAAGCGGCGGCTTCCTCATCGATGGGTGCGCTCACCGTCGAAGATCTCATCGAAGCGGGGTTGAGCCTGAAGCAGGCGAGCGCGCTAATCGCGAAGCTGACCGGCGCGAGCCGTCGCGACGTTTACCAGGAAGCGTTAAAGCAT
Organism: uncultured delta proteobacterium; assembly: GCA_963814035.1. GTDB lineage: Bacteria > Desulfobacterota > Binatia > Binatales > Binataceae > DATGKG01. The sequence continues at coordinate 120,279 of CAWFBH010000004.1, forward strand.
CGGCGCGAAACTGACTGAACGCGCCGACCGAGGGGGTCAGTTGTCGGTGGGAAACTCGCGCGCCGATGGTTGAAGTCATCGCGGCGAAACGGTTGAATCTGATGAGGGGTAGTGGGGATGGCGAAAAAATCGGACGACGACGCCAAGCTCGAAGGCGATTCCTCGGGCATCGAGACGCTAAGGGTGCTCGTCGTGCATGGGCCCAATCTGAATCTCCTCGGTGAGCGCGAGCCCGAAGTCTACGGGCGCACGCGGCTGGCGGACATCGATCGCGAGCTCAAGCAGCTCGGCGCCGAGTTAGGGATCAAGGTCAAGACGTTTCAATCCAACAGCGAAGGCGAGATCATCACGCGGATTCAGGAAGCGCGCGGTAAAATCGATGCGCTGTTGATTAATCCCGCAGGCTATACGCATACGAGCGTGGCGATTCGCGATGCGATCATCGCGCTGGAGGCGCCGGCCGTTGAGGTGCATCTGTCGAATGTGTACCGGCGCGAGCCGATGCGCCATCACTCGACCATCGCGGATGTCGCGGTGGCGCGCATCATGGGCTTCGGCGCGCCCGGCTACGCGCTGGCGCTGCGCGGGGTGCGCAGCCTCGTTGAAACAGCTCGCCAGCAGCGAGCGTAATACTTTAAGGCGGAAGTTTTGTCCCGGTGAAATGAATGGATGTTCGCGAGCTGAAAGCACTGCTCAACCTGATGGCTGAAAACGGCGTCGTCGAATTGGAAATCGAGGACAAGAAGGGCAAGGTCCGCCTCGTGCGCGGCGCTGCGGCGGCGCTCGACCATCAACCATCGAATTCTGTTCCCTCTTCCGCGGCGAAACCGGTTGCAAAAGGGCAACGCAAGCTCACGGCGCCTACAGTCGATAAGCCGCCGCCCGGCAGCATCGAGCTGCAACCGAATCAGAAGCTGGTCGAAAGCCCGATGGTGGGGACCTTTTATCGCGCCGCCTCGCCCGATGCGGATCCCTTCGTCGAGGAAGGGACCAGCGTCCGCAAGGGGCAGCCGCTATGCATCATCGAGGCGATGAAAATGATGAATGAGATCGAGGCCGACACCGCCGGCCGCGTGGTAAGCATATTGGTGGAGAATGGGAACCCCGTTGAGTATGGGCAACCGCTCATGATTATTGAGGTCTCGTAGAGAGGTAGCTTCGATGTTCAAGAAGTTACTGGTCGCAAATCGCGGAACGATCGCTATCCGCATCATTCGCGCATGCCGCGAGCTCGGCATCGCCACTGTCGCGGTTTACTCGACTGCGGATAAAGACGCGCTGCACGTGCGGATGGCCGATGAGTCCGTTTGCATCGGGCCGCCGCAGGCCGAGGCGAGCTACCTCAACATCCCGTCGATCATCAGCGCCGCGACGACTTACGGTGCCGATGCGGTTCATCCCGGCTACGGCTTCCTCAGCGAGAATGGCGACTTCGCCGAGGCATGCCGCAAATCGGGGCTGAACTTCGTGGGGCCGAAAGCGCGCCACATCCGGTTGATGGGCGACAAGCCGCGCGCGCGTCGCATCATGATTCGCGCGGGCGTGCCTGTCCTTCCCGGCAGCGAAGGCAAAGGCGTCACCGAAGTGAAAGATGCCCTCGCTGATGCGAAACGCCTCGGCTATCCGGTGCTGATCAAGGCCGCGGCGGGCGGCGGCGGCAAAGGCATGCGCGTCGTGCGCGACGAGAAGGAACTGCTGCGGATGTTTCCCATCGCGCGCGGCGAGAGCGAAGCGGCCTTCAGCTCGCGCACCATGTACCTGGAAAAATATCTCGAGCATGCGCGTCACGTCGAGTTTCAGATCCTCGCCGACGAGAGCCGTCATGCGATTCATCTCGGCGAGCGCGATTGCTCGATTCAGCGCCGCCATCAGAAGGTCATCGAGGAATCGCCGTGTCCGGTGCTCACTGCGCGTCTGCGCGAGAAGATGGGCAAGGCGGCGGTGCGCGCCGCCGATGTGGTCGGCTATTCGAACGTCGGCACGGTGGAGTTCCTGCTCTCAGGCAACGGCGAGTTCTACTTCATCGAGATGAACACGCGCATCCAGGTTGAGCATGGCGTCACCGAGATGGTGACCGGCACCGACCTGGTGAAGGAGAGTATCCGCGTGGCGATGGGCGAGCCGCTGCGCTGGAAGCAGAAGCAGATCACGATGAGCGGCGCCTCGATGGAGTTTCGCATCTACGCCGAGGATCCCGACACGCATATTCCATCGCCGGGCGTGGTGTCGAATCATCATCCGCCGGGCGGCCTCGGAGTGCGCGTCGAAACGTCGCTGTATGATGGCTATCGAGTCCCGGTGCACTACGATCCGCTGATCGCGAAGCTGATCGTGCACGCGGAAAATCGCGCGGGCGCGGTTGCGCGGGCGAAGGCGGCGTTGCGCGAGTACATGATCGACGGCATCAAGACCAACATCCCCTTGCATCTGAAAATTCTCGACGACACGGATTTCATCAAGGGCAACTTCGCGACCGATTTCCTCACCCGCTACGAGCACGTCGCCGAAGCCGCTCGCGCTGCGGGCCGGTAAAACACCGCATCCGCCTAAATGGCTAAGGCATGGAGGTATCTCTGCCTTGCGTTAGGCATCGCGGGGATCGCCCGTGCCATCCGATTGACGGCACTTAGCTGGGGCCAACCGTGGCCGGATGCCATCCTCACGATCGATGGCAAGAGCTACTTGAGAGGCGCGGTGGGGGCGACGTGGGGAAGATTGTTCGAGGTCCATGACTTTTACCATTCGCCCGGATATCAGCTCTATCTTAGAGCTATCTTTGCGGCGCTGGGCTCGACGAATGCCACGATCGATGCTTCCAAGCTTCTTTCGCTGGCGATGTTCTTCGCCTCGGCGGTGCTCCTCTACCGGCTAAGTCGTCGCTGGTTCGAGCCGGCCGTCGCACAACTCGCGGTGGCGATTTTTCTATGCTCCGAGTCATGGGCCTACTATTCGAATATGATCCAGTACGAGGTGATGACGGGGTTTCTGATACTCCTGATTCTTTCGATACTAACCTCGAGTCCCGCTTCCCGCTCCTCCGGAATCTTGTGGATCGGCGCCGTCATGATGGGTTGTCTGCTGGCTTTTATCTCGATCATTCAGATGCGCTATACGGTGTTGCTCCTGATTCCTTTGGCTTATCCGGCTCTGGTTGCGAGGACCGAGCTTCGAAATCGGAAGTTGCGCCAAGGCCTGATCGGCCTTCTAACCGGGCTGGCGCTTCTCGCGGGATGGTCGCTCGCGCAATCTCACATCGAAGGTCGAACGGTATTTCTGATGGACGGCAGCGTATTCCGATGGCATGTCGCTAACAATCCAAATGCGCTGGGCTATAGCTTCCCGTATCCACAGATTGTGGAACCCAGCGGCTGGCAGTTCATATTTGCGATGCCGGGGCAATGGCTTTGGCTCGTTGGGCAGCGAGCTTTGTATTTGTCGGGAATTCAACGCGACATCTGGGCGCTTCCGCCGGATGGCTTCAGGAGCGGCCCAATCGGTTCCTTTTCTCCTCTCGACACGATCGGCACGATCGGCTTCGCGGCGGGTTTGTCTCTCGCCACATGGCGAATCTACCGCAGCGAGTTGAGCAGTGAATCGATCGTCGCGATGCTCGCGCTCGCTTGCATCATTTTGCCGCCGCTTCTCGTATTCGGCAGCAAACGTTTCATCGTACCGGTAATTCCGCTGATCGCGCTTTTCCAGGCGTATGGGATAGTTGAGATCGCGACCGTGGTCGGTCGGAGAATCGGCCAGCTCAATGTCGTGGCATCGGTAGAAGGTGAGTACAACTCAAAAATCAAAGCCTCTTGACCGCGACTCCTCTCGCCTAAACGATATAAATAGAATCTCCGCGTGGTGAGGAGCGCGGATTCCACCGCATACATGACAAAAAGAATTGTTTTCGCGCTGACCGTCATATTCACCGTCTTCGCAATGACGCTGGCTCCCGCGCCCGCTCGCGCGCAGGACAACCCGCTCATTCCGGGAGCCAACGCCGCTCCTCCAGGCCCGCAGCCGAAGGTGCAGGTCGAGAATCCGCTGTTCGACTTCGGCACCGCGACCGAAGCCACCATGGTGAATCACACCTTCAAGTTGAAGAACACCGGGAACGGCCGCCTGGTCATCTCGCACGTCAAGACTTCCTGTGGATGCACCGCGGCGAAGCCGACCAAAAACACCCTCGAGCCGGGTGAGGAGGCCGAGATCAATGTCGGCTTTGATACCCATTTTCAGAAAGGGCATCAGGTCCGCATGATCACCGCGTTCACCAACGACCCGGATACTCCCGAAGCGATCATGACGATGCAGGGCACCGTCAAGCAGCAGGTCTCGGCGACGCCCGCCGATCTTTCTTCGGCAACGTCAAGCAGGGCACCGAAGTGAGCAAGGAGGTCGTCGTCAGCGATCTCACCGGTCGGAAAGATCCTTTCGTCGTCAGTGATGTCACCAACTCCAATCCCGCAATCAAAGTAGAGAAGACCGCGCGGACCGATGGCAAGCCCGGCGCGATTCTCAAGGTCACCGTCACGAAGGCCATGGCCCCCGGCGCCTTCGATGACACCGTCAAGATGATCACCAGCCGCATTCCACTGCAGGTCAATGTGTTCGGCACGGTGACGGGAGATTTGAGCGTCGCGCCGGCGCAGGTGTCATTCGGTATCGTGCCGCACGGGCAGGAGACAACCCGGATGGTGAAGCTGACCAACGAGGGCAGCAAGCCGATCAAGGTCCTCGGCATCACCAGCACGGCGGTTCCAGTGTCGGCCTCGGCGGAACCCATCAGTGGGAGCAAGGATTACAAAATTACCGTGCAACTACATCGCGGGACGCCTGACGGCCAGGTGCGCGGCCAATTGCAGATCAAGACCGATGATCCCGAGCAGCAGGTATTGAACGTTCCGTTCTACGGCATCGTCGGCCAGTTCTCGATGTGATCCGCTAGTCCGCTTTGCCCCTGCGTAGATGGCGCGCATCACGGCGTCAGAGCCGTTCGCGTTTGAAGCTGATTGGCGCTGTCGGTTCGGTTCTCGAACGACAGCGGGGTTGTGTCATTTCCTCGCAGCTTTTAAAATTATTTCGCCGTCCGGGGGAATCTTCTTAAACATTATCATGCGCTTCAGGTTGCGCGGCTGAGCGAGTTCTCGACCACCAGAAGCGGCGACCTGCGACAACAGTCGTTCCTTCC
>CAWFBH010000005.1:0-183714 GCA_963814035.1 uncultured delta proteobacterium
GACGAGCGGGTTTAAAAACCATGCGACGCCTTGTTGAAGGAGTTTATTTAGTTTCCTCCATTTGCAGGTGCTGCCGTGGGACGTCCCTAAATATTCCCGAAAGAAATCGAGAATCGAAGGGGCTGGCGAAGCGGCTTTGTTTTACGAACCTGGTTCTTGCGAGATTTGATTGGAATGGCGCACCGGGCAGCGAAATTCTGGTGAGGTAGAGATGCTACTTCTTGTTCGTCGAGGCAGGAGTTACGAGGCCTGATCCTCCCTTGGGAGCTTTCACCGGTAGTTTCTGGGCCATTGGCGAATAGCCGCGCTTTTCCGTCGGAGTGTAACCTTTCTGAAGCGGCTCATAGCCCTCATTGATTGGATGCTTGCCGTTGTTGTCGTTCGGCATCTACTCAGCCTCCTCTATGAACTCTATCAATTCACAATCATCGCGTCGAATGAGCATCCCCATTGTCCCGTCGACTCGCCCTTTGAATTGACCTTGTTCGTCAAGCCGCCAAACTTCCGACACATAAATGTCGGCCTCGTTCGGAAAGGACGAGGTGTGAGAGCCGAGTCCGTAGTGACCGCCGATCATCGATCCGCTCTTGAGACGAAAAATCACCCAGCACGTTTCCCTTCTTGCAAAGAAGCTGTCCCACGAAGTGGGATGGGGAGTAATCAACCCCCATCTCTTTAGAAGTGCCGAATTGCGCAACCAAAAGGTAGCAACGCCAAGTAGCGCTGGGAAAATCGCTAGTGAAAAAAGAAGACCCCCATAAGCGAGTGCCTTCATCGGGATCGAAACGCCGGATACAGCGTAGACTGCCCAATAGACCAACGGCCAGGTCAGAACAAGGTTGACTGTACCGTAGGCGAGTCCGAGGAAAAGGTTAGCCGATGCGTCGCGCTCTCCGTGTGGAATAAACAGGTCGTAAACACTCTGCGCGATGAACCCTGGCAGCACTAGTAGAATGAACAGGTAAAAGTTTTTACCCGAAAGGTCAGGCATTACTTCTCCCTCTAGTTGCGAAAAGCCTATCCAAACCGATCTTGGCTAGTGAGTTTTTTTCTCGAAACCCATAGTCATCATCCTCGGAAACTTTTGCGCATTCAACGATTCCGTGTCGGTGCGAAGTCGCTCAAAGTTTTGGTACGGCGATCACGTCGATCCCGAAATCTCCACCCCTTTCCCGTTGACCGCATCCGAGGAATTCCATAAAACGGCATCGGTCATCCGGCGCGTCGGCGTGCTATCATCTCGGCTTCCGAGTGGTTCCCGCGGACCCTCCAATAAATTAAAGTGTCGCTTTAAGTCGGAACATCAATATGGCGCTGCGCAAAATCGAGCATGGCCACTACTTCGAGGATTTCGAAGTCGGCCACATCTTCAAACATCATTGGGGACGCACGATTAACGAGGGCGATAACAGCCTCTTTTCCAGCGTCACCATGAATTTCAATCCGATCTACTTCAATCGCGAGTATGCCAAGTCGATGGGCTATCGCAACGTCGTCGTCAATCACATGCTGGTGATGAACGTGGTGTTCGGGCTCTCGGTCGAGGACCTCAGCGAGAAGGCGATCGCGCATCTCGGCTACGAGAAGATGAAGTACCTCGCGACCGTCTATCCGGGCGACACGCTGACCTCGCAATCCGAGGTGCTCTCCAAGCGCGATACCTCGCGGCCCGATCGCGGCGTGGTGAAGTTTCGCACTACCGGATTCAACCAGGCGGGCGAGAAAGTCCTCGAATACGAACGTCCGGTTTTGATTCGCAAGAAGAACCCTGCCTAGGAGCATTTTGTTCATGCCGATGACCACCGAAGAACACGAGGAGATACGCCGCTCGGTCCGCGACTTCGTCGAAAAAGAAGTCAAACCGATCGCCAACGACCTCGATCGCCAGAACAAGGAAATCCCCGAACACATCCTCAAGAAGATGGCCGAGCTCGGCTACTTCGGCGTCATCTTTCCGGAAGAGCAGGGTGGGATGGGGCTCGACTACACCTCGATGGCGATTGTCACCGAGGAGCTGTCGCGCGGATGGCTGAGCGTCGGCTCCGTGATGACCCGCAATCTCATCACCGGCACGCTGATCAGCGCCAACGGCACCGAGGAGCAGAAGAAGCGCCTGCTGCCGAAGATCGCGCGCGGCGAGCTGATGACGGCGGCGGCCTTCACCGAGCCCGATTCGGGTTCCGATACCGCATCGTTCAAGACTCGCGCGGTGAAAAATGGCGACGGCTATCTGATCAAGGGATCCAAGATGTGGTGCACTTTCGCCAATCGCGCGAACGTGCTGACAGTCATGGTCCGCACCGATCCCGATGTCTCCAAGCGTCACAAGGGTCTCTCATTGTTGCTGTTCGAGAAAACTCCCGGCGACGATTTCGCGCCGCCGCATCTGACCGGCTCGCCGATTCCCACCATCGGCTATCACGGCATGCGCAGCTACGCGCTGCAATTCGACGATGCGTTCTCGCCCGCATCAAACCTGGTCGGTGGCGTCGAGGGACGCGGATTTTATCAGTTGATGGCGAGCTACGAATCGGCGCGCATTCAGACCGCCGCGCGCGGCGTCGGCGTGGCGCAGGCCGCTTTCGAGACCGCGGTGAAATACGCCAAGCAGCGCACTCAGTTCGGCCAGCCCATCGGTGAGCATCAGGTGATACGGCATAAGCTCGCGCACATGGCGGTCGAGATCGAGGCGGGGCGTCAGCTCGCATACTTCGCGGCCGGGCAAAAGGACAGCGGCAAGCGATGCGACTACGAGGCGGGTCTCGCGAAAGTATTCGCCGCCGAGATGGCGGAGCGCGTGACCCGCGAGGCGATGCAGGTCCACGGCGGCTATGGCTATTCGATGGAATTCGATGTGCAGCGCTTCTGGCGCGACGCGCGCGTGCTGTCGATTTTCGAAGGCACCAGCGAAATCCAGCTCGAGGTTATCGGTCGCCGCATCATGGAGCGCGAGGGCTGATGGCTATCACCGGGGACAACAACTACTTCGAAGATTTCAACGTCGGCGACACGCTGATTCATCAGCGCGGACGCACCATCACCGAGATGGACAATCATATGTTCACCTCGCTGGTGATGAACACCGCCGAGCTGCATTTCAACCAGGCAATGATCGATCGCAATCCCGATGCATTCGTGGGCGGCAAGCTGCTGGTCTATGGGGGCGTGGTGCTCGCGTTCACCTTGGGCCTCGCATCGCAGGACACCAGCGAAAATGCGCTCGCCGAAATCGAGATGGACAACGGCAAGCACACCAATCCTGTTTTTCATGGCGATACGATCTTCGCCGAATCAACCGTGCTGGAGAAAAAAGATGCGGACCGTCCCGATTGCGGACTCGTGAAGTTCAAGCTGGTAGGCAAGAAACAGGACGGCACCGTCGTCGTCGAAATCGATCGCACGGTGCTCATCAAACGCAAATCGCATTATCTGAAAAAAGGCGTGAGTAGACCGCTCACTGGGAGATAGCAAATGTACGTACTCGATAACGGTAAGCGCTTCGTCATCCCGCGCACCGAAATGACCTATCCCGGCCACAGCATGAAGCTGCATCAGAACGCGGCCGACCCGGTGAAGTCGCCGGTCGATCACGTGATGGCGGATTTCGAAGACGCGTGCCCCTACGAATTCAAGGGCCCCAAGAGCCAGAAGACGATGGTCGAGGCGCTCACCACGCTCGACTTCGGCAAGAAGATCGTCACGGTGCGCCCCAACAATATCCATTCGCCGTTCTTCAAGGGCGACATGGAAGCGATCATGCTCGGCGCGCCGAATCGCTTTCACGGCATCATGCTGCCGAAGACGCGCGGTCCCGAGGACATCAAGATCGTGGCGAAGACGCTCGACGATCTCGAGAAGCGCGGCGGATGGAAGTATCGCGTGCAGATCGAATCGCTGATTGAAACGCCGCACGCGCTGGTGAAGGCCTACGACATCGCCACTGCCTCGGATCGGATGGCGGGGCTGGTGTTCGGCATCGCCGATTTCGCGGCGAACCTCGGCATCCGCGACATCGTCGACAATCAGAACATCAACTTCCTCTATTCGAAGCAGGCGGTGGTCGTCGCCGCGAAAGCGGCCGGCCTACATGCGGTAGATAATGTCTTCCTGCGGCTATGGAAGAACACCGACACGCCCGAGCGCATCGCGGAGTTGCAGAAGGAGTTGCGCGCGAAGAACGTCGGCGCCGCGAACCTCGGCATGGACGGTACCTGGGTCATCCATCCGCAGCAGGCCGAAATTGCCAATTCGTGCTATACGCCGACGCAGGAACAGATCGACGAGGCGCGCCGCGTCGTGAAGCTCTACCATGAGAAGGGCGGCGGCTCGATGGCGGATCCCAAGAGCGGCGAGATGATCGACGAGGCCACCATCAAGATTGCGCTGATGGACCTCGCGAAGGGCTCGCAGGCGGGGAAGGTCAGCGATACCGAGCTGCGCGAATGGTCGGAGAAGTCCAAGGCCATCACCGGCTACGACATCCTCGAACTGATGCGCCGCACCGCGTAGCAGGCGGTTGAAAACAGCCTGCTTTCCCCACTGTAATCTCCCCCGGAGGGGGAGAACCAAGGGGATGCAGCCATCTCTATGGTAGCGCGCTTCGACAGCGTGCTGTTCGACCTCGACGGGACGCTGACTAATCCTCGAGTAGCGATTACCGCCTCGATGGCGCATGCGCTGGCCGAGGTCGGCGCTGAGGTTCCTCCCCTCGAGGATCTGCTGTGGTGCATCGGGCCGCCGCTGCGCCAGAACCTCGGCAAGCTGCTCGGCCCCGATCGCGCGCATCTCGTCGAACCCGCCGCGCACGCCTACCTGCGCCGCTATGCGACTGAGGGTGTGCGCGAGACCGTCGAGTATGCCGGCATCGATGCGATGCTGCATCGCCTGCGCAGCTCCGGCCCGCGGGTTTTCCTCGCGACGACCAAGTTCGTCGATCATGCCGAGGTGGTGCTGACCGCGTTTTCGATGCGTGCTCACTTCGACGGCGTCTTCGGCGCGCGACACGACGGCTCGCTGGGGGATAAGCGCGAGCTGCTGCGGCACATCATCGAAATGACCGGCATCAATCCCGCGCGTTCGGTGATGATTGGCGACCGCGAGCACGACATTATCGGCGCGAAGACCAACGGCATCTTCAGCATCGGTGTGACGTACGGCTTCGGCACGCGCGAGGAATTGCTGAATGCCGGCGCCGACGCCATCTGCGATTCGCCCGAAGAAATCCTCGCGCTGATTCTGTAACATTCCGGCTTCCTACCCCCTTGACAGAATGGTTACCTTGTTCCGAGAGCCTTTTAGGCGAAGGAGCAACCATGATTACACTGCGCAAAGCTTCGGATCGCGGGCTGACCAAAATCGATTGGCTGAACAGCCGCCACACCTTTTCGTTCGGTGAATATCAAGACCCGCGCGAGATGGGATTTTCGGTGTTGCGCGTCATCAACGATGATCACGTCGCGGCGGGCAAGGGATTCGGCACCCATCCGCATCGCGACATGGAGATCATCACTTATGTGCTGGAAGGCGCGGTCGAGCATCGCGACAGCCTCGGCACGCGCAGCGTGATTCCGGCGGGCGATGTGCAGCGGATGAGCGCGGGCACCGGCATTACGCATAGCGAGTTCAACCCGTCGCCATCGGAGGCGCTGCATTTTCTGCAGATTTGGATTTTGCCCGAGGCGGCCGGAATCAAGCCGGGCTATGAGCAAAAGACCCTGGGTGATCGCACGACGGGGAAATTGAGCCTCGTCGCCTCGCATGCTGGTGGCGATGGTGCGCTGAAAATCCATCAGGACGCGGACTTGTATATAGGTGCGCTAACCAGGGGTCAGGCGGTGGAGAAGGAAATCGCCAAGGGGCGCAGCGGCTACGTTCACGTTGCGCGCGGGAAGCTGGATCTGAACGGCATCGCGCTGGGCGAAGGCGACGGCGCGAAGATCAAAGATGAATCGCGGCTGAAATTTTCGGCGACCGATGATGCGGAGGTGTTGCTGTTCGATTTGCCGTAACGAAATTCGTTTTCCGAAACCCTCGCCCGATGGGCCGCGAAGCCGCTGAGGCGGAGCGAAGCGGAGACCCAAGCGAAGTTAAAAAGGTTGCCTGCGAGGCTTGGCGAGCGGCCTGGAGTGGGACCTTATACAGCACGCGCTGCGCGTGCGATTCAGGAAATCTGCTCCTGATTCTTCACGATGTTGAAACGGTGCGATGCTGCCCGTCAGCAGAAGCAGAATTCCATAATCGCGCGAGGACGCGCTGGATAAGGTCCCACTCCAGGTTCCTCGCAGACTCGGAACCAACCTCTTTTACCTCGCTTCGGCCTCCGCTTCGCTCCGCCTCAGCGGCTTCGCGGCCCACCGGCGAGGGTTAATAGAGAAGGGCGAGGGTTTTGAATTTCACGGGACTGGTGCTACGGCGAGGAGGCCGGCCGCTTCGTCATAGCCCAGCATCAGGTTCATGTTCTGGACGGCCTGGCCCGCAGCGCCTTTGCCGAGGTTGTCGATGGCGGTCAGCACCAGCAGCGTGCCGGAGCGCTTGTCGAGGTGCACCGCGATTTCGCAGAAATTCGTCGCGCGAACATTTTTCAGTTCGGGTAGCTCGCCCGGCTTCAGCAGCCGGATGAAGCGCGACTTCGCGAAGCTCGCCTCGAAGGTGTTACGCACATCCTGCTCGGTGGTGCCGGTGCGCGGGCGCATGAAAATCGAGGTCAGAATCCCGCGCGAGATCGGGAGCAGATGCGGCACGAAGAGGATCGCGATTTCGCGACCGAGCGAGTTGCCGATCTCCTGCTCCATCTCGGGCACGTGGCGATGATTGCCGACCTTGTAGGCGCGCGCGTTCTCGTTCACCTCGGCGAACAGTTGCTCGACGCTCGCGGCGCGGCGCGCACCGGTAGTTCCGGATTTCGCATCGATGACGATTGACGACGGTTCGATCAGATCGCGCTTGATAATCGGCAGCAGCGGGAGCAGCGCGCCGGTCGGGAAGCATCCGGGATTGGCGACCAGTTTCGCCTCCCGGATAGCGTGCCGATTGAACTCGCTGAGCCCATACACCGAATGCTGGAGCAGCGCGGGGGCGGGATGATCGACGCCGAACACGGCGCGATAGGTGGCCGCATCCTTGAGCCGGAAGTCCTCGGAAAAATCGATCACCTTGACGCCACTCTGCACGAGGTCGGCGATCATCGCGGTGGCGACTTTTTCCGGCAGGCACGAGAACACCACGTCAACGCGGCCTTTGACGAGGTCGGAGCGCAATTCCTCGAGCGCCGGCAGGTCGATGCCCGCGAGATGGCGATAGACATCAGCGACTTCGCGGCCCGCATAGTGCTCCGAGGTCAGCACCGACAGCTCGACGAACGGATGTCCTGCGAGCAGGCGCACGGCCTCGATTCCGGAGTAACCCGTAGCACCCAGAATCCCGACTCTGACTCGATTCGTCGATGACATAAGGCAAAATCCCGCGTCGATTGGGAATTAATCCAAGCTTAACCGATTAGCACGAATGAGAGGTGGTTGTAAGGAGGTCGCGATTGCGAGCGAGTTGCGCTCCACCGCTGGCGAATTTTGCGTTTGCAGATCGATTCGGCCCCGGCGCATTGACGCGATGATTCCGCCGTTTCCCGTAGGGGTCGTTCGCGAACGACCCGCTAGAATCCGGATCGCGCGAAAGCGCATCCGTTCTTACCCGGCGATGTCATGGGAAAATCATCGATGGGTTTTGCGCTGGCGCGGTTTGAAAAGGAGCAAAGCCATCCAAGAAACGAAGACGCGATCGGACGCACAGATTAATTTCGATCCCTGCGGAGGCCGCCCGAGAAGGGCTGCGGCGAAGCGAACGTCGGCGGAGGAAAGGTCGGTCCGATTGGCGAATACGCACTGTTCGAACAAGAAGAATTCCCTGCTGTAGCTCGCGGGCAATTGTGGCTGTTGTCCGAACCACATCCGGCCAGGATCGAAAGTAGAGCGACCAGCAAAAGCGCGCGCATCGTACGGGGTTTCATTTGGCTCCTTGGGGGCGTTGGTCGGCATGCGACCGTCAGTCTCGGTGAACATAATCTGTTAGTCAATGTAGTTTCATAGGGAGAATCCTTCAGTGGCAAGGGCTTCAGCGTTTGTGCCAATCGCATCTTCCCAAAAAGACACAGGCTGAAGCCTGCGCTACGAAGAGCAGAGGCAGAATTCCATAATCGCGCGAAGACGCGCTGGATAAGGTCCCACTCCAGGTTCCTCGCAGACTCGGAACCAACCTCTTTTACTTCGCTTCGGGCTCCGCTTCGCTCCGCCTCAGCGGCTTCGCGGCCCACCGGGCGAGGGTCAAGCAGCAGCAGAATTCAATAAGAGCGCGAACGACAAGAATGATCATCGCAACCTGAGGGCAATCCGAGTTCTCTGAAAATCCTCGTCCTTTCTTAATCCTCGTTCGATCTCTTTACCCTCGCCCGATGGGCGAGGTTGGGCGCGAGGCTTGGCGAGCGGCCTGGAGTGGGACCTTATGCAGCACGCGCTGCGCGTGCGATTCAGGAAATCTGCTCCTGATTCTTCACGATGTTGAAACCGTGCGATGCTGCCCGTCAGCAGCGGAAGCAGAATTCCATAATCGCGCGAAGACGCGCTGAGTAAGGTCCCACTCCAGGTTCCTCGCAGACTCGGAACCAACCTCGCCCACCGGGCGAGGGTTAAGATCGGACGATGGGGCAGAGCAGCAGAGGCAGAAAGCAGAATTCCATAATCGCGCGAGGACGCGCTGAGTAAGATCCCACTCCAGGTTCCTCGCAGACTCGGAACCAACCTCTTTTACTTCGCTTCGGGCTCCGCTTCGCTCCGCCTCAGCGGCTTCGCGGCCCACCGGGCGAGGGTTAAGATCGGACGATGGGGCAGAGCAGCAGAGGCAGAAAACAGAATTCCATAGTCGCGCGAAGACGCGCTGGATAAGGTCCCTCACCAGGTCGCGATAAAATCGCGACCAACCTCCTTAACCCTTGCCTCGGCGTCCGCTTTGCTCCGTCTCGGCGGCTTCGCGCCTAATCGGGAGCGGGGAAGCACGAAGATCCTTCGCGCAGCGCGCAGGATGACCGAGCGACGACGTCGCTCGGTCACTTCGTGTCGAATTCGAACAGCATCTCGCGAGGAAGTTCCTCGAGCGTCGCGAAGCGTTCGGCATACATGCCGATGACCCCGTCGTTCGGATGATCATTCTTAAGCCGGTCCAGTTCGTCGCGCGCCTCATCAGCCTTACCCTCCTGCAAGAGCTGTTTGAGAAGCGCGAAGCGATCATAAAAGTGCGGGTCGACGCCATCGTTGGCCTGCGCGACGACTTCGACCACCGCGACCGCATCCTGTTTGCCTTTAACGCGGACCTGGCCGATCTCGCGCTTGATGTAGCTGGCATCGGCGGCGCTTTGCATCGTGTCGCGGCTGACCAGCAGATGCGTGCCGAATTTGCGGGTTAATCCTTCCAGCCGCGAGGCGAGATTTACCGTGTCACCGATGACGGAATAGTCGAAGCGGCGCGCGCCGCCGAAGTTGCCGACGATTACCTCGCCGGTCGCGATGCCGATGCCAATGTCGAAACTTTTGAAGCGCGGATCGGTGTCGTTGAGTTTTTTCAGTTCCACCAGCATCCCGAGCGCCTGATCGATCGCGACCTGCGCGTGGTTGGGCATGTCGTTGGGCGCGCCCCAGAACGCCATGATGCTGTCGCCGCGAATCTTGTCGACTACGCCGCCGCTGTCGAGGATGCGATCGGTCATGGTGGTCATGTATTCGTTCAGCATCGTGACCAGCGCGGCGGGGTCGGCCTGCATGCTCTCGGAGAGCATGGTGTAGTTCACGATGTCGGCGAAGAGGACCGTCAGCACGCGGCGTTGACCGCCGAGCCTTAGGCCCTCGGGATTGGAGAGCACCGAACTGATGACGCTGGGATGCAGGTAATGCTCGAAGGCGTGGCGGAGATAGCGCTTCTCCTTGGTTTCCTCGTAGTAGCGGAATCCGGCAGTCACCACATAGGTGGCGGCCAGCATCGCGAGCGGATACACGATGCCGATCAACTGATGGTCGGTCCAGAGCAGGTGCTGAGCGATCAAGACATATGAGCCGCCGAGAACGACTGCCACCATCGCGGCCAGATTGGCCGACAAAAAGGCGGCCGCGATGATCATCAACAAGCCGAGCACAAGCCCGATGACGCGCTCGACCTTGTCATCGGCGCTGCGCACGATGACGTCATTCTGGATGATGTCGTCGATGGCGTTGGCGTGAATTTCGACGCCCGGAAAATCCCCGCCCATCGGAGTGTTGAAGCGGTCGCCTTCGCCGCGCGCGGTCATCCCGACCAGGATCACCTTGCCCTGCAGGTCGGCGGCGGGAACGCGCTTATTGAGGATGTCGGTGAAGGAAATATGCGGGAAGGTGTCTTCGGGGCCGCGGAAGTTTACCAGCATCTGGCCGTGTTCGTTGATGGGGAATTCCATCGCGCCATTCGGACTCTGGATGACGACCTTCTGATCGCCCAAGGTGCCGAAGTTCAGGATCAGGGTGGCATCGCCGGCGAGCGCCTTGAGCACTCCGAGTGAGAGCGGGACGCGATTGCCGTCGTGGAAGCGCGCGACCATCATCTGCGCGCGCATGACCCCGTCGGCATCGGAATCGATGGAAACGAAGCCGGTGCTATGCGCCGCCTGGTTGAGAATCGGAATCGGGGGCCGGTACGATTTGGAATCGTACAATTCGCGAACCATCCCTGGCGGAATCTTTGCCAGATTGTAGGAGAGCGGCGCGGGCAGGATCATCTGGGTGGTGAATCCCTGCTCGATTTCTCCTTTGGTGCGACCGTTGGCCGCGAGCGTGCCCAGCGAATATCCGAGGATAGTGGCGCCCTGCGCCTTGATTGCGTTGGCGAAAGCCTGGTCGTTGCTCTCGCCGAGTAACTGCTCGGCGGTGGCTTTGGGAGTGCCCGATTTCTCCAGGCGGTCAACCAGCGCGGCGCGCGCAACATCGAAATTATCCGGCTCGCTGAAGAGCACGTCGTAGCCGATCACGGCGGCTTTGTAATCGGTGAGGGCGCGCTCGAATTGCGCCATCACGCTGCGCCGGAACGGCCATTGGCCGATCTCCGCGATGCTTTTGTCGTCGATCGCCGCGATCGCGATCGCGCCGCTGGTCTTCTTCGCCGGATGCCAATACATCCGCAGGTCGGAAATGCTGAGCTCGAATTGCCGGAAGGCGTGATAGTAGTTCAGCATCCCCATCGAAATGACCACCGCCAGACCGAGTATAAAGGTACGCAGGGCGAGCAGCAGACGGCGGCGGGAGAATCCGGACTGGCCAGAGGGCTTGCCGGTCCGCGTTACTTGCGTGGTGCGCGATTTGCGAAGGGTCGGTGACGTGTTGGCGGGCATAGCGCGATCGCCAGCAGCATAGCGCGCGACCGGGAGACGCGCTAATCGAGCATCATTCGGTGAAGTCGAGTGACTTGAACATCGTGAGCTGGCCGTACTGATGCGCCGAGCCATAGCCGGCTTGCCCGCTGAGGCCGAGCTGCCAGGGCCGGTAATAGATGCTGAGATCGGGGCCGCCTTGTCCGTCGGTGCCGTGGATGAAACCGCCCATGTAAAAGGCGCCGCCGCCCCCCGCCATGAAGAGGAACTTTTCGGTGCTCTTCAGGATGACCTGGAAATCGACCTCGGTGCTGGTGACGCCGTTCTGCCAATTGTGGATGGTGCTGAAAGAGAAGTTGAGCGGATGCAGGCTGTGGAGGAACCACCAATTCGAGAGGTCGCCCTCGATGACGGGGGCATCGCTATCGCCAACATCGTGGCCGGCGGAAAGATAAAAGTGGGTGCCGGGCCACAGGTTGAAGTCGAGCCCGCCCTGAAAGCGGCCGAAGTTGAGCCTCGCGCGGTGGCCGGTTCCGGGTTCGAGCGGCGAATCGAATCCCTGGCCGATCCAGAGTTGATAGCCGGTTACGCGACCGAACACGCCGACATAACGATTAAGGCTTTGTTCGAATTGGAAGCCTTCCTGGCCACTGCCGTATTTATCGCTGCCATAGCCGCCGAGGAAGCCCAAGACGGAAAATTGGCCATGCTCGGGGACCTTCCAGAAATCGGGGTAGATATCGTCGAAGGAGTATTGCGCGCGGGAGGAGGCTGGTAGGGCGGCAATCAACATAGCCAAGCTGAGGACGATTATGAGCGCCTTAGCAAGGCGATATCTTGTCGAATTAATCAAACGCGGTTCTATCCTTGCCTAATCGAGCATCAGTGCGGAGGTGGAGGGGGTGGCATCGTGTGGACGGTGGTGGTGGTACAGGCAGGGCATACCGGGCAGGCCGGGGGCGGAACGCCTCCGACGACGGTGCCGATGTTGGAATGGGCGCCGGTCATGCCGATGGGACCGGGGAGCATCGGGGTCAGGTTGCATGGCACGCTGACCTCGTAGCCGGCGGGGATATCCTCGCCCGAGGTGGCGCCGGGATTGTGGACGCTTACCACACCTTCATAAACCACAACATCTGTAAACTTACGGCAATCGCCGAAGGTGGGCCTCGCTTCACCTTCGATGTAAACAGTATCGAACCTGGTTCCGCGCACCGCCGCAACAGCGTTTGGCGTATGCACTTCGAAGTTGGGAGGGCCTCCGGTTGCGTTCACGACCGAACGCAGCACCCCGCCGAAGAGGCTTACTTGGGTAGCCGCGCGGCCACCCGCTGGCGCCAATGCCTGATTGTCGATGACGATGTTGCTCGATTCGCCTAGTTCGAGTTCGCTGCCATCCGTCAGCGTGATTACCGCATGCCCACCGGCTCCGGTGACCACCCGATCTCCCACATTCACGGGTGTTCCAGTCGTCGCCGGAGTGGAAGTGCCCCCGCGTTGCACATTGACGCTGCCCGCTGCGGTCGAAATCGTACCGGCGACCGGCGCTTGCGCGAAAACTCGCGTTGCGATTGCCAGGGGAAGCAGGACGGCGACGAAGGCTGATACCAGCGTCAGTCTGGCGTTTCGCAGCTCAGGTCTCGCACGCATGAATCATCCTTGGTTCCAAATGGCTAAGTGGAGATGGGGGCGAACGGAAGTCAAACAGAAACCGATGCCTACTGCAAGCTCAGCGGCGGAAACGAATCTCTAATGTCATTTCGATGCATCTGCCCGCCGACCGCCTGTGCGGGACAAAAAATGGCCCGCGCCATCGCGATGATAGAGCGGGCCGAAAAAGTGATGCTCGAAAACTAGCGCTTCGAGTACTGAGGCCGCTTGCGCGCTTTATGATGCCCGTACTTCTTGCGCTCAACCTCGCGCGGATCGCGGGTTAGCAGGCCGGCTTTGCGCAACGCGCCGCGCAGCGCCTCGGATGCTGCCACCAGCGCGCGCGAGATGCCATGGCGAACCGCGTCAGCCTGTGCCGAGGACCCTCCGCCATGCACGCTGGCGAGGACATCGTAGTTGCCCTTGGTCTCGGTGACTTCGAACGGCTCCATCACCTTCATGCGCGCAGTGTCGCGAGGGAAATAATTGTCGAGCGTGCGCTCATTGACGGTGACGGTTCCCGCGCCGGGGAACAGACGGACGCGCGCGACCGCGGTCTTGCGACGGCCAGTTGCCCAAATGATGTTTTTTTTCTCTGCCATTTTAGTTGATCTACTGCTCCACAGCCTGCGGCTTCTGCGCCGTATGGGGATGTTCCGCGCCCGCGTAAACCTTCAACTTGGTGAACAACCGCCGCCCGAGGCGATTCTTCGGCAGCATGCCGCGCACCGCGATTTCCACCAGTTGCTGCGGCTTCTTCGATTCGAGGATCTTACCGGCGGTGGTAGTGCGAATGCCGCCGGGATAGGTGGTGTGCCGGTAGTACACCTTTTCCTCGAGCTTCTTGCCGGTCAGCTTCACCTTGGCGGCGTTGATGACGACGACGAAGTCGCCGGTGTCTTCATGGGGCGTGTAGTCGGGGCGATTCTTGCCCGCCAGGATCGAGGCGGCGCGTGTCGCGACGCGACCCAGCGATCGTCCATCGGCGTCGATTACCATCCAACGCCGGTCGCGCAGCGCACTTTCGCGCGAGATGCTCTTGGTCTGATGTGTGAGTCTCAACTCGTTTTCACCTGTTTGCACAACGGATTTCCGTCAAGAGGGAAATCCGTCGGCCGATATACAATTTTTGGCGGGGCCGATGGGATTTGAACCCACGACTTCCGACGTGACAGGCCGGCGTTCTAACCGGGCTGAACTACGACCCCGCCCGAACTATCCTTTGTGACATTTAATTGGAGCCGGAGCAACTCATTCGAAAAAATTCCTCGACACGGCTGGGCATCCGGGGTCGCTGCGCGAGGCCCTACGCATTAGCGACCACGATTTGACAGTGCGTCGAAAAAAAATCATTGTTCTCGTTGAATGCACGCAATAGGCTAAATAAATAGACTGTACAGTGGATTTCGATTCATAAGCAGTCTGTGCGCACCCGATATGATCATAGTGTGCGCGCGCAACGGATAGGCAACTCAGGCAATGGGGGGTAATGAACTTGAAGGTTCGAGGTTTCTGTTTCTCTGTGGCGCTCATTTTCGCCGCGCTGTTCTTGCCTGCCTCTCAGGTAAATGCGCAGGAATCCGCCATCTCAGCGGGTCTGGTCGAATCGATCGTCGGTGGATTCTCGGTCAATCTAATCGGGTATGGATTGACTTCGATCGGCCTCAACTCAGAGGCCGCATATGAAACCAACGTTGAAAGCGAACTTTCGGCGATTAACAGCGAGCTCGACACCATCTCAGTTCAGCTCACTGACATTCAAGATGCCATCCAGACGCAGACTTGCGTCGACAGCCTCACGAGCAGTTCGGTAAACAACGCGCTGACCTCGATCGCGACGGTGGCGAACACCTACACGCAGCTGTTGCAGGCCGGCGAAGATCCGGACGGTACCGTGAGTCAGGCGGATATCGATAATTTTCTGAATCAGGTCGCCAATGGGCCCAGCAGCGGGCTCCCCTCGATGGATGCGGCGCTGAATGCGATAAATATCGCGCTTCAGTCGACCAATAACGACGGTATCATCGGGGTATGCGAAAAGGCGGTGACCTCGCTTCCGACCACCGGCTCGTTCGGCGCGGACCTGACCTTCTATAGCGATCCGCTTAACCTGCTGCAGTATTTTGCTGACTATCAGACGATGGCGGCATTGATGCTGATCGAGTACTACCATTACGAGGCCTTCCTGAGTTCGCCGTATTACTCATCGACGACTATCTCCAATAATCTTCCCGCCGATGAGGCCGCAACGGTTTGCACTACTCCGACGGGAGAGACCGCCACGCAGTGCGGCTTCGCGCGCAACGTCGCCGAGGAGCTCTACGTCTATTTGCAGAATCAGTATTCGGCGAATGGGGTCCCATATTCGACCAAAAACAGCAATGGTCAGCTCGCCACCGGACTCTATGATGCAGGGAGCAGCGACTACTATCTGTTCGCAACCTCGATTGAGGATTTCACCAGCAACGAAGGCGGGACCAAATGCGATTCGGTGATGACCGAGAGCAATGGATGCGGCATCACTTTCAGCAGCAATTTCTCCGCAAACCCGCTGTGGTACGACCTTTCGACCTACGATTACGAGAGCGCGTGGAGTCCCGCGACAGTGGAAATGTTCAGGGACGTGCTCGACACCTTCAACAACGGTAGCGGCTCGACCACCGTGGCCTCCGCGCTCTCGACAGTCGGCTTTCAGAATACGGCCAACAAGATTATTCTCACCCAGCAGAGTTACTCGGCAGATCCGAAAGTTCCCAATCAGGGCGGCACACTCTACCCGATTCCGAGCGCCAATGCGGTCTGTTTCATGGATACCAACCTCGATCGCTCCTTCTCGATGCAACCGTTCTGTTACAACGGCAGCAACAATGGGGTCGATTATGGAAACGTCGGCACCACATTGTGGTTATGGGATACGTGGAACGGCGGCGGCTGTATGACGTTTCGCTCCATCAATACGGTTCTGGATACCAATAACCAGAGCTTTTATGGCGATACCTATACATACGATTCGTACCTGGATACCAATGGCGACCCCACCAGCGGATGTGCGGACGCAAGCGGCGCGGGGTGGGTAAACGGTCAGCAACCCGGATGGCTCACCACCAACGACAACGGCAACACCAGCGCGAACGGGTTCTTCTGGCCCGCGATCGATATCAGTACCCTGACTTGCGGGACCAACCTCAGCTACGGCTTGCTGCAACCTGCCGTAGCCCGGACCGCGAACAACTCGGTCGGTGTTCCCACTATGTGCGGAGCCGATTTCGACGGCTATTTTGCCAACATCCAGCCGCGCAACCCCTATCTTCAGGTCGCGTTTACCAAAGCTCCGGTTTCCGGACCAGTCAGTTCCACACCCAACCTGGCGATTACCATCCAGCTTCAGGATGTTTCCTCGGGAACCGCTGTGCCCGCCTCTATCAGCACCGATACCGTCGTCAATCTGACCTCGAGCTCTTCGACCGGGACTTTCTCACTATCCGCGGATAAGGGGTCTGGTCTAATCACCAGCACAACACTGCCCGCGAACAATCCCACGACGCTCTTTTATTATGGAGACACGACCGCCGGGACTCCTCAAATCACCGCCGATCCAGGAACGATGGTGCCCGGCACACAGGTCGAAACGATCAGTTCTACTTCGACTCCGAGCCCTGAAGTTAGCGGAACTGCGGACCACGTGGACTCGAACAAAACCAACGGTAAGCTGAGCATCAAGGATCTCGTCACCGTTCCCAAAGGGATCGACCTTCAGCGGACCCTCCTCACAATTCAAAAACTTCTGAGCGAGGACGGAGGTGCGGGTGAACTAATCCGCGATGCGCAGGGACGTGAACTACAGCTTCCTATCACGCCTGTGACGAACCCTGGTGGCAATGCCTTCGAAGCAACCTACCAGACCAAAAACGGCGCCACCCCGCGGGTGCGGGTGAAAATTGCGATCGACAAGAAAGTGCCGACCCAAGGTCAACTTGAGATGGTGGTGGATAAGACCCGGATTATTAGTCCGAAAGCCTGTGCCGGTAATCCACCGCGGACCCAGCTGCACACGCGGATCCTCGCTGCCGACACCGCTAACCCCGCAAATCCGCCCACCGCCTTCGATATGAGCCTGAGCTGGAAGTGCAAGGGCGGGAAACTCACTACTCCGTAAGCCTTCCCTGATCGGGGCGCCGGTCCAACGACCCGGCGCCCCTACCAGAGTCGTTTCATCATTCTTCCCTCTGCCTTCAGCCAGGAGGCGCTACTGCGCCAGTGAGGTCGCTGCACGACGGCGAGGCCTCCTTCGGGCCTCGCTCCGTTTGAATTTGGGAAACGTAAAACCGGATAGCGAGTCTGGATAGGGGCCGTTCGAACGGCTCGTAAAATCCTCGATGGCTTTGGTCCGAGCCGCACATTCCTGCCGGCGATCAGAACGAAGGTTGTAAACGACGTAGAAATTGATGCGCTTCGCGCGATCAGAATTCGACGGGGCGTTTGCGAACGCCCCCTACCAGGAAGGATCGTCCAGCGAATTTTGGTCGATCGTCAGTGGGTCACGAACCGCAATTGGGAATTTTTTCCGACTGACCCGCTGCCTGCCAAAGGCAGCAGAAAAGAAAAGGCCGCGACGATCGATATCGTCGCGGCCGCGTCATCCCAAAAAATCACAGCGAGCCGAGGAGGTTGGCCGGGACCGCATCCCAGGCGCGACGCTCACCATCGTAGGGCGCTTCTTCCGCGGTGCTCTTCGCGCCAAGGATCATCGTGGCGCGACGTGAAGCATCGTACTGCGGCCATGCGCCGAGGCTTTCGCAACTCGGATCACCGGTGCGCGCGAACGCCAGCCATGCATCCTGCATCTCGGTCGCGAGGCGCTCGACCACCGGCCCGGTGCCGGCGAATTGCGGCATCCCGGGGATGTGATTGGTCCCGAAGACGAAGCCAAGCTCCAGCGCATGACACGAGCCGAGCATTCCTCCCGCCGCGGGCGACGGCCAGGTGAAGAGATATTGATGGATTCGTCCTCCGCGCTTCGCATGCACCTCGGCGAGGCGCACTCCGGGGATGCGAAAGATTCGATCGGTTTCGAGCGCGTTGAAAAGTTCCGGCGGCGTGGTCGATGCTCCGCGCGCGGCGCGGGCTTTTTCGTAATCACCGATGAGTTTGTCGGCAGCTTCCGGCTTCATTCTCCGCGTTAGCCGCGCGGCGAGGCCCGCGCGATCGAGTTTCGCGATACCGCGATCCATTGGGGCGAACAGTTTCCATTCATCGAGCGTCGAGCCGACCATGATCGCGACATCCGAGGATGCGCCATCGCTCACCATTTCGATTGCCGCGCGAGGCATCATGGTGCCGTCGATGACGGGCTGATACGCCATGCCGAATTCCGGGTCGGGAGTTTTACCGTCGGGCATCAGTGTGCCTTTCAGCAGTTGCTCCGGAGTGAGCGCGCGCATCGCCTCGGGGTTCGAGGCGCCCAGCTTTGACATGATGCGCTCGGCGTTGCGATTGGCGCGTTCGCGCGCCGCGCCGGTGTGACATGCGCCGCTTTGCGGAATTGCCTTATGAAACAAGCCTCGCGCAGCGGCCGCACCGAGCAGCGTGCCGACGCTCATTCCTCCGGCTGATTCGCCAAAGATGGTGACATTGCCGGGATCGCCGCCGAACTCCGCGATGTTGTCGCGCACCCATTGCAGCGCCGCAATTTGATCGAGGATGCCCTCGTTGCCGCTCGCGGGAATTTTTCCATTGGTGAGATCGGCCAGACGCAGGAAGCCCAGCGGCCCGAGCCGATAGTTGACGGTCACGACGACGGTGTCGCCGCGTCGCGCAAGGGTCGAGCCGTTGTAGAGCGCCTGCGAGCCCGAACCGATCTCGAATGCGCCGCCATGAATCCACACCATCACCGGACGCTTCTTGTTGTCGGTGGCAGGCGTCCACACGTTCAGATAGAGGCAGTCCTCCGATTGCGGATCCTCGATGACCATCGCGGCCAACGCGCTAAGCATCAGCGAGTTCTGCGGGGCAACGCCGCCGAAACGTCGCGCATCGCGGGTCCCGGTCCATGACGCAGGCTTCTCCGGCGGGAGCCATCGACGCGCGCCGGTGGGCGGCGCCGCGAACGGGATTCCCTTGAAGATGGAGAGCCCGGATTGCTCTTCGCCTTCGACTTTTCCAGAGCGCGTGGATGCGATGGTACTCATGCGGTTATCCTCCGAGGTGATTGGCGGACCGAATTGGGAAAGATATTTGCAGAGTCGGCGGGATATTCACAAATCCCCGAGAATCGTCATCGTGGCGCGCGGTTGTTATCTTTTTCTGCGATGGCTTTAGCGAATGCCCTCCCAAAATTCCTGGCCGTTGCAGTGGCGCTGACATTTACGGCGTCGATGGCGCGGGGGCAGACGCCCACCAAGGATCCGCCCGGTGTGCATACGCATGTGCAGCTCGAAGCGCGACCGCCGGATGAGCCCACAGCCGCGCCCTCGCCGGACGTCGAGGTTGCCCCCGATGCGACTTCCTCGGGCAGCGCCTTGCCGCCTCCCGCCGAATCGGGTGAGGATGCCGACAAGCCCGTGTCCGCCGACCTCGTGGCGCATCGGCCGCAGATCGAGACCTACGTGGTGCCGGTGTATCCACCGGAAGCGCGCGCGAAGAAAATCGAGGGTCGCGTAACGCTGATGGTCATTGTCGATACCTCAGGCAAGGTCGAGGACGACATCCAGGTGGTGGATTCGATTCCGATGCTGGATCAGGCGGCCATCAATGCGGTGCATCAATGGACCTTCACGCCTGCGCGCGACGATGGTGGGAATCCGGTGCGGGTATCGCTGGAGGTGCGCGTCCCATTCACGCTGAAGTGAGGATCAGTAAGGATTTCGCCTGCCTACCAATGTCTGTTTTTCGATAAACCAACTAGCATGGAATGTAAACCGCTAGCCAGCGCCCTCTGGTTCTGTCATCCTTCGCTGCGCTCCACATGACAGAAATGAGGGTCCGAGAATCTTAGGTTTGAGAGAATCGCTCCCTTTTGATTCCACCCTCCAGCGGGTAAAATCCCTCGCCTATGGAGCGGCTGGAAGAAACCCTTAACTGGCTCTATTCGCTCGAGGCGCGAGGGGAAATCTACAAGCTCGAACGCATGGATAATGCGCTCGCGCTCATCGGCAATCCCCATCTGCGATTGCGCGCCGTTCATATCGCGGGCACCAAGGGGAAGGGCTCCGTGTCCGCGATGCTCGATAGCTGCCTGCGCGCCGCCGGTTTGCGCGTCGGCCTCTATACCAAGCCTCATCTGGTCAATCTCTCGGAGCGCACCCGCGTCGATGGCGCCGAGATCTCCTCGCGCCGGATGCTCGATTACATCCAGAAGCTGCGCGCCATCTACGAGGATGCCGGCCTGGCGCTGACGTTTTTCGAATTCACCGTCGCGCTGATGTTCCAATATTTTGCCGATGAAAATGTCGATGTCGCCGTCATCGAGACCGGGCTCGGCGGGCGGCTCGACTCAACCAACGTGGTGCATCCATTTCTTAGCGTGATCACGCCGATCGGTTTCGATCACATGGAGTATCTCGGCTACACGATTCCTTCGATCGCGGCCGAGAAGGGCGGTATCATCAAGCCGGACATTCCGGTCGTGATCGGAGCGCGCGATCCCGAGGCGCGCGAGGTGCTGACCTCGATGGCGGCGCAGCGCCATAGTCCGTCGCGCCTGATGGATCGCGATTTCAGCTTCCAGTCGCATTCCCCTGAGCATCGGATCGATTACCAGGGCCTCGCGCTCAACATGAAAGATGTCGAGCTGTCGCTGGCGGGACCGTTTCAGCATGAGAACGCGGCGATTGCGATTGCCGCACTCGAAGCGATGCGCGCGCTCGGATGGAACCTCGACGAGGATGCCATCCGGAGCGGCCTCAAATCGGTTTACTGGCCGGGCCGCTTCGATATCGTCTCGCGCGAGCCTCTGGTAGTGCTCGATTGCGCGCACAACGAGCTCAGCATCCAGGCGCTGCTCGATACCATTGCGGTTGAGCTCGGAGCCGAGGTGAAGCCGCGCTTGATTTTCGGATGCCAGGAAACCAAAACCTGGGAGCAGATGGCGGCGATGTTGGCGCCGCGGGTGCGCGACGTGACCTTGACGATCGCGAAGCCGAAGCGGCCGTTGGCGCCGGAGAATCTCGCGCCGGTGTTTTCGCGCTACGGGGTCCGCAATCGGGTCGAGCGCGATCCGATGCGCGCGATCGAAATGGTAATGGCGGAAAGCGCACCGCAGGACGTGGTACTAGCGACCGGTTCCGTGTATCTTATCGGCGAAATTTACCAATACTTTCTGGCTCGCGAGGGCCGAAGAAGTCTCTTTCCTGAAGCCGCCAAATAAAACCGTCTGGACCGCGCTTTTAAGCTTGGCACTAGTTGCCCACGCATCGTTTTCGCTAGCCGCTAATAGCAAGGAATCCCGGCTTCCTCCCGAAGTGGTCGCGCAGCATCAGGGGCCGGTCGATATCACCGGCGACAGATCGATTTACGATTCGAAGAACGATTCGTTCACCGTCATCGGCAATGCCGTCATGACGCAGGGCGGAACCGTGCTCAAGGCCGATCAGATCACAGTGATGCGCCGGGCGCATACTGCGCACGCGGTGGGACACGTTCATCTAATCGACCCCGAACTCGAAATGTGGGCGACCCAGGGGGATATCAACCTCGAGACGGAAACCCTGGAACTGGAGAACGCGAAGATTCTCGCCAAGCGGAACACCTATCATCTCGAAGGGAAGCGCATCCGCAAGGTGGCGGGGCAGAACTACACTGTGCTGAAGGGATTTTTTACCACCTGCGGATGTGAGCCCGGCACGCCGGACTGGAGTCTCCGCGCGGACAAGATGGATGTCCATCTCGGCGGCAGCGGCTACGCGAAGAACGCGACCTTCTCGGTGCTCGGTTACCCGGTAATCCCGCTGCCCTATGCCGAATTTCCGGCCGACACGAGTCGCCATAGCGGCTTCCTCAGCGGACGCGAAGGACAATCCGGACTGCGCGGATTCCAATATCTCCAGCCGTACTATTTCGCGATTAACAAAAGCTCGGATGCGACCGCGGCCTTTGACGTCGAAACGAACCAACGGATCGGGGGACTCGGCGAGTATCGCCTGACCAACGGCATCGATGATTATTTCTGGGTCAACGCCGCGTACTACAACGAATCGATCCGCTCGGACAGCAATCGCCAGAACGACATCGTCGATACCCAGATTGCCGACCCCAACATCCCGGTCAATCGGTTCGGGATTATTGGGATGATGCGGCAGCACCTCACCCCTGACCTGACGTTGTTTGGTAATGCGGACACCGTGAGCGATTCCCTTTACCTTCGCGAGATGGACGTCTGGACGCTGTCGCGGGGATATGGGAACAACTTCGGCTCATTGCGGGACGCGCAATCGCATCTGGGCCTCCTCGACGAGTTTGATGATGGTTTCGCTCAACTTCAGGGCACCTGGCATCAGGATCTCATCCAGGCTCAGCCGTTCGCGCTTCAGCAATTGCCGGATTTGTGGATCGACGGCCGCCGTGAACTTTTTGGCAGCCTCGCGTATGCCGATTACGACATCGATGCGACCAACTTCTGGCGTCAGCGCGGTCTGAGTGGCGGGCGGCTCAGCATGAATCCTAAGGTTACGGTACCGTGGCGGCTTGGTGAGTACCTCAATGGATTCGTAACCGGAGGCGTGTATGGGAACGTCTACGAAGCCTTCGGACACGATCTGAACGTCGTTCCAGTCGGAGCGACGGCGCCGATCGGCCCAAATGGCACAGCGCAGGTCCTCACCTACAACAATTTTCTCGAATCCGGTCAGTTGGGCAATCAAGGCTTCAATACCCGATTGATTCCGTTCGTCCAAACCGGTGTTTCGACGGAACTGGAGCGGGTCTACCACGTCGATTGGAAATATATTGACAAGCTGAAGAACACCATTGAGCCGTTCGTTAATTACAGCTATGTGCCCGATATTTCGCAGAGCGGCGTGCCTCTTTTCGATGAACGCGACCGCATCAACGCCCGATCGCTGATCGTTTATGGCTTCTCCTCTCGGCTCTACGCCAAGATGAACTCCGCGGCTGACACGCCCGAGGTTCCGGAAAATGCGGACGCTGAAACCGGCGCGGTGCGGGCGGCAGATGCAGGTCAAGGCGCTGGCATCCAAAATTCGGCCGAAAACGAAGGCGTGTACGACAGCACCGACACCTCGGAGTCCCATAACGCGAATGGAGAAAGGACCCGCGAGCTAGTTTCGTTCTCTTTGATGCAGGCCTACGACACCGAATACGCGATCCAACCCAACCAGGTCGCGCTTTCCGACGTCGAGGGAAGGTTCACCTTGTTTCCAAGCTCAGTGGTGTCGTTCGGAACACAGTTCGCGGTTGATCCGCGCAATAACCCGGGCCTCAGTCTGGCGAGCGTTCAGATGAACCTGCAGCCCCCCTCGAATGAGAAGGACGCGCCGTCGCTCTATATGGGCAAAGCGCTGACCGGTTCCTTCCTGCAGGTTTCGTATAATTATGTGCGAAGCGCAAACACGGTGGAGTTCGTCGGCACCTCGCGCAACGCCAGCCAGTTCTTTGCCTTGCGAACCTACTACGACATTCTCGACCGGATGGGAGTCTATTTCGGACCCAACTATGATCTCGCCGCGTCGAGGATGCTGTCCACGCAGTACGGTATCCGATTCAAGTCGCCGTGCGATTGCTGGGCCTTCGACGTCGGAATCACCAATTCCTACAATCCCAACGAAGTTTCGGTTCAGGTGCAGGCCACTCTCGGCGGCCTCGGATCGGTCGGACAAAGCCCCTTCGGGCGCAATCCGTTCGCCGTCATGGGGCTTACCGGTCACCCGACGGGCGTGCTGCCGAATTACTGAACTCTCGGTCCGGACTTTTCTAGAAATAAAGCAGCGCGATCTCCGTCCCGATCCAAAGCGTCATGCAGATGAGGAGCGGGCGGTCCTCGAGCAGCAGGCGGGTCGGGTCGCCTCCTTCATTTTGCTGATCGACCAGATACAGATAGCGCAGGATCCCGAACGCAACATACGGAACCGTGAGCACGGCGAGGTGATGGTAGCGGGCTCCGAACTTGGCTTCAATTTCAAATGACGCAGTGTACGTCATGTACCCGACCAGCGTGGTTCCGGCCAGAATTGCCAGCATCTGATCGACCAAACGGACGTTGTAGTGTGCCAACGCACCGCGGTGCGCCGCAGCGCCACCCCCGAGAATCGTCAGTTCGTGCCGCCGCCGCGCCAGCGCCAGGAACAACGCCAGCGAAAAGGTTATAAACACCAGCCACGGGGAAACGTCGACGTTAATCGCAACGCCGCCGGCATAGGCACGAATGACGAATCCGGCCGACACCGCGATTACATCGAGGATCACCACCTGCTTCGCCCACAGGGAATAGCCGAATTGGAGCGCCAGGTAGACCAGCGCGATCAGAAAGAATGCGCCTCCGAGGGCCACGCTGATGGCAATACCTGTCGCGGCGAGAACGACGGCGAACCGCACCGCGGATCCCACGCTCAACTCGCCGGAAGCAAGCGGCCGTTGGCGTTTCTCTGGATTTAGCCGGTCAGCCTCGCGATCGATGATGTCGTTGAGGGCGTACGCGAAACTGGCCATCGCGCAAAACGCCACAACCCCCGCGAGGACGCTGGCAGTATCGTGAAATTTAAACAGGTGGCGGCTGAAAATCAGCGGCGCGAGTAAGAGCAGGTTTTTGGACCATTGATGCGGCCGCGCCAGGCGCAAAAACGCCGAACCGCGTGTAACGCTGGTGCTGAATGCTTTCGGTTGCGCGGCCCCCATAGCATCATTTGGTATGAACATCGCGAAGGGTAAACGCAAGCGGAGTCCGAACCGTCATGGCGTCAGAGGTCGCATCCTCGCGCGCATAGGCTAAGCATATGCGACTCAAAGCGTTTGACTGAAAATGCTACTAAATGTAGAGTCACGATCCCGATGTCGATCGAATATACCGAACCGAGCGAGTAGCTAAAACTTCCGCAATGCCGACCCGACCAGTGACATGGGAGCTCGATGTGCCTCCCGCAAGTCTGCTTCAGGCCGCAAGCAAGACTTCCGTCCCCGCTGAAGTTCCCAGCATCAAACAGCTTCGCAGCTCTTTGATGAGTTCGCGTTTCGAGATGTTCAAGGTTTCCACGTTCGCTGCCTGTCTGTTGGCCTTCCTCGGGCTCGCGATCCACGGATCGCATCTCGCAAACGTGGACAACCAGTTCGCAGCGAACGCCGAATCCACGCTCGAGCCCCTGGCGAATGGCCTTTTCAGTCAAGCTACGGCGTTGCGCAGCAAAACCGAGGCGCTTGCCGCCGCAGGTATACACGATCTTCGAAACTTTGCCGCGCATGCCTCGCCTTCCAACGCGAAGAACGGGCTTTCTTCAACGATCATAAAATCTAAAACACCCCCGGACCGACAGATTAAGCGCGCCCCACTGAATCCGCATCTGACGCGCATCGCACCTGCCGCTCGCACTGGCGGCGCGTTATCTCAGCGGCATCTCGAGAATGCCGAGGCCCCGGAAACTCCCGCAACGTTGAAGAGTCTCTTCACCCCCGACAGCATGGCCGCAGGAATCATGGGGCTTGTCTTCTACGTTCTTTTCGCGGTCGTCCTGATCCGCAAACGAGGCGGCTTGCGCGCCTTTGCTGATCGTCAGGCTATCTAGTCGGTTTTATCCAAGTTCGGCCTTTCTTCGAGTTTCACCCACACCCACACAGGGCTTGCGCGCGCTGGAGCGAGGGCGTTAAACCTCAGCGGCGGGCTGGAGTAGCCCGCAACCTAGTTTCGGAGAAGAATCGGGCAATGAGTAGCGCCACTGCAGAAAAAACCGGTCCCAACGCCACCGTCGATATCGCCGGGCTGCGCAATTTCATCCGCGATAACCATCTCGGCGATCCCAACGATTTGCGATCGGAAAACATTTCGTTCGGCCATTCCAACGAAGTGCATCTGATCCATTTCCAGGGA
Organism: uncultured delta proteobacterium; assembly: GCA_963814035.1. Taxonomy (GTDB): domain Bacteria; phylum Desulfobacterota; class Binatia; order Binatales; family Binataceae; genus DATGKG01. Next base: position 26,058 of record CAWFBH010000005.1, read on the forward strand.
AAATCCTGGGCCCTGCGCCGTCCGCCGCGCGGACCGCTGCTGCCGACCGCGCACGATGTGATGCGTGAATATCGCGTGCTCAAGGCTTTGCAGGACACCGAAGTGCCGGTCCCTCGCGTCTATGCCGCTTGTGATGATCCGAAGTACATCGGCGCGCCGTTTTACCTGATGGAGTATATGCGCGGCGAAGTTATTCGCGCCGACGGAAATAGTTTCGCCAACACGTTCGAGCGGCGGCGCGCGGTCAGCGAGGGCATGATCGATTTGCTCATCGCGCTGCAAAAGGTCGACTGGCGCGCGGCCGGCCTCGAAGGCTTCGGACGCCCCGACGGATATCTGCCGCGCCAGCTCAAGCGCTGGGTCGATCAGCTGGAGCGCACCCTTCCGCATACGCGCCCGCTGCCGGTGATGAACCAGGTGCGCGATTGGCTCCAGGCGCGTATTCCCGAATCACCGCCCGCGACCATCGTGCATGGTGACTACAAACTCGACAACGTGATGTGGACACCGTCCGATTCGCCCAAGCCCATCGCGGTGTTTGATTGGGAGATGTCAACAATCGGCGATCCGCTTGCCGATCTCGGCTGGCTCCTCAGCTACTGGCCCGATCCCGGTGACGATCGCGCGAATCCCGGCATGGCCACGATGCTCCCCGAACCCGGATTCCTCACGCGTCGGGAGATGCTCGATCGCTATGAGGCAAAGACCGGACGCAAGATGCCGAACTTCCCGTTCTACCAGGCGTTCGCGATTTTCAAACTCGCCATCATCATGGAAGGAAGTTATAGCCGATACGTTCTGGGCCAGGCCGACGATCCGCTGTTCGATCAGATGAGGGAACGCGTGCCTGCGCTGGCCGACAGCGCATGGAAAGTCTGCCAAGCCGCGAAATAAGCGAGGCTCCGATGAGCGACTACAAATTTATCCAGGTCGAAACTCCCGAGGCCGGCATTCGTCGAATCGCGCTCAATCGTCCTGACAAGCGCAATGCTCTCTCGAATGGGCTACGCGCGGACTCTTCGATGCGCTGCGCAAGGCCGACGTCGATCCAGAGATTGGCGCCATCATCATCCGCGGCAATGGAAAATGTTTCAGCGCCGGCTATGACCTCTCGCAGGCTCCCGGAGAACCGCTCCCGCGCCACATCTCGCCGGGCGAGGGCATTTGGCCGCGACACCTGGTGGACGGATGGTTCGAGATGTGGGACATGGCCACGCCGGTCATCGCGCAGGTGCACGGCTACTGCCTCGCGGGAGGAACCGAACTCGCGACCGCATGCGATCTCGTCTATGTCGCCGAGGATGCGCAGATCGGCTATCCGCCGGTCCGATCGATGTCGACGCCGGACACCGCTTATCATCCATGGCTGATGGGCATGCGGCGCGCTATGGAGTTGATGCTCACGGGAGATTCGATCTCGGGAATCGAGGCGGTCCAGTACGGCTTCGCGAATCGCGCCTTCCCGGCGGACAAGCTGGAGGAGGAAACGCTCAACTGGGCGCGCCGCGTGGCGAAGATTCCGCGCGATCTGCAGGCGCTTAACAAGCGCACCGTGCATCGCGCGATGGAGATCATGGGAGCACGCGCGGCGATTCGCTCCGCCACCGAGATTCAGGCGCTCTGCTTCCATCAGCCGTCGTCACGCGAGTACATGAAGAAGATGCGCGAGGGCGTCACCACGGCGCTCAACGAACGCGACTCCAAGTTCGGCGACTACCGCACCGCGAAAGACAAGAAGTAGGTATCGTGGCGCGCGATGTGGAAGATCCGGCACTCAAATGACGGATCATTCTTCGTCAGCGATAAGCGGAGAGCGCTTTCAACAGCGCCTCGCGTTCCTTGCGAATGTCGCCCAGCGCAGCCGTCGTCCGATATTTCTTCACCTCGCCGCTCATCAATGGTGAGAAATCCTTGGGCAGCAGTTTCGCATTGAAATTGGTAAGCACGTAGTTCAGGACTTCGGCGATCTCTTCATCCTTGAATTTCTGCCATGGCTGCATCATGCCGTTGTAAGTCTGGCCGTGAACCGAGATCGGCCCATTCATGCCGAACGATACGACGCGAATCAGATAGGCGCGGCCTTCGGGAATCGCGACATAACTTCCGATGGAGTCCGCCAGCGGCGGGTACATTCCAGGGATGCCCTTGCCGTTTGGTTGATGGCAAATCGCGCAGTTAGCGTTGAAAATGTCGGTGCCACTCGCGCGCGCAACTCCACCCATCGCCAATAGCGCCATCAAGACGGACAACAGCCTCAAGCGTCGAGTACCTCGGTAGTCGCGCTCATGCCGGATCCGATCCGGTGTGCTTATGCAAATATTCCTGGATCGAGGCGATGCCCATTTCCTTCGCCTGGATGAGGCTTTCCAGGTGCTCACGCGTATTGATGAGGCCCTTGGCGCGGATCACGCCGGCCTCATCGATCAACACTGCGTACGGGAGCTTGCCGACCCGGTAGGTCATACCGAGTTCCTGCGACAACAGGTAGGGAAAATCTCCAAGGCCCTGCGCATTGACGAAGCGCTCGTGCTCGGTGACCTCGCCGTCGCTCGCGAGCACGATGTCGAGCCAGTTTGATTCGGTGCGGGAGCTGGATTTGAGAATCGGCAGCATTTTTTTACAGACCGGGCAGCTCGGCGAAAGAAAGAAAATCAAGGAGCTCTTGCCGCTCGCTCCGCCCACCTTGACGCGCCGCTTCTTGATATCGAGAAGATCGAAGAGCGGCGCGTTCTCGCCCTCCTTGGGACCTTTGTCCAGCGTGAGCGCGCCCATCGGTGCGATGCGTTCGTGGATGACGCCGATCTGGCGAAGCAGCGCGAGCTGAAGTCCCGCCATAACGAGCAGCAAGACCCACAGCGCTATCTGCGAAATCAGCAGCGCTTCGCTCATGTTACATCGTCTCCAGCGCGCGAATTTTCGGCGCATTGCCAATCGCGAAATTCGCGCTCGCGTACAGGGTAACGAGAGTCAGCGCGCCGAGCACGATGGTTACAACGTCGATCGATTCGATCGCGCGCCCGCTCGTCGGGAAAATCACCACAGCGGTCAAAATCATGAGGAACAAATTCCTGATCAGTAGCCATCCGCTGAGTTCCTGACGCAGCGCGGGACCGAAGCATCCGCAATCGATGTTGGTTCGTCCTCGCGCGAGGTTGATGGCGATCGCGACGCTGAACATCGTCAGCAAGACGAGCAGCATTGATGCGGCGAGCGCACGGGTCGAGGTCAGCAACAACCCGGCGGCCGAACCACACTCGGCGATCGGGATCAGATATGCGAGGGGCTTCTCCATCGATGTCGGCGTTAATTGATAGTTCGCAACTGAGCCCTCGAACGTCTCGATATCACGCAACTTTATGATCCCCGACGCGCCGAATATCAACGTGAGGGACAGCGCGCAGAGCCCGCTTATTGCCGGATCGATGCCGCTCATTTGATATCTGGCAACTTGTCCTTCCAGGGCCGCGCTTCTTCGAATGCCGCCGATAACGCGATGATCCCCGCCTCGTCGGTGGGACGCCCGACAATTTGGAGTCCGAGGGGAAACCCCGCCTGGTTGAAGCCCATCGGGACCGAAACCGCGGGCTGGCCTGTGGCGTTGAAGGGAAATGCGAAAGCGGTCCACGTATAGATGTCGTGAACCGGCTTCCCATTCTTGTCGGTCTTCCATGGATTTTGCGCCGGCAGCGTGCCGAGCTTTACCGCCGGCCGCGTCAAGGTCGGCGTGAGCAGCGCGTCGTACCGCGCGAGGCTCTGCACGATGTCGCGCGACAGGTTATGCATCATCGTCGTCGCGTTGATGTACTGCGCGGCGGTGGTTGCGCGTCCCGCTTTCCACGTTCCTTGTATCACCGGATCGATGAGCTCCGGGTCAGCCACGTCCACCGATCCGATTCCCGCCACCGCAACGATGCTGGTCGGTACCATCAGCACCGACAAATCGAGCTTGATTGGTTCGAGGCTATGCCCCATCGAACGCAGCGTCTGACAGGCTGATTCGAACGCTACGAGAGTTTCGGGGTCAACATCGGCGAATGCCGTTTCACACAGCGTCGCGAGGCGCAGCTTTTTCGGCCGCGTCTTAATCGCTTCGATGAACGGACGCGCGGGCGGTGGCGCCCAGTAGGCGTCGCCGATCACCGGGCCGGCCATCACGTCGAGCATCCATGCCGCGTCGCGAACGGTGCGCGCGATCGGTCCCGAGGTGGAGCATCCGCCCCATCCTTCGGAGCGGACCGGCGCATTGCTGATGCGTCCCCGCGCGGGTTTGATGCCGAAGACGCCGCAGCATGCCGACGGGATCCGGATCGAGCCTCCCCCATCGCTGCCTTGATGCAGCGGGCCCATGCCGCTCGCGCTCGCGGCTGCGGAGCCGCCGCTTGAGCCTCCCGCGGTACGCTCGAGGTTCCACGGATTGCGCGCGATGGGGCAGCATCCACCCTCAGTGGTGGGTCGCGCGCCGAACTCCGGCGTCGAGGTTTTGCCGAGCAGAATGCCGCCAGCCTGATCCATCCGCGCGACATACTCAGCATCGGCGGGTGGAACGAAATTCTCGAAGTTCTTCGATCCCATCGTGGTGCGGATGCCCTTGGTCCACGACAAATCCTTGATGGAGTAGGGCACCCCGAAGAGCGGCAGCGCGTCCGCATCCGCGCGCGAGAGCTTTTCGAGCCGGTCAGCGTCGGCGAGCGCGCGCTCCCGCGTAATGGTCATGAACGCGCCGAGCGCCGGGTTCAGCTTTTCGATTCGCGCGAGAAAAAACTCCGCGACCTCGCGCGGGCGAACCTCGCGCTTACGCAAAAGCTCGCGCAGCTCCCATCCTTCGATATAAGGGTCCAGCATCCGTTACCTCTGTCGATGAATCGTCGAGCCTATGGATTAGTACGACATCGCGTGCCGAGGGAAGCGCATCGCGATGCTAGACTTTCCGCTTCAGGAGGCGAAAGTGGAAACCGATTTGTTGGTGGAGCTGGCGCGCTTCGTCGAGCGCATCGCCGCGATTGCACGCACCGGGTTGGCATTCAAACCCGATGGCTACGACTCGGAGCGCTACGAAGAATTGCTGAAAGAAGCGGCGCGAATGCACGCCGCGCTCGCGCAGTCAGACGCGGATGCGGCAGAGGCGGTGCGGTTGCGATGGCGCGAGGCGGTCATCAGCGGCTACGAGGGCTACGTCACCACGGCGGTGGGCGTCGGCGCGATCGTGTTCAATCAGCGCGACGAGCTCCTGATGATGAAGCGGCCGAGCGGACGCTGGTGGTATCCGACCGGCTTTTGCGATGTGGGAATTTCGCCGGCGGAAAATGTCGCGAAGGAAGTGCGCGAGGAGATCGGCCTCATCGTGCGGCCCACGCGCCTGATCGGCATCGTCGACAGCCTCAAGGTTCCGGCGCCGAGCCGGCACATCTATTCGCTATTGTTTGAATGTGAGATCGAGGGAGGGGAAATCGCGCCGAATCCGCTGGAAGCGCTCGCGGCGGGCTTTTATCCGCTCGACGCGCTGCCGGAGCCGCTGCACGGGATGGACAGAAAATGGATTCGGCTTGCGCGCGAATTTCACTTCGAAAAAAGAGTCGAAGCGTTTTTCGATCCGCTGTGAATCTCGTGCAGCGACTTCGGGTTTAGAGAATGTGCGAAACCACGAACCAAATCACGAGGATCGAGGCCGGAACACCCAGCAACCAGGCAACCATGTAGCGCATTATTTTTCGGCTCCTTTGAAAGAGGTAGAAGAGCGCAAGTTTGGAACCGCGCGTCAGATATTAGACGCCAACCGCTGCGGGAAAATTCGTCGCAGAAATTCGCTAGATGTTCCGCTCGCTCGTTTACGCGCATTTCAGCGCCGGGTGATTTTATCCACCTCCGCAAGCTCCTCTGCCGATAGCTTCCAGTCGCCGCCTTTGACATTCGCGGTAACCTGCTCGGGTTTGGTCGCGCCTGAAATGACGCTGGAAACCGCCGGCATCGAGGCGAGCCATCCGATCGCAAGCTCCAGCACCGAATGCCCATGGGCACGCGAAAATTCCTGCAACTTATCAAGCGTCGCGAAGTTCGAGTCGGTGAGCGCCTGCTTCGCCATCGCGCCCATCGCGCCGAGGCGAGTATCTTTCGAGGGCTCCTCGCCGCGCTTGTACTTGCCGGTGAGAAAACCGCTCGCGAGCGGGAAGTAGGGCAGGATGCCGACGCCGAATTGCTTGCACGCCGGGGTCAAATCCTTCTCGATGCGGCGATCGAGCAGGTTGTACTGATTCTGCGCCGAGATGTATGGCGCCCATCCGTTGGTTTTCGAGATCCACGCCGCATCGGCAACCTGGTATCCGGCGAAGTTGCTCGAACCTATGTAGCGAACCTTGCCCGAGCGCACCAAATCATTGAGCGCGCACAGGGTTTCCTCCTGCGGCGTTTCTGGATCGGGGAAATGCAGTTGGTACAGATCGATGTAATCGGTGTTGAGGCGTTTCAGGCTCGCCTCGACCGCCGACATGATGTAGCGCCGTGACGCGCCCTTCATGAATGGCCCGTCGCCCATCGCCATGCCGAACTTGCTCGCGACGACCACCTCGTGACGGCGCGGGCCGAGGGCCTTGCCGAGCATGGTTTCGGAGCCGCCGCGATTCCCGTAGATGTCCGCGCTATCGAACAGGTTGATGCCCTCGTCGAGCGCCTTGTTGACGACGACGCGAGTCTGCTCGGTGTCGATGCGCATCCCGAAGTTGTTGCATCCGAGGCCGACCACCGAGACCTTCAAACCCGAATTGCCGAGATTTCTGTATTCCACCGCAAGCTCCTTTTCGTTGCCGATACGCTCTCAGTATTTGATTTAGCCGAGTCGCATCCGCGCGTACATCTCCGCCGAAGTATCGAAATCCATGCTGGCGTGCTGCGCGCCCACCTCGATGTTGCGGAAGGAAACCTGGAGATCGCTCGGCGCATAGACCGCATGCGCGCCTGACCCGGCGTACATCCGCTCGACCGCGCGACGGCATAGCTCGACGCCGTAGGCGGCATTCCATCGCGCCTGCACCCGCAACTCGTTGCCGCAGGTTTCGCCGCTCGCCGCCAGCCGATCGAATGCGTCCAGCGAGCTATGCAGCAACAGATCGGCGCAGTGGACTTCTCCGGCTGCTTCGGCGACGCGAACCTGCGTCGGTCCGTGATCGGCTTTGCGCGCGCCGGTCAGGATCACCTTGCGTTCACGCGTGCGCTCGATGAATCGCTGCAATGCCGTTTTCGCCTGACCAACCAGCGCGCTCATTCCCGAGGTCGCGAGCATCGCTTCCGCAGAAAGCCGATAAAGATTGGTCGCATGCTTCGAGGCGTTGGGACTCGCGCCGATGAATAGCGCGCGCGTCTCGACCGCACGATGCGCGGGCACGAAGATGTCGTGGGCGACCACATCCTTGCTGCCGGTTCCTTGCAGGCCCATCACGTGCCAGGTGTCGTCGACCTCAATTTCGGCGCGCGGCACCACCAGGTGCACGCCGGGGCCGCGCGTTTTCGGATCGGCGCACCCGAGCATCACCCACTCCGAGTGATCGACGCCGCTACAAAATTGCCAGCGTCCATTGACGCGATAGCCTCTCTCGGCCGGCTCGGCGGTTCCCTGCCACGAGAGCGTGCCCGCGACCAGGCCATCGCGACCGTTACCGAAAACATCGTCCTGCGCTTGCTCGGGAAGACAGCCGACGACCCAATGATGCGCGCCCATCACCATCAGCACCCATCCACTCGACGGGCACGCTTGCGAAGTTGCGCTCACCGCTTCGGCCGCGGTGCGCATCGGGAGTTCGAATCCGCCGACGCGCCGGGGCTGAAGGATCTTGAACAGCCCGGCATCGACCATCAGTCGCATGCTTTCGGGAACCAGCTTACGCGCGGCATCGCAGGCGCGCGCATTTTCCGCCAGCGCGGGGGAAATCGCGGCGACGCGGCGCATTACCTCATCATGATCGCTATTCATCACGATGAAGATTCACCACATCGGCGTGGAGATTCAAGCGAAGGCGAACTGACTAGACGGAAGTCGAGCGGCTGGCGACGCGCGTGGCCGCGCCGAACATCACGATCGCGAATGCGATGGAGATCAGCACCGCCCAGCGGAACTCAGCCAGCGAGCAGAAGCTCACGGGCTCGGCGAGGTAGAGGCCGCGGCGCAGCGCAGTCATACCGTAGCTCAGTGGATTCAGATGCATCGTCCAGTAGAGCCAGCCCGGCGCGCCATTAGCCGGGAAGAACGCGCCCGAGACAGCCAGATCGGAATCAGGATCAGGTTCATGATGGCATGGAAACCCTGGGTGGACTCGATGCGCCATGCGATGAGTAGCCCGATGCTGGTGAGTGCGAACGCGATGATCGTCATCATCCCGGCGCTGACGACTATCGCTTCGAGGTTGAGATGGATTCCCGCCAGCGGTGCGAGGATCAAAAAAATGAATCCCTGGATCAGCGCGAGCGTCGTCGCGCCCAGCGCCTGTCCGAGCACCACGGTCGAGCGCGCGATCGGCGCCACCAGCACGCCTTGCAGGAAGCCTTCCTTGCGATCCTCGACGGTCGAGATCGTCGCGAAAATCGCGGTGAAGAGCAGCACCAGGATGATCATCCCGGGATAGAAATACTGCATGTAGTTAATGTCGCCCGGCATTCCGCTCGGCCGAAATGAGGCTTTCAATCCGGCGCCAAGCAGCGCCCAGAAAACCAGCGGCTGCAGGAACGCGCCGATGAGCCGGCTGCGCTGGCGCGCGAAGCGGGTGATCTCGCGCCACCACAACGTTCCCGCCTGAAGCAAGATCTCGCACATTTCGGCGGCTCGCCGCTGACGTCGAATTTGTGGCCAGTCAGATGCACGAAGACGTCTTCCAGCGTGGGCTTTCCGAACGACACCGATTCGATATCGGCGCCGAAAGTATCGATCAGCTCGCGAATCAGTTCATGACCGCGCGGCCGCTCGATGCGCAGGGTGCCATCGACGAGCGTGGTCTTGAGTTTGAGCTGTTGCAGAAGCTTGCGCTGCAGCAACTCGGGCGCCGGCGTATGAATCACGACCACATCGCCGCCGACCTGCGATTTGAGCTCGCCGGGCGCGGCGCACGCGACCAATCTCGCCCTGATGCAGCATCGCGATGCGATCGCATCGCTCCGCTTCTTCCATATGATGCGTGGTGAGCACGATCGTCACGTTGTCGCGGCGGCTCAGTTGCTCGAGGTGCCCGAAGAATTCGCGGCGCGCCATCGGATCGAGGCCGGTGCTGGGCTCATCGAGGAGCAGCAGTTCCGGCTGATGCAGCATTGCCTTCGCCAGCTCGACGCGCCGGCGCATGCCGCCCGAAAGCGTCTCGACCAGATCGGCCGAGCGGCGGTGAGGCCGAGCGAATCGAGCATCGCGCTGCGCGATCCTTGAGCTTGCGCCCGCTGATTCCGTAGAGCCTGCCGTGATGATGCAGGTTCTCCAGCACGGTCAGCTTGCCGTCGACGCTCGGATGCTGAAAGACCACGCCCATCTTGCGCCGAATCCCGATGGTGTCGCCGGCGAGGTCGCGGCCAAGCACGCGCGCGCGTCCGGATTGAATCGGAATCAGCGTCGAAAGAAGTCTGAACAGCGTGGTCTTGCCGCCGCCGTTGGGTCCGAGGAAGCCGAACATCTCGCCGCGCGCGATCGCGAAGCTTACGTCGCCAGCGCCTTGCGCTCGCCATATGAAAAACTGAGGCCTCGGCTTCGAGCGCCGGAGCCTGGGAACATTCGGTGCGAGCGTTTGCCTGAGGGATTGGTGAAGCGGCCGACATCTATTGGATCTTTACGCATTCGAATCTCGGATCGTAGGAACAGATCATTATTCCCCCACGGTTGGCGGGGGCAATGTGCCGGGAATCGATTCGGTCGCGTTGAGCGCGAGGCGACCGGATGATTATCGCGCCGCATCGTGCAGAGGCCGTCGCTTTCGATCTTGAGCGCGCAGTTAAGCGCGACGAGATAATTCTCCAGCGCGGCGCCGCCGGTCAGCTCATGATACTGCTCGATGCTCGAAGAGCTGCGGAAATTAGCAACAGTGCACTCAGAGACATCGGCGGATGTGCGCTCATCGCTTCGGCAAAACGCAGGAGCCGAACTTTTTCGCGAGGATCAAAATATCGAACTGGCCGCGAAGACGATGGCAGCGTCCTCCAACGGCGCGCGGCGAATGCCTCGCGACTCGCGCCGCACCGGCAGAGGTCTGATATCCACCTCAGGCACCGGAAAGCACCCAATGATCTGCCGACGCGAACCGAAACATTTCAGGCGCGGCTCGACGACCTGGAAGCGCCGACGGCTTATTGAGTCCGCGGCGAGCAGGATCTCCGGCCGATAGCGCCATCGTCAGCGCGGCGTGAGCACATGCAACACAGTTCTACATGTTCTCGAACGCGGCCTTTAGTCTTTCCGGCGGATGCTCGGGATGGACACCCTTGATTCTCATCACCGGTGCATCTGTCGAACGCGATGCGCTAAATCTTCTGCGCGAGGTCCCAGGCGATTTGCGCGCTGATGCCGGCGCGTTTGCCACGCTCGGCGGCGTCGGCCGCGCTGGCGGTGCCGATTTTCGCGCGCATCGCGATTCCCTGCGCGATAGCCGCGCCGCGAAACAGTGAGAACACGACGAAGAACATGAAATCCGGGATGTTGGCGCGGCCGGTGCGGCGGCAATAGGCGGCGAGGTAGTCCGCCTCGCTCGGGATGCCGAGCTTGCTTCAAATCGATGATCGGCGAAATTTCCGCCCTCGTCGGTGCCGGAAGGATAGTGATACGCGAGGCAGTTCCACGCGAGGTCGGCCAGCGGATGCCCCAGCGTCGAGAGCTCCCAATCCAGCACCCCGATGATGCGCGGCTCAGTGGGATGCACGATCAGATTGCCGAGGCGAAAATCGCCGTGCGCGATCGCGGTCTCGTCATCAGCCGGGATGTGCTTCGGCAGCCATTCGATGAGCCGATCCATTTCGGGAATCGGATCGATGATCGAGGCCTCGTACTGCTTGGTCCAGCGCGAAACCTGCCGCGCGATGTACGCCTGCGGACGCCCGTAGTCGCCGAGACCGACTGCGTTGTAATCGACCTTGTGCAGGCGCGCCATCATCTCGTTCATCGAATCGTAAATGCCCGCGCGCTGCTCGCGGCTCAGGCCCGGCAGCAGCGTGTCGATGAAGATGCGCCCCTCGACATAGTCCATCACGAAGAACGAAGTGCCGATGATGCTCTGATCGACGCACAGCAGATGCGTGCGCGGCACCGGCACATCGGTGTTCGCGAGCGCGGTCAGGATGCGATATTCGCGCTCGACCTGATGCGCCGATTGCAGCAGGGTGCCGCGGGCTTCTTGCGCATGACGTAGCGATTGCCGCCCGCGCGCAGCATGAAGGTGGGATTGGACTGGCCGCCCGCGAACTGCACGACCTCGAGCGGGCCGCGAAAGCCCGGCATCTTTTCGGTGAGATATTTTTCGAGAGCCGCTTCATCGAAACGATGATTGGCGCGAACTTCAGTGACTTCCTGTCCTATGGGCACGTCGCACTCCGCTGGCGATTGATGATTTCTACCAACACCTTAAGTAGCGCTGTGGCGGGACTGCGGGCAAGGCGACCTCGCAGGTTGCACTTGTCGCATGAGTTGCGCAGTTTGATGCGAATGTTTTTCTCCAGCGTGACTCTCTGGAAGAGTGTCGTAATCTTCGTTGCCGCGTTCATTGGAGGCGCGGTCAATTCGGTCTCGGGCGGAGGAACGCTGATTACATTTCCGGCGCTGATCTGGACCGGGATGAATCCGGTGCTCGCGAACGCCACCAACACGGTTTCGCTGTGGCCAGGCTCGCTTGCGAGTCTGATCGGATTCCGCCGGGAGTTCAGCACCGTGAGCCGGAGATCGCTGATGCTCGCCGCGCCGTCGCTGGCGGGCGGCGTCGCCGGCGCCTACTTTCTGATCAATACGCCTACCAGATGGTTTGCGGCGGCGGTTCCGTACCTGATTCTGGGCGCGACAATCTTGTTCGCCGCGCAGGAGGTCATCACGCGCGCGGCGCTGCGGACTTCAGTTGATGAGATCATCGACGCGGCGGCGGGCCATCCGGTTGAAAGCGGCGGATGGGGCCTCGCGTTTCTCTTTCAGTTCTTCGTCTCGATCTATGGCGGATACTTCGGCGCGGGAATCGGCATCCTGATGCTCGCCGAGTTCGGACTGCTCGGGCTTCACCGACATCCATCACATGATCGCGCTGCGCAACTACCTGGCGCTGTGCATCAACGGTGTCGCGGCGATCTATTTCGTCATCCGAGGCGCGGTGAGTTGGCCGGAGGCGATCCTCATGACCATCGCGCAGATCTGCGGCGGCTATAGCGGAGCGCTGATCACGCGGCGCCTCTCGCGCAAGACGGTGCGATGGATCGTGGTCGGGATCGGCGTCAGCATGGCGGCATCGTTGTTCATCGCGCATAAGTAGCGGGCCTCGAAATCCGCACCGGTTCGGGCTAGTTCTCATAACATCGAATTGCAGGAGGATACGCGATGGAAGTGGCACCCAAGCGCGCGGGGTTCGCGCCCGAGCGAATCAATCGAATCACCGATCATCTGAATCGCAACTATATCGACAGCGGTAAGATCACCGGATGCCAAACCCTGGTCGCGCGCCATGGTCACGTCGCGTACTTCAAATCATTCGGCATGATGGATCGCGAACGGCGCAAGCCCACCACCGACGACACCATCTATCGGCTCTACTCGATGACCAAGCCGATCACTTCGGTCGCACTGATGTCGCTCTACGAGCAAGGCCACTTCCAGTTAAACGATCCGGTGTCGCGATTCATTCCGGCGTGGCGCGATCACAAGGTGTGGGTCTCGGGCGTGGGCGCAGAAATGCAAACCGTGGCGCCCGACAAGCCAATGACGATGCGCCATGTGCTTAGCCATTCGGGCGGCTTGTCCTACGGCATGACCAATCATCCTGTAGATCGCGTTTATCGCGAGGTTGGCGTCAATCGCGCGGCGGCGGGTGAGACGCTGGCATCGTTCGTGGAGAAGCTCGCGAAGGTGCCGCTGCGCTTCGTGCCCGGCGAGCGCTGGATGTATTCTTACTCGACCGACGTATGCGGATACCTCGTCGAAGCGATTTCGGGGAAGCGCTTCGACCAATATTTGGAGGAAAACATTTTCGATCCCCTCGCCATGAAGGACACCTCGCTTCTCGGTCGCCGAGCGCAAGCTCGATCGCTTCGCCGCTAACTATGAGCGTCAGCCGGACAAGACGCTGAAGCTGATCGATGATCCCGAGCGCAGCACCTACCTCAAGCAGCCGACGTTCTTCTCCGGCGGCGGAGGACTTACCGGCACGACGGCGGACTATCTCCGTTTCTGCGAGATGCTCCGGCGCGGCGGCGAACTCGACGGCACGCGTATCCTCGGTTCGCGCACGCTGGAGCTGATGCATCGCAACCACCTCGCGGGCGGGAAGGATCTGGCCTCGATGGCGGTCGGGGCGTTCTCGGAAACCGCGTACGAAGGCGTGGGCTTTGGACTCGGCTTCGCGATGACTCTCGGTGAAGTTGAGGCGGGCACCCTCGGAGCGGGCGATTATTACTGGGGTGGCGCGGCCTCGACGATTTTCTGGGTTGACCCGAAAGAGGACCTAGTCGCGATTTTCATGACGCAGCTGATGCCGTCGGCGACCTTCAACTTCCGCGGCCAACTGAAGAACATCATCTACTCGGCAATCATCGACTGAAGGCTCGCAGTCACTTATCGAATCGTCACGGGAAGCTCGTGGCGATGCTGCCCGATGGGCGAGGCACTGTTGCGTGATGGTGGGCCATCATCCACCAGATGCCCAAACTTAAGCCGAGCGCGAAGAAGATGACTCTAATGAAAAACATCCGTGCGACCTCACGACGCGGCGCTAGTCGAGGCCGCCGGCGGGGCGCTGGCCCGAGTCTTCGCGGGCGCCGGTGCGTGCGAGGTCCCATCCTTCCTGGAACGCGGTGGTGCGCTGCTTGCCCGAGCCGTGACTGTCATGCGCGCCCACGTAGTCATCGCCGACCGCCTGGTAGTAACGCTCGGTATCCGCGGCGTCGAAGCGCTTCACGTTGAGGCGCCATAGCGTGTAGCCGGCGAAGCGGTCGGCCTCCAGCTCCTTCTGCTCAAGCGGGACGTTGGCGCGCCGAGGGCTCAGGTCGCCATGGATGATGTGGCCGAGCTCGTGCGCATAGATCGCGTAAAGGATGGGGCGCAACTGGTCGTCATCGGTGATGCCCATCCAGCGGCTGGTGAGCATGTCCTGAAATTCGGTGTTGTAGAAGATGCATCCGCCGGTGGACGCATGCGGACTCATCGGAGTGACTGATTCGTAAACCTTGGCGTGCGTGCCCCACATCTGGTTGAGCTGCGCGACGATGGATTTGTAGGGCTCCTGCGCCGGACGCGCGGGCTCGCCGCATGCGACGAAGACTCCGGGTGGCGCGTCCTTTAGCCGTTTGCGGCGTGGCGAGATCCTTTTCAGCCGATGCTGCAGCGGCGGCAGCTCGATCCTGCGGCGTCTGGCGCGTGGTGGTGGTGCGATCGACGACGACCCAATCATCGTCGGCGTCGTTTTGCGCCAAGGCCGCGGAGGCGACGGCGACGGCCAGCGCCATCGCCGCGCATCCTACAAAAAGTCTCAAATATCCGGTTCTTGTCATGGCCTCCCCCCTTGGAAACCATCGCGCTGAGTATCCTACAATTTGTCGGTAATCGCACCTCGCGAGGCGGACGATACCAGCTGCGCGTATTTCGCCATCACGCCCGACTTGTAATGCGGCGTGGGCGGCTTCCAGTCTTTCAAGCGTTCTTTGATCTGCGCGTCGGTCAGGTTCACGTCGATGCGGCGATTCGGAATGTCGAAGGTGATGATGTCGCCCTCGCGCAGCGCCGCAATCGGCCCGCCGACGTAGGCCTCCGGCGCAACATGACCCGCCATCAGGCCGCGGGTGCCGCCCGAGAAGCGACCGTCAGTGAGCAGCGCGACTTCCTCGCCGATGCCTTGGCCCATGATCGCGGCGGTGACGCCAAGCATCTCGGGCATGCCGGGCGCGCCCTTGGGTCCTTCGTAGCGGATGACGACCACATCGCCGGGAACGATCTTGCGCGCATTCAGCGCCGCGAAACATTCGGGCTCGCTGTTGAACACGCGCGCCGGTCCACGATGATTCATGCGCTCGTGGCCCGCGACTTTGATGACACATCCCTCCGGCGCGAGGTTGCCTTTCAAAATGACCAGCCCGCCGGTCTTCTTGATCGGATCCGCGAGCGGATGCACGACGACCTGACCCTTGGTCTCGGTCGCGAGGTCGGCTTCCTCGCCGATGGTCCTGCCACTGACTGTTATCTGTCCGGTGTGCAGCAGGCCTGCCTCTTTGAGACGTTTTGCAACCAGCGGTATGCCGCCGGCCTTGTGCATATCGGTGGCGACGAAATTGCCGCCCGGTTTCAGATCGCCGAGCAGCGGAGTTTTATTGCTGATGCGATCGAAATCATCGATCGACAACGCGATGCCTGCCTCATGCGCGATCGCGAGCAGATGCAGCACCGCGTTGGTCGAGCCGCCGGTCAGGCATACCGACGCGATGGCATTCTCGATGGCCTCGCGGGTGACGATCTGCTTCGGCCGCACATCCTTCTTGAGCAGGTCCATCACCAACTGGCCCGATTTGAATGCGACTTCGGGCTTGCGCGGGTCGGTGGCCGGGACGCTGTTGAAGCCCATCGGCGAAATGCCGAGCAGCTCACTCGCAGTCGCCATCGTGTTGGCGGTGAACTGCCCACCGCATGCGCCCGACGCCGGGACAGGCGACATCTTCCAGCGCTTTCAATTCCTTGTCGGTGATCTTGCCGGCGGCATGCGCGCCGACCGCCTCGAACACGTCGACGATGGTCACATCATGATCGCCATAGCGCCCGGGCTGAATCGATCCGCCGTAAAGCATCAGCGAGGGCAGGTTCAGGCGGAGCAGCGCCATCACGGTGCCGGGGATGGTCTTGTCACATCCGGAGAGCGCGACCACCGCATCGAAGAGATGCCCGCGCGAGGTCAGCTCGATGGAATCGGCGACCACTTCGCGGCTGATGAGCGAGGCGCGCATCCCCTCGGTGCCCATCGAGATGCCGTCGCATACCGCGATGGTGTTGAACTCGATGGGAGTGCCGCCCGCGTCGCGGATGCCTTGCTTGACGTGCTCGGCAAGTTGGCGCAGATGCGCGGTGCACGGCATGATTTCGATCCAGGTATGCGCGACGCCGACCAGCGGCTTGGCAAGGTCTTCATCGGTGAAACCGACCGCCTTGAACATCGCGCGCGCGGGCGCCCGCGAAGGTCCATCGACCAGCACACTGGAATTGGGGCGCAGTTTATTGTCAGCCATCTCGCAAGCTCTCCATCTATTATCTGATGCCCTCACAAACGAGGGTAGCTAAGACTAACCGGAGAGGGTGGGAGGTCGCCAGCGGCGGAGGTTGTTCGCCGATGCCGACATCGTGTCGATAGCGGCCCGAAGTGGGTTTGTTTTTGCGTTTTCTTCCGCTCCCGTCGCGTGGCTTTATTCTTCCAACCAGCTTCTCCCGATGAACATTACGACGGGGATCCAGCGTTCATAAGGAGTATTTGGCTTCGTTTGGTAATTTCCACATGCGAGTCGGAGAGGTGCAGGATGGGATCGGGCGTTCCCAGTCTGAAGGGAGTGGGTTTGTTTCTGCACTTCTCATAAACGCGCGATTCCGACTCAAACTCATGCGAAATCGAGGCTCCCAAAATAGAAACCTGAGCAACGGCGGGCATTATTTGGCTTCGTTTGGTAAGATCGCTCTACCCAGTAGGTGCGATATCGACATACTCGACCGAACTGCAGGGCTCGGGTATTGGCAACCCATCTTCGCGGATTCCGTCCAGGTGCAGCTCAATCGCTTCCCTCATGTTGCGCACCACCTCCTCGACGGTTTGGCCAGTTGTGATGCATCCGGGAAGGTCCGGGACATAGGCAGAAAGGTTAGTCTTGCCATGCTCGATTACGATCGCGTAACGCATTTCTAATTCTCCGAAATCTGCGCTTGCTTCAGAATACTCCGCAGCGTCTTGGGATGCACTTCATCAGCTGGATGGCCGGCGATTGTTACCCGCCCTGACTTGAAAGGATGCTTGAATTGACGATGGCTTCCGCGCGTGCCTACTAGAAACCATCCATCTTTTTCGATTGATCCGATTATATCTCTGATTTTCATTGGCCGAGCGATTGTGGCTAGTGGTTAGCATAATTCTGGTCCTAGTGAATCTGTCGTCGCTGCGCGGATCTATGAACCAGGGTTGGACGGGAAGCTGGCACCGGCCGATGATCGGGCGTAAACGATGACCAACACGCCAGGAGAATCAATCCATGCCTACACCATCAGTCGCCCGGCTCGGACACGTCGGACTTCATTGCCACGACCTCGAAAAACAAAAGGCCTTCTATCGCGATATCATCGGGCTGACCGTCACCGATGAAGACCTTCAGCTCGGCATGGTTTTCATGAGCGCGCAGCCTGACGTGGAGCATCACGAGTTGCTGCTGTGTCGCGGGCGCAATGCCGCCGCCGACGCGCGTCTCGTGCAGCAGCTTTCGTTTCGATGCAACAGCCTCGAGGACGTCATCGGCTACTACCGCCGCTTCAAGGAGCATGGGGTCAAATTCGACATGATCATTTCGCATGGCAATGCGGTTGGCGTGTACGTGTTCGATCCCGAGGGCAATCGCATCGAGACTTACTGGAACACCGGGCTCAAGGCGAAGCAGCCGTATGGTGCGCGCATCGACTTGGACAAGCCGGCCGATGAGCTAATCAAGGAGATCGAGGCATCGGTGGCGAAATACGGCGCGACCGGATTCATCGATCGCGAGGCGATGGCGCGTCCGAAGTCCGCATCGCCGGAGAAGTAGCTACTCCTCGTCCCAGCCAAAATGGCGCGAGACGGCGAGGGTTCCGTAGCCGTGGTTGTTGCCATAGCCGGCCTGAAAATCGACGCTCACCTTCCATTCGCGCAGCACGATGCCGAGGTCGGGGCCAAACTCCTTCATCAGATGCGGCTCCGGACCGCCGCCCCATAGCTGGCCGCCCGCGCCGATGAGCCAGATCATCGTGCGCGAGGACGAGACGACGCCTCGAATGTCGATGGCGCCGCTGCTGAGCCCATTGTTGTAAAAATGATCGCCGATAAACGCGAGGTTGATGGGATGGCGGCTATGCAGCCAGAGCCAACTCGAGAAATCGCCCTCGATACGTGCGCGGTCGCTATCGCCCACATCACTGCCGCCCAGCATCTTGAACGAAGTTCCCTGAAACGGGATGAAGTCCAGGCCTCCGAGCAGCACGCCGAAGTTGCGCGGCCGCGATTCATGACCGGTTCCAGGCCAGTCCCATCCATCGCCTTGATACCCTTGATAGCCTGCGACCCGTCCCACGAGGCCGACATAGGGCGAGAGGGTTTGTTCCAGCTCGAAGCCTTCGTGCGTGGCGACGTACTTACTCTCGGCGCCGATGCCGGCCGCAAACATCGTCAGGCTCAAATGCTGGGGATTCGCGGCAGTGAAAAAATCGGCATAGGGCGTCATCGCATGGGCAATCGCTGTCGGCACGGCGACGAGAATCGCGAATATAATCAGGCTGCGGAACATCTTCGATAGATTAGATCGGAATCGCGCTTCGTTCACGCACGGCTGCTTTGATAGACTCCCGGTGATCGCATCGAACTTCCGGGGGGATCATGTTCGAAGAGCACAAATTTTTTCAGGGGATGTTTGCGTTTCGGGGGCGCGGGCTGGAAAATCCGGTCAAGCTCGAGCCGGCGATTGCTTATCAGGTGCCTGCCGATAAGCGCGCGCAACTGGTTTATTGCCGGGTCGGCAATCCGTCACCAAAATTCCTCTACCTGGTCCTGCAGCGCGACGGTAAACCGATGCGCATGTTTCCGTGCGGCCGCGAGAGCGGGATTCATGTACCGCTGGCGATCATCGACGACATCCTGCCCGGTAGCAAGCTGGAACTGGTGATCGCGGCGCCCAAGGGGCTCAAAGCGAAAGTGATGATCGATATGGGCCTGGTCGAGATTTGACGCGATAGATCCACGGGGGCTTATGTTCGAGGAGCACAAATACATTCAGGGGATGTTCGCGTTCGAAGGCCGGGGGCTCGAAGTACCGGTCAGCTTCGAGCCCAGGGTGGTCTATCGGGTCCCTTCCGACAAGCATACGCATGTGACCTACTGCCGGCTCGGCAACCCGACCACGGAGTTTCTCTACGTGGTGGTCGAACGCGATGGCAAACCGATTCGGCTGTTCCCATGCGGCGCCAAGAATGGGATTCATGTGCCGCATGCGGTTCACGAAGATATCCTGCCCGACAGCGTCATCGAGCTGAGGGTCGCCGCGCCCGAGGGCGTTGCCGCCAAAGTAATGATTGATCTCGGCCTGGTGGAGGTTTGATCGATGGCGACTAAATCCGGACTCCGTAATCTGGTCGTCATCGGCAACGGGATGTCGGGCGCGCGCACGGTCGAGGAGATCCTCGCGCGCGGCGGCGCTGAGAAGTTCAACATTGCGATGTTCGGGGCCGAGCCCAGCGGCAACTATAACCGCATCATGCTGTCCGCCGTGCTCGATGGATCGCAGCAGGACGGCGAGATCGAGATCAATCCTCTCGCATGGTACGAAAGCAAAGGCATCCGGCTGCACGCCGGGGTCCGCGCCACTCGCATCTTTCGTTTCGCACGGCGTGTGATCGGCGCCGATGGTTCCGAGGAGCCGTACGACAACCTCATCATTGCGACCGGCAGCCGCTCCTTCATTCCGCCGCTTCCCGGCTTGACTCTGAGTGATGGCGCCATGAAGCCCGGCATTTTCGGCTTTCGCTCCCTCGAAGATTGCCATCGGATGGCGGAATACGCGACCGGCAAGCGTCGCGCCGCGGTCATCGGAGGCGGTCTGCTCGGGCTCGAATGCGCGCACGGGTTGCAACATTTCGGCCTCGAGGTCCACGTCATCCATCGTTCGCCGCATCTGATGAATCAGCAGCTCGACCCGGGCGCGGGCGCGATCCTGAAGGCCTCGATCGAAGCGATGGGCATGCAGGTGCATCTCGGCGCCGATACCCGCACGGTCATGGGCGACGAACGCGTCAGCGGACTCGAATTCAAAGACGGCACCACGCTCGAATGCGATCTGGTGGTCTTCGCCACCGGCATCAAGCCGAATGCGGAACTCGCCAGCCAGGCCGGCCTTACCGTCGAGCGCGCGATCGTGGTCGACAACCAGATGCGCACCCTCGACGATCGGCGCATCTACGCGGTTGGTGAATGTATTCAGCATCGCGGGCAGACCTACGGCCTCGTCGCGCCGATTTGGGAACAGGTCAAGGTGCTGGCGGACCATATTACCGGCGCGAACTCCAAGGCCGCATACCATGGCTCCAAGGTCGCGACGCGACTGAAAGTGGCCGGCGTCGAGCTGGCCTCGATGGGGCTGATCGAGCCCGGCGAGGCGCAGGATGAAGTGGTCCAGTTCGCGGAGCCGCGGCGCGGAACCTACAAGAAGCTCGTGATTCGGGACAGCAAGCTCCTCGGCGCGATCCTGCTGGGCGACAATGGGAAGGCGACCAACCTGCTGCACGCCTTCGAAAGCAACTCGACTCTGCCACCGGAGCGCATCAACTTGCTCTTCGATGTGGGCGGGGCGCCCAAACGGGTGACGCTCGATCAGATTCCGCTCGAGGCGCAGATCTGCAACTGCGAGGCGATCAGCAAGGGCGCCATCCTCGAATGTATCAAGGGCGGACGGCGTACCATCGAGGCGGTCCAAGAGGCGACCCGCGCCGGCCTCGCCTGCGGCTCCTGCGATTCGATGGTGCGTGAGATCGTCGACTGGGCCTGCGGTGCTCACAATGGGTCATCTTCGGGTGAAGCGGAAAAGGAGCTGCCGGGTTCCGACGGTGAGCATGAACTGCAGGCCAGGTACGGCAAGAGCCTGCAGGCGCTGGCCTTCTACAAGCATCGCGTGCTGGAACATCTCAACTCCGAGATGCGGGAATTCATCGCGCGCCGGGAAATGATGTTCGTGGGTACCGCTGATAGCCACGGTAATGCCGACGCCTCATTTCGCGCCGGGCACGCCGGCTTTGTGAAAGTGCTGGATGAACACACGCTCGCCTATCCGGAGTTTCGCGGCAACGGCGTGATGTCGAGCATGGGCAACATCTCAGAGAATCCCCACGTCGGTCTGATGTTCATCGACTTCGGCCAGGACCGCATCGGCCTGCACGTCAACGGCAGCGCCCGCATCCTCGAGCACGCCGAGTTCGTGCACTTCATGGAGGAGCGTGCCGCCGGGGAAGCGATCGTCGGCGACGCGATGCTCACCAAGCTCATCAGCAAGGATCCGGGCAACCTCGAGCGCTGGGTGATTGTTACCGTCGAGGAAGCCTTCATGCATTGCTCCAAGCACATCCCGCAGATGCAGAAGGTTGACCTGGAGTTGCAGTGGGGGACCGACGACGCCCGCGCCAAGGGCGGCGATTATTTCAAAGCTGACCAACCGCCGAAGTGATTCTCAGTGCATCCACTCGGTTCCCATGTTGTCGTCGGTCACGAGGCGAGCCCCACGATAGCGCGCGCGAATCGAATCGGCGTATTCCATGCTGGGGTATTTGAAACCGAGATCGGAATTGAACCGGCGCGTCATCGCGACCATTTCATCCAGGCGCTCGGAATCGGCGCGACGATTAGGGTCCAGCACCGGTCTGCCATCGATCTGATACTCGCGCAGCGTGCGCGCCAGTTCCTCCGGATCCACCACGATCGGTGCGTCGCTGACGGCGAGAAAGTTCACCACCCGCAAAGCGTAAGGAAATACCGTGGCGCCGGTTAACAGCACTTCTGGAGAAGCGGTCGTATTGTAATAAAGAATTCCACCGGGAGTCATGTGACGGCGCGCAAGTTGCAGAAACTGGACCGAGAGCAAATTCGACATATGCTCGCGCCAGTTGAAGCTGGTGTTCATTACGATGAGATCAAACTTCCGCTCGGGATGCGCCAGCAGCCATCGCCGCCCGTCATCCACCACGACGGTTACCTTAGGATTGGAGAGAAGACTGGCAACGTCGGGGTATTGAGGAATGATCTGCAGGTACCCAGGATTGATTTCGACGATGGTCAAGTCCTCGACCTTGGGATGATTGGCAACCACTTGTGCCCATGATCCGGAGGCCAGACCGATCATCAGGACATGGCGCGGCGCGTGATCGAAGCTGCTCAGCGCGTATGCGCGAACCAGCCCATTGCGGTCGTTGACCAGATCGACGTTGAACACGCCATCGTAGGCGCCCCCGCCGTACACCGTCCCATTCTGCAATACCGCCAGCACCCCGCTGCGATTTTCGACCAGATGACGAAAGGTCAGGCGAGGCGAGGAATGGGTGAGCATGCTCTCGTATAGGCCGTGAAACAGCGGTTGCGCGAAGACTATCGCCGCGCTGCCCGCCGCGAGGCATGCGGTGAGACCCGCCGCCGTTTGCCGCGACGTGGGCTTCGATACTGCGAGTAATATGCCGGCTAGCGCGATTCCGAGGGTCACCAGGATGACGGAGATGGTCTGCACGCCCCACCAATTCATCAACACGAAGCCGACCAGGAAACTTCCCAGCGCCGAGCCAACGATATTGCTGAAATACAGCAGGCTGAGGTTTGCGCCGGGATTTCGGTCGGCCGGAATCGCGACGTGACAGATCAGGGGAAACGCGGCGCCCAACAATGCCGCCGCAGTCGCAACCAGCAGCATCGCAAACGGGTCGGCGTGATATCCGGCGGCAAACCGAATCGCGGGGGCGACCGCAAAGCCGGTAAGGTTCGCCACCAGCATGAAGCACGCGACCAGTCTGAGGTAATCTCCATTGTTTCGATTTCGACTGACGCGACTGGTCACGTCGTGCGCCATCAGGCCTCCAACCGCGACGCCGGCCAGATAGGCACCGAGCAGCATCGCAAAGACACGCGCGTTGGAAGCTGACCAAAACGAAAACAGCCGATACCAGACAATTTCATAGGCCAATGCGATGAATCCCGCACTCCCAACGAGTAGCGCGGCGAGCGGAAGGCTTAGACTTCGATCGAGAGGTGAAGGGCCCTTTTGTACCACCGCTGCGGCCTGGTCCGGAATTGCGTCATCTCGATGGCGGAAATACATCGCTAATACGGTCACGCCCACTGCCGCATTCATCGTCGCCGCTAGAGCAATCGACCCCGATTGCCCCAGGAGCCGCATGGTTAAACCGGCCGCAAGAAAGCAGGCTGCCGCTGATCCGATCGTATTAACGAAATAGAGCTCTCCCAGCGAACGTCCCACGTTGCCGGAGCGCCGCACCGCAAATTCCACCAACAGCGGCAGGGTCGAGCCCATCAGCATGGTTGGCAGGAGCAACAAGGCAAAACTGATGAGCGAAGTGACCGCGAGGGAGCTTCCCGCGGAATACCCGGCCGCAAGATGAAACAGACGCAGCGAGAAGCCTCCGTAAACCGCGGTGATCATTTCCGCGCACGCGAATAACGCGAGTAAAGGCGCATTGCGAAATCGAGAGAGATAACCTCCCGCAAGGCTGCCAAGACCGAGTCCCAGCATGAATCCCGTAACGACCACGGTGACGGATTCGACGTTCACGCCATAAATCGCGAATAACGCTCGCTCCCACACGATCTGATAGATGAGCGCTGGAAAGCCGGAAAAGAGGAAGACGTAATAGATCCAGACAAATGTTTCATTCGATCTGGCGTTCCTCCGCATGACGCAGAAGAGTGCGATCGCGATCAGGAAAACCGCCTGCAGCGTAACCGGATTCATGTAGCCATCTCCCCCCATCAGTCGAGGCCACTGTCAGTATTGGAATGCTACATTTTGTTGGTTCACGAGCCTAGCTGGGATGCGGCGAGGTTAACCCACTCCAGGTGGGAACACTCCGCTAGTGATATCCGGGGGCGCCGAGGTCTTCCATCCCGAGCGGGGCAGGGGAGGTCGCCGCTGATTCGCATGCGACCGTGGTCTCATAGCCCTCGCGCACTTCGGTCGGGGGCGCGGGATTCGATGGATTGCTCACCGCGACGATGCCTTTGGAAACTCCGACCGTCGTGTAGCGCATACAACTGCGATCCTCAGGGCACGGGCGATTGTCGATGAACGCGGTCTCGAAGTCAGTGCCGCGCACCGCGACGACGGCGTTGGGCGTATGAACCTCGAAGCTCGGCTCGCTGCCGGTCGCGACTTTGATGATCGTGTGAAGCCGCCCGGCCCATAGCGCGAGCAGTCCGGAGGTGCGCGTCGAGCCGGAAAGTGCGTAGCGATCGATACTCAGGTAGCTGGATTCGCCGAGCTCCGCGCTGCTCCCGTCGCGGAAGGTGACGGAGACCTGCGCATTTTTCATGGTGCGGATTTTGTCGCCGATCGAAATCGGCATCGCCACCGTAACGCCGATTTCCTTGCCGCCGCGCTCGAGCTGCGCGACGCCGGTGACTTTCGCGATCGCGCCAACCGCCTCCTGCGCCACGGATGTGCGCGCGACGAAAATAAGCATCAGAGTGATGGCTGCGCATATGAGGCGAGGCTTCGGCATTGCGACCTAATTTGCGATCATCACGCGCCAGACACAATCGAGCCGCATCCAGCGAGATTGCGACGAAATTTTTCTAATTGACTTCGCGGATGCGGCGCGCCGTTATATCGGGATTCCATTTGCGCAAGGAGAACGCTCATGATCGTCGTCCATCATCTAAATAACTCGCGCTCTCAGCGAATCCTGTGGGCGCTGGAGGAGCTCGAGCTCCCGTACGAAATCAAGCGCTATCAGCGCGATGCTCAAACCAACCTCGCCCCGCCGGAACTGAAGGCAGGTCCATCCGCTCGGCAAATCGCCGGTCATCACCGATGGTAATCGGACGCTCATCGAATCGGGCGCGATCATGGATTACCTCATCCGACGCTATGGCAAAGGGCGGCTGCAACCCGCGCCTGAGTCGCCGGCGTACGACGAGTACCAGCAGTGGCTGCATTATGCGGAAGGCTCGGCAATGCTCCCGCTGATGCTCAACCTCTACGTCGGGCGGCTCGGCGAAGCGGGCGCGCCGCTGCGGCCGCGCATCGATGGTGAGATTGCGAATCATCTTGGATACATCGACAGCGCGTTGGCAGGGCGGCAATTCCTGGTGGGAAACACGCTGACCGGAGCCGACATCCAGATGAGCTTCGTGGGCGAGGTCGCCGGTGTATTTGGCGTGCGCGCCGCGTATCCGAACCTCGACGCGTGGACCAAGCGTCTGCACGAGCGGCCCGCATACAAGAAGGCGCTGGAGAAGGGCGGCGCCTACGCGTACGCGAACTGATTAACTGCCACGCGAAGTCACTTCGGATTGGGGCGCGAGGCGGTATTTCCTCGCGCCTCGAATCTTCCTCTCCGTCGGATCCTCGTGAGTGTGGCTGCGGGACCCTCGCAGTCCGCATTGGTGACGCAAGCAACCCTGCTGGGCGTCGGAAAAAGACTTCAGTCAGAGAGATGTGTGCTGTCCGGCATTCATGCGATTCCACAGCAGCGCAAGGATGACGCCGAATGCCGCCAGCGCGGCGAAGCCCAGCAGCGCCAGCACCACCTCGCCGATCGGCACCGGCGCCGATCGCTGGAGATGAGAAGGCCTCGCGACTCCGGGTAATGCCGCCAGGATGAACACGAATCCGCCTCGAGCGCGCATTTCATTCGCGGAAAACATACTCACGATCGTCACAATGACGCTCGCGTCGGGTCGCGTCCAGCGCTGCTGCGATGGCCTCAGGATCCCGCACGCTCGCTGGACTTGACGCGCCGGTCATCATAAAGTGACCATTTGTTGACGAGGTCCTGGCGCGAACGTTCTGAGAGGCAGCGAATGAGTCGTCACGCGGCCACCGCGCGGGCAACCAGCATTGCGGTTCTTGTGTTGATCATCATCCTGATGGGCGGCAGGGGCTACGCTTTCGCGCAGGACATCCAGCCTCAAGCGAGGAAGACTCCCGCACCCTTCAGCGAGATGAAGATTGCTCCGGCGAGCCTCGGCTTCAAACCGATTACTTTTCGCAAGACGCCATCGAGCCAATCCGCGAGTTTTTCAGTCAAAGACATCGGCACCGCGCCGCTGACCGTGACGATCGGGGCGACACGAGCACCTCGAATTTTTCGATTACCAGCGGCTTCGGCCAATCCGCGCTGCTGCCAAAAGGTTCTCCGGTCGTAGTCACGGTCCTGTTCGCGCCGCTCATCGATGGAACCTTCCGGGATTCCATTTTGGTTTCCAGCAACGCGACGAGAGGCAAGGCTGCCACTGCGGTCAAGCTATCGGGCGTGGCTAAAGGCGTCCCGCCCACGCCGACCGCGACGCCAACTCATACAGCCACTGCGACGGCGACTGGAACCCCTACGCCTACCGCGACGGTCACTTCGACGCCTACCCTGACCGCGACCGCGACGCTGACCGCGACTCCTACTCCGACGCCTACCGCGACACCTACTCCGACGCCGACCAACACGCCGACCGCGACTGCGACTCCAACCGCCACTGCGACCCAACGCCGGTTTCCACCGTCGCGATTACCGCTCCCCTCAACAACGCGATGGTGTCGGGGACGGTGCCGATCACCGTGACGCAAGCCGCCAGCGTGGCGTTCGTTAACCTTTATATAGACGGAGTCTATTTCGCATCCACGCCGCCAGCATCCTTCAGTTGGCATTCGACCAGAGCGTCCGGCGGACCGCATGTGATTTCGGCCACCGCCTACGCGCTCAACAGTGCCATCCTCGGCAATGCCTCGGTCACCGTGACAGTACAAAACGGAGCGACGCCGACCGCGACCGAAACCGCGACCGCGACGCCCACACCAACTCCGGGAGGATTATTCTTCACCGGCCATGTATCGGTGGATGGAACTCCGGTCGCCGGCGCCGCGGTCACCTTCTACGCCGGCCGGCAATAGCGGGTACGGTTCGAACGCGACCTCGCTTGGCACCGCAGCGACTGCATCCGACGGCTCCTTCACGGTTCCGTATACCTGCTCCGCGGGTACCGTCGAGACTTACGTGATGGCAACCAGGGGCGATGCTGGAAATGGGATCAACTCCGCGCTCGGCTTGTTCGCGCCCATTGGACCGTGTGAGGAAATCACAGCATCAACTACCGTGGTAATAAATGAGTTGACTACTGCGGCGGCCGAAGTGGCGCTCGCGCAATTCATCGACGCGACAGGGCAAATGATCGGCACTTCCTCGACCAACGGCGTCGGGCTCAACGTCGGATACGTGAACTACTACAACCTCGCCGACGTCGCTTCGGGTGGAAATTTCTCGGTGAGTGGCGCGCCGTCAACGTTCCTCCCGACCGCGAATCAATGCACCTCGCAATCACCGCCGCCGAATTGCGACGGGTTACAGCGCCTCGACACGCTGGCGAACATCGTTGCGGCCTGCGCGATAAGCTCGGGAGCGGACTCCAGCCCATGCAATGCGCTTTTCACCAGTACCTCCAGTTCGCCCACCACCTTGGCCGCGCTACACGCGATCGCGACGAAACCATCGGTCAACCTCGATGCGATATTCGCCGTCCAATCGATGATCACCACGCCGCCGTATGCACCGGCCCTCGTGACTCCGCCTGACGGATTCGAAATCGGCCTGATGCTTCCAGTTGGAAGCGATCTGTCCAGCGCCAACACCGCGCTCGCAATCGATTCGCTCGGCAATCTTTTCGTGGTCGGCTTCGATGGCGTAACTCCCAGCAGCGCGTTAACCGAGATCGTCGCAGCTAATGGCTACGCGGCTAATGGGAGTGTTGCGCCCGGCACCGCGGTCGGCGATGGGCCGGCGATTGCGCTCGACGCGACCAACAATCTCTTCATCACCAGCCGCAGCTCCGATGCGGTCAGCGAATTGACCTCCATCAGCAGCTACACCAATGGAGCCCTGTTCAGCCCCGGCGGCGAAGCGGCATTTGATCATCCACAATCGATCGCCCTCGATGCAGCGGGCAATATCTTCGTTGCCAATAACCCCTTCGGTGGGGTCAGCGGCCGGGTGACCGAACTGGTCGTATCGGGTGACTACAGCACCGGTTTCAATTTCAATTCCGGAGATGCGAACCTGACCTGCCCGGCTTCGCTGGCGGTGGATTTTCTGTCCAACGTCTTCGTCGCGAACTGCGACAATACGGTCAGCGAATTGACCTTCGCCAGCAGCTACAGTTCGGGATCGAGTTTCTCGACGAGCACTCCTCTCGACCAAAATGTGGCGCCGGTGCCGTCCGCGATAGCACTCGATATAAATTCCAACCTGTTCGTTCTGACCACCGGAGTGCTGACCGGCGGCGTCAGTGAATCGACGGCTGCCAGCGATCATCTCACCGGGAATTTCTTTTCCCCGCTCGATGCCGGCTTCGACGCGCCGGTTGCGATGGCGCTGGATTCGGCCGGTGACGTGTTTGCCGCCAATGGCTCTTCGAGCGTGAGCGAACTCATCGCCGCGGCTGAGTACATCGCGGGGTCGAGTTTTTCGCCGATGGGAGCAAACCTTTGTCAGCCCGATGCGCTCGCAATCGACGCGGCCGGAAACATCTTCGTCGCTAATGCCTGTTCGGCCGTCGCGGGGACTGCTCCGGCGGTCAGTGAGCTCCTCGGCATCGCCGCCCCCGTACTAACTCCGCCGCAAGCCTGTCTGAAGCTGGGGCAGAACATCTGCTTGCCGTAACGCTATGATTCGGGCACTTCGCTGCGGCGCGCGCCCCATTTCTCCCAGAAGGTTACCGATAGCGCGGGCTTGCGATCGGGCCGGCCCCATCGCCCCTTGGGATAGCCCATCGGAATCAGCGCGATGTTGGCGTATTCGAGCGGCACGCCGAGCTTCTTGTCGATCTCGTCGGCGAACATCATGTGCAGTCCCGTGATGGACGTGCCCAGCCCGTAGCCGCGCGCCGCGAGGCACAGGTTCTGAATCGCCGGGAACATCGCATTCTGCATCGGCTGCCCCGCGCGCAGGCGATCGTTGTAGCGCTTGACGCATGCGAAGATCAGCACCGGCGCCTCGCCGACGTGCTCGGCGAGGTACTTCGCGGAACGCAGGATGCGTCCGCGCGGGCTCTGCGGATCTTTCGCGACGATTTCGCGCGCGGCCGGGGTGAAATAGCGCTCCCATGCGGCGCGGTATCGCACCGCGACGAATTCCTTCATCTCAGGCTCGCGCACCACCAGGAACATCCACGGCTGCCGATTGCTGCCGCTCGGCCCCATCGTCGCGGCCTCGATCACCTTGACGATGATTTCGGGTGGAACCGGATCGGGCCTGAGGCGGCGCATCGAGCGGGTGGTATAGATGGCCTCGAACAGATCGAATGGGGGATGTCCAAACATGGCGCGAAAAATATTACGCTCTGGCGCGTGCGGCAATGACCATATAGAAGATAGCGCTGCACGCTGAACCCAAGCCGAATCCAGGAGCGAATGCCGTGGCGGAAATCATCCTGCATCAATATGTGAACTCGCCCTTCTCGGAGAAAATCCGCAAAATCTTCGCGCATAAGAAAGTCAGCTGGCGCGCCGTCGAGCAGCCGGTCATCATGCCGAAGCCGAAGCTGATTCCGCTCACCGGCGGCTACCGGAGGATTCCGGTCCTACAGATTGGCGCGGATATCTACAGCGATACCGGCATCATCATTCGCAAAATCGATGAGCTGTTTCCCGAGCCGACGCTGTATCCGAATGGACTCGAGGCCGCCGCGCATCAGATGAACATCTTCGCCGACCGCCGGATGTTCTGGTCGACCACGCCAGTGATTTTCGAGAAGCTCGCCGCCAGCGTGCCCAAGGAGTTCATCGAGGATCGCAGCAAGATGATGCAGGGCGCCGACTTCGGGCAGATTCCCGCGCAGGCGCCCGACGCGCGCAATCAACTGCGCGCCTATCTCGACATGATGGATCGGCAGCTCGAGCACACCACTTACATGCTCGGGGAGTCATTCAGCCTCGCGGATGCGGCCCTGTATCATCCGGTGTGGTTTCTGCAGTCGGAGCCTAGTTCGTTCGCCCTCGCGCAGAAGTTTCCCAACCTGATGCGATGGTTCAAGCGCATCGATGCGATGGGCCATGGCGACATGAAGGGGATGGATCCCGACGAGGCGCTGAAGATTGCGCGCGAGAGCGTGCCGGCGAAAGGTGGCGAGGAAGACCGCGATGATCCCAACGGCCTCCGGCTCGGTGCCAAGGTTGCCGTCACGCCCGACGATTACGGCTTCGATCCGGTAGTCGGAAAGGTGGTTTCGAGCTCCGTCTATGAGGTCGCGATCGAGCGCGAGGAGCCCAGCCTGGGCAAGATCGTGAATCATTTCCCGAAGGTCGGTTTCCACATTAAGCCCGCATAGCGAATTCGCGGCTGCCCGTCTCGGCATTATCGCCGACTAGGCTCGTATAAACAGTCCGTGTACGATCTCCCCCGATGAGCTATCAGCTTCGAGCTCATCTGCCCTATAGCCGCGCCAGGGGCAGCGCCGGAGATGGGCATTGTCGCACTGATGTCTCACGGGGGGATTCGTGAAGCAATCAAATCGAAGCGGCCGAGTCGGCGTCTTCAGGTTCATTGGTCTTGCCATGATCGCGTTCCTGGCGGCGATTATCGCGCGGGCGCCGCAGGCCCTTTCGCGAATGCTCCAAGCGCGAGCCCCGTTGCAGGATACTCCGCCGCCGCGGCCTTTCCCGATTCCATCAAGCGCGTTGACCATGCCGGACACCCTTGCGCCCATACCGACGATATCGCAGTCGTCTCAAATCGCGCCGGCCGTGACGTCCGGAACCTGGACGCCGCTAAATGATCAACCCCTCAACCACACCCCGACCTTCTTTCCGGCCGGAGTCTTCTTGCTCACCGACGGGACCGTTCTGGCCCAGGACGGCGAACTTACCAACAAAGGGTGGTGGAAGCTCACCCCCGACCTCACTGGCAGTTATGTCAACGGAAGCTGGAGCAAAGTGGCCTCGCCGCCAAATTGTCCGAATAACTACCCCGGCGCATCCGCCGATACCGTCTATTCACCGCTCTATTATGCCTCCGCTGTGCTGCCGGACGGCCGTTTCGTCATGATCGGCGGCGAATACAACTACAACTATGACTACGTGTTGAAGAACAAAAGCGGCGAGGTTTGGAGCAGCCAGGGCGCCATCTACGATCCAGTGGCGGACAGTTGGACTTGTATCGCGCCCCCCAGCGGATGGACCGAGGTTGGTGACGCTCAGTCCGTGGTCCTCCCGGACGGAACCTTCATGGTGGCGCATCCGCAAGATGACCAGGTCGCGACGCTGAACGTCAGTACCAATCCACCCAGCTTCAACCCTCCGTTCACACCGCCGGGCAAAACATCGGATACCACCTCGGACATAACCTGCTTCGGCGTCTCCGGTCCGTGCAATGATGAAGAAGGATGGCTCCTGCTGCCGGATGGCAACGTTCTAACCCTCGAAGTGTGGAACGCGAATGATGGCGACGAGACACCCGCCTTGACCTACGATCCTTCAGGCAGCGCGTGGAGCGGCGCGGGAAGCGCACCGGACCCCTTAGTGTTGGTGAAGGAAGGGGCCAACTTCTTTTTTGAAATTGGTCCTGCGGTTTTGCGCCCCGATGGCACCGTGCTCGCCACCGGCGCGACCGGCTTTAATGATATCTACAATCCCGGCAACGGCGCCTGGAGCAGGGGCCCCAGTTTTCCTACCATTTCGG
The DNA here is from genome assembly GCA_963814035.1 of uncultured delta proteobacterium. Taxonomy (GTDB): domain Bacteria; phylum Desulfobacterota; class Binatia; order Binatales; family Binataceae; genus DATGKG01. The sequence goes on from CAWFBH010000005.1 coordinate 57,886, forward strand.
TTACCTATAGCGCGGGAAGTTGCAACCTTTCCAACGCGACGGAACAACTATCCGAAGCCGATGCTCCGGCCGTCCTGCTTCCGGATGGTAACGTGCTTCTCGCCCCAGGTCCTGTCGATGCAACCTGTCAATGGACTCCGCCCACCCAGTTCTTCGAGTTCGACGGATCCACTCTGACCCAGGTGGCCGAGGCGACCAATGGATCAAAAGTGCCTTCCTATAAGGGACGCCTGTTGCTGCTTCCGACCGGCCAGGTCATGTACACCAACATTTTCAACTACGTTCAGTTGTATACGTCAGTGGGATCTCCAAATTCATCCTGGGCGCCTACCATCAGTAGCTTTCCGCCGAATGTTGCTCCGGGTGGAACCAACTACCAATTGAGCGGAACCCAGTTCAACGGCCTGTCGCAAGCGGTAGGCTATGGCGACGACTATCAGGCCGCCACCAACTACCCGCTGGTACGAATCCAGAACAATGCGACCGGACACGTCTTCTATGCCCGCACTCATAGTCACAGCACGATGGCGGTTGCGACCGGCAGCATGACCGTTTCTACCGAGTTCGACGTGCCGTCCGGGATCGAACTGGGTGCGAGCACTCTAGTGGTGGTCGCCAACGGAATCGCCTCGCAACCTGTAAGCGTCAACGTAGGTCCCATCATATCGTCCGCAAATCTGAGCTTTTCGCCGAAGGTTGTGAAGTTTCCCAGCGAGCCGTTCGGTGTCTCGGGTAAAACCAGTCCGCCGATGACCGTGACGATCTCCAACCCGGGAGGCGCGAAGGGAGCCCCCGTGCAACTCGGGAGTATCGAGCTGCAACCACCCTCCAACTACGCGCTGACGACAGCCACCGCCAACCCGTGCATGGCTGACCAGACCCTCGGGCCGGGCAGCAAATGCGAAATCGCGATTACCTTCACCCCGACTGGCCTGGGTGTCCTGCCGGGAACGTTGACGGTGACTGATAACGCGCACAACAGTCCGCAGCTGGTTACGCTAACGGGCGCCGGCGTGCATGGCGCGTTGGCAATCGCGCCCAGGACGTTGGCCTTTGGCAATGAGCCGAATGGAAAGCCGAGCACATCGAAGCCGGTCACCTTGACCAATAGTAGCGGGGTGCCCCTCGCGATTATGAGCATCAGTTCGACCGATCCGGAGTTTGTGCCCAATACCTCAAGCTGTGCAAACCAGACGTTAGCTAACGGAGCGAGCTGCCTGATTGGCGTCATTTTCACGCCGGCGAGCAAGGGCGCGAAACATGGCACGCTGGAGATCAACGACGATGCGACCGGGAGTCCACAGAAGGTCACGATGACGGGCAGAGGCACTTGATGCTCCGACGTCGGTTGTCATCGGCGCGAGAAGCGATGCGCCCGCGGATGGCCCACGGTTTGCTCCTTAGAAACCTCGAAGCCACCCGGCAACCTTTAAAATGAGCCACCTGGCTCCGCGAAGTTACCTCGAAGGTTGCGGAATGGTCCGTCCGAAATGTGAGGTAAGATGAACATCAACAGATTTAAGCCGCTGATGGCGGTGTTACTTGCCTGCTACATTGACCTGGCAATTTGTGGGTTCCAGTCTCCGGGTCAGGCCAGTGATACCGTGAACCAGATGTCCAATTGGACAATACTTCGACCGCATAGCATTGGGCTGGCGGCGGATGGCACCTATTTCATGGAAGTCGTACTCCTGGGCAACGCACACGGAGTCATGTGTTGGGCCCAGTGGCAGTCTCCCGTCGGCACTTATGCGTGCCCAGACAGCACGGCTACGATTAGCGGGGACGTTATCGAAAGGCGCTTGAGCAATTCCGCAATCGCGGAGCCGAACTAGACACGGACCGTTCGCGAGACAGGCAGAATGGCCCCGATCAGTTGTCATGGGACCGGGAAATGCCGCCCGAGAATTCGCCTCTCTTTGTTGAGTATGTTTAGGCAGTCTTTGTCTATAATGATTAACATGTAGTCGGGATGCGATAGCTTATTGTCTCAAGCGCGATTTCCCCGCATGATGCCAACGTAGCCCGGCGCGGCTAAGGGAGGCACGTGCGAGCGCGGCCTGTTCATTCGCGCAGCTCCGCGCTCAGCGCGGCACTGCTCATTATCGGCAGTTTGTGCATGCTCGGGGCACATCTCGATGCCGATTCTGCCATCTCACCACAACTTTGGTTCGCGGCGTATCGCGAGGATGCTTCGGCGCGCGCGCGCCAGGCGAAGTATCTCGCTAATCGGCGCGGTACCGCATTCGGGGTTCCTCGCGACGCGTATGCCAACGCAGTCGCCGCCATGCGTGAGATGGAGCGGCGCGCCGGCGAGGCGGTCAGCGCTCCGGCCGCCACCGCGACGCCGCATTGGACGGAGCTGGGACCGCTACCGATCACCAATCAGACGCCCATCTTCGGCACCGATGCCATTGGCGGGCCGCTCGCGAGCGCCAGCGGAAAGGTCACGGCGATAGCGGTTGACCCTACCACCTCGGGACGGCTCTTTGTCGGCACCTCGGGCGGTGGCGTGTGGATGAGCACCAACGCCGGGACAAGTTTCACTCCGATTTTCGATGCGCAGCCAACCCTCGCCATCGGGGCAATAGCCCTCGATCCCACCACGAGTCCGCCGACCATCTACGTCGGCACGGGTGAGGGAAACAATACCGTCGATTCATACTTCGGCCTGGGGTTATTCGTATCGACGGACCTCGGAAATACCTGGGTGCAGAATACCGGCGGCGGGGCATTCACCAATCTTTCGTTTTCCAAGCTTGCGGTTGATACCAGCCAGACGCCGCGGGTGATTTATGCCGCGATGTCGACCGGATCGAGTAGTAATCGTGCGGGCGTCAATCTGATTGATAGCAACTTAACCAACAACGGTCTGTGGAGATCTTCCGACGGTGGCGTAACCTGGGCGCATCTTTCGTTCGCATCGCAGCTCGCATGCCCCAACTTCAACGGATTTTGCCCCGCGGAAGACATTGCGGTTGATCCGATCCATTCCAATGTGTTCGTGGCAATCTATCAATCCGGCGTTTTCGGCTCTAACGATGGTGGCATCAGCTGGTATGGGATCAACTTCCCGGGTGTTGCGAATACGCAAATCGGTCGGGCCAGCGTGGCGGCGCGCAACAACAATGTCTATGTCGCGCTGGGCGCGACCGACGGCATCGAGTTTCTCGGATTCTTCCGCACTGCGGATGGAGGGCACAACTTCATTCCAATCTCGACGCCCTTCGCGACGCTGCCGACCTCGACCATCGATGGTAACAGTCCATCCAACTTCTCGCGGGCGGACTACGAGCAGGTGTTCGCGATCGATCCTACGGACTCGAGCGCTGCAACTGTGATTTTCGGTGGAGTGGGAATCTATCGCTCGACCGATAACGGCAATCATTGGACCTTCCTCGCGCAAAACGGCGGCGTGCATGCCGATCAACATGCGATAGCGACGGATCCATTCCATCCCGGCAATTTCTTCGTCGGCAATGACGGTGGCGTCTATGCTTTCAATCTATCGTCCGGAACCTGGACCGCCCTGAATGCGAGTCTCCCTACGGCCCTGCTGCAAGGCGTCGGTCCGAATCCATCGAATGACAACGTGACGCTCGCCGGTTCCGCCGGCAACGGCACCGTGCGCTTCAGCGGCGCGGTGATGCCGCAGCCATGGAGTGCGGTGGACAACGGCGACAGCGGCTTCGCGCTGTTCGATCGCGTTAACCCGACCTTCGCGTACCACAGTTTTATGACGACGCTGGCCGGCTCGATTGCGGTCTCGCGCTCCACCGATGGCGGCCTGACGTGGAACGGCGCGCAGCCGACCTTCACCCTGCAAGGCGCGATGGCTGCAGCGAATGATCCGGGTGCAGGATTCTTTCCGCCGATGGCGGTGGACCCGCTGATCTCACGCCGGGTCTTCTTCGGCGCGCATTCGGTTTACGTTTCGACCGATGCCGGGCTGACCTGGTTGCGTCAATCCACCCAGGATCTCACGGGACGATGTTCGAACGGTGAATGCGCCATCCAGGATCTCGAATTTGCGCCGACCTCGCACAACATCGCGTATGCGCTGTCGACCCAAACCTTCGAAACCGGCTCGCCCACGCCGTTCAAGATTTTTCTGACCACCCAGGCGGATGTACAGGTGGACAATACTCATCCAAATGGCGGCCTCTGGAACGATGTTTCGGTAAACCTACCCTTTAGTCCAACCACCACGCAGGCCACCGGCATTGCCATCAGTCCCTTCAATCCCGCGATCGCGTTTTTGAGTGTGTCAGGATTCACCGCGGCGACCGGTATCGGCCATGTTTTCATCACCAACGATTCCGGCGCGCATTGGTTTCGAGACGATGGCAATCCTCAGGACGTGAATCCACCGCCAGTCACAGCGATTCCCGACATTCCCGTACTCCGGATGATGGTTGATGCCAATGATCGTACCGGGAATACGGTTTTGGCCGGCACCGACATCGGCGTTTTCCGCAGCACCGACCTTGGAGTGAGCTGGGCGCCGTTTAATCTTGGCGTGATTCCGGTGGTGCCGGTTTTCGACCTCCAGCAGAATCTCGATGGTGTTACATACGCGGGGACGCATGGGCGCGGCGCCTTCGAATTGTCGGGGGCGCTCGGACCGATACCGACCCCAACCGCCTTTCCCACCATGATGGTGGCGACGCCGACTCCCGCCCCAACCAGAACCGCAACTTCGACGCCTACTCGGACCGCGACGCCAACTATAACGCCGACCGCGACCCGTACCGTCACGCCGACTCCAACACCGACTATGACCCCGACCCCGACGGCGACCGCGACGCCATTATCGACGAGCCTGACTATCGCGCCGAAGCAGCGACTCTTCGGCAATGTGATTCTCGGTAACACCGGCGAGGTATCGAAGCCGCAGACCATCACGCTGACCAACAGCAGCAGCAACGTGATCATGATGTTCGGGCAGTCTTTCAGCGGACCGGCGGCATCGGATTACACCATAATCGCGCAAGGTACGACCTGCGGCGCAACCCTGGGCGCGCGCCAGAAGTGCAATTATGCGATGACCTTTCAGCCCAGCGCGCTGGGCGCCGGTAACGCATTTGTAATGATTGCCAACAACGCCGCGAACAGCCCGCAGCTCGCGAGCCTTAGTGGTACCGGGATCGCCGGACCGATCACAATTGCACCGGCCGCGATCTCATTCGGCACCGTCGCGATTGGCGAGTCGGTTCAAAAGCCGTTCACTATAACCAACAAGAACACCGTCGGGCTGACGGTTTCGAATCTCGTATCCACCAGCACCGATTTCACCCCGGCGACGACCTGCATCGGTGTCCTCAATGCGGGCGCGAGTTGCAGCGTCGAGGTAACTTTCAAACCCGCCGCTGGAGCCAGGCCGCGCAAAGGTTCCATCCAGGTTTTCGACAACGCCGCGAAAAGTCCACAATCGGTCAAGGTGTCAGGGACGGCGAGCTAGAGACTTACCACGTCCTCGCCGCGTCGCGATATTCGTCCTCCAGGATGCCCATCAACACGGAGTCATGATAGCGCCCGTCGAGGAATCGATACTCGCGCTGGACACCCTCGCGTTTGAAACCGCATTTCTCGTACGACTTGATGCCGCGCAGGTTGAAATCGTAAACGTTGAGCCACACCCGATGGAGGTTCATCTTCTCGAAGGCAAATCGGAGAACCACCCGCATCGCATCGGTGCCGTAACCCTTACCCCAAAAGGCTTTAATTCCGATGACGATGCCGACCTGCGCGCTTCGATTGACCCAGTCAATGGTCATCAGACTGATGCCGCCGAGGTACTCGCCCGCCAGGGTTTCGATAGCCCAGCGGCAATCGGGCTCGCCCTGGTGCGTGTTCAGTTCGAGGTATTTTTCCTCCGCCGCGCGCGACAGGGGATAAATCATCGGCGCGGCTAGATTGCGCGTGACTTCTTCGTCATTGACCCACGTCATCAGCGCGTCGAGGTCGGATCTTTCGTAAGCTCGAATGCGGACCAGCTTTCCTTCCATCGCGGATTCTCCTTCGACCCAAAACCGACGGACAGGGCGTTCGACGGCGAGGCGATCCGAGCTCAGGTAAGTGGAATCTGCAGCGCGGCGCGCAGGCGCGCCAGCTTCGCCGCGAGGTTCGAAAGCCCCTTTACCATGTGGACGCCGTACCAATGCAGGTCGCGCCCGCTGATCGATCATCACGCGGCGCGCGAGCCCGACCGGCAAAACCTTCTTGAGTTCCTCGATGTCCTGATCCTTGAACTCGTAAGGCTCATCGGGCAGCAGCACGATGTCGGGCTTGAGCTCGATGGCATCGGCAAGCGTGGTGGTCGGATAACGCTCGCCCGCGGAGGCGAAAATGTTGTTGAAGCCGAGCATCCGCAGCACATCGTGCGCGTAGGTATCGGCGTTGAATGCCATCCAGGGATTTTTCCAGATGGGGCAGAAGACGCGGAACGGCAGCTTCGACCATACGCCGACGCCGGCCTCGATAGCGCTGACGTTGCGCACGATTTCGCGCGCCATCGCGTTGGCGTCGCTCTCTTTGCCCAGCGCGGTGCCCAGCTTGAGGATCGATTCGACCGCGCCGGGAATGGTCTTCGGATAGGTGGTGAAGACCGGCACGCCGTGCTCGCGGATTTTCTCGACATCTTCGCGCCGATTCTCCTCGGCATTGGCGATGACGAAATCAGGCTCCAGCCTCGGCGATTGCGCGCAGGTCGGGATTCTTGGTGCCGCCGATTTTTTCGACTCGATGCGACCCCATCGGCGGGCTCGACGCAAAATTTGGTGACGCCGACGACTTGCGCGCCCGAGCCCCATCGCGAAGAGCGTTTCGGTCCAGCTCGGCACCAGCGAGACGATGCGTTGCGGGTGGGATTTCAGTTCGAGGCGAAAGCCGAGATCGTCGGTAATATTGACCGGAGCAATGTTGCCTGGCGCCGCCATCGTTCGACGCATTATGCCTTAACTAATGACGTCTCTGTCTTGCGCCGGATGACTTCGTCGAGCGCGCGCCGATCGCTGTCGCTCAGGTGCTCGCCGGAGCCGTTGTCGCGTGACCGCGCCGGCGCATTTTCGATTGTGCGATCCATCAGAGCGGCGGCGGGGCCGGAGAATCCTCGGTTGCGATGCGCCAGGTAGTGCGCGGCGGGCGGCATCATCAAGCGCCGTGCGATGAAGCCTGCGATCAGCAGCGCGAGCGCGACGATCATCAACCATGAGGCGCCCCTGCCGCGCTTGCGTCTGCGTCGTTTCGCCATCGCGCTTATCTTACCGGAGAATCGAACAGCAGCGAGCGCATCCATTTTCCCATCAGCGCGCGCACCGGAAGCTCGTCGAAATTTTCCGCGCCGTTGTACCAATCGACGCCGATCGCCTGCGCCTGTCTGGCTGATGCTCGCGAGCCGGAAATAGAGCCGATGCGCGAGGCCGTAGAAATGTCGCGCCGCGAAGGCGAGCTTGCCGAGCTTCTTGCCGACCGCGCCATCGATGCAGTGCCGCGTCGTACCGGTCAGCGCCGCAGCGATCTCCCGCAAGCAACTCGCCGATGGAGCGGGCGGCGAGCTTGCCGTGCTCGAAGGCGCATGAAATCCCTTCTCCCATCAGGGGATCGACGCCCGCCGCGTCGCCCGCGAGCATCACGCGATCCGTTGACGAAGCGATCGCGCGGGTTGAACCATCGAATCGGGAACGCCTTGAAGTTCATCGCGTGATGCTCGAAGCCGTCGAGCTGCAATTCCGGAAAAGCCTCGCGCAATCGATCCGGCAGCGGCGATTTTTCCGACGACGCGGCATGCGGCGGGATGCTGATCGTAGATGCCGACATTGAGATGCGGGCGGTTGTCGATCAGGCATGGGAACGACCACGCGTATCCGCTGATACCCGCGCTGACGCATTTGAAATCGAAGCAGGTAGCGCTGCTCGGCGAACTCGCGCGTGCGATCCGGATCGACCGGAAGATCAATCATCAGCGCGCGCCCGATGCTCTTCTTGGCGCGTGCCGAACACCGACGCGCGCACGCGGCTCCCGGAGCCGTCGGCGCCGACCAGCACCGGCGCTTCGAAAGTCGCGCGATCGGTCCGCACGCGCACCGAGCCGGCGGACTGCTCGACCTCCCACACCCGGCACTGATCGATGATCTCGAGGCCGGCTTCTTGCGCCGCGCGCGCCAGCCGCGCGTCGAATCGATCGCGCCTGATGACGGTGCAGAGCGCGTCGCCGCGAAACATCTCGACCTCGCCGACCTCGGTGCGCGCGCAGTGCCGCGCATCACCTCGACCGCGGGGACTTCGAGCTCGAGGCCGAGCTCCTTCAGCGCGAGCATGGTTTTCGGAATCAGCCCGCCGGCGCAGGTCTTGGGCCGCGGATGGCGCGCCTTTTCGATCGCGACCACGCGGCCTTTGAGCTCCGGATGCGCGCGCAGCAGATAGAGCGCGGTCGCCAATCCCAGCAGGACCGGCGCCCGGCGATCAGCACGTCGCATTTGATCGAAGAAGACATCGCCGCGAGAGAGTCTTCATACGTGCCTGCTCCTTGCATTCTGCGCAAAGAGCGAACCGTGAACGCGCCAAGAAAGGCGCGGCGCTCCGACGAGCGCCGCGCCCGTATGACGAGCCGTTCGACTAGCCCTTGCCCGACTTGATCACCGTGTAGATCGTGGTGCCGCCGCGCTGGACCAGCAGCAACGCCGATTTGCTGCCGCTCTTGGCCGTCCTTGGCCTTGGCGAGGAAGTCGTTCACCGTCGCAACCTTGTCGTGATCGACTTCCAGGATCGAGGTCGCCGGGCTGAATGCCCGCATCGGCCGCGGGCGTGTCGGGCGCCACGTGCCGCACCACCACGCCCTTGTCGGACGTCAGATGGAACTGGCTGGCGATCTCGGGGGTGATGTCGCCGACCTGCATGCCCCAGTTGGTCCCGGGCTCTTCCGCCTTCGCGGTCTGCACCGGCGCTTCCTTCAACTCGCCGACCGTGACCTCGAGCGTCTGATGCTTGCCGTTGCGGACCACCTCGACCGGAACCTTCTTGTTGATCGGGGTGTCCGCGACCAACACCGGCAGTTCATGCTCATCATGCACGTCCTTGCCGTTGAACTTGAGCACCACGTCGCCGCGCTCGAGGCCCGACTTCGCCGCGGGGCCATCTTTGTCGACACTCGCGACCAGCGCGCCTTCAGGCTTGGCGAGGCCGAACGATTGCGCGAGATCGGGAGTCACTTCCTGAATCTCAACACCAAGCCATCCGCGCACCACGCGGCCATGCGACTTGAGCTGATCCATCACATGCTTGGCGAGATTGACCGGAATCGCGAAGCCGATTCCGGCATTGGTGCCGGTGCGGCTGTAGATCGCGGTGTTGATGCCGATCACCTGGCCCGCGGTGTTGAACAACGGGCCGCCGGAATTGCCCGGATTGATCGAGGCGTCGGTCTGGATGAAGTCGTCGTAGTTGCCGCCGAGCATGCGGCCCTTGGCGCTGACGATGCCGGCCGTAGTGGTCAGGGTGAAGCCGAACGGATTGCCGATCGCGACTACCCAGTCGCCGACATCCTCCGCATCGGAGTTGCCGAGCTCGGCCACCGGCAGCGGATCCTTGCTGTCGATCTTGATGAGCGCGAGGTCGGTCTTGGCATCCTTGCCGATGACCTTGGCGGTGAACTCGCGCTTGTCCATCAGCGTGACGTGGATTTCCTCGGCGCCGCCGACCACGTGATTATTGGTCAGGATATATCCGTCGGACGAAACGATGACGCCCGAGCCCAGGCCGTGCTGCTTGTAGTCGTGCGGCTGTCTGGCCGAAGAAGCGCCGGAACTGCTCGAATGGATCGTCCGCCGCCGCCTCCCGGAGGCATGCCCGGCTCCTGAGGCCACCCGGAGGTCCCGCTTCGGGGCCACCTTCCTCGGGACCGCCTTCCTCTCCGCCACCCTGCATCGCGCCGACCTTGATGTCCTGCACCACCGCGACATTAACCACGGTCGGCATCACGCGCTTCACCAACGGCGCAAAAGACGTGATGACGCCCACCTTCTCGTTGGGCTCGGGCTGATTGGCCGGGGCCGGCGAAACTGCTGCCGGCGGTTTGGCTTGCTCCGCCTGCGCGGATTGCGTGGGGCTGGATTGGCATCGCTGGCTTATCGGAACCCCAAAGCTGAAAAGCGCCCGCACGCGCGAAGGCGACGACCAATCCGATGATGACGCCGATCGAAACGGCGCCGATTTTCTTGACCATGTTCCCTCCTGGCCTGGTGCACGGGTCACACACTAACCCGGACACGGCCTAGACCACACTCTCTCGCTTAATGTGACGATAATGACCGTCCAAAATTCAGCCGCTGCACCAGATAAGTTAGACGACGGAAAAGTTTTTCATGGCGATGGCGAGTTCGCCTGATCGTAGCAAGCAGCGCCGATCTATCAAGTGGGAGCGACCGGATACGAAACGAGATTTAGCTTGGGGGCGGTGTGGGGTGCGCTGGCAAAAATGAAAGTATCGCTTTAGATTTATCCTCGGCGCGATACCTTCCGCGCCTCGTTGCTCGGCTCCGGGACGCTCTGGGAGCCATCGTCGAACAATTCGCGATGCTGATCGATCTCGCCGATCGCCCATTCGCAGAACTCCACCTCGCTCGTCGCGAACTCGATCCCGCGCCGCAGTGTGAAGTAGACGAACATCTGGTTGACGTCCTGATAAGGCCCGCCCTTTTCAGTGAAGAGGCGGTCGTAGCCACGCAGGACTTCCAGGTAGGCGATCATTGCATCGCGCACTTCGGCAAACTTCGCGCGTGCGCCGTCGGCGCCGAGATGCCCGAGGAAGCGGCTGCGCAGCAGCGGGGGATTCTTCATCTTGAGCGGCTCGTAGGGACTCTGGAGCCATTCGAGCAGCACGCGCCGGCCCTCGGTGGTAATCGAGTACACCCGCTTGTTGGGACGTCCGCGCTGGATAACCTCGCGGCCGGCGATCCATCCGTCGCGCTCCATCCGATCGAGGGTCGGATAGATTTGCCCCGGATGCGCATGCCAGTAGTGCGACATCGAGATGCGAAACGTCTGCACCAGGTCATAGCCCGAGCGTGGATGCTGCTCGGCGATGAGCCCGAGCAGTGCGAGCTCGAGCGACGCCTTGATCGCGCGGCGGCGAAGCCTTGCGACTTCACCGCCGCGTTTGCCGAATCTTTCTTTATTACCTTCTTTCTTCATTTCTGGTCTCCCTTCCCCTTCAGGGGAAGGGGTTAGGGGTTAGGTCTGCGCCACCCAGTTACCATGAAATCCGAACGGCACGCGATGCGATACCTTCACGCGCGCGACCGGCTTCGCGGTGAAGTCGGCCGCATCCTGAATCACCAGCTCGCTCCGATCGTTGTTGCCATCGTACCAGACCGACAATATCCACCCGTCGAGCTCGCCGGATTTGTGCGGGCGCGGCGCGAACACCGGTTCGCCCGGATTCGTGTTGGGCCCGAGCGAAAATGTCTCGGCGCTGTTCTTCTGATAGTCGCGCTTGGTGATGCCGGTGAAGCCGAAACCCGACGTTTGACGCGAGGCCGCGAAGTATCCGTAGCGATGCTTGAAGCCCGCGAGGCGATCGTCGATGCGCGGGAACTCATTCACCTCATCGTCAATCTGGGTCTGCTTCACGCCGCCCTCTTTCATATCGAGCGCGAAGCGATACGGCTGCGGATGCCCGCTCGGACCATCACCGGTCATGTCGAGGCTCGCCATCCGGCAGAAATCCACGACGACCGAATTGCCGTCTTCGTACGCATTGAGAAAATGGAAAACATAGAATGCGTCAGTCGCGAACCATTTCACTTCGAGGCTCTTGCGATTCATCACGCCAATGCGGGTGCCATGTTGCGGTTCCCACGCCAGCGGAGGCTTGCCCTGCGCAACGTTCTCCAGCCGGAACACCGAGGGGCAGACGAAGAAGATCGCGTAATTTTCGGTGGTCACGAAGTCATGCATCATGACCGGCAGTCCGGTGTCGATCGGATGGCTCTCGACCAGGTTCCCCTTCGCATCCGCGCGATGCCAGGTGACAAACGGTGGAAACGGCTGATAGCCGAAGAACAGCAGCTCGCCGGTTTTGGGATCGAACTTCGGATGCGCCGTCATCGGACCATCGAGCCGATCGCAAAAGCTGTACGGCCCCACCGTCTCGAGCGTCGACCGGCTTGAGCTCATGCGGCAGGCCGCCTTCCCACAGCGCCAGCAGCCGATTCGCATAGCCAATGATGTTGGTGTTCGCGGCATTCTTGAACGGACCCTCGGGCACCGATGTCCTTGGGCATCTCGGCCAGCCCGCCGAACAGCGACTTGCCCGCGCGCATCTCGGATGCGAGCCCGGCCGTTCTTGACATAGCGATTGCGATACGAGGCCTTGCCATCGCGCAGCGTGAAGCCGTGAATCATCCCGTCGCCGTCGAACCAGTGATAGCGGCCGCTTCGGCGGATAATGCGGGTTGGGCCCGATGCGATAGAGCGTGCCGTCGAGGTCGCTGGGAATCTCGCCATCGACCAGCAGATCGAACTCGTCGCCCTCTTCGCGCCACGGAGCATAGTTGCCGTTCAGGAAGGGATTGGTGGAGTCATACATCATGAATGGATTCTCCTCGCGCTCAAGTTCCGCGCGCTAGTTTGTCGAAGAACCTACTATTTCAATATTGAACTAGGGAGTCAAGCAGCCTTCACGAGGTTTGATCCGAGGTGACGTGCGCTTTACCATACCGGTAAGGTTTTGCTGATGCTGCTGCTTGCGATGTTTATCCTCGGCTGGTTCGGGTGGACTTTCGTCGAATACACAATTCACGGATTCCTCAGTCACATCTTCACGACCTTCGCGACCTCGCAGCACATGGGGCACCATCGCGATCCGCACGCGGTTTTCACCGCCGGCGCCTGGGCTCCGGTCGCGCTGGTCTCGGCGCTCATTTTCGGCATTATCGGCCTTACGCCTGCCACCGCGATCTGGTTGGGGATGGTGGCGGGATTTTTTTCCTACGAACTCCTCCACTACCGGATTCACTTCGCGCGTCCGGTTTGCGCATTCGAAGAGAAGATGCGCACCCGTCACCTCGCGCATCACATGCGGGCGCCCAACCAGATTTTCGGCGTCACCAATCGCATCTGGGATCGCGTTTTCGGCAGCGAGCCCGAGGATGCGCGCCTCGACGCGATGCGAGCCTCGGTGGCGATGATTGAGCCGCTGACTGGACGCACCAACTTCCATCGCGTCTTTCGGCCCTGGACCTATCTGATGCGCTAGCATTTTCGGCTCAAATCGCCTCGACATTGGCTTTTTCGCGCATCTCGATTTTGGAAACTCCTTATATTTCCTCGATGATTTGGCTTCGTTTGGTAGTCCCGGGGTCAATTGGCGTACCGCAGTGGCTTTGTTTTCGCACTTCCGCGCCTTCGGCGTGTCGCTTCTCTCGCTCTTTTTCGCGAGAGAAGCTGGCCGGCGCGGTTCTCGCGCTGGCTTCGTAGCGAGAAGCGTGACGGACTGATGAGAGCCGGTCGCGCTTCGCGACCGGTGTTGGAGCACCACCATCTCCATAAAACCCAGCAATTCCGGGCATAAAGTGGGTTTGTTTTTGCATTTTCGCATGCGGTGCTCGTTCCCGGAAACGACTGCGGCGCCCATCCGGCGCCGCAACATGATGCTATCACATCTCCACTATGAGCGGGAGCTTGCTCTCAGCGCCGCAAGCTTCATGATGACTTGCGCTGCTCTTCCAGCTTGCGCAGCTCGACGCGCCGAATTTTCCCGCTGACCGTCTTCGGCAGATCATCGACGAATTCGATCTCGCGCGGATATTTGTACGGCGCGGTGATGCGCTTGCAATGCTCCTGCAGCTCGTGCGCGAGGGCCTCATCGCCGGTGACTCCCGGCTTCAACCGGATGAACGCCTTCACGATGTGGCCGCGATCCGCATCGGGACTGGCGACCACCGCCGATTCCATCACCGCCGGATGCTCGAGCAGCGCGCTTTCCACCTCGAACGGCCCGATGCGATAACCCGCCGAAGTGATGACGTCGTCGGCGCGACCGACGAACCATAGATAGCCGTCGGCATCGCTGATAGGCCTTGTCGCCGGTGAGGTAGTAGTCGCCGCGAAAGACCAGCGCGTTCTCCTCGGGATTTTTCCAGTACTCGCGCATGATCGAGGGCGGCTTCTCAGGCTTCACGCGCACCGCGATTTGGCCGACATCGCCGACCGCGCATTCGTGCAGGTCCTCGTCGACGATGCGCACGTCATGGCCGGGAAACGCGCGCCCCATCGAGCCCGAGCTTCACCTCGCGTGCCCGGCATGTTGCACGCCACGATGATGGTTTCGGTCTGGCCGTAGCCGTCGCGAATCGTGAGGTTGAAGTTGCGCCGCCATACCTCGATGACCTCGGGATTGAGCGGCTCGCCCGCCGCCGTGCAATGGCGCAGCTTCGGAACTTTGTACTTCGAGAGATCCTCCTTCACCAGCATCCGATACTCGGTCGGCGGCGCGCAGAAAGTCGTGATGCCGTAGCGCTCGAGGAGTTCCATTTCCTTCGCCGGCTCGAAGCGGCCGTTGTACATGAAGACCGTCACGCCGTTCATCCACGGGCCGAAGAGCACGCCATACGCGGCCTTCGCCCATCCGGTGTCGCTGGTCGTCCAGTGGATGTCGCCCGGCTTCAGGTCGAGCCAGTTCAGCCCGGTGAACTTGTGACTATAGATGTAGCTATGCGCATGGAGCACGGCCTTGGGTTCCTTGGTGGTGCCCGAGGTGTAGTAGCAAATCGCGGGATCGCTGGCGCGCGTCTTGACCACCGCGAACTTCGGCGAGGCCTTCTTCATCTCCTCGGGAAGACTTTTCCATCCGCTGCGCGCGGCGCCGACGATCAGATAATGCGTGAGGGTAGGGCATTGCGCGCGCAGGTCGCCCACCATCGTCGCGCTGTCCACCGATGCGATGATCGCCTTGGCGCCGGAATGATTCGCGCGATAGACGAGATCCTTCTCGCGCAGCATCGCGGTGCAGGGCACCACGATCGCGCCGGCCTTCAGCGCACCGATATAGGCGGCTTGCCAGATCGGAATCCTCGGCAGCACCAGCAGCACCGGATCGCCGGGCGCCGATGCCGAGTTCCTTCAGCAGGTTGGCGATGCGGTTGGATTGCTCCTTGAAATCGCCGAAGGTCAGGTGCGCGCGATTGCCCTCCTGATCCTCCCATAACAATGCGACACGATTGTGGTCGGCCGAGAAATCATCGATGACGTTGCCGAAGTTGAAGAACTCGGGCGTGTTCCATTGAAATTCAGTGTAGGTCTTTTCGTAGTTGTCCATTTTCGATTGCAATCGTCAGCGCGCTTGCGGTTTGTTTTCGGGTGCGGCTGCGAGGGCTTCGTCGCCACCTTAATATATTGCACCGTTATGGCACGGAAATGTATTGGGCCACTCCCGCGCAGGCTGCCGCGGCAAAAAAGTCGGACGATGCGACGGTTCGCGTAGCGGACACCTCCGCTTCCGAAAATATTGACGGCGAGCGCAAGACGGTTACTGCGCTGTTTGCCGACATCAAGGGGTCGACTGAGATGATGGAGGATCTCGACCCCGAGGCGGCGCGCGCCATCATCGATCCAGCTCTGAAGCTCATGATGGATGCCGCACATCGCTACGACGGCTATGTCGTGCAGTCCACCGGCGACGGCATCTTCGCGTTGTTCGGCGCGCCGGTCGCGCACGAAGACCATCCGCAGCGCGCGCTCTATGCGGCGCTTCGCATGCAGGAGGAGTTGCGGCGCTATTCCGCAAAGGTGGTCGGGGATGGGGGCATTCCTATCCAGGGCCGGATCGGCATCAACACCGGCGAAGTTGTGGTGCGTTCGATCCATACCGGCGCGGAGCACGTCGAGTACACGCCCATCGGCCACATGACCAATCTGGCCTCGCGGATGCAGACCGCCGCGCCGGTCGGTTCGATCGCGGTTGCCGAAGCGACTCGCAAGCTCTGCGAAGGCTACTTCATCCTCAAGCCGCTCGGCCCTACCAGGGTCAAAGGTGTGACTGAGCCGGTCAATGTGTATGAGGTGGCGGGTTTGGGACCGCTGCGCACGCGGCTGCAACGCTCGGCGGGGCGCGGGCTCACCAAGTTCGTCGGTCGCGAGCGGGAGATGGAAGCGATGCGCAACGCCGCCGAGCTTGCGCACGCCGGTCGCGGACAAATTGTCGCGGCGATGGCCGAGGCGGGAGTCGGCAAGTCGCGCCTGATATTCGAGTTCGAGGCCAAGAATCAGTCCGGCTGGATGGCGCTCGAAGCGTTCTCGGTTTCGCATGGCAAGGCGTCGGCTTACCTGCCGGTACTCGACCTGCTGCACGGCTATTTCAAAATCAACAGCGATGACGACGCGCGTGCGCGCGCGAAAAGATCGGCGGCAAGGTTCTGATGCTCGATCGGGCGCAGGAGGACACAAAGGGTGGGCGGCGCCGGAAACCGAGCGGGCATACCTTCGCGCCGAGCGACTCGCTGACACCGGCGCAACAATCGAACAGCAGTTTGCGCTACTGGTCGGACTATTCGGACTGCCCTATGTCGGAGGCAACTTGAGCGCCGCCCGCGAGCGATTAAAGCAGGTCTGGAAGTTCGTCGATCGCCACCCCGATCCGGTTTTCATTCTTGAGGCTGTCCATCATGACTGGTCGGTGGCGCTTTCCGCGGGTGAACTGGAGACCTCGCAACGCCATGTCGAGAGGGGGCTCGAGCTGTTCGAGTCGAAGCTTCGTTCGGCTGCCATCCCGCTCTATTCCGCTCATCATCCGGCCGTGTGCGGTTATGCATGGCACGCCCGGTTGTCATGGCTGCGAGGTCGTCCCGACGCGGCGCGCCGATATGCGGACCGTACCATTTCAGTTGCGAAGGAACTCGGAGACACCATCTCAGCGGCTTTCGCGTTGTCCGAGAAGGCACTGGTTCATCGTATGATGCTCGAATCGAAGCTTGCGCTGGAAATCGCCGGAGGCGCGATAAACATAGCGGAGGACGTGGGATTCCTTTACGTTCTGCGTCATTCGCGAATTATCAAAGGGTGGGCCTTGACCGAGCTTGGAAGAACGGAGGAGGGAGTGGGGCAGATACGCGAAGAAACCGATGCGCTTTCGGCCAACCGGGAAGAGTTGTTCCTCACGCTCGGTCTCGGCGACTCTCGCCGATGCGTGCCTGAGAGCCGGACACATCGAGGACGGTTTGAAGGCGACAGTCGAAGCCCTGGACCTGGTCCATCGCAGCGGCGAATGTTTTTGGGCGGCGGAGATTCATCGAATCCGCGGCGAGTTGTTCCTGGGTCAGAGCCCCTCCGATCCCATCTCGGCAAGAGCCTTATTGGAACAAGCGCTCGAGATTGCGCGCCGGCAGGCTGCAAAATCCCTGGAGTTGGGTGCGGCCTGCAGCCTGGCGCGACTGCTGCGCAATACCGATCGGCGTGACGAGGCGCGCGCGATGCTCGCCGACATCTACAAATGGTTCACCGAGGGCTTCGACACCGTCGACCTGAAAGACGCCAAGGCGCTGCTCGAGGAGCTAAACCATAGCGGGTCCGCTCCGGGCCGAGCTTGGCGGCATAGCGGAAACTGACCCACATCCGGCGAAGACTATCGCCGGCCCTTAATCTTCTTCTCGGGCGGTGCCTGCGAGCGCTTCGCCGCTGCCTTTATATATTTCACCGTGACGGGAGAGAGATCGTTGCGCTCGACGCGAACATCGATGAGCGAGAAGGTGTCGACTCGATGCGCGTTCTCCAGCGCCTCGCGCAGCTCGGTCGGCGTATGCGCCTGGAAGCCGGCGCCGCCCCATTCGCGCGCCAGGTTGGCGTACGGCCACGGCGGAATTTCCAGCAGCTCGCGCTGCTCGACGATGGGCCGGAAGATGCCCCATCCGCCATTGTTGATGACCAGCACGATCGGATTGACGCCGAAATTCGGCGCATGCGAAATCTCCGGCCCCGTCATCTGAAATGCGCCGTCGCCCGAAAGCACGATCGGTCGTAATCCCGAGCCGATTTGCGCGCCCATCGCCGCCGGCACCGCAAATCCCATCGAGGCGTAAAATCCCTGCGCCAGATAGGTCCCGCCGCTCGGCACCCGGATGTCGAGGCCTCCGAACAGCATGTCGCCCGACTCGGCCACTGCCAGATAGCCTTTGTGCGCGGCGAGGAAATCATTCACGGTGCGCAGGATATCGGCCACCTTGATTTGGTGCCCGTTGTGCGAATCCTCTTTCGGCAGGTTGTCCGCATACTCGACCTTCTCACGATGCGTTTTCAAATCCTGCTTGAGCAGCGCGCGGGTAAAATCGCGCACGCCGACATCGGTGTAGGTGTGATGCTTCACATCGACTTTGCGATCGACCGCCCAGACCGTGCGATCCTGGATGATGTGCGGCGGGCGATTGCCGAAGTTCATGTCGGTCTTGAGGCATCCGAGGTTGATGACAAGGTCGGCCTCATCCATCCGCTTGACTATCGTGTGGCGGGCTGATCGGACCGATGTGCACGCCCATATACAACGGATGATCCATAGGAAATGCGCCCTTGCCCAGCACCGTGGTGCATACCGGGGCGCCGAGTTTTCCGCCAGCGCGACCAGCTCGGCCGACGACTTGTAGCGATGAATCTCGATGCCCGCGATCAGTACCGGCTTGCGGCTCGCATTGAACATCTGCGCGGTCTCGCGCGAGGCCTCCGCGAGCTTGCCCGCATCGGAGGGCTGGAAGTGCAGGTATCCGTCCCAATCGATGATGTCCTGCGGAACCTCGATGACGCGATCGACCATGTCGCGATGAATCTCGACATAGCCGGGACGCTGCTCGGCCCAAATCGCGCGGACCACATCATGCAGGCTTTGCGCGGCGGTCCGCGGATCGGCCAGCACCGCGGAGGCGCAAGTGACCTCCTTGAAAATGCGATGCTGCGACTCGATGTCGCGCGCCTGGTGATGAATCAGGGTGCCCAGCTTGCGCTCCTCCTCGCCGGGGCCGCCGGAGAAAATCAGAATCGGCACGCGCTCGGAAAATGATCCCGCGACGGGATTGATAGTGTTGAAGCCGCCGGCGCCATAGGTGACGCACATCACGCCAATTTTGCGCGACGCGCGCGCATAGCCATCGGCGGCGAAACCGACTCCGGGTTCATGCGAGAAGGTGTGGACCTTGAATCCGTGCTTGCGCCCGAGCGAAAAAAACAGCTTCAGTGCGAGGTCGCCGGGGATTCCGAACAGATGTTCAGTGCCGATTTTGCGCAGATAGGCGACCAGAAAATCGCCCAGCTTCATATGTCGCTTCAAGATGTGGTTCCTCAGGTTGTGGTGGCGGCGGATGCCCGCGCCGGTTCAGCCTCGCGACGCTTTCCGGATTACGATTCTATCAGAATCAACCGGCGTCGCCTTATGGGTATCGTTAGACCGGCGGTTCAGCGCGATATGCTGGTCTCTCATTCTTGTTGGGTCCATGATTTAGCAATGGCGAGCGAGTTCACCGCGATCATTGAGCGTGACGGCGATTGGTACATCGCTTATTGCGCGGAAATCCCGGGCGCAAACGGGCAAGGGCGGACTAAAGAAGAAGCCGTCGAGAGCTTGGCCGAGGCCATCAAGCTGGTTCTTAAGGATCGTCGCGAAGATACCATTCGAGGATTGCCCCCCGACGTGCAGCGGGAAACCGCAACGGTTAAGTGAAACGAGGCGGTCTGCTTCGTCACCTTCGCGCCACGGTTGCTATCTCAAGCGTGAAGGTGCCGCGCATACTTTGTGGTGCAACCCCGCCACGGCGCGGTCGAAGCCATTCCGCGACACAGCGAGATACAAACCGGCTGGCCGCGAAGGCATGCCGTAGTCTGTCGCTCCCTCAAATTTGATTGAACATAAACGATGCATTCCGACTCGATAGGGATGCCATCACGCTGTGTTCACGGGGCTGCCGGCGCTAGTGTGCATGCCTTCGGGAGTGCGCGCACTTGCACAAAACCATCGATGCAAAAGCTGCCTGCGTGATCCTGGTCCTCGCGCTGCTCGCGGGATGCGGCGGGTCATCCGGTTCCAATGCTTCGGCGCCGTCAACTCCGGCCGCGCTGAACGCGGACAACCTCAACCTGATTTTCGTGGTAAGCGAGGATCTGGCCTTCAACGCGCCGGGCGATATCAATCCCGCGACCGCGAATCTGACCAGTCAGGGCCTGCGGCGATCTCTGATGATGGGCACCTTCCTGAAGCGCCGCGTGCTGGGGAAGAAGAATGTCACCGGCGTGTACTCTCTCGAGCCGATGACTCATTTGCAAACCGCAGGCAATTATCCCGATATCGCGGCTCCCGAGACCGTCCAGCAGTTCGCGCTGCTCAACCAGATCACGTTATCCAGTGCGCTCCCACCGCAAGTCATCCCATTTACCGGCAACAGCTACCCGATCAATGCTTCATATGCGCCGGCGATGCCGCTGCCGAGCGGAGTCGCGACGCCGACCGCGTCGTGCCCGAATTGCCAGGGCCTCGATTTCGCCGACCAGGGCGGTGACAACGAAGCTCTGGTCAGCGGCATCATCGCGGCGAATGTGCCCGGCTTCTACGTCTTCTCGGCGCCATGGGAAACCACCAGCGCGCTGCTCGAAAACATCAATACGCTTGAACAGTACAACCTAACTGTTCCGACGACCTATGCCGGCCCGAACATTAGCTATGCGATTTCGATAACCCCGTCGGGAAGCGCCGGCATGTTGACCTTCGACAGCAATCTTAAACCTCCATCGAACTATCCACCGCTGCCAAAGCCGGTGCCGGTTAATGCTGGATGCACCGCGCAGCCGCCATTCGCGCCGATCACGGTGACCATCGGGAGCGGCGGCGCGACGAAGCCCGCGGGAATCAACATCAATGAGACCGTGTACATCATTCGGCACGCCGATGCGCATCCGCTGGAGTTCTGGACCGACGGCAACTATGTCTGCGCCGGGCAATGGCGCGCGCTCGACCTTCCCAACGCGCTGCGCGGAAAAATCACTCCGCAGCTGGTCTATTCGAGCGATCCCGCGCAGATTTCACCCGGCACGCAGAACTCATGGTCGGGGGTCGCGCCGTCGTTGACCGCCGAACCCTACGCTATCGCCAATAACCTGCCGTATGGGCTCGCCGCGAGCTTCCCGCAGACGTCGACCACGTCAACCAGCGCTTTCTTCTTCACCGGCAGCCAATTTTCCGATCAGTCGGTGCTGCTGGCGTGGTCGTATCAATTCATTCAACCGACCATCAATGATCTGATCGCGAGTTATTTTCCGCCCGACATGGGTCCGACGGCGCCCGCCTGGCCGGATAACGATTACGACAGCATCTGGACGGTGAGGCTCGACGGCGTAGGCAACCTGACGGTGGACAACGCGAAGTGCGAGGGCATCGATTCGACGAAGCTACCGGCGACCTGCCCCATGTTCTGAGCGCATCTGCAAGGGGAATCGGTTAGACCTTGGTTGATAAACCTTCACTTCCACTCGCGGGAGACGACTCGGCGATCCACAAATTGGACCTCGGACCCATCCGTCCCCGTTTCGTAACTCACTCCCGCGGTGGAAGTATCGAACAGCCACGGCAGCCTCATTCACGATGAAGCTGGAGCTAACTTGTCCTGGGTCTTCGTCTCAAAGTCGCTGGCGTCGTGGCGTTCGTGCAACTGATCGGAGGGCTTCCCAAAGGTGCAGTTGACCTTGCGCCCACGCTTAACTGCCGGACGCTGTGCGATGGCGTCGGTCCAGCGCTGAACGTGCTTATAACTTTGCACCTCGAGGAACTCACCGGCGCCATAGACCGCACCCTTGGCGAGCGCGCCATACCAGGGCCATACGGCCATGTCGGCGATCGAGTAGTCTTTCCCCGCCAGGTATTCGGCCTCCCCCAGCCGCCGATCGAGGACATCCATCTGCCGCTTGACCTCCATCGCGTAGCGGTCGATGGCGTATTCGATCTTGATCGGCGCGTAGGCGTAAAAGTGGCCGAATCCGCCCCCGAGGTAGGGCGCGCTGCCCATCTGCCAGAAAAGCCAGGATAGGCACTCTGCGCGCGTCTTCGGGTCGTGCGCCAGAAAAGCATCGAACTTTTCCGCGAGGTATAGCAACATCGCGCCGGACTCGAAGACGCGAATCGGCTCCGGACCGCTGCGATCCATCAGCGCGGGGATTTTCGAATTTGGATTGACTTTAACGAACCCGCTGCCGAACTGGTCCCCTTTCATGATCTGGATCAGCCATGCGTCGTACTCCGCGCCCTTATGGCCGAGGGCCAGCAACTCCTCGAGCAGAACCGTAACTTTGACCCCGTTCGGCGTGCCCAGCGAATAGAGTTGCAGCGGATGGCGTCCGATGGGCAATTCCTTCTCATGGGTCGGTCCGGCGATCGGTCGGTTGATGTTCGCAAAATTCCCGGTGCCGTCCTTCTTCCAGGTCCAGACCTTGGGTGGGGTGTAGGCAGATGAGTCGTTCACGGAATTCAGAGCTCCTATTTTTGAAAACGTTAAGGCCACATTATCAGGCCAACAATCCTGGCAAGCCAGCCTCCATTTTGGTGAGGCGTCCGCCCTGAATTCTTACTCCCAACCGCAAGGGATGGGTAACCACGGCAGGCCACCTGTCCGATGTTCTGACTCCTGGCTGGCGGGCGCACGTTCCAGACAAACGCATTCCTTGTGGTGTAGTCGATAGCAAACCGGCTTGCCGCATAGATTTGCCGAGGACCGTCTCTCTCCAAACTGGGCAGCGCATGTTTCCATTCATTCCGGTAGCCCTCCGCATCAGACAAAAACCGCGAATTGAGGACCTGCGACGAGAAGCACCGATCACTGCTTGTGGCTCGCTTTCAACGTGCCTGGCGGCGGGTTTCGTCGATGAGGATCTCGGCCGCGCGGCGCAGTCCGCCAAATTGCGCGGCGTATTCGAATCCCGCAAAAGCCTGGATCGATTTTCCGGTTCTGGACGAGAGGTGCCATACCTCGCCTGAGGAATTGACCTCGACCACAAAGAGGCGGCCGCTGGGCTCCTCGCGCAAAATGTCAACCCCAAGTACCGCGATATCGGGGAAGGCCTTATGCGCGCGCTCTGCGAGCCCCAGAATGTCCCGATCGTTCTCCAGTGTGAATGAGCATCCAGGATGGGTCGCGCTTATAGACGATGTCGTGAAGCTGTCGGGCCCAAGAAAAGGCCGACGTTCGTGTGAACATTCGGCACGCTGCGAGTAGAGCGGCTTTCCGAAGAGGGTGCACACGCGATACGAGACCGGCCACGCTCCAGTGTAGATGAACCGCTGAGCGATAACCGCGCAGCGGCTGGCGAAGCGGACCGGCGTTTTCGAAGGAGCCCACCGCGCGCGTCCCGCGCGCCGGATGCGAACGTCAGCCCCGCACGCACCGTAGTCAGGCTTGGTGACCACGTAGCGACCCAGATCGGTAACATCCGGCGAATGGCTCCGGGTGAGCAGACGCCACTGCGGGACCGGGATTCCGGCTGCCTCCAGGCGGCGATACTCTTCGCTCTTCGAAAGCAGCCTTCCACTCCGAACGATTCCTCGAATAGGACGGTAAAAGAGAAGGCGGCGGGGCGCGAAGATCAAAGTTGGCCCGAGAAGCGCGAAGTAGCGGAGCAGGCTCGCGGTGGAATCGAAAAGCGGGATCGGCCGGATGTCAGGAGCCATCTGCCGGCAATATGCTGCAATCTCGCGAAAATCATTGAAGGCAAATGGCTCGCCTCGGCGCGCCACCATAACGAGATTGCGGCGAATCGTCCGCGGTGCTTCGCCCGCTTCGGGGTTCGTCATGACCTCCGCTGGCCTTCCACTTGTCATTGCGAGGCAAATAGTTACTCAAAAATTGTGATTCCAGCGAGAGCTTTCCCGGGGGTGGATGAAACGTGCAATTTGCTTATGGCGCGACTCCGGCACCTGACCCAGCGCATTTTGCAATGCACCGACGACACCGGGACGTGGTAGTCGTCCGCCCCTGCTGTGCTAAGATGAGCGTCAGAAAGACGCCTCATGTTTCGAAAGACTGCTGCGAATGCAAATGCTCTCGCCCGCGCGGATCGGTGGGATGATCACCCATCTGCCGAAATTCGTGCGGGTGTTTTATCGCCTGATGAAGGACCCGCGAGTTTCCATCTTCGCCAAGGCGGTGCCATTTGTGATCCTGTTTCTGATGTTCACTCCGCCGGCGATCGAGCTCGATTTCGTGCCGGTGCTGGGCGAATTGGATTGGATCCTCGCGGCCTACCTCGCCCTCAAGCTTTTTCTGTGGGTATGTCCTGCCGACGTGGTGCGTGAGCATGTCGGGCAGATCGCGCACGGTCATTAATTGAAGATGCGATCGCGGATAGTCCTCGTCGCCATCGCGGCGCTCGCCATCGTCACGCTGATCGTTCTGGGCGTGGCCGATACCTTCCTGGTCGATTTCCTGTGGTTCGCGTCGCTGGGTTATCGCGCTGTCTTCGATCGGATCGTGGCGGCGCAGGTCGCGATTTTCGCCGGCGTCTGGCTGTTCGCCTTCGTCGCGATTGCCGTCAGCGGTTTTGCCGCGATCGGACCCAGCGCGCGCGATCGCGAGCGGCTGCGAGTGGTGCGCCGTCCCGACGAGATGACCGAGATCAATCTGCCCGAGTTGCTGCGCGCCTTCAGCGACCGGATTCCATGGCGAATCCTGGTGCTGGTCGGCGCCGCGGTGCTGGCGATCCTGCCCGCCAACGGCGAGGCCGGCGCATGGGACGTCTATCTCAAGGCGTTTCACGCGGTGCCGTTTCACGTCAGCGATCGTTCGTTTGGCTACGATGTTGGCTTCTACGTCTTCAAGCTGCCGCTGCTGGAGAGTTTTCGCGATCTCTTCCTGGTAATCCTGTTTCTCGCGGCTGCGGTTGGAATAGGCATTCAGTGGATGCGCGGGTCGTTGGATTTTCGCGAATCGCCGCCGCGCATCAGCCGCGCGCCGCGGCGCACATTCCGTCATCCTCGGATTCTTCTTCATCCAGCGCGCGTACAGCTACTGGCTGTCGCGCTTCGGGCTGCTGCTACCATACCAACGGCGTCGTTTACGGGATGCGCTACGTCGATCACGTGCTATGGGCGCCGGGATTATGGCTGCTGGTTGCGCTCTCGGTCGTGGCCGCGGCGCTGTGCTTTGCGAATATCGGCCAAACGGCGTCCGGCTCCCGATAATCGCGTTCGTGATGGTGTTTGCGCCGTCGCTGCTGATGAGCTTCATGGAGCCGGTCATCGAGCGGCTCTGGGTCAAGCCCGACGAGCTGCGCATCGAGAAGCCGTATCTGAGGCAAACATCGCGATGACGCGGGCCGCATACAAGCTCGATAACGTCGACGTGAAACCGTTCGCGGGGAAGGGCACGCTGACCCGGCCTCGATCAAGGAAGACGCAGGCCACCCTCAACAATATCCGGCTATGGGACCCGCGCCCGCTCATCGATACCTACAAGCAATTGCAGGAGATTCGCCTTTACTACGATTTCCTCGATGTCGATATCGATCGTTACATCATCAATGGGCTGTATACGCAGGTGATGATGTCGCCGCGCGAGTTGAACGTCGGACTGTTGCCGGAAAACGCGCAGACCTGGGTTAATCAACATCTGAAGTTCACCCATGGCAGCGGGTTGGTGATGAGCCCGGTCAACAAGAAGGATAGCGAGGGGTTGCCGGTGTTCTACATCAAGAATATCCCGGCGGAATCGAGCGTTGGCTTCAAGGTGGAAAATCCGGCCATATATTTCGGTGAGGAGCCGGACAACTACGTGGTGGTGGATTCGGCAACACCGGAGTTCGATTATCCCAAGGGGGCGGACAACGTTTTCTCCTTCTACAAGGGGGAGGGCGGCATCCCGGTCAGCGGGCTATGGCGGCGAATGCTGTTCAGCTACTTCTTCCGCGACATCAATCTTCTGGTAACGGAGAATATTGTCGACAAGAGCCAGATCATGATCCGTCGCAATATTCTCACCCGATTGTCGTACCTCGCGCCGTTTCTGCGACTCGACGGCGATCCCTATACCGTGTTGCTCAATGGGAAGCTGTTGTGGATCGTCGATGCCTACACTATCAGCGATCGCTACCCCTACTCGCAGGACACCGACGGCATCAACTACATCCGCAACTCGGTCAAAGCCGTGATCGATGCGTATGACGGCACGACCACACTATATGTCGCTGATGCCGAAGATCCGGTGATTCAGACATGGCAGAACATTTTTCCGACCATGTTCAAGCCGCTCAACGCAATGCCCGAGCGAATTGCGTGCGCATATCCGCTATCCGGAAGATTTTTTCCAGGTTCAGTCCGCGACATCTTTCGCACCTATCACATGAAGGATCCGCAGGTTTTCTATAACCGCGAAGATCAATGGGACGTCGCCAAGGAAAACTATGCGGGCGATGACCGGTCCGATGCAGCCGTACTACATCATCATGCGGCTGCCGGGCGAGCTTCACGAAGAGTACATCCTGATGCTCCCGATGGTGCCGAAGGGGCGCGACAACATGATCGCGTGGATGGCGGCGCGTTGCGACGGCGCCGATTATGGCCATCTGTTCGAGTATGCGTTTTCGAAAGACAGCCTCTTCTACGGGCCATATCAGATCCAGGCGCGCATCAACCAAAGTCCCGAGATTTCGCGCCAGCTATCGCTGTGGAATCAGATGGGCTCCAAGGTCATCCTCGGCAACCTGATTGTCATCCCGGTGCAGGATTCGTTGCTCTATGTCGAGCCGCTTTACATCCGCGCCGAGAACGGACAACTGCCGGAATTGCAGCGGGTCATCGCGTCATACGGCGACCAGGTGGTGATGGGCGATACGCTCCCGGAAACTCTCGCCTCCTTGTTCACCGGGCGTGAAGGAACAGCTGCTCCGGTGGTTGCGGAAGTTAAACCTCAGGCGCTCACGCCTCCGGGCACCACCGCGCCGGCGATGCAAAATCCATCGGCTGGCTCGGCGGCAGATCACTACAGTCGCGCCCTCAAAGCGTTGAGTGCCGGCAATTGGACTGAGTTCGGAACCGAGATGCAGCAATTGGGTAATGATCTCGGGCAAAATCCCGGAGGCGCACCGCACTAGGATTCAGATGGTGGAAGGTTCGAGCGATAGGATCAGGGTCCTCATCGCAGATGACCACCGGATGTTTCGCGATCTGCTCAGATCGGCGCTGGCGGCGGAATGTGAAATCGTCGGCGAGGCCGAAGATGCGGAATCTGCTCTCGCACTCGCGCTCAAGACCAAGCCTCACGTTATCCTGCTCGATGTGGTCATGCCGGGCATCGGCGGTCTCAACGCGGCGCACGAGTTGGTGCGCAAAATCCCCGGCTCGAAGGTGCTGATTCTGAGTCAGTATCGTGACGAGGAATACGTCATCGAAGCGCTCGGCGAGGCTGGTGCCGCCGGGTACATCCTCAAGAGCGACGGGGCGGCAGAAATCATGCCCGCCATCCGCGCGGTCCACGCGGGCTTGCGCTACCTAAGTCCTGCAATCGCGCCCATCATCCTTCATCAGATGAACCGGCCGCCGGCTGAACGCATCGCGGGAAAAGACATCCTGACCCGGCGCGAGCGCGAGGTGTTGCGGCTGATTGCCGAGGGCTCGACGATGAAGGAAATCGCGGCGCGACTGAAAATCAGTCCCAAGACTGCGCAGGTCCATCGCGATAACTTAAAGGATAAGTTGAACTTACGCAGCACCGCCGCCATCGTCAGGTACGCCATCCAACGCAAGATGGTCCGCGTCGACTAGACTCAACGACAATCCACGTCTGCACTTCCCCGTCCATTCGCTTCCCATAAAGGTGGCACCGATGCGCCTAAATCACACTGCAGTGACAGGACGAGCGCCCGGATGCGGTGATTTGGTGGCACCGCCATTGCTCTCGATGTGGGGGCTTCTCGGCAGCATTCGTGAAGACATGTGCGTGAAGACATTCGGATGACCGACGATCGGGTAAACTACCTCAGCATCACGCTGATGGGAGCATCGGCGCTGGCGGCGTTTATCCTGCCCTTTGAGGTTTTCCTTGTCTCATACGCGGTGCTCGGGCCGCTGCATTATCTCACCGAGATCTCATGGTTGCACGATCGCGAGTATTTCCTGGCGGGCAAGCGTGATTCGCTGCCCCTCATGCTCCTTTGCGGAGCGATGTTGCTGGTGTCCATCGTGGGTTTCCCAGGCGCAGAAAAGAATGACCTCATCACGATGCTGAACTATGCGGCTTTCGCGGGAGCCGCCGCGTTACTCATAACGAGGACCGGCATCGCCAGAGTGATCGCGTTCGCTTTGATCATGGGATCGTTCCTCATCGTCCGGCAGTCCGATTTGTCGATGATCTTTTTCGGTGTGTTTCTTCCAACCATCGTGCACGTCTTCATCTTCACCGGCGCGTTCATCGTGCTGGGAGCATTGCGAGGACGAAGCAAATCCGGCGTCCTCTCGGCGGTGGTTTTCGCGGTTTGTGCGGCGAGTCTACTTTCGCTGCCGGCGTGGTCGTTGCATCGAGTATCGAGTTATGTCCGCGGGGCATATGCCCCGTTCGAGCATCTAAACCAAGCGATATTCAGGGTTTTTCATCCGGCGACCGATGCATCGCGCGATCCGATTTTCCAATCGCCGCAGGGGATCGCGGTGATGCGCTTCATCGCGTTCGCGTACCTGTACCACTACCTGAACTGGTTCTCGAAAACCTCGATCATCAAATGGAATCGGATCACGATGCCGCGCGCGATCGTCATCTTTGCGACGTGGATGGTTCTGCTGGCGATGTACGCCAACGACAGTCGCACCGGCGTGGTCATCCTGATGGTGCTCAGCTTCGCGCATGGCTTCCTGGAGCTGCCGCTCGATTACCTCACTTTCTTCAACATCTTCAAGGAGATGCGCGCGCTCGCGGGTGAACGCTTTGGCCGATCTCGCGAATCAACCGAAGTACAAACTGAGTTCGCCTGAGGCGATCTTACGATGAACTCGTGACGGCGGCAGGGGTGCCGTCGATTTCCGAGATTGCTTGCAGGAATTTCCCTGACTTGGTCCGCGCGAATTCGGAAACCCGCTCGAAGATTACCGTCGCAGGAGTGCCCAAAATGGTTTCGAACTCCGCCCGTATCGCCTCCTGAGCGACGTTCTCGATTTCGTGATCGGCGAGGTAGCGGACGCGAAAAATCTCGGGCGCCATCTGGGCGATTTGGTACTGCTTGATTTTTATGCCTTCCGCGAGCCGCAGCGAATCGACCAGCACATAGGGGAAATACAGCCGCCCATCCGCATGTCGAAAGAGACTGCGCTTGCGGCCCACCACACCGCCGAGCAGCGGCAGCGTTCGACCGCATCGGCAAGTCCCTTCGGCCGCGAGCGCATAGTCGGTCAGATCGTATCGAACCAGCGGCATCAGAAAATTTTCCAGCGTCGTGATGATGACCCGCCCCATCTCGCCCGGCGCGACCTGACGCCCATCCTCATCGACCAACTCGACGAAGACATGCTCGGCATTGATATGATAGCTGCCCTCTGGGCATTGCCATGCGATGAAACCCTCGGTGGTGCCGTAGTTGTCCGCGATTTCCACCCCGAGTATGCGCCGGGTCCGCTCGCGGAGGGCTTCGTCGACCGTCTCCGCAATGGTGAAGATTCGTCGGATCGAGCGCAGCTTGCGGTTGGTCTCCTCGAGGACTTGTAGCATCCCGTCGATGTTTGAAGGGTAGGTATAGAGGTAGAGCGGATCGAACTCGATGACGCGCTCGACTTGCGCGGCGAGGTCATTGCTCACGCCCATGAAGCCCGGCAGGAAGCGATGGCGCACCCAATCGGAATCCTCAGGATGCACCACCTGATGGAACATCGTGCGCCGCATCGGGTTCCATCCATGCGCGCGCAGATAGCGCATCCGCGCCGCATAACGGCCGCGCACCCGGGAACGGTCGAAAAGGAACTCGGCCTCGATAGCAGTCGAACCCGACGATGCGCCCCACAGAAACTGGTGACCTGCCGGATACATCGATCGCACCGAGGCATTGAGTGCCGCGATGTCGGTGCGCTCGAGAATTGGCAACCGCGTGAAGTCCCGGAGCTTCGCAGTTGCACCGAAGTGAGCCGTATAGAAGGGGATCTTCGCGGCCGCCTTCAAGGTGCGGTCGAGTTGACGCCTGGTGTAGGCGCGAAGCTGTTCCGCCGACCAGTATTGCGATCGCAACAAAGAGGCGTAGCGCGGAAGCGCATCGAGAGCCTTGCCGACAGCGGACATGTTGGCGTCACTCCTGCAATTCCGACAGCGCGGTCATGTATTTTCCGCCCCCGGTGCGAGGGATTTCGCGCACTTTCTGAAAGTCTAAAGATATCGCGTCGCCGAGGACCTTTCGAAAACGCAACCGAATCGTTTCTTCCGCTTCGGGTGTCAGGGCGGCATCCGCTATGTAGCGCAATGTGAAGCGGCTAAGCGAGTTCTGCACGATTTGGAATTGCCGCACCTCCTCGCGAGTTCTGACCGCGCTGGAAAGATGCCATGGCGAGATCAGTTCGCCCTCGCCGCGGCGAAAAAGATTCATTCCGCGGCCAACGATCTTGCCGATGAGTGGCAGAGTGCGGCCGCATTCGCATCGACCTTCCGCGGCTATCGCATAGTCGCCGATCTCATAGCGCACCAGCGGCGCCAATCGATTTTCGAGGGTGGTGACGACGACTTTACCAATCTGCCCCGGCGCAACCGCGCAGCCGACCTCGTCGACGATCTCGATCAGTACGTGCTCCGCGTTGATGTGACGATTTCCCGCTGGGCATTCCCACGCCATGAACGCTTCGGTCGATCCGTAATTCTCCGCGATCTCGACCCCCAGTTCGGTCTTTGCGCGTTGGCGTAGCGAGTCTTCCAGCACTTCCGCCCCGGTGAAAATTTTCTTGAGCGACGGCATGCGAAAGCCGCCATCGGCGAGCCGGTTGAGCAGGATTTCCAGATAGGAAGGAAAAGTGTAGAGGAAAGCCGGATCCAGCTTCGAGAGCTCCTGAGCCTTACCGTCGAGTTCGGGTGACGCCGCAATGAAATGATTAGCCATGCGGATCCGGCTGCGCATCAACCGCTCATCCTCGTTGCGCTCGGTCCGAAACACGAAGTAAAGCAGCCATGCGGTTCGTTTTAAGGGATTCCAGCCGTGTGCGCGCAGGTACCTCATCCGTCCCGCAAGGCGACCCATCTGATGGCGATCATCGAAGAAAAACTCGGTCGGCATCCCGGTCGATCCCGAGGAAGAATGGGAAGAGAAATCCCCGCCATTCGGATGGGCCGTCAGCATCGATCGGTTCAGTTCGCCGATTTCGCATCGACGCATCGTCGGCAGCTTCGACAGGTCGTTGGCCGCAGGGGAACCACCCCATCGCGCCGCATAGAATGGGATCTGCGCCGCCGCTCGCAAGGTCTCATCGAGCGCGCCCCTGGTGTAGAAGCGAAGTTCCTCGGCGCTCCAGTACTGAGAGCGGAGGAGGGCGCGGTATCGATTCGTCGCGCGCAGAATGGTCGAAAAATTTGACATTACACCTCAAGCCGAATGCTCCGAATTATCAGAAATCGGACCGCCAGACGACCAAGCTATCGCCGCCTTCAGATTGGAAATTGCACGTAGCCAGACTCCGTGATACTAATCGGTCAAGCTGAACCATTGTTCACGAGGCGTCTTATGAAAACCGGTGTTCATCACCTGGGGCTCGCGACTCTCGACCTCGATCGCACGGTCGACTTCTGGACCAAGAAACTGGACTGCAAGGTTGCCTGGGCCAACGTCATCGAGCCTCCTGAGGGCGGCAAAATCGAGCACGTTTTTATGGATACCGGCGACGGCACGCTGGTCGCCTTCATGTGCCCGAAGAACGTCCCCGGCATTCCCACCGAATGGGCGACCGACATCAACAGCGCGCAGAATCTCCCGGGTGCGTTTTATCATTTCGCGTTTCACTGCGACGACGCGACTCAACTGGAAGCCAAGCGTGCATTGCTGGTCGAGCGCGGCGTCGATGTGACTCCGGTGGTCGACCATGAGTGGTGCCGCTCGATTTACTTCCGCGATCCCAACGGGCTGTTGCTCGAGTATTGCGCCACCTCGCGCGAATTCACCGAGGAAGACAAGCAGATGAAGCATCACGACCAGCCCGGCGTGGTGGTGAAGGATCCCGCGGATAGCAAAAAAGTTTTCAAAATGCTGATGGGCCCGGCGCCCAAAGCGAAAAACGTTCCGGTCTGATTGAGGCGACGTTTCCTCCTCGCCTTGGGGCGGTGGGTCCTGCGACCTGCCGCCCTTTTATTTTCCCGCGCCTGATCTGATATTCATTCGATTCCACAATTAACTAGCGAGGTACCGACCGATGGCGGAAATGAGTCTCTTCGATGCGATGTATTCGGCGCGCGCGCTGCGCCGCTACAAGTCCGATCCGATCCCCGACGATGTCATGACCAAAATCCTCGACGCCGCCATCCGGGCGCCGTCGGGCAGCAACCAGCAGAACTGGGTTTTCATGGTGGTGAAGGACGCCGCGAAGAAAAAGAAAATCAGCGACATCTACGCGCGCGGCGCGCAGATTCTATCGACGGTCTACGCGAATCGTCCGCGTCCGCCTCACATGAGCGAAAAGGATTTCCAGCTTCTCTTTAACTCCGCCAACTATCTCTTCGAGCATATGCACGAGGCGCCGGTGCTGCTCTTCGCATGTCTGCGGGCTGACACCGGCGGACCCATTCCAAACCTGCCACCCGAAGTTGCCGCAGCGGCGGGCAAGATGGCTCGCATTGGCGGTTCGAGCATCTACCCTGCAGTGCAGAACATCATCCTGGCGTGCCGCGCCTTCGGCATCGGCACCGTGCTGACGACCTTGCACGTTTTCTTCGAAGATGAAGTAAAGGAGATCCTCGGACTGCCCAGGGAGATCCAGACCTACGCGTTGCTGCCGATGGGATATCCGATCAACAAATTCGGCCCGCTGAAGCGCCGCCCCGTGAGCGAGGTCGCATTCCTCGATACCTACGGCAACAACTGGAAAGGCCAAGCCTAGTCGAGCTTTTTCTTTCTGGTCCCCCTTCCCCTACGAAGGTGTCCTCTTCCTTACACCCCTCTCCATTTTATGGAGAGGGCACGGCGTCCGCGCCGGGGTGAGGCAGGGGAAGGGGTTAGGTTTCTGTCTCCAGCGCGCGCCGCACATCCTCCGCGCGCTGTTTCACGAGGTCGTGATCCTTCATCAACTGCTCCAGTTGCTCATG
Source organism: uncultured delta proteobacterium (assembly GCA_963814035.1). Classification (GTDB taxonomy): domain Bacteria; phylum Desulfobacterota; class Binatia; order Binatales; family Binataceae; genus DATGKG01. The sequence continues at coordinate 91,143 of CAWFBH010000005.1, forward strand.
CGTATGTGACTGACTCAGGCGATACTGGTCGGCGTCGCGCACGAAGTTTTCATACGCCTCGACCAGCTGATTGAACGCCTGCGCGGATGCGTCCGAGCCGCTGCGCTTGCCGGTCATCTGCTGGAACGCGCGCGCCTTTTTGAGGCCGTAGTAAAATTCGCCCATCTCCTCCGATGAGAGGGGATGGCGCTCCACAATAAAATCCGCGCGGCAATAATCCGCGAGCTTATCCGACAGACTCGACACCAGCGCGACCGAGGCGAGCGTTTCGCGCCGATAGTTCGAGGAGTAGCAGGACGCCAGCAGCATCGCGCAGACGAGCATTACAAAATAAACGGGCCGGCGATGCGCGCCGGCCCGCTGCCAATTGCTGTTCAAGTTATGGATTGCTCAGCCCAGATGGGTCTTGAAAAACGCGATGGTTTTCGCCCACGCCTCTTTCGCATGAGTGGGATGATGCGAGGGGCGATCGTCGCACATGAAGCCGTGGTCCGCGTCAGCGTAGAGCACGATCTCGGCGTGTTTTCCCGCCGCCTTTAGGGCATCGCGGAACTTGTCGACCTCGGTAATCGGAATGAAGGCATCCTTACCGCCGAAGAACGCGAGCACTGGCGCTTTGAGGCCTTCGACATATGCGATTGGCGGCTTCGCGCTGGGATCTCGCGAGGTCACCATCCCGCCGCCGTAAAACGGCGCGGTCGCTTTCACGCGCTGATCGCGACATGCGGTCAAGAACGCGACGCGTCCACCCATGCAGAAGCCGGTGGTGCCGAAGTTCGGCTTCACTTCTTTGAGCGCTTTCAAATGATCGATGGTCGCGCCCATGTCCGCGACGACCTGGTCATCCTTCAACGAGCCCATCAGGCGAAACGCGCCCGGCAGATCGTTGTAGCCGACGACATTGTTGTCCGAGCGAAAATAGAGGTTGGGCGCGATCGCGACGAAACCCTCTTCCGCGAATCGATCGGTGATGCTCTTGATGTGCGTGTTGAGCCCGAACGCTTCCATCACGACCACCAGCGCCGGGTAGGGTCCACCGGTAGCAGGCCGCGCCAGATGGGCTGGCATGCTTTCGCTTCCGGTGCGAACGGTTACCTGTTGTGAGATTACTTCCATTCGGATCCACCTCCTGCGAGCGATGCTCACGCCGAATGTTGCGAGTCAGGCGAATTTCTCGCACGAAACCCGCGTGCGCTCAAGTGCGATCGCATCGGCTCGACACTCGCACTCTCGCACGAAGTACCCGTGCGCCGCTAACATAGCGAACCATCTCTTTTGCGATGCGATCGTCGCGGCGAGCTTGACCTCACAACCTGCGAAATTTGCGAAGTCTGAATGATTCCTTTCCGCGACAACCAGGCCAGCCGCCGCCTAACCCTCATCAACGTGATGCTGATCGTGGCGAACATCGCGGTCTTCATTTATGAAGCCTCGCTCGGCGTGGGCATCGAAAACTTCATCTACCAGTACGCGATGATCCCAGCGCATCTCACTTCGGCCCTGGAAGGCACGCGCGAACTGGTTCGCGTTCCGTACGGCATCGGCACGCCGCCCGTGCTGGAAACGATCGTCACCTCGATGTTTCTACACGGCGGCATTCTGCATCTGGCGGGCAACATGCTCTATCTCTTCATCTTCGGCGCGGCGGTCGAAGAAGCGATGGGGCATGTTCGATACATGCTCTTCTACCTCATCTGCGGGATCGCCTCGGCGCTGGCGATGGCTGCCTTTACCCCGCATTCGACGGTGCCGGTGATCGGCGCGAGCGGCGCGATCGCCGGCATCCTTGGCGCATATTTCGTGCTCTATCCGCGTGCGAAAATCTCGACGATTTTGCCGATTTTCATCCTGATGTACTTCGTCGAGATTCCCGCCATCGTGTACCTCCTCATCTGGTTTGTGGCGCAGCTTTATGCGGGCCTTTCGCAGAATCCAGAGGTCGCAGGAGGGGTCGCCTGGTGGGCCCACGTAGGAGGCTTTCTGGTCGGAATGTTGCTCGGTCCGCTGCTCGCAAATAAGGCATCGGGAAGGCGTCGCCGATGAGGGCTAAAAGTTAGTAACAGGATGGCCTTTGGAGTGTGGATAATTATATCGCGATTTGAAAAAGCCTCCATAAATCAAAGATTATTCGGCCGCAGTGTCTCGATCTGAACCTGTGGATAGATTGGGGACAACCATCCAAAATCGATGTCTCCGTGGGCTTTCTCGCATGGGCACAACTGTCGGTGACTTGTCTGGTAGAATAGCCTCCGAAATGGAATACTCCGGCGCGTGAGTTGTGGAGTTGGAGGATGTGGTGGCCGCACAGACCGATGACGTCCTGAGACGAGTTCCCCCGCAGAATATCGAAGCCGAGCAGTCGGTGCTTGGCGCGATTTTGCTCGAGAACGACGCGATCAACCTCGCGCTCGAAATTCTCGGCCCGGAGGAATTCTATCGCGAAACTCATCGCGAGATTTTCCGCGCGATGATGGAGCTGTCCGACCACAATCAGCCCGTCGACGCCATCACGCTGACCGACGCGCTGCGTACCAGGGGTGTCCTTGAGCAGATCGGCGGACCGAGCTACATCGCGGAACTGGCCGATTCGGTCCCGACCTCGGCCAACGTCGCGCACTATGCGCGCATCGTTCGCGAAAAGGCCGTGCTGCGCAGCCTCGCGACGATCGCGACCGATATCGCCTCGAGCGCCTACGAAGCGAATGCCGACGTCGACGAGTTCCTCGATACCGCAGAGCATCGCATCTTCGAGATTTCCGAGCGCCGCATCAAGCCGTCCTTCCACACGATGCCGGAGCTGACGCGCGAATCCTTGCGCATCCTGGAACGGCTCTATGAGAATCGCGAGCTCGTCACCGGCGTTCCGACCGGCTTCAAGGATCTCGATACGCTCACTGCGGGTCTTCAGCCGTCGGATCTGATCGTCCTCGCGGCGCGGCCCAGTATGGGAAAAACCGCGCTGGCGTTGAACATCGCGGCGTATGCCGCGATGGATGCGGAACCCAAGCGCGGGGTCGCATTCTTCTCGCTCGAAATGTCGAAGGAGCAGCTCGTCCTGCGCATGCTCTGCTCAGAGGCCCGGGTCGATAGCGCGAAGGCCCGCGCCGGCTATCTGAGCGAGCGCGATTTTCCCAAGCTCGCTCAAGCGGCCGCGCGGCTTTCGGATGCGAATATCTTCATCGATGATTCGTCCGACACGACCGCCATCACACTGAAAGCCAAATGCCGCCGTCTCGCGAAAGATAAGAACAATAACCTCGGCTTGGTGCTGGTGGATTACCTGCAACTGATGCGCTCGGCGCGGCCGGGCGAATCCCGTGAAAAAGAAATCGCGGAAATCTCGCGATCGCTGAAGGCGCTCGCCAAGGAATTAAAGGTTCCCGTCATCGCGCTGTCGCAGCTCAATCGGCAAGTCGAGACGCGGCCCGATCGGCGCCCGCTGCTGGCGGATCTTCGCGAGTCGGGCGCCATCGAGCAGGACGCCGACGTGATCGCGTTCATCTATCGCGAGGAAATGTACAAGGGCAAGGACAGCAAGGAAGCGGGCGTCGCGGAGATCATCGTCGCCAAGCAACGTAACGGCCCGACCGACACCGTGAAGCTCACGTATCTGAGCCAGTACACTCGCTTCGAGAATTACGCGCCCGCCGATTCCGCCTATGGCGACATGGACGGCTGACGTTCTAGGAGTTGCCCTCGCGAGTGCCGCCCTCGACCGGAGGTTCGGGAGGATCTTCCGCATCGATCAGAGGCTCGCTTGGCGAAGGGTCCGATGGCGGAGGCTCTGACGCTTCGGACGGCTCTTCGGGAGCGGATTCGGCGCCTTCGGCCTCCAATGCCGCGGCGAGGTCGCGCATCTCGGTAACAGTCTCGACGCCCTGCGATTCCGCTTCTTCCTGCGCCTTCTGAATCTCCTGGAACTCTTTGAGGTCGGGCAGGCTATCTAGATCCTTGAGCCCGAAGACTTCGAGAAATTCGGAGGTGGTTTCATAGAGCATCGGGCGGCCCGGCGCGTCCTTGCGGCCACCGATCTTCACCAGGCGCCGCTCCAGCAGGGTTTCCAATACGCCGCCACAATCGACCCCGCGCACCTGTTCGATTTCCGGGCGTGTGACCGGCTGGCGATATGCGACGATGGCGAGCGTCTCGAGGAGCGAGCGGCTGAGCCGCGGAGGCTTGCCGGCGAGCAGCTTGCGAATCTGCGGCGCGAATTCCTTGCGCGTGCGAAGCTGATAGCCGCCCGCCACTTCCTCGACGGTCAGGCCGCGCCCCCCTTGAGCGTACTGCGAGCCCAACGCGATGAGCGCATTGCGGATCTCCTCCTTGGGCACGCTGTCGAGCACGGCAGCGAGCCGGTTCAACGAGACCGGTTCGCCCGCCGCGAAAAGAAGGCTTTCGAGAATTGCCTTGAGTCGTTCTTCGTCCACCTAACCCCCGGCCCCTTCTTTTTAGGGAAGGGGAGAAGAAAAGAAAATCTAGATTGGAAGCTCGCCGACTTCCTCGGGACCGCGCTCCAGAAAAATCGGGCCATAGCGCACTTCCTGAAATGCCCGAACCGCGCGCCGCCGCACCAGCTCCAGCAGCGCGATGAAAGTCGCGACCACCAGCGAGCGATCGTCCATGTCGTCGAAGAGCGAAATAAATTCGACGCGCGTGCGTGCGGCTATCGCTTCCATGATGCGTGGAATGCAATGGGCGACCGGAATATCGCGCAATTGGATGTCGCGCGGCGCCTTGTCCGCCAGCCGCTTGAGCACCGCGCCCATCGCCTCGATGAGGTCGAAGAGCGATACCGTGAATTGCGGCGGTGCGCTGCCGTCATCGGGCGCTACGGGCTCGCCCGGCGCCACGAAGACGTCGCGCCCGACGATGTTGCGCTCGCCCAGTTTATCGGCAGCCTCGCGATAGCGTTGATATTCGAGCAGCCGCTCCACCAAATCGCGCCGCAGATCTTCGACCTCTGCCTGGTCGCCGCCATTCGCATGCGGCAGGAGCGCGAATGATTTGATGAGGAGCAGCGTCGCCGCCATAACCAGGTACTCGCCAGCGATGTCGAGGTTGAGCTGGCCGAGCATTTCGACATAGCCGAGATACTGCTCGGTGATCTGGCTCGTCGTTACGTCCTGCGGGTCGAGCTCGGCCTTTTTGATGAGATGGAGCAGGAGGTCGAGCGGGCCTTCATAGATCGGCAGGCGGAAGCGCGCGTTGCCGTCGCTCGGAATTTTCATCGCGCCTGGGATGATTGCGCCGTCACTCACAGCATCCTCGCGATTCCCAAAATCAACATCACCAAGCCGTTTTCCACCGCGCCTATGATTTGCCCGAGCGCCAGATTGAATCCTCGAAAATAGAGCAGCGCAAACAATAGCAAAAATCCGACGCCTTCGAACCTGGCCAGCACGCGCGCCGCACTATAAGGCAGGAATCCAACCAGCACGCGGCCCCCGTCGAGCGGCAATATCGGAATCAGATTGAAGATTCCCAGCCCTACATTCACTGATAAGGATATTTGGAGCATCCGATACAGTGGCACCCAGAGGGAGGGCGCCCATGGTCCTTCAAGGTAGGGCCGCAGTATCAGCAAAATGATGATGCTGATCGCCGCAAGCACCAGGTTGGTTAAGGGACCGGCCGCCGCGACGATCATCATGCCTGAGCGCGGATTGTGCAGGTTCCGGTAGTCGACCGGGACCGGCTTCGCATAGCCAAACACCGGCGCACCCGCGAGCAACAGGATGGCGGGCAAGATGATAGTGCCGAACGGATCGACGTGCGCGATCGGATTAAGTGTGAGGCGTCCCGCGCGCGACGCGGTATCGTCACCAAGAATCTTCGCGACGACGCCATGCATTACCTCATGGAGGATGATCGCGAACATCACCGGCAGTGCGGCGATCGAAATCTCGGCAATGTATTGAGGAAGATTATTCAAGCGAGGATGGTTCTCACGTGCTTTGCTCGCGGCTGGCGCGCGGATGGAAGGTGCGATGGACCTTGCGCAGATGGCTCTTCGACAGATGCGTGTAGATCTGCGTCGTCGAGATATCGCTGTGCCCGAGCATCTCCTGCACCGCGCGCAAATCGGCGCCGCCCTCCAGCAGATGCGTCGCGAAGCAATGCCGCAGCGTATGCGGACTCACCCACGATAGTCGCGGGTCGAGCGCGGCCCATGCTTTGAGGTTTTTGAAAAATCCCTGCCGCGTCATCGGCTTATGCAGCCGGGTGAGAAAAACATACGGCGACGGCTTCGACGGCGGCTTAACCTTGCGCGTCCCATTCTCCGATTCGTCGATGCGGTCGCGCTGCCCGAGATATTCCTTGAGCGCGCGCGCCGCCGCGCCGCCAACCGGCACCATCCGCTCTTTGCTGCCCTTGCCGAAGACCACCACCACGCCGGCTTTGAGGTTCACCTGATGCAGCTTCAGTGACACCAGCTCCGACACGCGCAAGCCGCATCCGTATGCGATTTCGAGCATCGCGCGGTCGCGCAGTCCGCGCACTGTTGAAGTATCGATGGCCTCGATCAGCATCGCGAGATTTTTGCGGCCGAGCGTGCGGGGCAAGGCGCGCGAATGAGCGCGCAGCTTCACCGCGGGCGCCGGATCCTGCTCGATGATGTGCTGGTCAACCAGTTCGCGAATCAGGCCACGCAGGCTGGAAAGCTTGCGACGCTGGCTCGAAATGGCCATCGTGCCGAGGCTTTCGAGATAGGCGGTCATCGCGCGTGCATCGAAGTCAGCGGGCGCGAGTTTTTGCTCCTCGCAGAAATCCAGGAAGTCGCGCAGGTCCAGCGCATACGCCTCGATGGTATGCGCACTGAGCCCGCGCTCGACCGCTTGACGGTCGAGGAAGCGATTCACCAGTTCATGCCACGCCGCCGCGCCCATCATTATTCAGGGCTGCGCGGCGACGACAGTCTCGGGTGGCGGCCGGTCTTCCAGTCGCTCGACGAGCTTTTCGCGAAGCTCGCGCTGCAACGCGATGTCGGTGATTTTGTTGCCTTCGCGATCGCTGATGTAGAACACGTCGAGCGCCTGGTCGGCATTGGTGGTGATACGCGCGAGATGAATCCGCATATCCAGCTTGAATAGTGTGTAGCGTGATCGCGAACAGCAAACCGACGCGATCCTGCGTGAACACATCGATGACCGTGTACTCCTCCGAGGTGCGATTATCGATGGTCACCTCGGTGGCGACGCGGCGCAGGAATTTCTTGTCCGCGTACCTGACGTGATGCGCCGAGGCCACCAGCTCCGCGATGTCCTGCTCGCCGGTCAGCACGCGTTCAAGGTCGCGCTCGACCAGCAGCCAGCGATCTTCCTCCAGCGCAACCGCCCCGGTCGGCCCCGAATGCGAAACACGGAAAACATCGAGCGCGATGCCGGTGTTGCGGGTGGTGATGCGCGCGGAAAGGATGTTGAGATTGTTCGCCGTCAGCGCGCCCGCGATCATCGAGAACAACCCGGGACGATCGTGCGTTACCACGATGAATTCGCTGAATTCGAGGTCGGTAAAATGCCGATGGCGGGTGACCAACGGAAGCTCGCCGAGCGCGCGCATCAGCTCGAAATGCAGCGGGACATCACCGTCAGGCAAGGTTAGGAAATAGCGATCGGGCATCTCGTCGAGGAATTTCTGGAGCTCGTCCGCGGGCGCTTTGGCCTTTGCGAGTTCCTTTCGGATGTCTTCCTTAACCGCCGCCAGTCGGCGCGCGGGATCGACCGCCTCGCGATGGCCATGTTCAAGAATCTTCAGCGCGCGCATGTACAGTTCCGAGAGCAACATGTCGCGCCAGTTGTTGTAGACGTTGGGGGCGACCGCGCGCATATCGGCGAAGGTCAGCAGGTAGAGCGCCTTGAGGCGATCGATGGAGCCGACCTCGCGCACGAATTCGCCGACTGTGGTTTCGTCGTCGATGTCGCCTTTCTGCGCGACCTGCGACATCGCCAGGTGCTCGCGCACCAGGATCACCACCAGATCGATTTCCTCGTTGTTGAGGCCGAGCCGGCGGCATACTTCGGCGGTCAGCAGCGCACCGCGTTCATGATGGTCATGGCCGTGGCCCTTGCCGATGTCATGCAGCAGCAGCGCAAGGAACACCAGCGGTAGCGAATCGAGATCGCGAGCCACTTCGGTCAGCAGCGGATTGACTTTCTTGTATTCGCCCGCACGGAGCTTCTCGAGCTCGCGCACCGCGACCAGCGAATGACGATCGACGGTATAGATGTGGTAGAGGTCGTGGAGCACGCGCGCGTAGAGATTTCCGAATTCGGGAATTATCGCGCCGAGCACGCCCGACCGATGCATCGCTTCCAGCGTCTCAGCGACGCGCGCGCGATTGCCGGAAAGAATCGTCATCAGCGTCTGACCGACCCGCGGGTCATTGCGCATCGTGTCGTTGTCGATCAGCGGAAGATTGTCGCGCACGGCCTGATACGCCGCGCCGGAAAGGCCGACGCCATGCGCCTGGCAATCCGCATAAATCGTCATCAGATTGAGCGGATCGCGCTTGAACAAATCCGGATCGGAAATCGCGAGCAGGTTCTGCTGAATGATGACGCCGGGGCGAATCTGCCGCGTCAGGAGGCGTCGCCCGAAACGGCCGTTGCCGCCTTCGACCACGCGCGCAATCAGCCCTTCGGAAAACCGCAGGATGGTGCTCGCGTGCTGATAGTACGTGCGCATCAGGATCGCGCTGGCGGAAAGCGAACCTTCCGGCTTGAAGCCGAGCATCGGTGCGATGCGCTCCTGGTACTCGAAGGTGAGCTGATCAAAATGGCGCTTGCTGAGGAAATGGAGCGAATTGCGCACCCGGAAAAGAAAGTCGCGCGCCTCCAGGACCTCATTCAGTTCCGGCGCGGTGATAATCGCGCGCTGGACCAGTTCCTCGACCGAATGGATTTTGTATTTGACCTTCGCCAGCCACAGCGCGGTGTGCAGATCGCGCAGTCCGCCTTCGCCTTCCTTCAGTTGCGGCTCCAGCAGATAAATCGAATCGCCATACTTGGCGTGGCGCTCGCGAGTTTCTTCGAGCTTGATCTGGAAAAACTTATGCTGATTGCGATTGAGAACATCGGCCACCAGCAGCGCCTGCAACTCCTCGAAGATCGCGCCGTCGCCGGCAAGGAATCGCGCATCGAGGATCGCGGTCTTCTCCTTCAGGTCGGTCGCCCGCCATCCGGACGCATTCGCGCGCGTTGCGGATTCCATGCCCCACGATCAGGCCCGCATCCCATAGCGCATGCAGCATGATCTCGGTCACGATTTCCGCGTAGGGTCCGCGCTTGTAATCGTGGATGAAGAGCAAATCGATGTCGGAGTAGGGGTTCAACTCGGCGCGGCCATAACCACCCCGCGCCACGACGCAAAGCTTCTGATGCAGCTTGGCGTAATGGCGGGTGTGCTCGGCGTCGGCGTAGCGGAACAGCGCACGCATCATGTCGTCGATGGCGGCGGTGTATTCGCGCACCACTTCGGTGCCCGACGCGCCGGCGAAGTGATGCTCCGCGACTTCCTCGCGAATCACTTCGAGATAGACGCGCGCGATCTTTCCGGGCGCGCGGGTAGCTTCGAACTCCAGGTAGAGTGCTTCCTCGCCGCGAGGAATGGTGTCACGGGCGGCGTGGGTCGGCGGGGTCGGGACGGCAGCGCTCACAGATTTCCCGCTGCCGCGTCAGAGCTCAAATAGTGAACGACCGCGGTCGCGATTCCTTGCGCGAGGATGCGTTGATACTGCGGCGACGAGAGCCGCTGCGCTTCGGAGGCGTTGGACAGGAAGCCGCATTCGACCAGCACCGCCGGCATATGCGCACCGACCAGCACGTAAAATGGTCCCATCTTCGCTCCCAGCGGATTAACTTCCAGCCCCAATTGTGTGTCCAAGTCGGTTACAGTTTGCGTGTCGATCATCCGCGCCAGCGAGGCGGCTTCATTCGCCTTATAGTTCTGGCGGAGATCGGCAAGGATGTAGTTTAAGTTGCCATCCCGCGGCGCGCTAGCTCCCGTGATGCCCGCATTCTCCATCCTCGCGAGCCGAATCGTCGCGCGATCGGTCGTGTTGTTGAGGTAGTACACCTCGATGCCGGTGGTTTCAGGGTTGGGACTCGAATTGAGATGGATGGACACGAACAGATCCGCATTCGCGAGATTCGCGCGTCGCGTCCGCTCCGGCAGCGAAATGAAGTCATCGCTATCGCGCGTCAGTTGCGTGCGCACGCCGCGTACCTTCAGCGCATCGGCGAGCCTGGCGCGAGATTTCCAGAGCGACATCTTTTTCGAGGATGCCGCTGTCCGACTGAGTCCCGGGATCATAGCCGCCATGTCCGGGATCGATCATCACGAGCTGATTGCCAGGCGGCAGCAGGGTGACCGAATTCGCAACCTCGGGCGCCGGGGCATGAATCACGACCGGCTGCACTGCCGTGGTAGTTACGCTGGAGTAGGTAGTCGTCCGGTGATGCTGCGGACGGAGCGGGGCGCTCAGGTTCGCGACCTGTCCGGAGGGCGCGAGGCGAAGGAGGATCTCGTCCTGCCGCTGCACGATTGCATAGTCACACTTGCCGATGACCTCGACCATGATGCGCGTATGCGTCCCGTCGGGGCTGAAGACTCTCACCACACCGATCGGCGCGACCTCGCGGCCGAGCAGCGGGCGTGGCGGAATTTGCAGCGCGGTGCGATCGAGATCGATCCATAAATCGTTGCCATGCGCGCTCAGATGCATCTTCGGAGCGGGATGGTCGAGGGTCAGAGTCAGTTCGGTGACGAGGCCCGCGCGATTGAGGCTCACGGAAGTTATCGCCGCATCGGCATAGGAGGCGAGGAGCAGCAGCGCCGCGACGATAGCTGGCAAGCGCCTCATCATGATCGATACGCGCGCGGGCGCTATTCGTTACCGCCGCTCAGGCGCGATTTCAGTTTCGCCAGCATCGTGAGCGCGTCAACCGGCGCGAGTCGATCGATATCGATGGTACGCAACTCCTCCAGTGCGCGGCTTTCGATAGGTGTGAAGAGTCCGAGCTGTGCGCCGCGGTTGGAGCGATCGGCCTTGCGCGCGAGGCGCGCCTTGCCGGCATCATCGAGTTCGCCTTGTTCGAGGTTCGACAGTATCTGCCGTGCCCGCGTGATGATGCCGGCGGGCAAACCCGCCAGCTTCGCGACCTCGATACCGTAGCTGCGCGAGGCCGGCTGTTCGACCACGCGCCTCAGGAAGAGAACTTCCCCGCCCCATTCCCGCACCGCCATGGAAAGATTTTTTACCCTAAGCTTCTCGCGCGCAAGGTCGGTCAGCTCATGAAAATGAGTCGCGAAGAGCACCTTCGCGCGGGTCGAGTCGTGCAGATGCTCGGCGACCGCCCATGCGATCGCGAGCCCGTCGAAGGTGCTGGTGCCGCGCCCGACCTCATCGAGGAGGAGGAGGCTGCGCTCGGTGAGGCCTTCGAGCAGCCGTGCCGTCTCGCGCATTTCCACCATGAAGGTGGATTCCCCGCGCCGCAGCTCGTCGCGCGCACCGATCCTGGTCAGCACGCGATCCGTGAGTCCCAACTTCGCTTCCGTCGCGGGAACGAAGCTGCCCATCTGCGCCATGATAGCGATCAGCGCGACCTGGCGCAGGTACGTGGACTTGCCCGCCATGTTGGGGCCGGTGATGAGCAGCAGTTGACGCGCATCGGGATCGACGTCGAGGTCATTGGGCACGAACTCGCCTGACTTCATCCCGGTTTCCAGCACCGGATGACGTCCGTCGCGAATCGCGAGGCGCAAGTCGGTGCTCATCTGCGGGCGGATGTAACCGCGACGGCGCGCGGCCTTGGCTAGCGACATGATGGCATCGAACTCACCGACTGCGCGCGCCGTTTCCAGTATCGATGCGCTATGGGCCTGCAGGTCGGCCTGCAGCTTCGCGAAAATCTGCAGCTCAAGTTCCTTCAGTCCCGACTCGGCCGAAAGAATTTTGCGCTCGAGTTCCTTCAGACCGGGAGTCGTGAAGCGCTCGGCGCTGACCAGCGTCTGTTTGCGCTCATAGTCGGCCGGGACGCGATCGAGATGCGCCTTGGTAATCTCAATGTAGTATCCGAATACCTGATTGTAGCGGACCTTCAGCGAGGGAATTTTGCTGCGCTCACGTTCGGTCGCTTCGAGCTGCGCCATCACGCCGCGCGCGCCCGATGCGAGCGAGCGAAGCTCATCGACTTCGGGATTCAGTCCCGCCCTGATGAGGTTGCCGTCGCGAGGATTGACCGGCGCGTCTTCGGACAGGGTTTCCAGGATGCGCGCAGTCAGTTCGGGCTCGGGTCGCATGCGTTGCGCGATCGCGTGGATGAGCGCGCTCTTGCGTTCTTCGAGGGCTCCCTTCAACTCGCCGACGGCCGCGATCGCATCCGCGAGCCGCAGGCAATCGCGCGGTGATGCGCGCAGGCTTCCAATCCGTCCCGCAAGGCGCTCCAGGTCGCCGATGCGCTTGAGTTCATCGGCGCCGCGCCCGCCGAGGTCGCCCTCGAACAGCTCCTCGACCGCATCGTGCCGATCGCGAATCATCTCGAGGCTGAGCAGCGGATAGATGATCCAGTTGCATAGCGTGCGCGCGCCGACCGCGGTCAGCGTCTCATCGAGGACTGAAAGCAGCGAGCCGCGCCGGGCGCCATCGGAAGAGGAAATCAGTTCGAGGTGCCGGCGCGTGACCTCATCGACCATCATGTATTCGGTGGCTCGATAGGCGCGCGGCGAAGCGACATGCGCGAGGTCGCGGCCGAAGGTTTCTTCGACATAGGCGAGCGCCGCTCCGGCGGCGATTCCTACTCCAGTATCGAGCTCGCCGAGGTCCGCATCGGCGAAGCGCCGCGTCAGAGTTTCATGCGTGACGGCATTGTCGAATGCGGCGGGATCGAGTTCCGTCAGCGAGCATTCGAGGTCGGCGACGAGGGCGCGAAGTTTTTCGTCGCCGCGCGCCGCGATGATCTCGCGCGGAGCGAGGCGCGCGATCTCCTCGTGCAGGCTGGCGGCGCTGAGCGTCTCGGTGACGAGGAACTCGCCGGTCGTGACATCGATAGCGGCGAGCGCGAAGCTGTTTTCGCCGCGTGCGACCGCCACCAGGAAGCTTTTTTCCGCCGCCGTCAGCACCATCTCCTCGCCGACGGTGCCGGGCGTGATGACGCGCACGATCTGGCGCGGCACCAGCCCTTTCGCATTCGGCTCGACCTGCGCTTGCTCGCAGATGGCGACCTTGTATCCGGCCTTGACCAGCTTCGCGAGGTAGGGCTGCACCGAATGATAGGGGACACCGCATAGGGGCACGCCGTCTTTTGATCGCGAGGTTAGCTGGATATCGAGAACGCGCGCGCCAATTTCGGCATCCTCGAAAAACATCTCGTAGAAGTCGCCGAGCCGGAAAAACAGGATCGCGTCGGGGACCTTCTGTTTGACGCTCAGATATTGCGCGACGAGAGGTGTGTGTTTAACCGCCACTTGCGCGGCTCAGGATATCCGCCATCGATCGTCATCGCAAAACGCCCTCCAGGATCTGGCACGCCGTCGGAGCCGGCTTTGAACAGGCTGGCCGAACACTTGTACGCCTGGGCCATCAGTAGTGTAATCTGCGCGATCAAATTCGCTGCGAGGGGAAACATCATGCCGGTTGTCGATAACAGCAAAAAGCAGGAACACGCGCTGCCCGGCCTCCGTCATCGGACCGTCGGTGGCAAGGACGAAGGCGTGAAGTCGATGGAAGTATGGCAGCAGACTATCGCGCCCGGCGCCGCGACCCCGGTGCATCGCCACGCGTGCGAGGAAGTCATCGTGATCCTCAGCGGCTCGGGCACGCTGATGGTGGAGGGCGAGACTACCTCATTCGGTCCCAACAGCACGCTCATCCTGCCCTATGACGCGGTGCATCAGATCACCAACACCAGCGCCGAGGAGATGCACATCGTGGCGACGCTTTCGATGTCGCCGGTGCGAGTGCGCACCGGTGAGGGCGCGCCGATGCCACTGCCGTGGGACGCAGCCTAGAGCCAACCGCGACCTATCAATAGGTTGATTTCCTATTCTCTCTTCCCGCTGGGGGTTCTGCTCGTCGTTTTACCCGGCATCTGCTGGTGGACAGCCTTGTTCCCTGACGATTTCGCTGCGGAAAAAGTGGCGTGGGGGAGCGTGCTCGGTTTCGGCGCCGCAGTGTACGTCGCCTATGTCTGTGCGTTTGCCTATTTGAGCTGGTTCTATCTGGTGTGGGCCGCGATCCTGATTGTCAGCGCCCGCAGCTTCATGCAGCGGTGGGCGCGACTAAGGCTTCAATGGCGCGAGGTCGTGGGGCGAGCGGTAACCCTCACGAACCTTGCGATGGTTCTGGTGCTGCTGCTGGTCGTCGGGTTACAGACCGACAGCCTGAGGAGCCAGATAGTTCCGCCGGGATGGGACTCCTCATTCCATCTTCTGCTCGCGAAAAAGATCGCGTTGAGCGGGCGCCTCATCCGCGACTGGCAGCCGTTCCAGAACGCGACGCTCAACTATCCAACCGGAAGTCATCTGCTGATCGCACTGTTCGCGCGATTCTCCGGGGTGTCCCTGCCGCGCACCTTCCAATTGCTGATGGTGACCTTCAGCTTGCTTAGCACGCTCGCGATATATGCGCTCGCGGCGGAATATTTTGCCGCACAAATAGCCGGCTTGTACGCAGCAATCGCCTACAGCTTTTGGGCCTTTATCGGCAGCACCGACTACCTTCGCTGGGGCGGATTGCCCAATCAGCTCGGTATGCTGCTGGGGCTGGGAATATTTGGTCTGCTGATTCGCCAGGGCGAGCAGCGGAAGCGCGCGGCGCTGATGGCCGTGCTGTTCGCCTCGGTCTGTCTGACTCACCATCATGTCATGCTCACTACCGGTCTCATTTTGATCGCGCTGACAGGATTCTTCTGGGCCGCCCAGGATCCCGAAAAACGTTATCGAACTACCTTCGCCGCGCTCGCCGGAGGATCTCTAGCGGCGTCATTTTACCTGATTCCTTACGCCTTGAAGGCAAGCTCGCTAGCCAAAACCGAAGTCTTTCGCGTCTCCGACAGTTGGCCCGTCCTCGGTCCGCTGCTGGTTGGTTTTGCGCTTTTCGGAGCGACGCTCGATTACTTTCGCAAACCAGTCAGGCCGCATGTATTCCACTTTATTTCGATAACGCTGCTACTGCTGTATGCCCTCTTCGGGTGGGTGTATTACTTTTACGAATTCGAGACGCGGGGGGTCGGCTTCGCCGCGTTCACTCCCTCGCGCTTTATCACCGATCTGGTCTATTTCCTCAGCCTCTTTGCCGGATACGCCTTTTACCGCATCCAGCAGTATCTCGGCTGGAGGACGCCGATTATGGTCGCAATCGCTTTGTCGCTCGGGTACGTGAACTATCCGCTATGGGAACAGGTGTTCCTGCCTACCGAAGATCCCGGACGCTTCGCGGCATACGACTGGATCGAAAAAAATACGCCCGCCAACAGCATCGTGTTGACTGGCGAATCATGGGCTTGTTACGGCACCTGGCGCCGGACGCTGGGCACCCCGATGCCGGTGTTCGGAGCCGCGCGTGCCGCCGCGCTTCAGCGTAAAGGTGAATCCGGAGTCGATGACGGACCTTGCGCGCGAGGAACTTCGCGGCACGCAATTGCTGGAGGTGTTCGGGCCTGGTGAGCATTACCCTCAACATTATAAAGGGAGACTGCTGTGGACCAATTCGGATGGGCTGGGGAGTGACCGAAGTCTATTCGGGCCGGCCCTAATCCGCGGATTATTTGGCGGAGTTGAGTAGCGCTTCAAGCTTGGAGGTATCACCGCGGGTGCTGCGCGGTTTCGCCGGCGCGGTTGTAGATCACTTCGCCCTTGCGATCGATCACGGTGATGGTCGGGATGTAGCCGCGGTAGTATTTTGCGATCAGCGGCTGTTGCGAAGCCGAGGGATGGTTGACGTCGACGATTACGAAATCGATCTTGTCGCGATACTTCGGATAGAGCGCCACCAGCCGTTCCGCCTCGCGATTGGTATTCCAGCAATGCGCGGTGCCGAAAAACATGATGGTCGCACGGTCGCCCGCGACGGTGGCATCGCCGATGGAGTTGCCGGCAATCGGGAAATTTGAGCTGGAATCATCGGTGAATGAGAGGTCCGGCGCGAGCTTCAGATCACTCGCCGCCCGCGCTGAATGAAGCACCAAGGGGCATATGGTGAACGCGACAAGCAAAATGGCGATCTTATTTCGCATAAGCATAAGTGCTTTCTTGATTCTTGTTTCACAGACTTTGGTCTGTGGTTTTTCGAGGACACAGGCCAAAGCCTGTGCTATCAATCAAAATATTATGTCTCAGCCTGAATCCAGCAAAGCCAACATTTTTCACGATGTGGTGCGCAAGATGTTCGGGGGCGAGAAGGTATCGCCCGCGGAATTCCAGGAGTTCGTGAAGGCCCAGAACGATGGCGCCACCAGCGGCCTCAACGTAGGCGAGAAGATCCCCGACTTCACGCTGCCTGACCAAAACGGCAAGCAAAAAAGCTTTCGCGACCTCGCCGGCGCCGATGGTTTGCTGCTGGTCTTCACCCGCAGCGCCGATTGGTGACCCTATTGCCGCAGCCAGCTCGTGGAGCTGGAACAATCGCGCCAGGGTTTCGAGGCTCATGGGGTGAAGGTCGCTGCCGTGAGTTACGATTCGCAGGAGATCCTGCATCGCTTTGCCGACGCGCAGCACCTCGGCTATCCGTGCCTCTCCGATAAGGGCAGCGCCGTCATCAAGGCCTTCGGCATCCTCAACACCAACGTTCCCGCCAATCATCCGTTTTATGGGATTCCATTTCCGACCAACTACCTGGTCGGTCCCGATGGTGTCATTCGCGCGAAGTATTTTCTGCCCGACTACCAGACTCGGGTCGCATCGTCGGAAATTTTGCTTGATCAGTTCGGCGCGACCGGAGCGAAATCGGTTTCGATCACCGAGGATGATTTGCGCGTAGTGATTGCACCGACCGCCGATCACACCGTGCCGGGCCGCGAATTGGGCATCGCCGTGGATTTTTCCCTCGCGCCCGGATGGCATGTCTATGGCCAGCCGCTGCCATCGAATTACACGCCAACCGCGATCGAATTCGAAGGCGATCTCGTTGCGAGCCAGGCGTTCGAATTTCCCACTCCCGAAAAAGTAGAGTTCGCGAATCTCGGCGAAACGCTGCCGGTTTACCATGGCGACTTTCGCGCCAAGGGTAAAATTCTGGTGCGCTCGGGGCTCAAACCGGGCGACTATCAGTTGAAGGGCAAGCTGAAGTTCCAGGAGTGCAGCACCGAGATTTGCAAGATTCCACAGTCCGTCGCATTCGAGATTCCATTGAAGATCGAGGCGATGGCGCCGCCCGCGCCGAAGCCGAAATGATAGGCTAGGGCTCGAGGCCGCGAATTTTCCGCCACTGCGTGACCGTCCATCCGGGCGGGAGCGGGTAGGGTTCTTGTGGCATTCCGGGGACGCGAAATGGCACGCCCAAGGCCGCATCGGCTTTGATCGCGCGCCATTCGTTTTTCATGAAATCCGGCTCGGTTTGGATGCGCCGGATATACTCCGCCTGCTCATGACTGGGTTTCTCGCGATATGAGTTCGGTCGCAGCGCGGAGTTGAATTTGAACACGGTCAAGGCAT
This sequence comes from uncultured delta proteobacterium, assembly GCA_963814035.1. Taxonomy (GTDB): domain Bacteria; phylum Desulfobacterota; class Binatia; order Binatales; family Binataceae; genus DATGKG01. Next base: position 108,792 of record CAWFBH010000005.1, read on the forward strand.
TGATCGCCTTGAACCGCTTGCCGGCGCGAAATGCACGCCGCACGAACTCGATATCCGGCGGAAGTTCGATTTCCCGATAGTCGCGCCATCCGCCGATTTCGGCGCCCATCTCGCGCAGATGCATGATTGAGGACGGCAGGATGCCTCGGCCATCGCGATACCGCGAGATAACCGTCAGTACGCGAATGTGACTTCCCGGCGGTCCCAGCATCACGCTGCGGGTGTAGGCGAGGTCCACGCTGCCGCGGCGCATCGTCTTCAGCAGCGTCGCAAGATGAGTCGGATACCAAACATCGTCGTGGCCGAGATATGCGACGTAGCGCCCGCGCGCCATCGCGAGCCCGGCATTGTTGGGCGCCGATTGATTGCCGGAGTTGCTCGGCAAGTTATGCCATCGGATGCGCGGGTCCCCGAACGATTGCACGACCTCGGCGGAATCATCGGTGCATCCGTCGCCGATGACCAGCAGCTCGAAGTCCGGCATCGTTTGCCATAGCGCGGTCTGGATCGCCAGGCGCAAAACGCTGCTCCAGTTGTAGGTCGGGATGATGATGCTGACCAACGGCTCCGAGCCGCGCGGCTCTTCGCTGCGGTTTCTGCCGAAGAGCCGCCTCAGCCATCCGCCGCCAGGCCGTTCGTTCACGTTCACCATGTGTACGAAATCAGTGACTTCGCCGCCTCGCCGTCCCATGGCAGATCGAGTGAATCAGGCTTCTCATAGTTGTAGATGTTGGTCGGCATGTTGATCACGATCGATTCGGTGACCCCGATGTTCTTCCACCCGTGGTAGATGTTGGGTGGAATCAGAACGAGGCCGGGACTGCGATCGCTGAGCATGACCTCGTTGATGCGGCCGTAGGTGGGCGAGCCCTCGCGTCCATCGAAGCATACGATGCGCACCAGTCCGCTGGCGACAAACAGGCGGTCCGAGGTCCGCGTGTGCAGTCCCCACGCGCGCACGCGGCCCGGCAGCGTGGTCGTCATGTGAACCTGCGTGATGGGCAGATCGATGACATCCCAATCAGCGCGTGCGATTTCGATCAGATGGCCATCCTCGTGCGGGACCGGCTTGGTCATGCGGATGCGCACGCCCTCAATGGGTTCGGCGCGCAATTCACCTCGCGCGTTGACGGCCGATTGTTTGGCGATGAGCAACTCGCGCCCAATCGGCTCGTGATGCTTCTTCTTCTCCAATGAGTGCTTGCCTCTCGAAGGCGGATGTTACAACGTGCCGCTGCGGCGATGACAGCGCAACCGTACTCGAACTCCGGGTCCAATGACGAAGCCAGAACGCAAATCCTATCCGAAACCCGCTTTGCTCGACTCCGCAATCATTCGTCGGGCTCGCTTCGCGGATTCCGCGATGCTGATGAAGCAGATTCGCGAATACTATCGCTACGACGGTCTCCGCTTCGATGCGAAAAGGATTGCTCCTGCATTACGCAAGTTGCTGCGCGATGAATCGTTGGGATGTGTCTGGATGATTCATCAGAGTTCCGAGGTCGCCGGCTACGTCATTTTGAGTTTCAACTATGACCTCGAGTTCGGCGGCATGCAGGGCATCATCACCGATCTTTTCATTCGCGAGAAATACCGCGGCGGCGGCCTCGGCAAGCGCGCGCTCGAATGCGTGGGAGATTATTGCCGCCGTGTCGGAATCACCGCGATTGAGCTTCAGGTCGAGCATGACAACAAAGCCGCGCAGGCCTTCTATCGAAAGCTCGGATTCAAACGATTGACCCGCCTGGTGATGGGCAAGGATTTGTGAGTGCTAGTCGGGTAACTCATCGTCGGGCCGCAGCGCGCGAAACTGAAGCAGCAGCAACAGGTCGTATGCGATCTTGAGTACGCCGCAGCAGATGAGCGGCCATCCGAATGAGGTGACATCGAGCAGCATGCCGGCCGGAACGGGTGCCGCCGCGCTTGCGAGGCTCCGCGGCACATTGGTCACGCTCGCCGCCGCTGTGCGCTCCTCGGGCGGCACCACCGCCATCACATAGGACTGGCGGGCGGGCACGTCCATCGACGAGAGCGCCGAGCGCAGCAACAGGAAGAGGATCGCGAGCGATGCCGTCGGCATCAGCGCGGCGAGGATAAGAAACACGCTCGCCGGGATGTGCGTATAAACCATCGTGTTGATGCGCCCGATGCGAGCCGCCAGCCGCGCCGACACGAATTGCGAGAACGAGCCGAGCAAGCCCGCGACGAAAAAGAAGGTCCCTGCCGCCTGCACCGACAGGTTGAAGCGGCGGAACATCCATAGCGCGAGGAGCGACTGAATCGCGAAACCGCCCGCGAATGCGTCGATGCTGAACAGCGCCGACAGCCGCATCACGGTCGCGCGCGATTTCGCCAGCGGCGCGACTTTTACTGGAGTTGGCGGGGCTTCGACCGCGCGCGACAAGGGACCAATAGATTGATGCGGCGATGAGTCCGAGGATCGCGTATACCGCGAAGCCGGAGCGCTGTGCCGCGAGCAGGTTCCATCCGAAGCGCGGCGCAAGGATCGAGGGCAGTCCGCTGGCGAGCGCGCCGAATGCGCCTCCCAACGCGCCCGCGACATTGTAGATCGCAAACATGCTGGTGAGCCCGGTCGTCGCAGTGGTCTGCGCGATCGCGGTCTGCTCCAGCGGCAGAAAAAGACTGACGTTGCCGGCGGAGGGATTCATCGTGCCCACGAATGCAACGATGGCGAGTGCCCAGAAGCTTCGCACGTAAATGAAACCGAGCCCGGTGGCGACCATCAGCACTGATGCGCCGAGCAGCATCCTGCCGGTGCCGATACGTCTGGTCGCGAATCCCGCCCATAGCGTCACCAGCGCCGAGCCGAACAACGTCGCGAACACGATCACGCCGATTTTCGCGGGGCTGAGGCCGACCGCGCTCAGATAGCTCGGCAACAGGACGCTGACGATACCGTCGCCGATACCCCGCAACGCGCGGGTGACGATGAGCCTGCGGCTGTCGGCGGTCGCGGTGGCGGGGAACAGGGATGGCATCGCGATTCGATTGAATGCGAGTTCTTCAAGGAGCGCCAGAGCCATCGCGATTCGAGCGGTAAGTCAGGCGGCCTTGCTATTTCCGGTCAAGGAGAAAATCCTCAAGGGGAGAGCAATCGGGTTGTCATCAGGATTCATCAAGATGATACGTCGGGAGGCGCAGAGGAAATGACAAAACAAAGCCATTTAAGCCTTATGCTTCAACGGTTTCCTCGAAGCATGTCCTCCTCGTAAGGATAGCGCGCAGTTGCGCGGATGCGGATTTCAGTTCGGGACTCACAGGTGGAAGCGAGGATTGAACGCGAAAGCCAGCATTCGCTAAATTACCAAACGAAGCCAAATAACCTAGTATTCACAAGGATTCCTCATTTTCGAGAAGCCAAAAAAAGCCAAAAAAGAGTGCTTTTCGATGATTTTCGACGAGATCCGACACATTCGCCGTTGGGACACGAGTTTGTCGCGTCATGTCGCGCGACAGCGAGTTGACCGGGTGATAATGGCTCCCGGGCGACGGTCGTCTTTTTGACAAAACTTCAAGGATTTTCGATGGTTTTTAGAGCGCAGTCAGCACTGGAAAACATTAGAAATCGAGTTACTATGGGTCTTCGCGACATCGATGCGACAAAATCGCGAAGATTTAATCTTGCCGCATCCGCGCCGCTTTTCTAAATTGGTTGATGCTCCATCTCCATTGTCAAATTTGAGGCTTCCTTGTCGGAACTAATCCAAGTCGAAACCTCGCGCATCGCCAGCGTATGGGAACGATTCGTCGCCGGTGACGAGGTTGACCTTAGTTGCCTGAGGCCTGAAATCGCCGAGTCCTGGCGCCGATGCCGCGATGAGTTCCACGTTGCCCTCGATACCACCCGCGTGCCCAGTCGCGCCGAGGAGATCTCGACCCTGGATGCTGACCTGAAAGAGGCGAGCATCCAGGTTATCGATTTGCTCCAGGCGGCGATTCGCGGAATCAGCGCGCTAATCGGCATCAGCAATCGCGACGGCGAACTTCTCCATGTGCTACCCAGCGATGCTCAGGTTCATACGATGGCCGAGCGGATCAATGCGGTTCCAGGCGGCATCTGGAAGGAGGCGACCGGCGGCACCAACAACATCGGTACCAGCCTGGCTCACGGCCAGCCGATCCAAATCCGCCTCGATGAGCACTATCTTCCGCTTATCAAGGAATGGAACACTTGCGCGGCGCCGATTCTCCATCCGATTAATGGATTGTTGACCGGCTCCTTTGGGATCTCCGGCCTTAGCGAAGTGGGCCATCCGAAGATGCTGGAATTCGCGGTGCGTGGCGCCGAGTTGGTCAGCAAGCTGCTCGGCTCGGTCCAGGCCATCGATCGTCTAACGCTGGTGCGCAGTTTCGATGACTTCTCGCGCCGCTACCAGGATGCGGCTCTGCTCGCGGTCGATGCCTACGGCTTCATTATGCAGACCACGCCGCAAAGTTCTGAGGCGGTCGCGGCCGCAGGCGAGGACGGCGCGGCGCGCGGAAGTCGTATCTCGGAACTCATCGGCACCGAGGCGATCAAGCGGCTGCAAGGGCAGGATCGCGCATGCGAGCTGAACCTGCCGTTGCCGAGCGGCGCCAAGGCGCTGGCGAACCCGGTCCATCGTGGAAATCGTTTGGTCGGCGCGATCGTGGTTTTCACGCCATCCAAGCGGCCACCGATCCAGCGCACGCCGAAACCCGAGAAAACCTGGAGCAGCCATTTCACCTTTGCCGATATCGTCGGCGACAGTCCCGCGTTGGCGAATTCAGTACGCCTCGCGACCCGCGCCGCGCGCACCGAGCATCCAGTGCTGGTGCTGGGCGAATCGGGAACAGGCAAGGAAATGTTCGCGCATGCGATTCATGACCTGAGCGTGCGCCGCGCCGGCCCCTTCGTTGCCTTCAACTTCGGCGCGATGTCCGAAGAGCTGACGATTTCCGAAATGTGCGGCCATGAACCGGGCGCATTCACCGGCGCGACGGCGAGCGGGACCAAGAGCGGCATCTTCGATAGCGCGCAGGGCGGCACGCTCTTCATCGATGAGTTGCAGGACGCCGGTCCGAAAGCGCAGAGCCTGCTGCTGCGCTTTGTCGAGACGCATACGTTCGTGCGCGTCGGTGGCACCGCGCCGGTTCAGAGCGATGTGCGCGTCATCGCGGCCTCGAACAATGCCGACGTGCGCCTGGCCGAGCGGGTCCGACCCGACCTCCTATATCGCCTCAATTCGATCACGGTACGCATCCCGCCGCTGCGCGAACGCCTGGAAGATATCCAGCCTATCGCCGAGCGCCATCTCCGCACGCTCGGGTTCCGCGGGATGGTCGATCCGGAAGTATGGGAGAAGTTGAAGCGCTATAACTGGCCCGGTAACGTCCGCGAGCTTCAGAATGCCCTGCTGCGCGCGACACTGAACTCCTCGGGGATGCGGCTCACGGTCGACGATTTTCCCCCGATGGCGAATAACGAAAACAAACCCACCGAGCGCGCAGTCCCGAGCACGGTAAAGGAGATCGCCAAGGACCTAATCCTTAGCGACAATGCCGAAAGCTCCGAGGAAGTGGTGCGAATCCTGCGCGAATGTCGTGGGAACGTGGGAAAAGCCGCGAAAATGCTGGGGATTCATCGCTCGACGCTATATCGGCGGCTGGAAAAACTCGGCATCCAAGTCGAGTAGTCGCGCTAGTCGTCGCGTTCGTCGCGCGACAGTCGCGCGACGACGACAAACGTCGCGCATCCGTTAGCATCAATAAACATCATAAGACATAGCTCTGTTGGCGCCGGGCCTGTGGCATCAGGGTTGCTCTAAGCTACTTCCTGTCGAAACAAGGCAGCAACGCTCTGTCAGACCAAACCTGGGTGAACCGAACACCAAGCTGAACGCGAGCGAGTGAAAATGAAAGCTAACAAGAAATCTCTGATAATAGGAGCAACGACTGCGGTAGCCGTCGGACTCGCCGGCGGCATCTTCGGCGCATTTCTCTCGGTAGCTCATCCGACTCTGGGTTCTTCGACCACCCCCGTCGCCTCAGAGCCGGTGACTATAAAGCCGGGCACACCGATCCTCCTCTTCAACAAGGGCGAAGCGCACGCCTCGGTCAAGGTCGACCGGAACGGACTTATCCTGTTGAACCTCACGACCAAGACCGGCCAGAACCAGATTGCGCTCGGTGTGCTCGGCGATTCCAAACTCGAAGTCGGCGTGTTTGATTCCGCCGGCAAGGCACGGGCAGGCCTCGAGGTGCCGATGAAGACCTCCGGCCAGGTCCACATGCTGCTGCTCGATAAACATGATATCCAGCCGGGCGCCAGCGTCCCGGCACGGAGTTAACCAGCTTCCAAACCCCCAGTCACCGGGCTCTTCCACACACACACCCCCACTCCTCCAAAAGGGCCCGGTGACACTTCCCCTAAAACAGCCACTTCCCGATTCCGGCGTGGGCGGCACAGCGTTGAATGACGCTATGGCGCCGACGGCGGAACGATTCATTATTTGAAGACGTACCGATAGCCCTCGGCATTCAGACCCAACCCCCAGCTCCCTTCCCCTGAAGTGGAAGGGGAGTCAAAAAGGGGAAGAGACAAAGATTACGCTGTTTGCTTTCTGGTCCCCCTTCCACTTTAGGGGAAGGGGCCAGGGGTTAGGTCTCACGCCGCGTGCGAGGCGCTTCCGTTTCCATTCGCGGTGGAAATCGCTCCCAACGTCTCGATGAGCTCGCCGTCCTTGATGGGACGCTTTCTGGACTTCGAGGCGCGCAGGCGATCGGTTTCGCGCGCGATGTCACTAACCGACAAAATTCCGATCAGGCGTTGATCCGCATCGACCACCGGCAGGCGGCGGATCTGCCGGTCGCGCATCCGCTCGGCAGCCGCCGAAATATTGTCACTTGGATTACAAACGCTGACATTGCGTGACATTACGCTGGCGACCGAGCCGTCCTTGAGCGCGATGCCCTTGGTATAGGCGGCCATGCAGATGTCGCGGTCGGTCAACATCCCGATCACCCTGGAATCCGAATCGACGACCGGCACCGAGCCGCAATCATTCTCCCACATGAGCTGGGCCGCCCGATTGAGCGAATCATACTGGAAGCATGCTTTAACGTCCTTGGTCATCAGATCACCGACTTTCATCACCACTACTCCTCTCCAGGCACGACACTATCCGCGTCGCGCCGCGTCTTAATCGAAGATCGCCAGCCGCCGTATGGGAAAAGAACCGCGACGTTGCATTGGGCGCGACACCAAATGCGCCGTCAGAATTCGGACGAAGTGCTGACACATAAGCATCAGGCACGACCGCTGCCCAACTGGCGACACCCACGCGGTTGAGCACATTTCTACCCCAACGAAAAAGTTGAGTTAAGTACGGCAAGGAAAAAACCAATCGTCTTTCCACATCGACGCGCTGCGCCTGTTACTAGATGGTGGCACACCATGGAGCCCTCGCCCGCGGATTGCATCGCGCGTCCACAACTCGATCGCAGCTTGGCATGCTCGATGCTCATTGCCTCGCGTTCGAAATTTTCCCAGGGGGCGATTCTGATGCGTCGAGAAGCTGAGCGAGAACCTGAAATGATTTCCACCGCGAGCACCCGCCACGCGGCCAATCCTAAACCGCAACGCGCCGAGGTGGATGGCGTATTTCCATTGATGCCGCAGCAGTACTACGACCTCATCTCGCGTCGCCGAATCATCGACGGCGAACGGCGTCTGATGTTCGCGGTCTTCGAAGACGCGATCCGATGCTACGTGATGTGCATGAGCTCGAAATCACAAGCGCGGCGCAGAGAATTCGAAGAGGTGCGGAGCTGGATGGAGCTGCGTGGCCACCACAGCGTCTTTTCGTTCGACAGTCTGTGCGATCTCTTCGAGATCGACGCCGACCTGCTGCGGAGACAACTTGCGACGCTGCATTCATCCGATCTGCCGCGCCGCCGCATCGGATCGATCGGCCGTCGCGTTCCGATGAGCGCCACGATGTGACCTGCGGGCGCTGCCGAGTGGCGAAGTTGGTCCTCTCTCGAATGTGCCCTACAGGGTCGTCTGGCGCCAATGGCTACAGGTCTCAGAATCGAGGCCGAGGTTATCGCGGCGTCGGCGTTTATGGAGCTTGGCCGGCGCGTAAAGTCAGTCTTGCATGGTCGCTGGCCCTGCTTCTGACTTTACCGCTGCTCGGCGGATGTGGCGGCTCCTCGAGCCCCAATACCACTGCGGGCGCGCCCCTGAGTGCGCGCAACCTCAACTTGGTTTTCGTGGTGAGCGAGGACCTGGCTTTCCAGGCTTCCGGCGATATCAACCCGAACACCGCCAACCTGACCAATCAGGGACTGCAACGGTCGCTCCGCATGGCGACCTGTCTCAAGCACCGCGTGTTGGGCGGCAAGAATGTCACCGGGGTCTATGCGCTCGAGCCGATGAGCCATTTGCAGACTGTCGGCAACTATCCTGATATGGCCGCGCTCGAGACCATCGAGCAGTTTGCGTTGCTCAACCAAATCGCCCTTTCAGATGCGCAGCCGCTTATCGCGAGCAGCGACGGTCCCAGCTCTGCACCCCCGTTTACCGGCAATAGTAATCCGCTCAATTCATCGTATGGCTCGGCACTTCCGAGCAGCGTTGCCACGCCCTCGATAGCCTGCCCGACTTGCCAGGGCCTCGATTTCGCCGATCAGGGTAGCGATAACGAAAATCTCGTAACCGGCATCATTACGGCAGATCTGCCAGGTTTCTATGTCTTCTCGGCGCCGTGGGAAACCACCAGCGCGCTGCTGACAAAAGTCAATCAACTCGAAAGCTATCAACTAAGTCTTCCAGTCAGCTATGCGGGCCCCGACGTCATATATGCGATCTCGATCGCGCCGTCGGGGCGCGCGCGGCTGGTGACCTTCAATGACCACCTCGATCCCGCCTCGACCTATCCTGTGTTGCCCGCGCCGGCCCCCGTCAGCACCCCATGTACGGCGCAAGCACATTTCAACCTCGAGGTGATTGGCGGCAGCGGCGGTGCCACGACTCCGATGGGAATCAACGTCAACGAAACTCTGTACATGATTCGCCACGCCGAGGCGCATCCGGAGACCTGGTGGGACGACGGCAACTACATATGCGCGGGGCAGTGGCGCGCGCTCGATCTTCCGAATGCGCTGGCCGGCAGGATCATTCCCGCCCCGCAGCAAGTCTATTCGATCGATCCCGCGCAGGTCATTCCCGGCGCCGCGAATACATCGGGGAGTTCGCTCTGGTCATATGTGAGGCCGTCTTTGACCGCCGAACCATACGCAATCGCCAACGGCCTGCCATATGGTCTGGCGGCGAGCTTCGAGCTCATCGACATGAACTCGCCGCAGCGCGCCAGTAATTTTTTCTTTACCGGCGGCCAATTCAGCAATCAGGCGGTGCTGATGGCGTGGGAGCACGATCACATTCCTCCAACGGTTAACGCGCTGCTCGCCAGCTATTTTCCCGGAGGAGGCGGTCCGACTCCGGCGCCCGGTTGGCCGGATGACGATTACGATACGATTTGGACCGTCACGCTGGATGGCTTCGGCAACTTGTCGGTGAACAACTCGACCTGCGAGGGCATCAGCTCGGCTGCGCTGCCGGCCACCTGCCCGGAGTTCTGACCGGGTTCACTGCGGCGGCTTCCATTGATAGCGCACGTCGGGCGTGCGCTCCTCGTTGCGGGAGCCATTGGTAAATTCGACGGCTACGAAACCGCGTCGTTCGTAGAACTTCCGCGCGCGAAGGTTTCCCTCGAAGGTCCATAGCTTCAGGCCGTCAGGGCGCAGCTCTTTCGCCATCTTCAACAGGGTATCGCCGAGGCCGATCTTTTGCTGCGCGGGCGCGATGTAGAGATGCTCGACCCATTCGCCATAGATGGCGATGAAGCCGACCACGCCTTCCTCGAGCTCCGCAACGAAGACAAGTTGATTCGGAATCACAAAATCGCGAAAGAAGTCCGCCGTCTCTTCGAAGGTATGGACGACCGGGAGCCAGGGCATCGCCTCCCGCGCGCGCGTCGATATGCGCGGTGGCGATCGCGACGGCGTCATCGGCGCGCGCCGGTCGGATCTGAAACGGAGTTGCCACGACCTCAGCGGGTTTTGCGCGATTGCAGGAAGGCCACCAGCGCATCGACATCGGCGGGGTTCAGCGCACCCGCGAAGGCCGGCATGTTGTGACCGCCGTTGAGAATTCGAATGACCATATCGGAATGGGTCAAGCGATTGCCGACGTTACTCAGATTCGGTCCGCGATGTCCGCCGAAGCCTTCAACCTCGTGACAGAATTCGCAGCCTTTTTCGTGGAAGAGCGTGGCGCCCTGATTCACATCCGGCGCCGTCGATGCGATCACATCGGTCGGCAGAACCTTCGCCGCAAAGTCTGGCGACCAGGGCGCGCGCTTCGCCTCGATCCACAGCGTGCCGATCATCATGACGATGGTGATGACGGCGGCAACTGCCCACGGGCGCCGCGTCGCATGCCGTTCGCCCTTGTTGAACAGCGGCACGACGAACAACGTTCCCAGGCCGAGTGCGGGCGCGAGGATGATGAACGGATTGGTGAGGCCGCGCGGAATCAGCGCCAGCGCGCCGTAGTACCAGAGCAGGTACCAATCGGGCGCGGGATCTTTCGCGAGCATGCTCGGATCGGGCGGCGCGCCGAGCTTTGGAGGACCGAAGATCGCAGCAAGAGCAACGATCGCGACCACCACGATCGCGCATGCGACCGCATCGCGCCACGCCGCATCGGGCCAGAACGGCACGCCTTCCTTCTCGACCAGCGCTTCGTAGCGCGCATGATAGGTCTCTGGATCGACCGGCACGCCCGGCTTGGGCGGCTCAGAAATGCCGTCATGAAAAACCAGGTACAGATGAACGCCGACGAACGCGAAGATGATCGCGGGAATGAAAAAAACGTGGAACGCGAAGAAGCGGCTGAGCGTCGCGCCACCGAGAGTTTTTCCCGCGAGAATGAAATGCGCGATCAGCGGCCCGATTACCGGCATGCGCGCGGATTGCTCCGCCGCGACCACCACCGACCACACCGCGTTCTGATCCCAGCGCAGGAGCTGGCCGGTGAAGCCCATGCCGATGGTGAGGATGAGCAGCACCGCGCCGGTCAGCCAGTTGAACTCGCGCGGATACTTGTAGCATCCCATCAGGAAAACCTGGCCCATGTGGATGCCGACCAGGAGCACCATCGCGGATGCGCCGAAGTAATGCATCCCGCGCAGCAGATTGCCGAACAGCGCGCGCGTGGTGATGAAATTGAGCGCGTCGTACGCCTCGCCAGTCGAGGAGATATACGATGTCGCCAGCGCCATCCCGGTCACCACCTGGATCATGAAGGCGACCACGGTGGCGCTGCCGAACACATACCACCATCCGGTGTCGGGCGGCACCGGATGCTTCGCGAGCGCCTCGAAGAATGCGATCAGTCCGGTGCGATCTTCAAAGGCGTCGATGAGTTGTTTGAGTAGTTTCGGCATCGGCGGATTATCCGAGCGGGACGGCGCTGGTGAGGATTTCGACTTCGCCATTGCGAATCCGCACCGGATACTTGAACAGCGCGTGCGGCGGCGGACCCGCGGCGACTTGGCCATCGGAGTAGTAGACGCCGCCATGACATGGGCACATGAAGAGGCCGGCATCCTGAAGCCAATGCACGGGGCATCCGAGATGCGTGCAGTTCATCGCGAAGGCGACGAAGTCCTCCTCGCCATTGCGGCGCAGCCACGCGGCGGTCTTCGCGGTCACGCCCGCCCATTTGAGCGGCGATGGATCGACGAAGGTGACGCGCACGGTGGTGCCGATTTGGAAGCCGTCGATTTTTCCTACCGTGCGCCAGGTTTCCGCGGTCGATCGCAGCAGCGGCCCGAGCAGAAACCCAACGACCGGGATTCCCACCAGCGCGCCGGCCAGCGCCGACACCGCGATGCTGACCTTGCCCAAAAAGGCGCGCCGCTCCGGGCTCAGTGGCGCTTCAGTCGCCATCGACCATGCCTCCAATCCAGCTTTTCAGCGCGATCGCCATCAGCACCGCGCCTGCCGCGCAAAACAGGTACGACGTCACCAGGCCGAACAACACGAACGCGACGCCGAGGGAGAATCCCGCCGGCGCATAGGTCGGATGCGGAATCGTCTGCTCGGGCGGCAACACCCAGTCATCGCGCGATGGTTCAGATGCCATGCGTAACCCCTGCTTGAGGATGCGTTAACGGTTCGGCCTCCGGCGCGCGGTACCATCGCGCGAGGACGGCCATGATCGCGCCGAGGTAAACCAGGCCGCCGGGAACCCACATCAGCAGGCCGCCGAGCTCCTGGTCCGCTTCCGTCGTCAGGCCCCATGAATGGCGCAGCGCGTCGAGAATCCCGAGCTCATCCTGCGGATGCAGATACGCGGCGTAAGTGCCGATGGGCGCGAAGGTGATGAGGATTCCGAGCACGCCAGTTACCAGCATCGCCGCCCCGAGGTACGCGAACGCCGCGCCGTGGCTCATCCGCGAATCCTCCAGCGGGGCGAGAATCGGCCACCAAAAAATCGTCGCGGTAACAAGGAACGTCAGATGCTCGAAGATGTGCAGCGGCTCGCTCGCCAGGGTCGCATCGTAGAGGCGTGGCATATGCCAGATCCATAGCGCGGCCATCCCGAGCGCCCACGCGAGGAGCGGATTGCGCAGCGCGCGCTCGATGGTTCCCAACACCGGAATCCGCACGATCGATATCGCAAGCTCGCGGGGAATGCCGAAAATCAGCAGCGGCGGTACCGCGAGCACAAGCAGCATGTGTTGCAGCATGTGCGCGCTGAAGAGGTAGTCGTCGGCGAGAACATCGAGGGGTGAGATCAGCGCCAGGAGCATCACGAGGTCGCCGAGGAGGAAGAGCCCTAATTCCCAACCCCATAGACCTAACCCCCGACCCCTTCCCTTTTGGGAAGGGGTGTCAGAAGAGGAAAGCCTTCTCTTCTTTGCCTGATTCCCCTTCCCTAAAGGGAAGGGGTTAAGGGTTAGGTCGTTGGAAGGGCTGGGTTGAGGCTTCTTGCAATCACATACGCGATCGCCAACGCCACGCACCCGACGATCACCGACGGATCGAAATCCCACGCGGTTGCGAGGCGCGACGCGATCATGACGCGCCCGCTCCCCATAGATAGACGACACTGAACACCACCACCCAGACCACGTCGACGAAATGCCAGTACCATTCGACCGCGCCGAAGCCGTCGGTGGTGTGCTCGTGCAGTTTTCCCGCGCGCGCGAGGCCGAGCGTGACGCATAGCGCGACCAGCCCGATCATCACGTGCAGGCCATGGAAGCCGGTCAGCGTGAAAAATGTCGTTGCGAAGAGATTGCGACTGACAGTCACGCCGCTGGTGAGGAGGTCGTAGTACTCGCGCGCCTGGCCCAACATAAACAGCACGCCGAGCGCGATGGTGATCGATAACCACATCACCAGGCCGCGGCTGTCGGTGCGTCGCGCCGCGCGCGAAGCCATCCAGATCGTGGCGCTGCTGGAAAACAGCGCGAGGCTGAACATCCCGGTGCGCATTGGATTGAGTGCGGTCGCCGCGGTCGGTCCCGGCCCCGGGTACGCGTGGTAGTAGACGAACGCAATTATCAGCAGCAGGAAAAAATTCGTCTCCGACAGGATGAACAATCCGACGGCGATCTTGCCGCGCTCGCGAATGCTGATCATGCGCCGGCCACCTTTTCATCCGCGCGGTCCGGATGCGCGAGGTCCCATAGCGGGCGGCGTCCATGCACGGGCGGCACGCGATCGAAGTTGTCCGCCGGTGGCGGCGAGGTCGTCGCCCATTCCAGCGTCCATGCGTCCCACGGATTGTCGCCGGCCACCTCGCCATCGGCGAGGCTCACGTAGATGTTCCATGTGAACACGACCACCGCGACACCAAGCATGAACGCGCCGAGCGTGGAAATCAGATTCATCGCGGCCCATCCGGGCAAATCGGGATAGGTGAAAACTCGGCGCGGCATGCCCGCGATTCCGAGCACGTGCTGGATGAGGAAGGTCATGTTGAAGCCGATGAAGACGAGCCAAAAGTTCCATACCCCGAGGCGCTCGGACAGCATGCGGCCGGAGAATTTCGGGAACCAGTAATAAAATCCCGCGAAGATCCCGAACACGCTGCCGCCAAACAGTACGTAATGGAAATGCGCCACCAGGTAGTAGGTGTCGGTTAGCTGCCAATCGAGCGGAAACACCGCGAAGCTGATGCCCGAGAGGCCACCGATCGTGAAGGTGATGAGAAACGCGACCGCGAACATCATCGAGGTGGTGAAGCGGATGCGGCCGCCATACATCGTCGCGGTCCAATTGAAGATTTTGATCCCGGTCGGGACCGCGATCAGCATGCTGGCGAAACCGAACGCGAGGTTGGCGATGTGGCTCATGCCGACCGTGAACATATGATGCGCCCATACTGTGAAGCTGAGAAACGCGATCGCCACGCTCGAGGCCGCGACGAATTCGTAACCAAAAATCGGCTTGCGCGAGAACACTGGAATCACTTCTGAGATGATCCCGAACGCCGGCAGGATCATGATGTAGACCTCGGGATGCCCGAAGGACCAGAAATAGTGCTGCCACAGCAGCGCCGAACCGCCCCATGCGGGATCGAAAACATGCGCGTTGAAAAAGCGATCGATGAGCAGCATTGCCAGCGCGGCGTTGATGAGCGGCAGCGCGCCGATCATGAGAAATGAGTTGACCAACGTCATCCACACGAACAGTGGAAGGCGGCGGATGGTCAAGCCGGGCACGCGCAGGCAGATGATAGTGACCGCGAAGTTGATGGCGGCGGCCAGCGTGCCGATGCCGATACAGGCGAGCCCGATGATCCAGTAATCGACGCCCGCCAGCGAGGAGTAGGCTTTCTCGCTCAGTGGGGTGTAAGCAAACCATCCCGCGTTGGGCGCGCCGCCCGCGAGAAAGCTGAAGTACAAAATCACGCCGCCGAAAAGCTGGATCCAGAAACTCACCGCATTGAGACGCGGGAACGCCATGTCGCGCGCGCCGATCATCAGAGGGATCACGTAGGTGGAAAATCCGGTCAGCATCGGCATCACGAAGAGAAAGATCATCGTGGTGCCGTGCATGGTGAACATCTGATCGAAGGTCTCGGGCGAGACCAGGTGCAGCCCCGGCGCGATGAGCTGAAGTCGAATCACGAGCGCCTCGATGCCACCTACCAGGAAGAAGAACATCGAGGAGATCATGTAGAGGATGCCAATCTGCTTGTGGTCGACCGAGGCGACCCACGCCAGCAGGCCCTCGCGTTCCGAGGTGACCAGGCTCGGCGCGACCCCCGCCTCTACAATCTGGCTCATTTCAGGCCCTCCAGGTATGCGACCAGTTGGTGCGCCTCGTCGTCGGTGAGTTTGAAATCCGGCATGTGGCTGTCAGGTTTTATCGAATTCGGGTCCTTCAGCCATTTGTAGAGATCGTCAGGAGTATTGGGCGCCGCCTCGCCCGCGAGCATTTCCCGGCTCGCGAGATGGGTGAGGTCGGGGCCGACGGTCTGATTGCCGGCCGTGCCCGCGATGGCATGGCAATTCACGCAAGTCTTGGCGGCGAAAATATGCGCCCCAGCGACGGCCTCGGGCGCCGCCGGCATCGAAGGCACCACGAGCTGTGCTTTCTGCCATGCCTCGAAGTCGCCCTGGTTCTGCGCGATGACGCGAAACCGCATCCAGGCATGCTCGACGCCGCAAAATTCCGCGCATTCGCCCATGTAGGTGCCCGGCTGGTCGGCCTCGATCCATAGCGTATTCGGATGACCGGGGACGGCGTCGATTTTACGCCCCAGCTGCGGCGCCCAAAAATCGTGGACGACGTCGGCGGATTGCAGGTCGATAAGAATCGGTTTGCCGATCGGGATGTGAATCTCGTTGGCTGCGACCACTCCCGAGGCGGGGTAATTGATCTCCCACCACCATTGATGGCCGATGACCTGGAGGTCGGGCTTGCGCCCGTCGGGAATCGGCGGGTCGGCGGCATGGTCCGCATACATCATGAAGAACGACATCGCGGCGAGGATGCCGAAGGGGATCAGCGTCCACGCGACTTCGAGCGCATTCCATCCGAAAATCTGCCGCGCCTCGGGCGCCCCGGGGCGATCGCGGAAGCGCACGATCATGAAAGTGACCAGCCCGCTCACGAGCACGAAGATCGCGGCCAGCACGATCAGCACGCCGATGAACAACGCCGTAAGCGCGTGCGCTTGAGGTGAGACGGGAGCGAATGTCGGAATCGCGTTCATGCCAAATCAGGATCAGGTTAGTCCGTGTGTCAAATCAGTTGGCGCAAAGTTGAAACGTCCAAAACGTATCGCGCGTGTCGCACTCTTCGCAAGACATGCACCGATGAAAGTGGACGGAGGTTACGGCGGGGTTAATTTGGCGCGATGAAAATCGGAATCCATTTGCCTCAAATGGGCGGCGGTACCGCGGAAGAAATCGCACGCGTCGCCATCCGCGCCGAACAGACCGGCTATCACACGATTTGGGTGAGCGATCATCTGCTGGTGCCCGAAACGACCGCCGGTACCATTCCGCCCATCGAAATCATGGATCCGATTCCGACCCTCGCGTATGCGGCCGCGCTCACCAAGACGATTCGCCTTGCCACCAGCGTGCTGGTGGTGCCGTATCGCAACGCGATCCATCTCGGCAAGGAACTCGCGACGCTCGATCGCCTCTCCAGCGGACGCCTCATCGTGGGCGCGGCCAGCGGATGGCTGGAGGCCGAGTTCGCGGCGCTCGGCGCTCCGTATCAGAAACGCGGCGCATATACAGATGAAGCGATTCGCCTATGGCGCGAGCTGTGGCGCAATCCGACGCCCAACTTCAGCGGCGAGTTCACCCAGCTTTCAGGCATGCGCTTTGGCCCGCGTCCGGCGGCAGGCAACATTCCGGTCTGGATCGGCGGTATCAGCAAGCGCGCATGCCGAAGGGCCGTCGAGCTCGGCGACGGATGGCATGGCACCCGGATGAAGCCCGAAGAGGTCGCGATCCGCCTCGCATGGATCAAGGAAATTGCCGCGCGGACCGGAAAATCGCTCGAGGGATTCGCCATCAGCCATCGCGTCTACATCGGATTCGCCGAGAAATGGACGGAGACTGGTGGCTATGTTCAGGGCATCATGGCGCCTCCGCGCGCGCTCGCGGATTACCTGTCCCGTTTTGAGACACTCGGCGTTGGCGAGATCATGGTGACGCCGATTGGCGCGGATCGCGGACTGGATAAATTCCTCGATCGCTTCGACTCCGAAGTGAAACCCTATGTGAACATCCGGTAGCATTAAGTCGTGCTATAGTGTAGGGTTGTTGCACAATCGACACTACAGCCCATCAGAGACGAGCGAATCCGCGAGGGGCTTAGAGTGCGTCAAGGGGTGCGATGCACGATTTACGCCGCGAAGGCATTCGAGGCCGCCGGCTGCCGTTTCTCGTTGTTTCCGTAATTGCTGCTCTTGCCGGATGGATCTACGCAGTTGGCGATCCTGCAACCAGGCCGCCGCGTATCGCGAGACAATCTTCGCCAGGCAATGCCTACGCTCGCCTGCCATTAAGCTTCGAGGAGAACCGGGGCCAGACCGATCCGAAGGTGAAGTTCGTCGCTCGGGGGAGCGGTTATTCGCTCTTTCTTACCGCGACCGAAACCGTGCTGAAGCTGCGCGAGGGATCGCCGCATAGGCATTTTTCCGCCGTCGGAATTCGGCTTAAGAATTCCAATCCAAACCCAAAATTTACCGGCATCGATCGGCTCCCGGGCAAAAGCAGCTACTTTATCGGGCGTGACTCCAAAAAATGGCACACCAACATCCCCAGTTTTGCTGCGGTGCGAGTTACCGAGATCTATCCGGGTGTCAGCCTGGTGTTCCGCGGCGGACAGGGACGCCTCGAATACGACCTCGAGGTCGCTCCGAATGCTGACCCGTCGCGAATTAAGCTCGAAATAGATGGGGCGCGAAAACTCGCCCTCGACGGGTCGCGGAACCTGCTGATACATACCGGGACAGGTCATGTCATTCAGCAGGCACCACTCATTTATCAGGTTATCGACGGTAATAGGCGCGCGGTTAAAGGGGGATACGTTCTCGAGGGGGAGAAAACCGTTGGGTTCGAGCTGGGCGCCTATGATGCCCGTCGTCCGCTTATCATCGATCCGCTGCTGACTTATGCATCGTATCTCGGGGGAACCGGCGGCGACTCCGGCGTATCGATCGCGGTCGATCAGAGCGATGGCTCGGCGTGGGTGACAGGCACCACCACCTCGATCGATTTCCCGGTCGACGGCATCGGGATTCCAGCAGACCAACTTCGGAGATTCCGACATCTTCATGACCAAGGTCAGTCCGGATGGCAGCACGCTACTCTATTCCACCTATGCGGGAGGTCAGAGCTTCGAGCAGGCAACCGGCATCACAATCGATCCGATGGGGAATGCATACGCGACCGGACTGACTCAATCCACGGATTTTCCGGTAACCGATGGCGCGTTTCAGCTCGGCGCTTCAGGGCACCCAGGATGCTTTCGTGCTCGCGCTCGACCGCGACGGCGGGCTCATTTACTCGACTCATCTCGGTACCGACGCGGGGGCCACTCAGATCGCGGTCGACTCGGCGAGCGAAGTGGTCGTCGTCGGTACCACGCGCTCGGCGAATTTCCCGACTACGCGGGGAGCATTTCAATCTGACTATCCAGGCAGCAACGGCGCTCCGCGGGTCGGCTTCGTAACCAAGTTGAATGGACAAGGCACCGGGCTGGTCTTCTCGACCTTCATGGGTCTGACCGATGGAGGATGGCCCAACGCGGTCGCGCTGGATTCGTTCGGCAATGTTTTTATCAGCGGCGGGACATCGACCGGGGTCAACTTCAATACCCTTACCTGTGCGCCCCTGTTATGTGGTCTGGTCGTCGAGCTCGATAGCACCGGCTCGGCGCTCGAGTTTTCGGATACCTTTCCCTTCGCGACGCTCTATGGGATCGCTGTCGACGGCAACGGTAACGCCCACGTGGTTGGCACACGCGGAGGTCCATTGCTGATCAATCTTGATTCGGCGGGCAATCCGACCTTCGTAATGCTCACCCAAGGCGGCAATCCCACGCGGATCGCGATTGGTCAGTCCGGCAATATTTTTCTCAGTGGAGTTACTGCCAACTCTGCGTTGGCGGTTACGCCGGGAGCGTATCAATCGACCTACGGTGGGGGCGGTGACGCGTTTATTTCCGTGCTCGATCCCAGCGGCATCTTCAATCTCTACACGAGCTATCTGGGAGGAAGCGGGCTGGATTCTGCGCAGGGCGTGGCGGTCGATCCGTCGGAGAACGCTTATGTCACGGGGAACACGCAATCGACGGACTTTCCGGTCACTGCGGGAGTCTTCGAGGGGCAATATCCGGGTGGCAACAATGGGTTGGCCTTCGTGGCACGGATCGTTCCGGTCCTGCAGTCCCCGACCCCGACGATGACATTGACCCCAACTATTATCCCGACGCCGGTCCAGACTTCGTTTTTTCCGCCGACGCCGGTGGCCACGCGAACCCCGTTGCCGACGCGCTCGACTAACGCAACGCCGATTCAGACCTCGGTCGACATAGGAACTCCGACACCCTCGGCCACCGCAACCTCGACGCTCAGTCCAACTCCTACGGCCACGATGACGGCGACGTTGACGCCGACCGCGACTCCAACGCCGTCAGAGTCGGTGAGGATCCTTCCCTCGGGGTTAAACTTCCGCAACGTCAGGGTTGGTAGAACAAGCGGGGTTTTATCGGCGCGGGTCGTCAATCCTCGCACCAAGACCAACAAAGGAACGGTGATGATAACGGCGGTTCAGCTTCAATCGCAGATCAGCCAGTTTCCACCAACCGGCTTTGCGATTCAGGCCAAGAATACCACTTGCGTTAGCGGCGCTTCGCTTCCGGCCGGAAAGATTTGCTACGTCCGGGTGAGATTCACGCCGTTGGCCACCGGCAAGTCGCTCGACGCCTTGATAATTACCGGCACCTTCATCGAGAGCGGGCAGTTGCCGGTAGCATTGACGGGTATCGGCAAGTAATGCGGCCTACTGCGCGAAGTCCGCGCTAACGTAGTAGTCGCCATCGGGTGCGTGCGCTACTCCGATGCCGGTCTTGGTGAAAATGTTCGACAGGATGTTCTTGCGATTTGCCGCCGCACTCATCCAGATCGATACGGTATCGTCCGCAACCCGATCGGGACGCGTCTTCAACCTGCCCACATCTTCGCCCAGCTTTAGCGTCTTCACCCCATGCGAGGTGATCCTCGTAACCGCATCGGCTTCGTCGGGGCCGCGGGTGCTCAGGAAGGTGCCGGACACCATCTTGTCGGAATGCTCCTGCGCGCTCTGAGTCAGCTCGGGCGAGGATTCGAACGGTGGAAGGCCTTTGGACGCGCGCTGTTTGTTGAGCGCATCGAGGAGTTGCCTGGCGATTTCATCGTTGCTCAGCTGAGGTCCCTGGTCAGGAGTTTGGACCGTCGGTGGAACCATCGGCCCCCCCGCGGGAGGCGGTGGATTTTTGCTCGCGCACGATGCGAAGGTGATCGAGGTCAGGATGAGAAGGGTGCTGGAAAGCCGCATAAAAGTTTTCGCGCGCCGACGATTGATCTCCGGCGCGCTCCTTTTGCCGAGGGATTAGAGTCCGGGGATGCTGAAGGTCTTATACAGGTTTAATTCGCCGTAAACCCCAGGACTCCCATAGCCAAACTGCAAGTCGGCACCGAGCTGATAGACCCGGTTGTAGACGCCCACGATGGGCCCGCCTTCGCCGTCGATGCCGTTAATGAAGCCGCCGCCAAACACCTGGCCACCCGCGCCGAGCATCAGGATCCAGTCGGGGGTCTGCATCGCGACCACGCGAAAATCGATCTCACTGGAGGTCACATCGTTTTGGAAGTTATGGACCGGCGCGATGAAAACGTTGACCGGATGCGCGCTGTTGAGCAGGAACCACATCGAGATGTCGGACTCGATCGTCCACGCATCGCTGTCGCCGACATCATGGCCGCCGAGGAACACGAAGTTGAAACCCGGCAGCGGACTGAGATCGAATCCGGCCTGGAAGCGCCCGAAGTTCAGACGGTTCGCGGTGTTATTTGACGGCTCCAGCGGGCTGGTCGAGTTCTTCTCAATCCAGAGCTGGTAGCCGGTCGCGCGGCCGACGATGCCGAGGCCCTCGGTGATGCTTTGCTCGAGCTGGATGCCCTCGTCGGTCAGATAATAATCCTGCGAAGCGAGCCCGCCGCCGAAGAGCGTGACGTCCAGATGCGGCTGTGCCGGCGTGGTGAGGCGCGAGAGCTGATACAGATCCCGGAGAGGTTCATCATCAGCGCTGGTCGGATTCGTCAGGCCGAGCGCCTTTATCGAGGGCATGAAGGACAGCTCCTCCGGCGCATTTATGGTTGAGGCCGCGGATGCCGAAGTTGGCGAGAACCTTCCGCCGCAGACCGGATTGCAGATCGCGGCGAAAATCAAAGTCGCAGTGGCGCCTCGCAAGTACTTGTTTGTCATCTAGTCACTTTCCCCTTAAGAGGTTGGGTCCGGTCCAAGACCTTCGCGCGCCGAGGTCTAATGGGTCCTGGCAGTGGAGACTACTTGTTAACCGATTTCTCGAAGTTGTCGAGCGCCTTGTTCACCGCCTTGTTGGCGCGATTGACGGAATTTTCGGCGTCCACCGCCGCATCCATGGCATCGGCGGCGGCATGCTGCGCCTGGTTGGCCGCGGTCTCAGCCTGATTCGCCGCCGTCTCCGCGACGACCGCGGAATGCTCGGCGCGGCTGACAATCGGCGTGATCGGAACCGGCGGCGGAGGGACCACATTGGGCGGAGGTCCATTGAATGGAGGCGGCGGCAGGATCGGAGGCGGTGGCGGCGGAGTGACGCCATGGACACATGCGCCCGCGATGCCAAGGTTGAGCGCCATCGCGGCGACGATCACTGCGCCTATCGAGAGGATGCGACCGCAAACTTTTACTGAACTACTCACAACGATTGCCTCCTGGAGGTTCTTGCTCTTTTGCATCGCGCCTACTTGCCCGGCCGGATATCGACGAAGCGGACAATCCCCTCGGTCACCAGCTGCACCGAGCTGCTGAGGGTATGCATCGTGCCGTTTTGTCGCGGCGCCGCCAGCAACGCCGCGATATCGATCACCGCGGCATAGGTGCGGCTTCGATTAATGATGACGCCCGTCCCCTTGCCGCTGTTGGGGCTCACATAGGCGGTCAGACCATTCGGCTCGTATGACATCGCCCACGGTTTTCCCGATGGATCACTGGGCATTTGCGCCTGCACCCAATCCTGCATCGCGGGAATGCCGCTGCCCGAGGTCGTCGGAAGGCTGAGCGCTCCGAAGCCGCCTCCGCCGCCGGAAAGCTCGAACCAATCCGCCACCAGCGCGAGATGTTGGCCGGGCACTATCGCGATACCGGTGATGCCATTTTCGAGATTGGTCATCTCGGTGAGGGTCTGTATCTGTTTGCCGGGCGTCGACCAGGTGCCGTCCGTATTGTAGGTCGCCTGGCTGAGGTCGAGCATCGCAATGTCCTCGACCACATCGGGCACGCAATCGGAGGGACTGCGAAAAGTCCCGTATGCGATTTGAGTGGTGGTGTCGTAGGCGCCGGAATCCGGAAGCGCATCGCGCTGGGTGGTTCCGCCAGTGCTCTTGGTGCACGTGCCTTTGTCATTGAAGAAGTCGCCCGCGTCGGAGAGAGTGAACGCCGCGCCGTCGCTCAACCGGAGAATTTGGTAGTCGGGATTCTCGCTCTCAAAGGTCTTGAAATTCAGCAGCCGATAGTTGGGCGACAAGATTAGATGATCGACGGGGTCGTAGCCGAAGTTGCCGGAAATTACGTCGTTACCAGTGGAGATGATTGACTGCAACTTCAACGGTGATAACTGCACCGGCAAGTATCCCTTGCTGGTCGCAATGATCGCGGTGGGAATTCCGGTTCCGGGAGTGCCGCCATTTTCGGCAGTAGGTGCGGAGCCGAGATTGTCATCGATCGCGACGCCGCAGGTTGCGCACGATCCGCCGGTAAAGTGAATGAGCTTGGTCGCGCCGGTTTTGAAGCCCATCACCTTGTTGTTCGGTGGCTTGATGAGGTTGGAGCTTCCGAATGCCGTCGAACATACCGCGATGCCGGTGGCCGCGCTCGCGGCGCACGCGTTCGCATAGCCGGTACTTAGTCTCACCGTCTTGGTTGCAGGAGCACCGGGCGCCGATTCGATAATCTTCAGCGCCGTGCCCATCTTAAGGGAGTTATCGGTGGAGTAGGGGACGTAGAGACTTACGTTGGTTCCGCTCACCAGCACCCCAGGCGCATTGGAGGTTGTCGAGGTAGTACTGAAGGGTGCCGCGGATGAAGTCCCGCCCATGACGAGAATCGCCGTCATCACGGCGCAAATCGAACTTAATGCTCTGTTCACGATCCCCCATTCACAGGAGCTCACAGTAGGTCTTGTAGCATGATCTAACGATATGAGCGAAGCCCTTGGAACCGCGTAGAAGCTGTCCCGCGCATCAGGATTCGCTTTAGAATCGTTCGACTTTATGAACCGTACCAAAACATCAACCTTGATACAACAAACCAGCGCGAATGCATGTTTATGCTAGCTCAAGCAATTTAAAACACTTTTAATCCTAAAATAATTCAAGCCGATGGATGCTAATGCCAAGGCCATCCCCATAGTGACGACCCGAGCCAGTCGCAAATTCGACATTCATAGGGGTGGGCTGCCGGTCGGGATGCTCCATGTCTCAGCCACAGTCCCATGGTTAGACGCTTTGTCGCGGGAGCGAAGATCGCAATTGCCGCCTGACGGGTCCTGTGCCGGACGCGTTACATCTGACTTAAGGCCGCACAATATCGCATCGGTGCGGTTTCAAGCCTGATACAAAGGTGATATCGCATCCTACAAATTGAAGTATTTTCTGTCAGATAAACGAGGAACGCTTTTTGCTGCTTGGACCTTGCAGCAAGGAGCGTTTCCGATTAGCCACCTGAGCCGGACATACAATGTGCAGACTTCTAATGGTGGTCATGGCGATCGCGGTGGCTTCGTGCGCCTCGCTGCGCCCGTCGGATCGGCAGACGGGCGTGGATGGTGATGCGTTGATGGCTCGGTACGATGCCCGCGACGAAACCATTGAGGTGGTCGGCGAGCGGCGGGCTTCGCAACCTCAGCTCGAGGATCGCATCCTCGCGCTGGTGAATCGGGAACGCGAAAGCGCGGGCGTAAAGCCATTATTCTTCTCGCCTGAACTTGCTAAGGCCGCACGCCAGCATAGTTTCGCGATGGCGCGGGCGGGATTTTTTGAGCATCGCGGCGCAGGCGAGCCGGAATTGTTCGAGCGCGTGAATGCACTGGGTATCGAGGCGGACCGGGTCGGAGAGAATATCTTTCGGACCAGTGAGGCCGCGGGCGGGCTGGCTGACGAATGTGTGCGGATGTGGATGCAGAGCGACGGGCACCGATTGAACATGCTGTCGCCGGAATTTGATAAGACTGGAATCGCAGTGGGAGTTTCGAATAGCGGGGAGAACTACATCACGGAAGATTTCGCCCACTGATCGAATTGACTGCCAAAACCGCCGTGTTCCCCCACGCGGCGTAGGTCGCCATGTTCCCCCACATGGCGAAGGTCGGGATGAAGGTGCGGTTGATGCACCTTCATCCCGGCCACCCTCCAACGCAAAAATCCTTTCTTAAGCGGCCCAAGCTTGAGCCTGCGTTTTCTTCGTTAGCCAGAGTCAGATTGGTTGACACCTGCGTCGTCAGTAGTTTGACAACTCGACTAGCCCATCGGTAACGTCTCATTTACCACCGCCGCTACGAATCAAATTGGAGGACATCATGAATAAGAATTTTGAATTCAAACAGCTCCTGCGCGCGTTCCGCACCGGGATCATCGATGAAGCGACTTTCGAGCAGGAAATGAAATCGCTGGAGAACGGCGCGCATACCAATGGCAACGGCGCGTGCAAGTTCATGGCTTTCGGCAAGGCCTACAACTCCGAGCGCGCCGCAGTGATGGCTTTCCTCGAGGCGGTCAGCGCGGCCGAGACCAACGGTGGCGATACCGTCCGCGCATGGCTGGGCGTATGCACCACAGATTGCATTCGCGGCGGTCTCAAAATGGTGGCCGAGCGCGAGTCGTATCATGGGCGCACGTTCACTCAGCGTCTCAATGAACTCGGCGGCACAATGCCGGATCGTATGACCGACGAATTCAAGAAGCAGCTCGCGCATCAGGGCGATGCGAAGATCTCCGACCTCGCGAAACTGAAGCGCGGCGCCGAGCGCTTCCCGAATCCCGAGGAGACCATCCGCCCCATCTTCGAGTTCGCGGCCGCATTGAAAGAAGACCTGCAGACCAAAGAGATGGTGCAGCTCTTTGCCGAAGACGAGCTGTCAACCCTCAAGTGGCAAAAGGCCGCCTGGGAAGGGCTGAAGTCGGGCTACACGGAAGCGCGGGCATCGGCGATGGCGTAACGAAATTACGAAATGGAATAGCGCAGGGCGGGACTATCAGTCCCGCCCCTTTTTTTGTGCATCGCTACCAACCCGGTCGCCTTTTGGGCCGATATCCCAGCCGTGACCTAAAAACCCGAAAATTATCGACAGCGATAAGTTGAGCCAGGGCGGTTCGTGGGGACTATTTCCCCGATTCGCGCGGGCTTTCGTGGGGCGAGCCGCCCGCATTCTGCAGCTTTCCCGCAGTTGGCGCTTATGCAAGTCTTACCCGACTTTCACAGCGCAAACCTTAGCCGATGGTTTGCCCCCTTTAACTTTAGGGAGGAGAGATTGCGTCCAAGCCGTTGGAGCTTCTTTGATCGATGGAGCTGTCAGTCCTGTCTCCGACTCGCGGTTAGTTTTCTATTCCTATGCCTGGGTTCCATCGCGCATGCCACCGCGCAGCCCAGACTAGTTCGCTTCTCTCCTAAAGGGACAGTCAAGAATGTTCGCCAGGTGACCGCGCAGTTCTCCGAGCCGATGGTACCGCTTGGCAGGGCCTTCGGCGTCACGATGCCGTTCATAGTTGACTGTCCGCAAAAAGGCTCCGCGCGATCGATCGATACCGCCAGGTGGGCCTACGACTTCGACCATGACCTGCCGGCCGGGATTCGATGCACTTTCCGCCTCCGTCCTGACCTCCGCACGCTGGCCGGGACCCCGTTCACCTCGCAACCCGAATTTCACTTCGATACCGGCGGCCCCGCTGTCATCGAATCGATGCCGTGGCAAGGTAGCGAGGACGTCGATGAACGACAGGCGTTCGTGCTGGTGCTCGACGCCGAGCCTGACGTCGCGTCGGTTGTTGCCAATGCGGGATTTTCCGTCGAGGGGATGCCGGAACGTATCGGGGTCAACGTCCTGACCGGCGCTGACCGTGAAATATTGCTCAAACATTTCAAGTACTTCATCTCCAAGCGGCCGGCGATCGTCCTTCAGGCCAAGCAGAGTTTTCCCAACGCCGCCGCCGTCAGCCTGATTTGGGGCAAGGGCATCAAGACCGCATCCGGCGTCGGAACCACCCAGGATCAGACCCTCAACTTCAAGACGCGCAAACCTTTCGAGGCTACCCTCCGATGCGAGCGTGAAAACGCGCATGCCGCATGCATCCCGGTCACGCCGATGTCCATCTGGTTCAGCGAGCCGATTGCGACAGCGCTCGCGAAACAGATGGCTCTGGTCGCACCCGATGGCTCCCGCATCGCGCCGGCCATCGCGACCGACGATCAAGGGAGCTCGACGATCTCTCAAGTGACCTTTAGCGCTCCGTTCAAGGAATCGGCGCAGTATAAAATCGAGCTGCCGCCCAATATCGTCGATGATTCCGGACACCCGCTATCAAATGCCTCGCGCTTTCCGATGACCGTCGCGACCGGGGAATTTCCACCGCTCGCGAAGTTCTCCTCGCGCTTCGGCATCATCGAGGCGGTCGATCCGGTGCTGCCGGTCACGGTGCGCAACCTCGAACCGGACATCCACGGCCATCAGTTGCGCCTGGACGCCGGCGGCTCCGCGAACCAGGACCTGATGACCCGCATCGAGGCGACGCTCTATCGCATGCCCGACCCTGATGCGGCCTCGGCGCTCGACTGGATGCGCAAGGTTGCCGGCGCGCATCGCTCCGATTCGGTTTTCGCGGGCGGCTCGAACTCCGGCGCCCGCGAGTTCACCATGCCAAAGCCCAACGGAGCCAAGGCTTTCGAAGTGATGGGCATCCCCCTAAAGAGCACGGGATTTTACATCGTCGAGCTGGAAAGCAAGCGCCTCGGGCAGGATCTCCTCGATAAAGATGCGCTGATGTACGTGCCGACCATCGCGCTCGTTACCGACCTCGCGGTGCATTTCAAAAAGGGCAATCAGAATTCGCTCATCTGGGTGACCGAGCTGGAGAGCGCGCAGCCGGTGCCTGATGCGACGGTCGCGATCGCCGACTGCAACGGCAAGGAGCTGTGGTACGGCACGACCGATGGGCGCGGTCTTGCTATGGTGTCGGGCGTCGCGGCATTGAACAGCCTGCCTCGATGCGATCGTCCCAACGATGAGCACCCCGACCCCGATGCGTTTTCCGACCAAACCACGCCCATCAGCGATCTCAGCAGCGGAGTGATCGTGACGGCGCGCAAGGGGACGGATTTCAGCTTCGTTCATTCCAGTTGGCAGCAGGGCATCGAGGCGTGGCGGTTTCATCTTCCCAACGATGACCAGTCGCCCAATGTCGCGGCGCATACGGTGCTCGATCGTCCGTTGTTCCGCGCCGGCGAAACCGTCCACATGAAGCATTTCATTCGCGCGAAAACCCTGGCCGGGTTTTCCATTCCGGTCGCCGGTGATCTGCCGAACTCGCTGTCGATCCGCCACCTGGGCAGCGACGAACACTATGATCTGGATTTGAGTTGGCAGCCGGACGGCACTGCGGATCTGGAGTGGGAAATTCCCAAAAGCGCCAAGCTCGGCCAGTATCAGATCGTCATGACCCGGACCCGGGCAGCGACGACCTCGGCGGCGGACGATTCCGCCGACAGTGGAACCTCGACGCAATTCACCAGTGGAAGTTTTCGAGTCGAGGAATTTCGCGTCCCGCTGATGAGGCGGCGCCATCCGCATGCCGGCGCAGCCGCAAGTTGCGGTGACGCAGCGTGCCCCTCGATGTCAGCGCGGAATATCTCTCGGGCGGCGCGGCGAAGGGGCTGCCGATCACGATTCGCAGCCAGATCAACCCCAACGCGTTTCCGAATTTTCCCGACTTCGAGGATTTCACCTTCGCCAACGGAGCCGTGAACGAGGGCGTGGTGCGCAAGGCGAGGACACGGAGGGCGCCACACTCCGCGCAGCAACATGAGGGAGTGCATCAGCGCGTCGATTTGACCCTTGATGCGGCGGGCGGCGCGCGCACCGAGATCACCGGCATCAAGACCGCGGCGACGCCGCAGGAGCTGCACGCGGAAATGGAATTTCGCGATCCCAACGGCGAGACGCAAACGGTCTCCAACACAGACCACGATTTGGCCCTCGAAGCGGCTGGTGGGCAATTCGATTCACGATTGGATCGCCGCGAGCCGACAAGCCCAAGGCCACATCGCGGTGGTGGATGATAACGGCAAGCCGCTGGTGGGCACGCCGGTGCAGCGATCACGCTCTCAGCCGCAATTGTTACAGCTATCGCAAGCGCCTGATCGGCGGGTTTTACGCCTATGAGAATACCGAGGAGGTCAGGCGCGTCGGGGCGCTTTGCAGCGGGTAACACTGACAGTCGCGGCTTGTTCCTGTGCGAGGGCAAAACCGGGATTACCGGCGAGGCGGTTGCTCAGGTCGCGGTGACCGACGACGCCGGCACATTCGTCTGTCAGCGTACCTCGGAATTTTATGTGCCCGGCGACATGCGGATGTGGTCTTCCGCGGGCGCGACGATGATCGCATGGACGTGTGTCGCGGAGCAGCCGGAATACCAGCCGGGTGGCGACCGCGCGCTTCCAGGTGCGGATGCCGTTTAGCGAGGCGACTGCGCTGGTGACCGTCGAGCGCGAGGGGATTATCGCGGCCGAGCGTGTTCATCTCAGCGGCAAGAATCCGGTGCGTCACGCTGCCGGTGCGCGACTACGCGCCCAACGTGTTCGTCTCGGTGCTGGCGGTGCGAGGAAGGGTCGGCTCGGATTCAGCCGACCGCGATGGTCGATCTGGGCAAGCCGGCGTTCAAACTCGGCATCGCGGCGATCCGCGTCGGCTGGCAGCGAACATCAATTGAAGGTCGGCGTCGACGCCGGTCGAGCATGGTCTATCACGTGCGCGAAAAAGCCCACGTGAAAATTTCGGCGCGGACCCCGATCCGGAGCGGCGCCGCCCGCCGGGCAGTAGCGTCGCGCGTCGCGGCGGTCGATGAAGGCGTTGCTCGAACTGAAGCATAACGAGAGTTGGAAGCTGCTCGAAGCGATGATGGACCAGCGGCCGTATCAGGTCGAAACTTCGACCGCGGAGATGCAGGTCGTCGGCCGGCGACATTACGGGCTGAAGGCGATTCCGCCTGGCGGTGGCGGCGGGCGGCAAATCACGCGCGAACTGTTCGATACGCTGCTGTTATGGAAGGCGAACGTCGCTGCTCGATGCGAACGGCGATGCGCGAAGTCGAGGTGCCGCTCAATGATTCGCTGACCAGCTTCAGGATCGTCGCGATCGCCGGCGCCGAGGCGGGTGTATTCGGCACCGGCGCGGCGACGATCCGATCGACGCAGGATTTGCAGCTATTCTCCGGGGATGTCGCCAATCGTGCGCCGGGCGACTCGTTCGCCGCCGAATTTACTATGCGCAACGCGTCGGAGCGTCCATTCGAGGCGGCCGTCGCGGGGACGGTTGAGGGCCTCGCAACTCAGCCGCTCGCCGCAAAAGATCAGCCTCGGCCCGGCGACGGCAAGACGTCAGCTGGAATATCGCGGTGCCGCCGACAACGTCGAGCGACTGAAGTATCGCGTCGATGCGGTGGTGCCGAGCGGGCCGTCGGACCATCTCGCGAGTCTCGCAGCAGGTCATCGCGGCGGTGCCGGTGCGCACCTGGCAGGCGACGCTGGTGCAACTCGACAAGCCGGTTTCGCAGCCGGTCGCGATTCCAGCGGACGCGATCGCGGGATCAGGGCGGCGTCGCGGTGCGGCTGAGTCCGTCGCTGACGGCGGGGCTCGGCGGCATCGAAGCGTGGATGCGCGCGTATCCATACGTGTGTCTGGAGCAGCGCGTGTCGCGGGCAGTGGCGCTGAAGGACCCGGCGTTGTGGAGAGGCAATCGTCGCCGACTGCCGTCGTACACCGACGCGGACGGGTTGCTGAAGTACTTTCCCGTCGATGCAGAGGGCAGCGACGTGCTGACCTCATATGTGCTCGCGATCGCGAACGAAGCGGGACTGACAATTCCGGACCGATGCGCAGAGCCACGATGGAAGCGGCGCTGACGGATTTTATCGGGGGCAAGCTCATCCGCGACGAACCGTTCCCGTCGTCGATCTGCCGTTGCGCAAACTCGCCGCGATCGAAGCGCTCTCGCGCTACGGCAAAGGTCGACGCCGTCGATGCTCGGCAGCCTCAGGATCGAGCCGAACCTGTGGCCGGACTCCGCGGTGATCGACTGGATGAGCACGCTCGAGCGCACGCCGTCGCTGCCGCGACGCGGCGAATCGGCTCGACGAGGCGCGAGCAGTCATGCGCGCGCGGCTGAATGCGCAGGGCACCGCGATGCATTTGGCGAGCGACCCGCGCAGTACTCTGGTGGCTGATGGTCTCGCCCGCGAGCAACATGGTGCGGCTGACGCTGGCGCTGATCGATGACAAGCTGTGGCATGACGACGTGCCGAAGATCATGCAGGGCGCGATTGGCGATGCAGCAGCGCGGCGCCTGGGAGGAGCACGATCACGAAACGCGTGGGGCACGCTGGCGATCGAGAAATTCGCGGCGGCCTTCGAATCGTCGCCGGTGACGGGAGTGACGATCGGCGAGGCTCGGCGCGACCAAGCAAGTCCTCGATTGGGCGAAAAATCCTGACGGCGGCTACACTCGATTTTGCGTGGCCGCCGGCGCAGAGCGATCTGCGATCTCGCACGCAGGCTCTGGAAGCCCATGGGCGGATTATCCGGGCCAGCGCGGCGATTCCGTATCAAGCCGCCATTTTCCAGCGGCTACACGATTAGAAAACGCTCACGCCGGTTGACAGCACGCATCAGCGGCGGATGGAGGCAGGGCGACCTGGTGCGCGTGCATCTCAAGATTGACGCGCAGACGCGACATGACGTGGGTGGTGGTGGACGATCCGATTCCGGCGGGCGCGTCGCATCTTGGGGCGGCCTCGCGCGCGAATCGCAAATCGCGGTTTCCGGCGAGCAGAATCCGAAGCGTTCCTGATGGGCACCCGCGGCGGACTCACCGCGGTGTTCAACAGCGATCTGTCTGGCCCGATTTCGTGGAGCGCCCGTTCAACGCCTTTCGCGCCTACTACGATACGTGCCGAAGGGTGCGTTCGAGATCGAGTACACGATTCGGCTCAATCAGGTCGGTCACGTTTCAGCTTCCGCCGACGCAAGTCGAGGCGCTCTATTCGAACCGGAGATGCTCGGCGAGATTCCGAACGCTCCGTTTACGATGTAGCGCCATGAAGATTTTTCGACCGCGCGTCATCATGGCTGGGAGCCATCGTCATCGCCGCGATTTGCGCGGTGACGTGGCTCTCATCGCGCCGAAGCGCTGCCGGCATCGTTCGCGAAGTGCGGGCGCAATGGCGACCGTCGGACGCGCAATTGCTCGATCGCAACGGCGAGCCGATTTACGAAAGGCGCATCGATCTCCACGGACGGCGACTCGCATGGACGCCACTGGATGAGATTTCGCCGGCGTGGAGCGAGCGGTGATCGCGTCCGGAGGATCACCGGTTTCTGACGCATCATGGTGTGGATCTGCGCGCGATTGCCGGGCGATACTGGCGAAAAGCGTCTTCGGCGGACGTCCGCGCGGCGCGAGCACGATTACGATGCAGGTGGCGGCGATGATCGATCCGTCGATCGCGGCGCAACGCGCGTCATCGGCGAGCGATCGCGCAGAAGTTCGCGCAGATGCGCGCGGCGATCGCGCTCGAGCGGCGAGTGGTCGAAGCGCGCAGATTCTCGAATGCTATCTGAACATGGTCACCTGGCGCGGCGAACTGCAGGGAGTCGCTGCCGCGACGCGCGTGATGTTCGGCAAGGCGCCGCAGGGAGTGATCGCCGGCGAGGCGTCGGTGATGGCGGCGTTGTGCGCGCGCCGAATGCGAATCGCGATGCGGTCGAGCATCGCGCGCTCAAACTGCGGCAAGGAATTCCCGACGCTGCCGAGCCGGCGATGTCGGAGCGCGCGATTGATGTGCGCATTCGCTCATCAGGCTCAGCGGCTTCGCGAGGCTGCGAATCTCGCGCCTCATCTGGCGGAGCGGATGCTCACGAAGGAAGTACGCGGTGCGATGCACGCTGGATCGCGATCTTCAGCGCGTTGCGGCTGAGTGCTCGCGAGCAGGTGGCGGAGGTGCGCGATCGCGGCGTCAACGATGGCGCAGTGCTGGTGGTCGAGAATGCGACCGGCGAAGTGTGGGCATACGTGGGCGGCGCGGGAGAAATTTCCGGCGCGCGCCGTGGGTCGATGCGGTTCGCGCCTCGCGGCAGCCCGGCTCGGCGCTCAAGCCGTTTCTCTATGCGCTTGCGGTCGAGCGTCAGCTTGCTCACGGCCGCGTCGATCGTCGAGGACACGCCGCTGGAAGTGCCGGAGGAGCGCGGGCTCTATCGCCCGCTCGATTACGATCGGCAATTTCGCGGCCTGGTTTCGATGCGCACCGCGCTCGCCTCGTCGCTCAACGTGCCCGCGGTGCGCACGGCGGAATGGTCGGAGTGGAAGCGTTCGCGACACATCTGCGCGCGCTCGGATTCAACAGCGTCGTACGAGGATGGCGATTTTTACGGGGCGGCGATCGCGCTGGGTTCGGCGGACGTCACGCTGTGGAGACCTGGTCAAGGCGCTATCGCACGTTCGCCACGGCGGTGTAGTGGTCGCCGCTGCGCGTCCAGCCCGGCGCTGATGAGGAGGCGCGCATCGCGCGCATCTATCAGCGAGGACACGGCGTACATGATTTCCGATGTTCTCGCCGATCGCGCCAGCCGCAGCGCAACGTTCGGTCTTGAGAACAGCCTCGCGACGCCGTTCTGGAGCGCGGTGAAAACCGGCACCAGCAAGGACATGCGCGACAACTGGTGCGTCGGCTATACGCGGCGTTTCACGGTCGGGGTGTGGGTGGGAAATTCGTACGGGTGCGCCGATGCGCGACATCACCGGGATGACCGGCGCGGCGCCGGTGTGGCTCGAACTCGTCAGTTACCTTCATCAGCATTTTGGCGAATCCGATGAAGTTACGAGGCCTCCGGGCTGGTCGCGAGCCGCATCGAGTTTCCAAATTCGATCGAGCCGGCACGGGAGGAGATTTTTCTCGCGGGCACCGAGCCGAATGCCGTTGCGATGCGGCTCGATTCCAGCCGCGCGCGCATCACCGCACCGGTCGACGGCAGCATCATCGCGTTCGATCCCGACATTCCATTCGAGCAACAGAAGATCTCGTTCGAGGGGTCGCAGTGTACATCATCGATGCGCTGGAAACTTGACGGCGTGGATCTCGGCTCTGCGCAAGGGTCGCAGTTGTGGACGCCGAGAGCCGGCTCGCATCGCCTTGTTTTGGTCGATCGCTCGAACCGCGCGATAGACTCCGTGACATTTCAGGTTCGCGGCGCGCTCCGGGCAGACTACGAGACGGCGGTTGATTTCGCCCGTCCGATCGGCGACTAACTCAGGATGGATTCCAATCAGAAGCTCTCGGGCAGGCTGGCCGCCGCGGTGCCGCGCGGAATTTCGATCGCCACTCCAATGTTCGCCGAGCGCGCCGAGGGCGCGGAGATCTGGGACGTCGAGGGCCGCCGCTACATCGATTTCGCGGGCGGCATTGCGGTGCAGAACATCGGGCATCGCCACCCGCGCGTGCTCGCGGCGGTGCGCGATCAACTCGAGGCGTTCACGCACACCTGCTTCCAGGTAACGCCGTATGAGGTTTACGTGCGGCTCGCTGAGCGGCTAAACCATCTCGCGCCCGGACCCGCGCCGAAAAAGACCATCATCCTTTCGACCGGCGCCGAGGCGATCGAGAACGCGGTGAAGATTGCGCGCGCCGCCACTGGACGCCCCGCCATCATCTCATTCAGCGGCGGTTTTCATGGACGCACGATGATGGCGCTGGCCCTGACCGGCAAAGTCAATCCATACAAGGTCGGGCTTCGGTCCGTTCTCCCCCGATGTTTTTCACGCGACGTTCCCCGATGCCTATCGCGGCGTGTCGATCGAGCAAAGCCTCGCGAGTATCGAGCGGATTTTCCGCGCTGATGTGGAAGCCTCGCGGGTCGCAGCGATCATCATCGAGCCGGTGCAGGGTGAAGGTGGTTTCAACGTCGCGCCGTTCGAATTTATGCGCGCGCTCCGCACTCTATGCGATCGCTACGGCATCCTGCTCATCGCGGATGAGATCCAAACCGGGTTCGGCCGCACCGGCAAGATGTTCGCCGTAGAGCACGCGGGGGTCGCGCCCGATCTCATCGCTATCGCGAAAGCGATCGGCGGAGGATTCCCAATTTCCGCTGTGATCGGGCGCGCCGACGTGATGGATGCGCCGAATCCCGGCGGCCTCGGCAGCACCTTCGCGGGCAATGCGGTGTCATGCGCGGCGGGACTGGCGGTGCTTGACGTGATGGAAGAAGAGGGCATCATCGCGCGCGCGCAGAAGCTCGGCACGCATGTGGCGCAGCGGCTTGGTGCGATGCAGCAGGACAGCCGTTTCGCGTGCATCGGCGATGTGCGCGGGCTCGGTCCGATGCTCGCGGTCGAGTTCGTCAAGCATCGCGAAAGCAAGGAGCCGGCGCCGGAGCTTGCCAAGAGCATCACCGCGCGGGCGGCAGAGCGCGGGCTCATCGTGATAAGCTGCGGCATCTATGCGAACGTGATTAGAGTCTTGATGCCGCTTACCATGTCCTTGGAACTGGCGGACGAAGGTCTGGAAATCCTCGAAGCATCGATGCTCGATGCGCTCGCAAAACTATAACCGCGAGGATCTTACATGGAGTTACGCGAACTCGGGCGCAGTGGCCTCAAAGTAACCGCGATGGGGCTCGGGTGCATGGGTATGTCCGCGTTCTATGGCACTCGCGACGACGCGGAATCGCTCGCGACGCTGGATCGTGCGCTGGAACTCGGTAAGACGTTCCTCGACACCTCTGACACCTATGGCCCGCACACAAATGAGCTTCTGGTCGGCAAAGCGATTGCGGGGCGGCGTGAGAAGTTTGTCATCGCGACCAAGTTCGGAATTGTTCGCGGACCTGGCGGCCCAAATGACCGTTCGATAAATGGCCGTCCCGAATATGTCCGCCAGGCGTGCGAGGCGAGTCTCAAGCGGCTCGGCATCGATACGATCGATCTTTACTATCAGCATCGCGTCGATCCGAACACGCCGATCGAGGACACCATCGGTGCGATGGCGGACCTCGTCAAGCAGGGTAAGGTGCGATACCTCGGGCTCTCGGAAGCGGGGCCCGAGACCATCCGGCGCGCGACCAGGGTTCATCCGATCGCGGCGCTGCAGACCGAGTATTCGCTGTGGAGCCGCGAGCCGGAGGATGGACTGCTCACTCTCTGTCGCGAGTTGGGCATCGGCTTCGTCGCGTACAGCCCGCTGGGCCGCGGGTTTCTCACCGGGCAGATCAGGAAACCCGAAGACTTCGAGCCACACGACACTCGGCGGATGTGGCCGCGGTTTCAGGGTGAGAATTTCCAGAAGAATCTCGACCTCGTAAAACGCATCGAGGATATCGCCGCCGAGAAGCGATGTACGCCCTCGCAGCTCGCGCTCGCATGGGTACTAGCGCAGGGCAACGACATCGTGCCGATTCCCGGGACCAAACGGCGCAAGTACCTGGAGGAAAACGTTGCGGCGATGGAGGTGCGGCTGACGCCGGGAGATCTCCGGCGCATCGACGAGGTCGCGCCGAAAGGGTTCGCGGCCGGCGCGCGCTATCCCGAATTCTTGATGGGTTCGATCAATGGCTAGCCGGTTTCGCATCGAGTGCGCGTGCCGCGAGTCTCGGTAATAACGCCGGTTTACAACGGCGCGCGCACCATCGCGCGGGCAATCGACAGCGTGCTCGCGCAGAGCTTTGCCGATTTCGAGATCCTCGTCGTCGATGACGGCTCGAGCGATGAAACCCTCGCGGTCCTCGAAGGCTACGGCGATCGCATTACGGTCCTGAAGCAAGCGCATAAGCAGCAGGCGATCGCGCGCAACCTTGCGGCGAAAAACGCCCGCGGTGAATTCATCGCGTTCCTCGACGCTGACGATTCATGGCTAGCGGAAAAGCTCGCGCGATGCGTTGAGGTCCTCGAGCGCGATCCTCGATGCGTGCTGGTCTATTCGAACTTGATCGCGGTCAGCGTCGATGGCGCTGAGCTTCCCATCGAAATGACACCGGCACCGGTTGCGCATGCGCCTTCGATGGACGAGCTGCTGACGCGTTTATGGCCGATCGTTCCCAGTTCCGTGGTCATGCGCCGCGAGGTGTTCGATCGCATCGGCGGATTCTCACCCGCGATCGCGGGGTGCGAGGACATCTATTTCTGGCTGATTGCGCGCGAGCAGGGCGAGTTTCGCTATCTTCCGGAAAAGCTGACGCGCTTCGCCTACGACACTTATCCGGAACTCCTGCGGGTGTTGCGACGCGATATCGAAGGCGGCACGCAAAACCTCATCCCGATGCTCCATCAGCGCTATGGTCATCGGGCCGACCCGCTTAAGGCGTATTATCAACGTCACAAGGTGAGCATGCTCAGTCGCGCCGGGCTGCTCGCCCTCGCACATGGTGACGCGCGCGAGGCCCGCCAATGTTTTCTCCGCGCGCTGCGATGGAATCCGGCAGAGCCCAAAACGTATTTGCGGCTCGCGCGCACATTCATGCCGGCCAGACTCGCGGCGTTGCTTAGCGGAAAGGACCCGCGTCGAAAAAGCGCGGATGGGATTACACTCGGATAGGCGAGGCCGCGGCATATTGGAGCGCCGCGACGGTGCTGATAGCTTCCTCGCATGACTGAGTCATTGCGATGGCCCGACTTTATTGCGGTGGGGCCGCAGCGCACCGGGACGACCTGGCTCCACGAAGTAATGAAGCCGCATTTGGGGCTCCCGCGCGGGATAAAGGAGACAGATTTTTTTCTGAAGAACTACTCGCGAGGCGTCGCTTGGTATCTGGAATACTTTCGGGGCTACCCCGCCGATTTGCCGATCGGAGAAGTTGATCCCAACTATTTCGGCGAGGACATCGCGCGTGAGCGGATCGAGAAAGACATTCCACGCGCGAAAATTATCGTCACACTGCGCGATCCCGTCGAACGCGCATATTCTTCCTATCGAGTCATGCGCCGCGATGCGTGGACGCGGGTCAGCTTTGAGGAAACGGTGGCGAAAAATCACATCATCCGAGAATCGAGCCGGTATGCGCATCATCTGGAAAGCTGGCAACGCAGCTTCGGCAAGGATCGCGTGCTGGTGTGTTTCTACGATGACCTCGAGCAGTCAGCGCAGGGTTTCCTCGATCCGATTTGCGATTTCATCGGAGCGAAGCGAATCAAGGTGGAGGGCTCCCCGCTGGCGTCGGAGCGCGTCAACACCGTCACTCGCGCACCGCGCAGCCGAAAACTCGCGCAAAACGCCCGCAACGCGCGCGATTGGATGCGCTTGCATAGATGGCATCGGGCGGTGGACCTCCTCGAATCGGCAGGGCTGTGGCGATTCTGCTTCGGAGGTGGCGAAGAGTTCGGTCCCTTGGATACGGAGACAGATGCGCGCTTGCGTGAGCATTTCCGACCCGAAGTGGAGGCGCTCGAGCGCCTCACCGGACGCGATCTATCCCAATGGAAGAAAAACCGTGGCGTGACGGCCTCAGCGCCAGCGCCGAACCTAAGCCTCAGCGCGTAAGCTTGTATGCCGCGCGTTTCAGTCATAGTCCCGGTTTTCAACGCCATCCGCACGATCGAGCGAGCGCTCGCCAGCGTGCGTGCGCAAACTTTCGCCGACTACGAAATTTTCGTGGTGGACGACGGCTCGACTGATGGGAGCCTCGAACTGCTTCAAGGTTATGGCGACGCCGTCAAGGTTCTTCAGCAGAACAATCGTGGACCCTCGGCGGCGCGAAATCTCGGCATCGCCAACTCGACCGGCGAACTTCTGGGTTTTCTGGATGCCGATGACTGGTGGAAACCCGAGTTGCTGACCAGCCTGGGCGCCGCGCTCGATCGCGATCCACAAGCAGTCATGGCTTACTGCGATCTGCAGTTGGTCGATAGCCTCGGCAAACCGTTTCAGACCTCATTGATGGCGGTGCGCGAGGCGCGTCCGCCTTTGCTGCGGGATATGCTCGACTCGCTGTGGCCGATAATGCCTAGTGGAACGCTGATCCGGCGCGGTGCGCTTGAAGCGGTCGGTGGCTTTCCCGAGAGACTGCGGGCTTTTGAAGATGTCTACCTATGGCTCCTGCTTCGTGAGAAAGGCCCTTTCGCCTACGTGCCGGAAAAACTCGCGGTCTGGAGATTTGCGCATTTTCCGGCCGCACTGAAAGCCCCCGGAGGCCAGGAAGCAGCGGGGCGCATTTTTCGCCAGATGGTTACTGCGCGCTACGGCATCGACCCGGTCAAACACGTGCGCGCACGCGAGCGAGCCCCCCGTAGCATCCTGGGCTATATCGGGTTGGACGCACTCGCGCATGGCGATCGAGCGACCGCGCGCAACGCCTTCACGCGAGCGATTGCGCTCGATCGGTTCCGGGTTCGCAGTTATCTGCGGCTGGCGCGCACCTTTCTGCCCAATGGCATGGTGCGAGCGCTCAGCGGCAAATCGGGTAAAGCGGCGTGAGCGAGAACCGCGCAGGCCGAATTTCCCGGCTGCCTGATTTTATCGCGGTCGGACCGCCGCGTACCGCGACGACCTGGCTCCATGAGGTGCTGCGAGGGCACGTATGCCTGCCCGCCGACCGCAAGGAGACGGATTTTTTCACCCGCTTTTATGATCGCGGCATCGATTGGTACGCCGACTATTTTCGCCATTGCGGCAGTGCGACAACGATCGGCGAGTTGAGTCCGATGTATTTCGCCTCGCGCGACGCGTTGGAGCGCATCGCGAAGGATCTTCCGGATTGTAAAATCATCTGCTCCTTTCGTGATCCGGTCGAACGGGCATACTCGAATTACCGGCTTTTGCGCCGTAACGTGTTCACCAAAGCGGACTTCGAACGGGCGGCGACCACGCGTGGCGATTTGATGGAATCGAGCCGCTACGGAACCCATCTGGCTGAGTGGCTCGAACGCTTCGGCCGCGAGCGTGTGCTGGCACTCATTTATGATGATCTGAAGTTGAGCCCGCAGATTTTCCTCGATGCGGTGTGCGATTTCATCGGGGTAAATCGTTTTCCAGTAGCGACAACGCGGCTGGGTAGCGAGCGCGTGCATACCGTGGACACGCAGCCGCCCAACGAGCGGATGGCGAAAATCGCACGCGATCTGGTCGGATGGTTCGTCAATCGTCGCTATCATCGCGCAGCCAACGTTGTGCGCGAGAGCCGCATCGTGAAGTTTATGCTGGAAGGTGGGGATCCTTTTCCGCCGCTCACCGAGGAGACAACTCGAAGGATGCGCGAATACTATCGGCCCGAGATTGAAAAGCTGGAAGGACTTATCGGGCGCGATCTCTCAGCCTGGAAACTCGGCCGCCAGGATGCGGTTCTCGAGGCGGGTCCATCGCCGATCGACCGCTAGTGTATAATTGTCTGTCGGGCAGTTAGACGGTGGTCTTGCGCCAGCTTCGATAGCCGCGCGATTCGGTCAGCCCATAGCGCGCAAGCATTCGGTAAACCGTATAGCGCGAGACTCCCAGCAGGTCGGCCGCGCGATGGCAATTGCCATGGGTGGCGTTGAGCGCACGAACCAGCGCGTCCTTCGACGCCTCGCGAATGGCAGCATCGAGGGAGAATTTTGATTCGGCGCTGGCCTCGGCGCCGATGACCGGAGCAGTCGGCGCGCCCGCTTCGGGCAGATCCATCGGAATCGCGGCGGCAGTGGATGTTTCGGTAATTGGCTCCGTCGATGCTTCGCGGCCTTCGAGCACGTTGCTTGGCAACTCGTTCAACGTGATGCAGTCCCCATCCGCCATCAGGACCGCGCTTTCGACCGCATGGGCCAGTTCGCGCACGTTGCCCGGCCATGAATAGGCGCACAGCGCCTCGATCGCCTGGCGCGAAATGCGCCGGATGTCCTTGGCGAAAAGGCGACAATATTGTTCGACGAAATGTCCGACGAAAGCGGGAATCGCATCGCGCCGATCGCGCAGCGGCGGGATAATCAGGGCCGCGGCGTTGAGGCGATAATACAAATCGTCGCGAAATTCGCCTCCCTTGACCATCGCGCGCAGGTCGCGATTGGTCGCCGCGACCAGCCGGATATCGACCTTATAACTGTGCGAGGAGCCGACCGGCTGAACCTCGTGCATCTCGACCGCGCGTAGCAGCTTCGGTTGCAATTTCAGTGGAAGCTCGCCGATCTCGTCGAGGAACAGGGTGCCTCCGTTAGCGGAGCGGAAGTAGCCCAGGGAATCCTCGCGCGCATCGGTGAAGGCTCCCTTCACATGGCCGAAGAGCTGCGATTCCGCCAGCGAATCGACCAGGTTCGAGCAATTGAAAGTGACGAAAGGCCCGTTGGGAACTGCGCCGAGGCTGTGCAGCGACCTAGCCACCAACTCCTTGCCGGTGCCCGATTCGCCTTGGATCAGCACGGTGGCCTTGTGCGGGGCGAAGCGGATAATGCTGGCGAACAGACGCTTGAACTGGGCCGATCGAATCAGCATCCCGCCGACTCGCTCGGAGCCTTCGACCAGGCGCTCGATGGCTATCCAGTCCTGTGCGGTGCCGAGTGATCCGGGATGGCGCACCGGTGCAACCGGCGCCGTAGACGACTGCGCAATCGTTTCCTCGCTGAGACTCATGGTTCCCCCTCCCCAGGTGGCACCGTAACTACAATCAGTACAGAAACTATGCCTACAAGTTGTAGGCTTTTACTTTTTATGGTTTTTGAGACGCCAAGTCAAGTAGCGGGTTTCGGCTCTGACACACTCAATTGCGCAGCTTGCAGCGCGTGCGTGCAAACGAGCTTTTTGCTCTCAACCGGTGCGGAACACTGCCAATCCGGCGATGTGCTGCTGACACTCAATCGACACGCGATTGCAACGAAGGCTACAACGCGGTCGCGCGCGTGAATTCGATTGCTACACGAATGCGGTCACGGACGCCTTGGCATCGCCCCGCGATGCTGGTTAACTGTCTGGTTCCCGCACTTTGATGAGCCGGTAGCTCAGGCGGTAGAGCAGCGCACTTTTAATGCGCGGGTCGAGAGTTCGAGTCTCTCCCGGCTCACTCATCAAATCTCACGAGGCGATTCGTTCCTTCTAAGATCGCTGCCGCCCGTTGATGCGGCTTTCGTATTCTGCGACAAAGATTCGAGAGCGGTCGAGGAGCAATGGACAGGATCGAATCCCATTTGAGCGCGAACAGCGCGGAGTACAAGACCAATCGCGCGGCAATGGAGGCCGCGGTGGCGAGCTTGCGCACCACCATCGATCGCATCCGCGAGGGCGGTCCCGAATCGGCGCGCAAACGCCATACCGAGCGCGGGAAGCTGCTGGTGCGCGATCGGGTGAAGGCGCTGACCGATCCCGACACCCCGTTCCTCGAGCTGTCCACGCTGGCCGCCTATGGCCTGTATGATAATGAGGCGCCGGGCGCATCGATCGTCACCGGCATCGGGAGAATTTCGGGCCGCGAAGCAGTGGTCGTCGCCAACGATGCAACCGTGAAGGGCGGCACCTATTATCCGCTCACGGTTAAGAAACATCTGCGCGCACAGGAAATCGCCATCCAGAACCATCTGCCGTGCGTGTACCTCGTCGACTCGGGCGGCGCTTTCCTGCCGCTTCAGTCGGAGGTGTTTCCCGACCGCGAACATTTTGGGCGGATTTTCTACAATCAGGCACGCATGTCCGCGATGGGCATCGCCCAGATCGCCCTGGTGATGGGTTCGTGCACGGCCGGCGGCGCATACGTGCCGGCGATGTGCGATGAGAACGTGATCGTGAAGGGGCAGGGCAC
Organism: uncultured delta proteobacterium; assembly: GCA_963814035.1. Classification (GTDB taxonomy): domain Bacteria; phylum Desulfobacterota; class Binatia; order Binatales; family Binataceae; genus DATGKG01. The sequence continues at coordinate 151,125 of CAWFBH010000005.1, forward strand.
CATTTTCCTCGGCGGCCCGCCGCTGGTGCGCGCGGCCACCGGAGAGGAAGTCAGCGCCGAAGAGCTCGGCGGCGGCGACGTGCATACTCGCCTGTCCGGCGTGAGCGACCACCTCGCCGACGACGATAGCCATGCGCTTCAAATCGCGAGGTCGATCTTCGAGAACCTTGGGCGGCGCGCGCCGGCGTCGATCGAACAGGGCACGCCCGAGGATCCCTATAACGATCCCTCAGAGCTTTACGGCATCATTCCGACCGATACGCGCAAGCCGTATGACGTGCGCGAGGTGATCGCGCGCATCGTCGACGGCAGCAGGATGCACGAATTCAAGCATCGCTATGGCGCGACGCTGGTGACCGGATTCGCGCGCATCTATGGCTACCCGGTCGGCATCCTCGCCAACAACGGCGTGCTGTTCAGCGAATCCGCGCTGAAGGCGACGCACTTCATCGAGCTATGTTGCGCGCGCGGCATCCCGCTCCTGTTCCTGCAGAACATCACCGGCTTCATGGTGGGAAAACGCTACGAGCAAGGCGGTATCGCAAAGGACGGCGCGAAGATGGTCAACGCGGTGGCCAATGCGCAGGTGCCGAAGTTCACGGTCGTCATCGGCGCGTCGAATGGCGCCGGTAACTATGGGATGTGTGGCCGCGCGTTCTCGCCGCGCCTGCTCTTCATGTGGCCCAACTCGCGCATCTCGGTGATGGGCGGTGAGCAGGCTGCCAACGTACTGCTCACGGTCAAGCTCGACCAGATGCAGCGCGGCGGCGGAACCATGACCGATGCCGAGAAGGCCGAGTTCATGCGCCCGACGCTGGAAAAGTACGAGTCCGAATCGAGTTGCTATTTTTCAAGCGCGCGGCTGTGGGATGACGGCGTTCTAGATCCGGTGGAAACGCGTCAGGCCCTCGCGCTGGGCATTGCCGCATCACTAAATGCGCCGATTCCGCAGGGCGGGAACTTCGGCGTCTTCAGGATGTAGATGAAGCGGGCGCTCAAAAAATTGCTGATTGCAAATCGAGGCGAGATCGCCCTACGGGTGATTCGTAGCGCGCGTCTGCTCGGCATCAAAACGGTCGCGGTCTATTCCGAGGCCGACAAATCCTCGACCCATGTCGGCGCCGCCGATGAAGCGCGGCTGATTGGTCCGGCGGCGCCGGCGGAAAGCTACCTCAATATAGATTCTGTGATGCGCGCCGTGGTCGAGACCGGCGCCGACGCGATTCACCCCGGCTATGGTTTCTTATCTGAGCGCCCCGCGTTCGCTCGCGAGGTTGAAAAGGCAGGGCTTATCTTCGTCGGGCCGTCTTCCGCAGCGATGGAGGCCGTCGGAGATAAGGTTGCGGCCCGACACCTCGCGACGCGGGTGAAGGTACCTATCGTTCCGGGAATCGAGACCACCGACGCGTCATCGGTCCGCGAGTTCGCGAAAAAAGTTGGCTATCCGATCGTCGTGAAGGCGGCCGCCGGTGGTGGCGGCCGTGGCATGCGCGTGATCGAGAGCGACGACGCCCTCCACGATGGAGTCGAATCCGCGGCTCGTGAGGCGCTGGCGGCGTTCGGCGATGGTCGCGTCTTCGTCGAGAAGTACCTCGGCAGGCCCCGCCATATAGAGGTGCAAATCCTCGGCGATAGCCACGGCAAAATCGTCGCGTTTGGCGAACGCGAATGTTCGATCCAGCGCCGTCATCAGAAGCTCATCGAGGAGTCGCCGTCGGTGGCCATCGACGAGAATTTGCGCGGCCGCCTATGCGATGCGGCCATTCGCCTCGCGACCGCCGTCGGTTATCAGAATGCCGGGACGTTTGAGTTCCTGTTGCAGGATGGCGAGTTCTACCTGCTCGAAGCCAATGCGCGACTCCAAGTGGAGCATCCGGTGACGGAGATCCGCTTCGGATGCGATCTGGTTGCCGAGCAGCTACGCATCGCGGCGGGCGAGCACCTATCAGATCCGATCGCGCCGCGAGGAGCCACCATCGAATGCCGTATCACTGCGGAGGACGCGGAGCACGACTTTCGCCCCGCTGTCGGTCCCGTGTCGTATCTACATCTGCCGACCGCTCCGAGTGTGAGGGTCGACACCTTTCTGACCGAGGGCACCGAGATTGGCGCGAGCTACGACAGCCTGCTTGCGAAGGTGATTTCATACGGCGCAACTCGCGAGGAAGCTCGCCGCAGGATGTTGCTCGCGCTCGACGAAGTGGTGATCGTCGGGATCCATCATACGGCGGCATTTCTTCGCGATGTCATCGCGAGCGAGCGGTTCACGCGCGGCGAGCTCTCCACTCACTTCGTCGATGAGCATTTTAATCATTGGAGGCATGGCACGTCTGATGAGAAGGCGGCGCTATTGACCGCGGCACTGATCGCGTCACGCGCATTCGGCACGAGCGAGTCGGCGGGATTGTTGGCCACAAACGGAAAAATCGAGCGGCGCGATCAGTCGCCGTGGAGCACGCTCGGCGAGTTTCAGTTATGGGAACGCCGCTGAAACTCAGACGCATCGGCGGCGGCCCCGAGCACGAGGTTGAACTGACCGTCGCGGGTTCTGCAATCACGGCGCGCATCGATGGCGAGGAAATTTCCGCCTCGCTGGAAACCCTTGCTGATGGCAGTGCGATGCTGGCGGTCGCCGGACGCCGATACCACATCAGCGGAACCAGGCGTGCGAATGCCATAGTGATTGCGGCCGGCGCGATGAGCGCCGAATATCAGGTCGTTGAAGCACGCCGCGGCGCGCATCATGGCGGCCTCGCCTCGCCAACCATCGACGCCCCGATGCCGGGCACGGTGCTAAAAATCCTGGTTGAGGATGGCGCGCGGGTGGAAACTAGCGATCCGCTGATTGTCATAGAAGCGATGAAGACCGAGACGACCCTGAGCGCCGAGAGTCCGGCGGTTATCAAGCGAGTATGCGTGCAGGTCGGCCAGCGAGTCGATCATGGTGCGACGCTGATCGAGTTGAGCCCGGTGCCGGAGTAGCGGAACGTGAGGTCGAGCGTCTCAGATCTGAAAGTCGAATCGAGCGGAAGTGTCCTGCGCGTCACCATCAACCGCCCTGACAAGCGCAATGCCCTAAGCGGCGAGGTCCTTCGCTCGCTGGCCGAGGCATTCACCTCAAATAGCGCGGATCTTAGCCTCCGGGTTGCGATCCTGCGCGGCGCCGGCGACCAATGTTTCGCGGCGGGTGGCGACCTGCGCGAACTTGCATCGATCACGACCCTCGATGGCGCTGCCGAAATGGCGCGCGATGCGAAAGCCTCGCTCGAGGCGATTCGGCAGTTCCCGGTGCCAGTCGTCGCCGCGCTCAACGGCGATGCGATGGGCGGTGGCGCGGAGCTTTCGGTCGCCTGTGACTTTCGCATCGCGGCGGCGCATGCGCGAATTGGCTTCGTGCAGGGGCGCCTCAACATCTCGACCGCCTGGGGCGGCGGCATCGACCTGATGCGCCTCGTTGGCACCTCGCGCGGGCTGGGACTGTTATGTCGAGGCGATATGCTATCTGGCGTAGAGGCCGCGACGCTCGGACTCATCGATGCGGTCGCGCGCGAGGGTCAGCCGCTCGATGGCCTGATCGCGGATTTCATCGCGCCGATTCTCAAGCAAGCGCCGCAGGTGCTGCGCGCATTCAAAGCGGTGGCCCGGGGCGTGCGTGCGGGACTATCGCGCGATGAGATGAACGACATCGAGACGCGGATGTTTGCGGAGGCGTGGGTGCATGATGACCACTGGGCGGCCGCCGAAAAAATCACCTCGAAGTGGAGACCATAATGAAGGAAGCTTCCGCTGAAAGGCAGAAACGGACCACGCCGTCTGGAATCGAGATTCCGCCGGTCGCGACTGAGGCGATGCATCGCCCGCTGCACGACATGCCGGGCGAGTATCCGTACACGCGCGGCATTTTTCCCGACGGCTACCTCGGACGGCTCTGGACGATGCGCCAGTACTCGGGGTTCGGCACGCCCGAGGAATCCAATCAGCGCTACAAGTTCCTCCTCGAGCAGGGGCAGACCGGGCTTTCGGTCGCGCTCGATTTGCCAACTCAGTGTGGCTATGACCCAATCGATTCGATGGCGCGGCCGGAGGTCGGTAAGGTTGGGGTTTCGCTGTCGAATTTGCGCGAGATGGAGATTCTCTTCGATGGGATCGATCTTGCGAAGATTTCCACTTCGTTCACCATCAACGGGACCGCCGCGATCATCTATGCGATGTACCTCGCGACCGCGGACAAGGCCGGGGTCCCGCGCGCGAAGCTCACCGGCACTATTCAGAACGATATCCTCAAGGAATTCGTCGCGCGCGGGACGTGGATTTTTCCGGTGCGCCCCTCGATGCGGCTGGTCGCCGATTCGATTCTCTACGCGAACACCCAAACGCCGCGCTTCAATCCCATCAGCATCGCGGGCGCACACGTGCGCGATGCCGGATGCAACGCGGTCGAGGAGATGGCGTTCACGCTCGCCAACGGCTTGGCCTACGTCGATGAACTGCTTGCGCGCGGCGCCGATCTGAACGGCTTTGCGGGCCGGCTGAGTTTCTTCTTCTATGTGCACACCGATTTCTTCGAGGAGGTTTGCAAGTTTCGCGCGGGCCGGCGCATCTGGGCGCGCTTGATGAAGGAACGCTATGGCGCGACCGATCCGAAGAGTTGCCTGTTCCGCTTCGGTGTGGTCTGCGGGGGCGCGTCGCTGACCGCGTCGCAGCCCTACAACAACATCACACGGGTGGCTATCGAGACGATGGCGGCGGTCCTGGGCGGCGCGCAATCAATTTTCACCGCCGCGTATGACGAGGCATTTCAGATTCCCACCGAGGAGAGCGCGGAGATCGCGCTGCGCACGCAGCAGGTCATCGCGCATGAAAGCGGAATCGCGCAGACCGTTGACGCGCTCGGAGGAAGCCACTACGTCGAATACCTCACCGACAAAATGGAGGAGGAAATCCTCCGCGTCATCGGCGAGGTCGACAACTATGGCGGCGTCATCAAGGCCATCGAGCAAGGCTACATCCAGCGCCGCATCGCCGAGCGCGCGCGCCAGCGCAAGGAGTTGCTCGATGCCGGTGAGCGCGTCGTTGTGGGCGTCAATCGCTATCAGCGCGAGGACCAAAATGGCACGGTGCGCGAGTTGTTCAAGATGGATCCGAAGACCGCCCACAACATCGTCGCGAAGTTCAACGCGATTCGTAACAGCCGCGACAACGGCGAGGTCGAGCGCAACCTCGCGCGCCTGAGCGATGCCGCCGCGAAAGATCGCGAGAACCTGATGCCGTATATCGTGGACTGCTGTCATTCATACGCGACGGTCGGTGAGATGGTCGCGACAATGAAAAAGCATTGGGGAGAATTTCGTGAACCGACGGGACTTTGATCGATGAGCCTTCAACGCAAGCGAATCCTGGTCGCGAAACCGGGGCTGGATGGGCACGATGCCGGCGCGAAGATCATTGTGCTGGCGCTGCGCGACGCCGGCGCCGAGGTGATCTACACCGGCCTGCGCAAAACCCCCGAGTACATCGCGCGCGTCGCCATCGATGAAGACGTGGACGCCATCGGGCTCAGCCTGCTCTCGGGCGCGCACATGGAGTTGGTCACCGAGACCATCGACTGGCTGAAGAAACTCGGTGGCGACGAGATCAGGATTTTCATTGGCGGAACAATCCCGAAAGAAGATCAGCAGGCGCTCCTCGAGATGGGCGTGCTCGGTGTCTTTACCGCCGAAATGAAGCTGCAGGACGTCCTCGGGGCGATCGACAAAGCGCTGTCCTGACAATCACACCTGCGATACGAGGTCCTCGAGGACCGTTACGACGTCGGTCGGGCTTTCGACCCGATACTGCGCGAAGCTGGGGCGCTGCGGTCCAACCAGGACGCCGATTCCGCGACGCGAAGCGAGTGTGCGGAATGCATCTTCATCGGTGATGTCATCGCCGAAGTAGGTGGTGTTCGGGCCGGGAGTGCGGGCCTCGCGCATAAAGAATTCCAATGCGACACCTTTGCCTCCGATGCCGCGCGGAATCGCTTCGTGAACCATCTTTCCATGCAGGATTTGGAGCGTCGGGCGCTGGTTGACGAAATCGTCGAACGCGGCGAGCGCTTCGCGGGCGTCGTCGGGACGCGCGTTGCGATAGTTGAGCGTGAGCGCGACGCGCTTGTCCTCGATGATGAATCCGCGATCCTGCGCAACTGAGCACGCCAGAAATTCGCGCACCATCTCGAGGTCCTTCGCACCGTTCTCAACGCCGGGTGCGAAGCGGCGTTGGCCGTCGCGTGCGATGAATTCGAGGCCATGGGTTCCAGCGAACAACAACCCATCGCGAAGCCCGAGGAGACCGAGCAGGGTGTCGAGGTCGCGCCCGCTGATGATCGCGACAGCCAGCTTCTCCGGATGCCGCGAGAGTTCGGCGATCGCCGCTTTCGCGCGCGGGAGCGGGACCGCCTTCCAGGGATCATTAGTGAGTTCGGAAACGGTGCCGTCGAAGTCGAGGCACAACAGCAGCTGGCCATTCGCGAGCTGGTTCGCAATCAACCCGCGCGGAAGCGGACGCGGCGTCTCCGAAGATTCAAGCTTGCGCAATGCGTCGCGGCTCCGGGGCCGTCTCGCCGGTCAGCGCGTGGAGAAAATTTGCCGACCAGCGCTCGAGATTGTTGTGGCGAATGCTCTCACGCAGCGCGCGCATGCGGGTCGCTCGCGCTTCCGGCCGCATCTCGAGCGCTTCCTTCAGGCGATCGGCGATCGCGTCGGGATTGTAGGGATTCACCAGCAGCGCATCGGTCAATTCCTCCGCGGCGCCTGCGAATTCGCTCAAAATCAACACCGCGTTGTCAGCCGGATGCGAGGCGACGAATTCCTTGGCGACGAGGTTCATCCCGTCGCGCAGCGGAGTAAGAAGAGCAATATCAGCCGCCTGGTAGTAGGCCACGAGATCCTCAGCGCCGAATTGGGTATAGAGGTACCGAATCGGGACCCATCCGTCGGAAGAAAATCTGCCCACTACACGCCCGACCGCCTCATCGAGCTGGCGCTTCAGCGCAGCGTACTCCGTGACCTTGGTGCGCGAGGGCACCGCGATCAGCACCAGCGTGACGCGCCTATGGTAGTTGGGGTTGCGCTCCAGAAAGCGTTCGAAGCCCAGGAGACGTTCGAGGATACCCTTGGTGTAGTCGAGGCGATCGACACCGAGCACCACGACCTCGCTACGCAGTCCGCGCCGGATGCGCGAGGCCTTCTGCTGGGTGCGAGAGCTGGCCGCGAGGTCTTCAAAATAGTCGACTGGAATCCCGAGCGGGAAACTCGCGACTCGCGAAGTGCGTCCCTCGAAGTGGACTTCTCCGCGATCGTGATCGATTTGTGCGCCAAGAACTCGATGACATGAATTCAGAAAGTGGGTGACGTACGAGTCGCAATGAAAACCAATCAGGTCGCTGCCGAGCATCCCCATCAACAGTTCGCGCCGCCACGGGAAGACTCGATAGAGCTCGACCGGAGGGAACGGCACGTGCCAGAAAATCCCCATCGCGAGATCCCTGCGGCGCGCGCGGATGATTCGCGGGGTCAGCGCGAGATGGAAGTCCTGGATCCATAAGGCGTCGCCATCGTTGGCTTGTTCGATCGCGGAGGCCGCAAACATTTCGTTGACCGCGCGATATTGCCGCCAATGCGCGATGTTGAAGTGGCAGTTCGAGATCATGAAGTGCATCAACGGCCACAACGCGCGGTTGCACATCCCGTAATAGTATTGGGAGACATCGCGCTCGCTCAGCTCCACGAATGAAAGATCGAAACGCGGATGCTCAGCCGGCAGGGACAGGCGCGGCGGAGTTTTCTGTCCTCCATTCCATGCGATCCAAAGGCCGCCATGACGTTCGAGCAGGCGCAGGAACGTCGTCCCGACGCCGCCCACGGTCGGCTCGATGTGCTCATCAGGCCCATCGCGCACGACCTTGATCGGAGCGCGATTCGACATGACGACCAGTTGGCGGTTATCGAGTACGTCGCCGGTAAGGTTGCGGGTGAAAGACGGAGAAATTGCTATGCGCTCGGGAGTAGCCATCAGGTTTCACAGGTTTGCGCGAAAAAACCAATACGCGCCGCTACACGAGGATAATTTATTCTAACCCCGCGATGACGGCCCCGGCAACCGAGCGCATAGCTTCGGGTCTAGGAAGTATGCTGAAGCACAAATTTCCCGATCTTGTCGATCGCTTGCTGACCCTCCGGAAGTATCTTCGCGAAAGCATGCCAGACGTGAACCATGTCGTCCCAAACTTCGAGCTCGACTTTCACCCCATGCTCCTTCGCGCGTGATGCAACCCGATTCGAATCGTCGAGGAGCGTTTCCGCATCGCCAACCTGAATCAGCAGCGGAGGAAGTCCGCGATAGTCGGCGTGGATCGGCGACGCCAGCGGATGCTTGGGGTCCTGGTTGCCGATGTAATGTTTCGCCATCGGACCGAGGTTCGCGCCGCCGACCATCGGATCGCGATGTGCGCGCGTCTTGTGCGAGTCGCCGGTGCCTTCGAGGTCAGCCCATGGCGAGATTGCGACCCCGGCGGCCGCCATCGGCGCCTTCGCATCGCGAATCGCCAGCAGCGTGGCGAGGGTTAGACCTCCGCCGGCGGAATCTCCCGCAATGACGATCTTGCCGGGCTTGTAGCCTTGGGCGAGCAGCCATTTGTAGGCGGCGAGGGCATCGTCGACGGCAGCGGGGAACTGATGCTCGGGAGCGAGGCGATATTCAATCGCCAATGCGCGAGCTTTCGCCGCGCGTGCGATCCGCGCAACCGTCGCACGATGAGTCGCAATCGAGCCCATCACGTATCCACCGCCGTGCAGATAGAGGATGACACGATCGGAGGCCGCTTCAGGCGGGACGATCCATTCCGCGCCCATGTCGCCGATGCGAAAACCTTCGCACGTCACATCGCGCGCGACGCGTTCGCTCACCTTTTCCATTCCGGCGCGCATCTGCGCCACCGTCGCATTGGGATTTTTAGGTTGAGACTTGAGGAGTTCGAGAACCTTATTGAGTTCGGCGCTGGCCATGGCGTCCCTCCGGCAGAAGCTGCGTCGCGCGGCGACGCGGTTATTGGCGATGCGGCAGGATGAGCACTTCCGATCGCTGGGTTTCCGGATCCAGCCTTACCAGATAGAGCGGAAAATTGGTTTCTGCAATACCGACGTTGGTCCGCCCGTCGCAGCCGCAGCGCGCGATGGTCGCATCGTTGATGGTCGATAGACGGTCGAGTTGGAGCGCTGCGAGCTGGATTTCCTGGCGCCGAACCGCGAGGTCGAGCTCGCTGTTTTTCAGCGCGACCGAGGAGAACATGGCGGTCCCCGCAATGCTGCCCTGTTTCGCCACCCACAGCACGAACTCCGGCTTGGTCATCTTGCGCATCGAGGGATATTGCCTGCGCACACTTGCGATCGCGGCGGCCAGTTCCTTCTTGCGATGCGGGTTGTTGCCATAGTCGCGCCGGTTCACCAGTTCCCACATCTGACGCGACCACTTCTCGATCACCGCCGGATCGGCGCTGGGGGTATTGATATAAACCTGCGCGGCTTGTTCCGCGCCTCCGAGGTCGGCCTTGGCGAGGGCCGCGTTGACCTTCGCATACGATGATTGGCGGACCCGCTCATCGATCCTCGCGACTAACTGCGAGCTTTGACTGTCAGGCTCTCCGGCGGCATCGACGCAGACCCGGCGCTGTTCGGCGCTCGAGTAGGTGGGCTCGCCGATCATGAACATGGAGAGGCAAAGATCGTCTTTGACCTCGCGCCGTTGCGCGTCATTCAGATCGCCGAGCGGAATCGCCAGCAATTCTTGCCGCGCCGCGGCATATTGCCCGACGGCCATTTTTTGACGTGCCGAGGATAAAGCGGTGGGAGCACATCCGGATGCGACGGCAACCAAAGCCGTCAGTGCGGATATTGCGAACGCCTGAAAAAGTTTGTTCCCCCTGGAGCGAACCAATCGGATGGCCATGGGCGCGACCTCAAATGATGTCACCCCCATAAAAAAGTTAGCCGTTCGCGATGCGCGTAAGCAAGGTGTGCGAGCGCCTTCACGCGCTGATGTCCCAGATCGCAATGCCCCGGGACGCGACGCGCATTTGGAGCTAAACGTCACGCGCAGCGTCTCAAAACGAGAACCCGCGTCTCGTTCGCGCCACCACGGTCGCCGCCTCGGTATACCTCGCCGTCTTGGAACGCGATTGGCGATAGCAGCGCCCATCGTAAGCATGTCCCGATTCAAGTCAGCCGCGGCTCGGCGCCGCCTCATCAAGCCTCGCCCTCCATATGGCACGCGACCTGCACTTGCTCCAGTCAGAGGAAGCACGATCACACTTAGTCACTCGATGTGAACGAGTTGATGATCAAAAAAACGGCACTGAGGAGATTCCAATGACCTTTCTAACCAGATTCTTGACCCGAATCGTAGAGACCAAACACAGCCAGCGCGGTCAAACTATGACTGAGTATGTGCTGATCATCGCGGCCATCGCGGTGGCGGGTTATGTGGCCTACCAGGGCCTCGAGACCGGCATCAACGGCATCATCACCAAGGTTACCGCGTCGCTGAATGCTGCCTAAGGCTGCTGCTAACTCCCTTACCAATTGCAGGCCGAGCCTCGCTCCTCGTCGATAGTCGCGTGAGCGAGGTTCGTGCGTCCGGGTCTGGCGGTACGCACTGGCGCGAAGAGGTTTTTCAGAGGGGAAAATGAGAAGACCGACGATTTTCCTGATGTTGGCGATGGTCGCTGCCGTATTGGCCGCCATCGTGGTGTTTTCCGCCCTGAAAAACCGGGAGGCGCAGGTTCAGGTCGCGCTCGCGCAGACTGAAGATATCGTAGTTGCCGCGCGGGACGTGCATCTCGGCGAGAAGCTTACCGGCGACGACGTGAAGCTGGCGCGATGGTCGCGCCAGAGTGTTCCCGAAGGCGCGTTCACTGACCCCTCGATGGTGGGGAACAGTTATGCACGCAATGACATCGTCGCCGGCCAGCCCCTCGTCGGACACAACCTCATCCAGGGCGACAAGATCCCCGGCGTAATGCCGATGATCATCCCGGCCGGGATGCGCGCGATGTCGGTGGCGGTCGACGAGGTCGGCGATATTTCGGGCTTCGTGAAACCGCACACCCACGTCGATGTCCTGGTTGCGATTTCGGGTACCGGCGCCGACAACAACAAGCCGTATTCCAAGATCGTACTGCAGAACATCGAAGTGATCGCCGTCGAGCAGCAGATCGACAAGGGCAAGGACGAAGCTGAGGTCGCCAAGGACGTAACCCTGCTGGTCACTCCGCACCAGGCGGAGAAGCTGGGCCTCGCCAGCCGCGAAGGAACCCTGCGGCTCGCGATGCGCAACTACAACGACGACAAGATTGTTCCGACCGACGGCAGCGACTTCGCCGACTTGCTCGGTCCCAAGGGCGCGGGCGTTCCTCTCAACACGCAGCCTGCGTCAATCATTGTGCCGCGCGCTATCGCCTCCGCCTCGGGCCGCCGTGCCTTTGGGGTGGAGATTATGCGCGATGGCAAGAGCGCCGAGACGGTCTCGTTCATTTCCGCCGGCGCCAACGGCAATTCAAATTCGAGTTATCAAGATGCGCCGGTGGCGGCGCCTGCATCTTCAGCTTCGAACGCGCCCGCGGCATCCGATGCTTCCAGCCAAGCTGTGACCGGAGCTGCGGCAACCTCCACTCAAATAGACAGCGCGCCATCGGCATCTTTTCTCCCGGTACCGAAAACTCTGGAGGTGCCGTGAGCGAACTCATCGCTGACGGTAAATGCGGGGCTCAATGAAACTTCGAAGCTTATCCAGGATGGCCATTGCCGCGGGACTGCTGGTCGCGGCGACGATATCCCTCTCGACCGCGCTGCCGTCGCAGGCTGCCGCCACGAATCCGCCAGTGACGATCTATTTGAATGCCGGACAAACCCGGATCATCGATCATTTGAAGGCAGGATCCCGGCCCTCGATTCGAGTCATCGACAATCCTTATGCGCTGGTGATTCACGATGAAACGCCGGGCCAGTTAGTGTTGCTCGGCGCGGAGCGGGGCGCGTGGGAAGTGACGGTCACTCGCGATGATGGCGTCCAGGTTGCGTATCGTGTCGAGGTGGCGGCGATTGCCGACAGTGCGATGCCGCTTGATGCGGGATCCGGCCCGGTCAACTCATCGGATCCGGGTATTGGGACGACCGCCACCTATTCCAGCGGACCTCCGCGGACGGTTCGACCCACTTATGCCGTCGATGCGATCAGCACTGACGTTTCGCCGCGTGAAATATCATCAACGAGCGACACTCCGCATCGCGCAGCGCTCCCGATAAATAGTCAGTCCGCGTCCGCTGGAGCGCCATCTTTTCCCATTCAATATAGAAACGATCCGCCGGCGCACGATGAATCCCAGGTGGAATCGACGGGTCGCAATTACTTGCCTGCGGATGTGATTTCCGTGATGAGCGGAGGCTCGGAGATCTTTGATTTTCCGCGCCGGCTAAAGCGGATCTCGATTGCGGACAGTACCATTGCCGACATCCAGGTCACTAATCCCTTCCAACTGAATTTAATTGGCCATAAGCCCGGGTTCACCACCCTGACGGTGTGGGATGATCAAGGGCACTACGTGGAGCGTCAGGTGCGCATCGATGCCGGCGGCAAGCAGCAGGTCATGCTCAATGCGATTGTCGCGGAACTCGATCGCACCAAGATCGAAACCCAGGGAATCGATATTTCAGCCGCGCTGGTCAAGTCGGGTATCTCGCTGACCAGCTTGCCGGGCATGGTTGCGACTCCTTACGGGCCGACTTCGCAGCTGACCGGCGGCACCAACGCGGTGCCGGGCGTTTCTCCTCCAGGGGGTCAGCTGTTGCCGCTGCTGCTTTCCAGCACGATGACCTATGGTCTATCGACGACGAGTTCGACCTTCGCGACTCAATCGCTGTTCCAGTTTCTCGAATCGCACAGCCTGGGACGCATCCTGGCGCAGCCGCACCTCCTCGCGAACTCGGGACAGAGCGCATCGTTCCTGTCCGGCGGCGAAATTCCGATCGTACTCGCACAGGCGCTGAATACCTCGATTGTGTTCAAGGAGTTTGGCACCCAGATCGATTTTCGTCCGACCGTAATCGGCCGCGATGACATCGAACTGCTGGTAAAAAGCGAGGTATCCGAACCCGATTATGCGCACGGAGTCGCGCTCTTCGGCTTCACCGTGCCGGCGTTCGTTACCCGCAAAGCCGACACCCTCGTGCGTCTGAAGGATGGTCAGACCCTGATTATTGCGGGTTTGATTTTGCGCAATCGCAACGCGGTGGTGAGCAAGGTTCCTTATCTCGGGGACATTCCTTACGCCGGCGCGATGTTCCGCAACACCAATTGGCAGGATCAGGAAACCGACCTCGTGATGTCAGTGCGCCCGGAAATCGTCCGGCCGCTGCCGCCCAACGGCAAGGTCTTTGAGCCATCCGAGCGGGGACCGTTGACCGAAGACGAGATCCGAACCCAGCGGCTCGACACGCCCGATGCGGCGCGGCCTCGGTTCTAACTGGAGAAGGATTCAACAAGGAGTTTGCGGTGTCAGTAATCGATTTGAATAACGCCAGGAAAGCGGTGCTGCGGATCGAACTGATAGGCCATCCGTCCGAGCTTCGCGATGGGGTCAAGCAGCGCTGCTGCGTGTCACCGAACCGCGCTTGCAGCTGATCGAATCCGACCAGCAGGGGGCCAACTCCGACGGCTCTCCGGCACTCCCGATCGATGTTTCGATGGTGTTGTTCGACGGCGACGAGGATAAGGAACTCGGCTACCTGCAACATCATTCATCGCAGAAACCGCGTCCGGCGCTCTTCGGACTCCTAAAGGAACGCTCGCCGGGATTGATGAAGCGGGTGATTCGCGCCGGCGCCGATGAACTTCTTTTCGTGCCGCTGGATCAAGGTGATCTGACGCGCGCGCTGCTCAAGGTCAGCGAAAACCGCATCCGGTCCGGTCGTCACGATGGCGGTTCGGTGATTTCGCTGGTCAGTATCGTCGGCGGAGTGGGAGTCAGCTCGATCGCGGCCAACCTCGCTCTGGCGCTGCGCTACAAGCTAAACAAGCGCGTCGCATTGCTCGACCTCGATCTCCAAACCGGCGCACTTGGCGTGCTGCTCAATCTCGAGCCCGAATTCACCATCATGCCGCTGTGCAGGCTGGAGAAAAAGCTCGACTCGATTCAACTCGAAGCGGCGCTCACTAAGCATTCCTCGGGCTTGTATCTGCTCGCGGCGCCGAAGCGAATCGAAGAGGGCGAGCTGGTCTCCGACGCGACGGTGGGCGCGGTAATCGATTTCATGCGCGACATGTTCGATTTCGTGATCGTCGATTGCGGTCATCATATCGATGAAAAATCGGTCGCGGCCTGCGAGCGCTCCAACAGTCTCATCTATGTCCTGAATCAATCGGTCACTTCGGTGCGGTCGGCGTGGCGCTTCATCGATTTGTTCGAGCGTCTGACCCTGGCGGTGGAACCGCACTTCGCCCTCAATCGCTTTCAACCCGCGCACAGCATCACTCAGAAGCATCTGGAAAACACTCTCGGCCATCCGATGTACGTGACCCTTCCGCGCGACGACAAATCACTCGAGCTCGCCGAGCTCAGCGGCAAGGATTTATGGCAGGTCGCCGCCGCCGCGCCGCTGGCGAGGAGTTTCGAGAGCCTCGCGTATCGGATTGCCAACGTCGAAGCTGCCGAGGAGCACGAGAGGCCATTGTTCGCACGGCTTTTCTCGGCCTTCGGCTCGCACGCATAGGTAACGACATCATGGGACTAGCGGATCGGCTGGGACAGAAAAAATCTGACGACGCGCGCAATGAATCCGGACCCGATGCGTCCGGTTCATTCATCGCAAATACCGGCAAGCGCAAGGCGGACCTCCTTTCGGAGGGCGCGCGCCGGCTCAAAATCAAGGTTCATAATCGTCTCTTCGAGACCATCGATATTTCGAAGCTCGAATCGCTCGACCCCTCCCTCGTATCCAGCAAAGTCATCGCCGCGATCACTGATATTCTCAGCGAAGACGGCAGGCTGCTGACCGAAGTCGATCGCGATCGCCTGGTGCAGGAGATCAAGAACGAGTTGCTTGGGCTGGGGCCGCTGGAGCCGCTGCTTCGCGATGACGCGGTGACCGACATCATGGTCAACGGCGCGCACCAGGTTTACGTCGAGAAGGGCGGCAAGCTCCATCTTACTGATGTGCAATTTTACGATGACCAGCACGTGATGCTGGCATTCATTGATCGACTACTTCACCAAACACCCACGCGGAGTGCGGGTAGAATTAGGCGCACAACAGTTGGCACAACGATTTGAGGCTATTAGGCGCAATTTAGGCTTGACTCGTTTTGGGGGCTGGCGCATGCTTCAGCCCAGAGGTCACCCGCCGTGCATGTCAAGAACAATAATGGGTCGATTGTGATTAGAGGCATCCCGTACCCTGGTGTTGGCCGCGTCAACGAGTCCCTCGGGTTGGAGTACAACGACGCCAACAGGCGTATCGCGGAGCAGAAGATCGAGAAAATCGAGAAGGAGATGCTGGCCGGTAAGTTTGACTTCGCGAGGCATTTCCCGAAGTCCAAGCGCCTCGTGGCGCCGAAGCTTGCCGCGCCGGTCGCGGTGCCCACGCTCGCGGAGTACGCGCCGGAGTGGCTTAAATTCCAGACCACGAAAAAAGACCTGCGCCCCGAGACCGTCACCGACTATTCCTCGATCATCAACAAGCACATCATCACGGACGAGATCGCCAGCAAGCCCATGCGCGACATCACCGAGCGTGACATCGTTGGCTTTCTCGGGCGCCTCAAACAGAAGCCAGCGCGCGAAGGCAGCGACGAGAAGTTGAGCGCTCGACGCATAAACATGGTGCTCGCGCGGCTGCAAACGATCTTCCTCACCGCTGCCCGCGAGAGGCTGCCAGACGGGACGCGTATCGTCATCGACGATCCGATAGCGCCGGACATTAAGCTCCGCGAGGAAAAACCAGAGGTCGAACCGTTCGACTCCGACGAGGTGAGCAAGCTGATCACTTCCGCCGATGGCTGGTTTAAGAATTATCTGGAAATCGCTCTTGGGGCGGGGCTCCGACCGAACGAAACCTTCGGCCTTGAGTGGCGAGATATCGACTTCGCGAAGGGCCTAATCATCGTGCGGCGCACCATGGCGAAGTCAGGGCCGCGCCTACCGAAGACGAAGAGCAGTCAACGTGATGTGCCGATGACCGACGCCGTGCGCGCTGCCCTGAAGCGACAGCAAGACGGGCTTCTGATGCCGAGCGGCTTGGTGTTCAAGTCTCGCGACGGCACGCCGATGATCCTGAACAATGTGCGCTCGCGATACTGGAAGCCCCTCTTGGTCAAAGCAAAGGTCAGAGAGCGTGATCTGTACCAGTGCCGCCACACCTACTGCGTCCTTCGCCTAACTGCCGGTGATGACGTGCGCGATATCGCGCGGGAGATGGGCCACAGCAATATCAGCATGTTGGTCACAGTCTATTCGCGGTGGTCGAACAGGCGGGCCGACGCGACCACAAACGACGAGTCTTCCCAACGCGGGCGTGAGGTCGCGTGAGACACTGGCTCGACAGCAACGACTTCCACCATCGGACGCGCCTTACGCTTCCAAACCCGTATAGCGCGCCGCATCCGGTCACCGTGCGCTGGAAAACCGCAATGGCGGTGCATCGCGGCCCCGAGGTGCGCTATGAGGGCATCATTCTGGTGCTCGGCAGCACCAAGGCCAAGACGCACCGGCTCTACAGCGCGCGGGGCCTGGAAGCGCTGCTCTTCGCCGAAGAGGTTGAGAGCATTGAAGAATGAACTGTCGCCCAGAGGACGGAGTAAATTGCTTCGGGGGCCTTGCTCCAATCGGGCAGGGTTCCTAATTTGCCCGCCCTGACCGTTCGAGCTAAAAGGTTGTCCATGAGCGAGGCCCAAATCGAGATCGCCTATGATGGCGAAGCGCTGCGCACTGGATCGATGGATGTGCGCGACCTTGCACCCGCGCTCCTCGCGATTGGCAATCTCTGTCAGGAAGCCAATCGCGTTCTGAATGGCAATGAAGCCACGGTCTCGGTTCAGGTTAAAGCGGACTTTCTGCGTGGTTCATTCGCTGTCGATCTGCAAGTAATTCAAACCATTCTGGATCAAGCGAAGGCGATTCTCCTTGGCGATAGTGTAAAGGCCGCCGAGCATCTCGCTACTGTCATCGGATTGTATGGCGGTGGCCTTATCGCACTTGTTAAATGGGTTAAAAACCGCAAGCCTACAGTCGCGCCCAGCCCCGCCAAAGATACGGTTCGTCTTGAAATCGAGGGCGTATCTATCGAATTTCCCGCCGACGTAGTGCGCTTGTTTAACGATAATGCTGTACGGGAGACGTTGCGAGAAGTTCTTAATCCGCTCGACAAAGATGGTATCGACACGTTCCAGATTCGGCGAGCGCGGCGTGTTGTGGAAACTGTCGCAAAAGCCGATCTCCCATATTTCGCAACGGGCGGCGATGCTGAAGAAATTTTGCGAGACGACGAGCGCGACGCGTTCCTGGAAATCGTCTCTCTTTCCTTCAAAGACAGCTACAAATGGCGATTTTCGGACGGAAGCGCCACATTTACCGCAGATGTCAACGACGAAGCTTTTTTCAAGCAGGTTCAGACTCGCAAAATCGTATTCGGAAGAGGCGATGTTGTTGAGGTAAGATTGAGAACGGTTTCGTGGCGAACGCCGACAGGTCTAAAGACCGACCACAGTATTTCCAAAGTACTTCGCGTCATCCATGCGGCACAGCAAATCCCTCTTCCGCTTGATGAACCCAAACAATGAGCCTCATGAGTTGAGTCACCTAGAAGTCAATTCGAGAGATCGTGGTAAGCTCGTGAGCGCCAAATCGCACTGGCTAGTTTACTCCTGGTTTAGAAGCGCACCCCTCATGCTACGGAAGCGTTCCACGCACTCCAACTGATTCCACGGATCAGCCAGAAAGGGCACGACTGATTCAGTCTCCGTTTCCGTCATGTTTGCTCCAGCGTCGCCGAGTTAAGGCAATTGCGACGACACCCCCCAGCCTCTAGATCGCGTTCCATATTGCGACGAACGAAGCCGCCTCTCCGAGCAGAAGCGGGGTGATATCCGGTGCACCTGGTTCGAGTGGAAGAAGTTTTCCCTTACCAACTTCCAATACTGCCATCGTTCGTTGGGAGTTGGCATTGTCGTTGAAGGTGGCCTTCATCATCTGGAGTACGACCGCCAGTCGTCTCTTAGTCAGTGGCTCGTCCTTAAAATAGAGTTTAACTACGTACTCCATACCGTTCAGAGTCAACCCAAGCTCGGGGTTCACCTTCACATGCAGATCAGCCGCATTCCAGACTGATGAAGGCGGATCGAACCATTTGATTTCTTTGCTCCGGACAAACTTCTTGTAGGCACTCAGTGCTTCGGGGTAGCGTTTCAGTTTCTTGAGGTCAGTAAGCGTTTCAAGCAAACCATCCAACGATTTACCTCGTCGATGAAAATCCTGTATCGCTTCGCGCAAAGGTTTCCAGAAGTCACCAGAAGGATGATAGGCGGGCCGTTCTTTGATCTCCCGAACCTTCGTGAGCTTAGGCGTCCCCGCTCGAAGCACGAAGTCAACAAAATCGGCCATATAAATCTCGGGCATATAGAGAAGATTCTAAGCTCACTCGCAATCTCACGCGAGCAGACCGCGAGTCATTCTATCCACAGGAAGACGATTCCTTGTGCATAACTGTCGAAATGTAAAAAACATTAGCGAACCTTCAGCGTCGCTCCGCCATGCGTGCGGAACGCCCATTGCAGATCGGTTTCGCTGCGCTTGCGCGTCGAATCGATCCCGAACGCACGATCCAGTGAATCCTGGATGACCTGGTCAAGCTGCTCAGAAGTGATGTTGATTGGCTCGGGCGAGTCTTCACTGAGCCCCACATCAATCAATGCGTTTACCACTAGATCGACCTCTTCTTGAGTTACGTCGCGCGTCGCGTTTGGGGTGCCGATGCCGAGTCTGCGCTCGATACGAGATGCCTGGTCGGATACGCGTTTCAATACAGACTTGAAGTCGTGGGCGAATGGGCTGCTAGTATCACCACGCTCGACGCCGCGAACGAACCGCGCCTTGAACGCCGACGTGGACAACCCGAGCGCCTTCGCCGCGCGGCCCATGAGTGCTTCGGCGTTCGCGGGAACCGGCACGATGCTCCATTCAAGAAGCTCCGCGCTCGTGATGTCCATCGGGTGAAAGCCATCGCGATCCGTAGCTTCCTCGTAGTCGAGCGGGATAAACCCGACGCTGGCCGCATTGAGAAAACCGTCCAGGCACAGACTGGTAAACTTGTTCGGCGAAGGGGTTCATCGACGCCGGTGCGAACTTAACCGTCGAGCGCAGGCCCTTGAGCGAACGGGGTCAGAGAGATCGCCCTTACCGACCGGAAGGCGTCGTAGTCGTGTGCGAAAAGAACGACAGGGTTGCTTTCGTATGCATTTTGATCCCAGCCGTTGGCCGCTACGGTGTCGCCGTGACGATCCACATGTCGGTTGTGATGCAGAACTCAAGCGTGCGATCATCTTCGGCGCCGACCTGCTTGACCTCAGTCGTGTACTCCTTGCGAATCGCGACGCCCGAGCCGTGGGCTCGTCGCGCTATAAACTCTTTTCGATCTAAGAATATTGCCATTGCTAGTGCTATCTCTCGTTTCTAAGGTGGATTGGCCGCGCCCGTGGTTCTTAGCTGTCCGCCCGAGCTTTAAAGGCTAGCCTTCTTGTGCCGGACGCGAGCCAATCCAGCGTTAGGCCGCCTGCTTAGTCTCGATGACGGGCCAGCTTTTGCGACGCTGTACATATTGCTTAATGTCAATCCGCCAGAAAGCGCGGCGCGGTTGGCGATTCGCGCTGACGACCTTGAATGGTCGCGGGAGCGCGCCGCTATCGACAAGGAAATAAACCATCCGCCTAGAGACTTTGATGAGGCGTGCTGCCTCATCGATGGAACACATTTGCTTGGCCATAGGTACTGAGGCTAGCACGACAGACGAGCCCATCTAAGCCAGCACGCTACGCATTCACTACGCGTGCCCTCATAGCTGTTTCTCGCGCACATCTTCATAGTTGTTTCACACTGGTTTAGGTGGTGCCGACCCTCTGCTATATTATTCGAGTGGAAGCCGACCCTATACGACGCGTGCTAATAATGTGGCGAGTTAGGGTGCAACGCGATTTGACAACGCAACTTTCACTGATAGGCTCGGTAGATATCCTCGCAGTCGCGCAACCGCTGCGAAGCCAATGAGAAGCAAGACGTTCGGTTATGGGTTTATGAGGCGCGCGAACAAATTTGTGCGAAGGGCGACGGTAGGTCGGGCGAAGTCATTCGCATCCGCCTATCGTCGTCCGTTTAGGATGACGCCCCATGACCTTGTTCGATCAATCCAACGCGAACCCACCGATCACCGCGCCTTGCGATGTACCTCTTGAGGTTCTGCTCGATGCCCACCACCTGACGAGCGTTCTCGGCTTTACCATACCGGAGATAATTCGTGAACGCGGCTATCGCACCATGCGCGATTGCGCCGCCGACCGCGCGGAGCTTAGACGGTTAGGCTTTAGTGACCGCCAGGTTCGGGGATTCCCGATCCTGCTTATTCCTACCTGGTTCGACGGCGCCATCGTGACCTATGAAATCCGGCCCGACACGCCGCGACTCCGCGACGGCAAGCCGGTCAAATATGATTCCGTTCCGAGTTCGGCCAAGCGGCTAAACGTACTGCCACGTTTCCGCGACTGGCTACGCGATCCTAAGAGGCCGTTCTTGATCACTGAAGGCGCCAAGAAGGCGGATGCGCTCGCGAAAGTCTTTCCCGACGCTGCAATCGCCTCGATTTCGGGTGTCACCGGCTGGAAGGGGCGTAACGACTATGGGGGCGTCACGCTCCTCACTGACTTCGATCACGTAGCGTTCAATGACGGTCGCTTCGTCGGAATTATCTTCGACATCGACACCCTCACGAACAAGATGGTGCGCAACGCGCAAGACAGGCTCGCTAAAATCTTAGAGCGGAAAGGCGCCAACGTCTACGTCCTCGATTGGACCAAGCTGCCTGAGATCATGCGCGAGCGTGAGGTTAAAGCCAATGGCAACTGACGCACAGGACTTGATCGCCGCTGGCTTAACGGACGCCGAACTACTGCGAATGATGGCGGTGGCGAAGAAAGCAACGCCGATGCTGGCAGCGTCCGAGCCGGAAATCCCCGAGGGTGAATCACTTAAAGATGGAGTCAAGCGAATACTGCTCGGTGAAGGCGTAGCCGCCTTAAAAAACCGCAGGATTGCCGAGTGTGTAATCTCAGCCATGCTTGGAGCCGGTGAATTGCTTCGCGGCGACGATAGGCAGGGACGCTATTTGCATAAGGAAACGCACACGCTTTATACGCTGGCATCGCAAGAGTTTGGCGTGATGCTCCGCGAGCGCACCGGACTTGGGGAAACCGAGGACGCTTACAAGTTCACCCTCGGGCAGATCAAAGACCTTGCGTTCAAGCAGCCGGTCATTCCAGTGCATACGATGGTCTACTACAACCCCGAAACCGGCGAGCATCGCTTCTGCATGGGCGGTGCGCGCATCTGGAAGCGGATGCGAGGCGGTAAGCCTGAGCAGGTATGGAATGGTGACGACCGCATCCTGTTCCACATGAACGACAGAGCCGACGAGACCGAGATCGACTTCACCACCACCGGCGAGATCGCGTGGCTGCAAAGCGTGATGCGGCTCGGCCAGCACGGCGAGCTAACCCGCGAAGATCAACTCACCCTCGTGCTTGTCTGGACAGTCAGCATTATGTTCCCCCGCAAGATGCGCCTGATCCTGCTCGTGCTCGGCCTACCGTATAGTGGCAAAACTTCACTGTTGAGACTTATAGTTAAGACGCTATTTGGCCGGAACGCGGATGTAACCTCGATGCCAGCCAAGGAAGACGGCGCGAATGCGCAGCTTAGTAACAGTGATGTTGCGGCCTGGGATAACTGCGACGATTGGGTTGCATGGCTTAAGGTGATGATTGAAGTATATGTCACCGGCAGCGCGGGCACTTCAGTACGCACGCTCTACCAAACGAACGAGCAAACCACAATCGTGCCCCGAGCAATCATTATGATGTGTGCCGTTTCGGGCACCATCAAGCAAGAGGCATTCGCGTCTCGAATGCTGTTATCTTATGCGCTCCCGCCAGACAAAGGATCGTTCATCAGCGAGACTGAGCTACTAGAGCTTATCGCGGCGCACCGTGCGGGCGTGCTCGGTGAACTGCTAAAGCTCGTCTATCGAGATCATTGATACGATGCAGGACTTCAAAGACCACAAGGTATCACCACCGAAAGGCGACGGACGCTCGACTGAATTTGAGCACATGCTGTGGTACTACCACGAAGCGATCGGTAAAGGCGGCGAAGGCAATCCGACCAAGGCGATCATGCGACGGATGGAGCGCGCTCGTGCCGCCTATTCCGGTGGTGATGATCCAACCATCAACATCCTGGGTGACATCATCGAAGCCGTGCGGCGTGCGTATGCGAACACTCGCCTACCGATTGGAACGCCAGCGGGGTTGGAAGAGTGGCGGATCGCTATGGTGCGCCGGATCAACGAAGACCTGGAATTTAGCGATCTGAAGGATTGCGGCTTAATGATTAGCAACCATCTTAGCCCGATCGGCCCCCTTATTGGGCCGATCACGCCCGCGCACCTTTATGCAATCGTCCGCCAGATCGCCGAGCAACTAAAGGCTCCGGTCGGCGGGAAAGGTGGCATCCCTGGGACTGTCGTTGGCTTCGGCAAGCTTTTATCGAACCGGAAGCAGACGATCGAATTAGAGCTTGGCGTGAAGATCACTGAGCGGATGGCGGGAGCCCGTCAGCGGTTCCTGTCGGTTGAAATAGCGCCCGAAGTGAAGGTGTGAAGATAGAAAGGTGTTTTCCAAGACTTTCAGCACGTCATATGTGAGGCGTTGATCTCGTGATCACATACACACACATATTTTACTGTCATCTTTAAGAAATGGTTTCTACCTTCACACCTTCACCTTTCCCTATACCACTAGGACGTTTTGAGGTGAAGGTAGAGTGAAGGTGTGAAGGTACGCGGAGACACCACAAGGAATATAATGGCAAAGTCGATAAATAATAATATAAGTTGGTCTCGTGATCCCGCGCCGCTCGTCATCGCCTTCGAGCACGCCCTAGCCGCCGAAGCCGATGCCGCTACGACGCTCTCAGCGTTCCATAACGCCCTACAAGGCGCCGGAGCCGCCGAATGACCCCACGTACCGTAACCGGCACGGAAAGCGCCGCCAGCGACGCGGCTGGCAACGTGGCGAGCCTCGAAATCAAGTTGAAGCGCCTCGACAATCAGGTTGATGCACTGCGCGTTTTGTATCTCCATCCACCGTTCGCGCTGCGCTCGCCTATGCTTCGTCATTAATTGCTCGCGCTGGTAGGGCAGCGGACACGGCTAGCTATCGAGATCGCGCGAGTAAAGGCAGTTGCCGCGTGAGCATCCCGCTGGAGAAGCTTCAAAGCGAATTGGCGGACCTTAAGGCGCGCCGTGCAGCGACCTGGGACCTTTACTTCCGTGGCCGTCGCGCTCGTTGGTCAATGGAGAATCTGAATCGGCTTGCAGACGATCTTAATCAACTCAATGAAGGAGTGCGGCAGGTTGGATGTTCCGTGGCGCGTGAAGAGCGACACGACCGCGAGGTAAAGGCCGATATCAAGAGATTAAAAAACGAAGCTGTGCAGATGTTTCGCGGGAAAGGTGAAGCCGCCGCGCCGACGTTAATCGGGCATCAACAAACGAAGGATTTAGAATAATGTCGATCAAAACCAAAACTAAGATCCGCGGTAGGCTTGTCTTTGACGAAGCAGGAGCTTCTTACCGAGCAGGCAAAGCGAAACGCCGAGCTTGACCGCAAGTATGACGACGCCTGTTTACTGCGCAGGGATCATGAAGAAGCTCGCGCGCTTAGGCAAGCCGCGCGGGATACCTTCAAAGATGCGATGGAAGACAACAGTAATGAAAGCGCATGGGAACTCCACGCGCTCCAGCGTGAGCTGACGCTCGCCGCCGAAGCTGTACTGCGCGACGATGACGTTATCGCAAGGCTTGAGGCGCGACGCGAACTCGGACGTGTGGCTTACGATATCGCGCACCGATGTTGTGATTGCGAACTTACAAATCAATTTCGGTCGCTGCGTACCTCTGGCAATCGACCTGGCAAAGCCGATCGATTCAACTACGGCGGGTTACTCCGACACCGCCGACTGACGCAGAATTTCGGAAGCGATATCGTCAATGGCCTCTCCCAAGTGCGTCTTATGCTCGAAGGTTTGATAATTTCAATCGGTGCCGAGCTTAATCCGGCGCCTGCGCCTAAGCTTCTTTTTGGACACACGACCGTTCGGTTCCTAAAAGCCACCTTGGCTGAAGGTAAATTTTCGTCCATCGGCTGCTATAGCAAGGGTGATGAGGCATCGTTTGAATCTGAAGTGGCTCACAAGCTGGTCGCGGGCGGCATCGCGGAGTGGGCCTAATGCCGAGAGCAAGGCCACTCAAGAAACGAGGTCCCGAGCCGCGCACCATGTGCGGTAAGGGCCTGCATCGGATGGTGGCGGGGAATATCTATTTGAAGCCGAACGGCGCGAAGCAGTGCCGCGCGTGTCAGGATGCCAGGATAAAACGCCATCAGGAAAAGAAGCGGGCTGCGCTCGAAGCCGCCGAGGCGGCGGGTGCACCACCCGTCGCCGCATCGAAAAAGGCGAGCGGTAAGGACATCGTTGCACTGGCGCGGAAGGTGCAGAAAAGCGCATTGACCTCGAAGGATAAGCGCCTTGCGGCCAACGTCGCGACCAAAATCATCGAAGAGCATAGGGCCGCAGGTGGCGAGAAGCCCGAGGATTTAGCCACTAGTGGCCTGTAACATTGAAACTGACAGTGGAGCATGTTATCGGTGGGCATGCTTGGAACAACCCTCCGACTGTCGCAGGCCGAATACAAGGAACTGCTAGCGCGAGTGCGCTCGCGGGTGCTGCGTGCCGGCGACGTGCGTCGTGCGCGGCTGATTTTGATGCTGGCCGAAGGTCAATCATGGTCTGTCATCCAGCAGGCCTTGGGCTGTAGTTCGACTTACATCGCGCGGTGGCAGGCCCGCTTTGCGCAGCAGCGGCTGGCGGGTCTGTTTGCCCGTCATCAGGGGCGGCCGGTGAGCAAGCGCACGCCGCGGCTGGAAGCCCGAATTTTGGCCTGGACCCGGCGCGCACCGAATGATGGCTCCACACACTGGAGCAGCCGTAAGCTGGCACAGGCGCTGGGGATCAATCATATGATGGTCGCGCGGGTCTGGCGGCGCGCAGGGCTTAAGCCCCATCGGTTGGAGCGCTACATGGCCTCGGATGATCCCGACTTTGAACGCAAGGCCGCCGATGTGATCGGGCTCTACGTCAATCCGCCGCAGCACGCGGCGGTGTTCTGTGTCGATGAAAAGACTGCGATCCAGGCGCTTGATCGTCTCGACCCAGTGCTACCGCTCAGCCCCGGGCGAGCCGAGCGCCACGGCTTTGAGTACTATCGGCATGGTACGCTCTCGCTTTACGCTGCGCTCAACACCAAAAGCGGCGAAGTTCTGGGACAGACCGCTGCGCGCCACACCACTGAAGAGTTTGTGGCCTTCTTGGGCCAGATTGTTGCCCTGCAACCCACGACTCGCGAGATCCACATCATCGCCGACAACCTCTCGGCCCATAAGACCAAGCGGGTCGCGCAGTTTCTGGCCGACCACCCCAAAGTGCACCTGCACTTCACGCCCACCTATTCCTCGTGGCTCAATCAGGTTGAACTCTGGTTCGGCCGCATCGAGCGCGATGTCGTCGCGCGCGGCATCTTCACCTCGGTCAACGACCTGGCACGCAAACTTATGCGTTACATCCGTCATCACAATCAACACGCCGCGCCTATCAAATGGGCCTACCGCGACCTCTCACACCGTATCATCCCTACTTTCGATTCAGCTGTTACAGGCCACTAGGACCGCAGAGATCGCGAAGCGTCTTGCCGCGCAAGCCGCACTAGGTTCCGATCCTAAGCACGCGGGAGAGACGGCGGTTCGCATGTTCGAGTCTCGACAATGGGCGCTTCCGCCAGGTGTGAGGATGTTCCGCGACGATGAAGAGATAGCACGGGCAGGTGTAGGGGTTGAAGTAGTCGCGCCCGAGCCGCACCTACTCAACGCGCCCGAGCATGAACCCGCACCTATCAACGCCGTGGAAGAGGCTGAGATGGTTCGTGAGCCTTGCTTCTGCATGTGCGCATACGACAGCCACGAAAGCGGGGGGCAGTGTCGGAGCCATCCGAGTTGCCGCCTCTACACTCCGATAAGCAACGCGATGGAAGCGCGCGCCGCGCACGGAGAGGACGGAAACTTGTCATAATTCGTTTCTGGCATTTTTGCCTTTGGGGCTGGCATTTTTCAATGCCAGAAAATTTGTCGCGCGACCAGCGCGCCGAGCAAGACGCACGCCAATGGGAACGCCGACCCCATACCCCTAGGTTGGCGCGCTTGACGTGCTCCGATTCGCCGATGCCGCGCCTATGCGGAGCCTACAGCTTTGCGCTCCTTCACTTTATACTTCCTGTATGTCGCCATGCTATGCTGGTAACCTCATGAGCGCAAGCCACGATAGCTTGGGGTCAGACGATCTAGGGGCCTGCCAGTGTCTTAGAACTAAGCCCGCGCCTTAGTTTCTAAGGCACCTTGGCTTCCAAGGCCACGTACCGTGCGGCATGCTCGGAAAGCTCGGTCGGTCGCTCGGAAGCGGCGAGATTCGACGACGCGGGCGCGCGGGGCACTGGACGCCTCACCGCTTGCCTCGCTGGCGTATTTACCGAACACTTTGTTCTCTCAAACCAGAGGGGGCAAATGATGAAGTATGCGGTGGCAACTCTTTTCATAATCGGTCTGTCGCTGACGCCTGCTTTGGCGCAAGGCGGAGATGAACACAGTATGGCGAAATTGGTAAACCAATACCTGTCGATCTCCCTGCATATGATGAAGGAAGCAAATGACGAGTTGAGCCAAGGCGGCGATCCTACAATGAGCCGTGTTCACTACAACGAGGCACTAGCGTACGATGCGGCGGCTTGCAATTTGGGCCGCCGAACCGATGCGGCGACTGATATGTCCTTTGTCGAGCACTGTGCGCGCAACGAAGCTGACATTTCCAAGCAGCCGGTCTCGGACGCGAGCCACATCTTGTTGGAAGCCTCTAAGCTAGAACTCGTTGCGCAGAGCATGACTCCGTAGAACGATTCGCTTTTAGGCTGTGCGACCACTCGAAGCGACGCATACAGATGGTTAGATTTCAAAGAACGGAATGGGGGAAAAAGCAATGCGTTTAATAACGATAGTTGTTCTGGCAATTTTGTGCCCGCTGGCGGCAAATGCGCAAACATCTTTCATAAACCCCTCATACAACGGTGGAGCGACGATTACGACTCCTGGGCAAGCCCCCACTTTCGTCAACCCGACCTACAACGGCGGTTACACGATGACGACGCCAGGTCAGGCGCCTACATTCGTCAACCCGACATACAACGGTGGAGCGACAGCAATCACCCCAGGTCAGGCGCCTACATTCATCAATCCGACCTACAACGGCGGTTACACAATGACGACGCCAGGTCAGGCGCCTACATTTGTCAACCCGACCTACAACGGCGGTGCAGTAGCAACCACCCCAGGACGGGCGCCCACCTTTATCAACCCGACCTACAATGGCGGTTACACCATGACGACGCCAGGTCAGGCGCCTACATTTGTCAACCCGACCTACAACGGCGGTGCAAGCGACAGCGACACGACGCCTGATGAACAATGACGACCACGACATCGATGAGCCACCGAGAGCCATCGCTGAAAGCCGGAGCAGCCGCGCGGAACGCGCCGGAGCCGCTAAGCGGCTGCGGCGGCTGCGGCGGTTCCAGCGATAGTCAGGTGGGGCGATTGAGATTCTTAGCGGGGGCGCGCCCCAATTCTTCCAGAAGCAACTTGCGAAGTTGCTCATTAGAGAGCTTAAACAATTCCTCTTTGTTGAGGGTCGCGCGAGCAACGGGTGTTTTAGGCGGGTTCCGCCAAGGATCGAGCTTACGAAGTTCGCCGCGCATCTTACGCAGGTGACGTTTGTCATACATCCATTCATCTCGACGCCACGTTCGGGCGGCGGCTCCACAGCAAGGGCAGTAGAAAGCAGCCGCGTGCGCGTCATCGCGCGGTGCGCGCTTCCGCTGAGCGCCGTGAAACTTCCCTTGGCAGCGACATCGACAACGCTGCCCTTCAAGACCCCATTCGCACTTGTACGCACTCGCGGCGCTCAGAGGCTTCACGGTTTGAGCCTCGGATCGCCAGACGAGACGCACAACGATGAGCTTGCCTGTACACTCTTGAAGCGAGCAATGGATTCTGTTCGCTCATCGACTTCTGTTTTGGACGGACGAAGCCCATTGCGTTCGCTGGTGAGATCAAGCTCGGCGATATTGCGATCCTCGTGATTGGCCACGATCTCCTTTTCACGCGCGTCTTTACATGCGTCGAGCGTTTCAAAGGAGTCGATCTGTATCCAGTCGCTCAACGGCGGTTCGGCAGAAGGAAACTCGTATTGCTCGGAATTGCAGCGCAGCACATTGAAACGGCGCGGCGATTCGCCCTTCAAAATCCCGAAAAATGCATCATACAATGTGGGCCAACCAGTCCCCCCTGGACATGTAGAGTCGTGAAAGGCAATCGAAGGGGGCATCATCAGATACCATCCCACAAGCGCGAGCGCGACAGTGTGGCGGAGCTTCACGGTGTTTTTGGATATCACTTTTCCTTCAGGCGCGGATCGTCTGTCGCGACACAATTGCAGCGATATCCAAGTATAATCTGCTTCCTCGGGAGTCATGCGACCCCCATGCGGTAGGCTACTAGCTTCCAGCTCGCTAAGATACATTCGACCCTTTTCAATCCAAACATTCCTCGCCGTCTCGCATTCTGAAAGTGAAGTGGGGGTCGCTGATCTGCCATTTGGAGATTGGCCTTTGCTCGCATCGACCGCCCGCGCGATGCACCAGACAACTCTCAAGCGGCGGCACCATCAGATACCAGCCCACAAGGGTGAGCGCGGCGGCGTGGCGGAGCTTCATGTGCTTTTTTCCGGTGATGCTCAAATCGTGGACCTTTAGATCGGTTGCACGACTCGCATAGGAGTTGAATATTGCGTTCCGTATTGCTGCCGCCAGCGATAACAGGGATTACGTGATCGAACTCTAAAAGCTCGCGTGATCCGCATTTGACACACTGGCCTTTGTCGCGCTGCCACACAAATAGTCGAACACTGTCGGGGATCGGTGCTCGCGAGGTGCCCTCTAGTTTCTCCATGTTTTCCAAAGCCTCGACCTCGCGTCGTGCTCGCTCGTACTGTCTTTCTCGGCGAAGGACATAATGTTTTATCATCACTATGTCCTTCTGTTTGTCACGCAGTGGTTCCGGTTCCCCTGATACGACTTTCAGAACATTGCCTCGGTAGGCCCAAAAAAGTCCCGCGATAAGCTCTTGCGGCGCATTTGTTGTAGCTTTGAGAAATTGTTTTGCGGCTTCTAGATATTTGGGATCAGAATGGACATTGCGGAAATACGCCTCTCGCGCGCGGTTCCATTCCTCTTCTGCCTTTTTGTTTTTGTCTGACCATTCCCCGAGAGCCTTCCCGTAAACCTTCGGATCGTTGGTACCTATTTGCTTGTAACTAGGAATTCTCTCAGCCTCGGGTTTCTTTGGGCACTCGCCAAGTCCAGGCCAATTGGACACGTTATCAACCGCTTCCAGCCACAACGTTTCGGTTGTCCCGTCCTTTCTTTTGACGGGCAGGGAAAACTGTAGGCCACTTTCGTCAGTGAGCCGAAGCGTACCGACGATACTTATCTTCGTTTGGGTCATGTACTCCGATCTCTGCCCGAGACAGCAGCGCTGATCTCGCGAATCCGGTCAATCAGAAAATACCAGACAAAGGTTACGCACGAGAGCGCTATGACAATCGCGCTGTAGAACCAGTTATCTTGTCGATAACCATCTACGGCCTGATCTTCCTGGACAATGCGTGCTGTCACGCCACCACCCGCAATCAGGTCTTCGTCGGTAACCGGTACCGTGTATTCGCCGTCCGGTCCCTTCCTTGTCATCCCTCGCAGATCACTCGGCTTACAGACCGCTTCCCAATGCCCTTTTCCGACAGGGTTCTTAGGGTCAGGCTTTTCGCAGTCAGTCACGGATGCATTCAAACGCTGCGTGGCGTGCCATTCCAAGACACGCACTGTCCCTTCTACCGCGATTGCCAAGAGAGCCCCCACCGCTATCGACCAGAGAGCGCGTTTCTTTTCTTCTGCGAGCATCGTCTCGGTCTTATTGCAGATGCGGCGGGACCTGAGAATCTGAACAACGCGCGGGCCGCTGTTCCGGTGCTCGGTAATGCATGTGCGTCTTTTCGTGGTCGTCGCCGCACTTGCGGCAGAAAGAGAACAGAATCTTTTGCGCGTATCGTCCGCCCATACAGGCAGTTTACCGCTTTGCACCGTTGCCGTGAAGCGGGCTACCATGGCAGCCCATGGGTCAGTGGGGAGCAACGCCGGTCGATTCCAAAGCGATGCCATTCTCCGACAAACTATTTTACGTCGTTTCGGGGGCATTTCTTGCCATCTTCGGTACTGGCCTATGGGCGTTATTTATCGACAAAGACCTTTGGATCGGCATTCCTGTCACGATCCTTGGGCTAATCGGTATGGCTGGTTCACTCTACGAACGGGAGAGATTCAAGGCGATTACATCGCTCGCGGGCGTCGCAATCTTTGTTGGGTTGGTTTCGATTCTCGCGGCGGGAATTTGCGTTATCGATATAGTTGATCGCCATCGTAGCCGCACGTCCGCATTAATGACCAGCGTCGATATGCGCGATCCTAGTTCCAAAGAAGCCGAGGTAATCCGAGATTTAGCTATTAAGGGAGAGTTTCGAGTATCCGTGTGGTGCCTGATGACCGAAACTGGCTCATGCCCGAATGCAAAGAAATGGCGCGAGGTTTTGAAAACTGCCGGATGGAAACCGAGCGAACTAAACGAAACTGATCTCGACGAACCGAGTCGGGGTCTAATCGTGTGTCACGCGCCAGACGACCCTATTCAAAGGGGAATGGGCGAATTCGAATTAGCGTTGCGAGAGAATGCCATTCCCGTGTCAGACGATTGCCGAACGCCCGATATAGCGAAAGACCCTAAATTCGAGTTCGCGTTGCTCGTCGGTTCTGAATGACAAAACGCAAACTCCAATTGAACAGGGCCGCTGGGGACGTTCTCAGATAACTGAGACATTCGCGAGTGTTCGCGCCTCAGCGTCCTGCGTACCGGACCCGCCAAGCCGCACCCCGCCGATGAACCGCGCGACCTTGCCTACCGAGCAGAATCTGAGGCTGATCATGGGTCTGTAGGCGTGATTTAGCCCTCGAAATCGAGTCCCCTGTAGGCGCGAGCCACCATTTTTTCAATTCGCTCGCCGTAAGCCTGACCCCGAGCCTTCGCCAACTGCGCGTGTGCGGAAAGCGGCGTCGGGTTGCAAAAACTCCAAAGTTTTCAAGACTTTAATTCCGTGGCTTCAACAGTACGTGATGTTGATCATCGATCGGATCGTGTCGCGAGTCGGGCGCCGCGTCGACGAGTCATCGCCCAAAGTCGACGCGCGTTTGCCCGACGGCTCGCGTATCAATGCGATCATTCCGCCCCTGGCAATCGATGGTCCCTCGCTGTCGATTCGACGTTTCGGAAAGAAGCGCTACGACATCGGCGGTCTGGTCGAGAAAGGCACCGTGACCTGGGAGATGGTGGAGTTCCTGATGGCTGTGGTGCGCGCGCGACTGAACATCCTCGTATGCGGCGGCACCGGCTCGGGCAAAACCACAATGCTTAATTGCCTCTCGGCGTTCGTGCCCGAGAATGAGCGCATCGTAACCATCGAGGATTCCGCCGAGTTGTCATTACAGCAGCCGCATGTGGTGCGCCTCGAAACGCGTCCGGCGAACATGGAAGGAAAGGGCGAGGTCACGCAGCGCGACCTGGTGAAGAACTGCCTGCGAATGCGGCCCGATCGCATCGTGGTCGGTGAGGTCCGCGGCGCTGAAGTTTTCGACATGTTGCAGGCGATGAGCACCGGCCATGACGGTTCAATTGCCACCATCCACGCTAACAGCGCGCGCGAATGTCTTGGGCGCCTCGAAATGATGATGCTGCTTTCCGGATTTCCGATCCCGCAGCGCGCGATGCGCCAGCAGATCGCGGCCGCGGTCAACATGATTGTTCATGTCGCCCGTCTGTCCGATGGCTCACGCAAGGTGATGAAGATTTCCGAGATCTCCGGGATGGAAGGCGAGATGATCATGATGCAGGACTTGTACGAATTTAATCGGACCGACATCGG